>NZ_JAOQNK010000001.1:2516710-3775065 GCF_025961315.1 Sphingobacterium kitahiroshimense | reverse complement strand
CCGGAACACATACAGCAGCAGAGACGACCTATCAAGTTGTACTTGCGAATAAAAAAATAACACAATTTCCGCAAGAAATTCAAGAGCATGCCCAAGCTTATCAATCAATTAAGTATTTTTATGCCCATAGAAAAGGTTCGCTTTTACAAAGAGGAATCCGTTTTGCAAAAAAGAAACTCAACGAATTAAAAAAATAACATGTATAATAACCCCACATTTTCCATCATTACAGTCGTTTACAATAATGTGCGGGATATTGAACATACCCTAAAATCTGTTGTGAGTCAAACCTATAAACATGTAGAATACATTGTTATTGACGGCTTATCTACAGATGGAACTTTGGATGTGATCGAAAAATATAGATCACAAGTATCCGTTATTTTATCCGAAAAAGATAAAGGGATTTACGATGCAATGAATAAAGGTCTAGCGCTGGCCACAGGTGATTATGTTTTATTTCTGAATTCTGGAGATGAGTTGTACAGTAAAGAAACATTAGCAAACCTTGCTGAAGTAAGTGAAGGAGCTGATATTATTTACGGTGAAACTTTCTTAATAAACGAACAGCGAGAAATAATTGGTGAACGTCGACATAAAGTTCCCGCATATTTTAACTGGAAAAGCTTTCGCTATGGCATGAATATCTGTCACCAGGCAATCTATATCAAACGCACTATTGCCGAGCCTTATGACTTACATTACAAATTGTGTGCAGATATAGATTGGGTCATCAAAGCTGCAAAAAAGGCATCTATAGCAGTAAATGCCCATCAGCATGTTGCACGTTATTTAGTTGGTGGAATGTCCAAACAAAGGCACCGCGAATCCTTGAAAGAGCGTTATGACATATTTCAAAAATATTACGGCACAATTCCCAATCTGTTCAACCATTTTATAATTGGACTGAAAATGATTGTTTACCGTATCAAAAATGGTAATCCCGAAGACTAATGATGAATCCAGAAATACTTACTGAACTTGTAACCGTTAAAATGCCTTTTGGAAAATACCAAGGCTATACGCTCTGTAACTTACCCGAACCTTATCTGGTATGGTTCCACCAAAAAGGTTTCCCTCCAGGAAAGCTAGGTATTCAATTGGGTACATTATATGAGATAAAATTAAATGGACTCGAGTACCTACTAGAGCCATTAAAGAAAAAGTGACGAATATTATTTATTTCACCGTTTTATTTTTATGTTTCATCATGATATTTGTTCTTCAAAGGTCGATGAGAAAACGTTAAAAATTGTATAATTTCCAATTTTTAACTAAATTTGCCCTATAATTCATTTGCATTAAACGCCGTTTGCAGCGGTATCAATGAAAACTATGGCACAATATCAAACTTTACTGTACTATTGCTACAGTCCTATCGCTGACGCTGAAAAATTTGCGGCAGATCATTTAGAATTTTGTAAATCATTAAATTTAGTTGGACGTATTATCGTTGCAGACGAAGGTCTTAACGGAACGGTTTCGGGTTCACCAGAGTCTTGCCAAGCGTATATGGATGCCCTTTATGCCGATGGAAGATTTAATCATACCGAGTTTAAAATAGACGATGTTACGGAACCATCTTTTATTAAGATGCACTGCCGTTACAAAACCGAAATTGTTCACTCGGGTTTACGGGATCCAAAAATTATTGACCCCACTCAGAAAACAGGAATACATCTTGAACCTAAAGACTTCATGGAAATGAAAGACCGAGATGATGTTGTTGTTCTTGATGTACGCTCTAATTATGAACATAATGTTGGTCATTTTAGAAATGCAGTTACTTTAGACATTGAAAATTTCAGAGAATTCCCTGAAAAAGTTAAAGAACTCGAAAAATATAAAGGCAAAAAAATCTTAACCTACTGTACTGGCGGTATCAAATGTGAAAAGGCATCAGCGCTATTACTTGCAGAAGGTTTCGAAGATGTCTATCAACTACATGGTGGTATTATCAAATATGGTAAAGAGGCCGGAGGTAAAGACTTCGATGGTAAATGTTATGTCTTTGATAACAGGGTTACTGTTGATGTCAACTCTGTAAATCCTGTTGTAGTTTCAAAATGTAAGAACTGCGGAAAAGAAACACCGAAGATGATTAACTGTGCCAGCCCAATCTGCAATGAGCATTTCACACAATGTGATGAATGTGGTGAAAAACTTGAAGGCTGTTGCTCAACAGCTTGCCAAGAAGATCCGTTGAAACGCACCTATGATGGTACAGGCTACTATGTTAAGATACCTCAACCGGTCAACATCGAAAAAATAAGCAAAAGAAAACATAAAAACTTTCCTCCTAAAGCGCAAGTTGAAGCATAAATAAGAAGGCTCCATCCTAACCGGATGGAGCCTTCTTATTTATGAAATGCATTTCAGAAAAGAATTATATCTGATCAAATGACCATTTAACATAGTTTATATTTTTATCAACAGCCAAATATTTCTTCTCATAATATGTTTTAATAGACAGAACCTCATCTACTAAATCAGAATGATACAAATCTGCTGTTTCGACATGTTTAGGCAATCCTAAGATTTCAATCTGTTCTAAAGTATAATTATAAAAACCATCATTGTCAGTTTTCAGGTTCATAAATCCACCATCATTTAAAACAAACTTATAACGGCCTAGGAAAGTTGGATTGGTCAGTCTTTTTTTCTCACGGCTATCCTGCGGTTGTGGGTCTGGGAATGTAATCCAGATTTCGGAAACTTCATTTTCTGCAAAATATTCTAAAATCGTTTCAATCTGAATACGTAGAAATCCAACATTAGTAATACCTTCTTCAATAGCAGTTTTTGCTCCTCTCCAAATCCGGTTACCCTTATAGTCAACACCAATAAAATTCTTTTCAGGGAAAAGCTTCGCCAAATTGACAGTATATTCACCTTTTCCACAAGCCAACTCTACAACAATTGGATTATCATTTTTAAAATGCGTTTTAGCCCATTGACCTTTAAGCGCTTTACCTGCATCAAGTTCTACGACGTTGTCAAAAGTACCAATTTCTGCAAATTTTCTAAGTTTGTCTTTACCCATTATAATAAAATATCCTGCAAAAATAATCTTATTCTTGCAGTAATCAATAGTATAGTAAAATTAAGTGGGGAGTATGACCGATCAAAGTTTAGCCAAGAGATCATGAAATCGTAAATGTCATTGCAACATTCAAAAATTCATCTTATAAAATAAGTAGGGATAGCTTTTATGAAACAGCTAAATATTATTAGCAATAGAATGACAAAAGAAAAATAGCTATCGCCAGCAATTCATTAATAAAGCCAACATCTGGCTTTGGTCAATAGTACTGAAGGAAACAGTTATCCTCATTAATAAGTTTCACTATAGGAAGGTATACCATATTCATTCACCTGATCTTCTACTACTGGAAGCTTCTCCATATCAACCTTTTTTTTCTTATTCTTTTTTGGTTTAATAAAATCTGTTACTTTCTCGATAATACTTGAAATTTTATCTTGATTAACCTGACCAAGAGCTTTTTCCGAAGCTAACAGAAGAAGAGCCTTTTTCAAAACACCAGCTTTTTTAAAGAAAAATCTGTTCATAACAAAAGGCACACCAATGCGCAGGGCTTTAGTTACCCAGTCTGAGTTAGTGCCACCGCTATTTTTTGTCGAAGCAAAAAGGCCTGATATGATATTTGCACCCGGAATATTAGATTTAAGCGCATTAAAAATACGTACAGGTGTCTCTATTTTATGATTCAATAATTTAACTTGAGACTTTAAATACGCTTCCTGTTCGTTCTTCAAAATCTTGAGACGCGCGATTTCTGCCTTAAGCTCTGCGAGGTTATGAATTTTGCTTTTTTTCGTCATCTTCTAAGTTTTCTTGTTTCAAATTATTTTCTTCTTCATCTGATTCATCATCCCATTTTGCAGAGAATCTGCGGATAGATAAATCCATAAATTTGGTCTCTAATTTTGGCTCTAATACACAAATCAGTAACAGTATCACCAAAAATATTACGGCTGTAGCTAAAAATCCTAAAGAATTACTACCTAATACTTCTCCCAAATAAAAACCAAGGGCAAGACAAAGGAAAAATATAATAAATAAGGTTAAAATAATTTTTGCTCCATCGACAATTAAGCTTGCGATCAAACGGGAAGATCGCTCAACGGTCTTTAGCCGAATTAAATTTAATTGCGAATCTAAATATTCCTTGGTCTTTTGGAATGTTCCACTAAGCGAGAATTTTTCTTCTTCCATTTATTTTTATTTTAACAATCAGAGGCTTTTTTAGCCTCTGATAATATGATCTATAATATTTTTTTAAGCTCTAAAACAACAGCCACTTACGCGTGTTCTGTTATTTCGTCTTCGAAGATTTCTTCCCCTTTATTGATTTTTGTTTTAAGGGTTGAAACTATTTTTTCCTTGAAGTCATTTAGCTGATCAAACTGCTCTTCTGCGCGTTCACGGATAGCATCTCCCAAATCTGCTAATGATTCATTTAACTTGTCTCTTGTCTCTGTTCCTTTATCAGGTGCGAATAAAATTCCTAAAGCGGTTCCGGCAGCTAACCCTGCCAATAATGCCACTACTACTTTACTAGTATCATTCATATTCTTAAACTTTAAATGTTAATTCTTTGCAATCCGTTCTATTCATTAATAATACAAATAGAGTAGCAAATCGTTTGCCAAAACCAATTATTTTTTGACATATGATAAATATCAATTACTACAATATAATGTATCTTATCTAAAACCACAACTTCATGCCGTTCTTCAAAGGAAAAAAATAATTCTCAAGAAATAGTTAAACCTTTTTATTAACTTTAATGATCAGTTAGACCAATTATATGTTAACAAAAACCTATAGTAGTGCAGTATATGGCATTGAAGCCACGAGTGTAGCTGTTGAAGTAAATATCACAGCAGGAACAAGATATTATATTGTTGGATTGCCCGATAATGCTGTCAAAGAAAGTTTACAGCGCATAGAAAGTGCCATTGTGTCTTGCGGTCTTCGCATGCCCAGACAAAAAATCGTTGTCAATCTTGCCCCAGCAGATATTCGCAAAGAAGGCTCAGCTTATGATCTTGCAATTGCGACAGCAATACTGGCTTCGTCTAATCAAATTAATGCGGACAAATTAACGGATTATCTGATATTGGGAGAGCTATCACTAGATGGTAAGATTCAAGCTATAAAGGGAGTGTTACCAATCGCTATTCAGGCGCTTAAGGATAATTTTAAAGGAATTATTCTTCCGAATACAAATGCAAGAGAAGCCGCAATTGTATCAAATCTTAAAATATTCGGAGTTGATAATCTGACGGAAGTAGTGGATTTTTTTAACGACAAGTATGACCTTAAGCCAACTGCTATCAATATTGAAGAAGAGTTTTTAAACAAAATCGATCATGCTGAAACTGATTTTGGTGATGTTAGAGGTCAGGAAAACATTAAAAGAGCTTTAGAAATTGCGGCATCCGGCGGTCACAACGTTATTTTAATAGGTCCGCCAGGAGCAGGTAAAACAATGCTGGCAAAGCGATTAGCGACGATCTTACCACCATTAACAATAGAAGAATCATTAGAGACCACCAAAATTCACTCTGTTGCAGGACAGCTTTTAGCCAAGGAATCGTTGATGACAACTAGGCCCTTTCGGTCTCCCCATCACACCATTTCTGATGTTGCTCTGGTCGGGGGCGGCGCAACTCCTCAACCTGGAGAGATCTCATTATCACATAATGGTGTTTTATTTCTGGATGAACTTCCTGAGTTTAAAAGAACTGTACTTGAAGTGATGCGACAACCATTGGAGTCTCGGAATATTACAATCTCAAGAGCAAAATTTTCGGTCGATTATCCAGCAAGCTTTATGTTAATTGCTGCCATGAATCCATGCCCATGTGGGTATTACAATCATCCCGAAAAAGAATGCATATGTGGAAGCAATACCGTGCAACGTTATTTAAGCAAGATATCAGGACCACTACTGGATCGGATCGATCTCCACGTGGAAGTTACACCGGTAGCATTTAAAGAGCTTGTATCTAATGAAACATCAGAAAAAAGCATCGTGGTTCGACAACGTGTCATTGCTGCCAGAAAAATTCAAAACGAACGTTTTAAACAGTATAGTGAAATCCATAATAATGCTCAAATGAGCAGTACTCAGGTTCGTGAACGCTGTCAGATAGATCAGCAGGGAACACAGCTCCTTAAAGTTGCCATGGAGAAATTAGGTTTATCAGCAAGAGCATATGACCGCATCTTAAAAGTAGCTAGAACAATCGCCGACATGGAACAAGAAACCAACATCCAGAATCATCATCTCGCTGAAGCAATACAATATAGAAGCTTAGACCGCGAGAACTGGGCAGGATAATGCTAAAATTGACTTATAAAATGTTTAAAAATCCATGGATAGAGCAACAAGGTAATAATCACTCCAGAGATTGCTCCAAATAAATGCGCATCGTGGTTGACACCGTCTTTTGAATTTTTAGATGCCCAAATACAGTAACCAAGAAAAAGTACGGCAAATATATAAGCTGGCATTGGAATGATCATAAAGATACCGAGCATCATTTTAGGATCAAACATGATATAGCTAAATAAAACGGCACAGATTGCTCCCGAAGCACCTAAACTATAATAGCCCGGATTATTTTTGTGCTGGAAAATGGTAGGAATATCACTCAGTATTAAACTGGAAATATAAATGATTGCAAATTGAAGGTGCCCCCAATCACTGACCTGGATCAATATTTTTTCTAAGCCAAATCCGAAATAATAAAATGTGATCATATTAAAAAGGAGATGCCCCCAATCTTTATGAACCATGCCACTGGTTAAAATAGTATAAATGCGTTTTTTACGATATATACTATAAGGATGTAACATCATCTCTCCCAATACTTGAGGATTTGAAAAACTATAGATACTTGAAGCCACTGTCAAAGCAAAGATAATACTCGCAACTGGAGTTAAAAAAAGGTATTCCTGTATCATATAATTAAAAACGATCCTCTAATAATAAAACATATAATTCTTTTGGTCCATGAGCCCCCAGGACCAGGCGTTTTTCGATATCTGCTGTACGGGAAGGTCCAGTGACTGTCGAAACCATTGTGGGCATTTCATTACCGTAGCGACGCTGCATATAGGATAATGCATCTTTAATATCCCAGACCATCTGCGAGGCTTTTGCAATAACAATATGGATGGGCGGATAGATTCCCAATCTACGTCCTGATGCATTAGCATTGCTGACCATGATACTACCGTTACGCGCAATCATAACTTCACAAGAAGTTATCCCTGCATCGGCTGCATCAAATTCAATTTCATCCGTATGTATAGGAAAACCGTAAGGGTTTAAAAGGTCTTGAACTCCTTTTTCCCAGGTAAATATCTTTTTAATATTATTTTCCTCCGTCAGATTAATCAAATTCTCAATCAGTTCAATCTCGCCATCACAATACAAAAACTTCCCCCCTACTGCTGTTAATTCGCGTGCAAAGGTCACATCCACAAGCTCATCTTCCTCCTGATATAAAGGTGCCTTCTGAAATTTGGGATGTGGATTTTCTGTCTTTTCTAACAGAGCTTTTCTTATTTTGCTAAGCATCTGCTCTTTGCTGCTGCTATTTTTAACATTCATTCGGTGGAATTGATAAAAAATACAGCGCTTCTTTTCAGAAGCGCTGTAGAATTAAAAATTTATGTGTTTGGATTATCCTCTTCTTTAATACCTACTTTTGGTTCTGCGCTGCTCGCCTCTTCAGGTAACACATCTAATGGAAGATCTGTTTGCGGAACACCGCCACCATCTCCACTATTCACAAACTCATCATACGTTGTTTTTGTATCAAAAGGGCGTTTTCCCAATATTTCTTCCAGATCACTTTGAAATAAGATTTCCTTCTCTAATAGTTTTTCGGCAATCGCAACTAAACCTTCTTGTTTATCTAACAATAACTGTTTTGTTCTTGCATAAACGTCAGTAATTAAATTACGTACCTCAGAATCAATTAACTCTGCCGTTTTGTCAGAATAAGGTTTATGAAATTGTTCAGATCCGTCACGGAATGAAACATTACCAACCTTATCATTCATACCATAGATAGCAACCATAGCATATGCTAATTTTGTGATTCTTTCCAAATCATTTTGTGCACCAGTAGATATACGTCCAAATGTAATATCTTCAGCTACACGGCCACCCATCGTCATACACAAACTATCAACTAACTGCTCAGTAGTATATAAAAACTGTTCCCTTGGTAAATACTGCGCATATCCCAGTGCAGCAACTCCACGAGGCACGATAGACACTTTCACCAATGGATCAGCATGCTCTAAGAACCAACCTGCAATCGCATGGCCGGCCTCATGGTAAGCAACAATTTTCTTCTCTTCTGGTGAAATGATTTTATTTTTTTTCTCAAGACCTCCAATAACACGATCTACCGCATCTTGAAAATCTTGCATATCAATCTCTGTCTTATTCTTACGTGCTGCAATTAAAGCCGCCTCATTACAAACATTGGCAATCTCTGCACCAGCAAATCCCGGAGTTTGTGCAGACAGTTTTTTAGCATCAACTTCTTCCGATAACTTTAATGGTTTCAAGTGAACTTTAAAAATATGCTCACGACCGATTAAATCGGGTTTATCAATAGAAACCTGTCTATCAAAACGTCCTGGACGCAACAATGCACTATCTAATACATCAATACGGTTGGTCGCTGCTAAAATAATAACACCTGAATCCGTTCCAAAACCATCCATCTCAACAAGAAGCTGATTTAGAGTGTTTTCGCGTTCATCATTACCGCCCATCATGGAGTTTTTACCACGCGCACGGCCTATAGCATCAATCTCATCGATAAAGATGATACATGGTGCTTTTTCTTTTGCCTGCTTAAACAAATCACGGACACGAGAAGCACCAACACCCACAAACATCTCAACAAAATCAGAACCTGATAATGAGAAGAAAGGAACTTGTGCTTCACCTGCCACAGCTTTTGCAAGTAACGTTTTACCGGTTCCTGGAGGGCCAACTAATAATGCTCCTTTAGGAATTTTACCACCTAAATTTGTGTATTTGCGCGGGTTTTTCAAGAAATCCACAATTTCCATTACTTCTTGTTTGGCTTCTTCTAAACCTGCAACATCATTAAAAGTAATATTAATGGAAGACTCTTTATCAAACAGCTGTGCTTTAGATTTACCAATATTAAATATCTGACCGCCACCACCAGCGCCACCTCCATTCATACGACGCATCAAGAATAACCATAATAATACCATCACAACAAGTGGTAAAATAAAGGTCACAAAATAATTAGCCCATGGGTTAGAACGATCTTCATAACTTACACTTAATCGCGGCGTACCTGCAGGAAGATTTTCTTGCGCCGCTTTTAAGTTTGAAGCTAAAATATCAGCCGAAGCTTCAGTAAAGTAATATTGAGGGCCTACTTCAGGGTTCAATGACAATGCATTTGCTCCTGGAGCCACATTTTTATATTTTTCATCTTTTAAACGATCTTTCTTGATATAAACATCAATATGTACAAGATCATTTTTCTTAGTACCTTCTAATCTTTCTACATCACCTGTTGGTAAAATGGTAGATTCAAATTCACTGTACGTGATTTTTTTAGCCGAATTATCACTAAAAACGTATTGTAGGGCAAAAAAAACCAATATCAAAGCAAAACTAAGCCACATGACATTAAACTTGGGCGGTTTTGGGGTTATTTTACCAGTTGGTATTTTCTTCATTCTTTCTTATTTATATCGTTTTAATTCTATTTTTTCTATCTTAATTAAGCACTTTGAAAGTCTTGAATTTGAGCGTCGCCCCATAGATCCTCGATCGCATACAGTGCCCTTTTTTCTTTCTTGAAGATATGAACAACTACATCTACAAAGTCAAGTATCAACCATTCGCCAAGACTCTGGCCTTCTTTATATTGTGGATCTTGACCAAATGTTTTATAGACTTCATCTTCTACACTTTTCGCGATTGCTTGCGCTTGAATATGGGAGTCTGCATGACAAATTACAAAATAATCGGAAACAGAACTGTTAATATTTCTCAAATCCAATCGCACTATTTCATTTGCTTTCTTCTCTTGCATTCCATATACCACCACCTCTGACAGTCGCGTTGACAATTCTGAACTTTTATTTTTATCCATTAAAAAAAATTATAGTTTTGACTATTGTATACAATTAAAAAATTATCACCTTGCAAAATAACACATTTTCAGGACTTATTATCGGTCAAAATGTAATTACTGTCGATCGAGTGGCATCCACAAATGATTATTTTAAAGAAAACTTGTCAAAATTCAAGCCACAGGACGAAGGTTCTGCCATTTTAGCAGTAGAACAATTCGCGGGGAAAGGTCAGAGGGGTAATATTTGGAAAAGCGAACCTGGTAAAAATATCATTACATCAATCCTCATTTACCCGCATTTTTTAAGAATAGATCAGCAATTTACCTTATCGTGCGCCATATGTCTCGGAATATTTAACTGGTTAAAAACAAAAACCAACCAAAAAGTGCAAATCAAATGGCCAAACGATATTTATGTTAATGACCAAAAAATAGTAGGTGTACTAATTGAGAACACGATAAAAGGAAATAAAATCGCAACAAGTATTATTGGGATCGGTATTAATATAAATCAGACGTCATTTGGCGATACCCAACATATTACCTCACTAAAATCGATCACCAAACAAGAAAAACCCTATTACATACGATCGCTAGCGACAGAACTTTATCAATTTTTAGATATAGAGTACAAACGGTTAAAAAACCAGGATCAAGATCAACAACTATTAGCATTCAATCAAAATCTTTTTAGAAGAAATGAGATGAAAAGATATATAGTCAATAAAACAAAAATTGAAGGGAAAATAATACAAGTACTTTCAAATGGCCTATTACAGATTCAAATCGCAAATGATATAAAAGAGTTCAATCTCCAAGAGATTAAATATGTCCTTTAAGCAACAAAATATTTACCCTGCTCCGATAAATATATTGGACCAAAAAAGTAAATTTGCTAAAAGAAATTAAACTTTAGCTATTTCCTAAGGTCTTATAGCAAGAGCATGATTTGTATAGAAAGTTTTTAATATTAAATATGCTGATGAAACCATCAATGCCTATCGTTTACTAAAAACAATAAATATGCTAATGATAGCTTTGTAACAATACAAAAAACAAATATATTCCATGAAAAAATTAACATTACTAATAGCAGTACTATTTTTTGCTATTTCAGGAGCAGTAGCTCAAATCCACGATCCTGTTAAATGGACTGTTGCTTCAAAAAAATTAAATGATAAGGAAGCAGTTATCTTTATCAAAGCCACTATTCAGGACGGTTGGCACATTTATTCTCAAAATGTCGGTGAAAATGGTCCTATACCAACCTCATTTACGTTCCCTGCATCTAAAGATTACGCGCTAAACGGTAAAACAGCTGAACCTAAAGCAGCAACAAAATACGAAGAAGTCTTTAAAATGAATGTAGGCTACTTTAAAAAAGAGGTAATTTTTCAGCAAAAAGTAAAATTAAATAAAGGAACAACAACTGTAAAAGGAAGTGTAGAATACCAAGCTTGCGATAAAACACAATGTCTTCCACCAACAGATTATGCATTTTCTGTAGCAATCAAGTAAAAATTAGCAACATATATTTGAACAAAACGCTATTCAGCTAATTCATTATGGTTAGTTGAATAGCGTTTTCTTATTAGCGTGCGAATTCAAAATCACTTCATGAAATGTTAATTTTCTGCGATTTATTATAATTACCCTTGTAATGAAGTATAAACGCCTGTAAGATTGCCTTTAGAAGGCAAAATTGACTTTACAACTACTAAACAATAAGGTGATTCTCAATGTCTTTTTTTAATTTTACAAATTATCTTAGAACTCTATATATAATGGCTAAAAAGAAACTATTTTTAATCTACTTCGTTATTTTCAGTTTATTTATTCCTGTTCTTTCTTTTGCAACAGCACAAGACTCTTTACTTAGTGTGGAAGGAATCGAATTTTCAGAATCTGCTGATACAACATCCCCTGTTGAAGTGACAGAGGATTTGGTTTTCTCTGAAAGTCCTGATACCCTCAGTCAGGATACAACTAAAGCCATGACGCAAACAGCAATTGATCAAGCTCCCGAAGAAAAAAAATCACTTTGGGGTATTTTCATCGCAGGTTTAGTGGGAGGTTTTATGGCATTATTGATGCCTTGTATCTTTCCAATGTTACCGTTGACTGTCAGTTTCTTTACGAAACAATCAGGATCAAGAGCCAGTGGAATAAGTAAAGCTTTACTATATGGATTATTTATCATCATCATCTATGTTGCGTTGGGCATGATCATTACCATTTTATTTGGTTCTGACGCACTTAATGCACTTTCTACAAATGGTATCTTTAACTTTTTATTCTTCCTATTACTAGTCGTTTTTGCAGCGTCATTTTTTGGTGCATTTGAAATTACACTACCAAGTTCATTTGTCAATAAAATGGATGCCAAATCGGACAAAGGTGGTTTGGTTGGTCTATTCTTTATGGCATTTAGCCTTTCTTTAGTTTCCTTTTCCTGTACAGGACCTATTATAGGTACGTTGTTGGTGGAAGCAGCATCTAAAGGCGAGCGCTTAGGGCCAGCAATCGGTATGCTTGGTTTTTCTATTTCTTTAGCAATTCCTTTTGCATTATTCGCAATGTTCCCTTCATTATTAAAATCCCTTCCAAAATCAGGAGGCTGGTTAAATAGTGTAAAAGTAGTCCTAGGATTTCTGGAGTTAGCCTTAGCATTAAAATTCCTATCAAATGTTGATCTTGCCTACCATTGGAATTGGTTTGATCGTGAAGTATTTCTTTCCTTATGGATCGTTATTTTCGGTTTAATGGGTCTCTACCTTATTGGTAAAATTAAGTTTTCTCATGATAGTGAGCTAAAATTCTTATCCGTACCACGTACATTTTTAGCGATAACAGTCTTTGCTTTTGTGATGTACATGATACCAGGACTATGGGGGGCTCCTTTGAAATCCATATCCGCATTTTTACCACCATCAGCAACTCAGGATTTTGATTTATCTGCTGGAATAGCAAGTGCACCGGTATACTCGGATGGCAAAGTAAAAAAATATGCAGAGATATTCCACGAACGTGGTACTCCAAAAGGATTTGATCCTTACTATGACTACGACCAAGCCTTAGAAACTGCTAAAGAATTGAACAAGCCTGTTCTAATCGATTTTACAGGCTGGAACTGTGTAAACTGCCGTAAAATGGAAGCAAACGTATGGACAGATCCTAACGTAGCCAAATTATTGAAAGAAGGTTTCGTAATGGCTGAACTTTTTGTCGATGACCGTACGGAGTTACCTAAAGAAGAGCAGATTATTTCAACTTATTCAAAAAAGAAAATCAAGAATATTGGAAACAAAAATTCAGATTTTCAAGCGTCGAAATTTAACAGTAATTCACAGCCTCTTTATGTGATTGTCGATACGCAAGGAAACGTGTTGGTTCCACCTTCAGGAGCAAATTACGATCCTATTGCCTATGCGCAATACTTACAAAGTGGAATTGACGCCTTCAATGCTAAAAAGTAACGGCTTCACGGGCCGTAGATTTTGTTGAATCGATCCCGATTCGAGCAAAGAATAAAAGCAATCGCAACTTATTTGGGTGATCAATTTACAAATAGATAACCCAAATAAGTTGTTTTTTTCATTCAACTGGTTTATATTGCAAACCGAAATACGATTTATTAAGTTTGAATTATGAGTAATATTAAAAATATAGCAGTATTAACTTCTGGAGGAGATGCTCCAGGAATGAATGCTGCCATTCGCGCGGTAGTTAGAGCAGGTATATATAATGGTTTAAATGTTTTTGGTGTTAAAAGAGGATATGACGGCTTGGTCAGTGGCGATATGTATGCTATGGACGTTAAATCTGTCGCTAACATCATACAACGTGGTGGCACCATTTTAAAAACAGCAAGAAGTGATGAATTCAGAACTATTGAAGGACGCCAAAAAGCTTATGAAAATGTAAAAGCGGCAGGTATCGATGCTTTAGTCGTAATTGGTGGCGATGGAACTTTTACAGGTGCATCCAAATTTCTAGAGGAATTTGATATTCCTATCATCGGTCTTCCTGGTACAATTGACAATGATCTTGCTGGGACTGACTTTACAATAGGTTATGATACGGCTATCAATACAGTTATACAGGCTGTTGATAAAATTAGAGATACAGCAGAATCTCATGACCGTCTTTTTGTAATTGAAGTGATGGGTAGAGATTCGGGATTGATTGCGCTAAGATCGGGTATCAGTACAGGTGCTGAAGCCGTTTTAATCCCTGAATTTAATGTGGATTACGATGCCATCATGAAACGCTTAGATAAAACGCGTAAAAGCAAATCATCACGTATCATCATCGTTGCCGAAGGTGATTCGGAAGGTGGAATGGTTGTGTCAGAAAGAATCAAAGCAAACTTTCCTAAGTATGATGTTCGATTATCGATATTAGGTCATATACAGCGCGGTGGAAGCCCGACTTGTATGGATAGAGTATTGGCCAGCAGATTAGGTGTTGCCGCTGTAGAGGCTCTACTAGAGGGTCGCAAAGGTGAAATGGTGGGTTTAGTTCATGGCGAAATACAATTTATATCGTTCAAAAAAGCAATTAAACACATTGATTCAATCAATCAGGATTTATTAAGAATAGTTGAAATTCTATCCTTATAAAAAATAACAACATAAAAAAACCGGGATTAAAACATTAACCCCGGTTTTTTTATTTCCTTAACACTTATAAACGCCAAGCTTTATATTGATTTATCAAACCATTTGTCGACGAATCATGCGTCGTAATGATATCTTCTGACTCTAATTCTGGTAAAATTTGACCCGCAAGCTGCTTCCCTAATTCTACCCCCCATTGATCAAAACTGAAGACATTCCAGATAATGCCCTGTACAAATATTTTATGCTCATAAAGTGCAACCAAAGTACCCAAAGAACGTGGTGTTACTTTTTTAAGCAAAATAGAGTTACTCGGTCTATTTCCTTCAAACACCTTAAATGCTTTCAGCTTTTCAATTTCTTCTTCCGATTTACCCGCTGCCTTTAGTTCAGCAACAACAACTTCCTCAGATTTTCCATTCATCAATGCTTCTGTTTGCGCAAAAAAATTAGAAAGTAACATCTGATGATGCTTGCCTATAGGGTTTAAGCTAATGGCAGGTGCAATAAAATCACAAGGGATTAATTTAGTTCCTTGATGTATCAGTTGATAAAAAGCGTGCTGTCCATTTGTACCAGGCTCACCCCAGATAATTGGACCTGTTTGATAATCCACAGCTTTACCGTTACGATCCACACACTTACCATTACTCTCCATATCTCCCTGTTGGAAATACGCCGCGAAACGATGTAAATATTGATCATATGGTAAGATCGCGTGACTTTCTGCTTCAAAAAAGTTATTATACCATATACCCAACAAAGCTAGAGTAACCGGAATATTCTCTTCAAAAGCTGCTGTTCTAAAATGCTCATCGGCCTCAAATGCGCCCGTTAATAATTCTTTGAAATGTTCAAAACCAACAGCTAAGCTGATCGATAAACCGATCGCAGACCATAGGGAGTAACGTCCACCAACCCAATCCCAGAATTGAAACATATTTTTAGTGTCGATACCAAATGCGGCAACAGCAGCGGTATTCGTGCTCAAAGCAGCAAAATGCTTCGCAACATCGGTCTGTTGTGCTCCACTTGTCAAGAACCAATCTCGAGCAGTATTCGCATTTGCCATCGTTTCCTGTGTTGTAAAAGTTTTTGATGCAATCAGGAATAAGGTTGTCTCTGGATCAAGGTTTTTAATAGCCTCGGCAATATGTGTTCCATCCACATTAGATACAAAATGCATATTTAAATGTGTGCGATAAGCCTTTAAAGCCTCCGTCACCATTACTGGACCTAAATCAGATCCTCCGATACCAACATTCACCACATCGGTAATGGTTTTTCCAGTATAGCCTTTCCATTCACCAGATAGAATGCGGTTTGTGAATGACTCCATCTGTGCCAAAACAGCATTTACATCTTTCATGACGTCTTGACCATCAACAAATATTGCTTTTCCAGATTGATTGCGCAAAGCCGTATGCAATACCTGACGGCCTTCTGTTTCATTGATTTTCTCACCCTGAAACATTGCTTCTATGGCTTCGCTTAATTGGCACTCTTTTGCCAACTGGCGTAACAAAGCTAACGTCTCATCGTTCACTCTATTTTTTGAATAATCTAAGAGCAAATCATTAAATTCAATACTATATTTCTCAAATCTAAAATCATCTGCAGCAAATAAATCTTTCAAGCTATGCTCGTTTATACTAATATAATGATCGGCTAAATAGCGGTAAGCCGCTGTCTGAGTAAAATCTATTTTTGGTAACATATTTTTCTATTTTAATCAAACTTAGATAAATTTGTTTTATTTACAATGTTAATTGTACCATATCTATAAACAAAGTTATCGATTTCTCCTCTTCCATTAAAAACTGTACTATTGAGGAAATATAAAAATTTATCCCGATCACTGAAGTTCATATCGCAGCTTTTTGGGCATTTCCTATAGAAAGCCGTATCTTTGTTATTATGACCAAAGAACAAATTCAAGATTTGAGGGATCGTGTAACTTCCCTGAGGAGGCATCTTTGACATCGATGTCAAAAAAGAACTGCTAGAAAAAGACCAAGAAATTACCTTACAACCTAATTTTTGGGACGATTCAAAAGCTGCAGAAAAAATATTACAGTCTATCAAAGTACAGAAGGTATGGACGGATCACTTTGATTCGGTCGCGGCAGCTGTCGATGATACGGGTGTATTATATGAATTCTATCAAGCCGGCGACGCTACGGAAGCGGAGCTCAATGAACAGTATCATATTGCTTTAGAAGCGGTGGAAGAATTAGAATTCAAGAACATGCTAAGCGCCGAAGAAGATCAGCTGGACGCCATTCTGCAGATTACTGCTGGAGCCGGCGGAACAGAAAGTTGTGACTGGGCGGCCATGTTGATGCGTATGTATATCATGTGGGGTGAGAAAAATGGTTATAAAGTAACTGAACAGGATTCGCAAGAGGGAGAAGTTGCAGGAATAAAAACTGTCACGCTCCAAATTTCCGGAGATTTTGCATATGGTTATCTAAAGGGTGAAAATGGTGTCCACCGTTTAGTTCGTATTTCACCCTTTGATTCAAACGGCAAGCGTCATACTTCATTTGCCTCTGTATACGTCTATCCATTAATTGATAACAACATTGAAATCGAGGTCAAAGATTCTGAAATTGAGTGGGATACTTTCCGTGCAGGTGGTGCTGGAGGTCAAAACGTAAATAAAGTAGAAACTGCAGTACGATTACACCATAAGCCAACTGGTATTATCATTAAAAATCAGGAATCTAGATCACAATTACAAAATAAAGAAAATGCCTTTCGACTCTTGAAATCACAACTGTATGAAATCGAAATGCGGAAACGCCAAGAGGCAACCGACGCAATCGAGGGTAATAAAAAGAAAATCGAGTGGGGATCTCAAATAAGAAACTATGTATTACACCCCTATAAATTAATTAAAGATTTAAGAACCAATTACGAAACCTCTAATACACAATCTGTGCTAGACGGTGACTTGGACGAATTCTTAAAAGCCTATTTAATGGAATTTGGAGGTTAAGCAGATTTCAAACGAAAAGAGCAAAGATTTTAAAATCTTTGCTCTTTTTAATTTAAAATGAGTTTTTCCACATCATAGACTCCACAGGCTTGGTCGTCTTGATATTATATTTTGCATTACCCTTTGTATTATAAAGAGTTTCCACCTCTCCTTCAACTACGAAATAAATAAGTTGTCCTATTGGCATTCCTGCATAGATGCGAACAGGCTGTGCACATGAAATCTCCAATGTCCACGTATTACAAAATCCAACATCACCCTTTCCAGCAGTAGCATGAATATCGATACCTAAACGACCCGTACTCGATTTTCCTTCTAAGAAGGGAACATGTTTATGCGTTTCGGTATATTCTAACGTGACCCCGAGGTATAATGTATTAGGCTCTAAAACAAATCCCTCTTCCGGAATTTCAAAATGATCAATCTCATTATGATGTTTCGCATCTAAAACACGGTTTTTATAGGTCGCCAGATGTTTACCTAAGTGAACATCGTACGAGTTTGTCCCCAAGCATTTACGATCATATGGTTCAATAACGATATTGCCATTTTCAATTTCTTCTAGTATACGTTTATCCGATAAAATCATGATTATTCAATATTTATATAGGTTAAAGTTGACTCTCAATCGTTTAGAAAAGTGAACAGCAACCATTTTTTTCAAAAATACGGTAATCGTTGATATTTTACAGCATTTCCTAATATTTCTTCTGGAAATATTAGGTATTAATTTTTATCATGCTTCATCAGGTCCTAGTAAGTTCATATCAAAAAATAAAGCTGAAAAACCGCTTATTTACAGACGAAGCTCCTTTTAAATGAAAACAAATTTAACTAAGTTTGATTATGAGCTTAGTATACCTACGAGAATTGGATCAGCATACCAAATTTGCAATTTGGCGTATTGAAGAAGATGAACAAACATTGTCTAATCAACTGCAATTAGACGCATTAGAAGAACAGAAACTCATCAGCCTATCCAATGGCAAACGTCGTTTACATTGGCTCGCCACACGCGTCCTTTTACGCACGTTATTAAACACGACTTCTTATATTGATTGTCCTTCTGATGCAAATGGAAAACCATACCTAGCTAATTTTCCGCAAAAAATATCACTCACTCATTCTTTTGATTATGCGGGAGCGATCATCAGTTCGGTGGGCGAGGTAGGTATTGATATGGAGCTTATCAAATCTAAAGTGGAGCGCATTGCACATAAATTCTTAAAAGAAGAAGAACTGGACTTTATCACCTCGGGCGAAAACCGTATAGCGCAGCTCTATGCTTGTTGGAGTGCTAAAGAGGCTGTGTATAAATTGCAGGGTAATAGTGGCGTCTCCTTTCTACATAATATGACCATTGCTCCTTTTCAATATCAGGATGAAGGAATTTTGAAATTACATTTAAAAAGTGAATATCACGATTGTCACTTCGATGTTCATTATGAGAAGTTCAATGCGTATTTACTAGCTTATGTGGTCGAATAAGCTTGATTTACCCTCAAATAAAGACCTTGTAAAAAAATAATTTTATTCAAATTCAAAGAGTTACGTAAAAGAGAGTACATTTATTTTGCAAGAGTAAAAAATGCGCTTATCTTTGCATCACATTAATAAACAAATGGCCCGTTCGTCTAGGGGTTAGGACGTTAGATTTTCATTCTAGAAACAGGGGTTCGATTCCCCTACGGGCTACGAAAAGCGACTTCAAAAGAGTCGCTTTTTTTATTGATCAAAATTTGAGATGCAAATAATGCCACACCTTCCTCGTAATAAGATTGCGTAAAACATCTTATCTTTATGCAGTTTCTTAAATAATATTTTTTCAAATTAATGAACATAAAATCTTTCCTAACCCTATTTTGTCTCATCATCTGTTATAGAGCCGTTGCTCAAAAGCCAGCGATAAGCCACATTGTTACGCATAACCGTGCGACTATTATTTGCGATCCCATTAAAGGAGAAAAGCCATACCCTGCATGGGGTCTATTTCCTAAAACAGATGCTTCCATCAGAAAAATAACCATGCACGTTACCTTGGGAAGCCCCGATAGTCTCCATACTGCCCACTGGGATTATTTGGATCATATTATATTGCGTCGCAAAGGCGGTACAAATGGTTCTGAACTTAACTATGAACTGGGTAGGATGCTTACACCATATGGCAGTATTTACAACAAAGGATGGAACTGGAAATGGCAGGTTGATGTCACAGACTTCGCCCCGTTTCTCCGAGATAGTGTGGAAATTGTATATGTGCATTCAGGCTTTGAAGATAAAACAGTCGGTTGGGCGCTTACGATAGATTTTGAGATCTTATCCGGTCCTCCTGTTGTTACACCACTTGGTATAAAACCTTTATGGAATAAGGCCTATAAATATGGAGATCCCAACGAGAAGATTGAGGATAACCTTTTACCGGTAAATTATGAGTCTACAGCTGGAACGGCATTAAGCAGAATACGCATACAGCATACCGGTCATGGAATGGACAAACCACGTGGCTGCAGTGAGTTTTGCAGCCGCTGGCGCGAAATTTCTGTAGACGGAAAAATCGTTGATAAACGTGATATGTGGAAAAAATGTGGCGACAACCCACTTTACCCACAAGGTGGTACCTGGATATTTGACCGGGCGTACTGGTGTCCGGGCGACCTACAACAACCTGATGTGATCGATGTATGGACAAAGCCAGGCAGTCATCAAGTATCTTTATTAATGGAGCCTTATACAGCCACCGACAACATACAGGCTGCTGAAAATATAGCCGCGTATTTGTTTGAGTACACCGCCCCGAATCAAAAAACAGATGTCTCTGTGGAAGCTATAATGGTTCCCAATGATGAACAACGATTTTCCCGTTTAAATCCGGCTAGCTCAGGCCCTCGGATAATGTTTAGAAACTTAGGTTCAGACCCTGTTCGTTCACTCACTATTGTATATGGAACACAGGGTTTTCCGACTAAAACATTCCATTGGAAAGGAAATCTTCCTTTCAATCAAGTTGCCGAAGTGATACTCCCCGGGGAGATTCAGGAAAAAGATGGCGAAAATGTATTTCTTGTCACGCTTAATCAACCCAACGGAAAGAAAGATGCTTGGTCCGGAGACAATAACATGCAAGCCACCTTTACTGCTGCACAGAAATTTCCAGCAACTTTTGTTCTACAGTTTTTAACGAATAATAAGCCTAAAGACAACAGCATTTTCCTTTTAAATGCTAAACAAGATACAATCTTTCAAAAAACCGCAACGCAATTAGAACCTGTGACCTTATACACAGATACGATACACCTCTCGGAAGGTAAACATTCACTACGTCTCATCGATACTGCAAGCAATGGATTACAATTCTGGGCACAGCCGGCAAATGGAGATGGTCATCTTCGCATATTTGATCTAAAAGGAAATTTGATCCATGCATTCGAAAGCGATTGCGGGATCGGTGAAATGTTCAGTTTCAATGCTGTGAAGGGGTTAGAATTCAATACCACAACAGGCAGATACGCCTTTTCTCTCTATCCAAGATCAGTGGTCGACAATACGCAATTAAATGTCGTATCCAATAAACCAAGCGATATGACCGTGCAGATCACTGTTGATGGCACCGTATGGCAGAAACATGAGTATAAAGCTATTAAAAATGCTACATTCGACTATGATCTTAAACACCTCCCTTCAGGAAGAATAATTTTAGAAGCCTTTATGGATGGTATTAGCCAATTTAAAGGCCGCATCAACAAAAGATAATAGTAGGAAAGAAGTTACAATCTTCAACTTGCCCATCTAAAAAAAGCGACCTAGCCGTCGCTTTTTTTAGATGGTATATACTTTCATAACATCTTGTATTACTCTTTGCTAGGTCAAATAGTCGCTCACAACTTTAAATATGCAATTAACTCTCTTGCAGCTGCCCCTCCAGCACGATTAGCTCCAATTGTAGAAGCTGACGGACCGTAGCCCGTTAAGTGAATGCGTGGATCTTTTGTAACCTGCGTGGCCAATCTTCCTGATAGCTCGATACCACCCTTATCGTTGATCAAACCCAGTGGAGCAAGGTGATCCAGAGAGTGTTTAAAACCGGTATTCCAAAAAATAACAGCAGCATCCAAAGTCGTTCCATCTTCCCACCTGACACCTGTTTCTGTGATCTCTTTAAACATCGGCTTACGATCCAGAACACCATCACGTAACATTTTTTCAATAGCTGGTGTAAGAGGCAAGCCTGTGACCGATACAACCGAGTTTGGAGGTAAACCTTCACGCACTCTTTTTTCTACCAGAGCAACAGCCTCCCTTCCCACATCGGGAGTGAATTCATCTTTTCTAAAATCTACAGGTTTACGGGTTACCCATGTGGTCTGGGTAACTTGAGAAATTTCACCCAGCAGTTGAATGGCTGAGATTCCGCCACCTACAACGATAACATGCTTTCCAATAAACTCATCCGCATTTATATATTCTCCAGTGTGCAGCTGTCTGCCTTTAAACTTTTCCCAGCCCGGATACTTGGGGCAATTGGGAGTTTTCCAAGTTCCGGTTGCATTTATCAATCCGCGAGCACTAAATTGAATACCATTTGTATGTATCATAAATCGTCCATTACGCGCTGTTACTTCACTCACCCTTATAGGACGAATAATCGGAAGTTCAAACTTTTTTTCATACAGCTCGTAATATTTCGGAATAGCGGTATTCGCTTGCAGTGTAGTATCCATGGTATCTACAGCATCTGAAAATCCCATTCCTGGAAGATCATTAATCCCATTAACATTATCAAGCGTTAATGAATCCCAGCGATGTTGCCAAGCGCCACCTGCAGCAAACTCATCATCCAAAACGACAAAACCTTTTCCAGGTTCGATTCCTGCTTTTTTCAGATAATAGGCCGCAGATAAACCCGCCTGCCCTGCACCAATAACAACAATATCTACCTTGTAGAAAAAATCCGGACGCGTATTTTTTAGTGTTTTATGAGCTTCCATTCTGATTATTTTTGATACAATTTGGGCACTTTAGACATTTCAAGGCTTAGTACAATTTCTCCTCTCTACAATATACAGCATATAAATAGGAAATTAATTTTTTTTGGACAAATTTTATCGCTACTGTTCTACCGTAAAACCATGTTACCATTCGTAGAGAAGAGGCTATAAGTACAAATAATAACTAGAAGTTTGGCTTTCTCTTGGTTAAAAAGGCATCAACACCTTCTTTAAAATCACTCGTTACAAAAAGTTCAGCAAAATGATTAATCTCCACCTGATAGCCATCTCTTGTTTGTTCATTTGATGCATTTACCGCATCTATAGCTGCTGCCACAGCCGTACCTGACCGAGAGAATATGCGTTCCAAAACCTCCACTACCCGATCCATCAAATCAGCAGCATCCAGCACCTCATTGATCAGTCCTATTCTCAGTCCCTCTTCAGCACTGATCATATCGGCTGTCAGGATCATCTGTAATGCACGTCCGCGTCCTACCAATTGTGTCAATCTTTGTGTGCCGCCATAACCTGGTAGAAGACCTAAAGAAACCTCTGGAAGACCTAGTTTTGCATTTGCTGAAGCAAAGCGCATATGACAGGCAAGCGCTAATTCTAAACCACCTCCTAGCGCAAATCCATTTATTGCGGCGATGACAGGTTTCGGTGATTGTTCGATCAATTCCGTAAAAATATAATGACCCTTTTGTGAAAGAAGTTTAGCTTCGGCCTCACTTAAATCTACAAATTCTTTAATATCAGCCCCTGCTACAAATGCTTTCTCACCTGCGCCGGTAATAATAATTCCTTTGACATCATGATCCTTCTTTGCTTCGAGAAGCGTTGCCTCTAGCTCTGTCAATGTTTGTTGGTTCAAAGCATTCAATGCCGATGCTCTGTTGATTGTAATGTAAGCAATATGCTTATCCACTTGATATAAGAGATGTTGATATTCCATAAATTCTAAAAATTTAAATGAAGTGATACACCATAGGTATCACGGGATACATTTGGATAATTTAAATACGTTAATCTTCTTTTATATTCAACTCGAAAAATTTTAAAAATATTGTCAATACCTACTATTCCCTCCATGTAAGGTTGATTGCCCATAACCCGAGTTTTAACAAGACCATCGTCATCACGGTCAAACTGAATCTGATTCTTATTAAATTCCGGATTATTTCGATCACTGATTTGTCCATAGTAAAACTTGAAACCTGTCACCTCGCGCCACTTTAACCGTTGCAATAATGGGATCCTGTTGAATATGTAGCCATCCCAATGGTGATAATAAGCAAGCTTCACAAAACGATCTGCAACAAATTCCATATTTGATATCAAATCAAAATTTTGTAAAGGACCCGATTTATCCGTTTGAATATCTGGCATCTCTAACAATGGATAATAAATAGAGCCCCATATCTTACCAGCACTAAATTCGATATCAGCTGTTCCTGCGGGAGACATAAATATCTTTTTAAAGATCTTAAACCTCAAAGCATCATAGCGTTGATTTGCATTCCAGAAACCATCTAATCCTTTGTTATATTGCAAAGTCAGAATCGGAAATTTATTCCGGATCTGCGTCCGCTCTAAATTTCTATAATAGAACTGTTCTCCCGGTGCCCATCGTAATTTGATCTGTATATCATTTGTATTAATCGCTGCAATCGTATCTGGCGAAGCATTTCCTGTCACAAAAGACAATGTCCCAGCGGCCTGTCTTTCATGTCTTGTCAACATGGTACTCACACTAAAATGATTTCCAAATTCAATTAAATGTTCAAGACGGTAAATATCATTCCACAACCATTTGGTAGGTTTATTCTTTCGAAAGGACTGAAAAAAACCATCGCCCTTCAGGTAGCTTAAACCCCTACCAGGTTCCATCACATCATGTTGAATCGTTGCCGACAGATAGTGGGCAGGAAACTGTACGATAGATTTTCCATTTAAAGACTGTGCTACGTTGAGGTAATATTTAAATTCCTGATCTCGGGTACCATAGGCGACATAGCCCTCAAAAAAGAATTTATTCGAAAGCAATTCAGTTGTTCTACCCCCTAATCGAATTCTGCTTCCTTCTATTTCATTAAAACTATAGGTATATTCTAAAGGACCAAACTCAAATTTTCCAACATTATAATAACTTCTTACTAAAAAATATCCAATTGAGATTAATCGATTAATCGATTTCATTTCTGAAAGAGAATCAATATTGACGTAAGTCTTAGCTTCAGTTTCTGTAAGCGGCACTACTCTAACCCGATCCCATTGTACAGAATCTTTTTGTTCAAGATAACGCTTCTCAATCGGAATACCTTTAAATAGGTCATCACTTATCGTTTCATCTTTATATTTCGAAAAATAAGTTTCCTTTTTCCCGTACAGCGCATTCCCCTTATCTGTTCCAAATAAAATCTGTAGGTTAGCGCGTTTAGGCAACATTTGTCCCGCAGGATGCTTTTCAAACTCAAGACCTATATTAATTCCATTAACCCAATTAATATTGGCCTCTTCACCAAGTTCCATTTCTGCGTAATAAACGGCATAACGGTCATCATCGGAGACCCATATTGATCCCTTAAACAGCACGTCCATCTTTGATTTTGCTTCAAAATGCAATTCGATATAGCGTACACCATCTTTAACTAACGTATCCCTAATTGTATACTTATAATAAGAAGGAGCATTACCGGCTATCGGACTTAAAAAGGCTTTACTTATCAGCTGGATATTATTCTCGTAGAGATCAATATTTCGAAATTGATCTTGAAAATAACTTTGGATATTGGCATTATTGATATAACGCTTGTTTAATTCTGTAACCTTATGTCCTGTAATAATCTTTTTCTTCCGCGAAGGTTTAAAGGTAGAATAGACTTCTGAGACACTTTCTTCTAAGAAAAAAGGTAAAATAGAACTCCCGGGTATGCTAACTGTATCTTTATTTTCAAACAGAAATCTTAATTTACCTGGCAATCTTCCTGGCTTTACTTTAAAATCTACAGTACCAAATTGTGATTTTTCATATTCCTCATATTGAATATGATTTAATCTGGAGATATGATTTGCATCCTTATGAGAAATGACGTTTTCAATCAGTGCTAAGGCAGGGTCTTTATATTTTCGCCCTTTAGCATTGACCACAACCTCCCCGATTTTATTGTCTTTGCCAAATAGTAATACATTTAATACCGAATCTTGAACCTCATTAAGATCAATTAATTTAATCTCATAACCAACTGCCCGAAAGGCAATCTGGTCATATTCATTCCGGAGCACAATATTGAAATTACCAAGTGTATCTGCCGAAGTGCCTCCACTATGACCGCTCCAGGAGATACTAGCTAAAGGGATTCCTTTTCCAGTTTTACCGTCAATGACACGACCTTTAACATTTCGCTGCGCAAATCCTAGGCTTGTTAAAATACCCAGCACAACAGCAATAATAAAAAGTCTTTTTATTATAGTTATAATCGGTATTAAAAACTTCATGAATATCAGCAATTACTTATTCCTACTGACAATATACAATTTGTCTTTAAATTATAAGGCATGAAATCAAAATAAAAAATGCATAGTTTTTACAAACTATGCATTAAGTATATTAATTAACCTCCCTTTAAATTAACTCCATAAAGCAATTCGGATAGACTCCGATTAAAATCGTTAAAACAGTAGTAACAATAAATAGAATAACGTAATTGGCATTTATTAGTATAGTTTTCCCCTCTGCAGTCCTGAAATACATCGCTACAACCACTTTTAAATAATAATACACCGCAATCGCAGCATTTAAAACCGCAATTAGTAGTAATACAATATGGTATTGAGCCATCACTGAACTGAACATCATAAATTTGCCGATGAAACCTGCTGTTAACGGAATACCGGCTAAAGACAACATGGCAATAGTGAGGATTGCTGCTAAATAAGGATTCTTTTTCGCCAACCCATTGAATGATTCGAAATGATCTGAGCCAACAGCTCGTTTTACTAAAATCAAAGCTGCAAAGGCAGTAACAGTAGCCAAAGAATAAGAAGCTCCATAAACAAAAATTGAATTCGCAGAGCTAGCTCCAATACCAATCACCGCAAAAAGCATATAACCAGCATGTGAAATACTTGAGTAAGCTAACATCCTCTTAAATGAGGATTGCATTAAAGCTGAAAGATTACCAATAAATAATGTAAGCACGACAATTCCTAAAAATATAGGTGTCCAAAAATCTTGCAGTGGCAAAAGCGAAAAGGTAAATAATCTTAATAGGCCCGCGAAGGATGCTACTTTAACCACTGTGCTCATAAAGCTCGTAATTAAGATCGGTGCCCCATCATATACATCTGCCGTCCAGAAGTGAAAGGGAGCTGCACCAACTTTAAAAGTCAGACCGATAATCATCAACAACACTCCTCCGTAAAATAAAGGTGATATGGCACCCGGATGCGCTGTTACATAGTCTCTGATCATCATCAGATCAAAAGATCCGGATGCGCCATACAAGAGGGTTATTCCCAATAATAAAAATCCCGTAGAGAATGCCCCCATGATAAAATATTTGATCGCCGCTTCATTGGAAGCTGGATCTTTCTTACGTATTCCGACCAAGATATAAAGCGCAACAGACATGATCTCTATCCCTAGAAACAATAAGGCTAAATTGTGATAACTACTAACCAGAACAGCCCCAAGCAATGAGAACAACAATAAAGTATAATATTCAGCCACATGATCACTTGAAGACGTGAAATATCCTTTAGATAGTATAAAAACCAATATTGTCACGAAAGTACATAATATTGAAAAAGCAATAGCATAGTGATCAAATAAGATCATCCCATTGTATAATGGAGATGCATCTATTTTCCAATCTTTAATTAATAGTCCAATGACAACAAGCAGGCCCACTAAACCTACCGGTAATAATGATTTATTTGCCTTAAATAATCCTAAGTAAAGTACCAATAATGCTAATATTGATAATGTAATAATCGCCCCCATAATCGAATCTATTATTCGTAAAGTTTAAGTCTAAAATTATCTCCCTAGAAACGTAGCCAAAACGGATACAGACGCTGAAGAAATATGCAATAAGCTGTTTGGAAAAATTCCTAAATAAATAATCACTGCTGAAATGATGATCAAAGTATACAATTCGACACCAGAAATATCAACAAAATGCGCTGTTCTTTCGGACGTGGTGCCAAGCATTGTTTTTTGATATAAACGAAGCATGTAAACAGCTCCAAGAATTAGTGTCAATCCACCAAAAACAGCAAACCAAACACTATATTCATAGATCCCCTTCAAAAGCAAAAACTCTCCAATAAAACCATTTGTCAATGGTAAACCGATAGCTCCCATGATAATAATTAAAAATACGATGGCTAAGCGCGGCGCTTTCTTAGCTATACCGCCCAATTCTCGTAAATCTCTTGATCCGGTACGATCCTGAATAATATCCAGTACAAAAAATAATCCGACAACAGAAACTCCATGGTTGATCATTTGGATCATGGCACCACTCATTCCGGTGACATTCCAAGTAAATACCCCAGCACTAATTAGTCCAACGTGAGCAATAGAAGAATAAGCAATAAGTCGTTTCGAATCTTGTTGCTGTATCGCAATAATCGACGCGTACACAACTGCAAAAACACATAAAATCATAGCAAGCTGACCGTATATAGCAACCGCTTCAGGTACAACAGGCAAAAGCCAGCGCATTAAACCATAGACACCCATTTTTAACATAATTCCGGCCAAAAGCATCGTTCCCGCCGCAGGAGCATGTGTATACGTTGATGGTTGCCATGTATGAAAAGGGAAAATTGGAATTTTTATTGCAAAAGCAATAAAGAAAGCCCAAAATATCCACCGTTGTGTAGATGCTTCTAAATCTAGGGAAACAAATGAATGCCATTCAAAATCATTAGTCGCGACTTGCTGGTGTAGATATAAAATCGCAACCAGCATCAATAAACTGCCAAAGAAAGTATAGATAAAGAATTTCAAATTGACCCGGATACGGTCACCGTCTCCCCAAAGAGCACATATAAAATAGATCGGAATCAATGCAACTTCCCAGCCCACATAAAATGTGAAAGCATCCATAGCAGAAAAAACCAACATCAAACCACTTTGCATAAAAAACATTAAAGCATAGAAATTGCCTTTAAAGGCTTTCTTAAAAGTTGTGAGAACAATGAGTGGCACTAAAAAATTAGTCAGGACTAACAAAGGCAAGCTAATACCATCAACCCCAATATGGAAGTTAACACCAAAAGCAGTTATCCAAGGATAAGACTGTTCATAATTAAAGTCGCCTTCAGGATTGAATTGACAGATAAAAGGAATAGTCAGACCCAGCGTAATCAAAGACAGTACCAGTGCCCCTCTTTTCGCTAGTGTATGTTCACATACAAAGGACAAAAAAATAGCACCGATAATAGGAGTTAGAATAAGTAAAAATAGGTTATCCATTGATGATCAAATAGCTATTACAATGTTAAAAACTCAATAAACCGTATAAAAAGATGGCTATCGCTCCAACGACCATCAGTAAAAGATAGAAACCTACATTTCCACTTTGTAAAAGGCGAACTCCTTTTCCAGTCATAAAGGACGATTTACCAATTCCATTGACTAAACCGTCTATTCCTAAGCCATCAACTATTCTTGCTAGAAATACGGAAAGCCAATTAATCGGTTTTATAATTAATAATTCATAAATCTCATCCACATAAAACTTATGGTAAGAAAGTTTTGCAAGACCTGTTCTGGTCACCTGGTTATGTTCAGGCACCGATCCCTGTTTCACATATTTGTTATAGGCAACAAATGCCATGACCAAAACCCCCACAACAGAAACTCCCATCAACATATATTCAGTACTGTGAGTTATTGTATGAATATGTTGCAAACTTGCTCCATCAGCAAAGACAGGAGACAGAAATGTTGCTAGCCAAGTTTGACCTCCTAATACCTCAGGAAGATTAAGCACACCACCGAAGATAGCTAATATGGCTAAAACAATTAATGGCAAAGTCATTGATTTAGGGGATTCGTGGAGATGGTGCTTTTGCTCTTCTGTTCCTCTAAAAGAGCCAAAGAAAGTCAAATAAATCAACCTAAACATATAAAAAGATGTCATCAAAGCACCGATAAACCCTAGTACCCAGTAAACTGGATTAGCAGCAAAAGCATGTGCTAAAATTTCATCTTTAGAGAAAAAACCTGAAAATGGAGGTATACCTGAAATGGCAATGGTACCGATCAGCATGGTCATATACGTGATGGGTAAAGCCTTTTTAAGACCTCCCATTTTTCGCATGTCTTGCTCATCACTCATGCCATGTATCACAGAGCCCGCACCCAAGAATAGTAAAGCCTTAAAAAAGGCATGTGTTAAAACATGAAAGAAGGCACCCGTAAATGCACCAACTCCTAATCCCAAGAACATATAACCCAATTGGGATACTGTAGAATAGGCTAATACTTTTTTAATATCATTCTGTGTCAGTGCAGTTGCTGCTGCAAATAGAGCGGTACAAACGCCGATTATCGCAATGATCTGAAGCGTCAAAGGAGATAATACAAATAAAATATTTGAACGGGCAATCATGTAAATCCCTGCAGTTACCATCGTTGCTGCGTGTATTAAAGCAGAAACGGGAGTTGGACCAGCCATCGCATCGGGCAACCAGGTAAATAAAGGAATCTGAGCCGATTTACCGGTTGCTGCTACAAAGAGTAATAGCGTAATCGTTAAGATCGTCACATCTCCTATTGGGAAACTTTTTGCTGACTCAAACACGGTGGAAAATTCCAAGGATCCAAAAGTATTTAAGATAAAAAAGATCGCAATTAGGAAGCCTAAATCTCCGATACGATTCATCACAAATGCTTTCTTAGCCGCGGCACCATAATCACTGTTTTTATACCAAAACCCGATCAGTAAATAAGAACAAAGTCCAACACCTTCCCAACCAATAAACATGACCAAATAATTGGATCCCATGACTAAGATCAACATGAAAAAGATAAAGAGATTTAAATAAGCAAAATACTTTGCAAATCCTCCATCATGTTGCATATAACTTATCGAATAGATATGTATCAAAAAGCCAATTCCTGTTACTACTAATAACATAATCGCACTTAGAGGATCCACTAAAAAGGAAAGTGAGACTTCCAAATTCCCGATTTTAATCCAATCAAAAATATGTTGGCTAATCCTACCTGTTTCACCAAGTGCACGCGCCTCATAAATGGATACAAAAAGAGTACAGCTCAATAAAAACGAAATAAATACGGTACCGCTACCGATAAATCCAACTAAACTTTTTGAAAGCACCTGTCGTCCTATTCCATTGATGACAAAACCAATCAACGGCAATAAAGGAATTAACCAAATTAAATCACGCATAGCTAATATCTTTCTTTTTTTAATGCTTTAAATTACCAACGAAGTTTATGTAGTGATTCAATGTCTATCGACTTCGTATTGCGATACACCATAATAATAATAGCTAGACCCACCGCCACTTCGGCTGCTGCCAGAGCCATAATAAAAAATACAAAAACCTGTCCCGAAGCATCACCATGATGAACAGAGAATGCCGCTAATAAGAGATTTACTGCATTTAACATCAATTCAATTGACATCATCATAATGATAACATTACGACGTATCAATACTCCGATCACGCCAATGGCGAAAATCAATCCACAAAAAATCAAATAATGATTTATAGGAACACCTTGTAATTGTTGAACTGCTGTTTCCATTATATTTTTTTTGGTTCTTTTTTCCCCAATAATACTGCTCCAATAATAGCCGTTAACAAAAGAATTGAAGACAATTCAAACGGGAGCAAAAACTCTTTAAATAATACTTTTCCCAAATTTTTCACTAGCCCAATATCAGGATCTTTAGCGACCAATGGATTGGAGATGTCAAAAACTCGTAATGCACCAAAAAGAACAACAACAAGACAACAACCTGCAATAACACCCATCATTTTTACAAGATTTGATTTCATGGGTTCCGTATCCTTATTCAGATTCAGTAACATCAACACGAATAGAAAGAGAACCATAATAGCCCCCATATAGACGATAAAATTAACCGCAGCAAGGAATTGTGCATTAAGTAAAATATAATGAATGGTAAACGTGAAAAACGTAATCACAAGATATAAAACACTATGCACAGGATTTTTCGTGAAGATGGTCATCAGCGCGAAAAAAATCGATAAGAAAGCAACTAAATAAAAAACAGTCATAGGTTTGTGGTTAACTATTCAATTTTGTAATATCAAATTTTGGCTCTACCAATTTATCCTTACCATAAATAAAATCTTTACGAAGATAATCGGCAGTAACATGTGGACCATCCAAATAAATGGCTTCTTTAGGGCACGCCTCTTCACATAGACCACAAAAAATACAGCGCAACATATTAATTTCATACACGGCGGCATATTTTTCTTCACGATACAAATCCTTTTCTTCGTTAGTTCTCTCGGCAGCAGTCATAGTAATGGCCTCCGCAGGACAAGATAGGGCACATAAACCACATGCTGTACATCTTTCACGTCCCTCTTCATCTCGCTTTAAAGAATGTTGTCCTCGAAAGTTCTTAGAATAAGGACGCTGTTCCTCTGGATATTTAACAGTTGGTATTTTCTTAAAAAAATGCTTTAGAGTAATGGACAAACCTTTTATAATAGCTGGAAAATAGATCCGCTCCATAAAATTCATTGGTTGTTGCGCCAAAACTTTTTTTCTATTACTTAATGGTTGCATAACGGTTCCTTTCTATGAAAAATATGTATCCTTAATCAATGTAATTATTCCCGTCAACACAATATTTGCAATTGCTAAAGGAATCAGCATTTTCCACCCTAAATTCATCAGTTGATCATATCGGAATCGTGGCAAAGTCCAACGCACCCACATAAAGAAGAAGATAAATGCAAATATTTTGACGAAAAATGCGAGAACGCCTATAATCGTTATCCAATTTTCAGACAGTCCTAAGTCGTGCATGAAAGGGAAGTTATATCCTCCGAAATATAACGAGGCCATCAATGCTGAAGACACAAACATATTGATATATTCTGAAAACATGTACAGTCCCAGTTTCATGGAAGAATATTCGGTATGATAACCTCCGACCAATTCGGTCTCACATTCTGGTAAATCAAAGGGAACACGGTTACATTCAGCAAAAGCACAAACCATAAAAATGATAAATCCTAAAGGTTGCGCCCAAATGTTCCAATTTAAAAAACCTGATTGCTGGGCAACGATATCTCTTAAAGATAGCGATTGCGTCACCATCAAAAGTGCTATAATTGAAAGCCCCATAGCAATCTCATAACTGATACTTTGTGAAGCCGCTCTAACAGCTCCCATAAGCGAAAACTTATTATTCGAAGCCCAGCCACCTAACATAATACCATACACACCAAGTGCAATAACACCAAACATATAAAGAATGCCCACATTGACATCGGCAACCTGCAGTGAAATAACGCGATCACCAATCGTTAACGATTGCCCCCAAGGTATCACCGCAGAACTAATGCAGGCAGTAATAATAGCGATCGTGGGCCCAAGAATAAACAAGGCTTTGTGTGCTCCAGCGGGAATTATTTCCTCTTTAAAGAAAAACTTACCACCATCACATAAAGGTTGTAATAAACCAAATATTCCCGCTCGATCCGGACCATAACGATCCTGCATAAAGCCGGCGATCTTACGTTCTGCCAATGTTGAGTACATCGCAATCACAAGCGTGATCACAAAAACCAAAGTAACAAGGACGAATTTTTCTATGACAAATGACAACTCCATATTATTTCAATTTTTCTGTTCTGGCCAACTGTTCTAAATTTTGTTCCTGCAGTACAGGATCTATTTTGATAACAGCTGGTGGATTAAAGCGTGTATAATGATTAGATGCAATCACAGACTGGTCACTAATTGGGGTCGGTTCCTCTAACTTCCAGTCGATGGTTTCTTTTTTATCATACCGACAGGTATTACAAATAAATTCTTCTACCTCTCCAAACTCATCTTTGCGTGCAGTGACACGTATCACGTCAGGTCCTTTGTACCATAAAGTCACCTTGCCCGAACACGTTGGGCAATCGCGATGAGCATCTACCGGTTTTGTAAACCAAACCCTATTTTTAAAGCGGAATGTTTTATCAGTTAAAGCCCCTACAGGACAAACGTCAATTACATTTCCTGAAAAATCATTCTCTACAACATTTTGAATATAAGTTGAGATTTCGGAATGATCTCCGCGACCAATGATACCGTGCACGCGTTTATCAGTAATCTGATCTGCAACAAACACACATCGATAGCACAAAATGCATCGATTCATATGCAGTTGAATTTTATCTCCTATATCAATACGTTCAAATGTTCTTCGATCAAACTCATATCGCGTCTGCGCAGAGCCGTGCTCAAAACCTAAATCTTGCAATTTACATTCTCCAGCCTGATCACAAACAGGACAATCTAGAGGGTGATTAATCAGCAACATCTCCACAATCGCTTTTCTTGCTTCCACAACATCTGGAGAAGTGATGTTCTCTACTTCCATTCCATCCATCACAGTCGTACGGCAGGAGGCGACCAACTTAGGCATGGGACGTGGATCTTTTTCAGATCCCTTCGAAACTTTCACTAAGCAGGTACGGCATTTACCACCTGTACCTTCCAACTTAGAATAATAGCACATTGCTGGGGGAACGATATCGCCACCAATTTCACGTGCTGCATTCAAAATTGTTGTTCCTGGCGCAACTTCTACAGGAATACCATCTATAATAACTTTCAATTTAACCTCTTCTGCCATCTTCGTATCGCGTTTATCACAATCTAATTAAGAAACAATCGGTACTAAAGGATCTGCATAATGCGCCAATCCAAAATTACGAGTCAATGCATCCTCTGGATGATTGATATGCCATTCAAACTCATCTCTAAAATGTCGTATGGCCGCAGCCACTGGCCATGCCGCAGCATCACCTAACGGACAGATCGTATTTCCTTCAATACGTCTCTGTATATCCCAAAGCAATTCAATATCAGATAAATTGCCATGTCCCATCTCGATCTTGTGCAACACTTTCTCCATCCATCCTGTTCCCTCTCTACAAGGAGAGCACTGTCCACAACTCTCGTGATGATAAAAACGACTAAAATTCCACGTATTGCGCACAATACACTGATCCTCATCGAAAGCAATAAAACCGCCTGATCCCATGGAACTTCCTGTTTGGAAACCTCCATCAGCCAATGATTCATAAGTCATTAAGCGGTTATTGCCATTTGCTGTTTTTAAAATTAAATTCGTTGGTAAAATAGGAACCGATGAACCGCCGGGGACTACCGCCTTTAACCTTTTCCCATTTGCGATGCCACCACAATACTCATCTGAATAAATAAATTCTTCTACAGATAAGCCTAAATCAATCTCATATACACCTGGCTTTACTAGATTTCCACTGGCCGATATTAATTTTGTTCCTGTACTCCGCTCTATACCGATCTTCGCATATTCTTCTCCACCATCATTAATAATCGGAACAGTAGCGGCAATCGATTCAACATTATTGACTACTGTAGGACAGCCGTATAATCCTGCTATAGCGGGAAAAGGGGGCTTTATTCTCGGATTTCCTCTTTTACCTTCCAAAGACTCTAATAAGGCAGTCTCTTCACCACAGATATAAGCTCCAGCTCCCGGCTGTACATAAATCTCTAAATCATAACCTGACCCCAAAATATTCTTACCCAAAAAACCTGCAGCTTTCGCCTGCTCAATAGCACGTTCAAGAATACGGATCTGAGGCATCATTTCACCTCGAACATAGATATAAGAAGTCTTAGCTCCTAAAGCATAGCTAGAGACGATCATTCCCTCCAACAAAGCGTGAGGAATATGTGTCATCAAATAACGATCCTTGAAAGTACCTGGTTCAGATTCATCTCCATTACACACTAAATAACGAGGAACACCCTCCGGTTTTGCTAAGAAACTCCACTTCATCCCAGTAGGAAAACCAGCTCCTCCTCTTCCACGAAGACCTGATTTCTTAACTTCTTCAACAACATCATCAGGGGACATCGTTTTAAGTGCTTTTTCAACCGCACGATATCCGCCATGTTGACGATAAACATCAAAAGTTTGAATCCCTGGAACATCAATATGTGTTAACAAAAGTTTACGCGCCATATTACTTAGTTTTTGAGCTTAAATCATCTATTAATTGATCAACACGATCTTCGGTTAAGTTTTCGTAGAAAGTGTATTCAGGTCCGATCTGTAAGACAGGCCCATAGCCACAGGCTGCTAAACACTCGACTCCTCTCCATGAAAACAATCCATCTGCCGTCACTTCTCCTTCTTTAACACCCAATTTATGTTCAAGATGGCTCATAATACGTTCCGCTCCGACCAGGCAACAGGGACCAGTTCTGCATATTTCCAAAACATATTTCCCCTGTGGTTGCAATAGATACATCGTATAAAAAGAAGCAACTTCATAAACTTCGATAGGCTCTATACTTAAATAATAAGCGACCTTATCCATAGCATCAGGACTTAACCACCCAAACTCCGCTTGTACTAAATGCAGTATAGGAAGCAATGCCGATTTTTGTCTCCCTTCCGGAAAACGTCCCACTACTTCAGCAAATTGATTTAGCAATGTTGAAGAAAATTCAACATATTCATTATTTTTTATACTAAGCATCTAATTCTCCTGCAATAACGTTAAGACTACTCATATTAAGAATCGCATCCGAAAGCAACATTCCTGCACTCATCGGAGCAAACATTTGGTAATTGACAAAGGAAGGCCTTCTGAAATGTAAACGATAAGGGGTACGTCCGCCATCGTGCACCAGGTAAAATCCTAATTCTCCATTGGCACCTTCGACAGCATGGTAAACTTCAGCCTTAGGGGTATCGACTTCTCCCATCACAATTTTAAAATGATAGATTAATGCTTCCATATTGGTGTACACCTGTTCTTTTGGAGGTAAATAAAACTCCGGTACATCAGCATGAAAAACTCCCTTAGGTTCTTTCTCTATTTTAGCTAAAGCCTGTTCAATAATGCGTAAAGATTGCCACATTTCTTCATTACGCACCATATAGCGATCATAAACATCTCCTTTTGTACCTACAGGGATATCAAAATCGAATTCATCATAGGAACAATAGGGGTTTTGAACACGAATATCATAATCCACACCTGTAGCACGTAAAATAGGGCCAGACCAGCTATAATCTAAAGCTTCTTCCGGCGTAACGGCCGCAATTCCAGATGTTCGCTCTATAAAAATTCGGTTTCGGTCAAATAGCTCCATAAATTCTGTCAGAACCGGAGGAAATCTTTTTAAAAATTCTTCAATCTTTGCAAATGCAATAGCATTAAAGTCTCTTTCAAAACCACCGATACGACCAATGTTGGTCGTTAAACGGGCTCCACATATTTCTTCAAAAATTTCATATATAAACTCCCGCTCCTGCATAACATACAAAAAGCCTGAAAATGCCCCCGTATCAACACCGAGAATACCGTTACAGATAATATGGTCAGCAATACGAGCCAATTCCATTACGATAACCCGCATATACTGGACACGCTTTGGAATTTCTATTTTTAATAACTTCTCAACGGTCATATGCCAGCCCATATTATTAATGGGGGCAGAACAATAATTCAATCTATCGGTGAGCGGGGTAATCTGATAAAATGGTCGATGTTCAGCAATTTTTTCAAACGCCCGATGGATATAACCGATTGTTGAAACACCGCTAACAATACGTTCACCATCAATTTGGACTACGTTTTGAAATACACCATGAGTCGCAGGATGTGTAGGACCAATATTTAAGGTTATCAACTCATCCTGGGGATCATTATCATCGTAAACAGGTTTATTTGGGGATATCTTGGTAATATAATCGTTCATAACTGGTTTCCTTTCTAACGTTAACGTCCAAAATAGAGATCTTTCTTGTCTACACGGTTGGGGTCTTCTAAAGGGTATTCCTTCCGCATAGGATAAACCTCCATCTCATCTACATTTAATATCCTCCTTAAATCTGGATGCCCTAAAAACTGTATACCATAAAAATCATACGTTTCTCGCTCCATCCAATTTGCACCTTTCCAAATGGTAGTAGCCGTAGGAATTTCCGGATTTTGTCCGTCTATCGTCACTTTAATCCGAATCCGAATATTATGCACGAGGCTATTCAGATGATATACCACTTCAAATGACTGTTTCTGCTGCGGATAGTGAACTGCCGTAATATCTGTCAAGTGAATAAACTGCAATTCCGCATCATGTTTCAAAAAAGTCAACACAGCATGAATAGCATCAATATGTACATTCACTGTTAATAGATCATAGTCATCAGCCAATTGTGACACATCAGCACCGAATTTAGACCCTAACTTCTCCCACAAATAGGTATTATCTATCTTATTCATAAGTTTCAATTCCGTATTTTTCTAATAAAGCGCGGTATTCAGGTGTATTTCTCCTATTCAATGATTCATTTTTAACAATATCCTGCAAGCGTAAGACGCCGTCTAATATTGCTTCTGGCCTCGGCGGACATCCAGGCACATATACATCAACAGGAATAATTTCATCGATTCCCTGTAAGACAGAATACGTATCAAAAATCCCTCCGCTTGAGGCGCATGCACCAACCGCAATCACCCAACGAGGTTCAGCCATTTGCATATACACCTGCTTTAAAACAGGAGCCATCTTTTTAGCAATGGTTCCCATTACCAATAACATATCGGCTTGGCGAGGAGAAAAACTTGGTCTTTCTGCGCCAAAACGAGCAAGATCATATGTTGAACCCATTGTAGCCATAAATTCGATCCCACAACAAGAAGTAGCAAAAGGCAAAGGCCATAAAGAATTTGAACGCGCCAAACCAATCGCTTTATCCAAACTCGTGGCAAAAAAACCAGCGCCCTCAACTCCCGGAGGTGCTTTGGCCAACTTAATATCGCTCATGGAAATATAATTTAAAGTGGTTTACAGTTGTGTGCTATCGCACATATCAAAACTAACATTTTCTAGATAAAAATCAAGCTGTTAGCGCAATTTAGAACTATTCTAATCCCAGCTCAAAGCTTTCTTTTTAATGACATAAATGAAGCCTAAAAGCAACATGGCCATAAAAATAAACATCTGGATCAAACCTTCAAATCCAAATTCTCGAAAATTAACTGCCCACGGATACATAAAGATAACTTCGACATCAAAAATGACAAACAGAATAGCAACAAGAAAATACTTAATCGAGAAGGGCTGTCTTGCATTTCCAACAACTTCAATACCCGACTCAAATGAACTAAGCTTATTTGCAGTTCTTACTTTTGGGCCAATGAGATGTGTGATGATGATCGTTCCAATACCAAATCCAGCAGCAACAATAAGCTGAAATAAAATTGGCAGATAGTCAATAGGTGCATTCGCACTAAATTGCTCCATATCAAAAATGTTTATATTGGTAAAACCTAAATTTAAGAAAAAATAGCCTAAAATCAAAAAAGGGGAGAACATTTGTTCTCCCCTTTTTATTTTAAAATACTAAGTCTATTTAATACCTTCTAAATAAGATTTAGCATTCTCATTTTCAGGATCTAATTTCAATACTTCTTGGAAACTAGCTTTTGCTTTAGCCATTTCATTTTTACTGTATTGGAAGAAACCAATATAAGTGTAAGCATCGATTAAATATGCTTTATTTTTCTCTTGTGTGCCTCTTTCGTTGATAACTTTAATTAATTTTTCGAAAGGAGCCACAAAATCACCTTTTGGAGTTTCCAAATTATCCGTACCTAAAGCAGAGAAAGCTTTGTAGTATAGCGCTGGAACCAAGTATTTTTCTAATACCTCAGGTTTATTCGCATTTTCGATAACGGTTAACTGTGCTTGCGATTTTACAAAAGCGGCAACAGCTTGATCTTTTAAAGCTTGATCGGTTACATTACCTTCCTCATCCTTACTTTCCTGATCTTTTTTAAAGCCAATTTGGTAATTACCTTCTCCAGCATAATAATTAGAATCGAAGTAATAATCAGTATCAGGATATTTAGCAATAATCTCAAATAATGCTACTGCAGTTGCAGTCTCTTGATCTTGATATTTTGCAAATGCTGTTTCAGCAACTTCTGCTAACAATTCTTTATCTTGATCAATTGCTTTTTGAATAAATACAATACCCGATTCAACTTTATTATTAGCGACATCAGATAAACCTGCATACATATTATCCAAAGGAATTACACGTAGAGGATCCATTTTTGCAAACATCTTTTGTATATTCTCAGATGCTTTAGCGTAGTCTTTATTTCTAAATGCATTGTATGCTAAATAACGATAAATCTTAGGATCTACATCTGGATTTTTCGCTAATTCTTCAGAAACTGCTCCTAACTCATCGTATTGTCTAGCATAAACCAAGAAATCGGCATAACGGATCTTTGCTTCCAAAGAGTTATCACCATTAACTTCTAAATACTTTTTATATTGCTCAACACCTTTTTTATTTAATTCCACATACTTCTCGTCAGATGTACCAGGTGCTTTTGACCACATATTGTAAGTCTCCGCCAGTTCACGGTAAGTCGGAGCATAAGTAGGTGACGCTGTAGTAATCTCTGTCAATTGAGCAACTGCCTCATCAAAAGCTTGTGCACCACGAACAATTACTGCAAGTCCAATTTTAGCGCGAGTTGAATTCGGATCCAAATCAGTTGCTTCACTATAACTTGAGTAAGCGCTACTTGCTTCCTTCAATCCTCTGTAAGCATCTCCCAATGCTAAAGGAATAGCAGCATCTTTAGCATTCTTTGCTTTAGCTTGTGTTAAATAATCCAAGGCTTTTGCATAGTCTGGCTCTGGCGCCTTAATATAAGCACGACCAATTTCCAACAATTCTTCGTAATCTTTTTTCTTTAAGTTTGCACTAGCTGCAGAAAATTTAGCTTCAGCCGAAGCCTTATCTTTTTTCAACAAATCAATGTAGCCTAAACCAACGTTATTAATCTGTGATTTTGGATCAGCAGTCAAACCTTGATTGAAGAAAATTGCCGCAGAATCAGGCTTATCATTGACTAAATAAATCTGACCTAAATAGAAGTAATTATCACCAACCTTAGCTTGTTTACTTACTAATTGTTGCAAAATTGTTTTTGCTTTACCGTAGTTTTCTGTTTCAATAGCCGCTCTAGCATCCTTTAAACTTTGTGCACTTGCTGTGCCAACAGAACCTGCTAATAACAGACTAAATAATAATTTACTGTTTGTCATAATCTATTGTTGTACTATTTTATACTCTAATTTAAACTGTTTTCTTCTCTAATAATAATATCACGTCCTGGCATTGTTGCAGGTAAAAGTCCAGCTTTTAAAAAAATACGCTGACCTCTATCTCCTGTCAAAAAGGCACTAAAGCCCAGGCCTAAGCCCATGTTCGGCTGATAATTCAATACATATATAGGTCTTGTAAAAGGATATACACCTAAAGATATATTGGATTGCGAAGGTTTGTAGAACAAACCGTCTTTCTTAGCTCCTAAAGCATTTTCTACGCTCAATGTACGAATTTTATTCAATAATTCAGATTTTTTTTGAGTCATATCCAATATCCAGTTGAAACCTACAATTCCGATACTTCCTTTATTCTCACTCACATATTTGATGACATCAGTATTATTCTCTAAGGCAGAAATCGCTGTTGGATCAATTTTATCAATAGATAGATATTCCTTTAAAAATCGTAAAGTACTTGAGTTTGCATTATCAAAAACTACTTTGTACTTACCTTTAAGTGTGCCGTTTAACAATGATTTAACGTCAGAAAGTGTGATGATAGTATCTGCATCACTAACATTATTTATCAAAGCGATTGCATCACTCCCTATTTGATATTCCTTTGGAACAATTTTTCGGTCCTTAAAATTTTTCCCCTCAGCAGCTGTCAACTTACGTGTTAAAATAATCACATTTGAAGTATCCGCCAATAACGCATTTATGGCTTTAATTTCAGGTTTGGCCAACAATTGTATGGTAGCATCTGAGTATGAACTTTGAAATACATCAACCTGTTCTTTAATGATTGGATACAAGGTCTCATCAACAAGTACATTTACTTTACCTCGTAGAATATCCTCACTGGGAGCTGTTGGAGCTTGCTTGCCATTACGATTACAACTCATCAACATAAAAACTCCAGAAATTGAAAATAAAATTATTTTTAAGCTGTTTTTCATAGGGCAATCATTTAATAAATAGGTTGCAAAAATTAAGGCAAATCTAATTTCGTAACGAGGCTAATTAAAATTACTTTGCCACAATCTGACGAAACGAAGGAAAGAATAAACAATCAGAACAACTCCAAACAATGTTCTATACGTTGGGTTGATGTCCAAGGGTAAATCTTTCCAAAAAATAACCAGTAAGCCCAGCCCAAAATACAAGCCAAACATAAATAGTCCTAAAATAGACAGAAATCGCTTTATAGGCGATTTCTGTCTGTAATTTGTATTATTCGAATTAAAGTTCGCCACTAATTACTGATTTTGTGTGTTTAAGCGAATAGGTAATGTATAAGCTACACGAACAGGACGACCATTTTGAATACCTGGTTTCCATTTCTTAGCTTTTTTCAACATTCTAACTGCAGCATCACCAGTTCCGTATTTAAGATCGCGTTTTACAGAAATATCTGTTAAACTACCATCTTTTTCAACAACGAAAGATACCTCAACTACACCCATGATACCATTTTCTAAAGCGCCAGAAGGATATTCATAAGTTTCTCCTACCCACTTCATAAAAGCAGCCATACCTCCAGGAGGCAATGGTTGAACCTCTACAGCATTGAAGGAAATTAATCCATCTGGATCACCATTTGGATCACCTTTCTTAACACCTGTAATAGCACCATCTTGTTTTTTAGTACCGAACTCACCACGAGCTACTGAAGAACCTGTTGCGCTACCTTTTAAAGTTAAACGAGCAGGAGTTTTTTTATCATCCTTAAACTCTTCTTGAGCAGCGACTTCTTCTTTCACTTGTGCAGCCGGAGCTACTTTTGGTTCTGGAAAACGTACCAAATCTTCTTTTGGTATGTCCATCGCCACTTGCTGAGGCTTCTCCTCCTCAATCGGAAGTGGCTCTTCTTCTTCTGGTTCAGGTGGTTTAATTTCCTCCAAATCCTCTAAAGTCACTTCAGTAACAACTGGAGGGGCTTCAACAGGTTTATCAGGAAATAAGCTACCTCCAAATAATTTCAGAAGACTCAATAGTACCACGGCAACAACTACAGCCAACAAACCTACGTTGGTAGCTTTAGGAGCAAGCTTACGAAGCTCGTAAGCACCATACTCCTTGTTTCTGCCTTGAAATACTACATCAAGCCATTCCTTTTTAAAAATATCTAATTTTGACCCAATCATATTTCTATAGTTTTCGTGATTTCTATAATAACTAACTTAGTCATTATAAATATTATCACGTTTTAAAACATCTATTTCTTCAGGACTAATCTTCGCAATCATATAACGCTTAATATCTACAATCTTCATCTCATCAAGAATATCAACAAGATCTTTTTGTGTAGACATATCGCTAGGTCTGATAATCACGATTACATCTTTTCCGCCAGAAACACGAGGAACGTAAGCTTTTTTCTCAATTAAAACCTTGCGTATTCCATCTGCTCCGAACCCTGTAACCGTTGGACCTTCAATAGGTGCTTTTACCTGTCCATAATACCAAGAAACTTTGTTGTCAGATCCTAATAAAATCGTTACGGAACGGTTATCTGCTGTTAGTACTTCAGATTGTTCATCCTTAATTTTATTTTTATCAGGCATCGCAACGTCCATTGCTTGTGGTTTATTTAAAGACGTAGTTAACATGAAGAAGGTAATTAATAAGAATGCTAAATCTACCATGGCTGTCAAATCGACTTTACCACCGTTTTTCTTAGATCTTACTTTTCCGCCTTTGCCACCCTTACCACTGTCTTGATTTAATTCTGCCATTTATGTCTTTTTATTAAATCAACATTATTTATCTTCAGCACGTAAACCAGTAATGAAACTGAATTTATTTTGCTTTTGATTACGTAATGTTTCGATTACCGCATTAATTGAAGGATACTTTTCCGTTGCGTCAGCTCTGATAGCAATTTTCAATGGTCCTGGATAAACAAAATCCTTTTCCCCTTCTTTTGCCTTATTTACCTCTTCTGCAGCTAAACGTGCTGTTTGTATCCATTGGTATAATTCATTAGATAATGTTTCTGTACTATCGACAGGAATACCATTCTGAACACCAGGCTCAAGACGTTTGCTTGGCTCCATTGCCAACACTTGCTTGATCGCTTTCATAGGAGTACCGACATTTTCCATCAACGCAAACTGGTCGTAATCTTGTTGAGAAAAGTTAACGCCATATCTTGATGACATTTTCTCTAAAGTTTTAACCCTAACATCGCGGTCTGTCGCACCAAAAAATATTTTACCTTTATCCCCAACCGTAATAATACCTACGTTTGAATCTGGTAATTTATCTTTCGTGGTAGACGCCGGCGTATCAACCTCGAATGCTTCCGGTTGTTTCGCTGTAGATGTCATTACGAAGAATGAAAGAAGCAAGAATGATACGTCACACATCGCGGTCATATCAATGGATGTACTGGCTCTTTTTATTTTTGCTTTACCCATTTTAAACTTCTTTATAAATTAATTATTCAATCTCTTTCTATATGATGCTAATGAAACAATTATTCCATAAAATAATTTTCAAAAACATCATATAATTACTATTTGTGGTTCGCAGCGTATGTTTGTACGATTGAGAATCCAGCTTCGTCGATTGAATAAGTTAATTTATCAATTTTAGCTGTTAAGATATTGTACATTACAATCGCAATTGTTGAAGTACCGATACCTGTCGCTGTATTGATTAGGGCCTCAGAAATACCGTTTGCTAATTTAGCTGAGTCAGGAGTACCACCTGTTGCTAACGCACTGAAGGCCTTGATCATACCTGTTACTGTACCTAATAAACCTGTTAATGTACCGATAGAAACTAATGTAGCGATTACGTTTAAGTTTTTCTCTAACATCGGCATTTCTAATGCTGTTGTTTCTTCGATCTCTTTTTGAATTGCAATTGTTGCTTTCTCAGTATCTACAGCAGTATCAGCAGAAACTGATTTGTATTTTACTAAACCAGCTTTGATTACGTTTGCAACAGAACCTTTTTGTTTGTCACACTCAGCAATAGCTGAATCTAAATTACCGCCATTAATTAATACTTGTACTTTTCTTACGAAATTACCAACATTTCCTGTTCCAGAAGCTTTTCCAATTACAATGAAACGCTCAATAGAGAATACCCATACCATGAAGAATAAACCTAATAAAACCGGTACTACAGCACCTGCGTGATAAACCATTCCTAAATAGTTACCTGGTAAAGGTTGGTTCTCTGGATTATTATCAAGAAAGTTTGAAGGACTACCCATCACAAATTTCCATAAAAGGTAACCGAGAATGAAACAAATGATAATTGCAGCTTGTGCAAAGAAAGAACCTGAATTATTGCTCTCTTGTTTTGCAGCAGGACTTGTTTTAGGTGCGTTTGCCATTTTTCTAATTTTTTAGTTTTTTACTGTTGTTAAATATAATATGTTTTTTTTAATTATATGCTTGTTATATGTATTCGTTTTAAAATTTGTCAAGCAAATATAGTCTTTTATGCCATATTTAAAATCTTAAAGCGAAATATATTAGAAATATAAAAGAGACTTTAAATTCCCTTTACAATTCCTTAATATTAAGTTATCACCTCAGCGGTTCCGACTTTGAATCTATACGACTAATCCCTTTTATCAGGAGAAAGCAATAAATTTTTTACAATGAAAACCATTTTTTTTTTGATATGCAAGAAAACAAACGATTTAATTGCAAATTCAAGTAACCGCTCACTCACCTATCTACGTCTATCAAAAAACTTTCCATCTATGTTTAAACGAATATTACTTATTAATTTTCAGTCATTTACAAAGATTACCCCTGATCAATATGACCTTTTTAAGGCTAAAATAATGGAATACTAACCTCCCACCAATTTTACTTTGTATCCCTCAGAAAGTAACAGATCAGCAACTTTCTGTTTAAAATCTCCCTGTACAACTATTTCAGCATCTTTAGCACTTCCTCCAACACCGCATTTCTGTTTTAAAAACTTACATAACGCTTCAAGGTCTTCTTGTTTACCTTTAAATCCGGTAACGAGTGTGACAACTTTCCCTTTTCGCATCTTACGATCCAATTGAACTTTGAGCTGTTGCTTTTGATTAGGAAGTGTTTCTAGGTCCTCTAATAACTCTGAAAATTGATATTCAAAACTGTTATCTGTTGAATATACAACGCCCTCATACTGCTGTTTCTTATTTTTACTCATAACTTTTTTTAACAAATAACTTTCAATGCCTTAGGAATAATACCAATATCAAGACTCGACCCCAAGTCAACTGGCTCACCATCAATGTGAACAACCGATTTTACAATCGCTTCAATCTTAATATTTCTTCCCGGAATTATTTCGACGTAGTCGGACTGATCCGCTGACTTATTAAACAAATGAAACAACATTTTTGGTAAGATGTACATTGGAAATTGATGAACAATACACACATCTAATATCCCGTCGTTGACTGATGCCTGTGGTGCGATATAAGCGTTATTACCATATTGTGGTGAATTGGCGACAGAAATCATAAAAGCTTTACGCTCGTACTCTTTACCATCAATCCATAGTTTATAATCGCACGGTTTATATTTACTAAGTACGTTTATTGCCGATTTCAAATATCCCAAAGGCCCACGTATATTCTCATTAGCGAAATTCTCGCTAACAGATGCATCAAAACCTAATCCAGCAATATTAAAAAACTTTCTATTATTTATCGTGCCACAATCCACCTCTACAAATTCAAATCGATTTATTCGACGAATTGCAGCAGTCTCATTTAAGGGAATACCAAGATACAAGGCAAGCCCATTACCTGAACCTTCAGGAACAATACCTAAGGGTATACCGCTCTCTGCTAATGCCGATCCTAACTCATTTATTGTTCCATCGCCTCCTACTGCTATCACTGCATCGTACTTTTCTTCAACAGCTCGCAAACCAATTTCGTACGCATGATTTGCATAGGATGTTTCCTGAAAAGTAGGATCAAACTTTTGTAAATCAAGCACATCCAACACCTGCTTCTTAAAAGATGTTTTGCGCTTCCCTCCCGAAATCGGATTGATAACAAACAGTATTTGTTTACGTTCTCCCATAAATCAAATATACGCTTATTCACTAATTTCTTGAAACAATGTCAAAATTCTTAAATACCATTGAAATTGATCCAGCTATTTTAAACTATTCTACAAGAAATCTTTAAACTTAACAGAAAGTATTGTAGTTTTGTGTCGACAATAAAAATGTGGACTGATTTGCGTAGTATATTCTTAATGAGAATATAACAGGAGATTGCAACCACAGTAAAAAAGTGCTAAAACCATCATATAGCAAGGCTATTTAGTACTTTTCTATTGAAATAACCTCTCCTCGCAAATCCTTATAATATAATATTAAAAAAGGTAATATGGCTTACTTATTTACGTCCGAATCTGTTTCAGAAGGACATCCAGACAAAATTGCTGATCAAATCTCAGATGCACTGATTGACAATTTTTTAGCTTGGGACGAAGATGCACGCGTTGCAATCGAAACTTTGGTTACAACGGGACAGGTTGTGCTTGCAGGTGAAGTGAAATCAAAAATATATTTAGATGTTCAAAAAATAACACGTGCAGTAATAGAGCGCATTGGTTATACCAAGTCTGAATATATGTTTGAAGCAAATTCATGTGGTGTATTATCAGCTATCCATGAACAGTCGGCAGATATTAATCAGGGTGTAGACCGTAAGGCAAAGCAAGATCAAGGTGCCGGCGATCAAGGAATCATGTTTGGATATGCAAGCAATGAAACGGATAACTATATGCCACTGGCCTTAGATTTATCGCATCGCTTACTTTATGAATTAGCGGCATTACGTCGTGAAAATAAGGAAATTACTTATTTACGCCCTGATGCTAAATCACAAGTAACGTTAGAATATACGGAAGATCATAAACCAGCACGTATCGACACCATAGTGATCTCTACACAACACGATGATTTTTCATCAGAAGAAGAGATGCGTGAAAAAATTACAGCTGATATTAAAAATATCTTAATCCCAAGGGTGAAAGCACAATTAAAACCTGAACTGCAAGAATTATTTAATGGTGATATCAAGTTTCATATTAACCCAACAGGAAAATTTGTTATTGGTGGACCACATGGTGATACCGGTCTGACAGGTCGCAAAATTATTGTTGATACATACGGTGGTAAAGGTGCACATGGCGGTGGAGCTTTTTCAGGAAAAGATCCGTCAAAAGTAGACCGTTCTGCTGCTTATGCAACACGTCACATCGCTAAAAACTTAGTTGCCGCAGGTATTGCAGATGAAATTTTAGTTCAGATTTCTTATGCGATTGGTGTAAAAGATCCTATGGGAATTTATGTCAATACCTATGGAACAAGCAAAGTGGAATTAAACGATAGTCAAATTGCCGATAAAATCACTGAAATTTTTGACATGACTCCTTACGGTATTGAAACCAGGTTAGGCCTAAGAAACCCAATTTATTCGGAAACCGCAGCATATGGACATATGGGTAGAACCCCAAAAACTGTAACGAAAGAATTTGAAAATTCTAACGGTGATAAAAAAACAGTTGAAGTTGAGCTATTTACTTGGGAAAAACTGGACTTTATTGATAAGGTAAAGACAGCTTTTGGTTTATAGTCATTTAAATTTGGCTACACTCATAAAAACACAGCAGGCTCATCATATGATGAGCCTGCTGTGTTTTTATGATATGGTAGTTTAATCTCTCTACAGACTGATTAGATAAGACCTCGTGCTTTAATCTCTAAGTATTTGTTAATCGAATTGATGGTTAGATTTTCTGGTGCTGTATAAATTGTTTGAATTCCGTTTCTATGCAATTCTTGAATAATGAGATTTTTCTCATAAATGAATTTTTCAGCAATAATTTGGTTATATATTTCAATCGTCCTGTAAGGCGAACTTTTCGCGAGTTCATCCAATTCTGTATTTTGAAATACGACAATTACTACGATATGAGAACGGTTGAGCATTTTTAAATAAGCTAACTGCCTATTTAGAGCATCCAAAGTTTCGAAATTTGTGTAAATAAAGATAAGAGAACGTTTATTAATATGTTTATTCGCGTAAGTATATAAATTGCCAAATTCAGACTCCTGAAATTCGGTTTGAATATGATAGAGTGCCTCTGAAATCCGCATCATTTGATTATTACGCTTCTCTGCAACAACCTGATTACCGATCTCTTTTGAAAAAGTAAGCATCCCTGCACGATCATGTTTCAAAATAGCCGCATTAGATAAAACTAAAGTAGCATTAATGGAATAATCCAATAATGTCATCTCTTCAAACGGCATACGCATCGCTCGTCCAGTATCAATGAAACTATAAATGGGTTGTGATTTTTCTTCTTCAAATTGATTTATCATCAATTTCTTAACTTTGGCTGAAGCCTTCCAATTCATCCTTCTGTAATCATCTCCTTGCACATAATCACGCACATGATCAAACTCCATGGCTGCACCAATTCTTCGAATACGCTTAACACCCATTTCATTCAACCTGTTGGTCGTGGCTAAAAGCTGATATTTACGTAATTGAATAAAAGAAGGATAACATGGAATGCTTAAGGTATCATTTGTTGCAAACCTTCTTTCAAAAAAACCCAAAAAACGAGCCATAGCACAACATTTTCCAAAAGAATAAATACCCCGACGTGTCAATTTCAGACTATAATGAATTTCCTTTTCTAAAAAAGGGGATAATGTAATTTCAAAATCTTTATCTCGAACCTGTAATTCCACTGGAAATTCTTCTAATATACGAACGAATATCCGACGGGGATACCGACTTTCGGCTCTGATAATAAGTGGGTTTTCGTCACCATTAGAAAATTTTTCTGGATAATTCCGTATCACAGAAACATTCCCTTTACCAGAAAATAAGAATATCAAATCCCAGATCATCACGGCAGTTAAGATCCAAAAAAGAATAGCTACAGGAATAAACAACACTTTCACAAAAAATGAAATAACAAAAAATGTTGCAATGGTCAGCAGACCATAAAAAAATCGATTTGTGAAATACAGTTGTTTGAGCTTCTTCATTATCTCGGAATTTCTATACTAGCAATGATTTGATCAATAATGTAATCTGTTGTGAAACCTTCCATTTCCTTCTCAGGAGTCAGCATAACACGGTGTCCTAAAACCGCAAAAGCAACTTTTTTAATATCTTCAGGTGTGACAAAATCACGACCATTTAGTGCTGCTGAAGCTTTAGCAGATTCCAAAATAGCAATTGAAGCTCGAGGTGATGCACCTAATGTCAAATTAGGATTGTTTCTGGTCTTAGAAATTAAATGAGCGATATAAACCAAAATTTCATCATGTACATATATGGATTTGATCAAACGCTGAAAATCAGCAATTTCTTGCGAAGACACAACCTGTTGAACCAACGCTTCTTTATCTTGCGCCTTTTGTAAGTGATGCTCCTTTAAAATCAACAACTCCTGTTCTTGATCAGGGTAATGAACATCTATTTTAAAAAGAAAACGATCTAATTGTGCCTCTGGAAGTCGATAAGTTCCTTCGTGCTCAATTGGATTTTGTGTTGCAAATACAATAAACGGGGTCGGTAAAAAATAAGTTTCCCCATCAACTGTCACCTGGCGTTCGGCCATAGATTCAAATAAAGATGCCTGAGTTTTGGCAGGAGAACGATTTATTTCATCAATTAAGATGATATTCGCAAAAATAGGTCCTCTCTTAAAAATAAATTCATTCGTCTTTAAATCCAAAATAGAAGAACCTGTGACATCTGAAGGCATTAAATCCGGTGTAAACTGAATTCGTTTGAAATCACTAGCAATTGTTTTTGAAACCAATTTCGCAGATAATGTCTTCGCCACTCCAGGCAAACCTTCAATCAAAGAGTGACCTGATGCTAGGATCGAAATCAATAGCATATCCAAGAGTTGATCCTGACCAACAATCACTTTCTTTACTTCAGCTTTTACAGCTGCCATTTTATCATATAGAACCGTCAAATCTAAACGATTCTCAAAAGGCATATATTTTTCAAATTCACTCATTACATTTCTGCTTTAACTTTAAATTCTTCTATTTTAGTATTGACATTTCTTAAATCCTGTTCTGTAAAATGACTTCCTTTTTGGCATTGTGTTATCAATTGAATCATTTCTGCTGTTATTTCTTTTGATACACCAGAGCGTTCAGACAAGTTCTCTAAAAATTCTTCTTCATGAATAAGTAATGTATCAACATGAAATTTTTTGCGAATATCATGTAAAAAATAATCAATCTTTTTGTGAACCATATTTTCCGGAGAACCATTTTCATAATATAATGTTGCAATGGTTTCACAGAACTGCTTAGACAAATTAGGTTCTGGAAGAACTGTTTTAACAGCGCGCTGCTCTCTTCTGCTCTTAAAAATTAAAAACAATAATAAGCTGACTAGCAATAAATACCATGCTTGTCTCAATCCCATATGATTTAACAGAACACGAAGCGGTGTTTTCGATTCATTATATTTACTCTTAAAATCATACCACCCAATAGTCTGTCCATCCAAATAGCTAAAAGCTCTGGCGACATATTGATATTGCTTTTGATTGTTCAACAAATAATAATTACCAAATAACTCGGGTGTAATATGTAGCATGATGCTCCCTTTACCTATTTTTAAAGAAATAAAGTTCGGCAACAAATGTTCCTTATAGCGCAAACCACCTAAGATCGTTGCAGACTTTGGTAGTTTGGTGAACGAATAATCCAAAGTACTCTTATTAAAAGAAATAGGTATCCCATCTTGGGTAAGCTCAACTTTTATTTCTTCCTCAATATCATCTTGATTATCATAGAAGTATTCATAATCAACCTGTAACGTATCTAATAATTTTTGATTGATCTGCTCGGCAGCAATAAAAACTTTGCCGCCATTTGTCGCGAATTTTAATATGCGATTATTAACAGCATCACCAAGGTCAAACGCTTCTGAAATAAACAACAGCTGTTCTTTTGGAGCATTAAGTCTATTGTCTGATTCAAAGTAGGTAAATAGATCTTCTTTAATATCGATAACCTTCGCCTGTTTGTCAAACATATGTGGAAGCTCTTCATGGGTCACATAAAGTCCGAAGGGATTTTTATCTTTTTGATCAAATGTTCTGTCCCAAATAATAGGTTTCTTACTCGTTAGATCAATGATACCAATTGCACCAAATACAATTGTAAAAATAAATACGCTAAATTTTAACGAGCCTTTCATGAGATTTTAGATTGAAAATTTTTAAAATCTTGTTGATAACGCTCAAAATCGGCAGCAGTTAAATTAAAATCACCAAACCAAACATATTCAAACACCCGAGTGCATTTAATAAACTCATTTTTTAAAACTGAGTCTGAAATTTCATTTGCAAAATCATTATTTGTTTTACTATACTTCCACTTGATCACATGAGCATGTGCTAGTTTTTGAATATTTAACAATTGCATATAACGAATAGCGAGTGTATAATTTCTATCCTTAATCGAATCAACGAGATAGGGCTTTAAATCAGTATTCATCAAATTCTTCTCTACATACCCCAAATTTTGAACACCCTCTGTTTCAGGCTCTTTATTGTCTTTTCTAAAGAAGCTATCCCTTGAATAAATTAATTTATAAAAGATATAAATCAATACCGCTAAACCTAATATTCCTAAGAAATAGAAAAACTCTTCATTATAATTAAAAGAAGAATTGGGCATCAAACTGCTTAGCCAACGATTGAAACGGGTCATTAAACGATCAAAAAAACCAATTTTATCTTTAATATTCTCAGAATAGATAAACTCTTCGGATTGATAGCGATCCAAGACACTTTTATAATCTGTAATCGTTACTGTAGCAGCACGATTATCTTTCGGAATTTCCTGAAACAAATTCTTGTTCCAAATATCGACGCGACTTTGCTTTAATGTATCTATACTCGGCATAGCCATACGCATAGAGTCTTTATTTGCATAGCTAGCTGTCGTGAAAAATAAAAGAATAACAAAAAAATATCTATTCATCATTTTTCCCTCCCAAATTTGCAATCATCGCATAGATACGATCGCCATATTTAAAATCTTTCGCCGTTTCGTAGATGATCCCATTTGCCAGAACACCTCCCATATATAAAAAAATTGTCAGAAGAGTTACAAGGAGCGCTCCTATGGTCATTAACATTTTCCCAAAAGATCCATCGAAAAAAGAGCTATCAAATTCCAAGAAATTATAGGAAATTAGCCCGATGATTAATCCTGGAATGAAAGTCAACATCATCATGACTACTTGAAAAATGAAACTAACAATATAAGTGGCAATACCATATTGAACAATATTCTTTCGAATGACATTAAATGTCTCTAAAAAAGTCGTCGTCAAAGAAAAATATCCTTCCCGATAAAACAAGAACGAGCAGAAAAACCACAATCCAATTATTGAAAATAAGATTCCAATCGCAAAGCTGCCAAACAAAGGAATAAACATGAGAATAATCATAGCTATTCCCGCGGGAATACCAATTATTAAGACGACCAACATAGACGCGAAGAAAAACTTCACGTACATACCGATGTGGTTTCGAAATGCGTTCAATAAATCTCTACCTGTAAAGTCCGTATTTTTTTGATTCTTCAATAAAATAAAATATTCGATGCAGATACCGTAAATGTATAATCCTAATAATAGGATAGTAACACACAGAAGACTTACCCATAAGTACACGTTAAGATCTTCAAAGGAATCACTTTCGGATGAAAATGTAATTTTTGTAGATAAATAGTAATAGAGGATTGTCGTGATACTCAAGGGTATAATAGAAACACTAAAAACTGTTCCGACAAAATGACCCAAAACAATTTTTAACAAATCGATAAAACTCTGTAAAAAATCGCCAATTTTACGTTCCTTCTGAAATTCGAAATTTATTTCCATTGATTGATTTTAGCTAATTGAAAAGGACGTAGAATATAATAATATAAAATCATCACCAATGTAATTATTATGATCAGCAAGCACATGGTCATAGAAATATGATAGTAACGGGTAACAAACCCCTCTAATGTACCAGCAAGTATAAAAAATGGAATTGTACTCGCTAAAACCTTCATTGATAATTTTGCCGCTCGAATAAAGGCTTCCATTCTACTATATGATTTTGGGAACAAGAAACTATTACCTAACATTAAACCACAACCTCCTGCTATGATAATAACAGAAATTTCTATAGTTCCGTGTATCCAAATGGCAGACATCGCCTTTTGTAAAACCCCGTATTCATAAAACATATAATGAAATGCACCTAACATGATACCGTTAGAGAAAAGAATATAACCCGTTCCCACACTAAAAAAAACACCAAACGTAAAAGCTAAAAAAGCTACCCTTACATTATTAATGGTGATCGCTAGTGCAGATCCAAAATTATTCCCTGATGCATAAATGGCAGCAGGATCCCCTTTTCGGATATTATCAATGGACTGATCGACATAGGCATCTCCTAAAATTAACCGCACAAAATTTTCATCATAGTGAGCAGATAAAAACCCAATAATGCTCGCCAAAAGAAAAATCAAAAAAGAAAACAACAACGGCCGCCGCATTTCCCAAACAGCATAAGGTATTTCATATGAAAAAAAATGCTTAAGTTTATTTTCAGAAGCTTTCTGATCTTTATATATTTTTTGATGTGCTAAAATGGCCAACTCATTTAAATAATCTTTTGTCCTACTTTCTGGATAGAAAGTTTGTGCATAGGCTAAGTCATTGGTGAGTTCAATATAATTTGACGCCAGTTCATCGGGATTAACATCAACATGAATGGATAAATTATTTTCAATTGACAACCATTTTTCCTTATTTCGCTCGATGAATGATGCTTCTCTCATGAATATAAATTTTAAACCGGCTATTTCAAATATATGAATAAACTATTAATAAATACTCCACAGAACGTAAAAATAGAATACAATTTAGCTTCATTAGGTTCTAGAATTATTGCTTTTGCTATTGATTACTTTATTATTCTTGTTTATTATATCTTAATAATTGTCATTCTTGACTCTTTCCATATTAATATGGGAGATTCCTGGTTATTCTTTGGTATTCTATCATTATTGACACTTCCCGCCCTCTTGTATCCTCTTGTTATGGAAACCGCAATGTCAGGACAAAGCATAGGAAAGAAAATCATGAAAATTAAAGTGGTTAAGATCGACGGAACCCGCGCCAACTTTTATCAATATTTTGCCCGTTGGACATTTTCTCTGGTTGATATCTGGATGTGTATGGGCGGGATTGCAATTACTTCAATTGCCCTATCCAAATATGGACAACGTATTGGCGATTTATCCGGTGAGACATCTGTCATTAGTTTAAAAGCAAAATTAAACCTACAACAGACCATCTTTGAGGATGTCCCATCAGAAAAAGACATCATCTTTCCGCAAGTAATTAAATTGAGCGATCAAGATGCAAATAAGGTAAAGGAGATTTACGATGGCGCTGTCAGAAGGAAAGACTACAATATTCTTTTAGCCCTTACTCAGAAACTAGAAAACATTATGGATGTTAAATCAACGATGCATCCTAATGATTTTGTCAATCAAGTCATGAAAGATCATTATATCTTATTCCGTAATAAATAGAAAAAGCCGCCTATGGGCGACTTTTTCTATTTATTCTTAAAGTAATTACTCCGCAATACTTGCTGCAGAAGTCTGTACCTGACGGTTCACCTTTTTCACCAAACCTTGTAACACATTGCCCGGGCCTACTTCGACAAAAGCTTCTGCTCCGTCTGCTAACATATTTTGAACTGTTTGAGTCCAACGTACTGCACCAGTTAACTGTGCGATCAAATTCTCTTTTATCGTTGCTGCATCTGTATATGGCTTTGCATCCACATTTTGATAAACAGGACAAATCGGCGTGTTAATTTCAACCGCTTCGATTGCTGCCTGTAGCTCAACTTTAGCCGGCTCCATCAATGGAGAGTGAAAAGCACCGCCAACATTTAATTTCAAAGCACGTTTAGCGCCAGCCTCGGTCAAAAGCGCACAAGCTTTATCTACTCCGGCGATAGAGCCAGAAATTACCAATTGACCTGGACAATTATAATTTGCCGCAACCACTACATCATCCACTTTTGCACAAATATCCTCCACAACAGCATCTTCAAGACCTAAAATCGCAGCCATAGTGGAAGGCTCCAATTCACAAGCTTTTTGCATCGCGTTAGCACGTTGTGACACTAATTTCAATCCATCCTCAAAAGACAAAGCTCCCGCTGATACTAAAGCAGAAAACTCACCTAAAGAATGACCTGCAACCATATCAGGTTGAAATTGATCTCCCAAGGCTTTCGCTAAAATCACTGAATGTAAAAAAATCGCTGGTTGAGTAACGTTGGTCTGTTTCAGCTGCTCATCAGTTCCTGCAAACATAATATCGGTAATACGAAACCCTAATATATCGTTTGCTTTTTCAAATAAAGCTTTTGTTTCTTCATTCAGATTATACAGGTCCTGCCCCATTCCTACGAATTGAGCGCCTTGACCAGGAAATACATATGCTGTTTTCATATTTAAAATTATCTGTTCTAATGCACAAACTTAGATAAATTGTCTTTTATATACAATATCATAAAGTCGAATATCAGAAGCTGTACGCGTTACCTATACTTTAATATTTTAATTCATGAAATCGTATACAGTCAATCCGTTTATGCATCTCTTAAATTCCTTTAAGGAATAAAAAAATTAAACACTAAGATTCAGGAACAAAACTCAGTGATGTCATGCGAGCGGGATCTAAAATCTCCCGTGATGTTTCCAATAATTCTGTCGTTGAAATCGCTTTTATTTTATCAATAATAACATCTAGTTCAATAATCTGGTTGTAGTCCATCACATTCTTTGCCGCAGCAATGATCATGCTCATCCTGTTTTCCTCTGAAAGTGCGATCTGACCGATAAATTTGCGTTTTGCTTTCTGAAGCTGTACAGCACTCATCTCCTTTTCACAAAATTTATTAAGCTCCCTAAAAACAAGTGTTTTTGCTTTCTCTATCTTTTCTTCATCTGTTCCCAAATAAATACTAAATAAGCCCGAATCTGAAAACATGGTATAATTAGATTCGATTGTATAAGCTATTCCATATTTTTCACGAATGGAAAGATTCAATATCGAACTCATCCCCATTCCTCCCAGCATATTATTTAATAACAATAAACCTGTTTTTCGGTCGTCTCTAAAACTATATGCATGTGCACCGACCATATAATGGACCTGATTAATTGGTTTAGGAATCTCGACATGCGATACAGGCACCGCAACAACATCATTCCTCTCCCGCTGAATTTTATTTTCAGCAACGGATGCAAAAATTTTATTGGCAAGCCTTTCGACCTGTTTAACCGTATAATTTCCTGTAATCGAAATCACGATTTCATTTGTATCGTAATTTGACTGAATAAAATCATGAATATCGCTTTTTGTAAGTGCCAACAATTGATCCTCAAGACCGAGTATATTATGCCCCAAACCAGCTCCTTTGAATAATAGATCTTCAAAATCATCTACAATAGATTCTTCAGGACTGTCCAGATAAGAAGCCATTTCATCGACAATAACCGATTTCTCTTTATCTAATTCCTCCTCAGGAAAAGTCGAATGAAAAAAGATATCCTCAAATAGATCTAAAGCTTTATCCAAATACGGGGTCAAAAATGATGCATGTACACATGTATATTCTTTTGTCGTATAGGCATTAAGATCTCCACCAACAGCTTCCAAATGGTTTAAAATCTGATTCGTACTTCTACGTTCAGTTCTTTTAAAAAGTAGGTGCTCAATAAAATGTGCAACGCCAAATTTACCTTCTTTTTCATCTCTTGACCCTGCATTGATTAACATACAAGCATGTGTAATCGGTAGGTTTTGCGGTTGAAAAACCACACGGATACCATTGGATAAGCGTATTATTTCGTATTCCATATATTAATTTGGAGATTCTATTTAATTATTTTTAATGCCATATCGCATTATATTTCTAGGATGAAAACCAAAACCTTGACTTTCATATAATTTTTGTGCCGGTAAGTTATGCGGTTCAACCTCTAGCAGAACCAATTTACAGCCCTTGTCCTGAACATATTCTTTGACAAACTCAACAGCCTTTTTACCTAAACCTTTGCCTCTTGCATCAGCATTTAAATATAATTCGTCCAGCAAAGCTACCGTTCCCTTAAATTCAAAGCTAAAGAAATAAACAACAATAATATACCCCAGGACTAAATCATTTTCTTTAATTAGCCAAGACTGCCCCAGCTTTTCATCGTCAAGAAAAATTCTAAAATTTTCTCGGCTTACAATAGGATCGATATCATATCCATCAATTGCATAAAAATCTTGCATCATAGCAACAATGATATCAATATTTTCAGACGTTAATTTTTCAAATGTGATCATAATGCATTCGTTTAGTGGCAAAAATAACTAAATAAAAACAGTCGAATTCTATAACAGTCGAAAAATGACGTGGATGGGATATAGCACCAAACAAAAAATGGTTCTGATCTTACGATCAGAACCATTTTATCCACTTGTTTTTCGATAGGTAGGTGGTAAGCTTACATGCGTGGCGGGCGCATGCCTCCATGACCGCCACCATCTCCTGTCGGAGAGCCTAATGCAAATTTTTGAAATTTATATGTGAATAATAGCATAAAGTAACGTCCCAATCTATTAGTACGACTATCGACAACCATAGATTCACTAACTGTTCTGGAAACATTTGTTTGCTCATTTAAGAGGTCAAATGCCTGTAAGCGCACTGTTCCACGCTGACCTTTTAAAAACTTTTGTTCCACATAAGTATTGATGATAAATGGATTAGCATTTATACCATCCCCATAACCCTGATTGAATTGTTTTGACAAATCCGCCCCGAAAATTGTGGTAGGGGTAATATTTACAGAACCAATTAAGGTTGGTGTCCAAGATGAAATATTAGTGGTTCTATTTGTTAATGAATTTTCAGTATGATTATATTGATACCTAACTCCAGGATTAATCTCCAGATTCTCTGAAGGATTATATCGCAACATTAATCCTTGATTGAATACAATATTTCTAGACACATTTTTCAAACCAATATTATCAAGACTATCTGTTGATGAATAGCCTATTCTTTTGTTATAAGAAACACCTCCCATCAACATGATGTTATACGTCTTTTCTTTCAAAGATTTACCATAATGATAGAAGGAACTAATTCCAAATGGATGATCATTTGATTCATTGAGATAGCGCGTCTCAGAAATTAAAGTAGTATCGACTCCTCCTGTATTACTATTCTTTAAACGGCCCAAATATGATTTATTTAAACTTACAATTTTATTTTCTGCTAAATTTGCATTTACAAAAGCAAAGAAATTATTTCCCTTCTGAAAATCATTTTTACGAAATCTAATATTCATTTGATGATTAAACTCGGGATTTAGATTCGCATTACCCATAACAATACTGGTACGGTTGGTACTCATATCAAACGGAAGAATCTGTGTTACTGATGGCTCAGTTGTTGATCCACTATAATTTAGGGAAATATTAGATTGGCGCGAAAATTTGTATTCAAACCGTGCAATTGGCATCCAATTCAAGTTATTACGATGAATAGGTACAGATAAATCTGAACTCAAGGCACTACCTCTTAATTGAGACGGTTGCGCGGCCGCACCAATGGAATAAGTTACTTTTTCTCCACTATACAAATAATTAGCTCCAACTCTATGCGTTGTGAACGAGTAGTCATAATTATAATCAAAGTTCAATTTAGGATCGTTAAGAATCTCATTTTCATCTTTATCATAACCCTGTTGTTGGTTTGAATTATCATATTTATTCTTATTGAAGTCATATGTAAATTCTAATTTACCGTTCTTTGACAAAGGTTCTGTGTAGTTCAATGAACCTCCCGCATTCCAACTCTTATTTTTTGCTTCTTGGATAGTTTTCTCGTAGATTGAATTTAAAGAGGCATCAGCATTATTAGGATCTTCCAATAATCGTTGTAATATTGCATTTTGATCCTTATCTGTTTTGGCGTTATTATAATTCATATTCATGAAAATATTACGGCCATTTTCATTCAACTTACGATTATATAAACCACTTATACCATAACGCGGGGCCGTTGAATTTGAAAAAATACTTTGATCTTGCGAATTATTAAATTCCTCATTTCTAAAAGTAATCGAATTTGTTACTGTATTCGCATCACCATCATCAAATCCAAACTGAGGTGTTATTTTAATATAATCCTTTGTCGATGGTTTCCATTCCAGATTGGCCTCGAAACGATGACTGGCACCAATATTATTTGAGTTTGACTTTATACTATCATTTTGCGTGATACCTCTCAAGGTAATCTCTTGAAATTGCTCGGACAAAGTAGTATTATCACTATGACTGTAGCTATAGCTTCCATAAACAGTCAGCTTATCCGAAAAATCTTTCCTTGCATTCAAACCAATTGAGCCCAATTTTGTCAAACCATCTGATCCACCAAACATACCGCCACCTCGACGACCTCCACCACCTTGTTGACGGCGAGCTCCCCCACCGGTAGTATTAAAATCAAATAATGGTGCATTTGTATTATTAAGATTTCCTAAAATAGAAATCTGCTCTCCTTCTCTCATACCCATCCACATACCGGTAGCTTGATAACGGTCTTCTGTACCGTAACCAGCACGTAAAGTTGCCATTTGCCCTTTATTATATTTGGGATCAATCTGGATATTCAAAACTTTCTCCGAATCACCATTTTTGTTGCCTGTTATATTGGCCATATCTCCATAGTCATCAACAATCTGCATCTTCTCAATGATATTGGCAGGAAGATTCTGTGTTGCAGTTTTGACATCCCCACCAAAGAAATCTTTACCGTTAATGCGTACACGTTTCACGGATTCACCTTGAGCAGTTACATTACCGTCTTTATCCACCTCAACTCCCTGTAATTTCTTCAACGCATCTTCGGCCACAGATCCATCTCGTAATTTTAGATCCTTCATGGTATATTCCAATGTATCACCTTTAACAACAATAGTCGGCACACCATCAATAACCACTTCTTCCAATAATTCTGAGGCCGGCTTTAATGTAAAGCTTGGAATAATGTATTTACTTTCTCCTTCCGGATAGGTAAACTCTTGCTCAAATCTTTCAAAACCTAAGTTTGAAACAGAAATTTTAAACTTACTCGCCTTTACATTATTAAAAATAAATATACCGGCAATCGAAGAACTGGTTACTAGGGAATCTTGATCTGAAATCAATTTTACTGAAGCTCCAGCGACAACACGAATCTTGTCATCTTTCAACATCCCTTGAACGGATTTCGTCTGTCCTTGAGCAACCCAGCTCAATAACATACTGCAAAATAAAAGGAAAGTAATCCTCATCATATACATCTTTTTGTAATTATCGGTTCTTATTCTGTGTGGTAATCCCACCAGGCTCAAATAAATCAACCCAATCTTCCCATTCATCTCATGATACGCTGTACTGAATCTTTCTAACATAAAGAATAAAGCCAACAGGTAAACAACGATCGTATACAGCACAGGGTTATATTCATTTGATACTTATACAAAAGAAGAAAATAGTAGTGTTAATAAACGTAAAACCTAAATTTTAACATAATAGTTACAATAAAACCTAATTTCACGACAGTTGGCGGGCTAATAAAAACTTTTTAAAGATGAATCGAAGTATAAAAAATCGTTCGCATTTTGTTCAAAAAATCAAATACCACAATTCATATATAAAGCTACTATAAACACATCCTTTTGCTATTAATAATATATTGTATTTTTGCTACTCAAAAATAAATAAAATGCTATTATCATATTTTCAAGATGAGTTTATAGAGGCGGGTTGTGATGAGGCTGGGAGAGGTTGTTTGGCGGGGCCAGTTTTTGCTGCTGCAGTGATTTTCCCAAAAGACTACCATCATGAAGTATTAAATGACTCCAAGCAGCTTAGTGCAAAAAAAAGAATGCAATTGCGCAGTATTATAGAGCAGGAGGCTTTAGCATATGCAGTAGCTAGCGTTTCCGCAGAAGAGATTGATCGGATAAATATTCATAATGCCTCTTATGTCGCCATGCATCGAGCTCTGGATCAATTAAAATTAAAAGCCGAGTACATTTTAGTCGATGGTAATAAATTTATTCCCTATCAGGAAATCCCCCATAATTGTATTGTTAAAGGTGACGGAAAATATTTATCTATTGCGGCAGCATCCATCTTAGCTAAAACGTACCGTGATGATTATATGGACAATATTGCAAAAGATTATCCTGAGTATGATTGGCTAAACAATAAGGGCTACCCTACAGTCAAGCACAGAAGTGCAGTACTTGCCAGAGGAATAACACCACATCATAGAAAAACCTTTAGAATAACTGATCCACAGCTCAAGTTATTCTAAAGGTTTTTAAAAAATTATTTTTAGCAACAATCTTTCTAGATTGTTGCTTTTTTATTCTTTTTGATTGAGAAGTAAATTGCAACAGCAATCCCTAATCCTAAAATTATGGACGCAATTAATGTCAATATATTACCGAGCTTATGAGATGCCGGATCGAAAATAAACTCGACCTTATGATTCCCACCTGGTAATTGTAATGCTCTCAGAATATAGTCAGCACGTATAATTGGCACCTCTTTACCGTCAACAAAAGCCTTCCAGCCTTTTTCATAATATACCTCAGAGAATACAGCAAATGCATCTGTAGGAGTAGAATATTCATAAACCATTTTATCAGGATGGTAAGAAGTCAGCTTTATCGATGCATTAACGGGCAAACCTAAACGTTTACCGTCAAATTTATCTTTAAATTCTTCACTAACAAAAGCCTCTTTTGAAGGAGTGAAACTACCAATCGCCTGCATCTCCTGCGCATTGTCTTTAACAAATGTTACTTGATCAACAAACCAGGCATTTCCAGCAGCAGAACTTCTACGTTGTATCCGTTGCCCCTTTTGTTCATCTCCTGTAATGACATAACGGACATTAAACATATCCAACACGTCTTCGTTTATAGCTCCATTAAATTGGTTCTCCAAAATCTCCTGAAACCGCATCAATTTCGCAGCATGGTAACCACCTAAAGATTTATGATAATATGACGCACGGGCATCTGAAAATGGATTTGTGGTTAAATCAATGACACGGTAACTCAAATCCTTGTCCATACGAATCAATTGATCGACCTCCCGCTCTTGAAAAGCCTGACCTGTTACCATGCGTTTCTCTACAAATGATTTGTCATTTAAAAAGCGCTTATCGACACTCCAGAGATCAAACAGAAAAACAACCGCCAATCCAATAATCAAAACATTTGCAGAAAGCTTCTTCTTAATAAAAAACCATACTGCTAAAAAGGTAATCAAAACGATGGCAAAAGAACGATACGCATCTGCACTCGCCACTGCCGAACGATCTTTTATTAAATTGTTTAACCACTGATTTGCAACTGCCTGATCACCGACCTGGCTTGTCAGTTGCTCCAGCAATTGCACATCCTCTTTCTTTTTAAAACTTAAAAATAGATCTGGTACAAAAGCAACAAGTAAACAAATAGCACCTAATCCGATAAAAGTATACAGTACTTTCTTATCTAATTTCTCAATTTTATCTGCCTTTGTGATCAACTCATTCAACGTTAACACCGCCATCAATGGAATCAAAATTGCCGCGATCACCAATATCGACTCGACCGCTCTGAACTTATTGTACATCGGGAAGTAGTCAAAGAATATGTCTGAAACCAATGTAAAATTCTTTCCGAACGACAGCAATAAAATTAGGACAGTTGTTGTAAGAATCCACCATTTTAGTCTATTGTTGACAATAAATAGACCTAAAATGAAAAGAAACAATACACCAGCTCCAAAATACCATGGACCAGAAGTAAATGGTTTGTCTCCCCAATAAACCGGCATTCTACTTGCGAATTCACCTGCCTGAACAGTGCTCATTCCCTGTGCTCCAAAAGTAGACTGCAAAAACTTTGCGACATTAGACTTTTCATCCAAAATACCACTATTTCCTCCTCCATACGCATTCGGAATCAAAAATGTCAATGTTTCTCCTACACCTTGGCTCCATTCGTAAGCATATTGTTTATCTAATCCCTTTTCTTTCGAGGCATCCACTTTAGTAATATTGGCGTGACCGCGTGTACTTAATTTACTGTACTCATAAGTCGGAATTAAAATCGAAGCATTCACTAAAATAGCGACAATTACTGCAGCCAACTGTAAACCCGAAGCAATAAAAAACTCCTTGATCTTTTTATCACGAATGGCGTATACCAAGGCAAAGATTACATAAACCATCAATGCGATAAGCATATAATAAGTCATTTGTAAATGGTTGACACGGATCTCAAGAGCCATAAATAAGGCCAACAGAACTGGGCCCCAAACTCTGCTCCCTCTAAAGCACATGATCACCGCTCCTATGACAGCAGGAATAAAAGCAATAGCATACGCTTTTGTGACGTGTCCAGCTTCGATATAAATAAAATTATAAGATGTAAACGCAATAGCAACGGCGCCTAATGCGGCTAGCCATGGTCGAACACGTAATACACTCAATAAGAAATACCCTCCCAATAAATAAAATAAAACGATATCAATGGGTTGTGGAAAAACGGTTTTGACCGCCGCTAAGATATAGGTTCCAATATTATTTTCACTTGCAGACCAGATTTGATAAGTGGGCATGCCACCAAACATTGAATTTGTCCACAACGGAGCTTTTCCATCTTGAGCTTTATAATCGAACATTTCCTTCTGTGCAGCTTGAGCCTGCACAACATCACTTTGTGCCAAAGTCTGCCCTTGCCACACTGGAGTAAAATAAAAGAATACAAGCGCTACAAAAATCGCTATCACGATAAGATGTGCTGAATTTTCCTTAAACCAATTTTTCATTTATATTATTAGGTTATTAAAACTTACGAAAACCAAAAATATACATTTGATTTTACAATTTATATTATTTTCCAAACCCAAGACTTATTTCTCCTATTCCCCTTTTTGGATAAGCTTATTAATATTCGACAATTCACCAAAAAGAACCAATATATCCCCTTCTTCCAATAATGTTTCCGAAGTCGCTATACCCGAAGCCTCCTTAATTTCTTTCTTTTTGATGCTATCTTTTACCTCGGTTATCTTGAGTGTTGTCATGACGATCACTTTAAAAAGATTAGTTAGGTTAGCTTCACGAAGGGTCATTCCAACATATTTTGATGGAACTTTTGTCTCAATAATACTGTATTTTTCAGATACTTTGAATGAATCTACAATATCAATATTGTCCAAACGCATCGCTAGCCTTTCTGCAGCCTCTTCCTCTGGCATAATGTATTCGGCGATTTCCATTGCTTCAAGCACTGTTTTCTGAAGGTCCGAAACAATTCTTCCTATGATTCGCTTTACTTTTAATTGTTTCATTAAAGCTACTGTTAGCAATGAAGCTCCTTCATCCTCTCCAATAGCAATAATAACGGCATGGCAGTCCTTAAGCGGTAAAGATGATACTGCCTCCCGGTCTGTTGTATCCAGACAGACCGTATGTGTTACTTTATCTTTTAATTGCTCAACAATAATCAGACTTTTATCCGCCCCGATCACCTCATGCCCCAATTCTGTCAAATGAACTGCAAGTGATCGTCCAAAATGCCCTAGTCCTAAAACGATATATTTCATATAAATTCGATTAATAGAGTATCTTTTCCTCTGGAAAAGTGTAATTTCTTCGTGTTATATTTTTAATAAAAGCCACCAATAATGTCAATGTACCGACACGACCGACAAACATCGTCATCATTACAATAAATTTACCTGCAACACTCAAAGATGGTGTAATTCCCAAGCTCAGCCCACAGGTCGTATAGGCAGATACTGCCTCAAATAACAATGCTTTAAAACTCTTATCAGGATCTGAAAAAACCAGCAGCATAAAACTCACACCGATCGTAAATAGCGACAATAGAATAATGGCAAATGCTTTATGTACAGATTCGCCTGCGATCCGTCTTTTAAAAAGTTCAATATGCTCTTTTCCTCTTGCCAAAGCAATGATATTCATTATAGACACCGCAATGGTCGTAACTTTAACACCACCACCAGTGGAACCAGGAGATGCTCCTACCCACATGAGTAGGATAATTAACAAGACTGTGGGCATGGATACAAATGAGAGATCAACACTATTAAATCCAGCCGAACGCGAAGCATTGGCCATAAAAAATGAGGTTATCCACTCGCCCATCTGCCCCTGTTCCAAAGAAAGAGTCTTGTTCCGCTCTAACAGAAAAAAGAATATTGTTGCCAACACAACGACAACCGCATTACACGCCAGCACTAATTTTGAATTAAAACTGAAGTTCCAAGCTTTATGCTTATAATTCTTCTTCGTCACCAACCGATGATACCAGTAAATACAAGAATCTTTTACATAGGAATAAATATTCAATACGATCCCAAAACCCAATCCACCTAGTATAAATAATACAGACAAAGCCAATTGGAAGTTGTAATTAAATTTATAGCCATCATTGGTGATTCCATCCGTTAGGATCGAAAAACCAGCATTACAAAAAGAAGATACAGAATGAAAAATAGCGAAAAACACCTGATTTCCCAGAGAAGGAAAAAGAGTTGCATCTAGCGTGCTAAAGATTAATAAAGCACCGAGAAGTTCAAATAATAATGTAATAAAAATTATCGTGAGAAGTGTTTTAACCACCGATCCCACTTTATTTTCACCAAGAATTTCGCCAAACATCAATTGATTCTTGAACGAAAAACCACCTGAAAAGAAGTATCCGAAAAAACCGGTAAAAGTCATAATTCCCAATCCACCAATCTGGATCAACACCAGAATAATTGTTTGTCCAAAGAGAGAAAAGTTAGTTGAAATATCTGTCACCGATAGTCCCGTAATACATACAGCACTTGTCGCCATAAATAGTGCATCAATAAAACTCAAAGGGGCTTCTATTGTTGTTCGGGGCAACATCAACAAAACAGTACCGATAAGAATCAATGCAAAAAAACTGATAACAAATAAAATAGTGGGATTAAAATAGAAGTTATCAAAAAACAAGGTACTCTTGGAAAGCTCTGCAATAAACACCAGATAAATACCTAGATAGATCCACTGATCTTTACCGAAAAGATCAACTGCGGGAACACTTGCAAATCGCGCTATTATGATTAAAGCAAAATAGCTTAGGATCACCAGCCCTGAATAATGTTCTACTTCAATTCTTTTCAACGCAAAAATAGAAGAAGCTGTACGAAGTCCTGTCATGATGAACAAAACATAGAACATTGCATTAATGATATGATCGAGGAGGTTTGCAAGATTTGGATCTCTTACATAGCCCACATTGAAAATAACGGCAAAAGCACAGATCATGCTGACATAAAACATGATTTGATCTACAATGCTATTCTTATACTTAAAGACGAATTTTAAAAAACTCAATATTGACCCCATCTGTCACAAACATACTGATAACTTAGGAAAAACAGAACTTCCTGCCCCGATGATCATATTTCACGTGAAACCCTCTTTTTTATTCGGCGACTTTGCTCTCTTCGTCACCTTTTTTCTTCTTAAAAAGCTTCGATACAAAACTTTTCGTTTTGCCAACAACAGTATTGGCTTTCTCTACTGTATGTTGTGCGCGGTCAGCAGTACGCATTAATTTAGCTTCCCGCTCCTTGCTAAGCCCCACACATTGCTTTATTCCATCCAATAGACTTTGCCAAAGGGTCTTAAAAAAAGTGTGGTCAGCATGCCTATGCCAATTGACCTTTCCAATAATATATTCTCCAGAAAGGTTTGGATTACTACCGTTAACCAAAAGTTCATTCACCAGTAAAGAGATAAAACCTTTTCTTTTAACAGTCCCATCTTCTTTCTTCTCTAAAATGGTGATTTTTAGATCATCATAATCAAAATTAAACTTTCCCCAATTTCTGTGATCGGTTGCTTCCATATCAAAAGCTATTTTTTTGATATTTCCCGAGGCTATTTCTACATTTAAGAGCGGCTTTAAAATTTTATTAAAGGCTGGTGCCTGCATTGCTCCTACTGTTCCTTTATAAGTATGAAAACCTGTTTTCGATGTCATATCAAATCCGAATAAAACATGTAAACGCCCACTATTCATCACTTTTGTCAGAACATCGACACGCATCCACTTATTTTTAGCCAGACTTGAAACATCATTGGTCATGTTACTAATAGTCGCATAACTCTTATCGAAGGTAATCTTCCCGACCTGGTTATATTTACCACTTAACTCCGAATAGCTTATATCAGCATTTTGTACCAATACCGTATCTATTGCTAATTGCGTTTTCATATGCATTAAAGCTTGATGCGGAGATCTTCCAACTTTATTTACAGGTGTTGATTTATAATGCTTGTCCGAATAAATATCCAAGAGTCCATTTTTCAGTTGCGCTTTTCCTGCATAGATCTTCTTATTACGTAACAAACTATTAAAATCAAAAGATTCAAAACGAACCGTGTCGAATTTCATGACAACATAGCTTCCTCCTTTACCCTTTGCTTTATAATAGGCCGACTTACCCAAAATAGGTTGGTAAGCCACCTTTGTCAACATGATATTACGATCCCTAGTATTGATTTTTAATTGATCAAAATCAACCTTATAAAATCCATCAGGAGTTTTATAAGTAAATGCAGGAACTTCTATATCAACCATTTTGGTATGATAGAAACGTGTCGCATCGGAAATTGATGTCGAGTCGACCAAAACATCCTGAATCTTTATATTGACTTTCTTGATCTCAAAATCTTGGTAGATACTTTTTTGAATCTGCGAATATTTAAAATTGACCTTATTCAAATCGATTCCGGTTATGCGGATTCTTTTTAGGGTATTCTTTATTTTATCATATAAGGGTTTACTCTTTTCTGTAGATGCTGTATCATTATAGGAATGATACTTATTGATCATATGGACACTCGGAGTATCTAAAACGACATTCTTTAAATAAAGCTCTTTATTCAGCAGCATATCCCGTATAGAGAAATTACGAAATTTTAATTTGGCGACTTCGATTTGAAAACGATTATCAGGAGCTTTATTTATTCCTTCTAGTCGCGCATAAACATTGCTGTCCGAGCGTAAAACCAGATTGCTTATCGTTACATTTCCTAAAGCAAGATTAATATCCAAGTCATCATAATCAACCGTGTACAAACTATCGGTAGATGCGAGCACTATTTCTCTGAATTTTTGGTCTACAATTGGCTTCCAATGCACACTAAAATACCAAACAACCCCACCAAGCACAATCAACAGTATTACGAAAATACCGATTATCCATTTCCAAACAGCCTTCATGTAAAACGCGCTCCTTTTTTAGTAAATTTATTTGGTTATTTTTATCTAATACAAAACAACTTATTAATACTTTTGTTTGATTTTCAATAAAAGTAGATTAGTATCGATTCTTTCACTTGGTCCCAAATTCATGACACCATATAAAATAAAGCTGTTCTTCTGTATCTCGCTTAGTATAATATTACACATTTCCTGTCAAAAAAAAGAACCCTCCGTAGGCTTTTATTATTGGAAGACAAACTATAAGTCCGACACCTTATCACAAAAGATGATACAAGATCTAAAATCAAATACATTATTCGTTCGTATAATGGATATTGATTTTACTGATGGGGGTATTGAGCCCGTTCCCATCTCTCCAATTTCTTTTGAAAAAACTCTTCCATCAAATCAAACACTTGTGCCTGTTGTATTTATCAACCAAAGAATATTTACAGAATTAGATAGTCTCCAGATTAGAGGACTTGCACATAAAATGATACCTTTTGTATCTGAAAAGGCTAAACAATCCGGAAAAGAAGACTTTAAAGAATTACAGATTGATTGCGACTGGACTAAAAGCTCCCGTGATAAATTTTTCTATCTGCTAGAATACCTACAAAAGATACCTGAATTAAATGAAGTGACGATAACCACGACATTAAGGCTTCATCAAGTTAAAAATATTCAGTCCAGTGGTATACCTCCTGTAAAAAGAGCAACACTGATGTGCTATAATATGGGAAATTTAAGACAATTTGGAGATCATAATTCTATTTTAAATCAGCAAGATTTAACAACTTACCTGAGTGGAACTCTTAAAGACTATCCTTTAGAATTAGATATTGCTTTACCCCTATTCGATTGGTATGTAGCCTTTCGCGATCATCAATATATTGGTATTTCTAAGTATATCGACAAGAGCGATTTGGATGATAAATCACTCTTTACAAGAAATCCAAAGACGGAATTATTTATTCTGAACCAGGACTTACAAAAAGCGAATCTAAAAAAAGGAGATGTGATCCGTCATGAATTTATAACGAAGGAACAGTTAATTGCAACCGCCAAATTTTTAAATAAAGAACTTCAAGGAAAAGAGAAAAGAATCATCTTCTACCATTTGGCCCCAGAAGTTTTATCGAACTATAATTATGCAGATTTACAAGAAGTTATTGCTGCTTTTTAGCGCTACATTTATGCTCTATTTCAGTGAAATTGCGATTAATATCGCTTGTGGTCCCGAAATAGACCCTTATGACAATCAACAGACCTATTTCCTACCAAATCTGGAAGATAATAGCTACTCCGCTTTTCAGTTTATTCCCTATCAATTTCTATATACAGAACAGGAACCTGTACTGGAAGCGTCTGTAAATGTTACAGACTGGGTAAATCATTTAGGAAAAAATGTGAAACCAGATGATCTATACGCAGTCATGTACCAATCAAACCCGGAAACAATACAGGTTTTAAAGAATACAGCAATCCTGGATAATCTTCCAGATTCACTTCGAAATAACACATTTATTCAAAGTCTATTTCTTCCTAAAAATAAAAAGGAACTCGCTTACTTTCATTTTACAAAAGAGCAAGAACCTGTCACCAATATTGCACAAGACCCTTGGAGTCCTGATGAGCGTAATTTCGATGAAATAAAGCAATTTGCGCTTGAGGCAGAAAGTAAAATTTCGGCTCATAAGAACAATAGTTTCTTGTGGTTACGTTACGCATATCAAGCGGCAAGATTATTTCTTTTTGCTAAAGAATATGAAAAAAGCATCACCGTTTATGATAAATACATCGCTCGGTCAAAACTGAAATCTCCCGTATTAGGTTGGGCATTATCCAATTATGCAGGTGCTGTAAGGAAAAATGGTGAACCTGCAAAAGCTGCCTTTTTATTTTCTAGCGTATTTACGATATCGCCCGAAAGAAGAATACTCGCGTACAACAATTTTCATTATATACAAGCAACTGATGCTGAAATTTTTGCCTATACCAAAACTAAAGCAGACAAATTCAATATCAATGCAATCATCGGTTTCAACAACCCAAATAGTACTATTGAATATCTCGAAAACTGTTATAAGCTGGATCCTGCTAATACTATAAATGCCGTACTCCTCACACGGGAGGTTAACAAAATAGAAAATTTCTTCATTAAAGACCATACATTAGGTTATAATATGTCGCAGTGGTATCATGATGAAAACAAAGAAGAAATTCAAAAACACCTCCAAAACATCCGAGAACTTGCGCTAACCATGTATAAGGATAAAAAATATATTCAACCACAAATAGGCTTAGTTACAGCGGCCTACTTGAGTTGGCTCAATGCCGAAAATGATCTCGCAAAAAAATACTTAAAGATGGTAGAGCCCAAATCTTTAAATGAAAATCTGAAAGATCAGTTACGCATTACAGAAATGTTAACCTTATTGACAGATTGGGAAAAAGAAAAATCCTTAGATGAAAATCAATTGATTGCAACACTGAAGTGGTTGCAGGAAAAAGCTAAGAAGGAAAAAAACATGGAAAACAATAATTCATGGAGTTCTTTTGAGAATGGTTCTTACAGTCTCATTTCAAAAAACATCATACAAAATATCGTTGTTAACCAATACCTTACCAAAGGAGATACCGCACTGGCAAGTTTAGCAGCAGTAAAGGGAGATATTTTTTATAACCATGGATACGTTAATGACACACTTGAAAACAACATGCAATACAGTACCATTCGGTTTTGGCAAGAAGATTTAACTCCCAAAACCTTAATACAAGTTCAAAGGTATATACAGTCTCCTGAAAAACAGACGAAAATGGTCCAGTTTCTACTTGAAGATATTAAAAAAGTAAACAGTAATTATTTAACTGAATTGATAGGGACAGCATATTTAAGAGAATTAGACTTTACAAATGCCGTAAAAACTTTCAAAAATTTACCAGGAACCTATAAATCAAAAGAATACAGCAATTGGTATGCGGAAGAAACAATTGCTCCAAATCCATTTATCGTTACGATCAATGATTATCCTAAAAAGATTGGACAATCAAGTATGACAAAACTTGAATATGCAGCTCGAATGCTCAAGTACCAGACATTAATAAAGGATGAACAAAACAATGGTAAAAAAGCCGATTACTATTTTCATATGGCTAATGGCATATATCAAACAAGCACCTATGGTAATGCCTGGTCTTTAGTATCGTACAGTTGGTCATCATATGACAACAATGCCAAACCAGACAGGTATTGGGAAAGAAACTACAAACAGGCAAAAACTGCAAAAGAGTGGTACCTAAAAGCTCGAGAATTGGCTACAAGCCTGGACTTTAAAGCCAAGTGTACCTTTATGCTAGCAAAGTGCGAACAGAAAGACTTCGAGTTAAAAGACGACATGAGATGGACATACTATGAAAATAGTAGTGAAAACCCATTTTACAAGTTCTCATTACATAATAAATACTTTCATCAATTAAAATCACAATACAGTAAGACTGCATTTTACCAAACTGCAGTCCACGAATGTACTTATTTAAGAGACTTTATAGCCAGTAAATAATACATTTACATCCGATTGTTCTCGTTATGGTAGATACTTAAATAACTATCATAACGAGAGGATTCGATTTCTCCCTCTTCTACAGCTTCTATAACGACACAACCTGGTTCATTCACATGTCGACAATTGTCAAATCGACATTGGTTCATTAGCGCTCGCATTTCTGGAAAGAAATGTGATAATTCCTGCTTTTCGATATCGACAATTCCTAACTCACGTATCCCAGGAGTATCGATTAATTTTCCACCAAAAGGAAGGTCATACATCTCTGCAAAAGTTGTGGTATGCTTTCCTTTATCAGACCAGTCTGAAATATCACCTGTCTTAACGGCGTATTCTGGAACAATTGAATTCAGTAATGTAGATTTTCCTACTCCCGAATGTCCAGAAATTAAAGTGGTTTTATCTTTAAGCACTTCCTTTAATTGATCTATATTCACGCCGTTCAAAGCTGAAACTTCGTAACATGGATAACCGATTCGCTCATAGATACTCTTATAGTCCTGTAAAATAGCTAGTCCCTCATCACTGAACAAATCCAGCTTATTGAAAATCAAAACAGCAGGTATACCATATGCTTCTGTAGTAACTAAGAAACGATCGATAAAACCAAGAGAAGTAGGAGGAGAAGCCAATGTTACAACTAAAAAGGCTTGATCCAGATTCGCACCAATAATCTGTGTTTGCTTCGAAAGGTTGACAGATTTACGGATAATATAGTTACGTCTAGGTTCCAATTCATTGATAACAGCACTTTCAAGATCCGGTTCTACTTCAAAATGTACCCAATCTCCAACAGCAACAGGGTTAGTACTTTTAATACCTTTGGTACGAAATTTCCCTTTTATACGACAGTCATAACGTTGTTCATCCTCACCCAGCACCTGATACCAACTACCCGTAGATTTGGTTACTAATCCTCTCATATAAGTTCCTTTTGTGCATATATCATCTTACAAAAATCGTAAAAATTTATTAAACTTAAGGTTTATCGTTTTTATTATCTTTGTAAGAGTTACCTTAAAATTAGCATTCGTGAAAAAACTATTTCTTCTAGATGGAATGGCCCTGATTTACAGAGCCTATTTTGCATTAAACAAAACACCTCGTATTACCTCTAATGGTTTAAATACCGGTGCGATAATGGGATTTACTAACACTTTGTTAGAAATATTAAAAAATCAGAAACCATCTCATTTAGCAGTAGTGTTTGATACTGAAGCACCCACAGCACGTCATATTGAATTTGAATCGTACAAGGCACACCGCGAAAAGATGCCTGAAGATCTTTCAGCATCAATACCCTATATCTTCAAATTAATCACCGGTTTTAATATTCCCATTATTACAAAGGACGGTTACGAGGCCGATGATATCATCGGAACGCTTGCAAAAAAAGCAGAAAAAAAAGGCTTCACCGTTTACTGTATGACGCCAGATAAAGATTTTGGACAGCTTGTGTCTGAAAATATCTTTATCTACAAACCTGCCCGTATGGGTAATGGTGCTGAAATACAAGGGGTAAAAGAAATTCTTGAAAAATGGGAAATAACAGACGTCAATCAGGTGATCGATATATTAGGTCTTTGGGGTGATGCTGTTGACAATATACCCGGAATACCGGGTATCGGTGAAAAAACAGCTAAAAAATTGATCCAAGAATTTGGATCAATGGAAAATATCATTGCAAATGCAGATAAATTGAAAGGCAAACAACGTGAAAACGTTGAAAATTATGCTGAACAAGGTTTGATTTCAAAAAAATTAGCCACCATCCTGCTGGATGTCCCGGTAGAACTTGAAGAAGAAAACTTATTAATAGAAGAACCTAATAAAGAAATACTAGAACCCTTATTCAACGAACTCGAATTTAGAACAATAGGTAAACGTGTTTTTGGAGAAACCAATAGTGTAGCAGATGCTCCTAGAAGTACAAATGGTCAAATGGATTTATTTTCATTGCCACAACAGATAGATACAGAAGAAGGAGTACCGTACACAGGGCCAGTCAATAGCCTTGAGAACACTCCACATGATTATATTTTAGTGAATACCAAAGAGGAGCAAGAAGCACTAGCAAAACAACTAGCAACACTTTCCAGCTTCTGTTTTGATACTGAATCTACGGGTTTAGATGCTAATTTGGCCGCTATTGTAGGTCTTTCTTTTGCTTTTGAAAAAGGAAAGGCATATTATGTGCCAACCCCCGCGGATCGTGACCAAGCGCAGGAGGTGATCAATATTTTTAAACCTGTTTTAGAAAATGAACAAATAGAAAAAATAGGGCAAAATATCAAATACGACATTTTGTTATTAGCGAGATATCAGGTAGCAGTAAAAGGCCCTATTTTCGATACGATGCTGGCGCACTATTTAATTGATCCGGACACCAGACATGGTATGGATGTACTTGCCGAAAACTATCTTAATTATAAGCCCCTTTCTATCACAGAACTAATTGGTAGCAAAGGAAAAAAACAAGGTAATATGCGCGATGTTGAGCTGGAGATCATCAAGGAATATGCCGCCGAAGATGCCGATATTACTTTACAGCTCAAAGAAATCTTCAAACCACTACTGGAGGAAACAAATACGCTAAATTTAGCAAATGAAGTCGAGTTTCCATTAGTATATGTTTTATCAGAGATAGAACGAAACGGTGTTCGGATCGATACCGATGCATTACAACAGTTCTCACAAAATCTTGAAATAGATATCCGACAATTGGAGGAGACTATCTATGAAAAAGCAGGTGTTAATTTCAATATCGCTTCACCAAAACAACTTGGAGAAGTGCTTTTTGATAAATTAAAATTAGATCCAAAAGCGAAAAAGACCAAAACAGGTCAATATAAAACAGGCGAAGATGTTTTATTGGCTTTAGCTTATAAATCGGATATCGTACAAGATATATTAAGTTTTAGACAGCTACAAAAACTAAAATCGACCTATGTAGATGCACTCCCTGGTTTAATTAATCCTGATACCGGTTTAATTCATACTTCATACAATCAAGCTGTCGCTGCGACCGGCCGTTTAAGTTCAACCAATCCCAACTTGCAAAATATTCCGATTCGCACAGAAAGAGGCCGTGAGGTTAGAAAAGCATTTATTCCGCGTCATGAAAATAATGTTATACTCTCTGCCGATTATTCTCAAATTGAACTGCGTCTCATTGCAGAGTTGAGTAAAGATCCAAATATGATGGAAGCATTTACTTCCGGTCATGACATTCACCGCGCCACAGCAGCCAGAGTTTATGGTTTAGAGCTAGAGGAGGTAACATCAGATCAACGTAGAAATGCAAAAGCAGTAAACTTTGGTATTATCTATGGGCAATCTGCATTTGGGCTATCCCAAAGTCTTGCTATTCCCCGCAAAGAAGCAGCAGAAATTATTGATCAGTACTTTAGTCAATATGCCGGGATAAAAAAATACATGAGCGAGGTTTTAGACTTTGCAAAAGAAAATGGATATGTGGAAACAATCCTCAAAAGAAGACGTTATTTAAGAGATATCAACTCGGCCAATATGACTGTTAGGGGCTTTGCTGAACGAAATGCCATTAATGCTCCTATTCAGGGATCGGCAGCAGATTTAATTAAAATAGCCATGCTTGGAATCCAGAAAGCGATTACCGAGCAGGGATTATCCGGCAAGATGATTATGCAGGTACATGATGAGCTTGTTTTTGATATCCCAGAAAATGAGGTAGAAATTTTTAAAGAAATCATCCAAACAAAAATGACGACCGCGATTAAGACAGAAATTCCACTGGTAGTAGAGATTGGACAGGGTAAAAACTGGCTGGAAGCACATTAATAACATTTTGTAAACAAGAATTATGAAAAAATTTCTGTTCATATTATCATCCTTGATTTTGTTGCTAAATTTTGCCTTTGGACAAGAAAAAGCAATCTATTATGAAAAATTAGATAGCAATATGTTCCGATTCTATTTTGATAAGAATTATTATTTAGCTGACAAATCTTGTGAGTTCAAATCCATAGAACGTGTTGCGACATTAAATCCGAAGACGCAAAAATTTGACGGTGCATTTAAAGACTTTAATAACAATGGCCGCTTAATTCTAGAGGGAAACTATATTAACGGAAGTAAAGAAGGTACTTTTAAAGCATATCATCCAAATGGGATATTGAAATGGGAAGCGACATTTAAGAATGATATGCCGATGGGTAACGTTATACATCGTTACCCAAGTGATAAAGTGGCTATGGAGCTTTTATATACCGATAGCGTTATTCTGATTCAAGATTTCTGGCTTCCGAACGGAACTCAAAAAATAAAAGACGGAGAAGGAAACTATTCCTTTTCAATACCATTTGAAGGCTACAATCAGTATGGTTTCGAATTTTATCTTGCAAAAGGAAAAATTAAAGATGGTAAACAAGAAGGAAATTGGCAAATTTTAGGTCATGACAAAGGAGGTAAGCAGACATTAATTGCATTGGAAAAATATCAAAACGGCAATCTACTAATCGGAGAGGATTACTTTTTGGACAATAATTACCGACATAGTAAATTTGGCATTATTCCCTATGATAATTTTTCTAGAGGAGAATTTCTTACATTCAAAGCATGTAATTTTGACGATTTCTCTAACTTCAATATGCTCATTAGTAAAGAACTAACCAATTCAATGATCCTAATCAGTGCTGAAAACTTTACAGAAGAGAGTTTTGAATACAAAACTAAATTAGATAAAGAAGGGAATCCTTCAAAAGTAGATTTTATAAAAAAGACATCCTCTGAAAATCTTAATAACATACTGGAACAATTAATTGCGGATATCAGCTTCTATTATCCATCATTAGAAAATGGTAAACCAATAGCTGATATACTTACAGTAACAGGTAAAATGTACAAGAATTCGGAAGGTAAAATTGAAGTCCTACCGATAATAATTCATCGAGAAAAAGGACAATAGGACTATTTGATTATATTTGCAAAAAACTTATAGACATGAAATTTCACAAAGAAGGATATACAAGTCTGGCAATTACTGTTTTAGTAATATTTATTGCTAACGCAATCGCGGACTACTATGATGCTCCTGAAGTTATTAAATGGATAATTTACATCCTTTCAGCATTTCTTTTTATTACGATTGTTCAATTTTTCCGTAGTCCAACAAAACAAATCGTTGTACAAGAAGGAACGATCTTATGTCCTGCAGATGGAAAAGTTGTTGTGATAGAGGAAACAGAAGAGAACGAATATTTTCATGACAGAAGATTACAGGTTTCCATCTTCATGTCACCTATAAATGTACACGTAAATCGTAACCCGATTTCTGGTATGGTCAGCTATTTCAAATACCATCCAGGAAAGTTTTTAGTCGCTTGGCATCCAAAATCTTCAACAGACAATGAAAGAACAACAGTAGTTGTTAAAAATGCTAATGGCGTAGAGGTTCTTTTTAGACAAATTGCAGGAGCACTTGCCCGTCGTATTGTTTGGTATTTAAAAGAAAATGATGCTGTTACACAAGGTTCGGAATTTGGCTTTATTAAATTCGGATCACGTGTAGATTTATTCCTCCCCCTGGGAACACAGATCGATGTCAATATTGGCGATAAAGTGGTTGGAGGTAAAACGATCATAGGAAAATTATAACAATTTATTAATATAGGAATCACTAACTTAGGCTTTGGTATTTTTACTAAAGCCTTTTTTATTACATACATGAATTTTAGACAACTTGTTTTAAATTGTTCATTAGCCGTAGGATTAGCTATTTCTGCTGTTAGTTTTTACTATCATTCGGACTGGAAATCTTTCCTCATCATTTTCGCCGTTTCTACGCTGATCAGTTTTCTCATGTTCAACTTTGTATTTGAACGCTACATCTATAAAAGGATCAATACCATGTACAAACTGATTCATAACCTAAAATTAGGTAAGGATCTAAAGGACGCTTTGGGTGAACATGTTACAGCAGATCCTATAGGGGATGCCGAAAATGAGGTTAAGGCATGGGCAAAAGCAAAGAAAATAGAAATAGAACAACTTAGATCACAGGAGAAGTTTCGAAGAGAATTTTTGTCAAATGTTTCACACGAGTTTAAAACTCCCTTATTCTCTATACAAGGATATATAGAAACATTACAGGATGGGCTGATGGAAGAGGATATCGAGATGGCTAAGACATTTCTAAACAAAGCATCTAAAAATGTAGATCGTTTGAATTACCTCATTCAAGATTTAGACGAAATCTCAAAACTTGAATCTGGTAAAATGGTTTTAAATATCGAAAAATTTGATATCGTAGAACTTATTAAAGAAACGAAAGAATCTCTGGATGACAAAGCAAAAGCACATAATATAGAGGTCCAACTAAAAACTAAACCTGGTACTCCATACTGGGTGAAAGCCGACAAGCATAAGATTAGTCAAGTACTTGTCAATTTAATTGAGAATTCCATTAAATATGGTAAGAACGGGGGCAAAAGCCAAATCAGGATATTCCCACTATTTGAACAAGTTTTGGTGGAGATAACAGATGATGGTTATGGCATTGAAGAGAAAAATCTAAGCCGTGTTTTCGAACGATTTTATAGAATCGATAAAAGTAGATCTAGGGGGATAGGTGGTTCTGGCCTTGGTTTATCCATTGTTAAACACATTGTTGAAGCACATCAGCAAAATGTAAATGTAAGAAGTACAGAAGGTATAGGTACAACATTTGGGTTTACTTTAGAAAAAGTTTCGCAAATCTAATGTTAACAAAACACAACTTAACATTCCTCAAAACTTAACATTAACTTAACATTAACTTAGTAATTTCGCAAAAAATAATTAATAATGATATGTCTTTAAATAGCATTTTTCAGTATTTCGTTCCTAAGGATAAAAAGTTTTTCCCTTTATTTGAACAAGCAGGTAGTAATTTGATAGAAATGTCTAAGCTACTTAAAGAAGCCGTTAACGCTAGTGACGCGGAAAAACGTAAAGAAATCGTTCGCAAAATCGAAGATTTAGAACATAAAGGTGACAACATCACACACCAAATACACTTAGAATTAGGTAAAAATTTTATCACTCCTTTTGACCGTGAGGACATCCACGCATTAGCAAGCTCACTAGACGACGTTGCTGACTTCATCAATGGTGCTTCTAATAAAATGGATCTATACAAGGTTCAAAAAGCAACTGAACCCATGATAGAAATGGCGGATCTGATTGTTGAGGCTACTGACCATGTTGCAAAAGCAATTTTTGAATTAAAAGATTTAAAAAATATTCGTAACATCACAGATTCTTGTGTTCGTATCAACAGTGTTGAAAATAAAGCTGATTATATATTTGACAAAGCGGTAGCTGATTTATTCGAATTCGAGAAAGATGCCATTACTTTAATTAAACACAAAGAAGTATTATCTGCAATGGAAGACGCTACAGACAAATGTGAAGACGTAGCAAACGTATTAGAAAGCATCTTGGTTAAAAACGCATAATTGCGAATTTAGCATATTAACACATTCATATTATGATGTCAACATTATTAATTGTTGTAATTATACTAGCGATTGCTTTTGACTACATTAATGGTTTTCATGATGCGGCCAACTCAATTGCTACAGTTGTTTCAACAAAAGTACTAACCCCCTTTATGGCAGTATTGTGGGCCGCGATTTTCAACTTCGCAGCTTACTTTTATTTTACCGACCATAAAGTGGCCAATACGGTTGCAAAAACTGTATTAGAAGAATATATTACATTAGAAGTTATTTTTGCTGGTTTATTAGCCGCAATAGGTTGGAACCTTTTCACTTGGTACTATGGTGTACCATCCAGCTCTTCTCACACGCTTATTGGAGGATTTGCAGGTTCAGGTATGGCTTATGCTTTCATTGTAGGTGGAGATCCAATCCATGCGATTAACATTGATGCAACATTAAAAATCATTGCATTTATTGTCCTCGCCCCCATTATCGGGATGATCATATCCATTATCATTACACTTGTCATTATTAATATTGCCAAAAACTCAAGACCTGCAGTGGCAGAGAAATGGTTTAAAGTATTGCAACTCGTTTCTTCTGCGGCATTAAGTTTTGCTCATGGTGGTAATGATGCGCAAAAAGTAATGGGTATTATCTTAGTTGCAATGGTTGCAGGAGGTTATTTACCCAACACAGAGCACATGCCCGAGTGGATTCCATTAACCTGTTACCTAGCAATTTCATTGGGAACAATGAGTGGTGGTTGGAAAATTGTAAAAACAATGGGTACTAAAATTACAAAAGTGACTCCTTTGGAAGGTGTAGCAGCAGAGACTGCAGGTGCCTTGACTTTAGGACTTACTGAACACTTCGGTATTCCAGCTTCTACTACACATACCATCACCGGTTCAATTATCGGGGTAGGTATTGTTAAAAGAGTTTCGGCAGTAAGATGGGGAGTTACTATTAGTTTATTATGGGCCTGGGTATTAACTATTCCTGTCTCCGCATTGCTTGGGGCGATCACATTGTTTATTATACACTACATATTGTAATAATTTAAAGTATTTTCTCAAAAAAATATAAAGTAAAACAAAAATTTGGTACATTCGTCCGGATTTTTGTTTTACTGCTTTGCAATAAAAGCGGGAAAAATGAGTTTTTATTATAGTAAGAATTAAAACAATTGATCCTTTTTTAATTTCGGCACGGTGTTTGATTATTTCAAACCGTGATTGCACTTTAAACAATTGCATACAAAACAAGAACAATTAAAATTTAATAATAACCTTAAAACAAGAGTATGAACTATTCTACAATTAAAAAAACAGCTGTTGCTGCTTCCTTAGTTGCCGCTTTAGGCTTCGCTGATGTAGCACAAGCTCAAACTGTATTTGGTGGAAGATCACAATACAGAACTTGGTCAATCGGTGTTCAAGGTGGTATCACTACACCTAACGCTTTGGTCGGTGGATCTAACAACTTCGGTCAGAAAGTTGGTTACTTCCAAAATAAAGTAGGTGAGTACTACGGATTAACAGTTCGTAAACAATTTTCTCACTTATTCGGTTTAGAATTAGAAGGTAACCGTGGTAAAGTTAAAACTTTCAACAAAAACAATGCAGTTGAAAGTACAAAATGGCTTTCTGGTGGTGCTAAATCTGCTGAAACTGAAGTAAACTGGGCTGCTAGCTTAAATGGTGTATTCCAATTAGGTACTATCGATTTCTTGAGAAGAGAAAATTCAGTAAACTTTTACGCTAAAGTTGGTTTAGGTGTTATGGCTAGTAATCCTGTTCAATTTGCGAACAATGACTTTACTGGTGCAGAATATTCAAACAAAGGTAAATGGGGTGAAGAAATTTTCGGAGACCGTGAAAAAGTTGGAGATAGAGATTTCAAATTGTCTGCTTACGTTCCGGTAGGTGTTGGTGCTAAATTCAAATTATCTGAAGTTGTTGCTTTAAACTTAGGTTACACAATGAACTTCACTGATGACAACTTATTGTTTGGCCCAGGACGTTCAGATGTTAAAGGTAAATTCTCTAACGTATACGGTGGTTTAGAATTCACTTTAGGTTCAAGAGACAAACAAAACTTGACTTTTGCTAACCCAGTTGCTACAATGTATGATGAATTGAAAGATCCTTCATTACGTAACGAAGTTGAAGCTTTAAAACAACGCGTATCTACTTTAGAAGGTACAGTTAATGCTTTAAATACTGATTCTGATGGTGACGGTGTTTCTGATAAATTCGATAAAGAGCCTAACTCTCCTGCAGGTGCAGTAGTTGATGGATCTGGTCGTCAAATCAAATTCCCTGAGCCAGTTGCAAATGAATTCACTTCATCAAACGGTTACGTTGCTCCTATTCAATTTGAATTTGATAGCTCTGTATTGAAAACTCAATCTTACGCTACATTAGACAAAGTTGCTAAAGAAGTTCGTGATAACAACTCTTCTGTTACTTTAGATGGTTATGCATCTGCTGAAGGTTCTGAAGCTTACAACGTTTCTTTATCTAAAGACCGTGCTAACGCAGTAAAACAATACTTAGTTAACGCTGGTGTTGCTTCTTCTAAAATCACAGCTAACGGTTACGGTGAGGCTAATCCAGTAGCATCTAATGCAACTGAAGAAGGTCGTGTTCAAAACCGTCGTGTTGAGATCAAAAAATAATTATAGCTAACATATAATTTAGAAAGCCGATTCTTGCGAATCGGCTTTTTTATTTTGCATACTTTAATCCGTATCTTTGTAAAGTGAAATTAATTTTGTTAGTAAATTAATTAGACATAGTTATTAAAAATCACTATTTTCAACTAAGTTGGGTTTATTGATAGATTAAATAAGGATGATGGAAGAGGAATTTGATTTTGAATCCCCTGAGGAAAGAAAAATCTCGGTGGATCGGTACGAAGAAATGATTAGGAACGAAGACCAATATTTCTTTGATTCCAAAGCATTTGAAGGGATTATAGACTATTACATTGAAAAAAATGATCCTATAAAAGCATTACAGGTTGCCGATTATGCAATTAATCAGCACCCTTTTGATATTACATTTTTACTCAAACAGGCACAACTCTATTCTTCAACACAGCAATTTGATAAAGCGTTGCATGCACTGGCAAAAGCGGAATTGTTAGAACCCTCTGAAGGAGATATTTTTTTTATCCGAGGCGGAGTCTATGGTTCTAGAGGGCAATTTAACGAAGCTAAGGAACAATTATTCCAAGCATTGAGCCTCTCTGACAATAAAGATGAAATCTATTTCCACATTAGCGTAGTTTATCAGGGAGAAGGTGATTTTGAAAAAGCGATTTACTATTTAAAGAAAACGCTAGAACTCAATATGGAAAATCAGGAAGCACTTTATGAACTCGCTTACTGCTATGACATATTGGACAAACAAGAGGAGAGCGTAGAGTTTTATAAAAAATACATCGATTCAGAGCCTTACTCTTATTATGCCTGGTATAACCTAGGTAACGCATATCACAAGCTGACGCAATATCCGGAAGCTATTGATGCTTACGATTATGCTATTTTAATTAAAGAAAATTTTTCTTCAGCATACTTCAATAAAGGAAATGCTTTAGTAAACCTTGATCGTTATCAGGAGGCTCTAGAGGTCTATAAACAAACTTTTGAATATGAAAAACCTAGCGCCGACACCTATTGTGCTATAGGAGAATGCCTAGAAAAATTAGAGCAAATGGAAGAAGCTCGAGTTTTCTATAAAAAAGCAGTCAAAATGGACGGTGATTTAGCTGATGCCTGGTTTGGGATAGGCGTTACACTAGACTTTGAAGAAAGACACTTTGAATCACTCCATTTTTATAAAAAAGCACTTGAACTTGACGATGCTAATCCAGATTACTGGTTTGCAATCGCGGATGCTCGCTATAAATTAAAACAGATTGATCTTGCACAAGAAGCCTATGCTAAGGTTGTCGCATTAAACCCGTTAGATGTTGATGCCTGGTTAGATTATTCTTCGATCTTCTTTGAACAAGATAAAGTAGATGAGGCAATTGAAATTGTATCGGAGGCTATTACGAATAACCCAGAAGCTGCCGAATTATATTTTAGAATGGTAGCCTATTTATTTGCTAATGGCAAGTACAATGATGCTATAGTTTTTCTTGAATTAGGCTTGGCAACCGACCCTGAAAAACATTATATTCTTTTTGATTATCTTCCGCAATTGCAAGGAAATCATATTATTTCAGAAATCATAAAAAAATATACTCCTAAATAAATGAAGAAATTAGGACTCATCGGTTTTCCATTAGGACATTCATTTTCTAAAAAATACTATCTGGATAAATTTGATAAAGAAATTATTACAGATATTAACTATGATTTATATAGTATAGAAGACATTCGGGAATTTGAACGGATTTTTAACGATCAAAACTTTTATGGTGTTAATGTAACAATACCACATAAGATCAATGTGCTACCTTATCTTCAGGAGCTATCTCCTGAGGCCGAAGCAATTCAGGCGGTCAACTGTATTCAGATTAAACATACGCCGTCAGGACCTTACTTAAAAGGCTTCAATACGGATGTTTACGGCTTTAAAGAATCGCTGAAACCACTCCTGGAAGAGCAACATACAAAAGCATTGATTCTAGGCAATGGGGGTGCAGCGAAAGCTGTGGAGTATGCATTAAATGAACTTGGAATTACTTATAAATTTGTTAGCCGGAATAAAAGTGAAAATAATCTGATTTACAGCGAACTTGATGCCGACATCCTCAATGAACATTATATTATTATTAACTGTTCGCCTGTCGGAACTTTCCCTAATATGGAAGATGCGCCCAATATTCCCTATGAATATATTGGCAATAAGCATTTATTATACGATCTTGTTTATAATCCAGCAGAAACCGCATTTCTTAAAAAAGGGAAAAACAATGGTGCAAAAATTAAGAATGGACTGGAAATGCTAGAACTTCAGGCAGAAAAAAATTGGGAAATTTGGAATGAATTGTAATTATAATTATTCATTCACAGTGGCCTTATAGAAGATCAGTTGAATACCTTACATTCGAAATAAAACTTTATTTTTACAAATTATGTTGCAGATCAAGACTTTTACCTTTAACCCTTACCAAGAAAATACGTACGTCATTTATGATGAACAAAAAAACTGTGTCATCATTGATCCCGGCATGTATGGACCTGCTGATGAAAGAACGTTAACAGACTTCATTGAGCAAAATAGTTTAAATCCAAAGATCTTATTAAATACACATTGTCACATTGACCATGTGCTAGGTAATAGATTTATATTTGACACTTATGGTCTTTATCCCCAGTTTCATGAGGGAGAACTTCCGGTATTGATCGAGGTACAGAACTATGCTCCACAAATGGGTTTCAGGTATGATATCTCCCCGATTGGAGAAACATTTCTTACTGAAGAAAATGTGATAAAGATTGGTGATCATGAATTGAAAATTATATTTGCTCCTGGTCATTCCCCTGCTCATTTATGCTTTTATAGTGAGCCGCAAAAATTTCTGATTGGCGGCGATGTTTTATTTAAAAACAGCATTGGTAGAACAGATCTTCCAGGAGGTAACCATGATTTGTTATTAAAGAATATCAAGGAAAAAATATATATACTTCCCGATGAAGTTACTATTTATCCTGGGCATGGATCGACTACGACCATCGGTTTTGAAAAAGCGACCAATCCATTTATTAGAGGCTAATCACAATGAACTTACCATACCTTTTTGCTAAAAGATACTTATTTTCAAAAAAATCTGTTAATGCGATCAACATTATATCAGGTATTAGCATCGTTGGCGTTATGGTAAGCAGTGCGGCACTCATTATCTTACTTTCTTCATTTAACGGTATGGAAAACCTGATAATTTCCATGTACAGCCAATTTGTGCCAGAAATAAAGATAGAACCTGCCCAAGGAAAGCTGTTTGATGCAAATCAACCTCCTATCCTTGCGCTAAAGAAAGATTCCAATGTAATCGATTACACCGAAGTACTGCAGGAAAAGGTACTATTGGAATACGATAACCGCCAGTATATTGGTACTATTAAAGGTATTCAGGCAAATTCAATAGACCATAAAAGCAAAGACAGTTTATTAATAAGTGGAAGTTATACCTTGCAAACTGACAGTATTCCATCTGCCGTTATTGGAGCAGGTGTTCAAGCAAACTTGGGCGTATCTATTCACGGTGGCCTCCGTAATATTGATGTATATTCACCTAGAAAGGGAGCTAAAAATGCAGCAAATCCTGCCGATGAATTTAATATCAGATCTATACAGCCAAAAGGAATATTAAAAAGTCAACAAGATTTTGACAATTTAATTATCACCCCAATTTCCTTTGCACAAGAAGTGCTTGGAGAATATGATCGCGTTTCAGCAATTGAATTTTATATAAAAGACAAAGCAAATCTTCAACATTTCAAAAAGAAACTACAGACGGATCTTGGAGAAAAATATGTTGTAAAAAACAGGGAAGAACAAAATCCGACTCTTTATAAAAATGTTCGCGTTGAAAGATGGGCCGTATTTTTTATTTTGACATTGATCAGTATAATTGCCCTTTTCAATATTGTAGGATCATTAACCATGCTCGTACTAGATAAAAAAGAAGATATGAACATCTTAAAGAATCTCGGTGCTAACAGCTCGTTAATACAAAGAATATTTTTCTATGAAGGACTAATGATATCCTTAGTGGGTTGTGTAACGGGCTTGCTAATTGGTTACATCTTTTGTTATTTACAAATAAACTATGGTATCATAAAAGTGGAAGAGGGAGCTAATATGTTAATTGACAGCTACCCCATTGCAATCCGTTGGACAGACTTTGTCATCGTCTTCTTTACCATAACAAGTATAGCCGGATTAATTGCCTATTTTACTTCGAAAATAAGTGTACTGGAATTAAATAAATTAGAAGCGACAGAATAAAGGATAGTTTACTTCCCTTTTTTCCCTTTGGAAATTTGTTGAATTAAGCTGCCCCAAGCAAAAGGGTTTAATAGAGGATTCGCATACCGCTGATTAATAACTTTATTATTCATACTGCGATGATTATCATTTACATTATAATTATGCATCTCATCGGCAGTTCGAGGTACTCTAGCTGCCAAAGCATCTAAAGATTCCTTCGACAAATTTCGCTTCGCACGAATAATATTGTCTGAATCAACCTCCAGATTCATAAATGCAATGTTAAATTCCTCAATACTTGCCCAAGGATAAGGTGTCACCATCGGTAACTCCGTAATCAGATTTTTCATAACGATCGCAGTGGACAAACGATCACCCTGAATATTTGGAATAACATACCTTAAGGTCTCATAACCGACAGATGTAAAACGGAGCGTGTCTCCGACATGCGCTACAAAAGAGAAAAAGCCCTCGTTATTGGCCATATAGGCTTCATTGCGAAAGCTTTCATTCGTTATAGTTGTATAGCCCACAGGAAGACCAGAGCTAATCGTTTCTACAATACCACTAAACTGCAAGATTTTACGCTCTTGGGAATATGAAGCATACCCAGAGAGGATGAAAAATAGAACAAAAATAAAGTGGTAGTTGAATTTCATAGCACAAATCTAAGACATTAACAGTTACACTGCTGTTAAATTGTGTTAATTAAAGCGGTCAATTATAATGCCTTAGGTGTCGGCAAACTAGCATTAGGGTCATTCATGTCCGTAATATTAATCGCTTCCACAGCAGTAATTTCAGGCACAGCCTTTCTAATAGCTTGTTCAAGACCAGCCTTAAAAGTCATAATACTCATAGAGCATGAAGCACATGCTCCTAATAATTTCAAACGAACAACATTATCTGCAGTGATTTCTTCCACACTAACATCACCACCATCAGTTTCCAAATACGGTCTAATTGTATCCAATGCTTGTTCAACTCTTTCTTTTAATGTCATACTAAAAACAATTTGAATGTAAATATAATCAAAATTTACTAAAATGATAAGAAGACTATCCGATTGATACTGTTTTTAAACAAGCAAATGACAATAGTATTAACATTCCAGAATTTATGGTTAAAAAAAGTTAATATGATTAAATTCATTGTATAGCTTCCAATATTGCACTATATTGCAACATAAAAATTTAATTGATTAGTATTACAAATTCACTTATCTTTGTAAAATGTTTTTAAATAGGCGTATAGCGGCTTTATGTGCCGGAATTTTGTTATTGGTATCGTTCAGTAGCTGTAAGAGTAAGTTTGAGAAGTTGCGAGCAAGCAATAATATCGCTCAGAAGTACGAAGAAGCGGTAAAACTATACGAAAACAAAAAATATAGCAAGGCTTTAATATTGTTCGAAGATTTAAGAACTAAATTTAGAGGACAGGCCGAAGCAGAAAATTTATATTATTTCACAGCTTTTGCAAGCTACAGACTAAAGGATTATACCTCTGCACGTTATCATTTTAAAGATTTCGCAGATGTTTATCCCAATAGTCCTAGAGCCGAAGAATGTCGTTTTATGTCTGCATATTGTTATTATCTAGATTCTCCAAAGTCAAGTCTTGACCAAGAGAATACAAGGAAAGCAATCGATGCACTACAGTTATTTGTCAATTTGTATCCTGAATCTGAAAGGGCAAAAGAAGCTGGTGAATTAATTCAAAAGCTGCGTGATAAATTAGAGCTTAAAGCATTTTCAAATGCTAGGTTGCTCTATGACATGGGATTAAACGATGACTATAGAGCTGCTGTGATTGCATTGCAAAATGTATTGAAAGCCTATCCTGATACCAAGTATGCAGAAGAAATTGAGTACCTTACGGTAAAGTCTCAGTATAAACTTGCAACTCAGAGTAGTCCTGTCAAGCAAGCAGATCGCTTTTCTGAAGTTATTGACTATTATCGCTCTTTTGCAATGTCATTCCCGAATAGCAAATATATGAAGGAAGTTGAATCTCTTCGTGATAGCGCCGAGAAAAAAATGAAAACTGCGGCGACCTACATGGCAACTGTTAATAAAGCCATAGCCGAACAAGAAAAAGAAAGAAAAGCAGCAATAGCCGCTAAAGAAAATAAAGATAATAAAGATAATACCCAAAAAAATGAGTCAAAAAAATAACAGCACTGTAGCAACTTCAACTGTAACTCGTGATTTAAGACAATTAGACACCGTTACCGACAATATTTATGAGTCAATCGTAGTGATCAGCAAACGTGCTAATCAAATTTCTGTTGACATCAAAGAGGAGTTGAACAGCAAACTTGCAGAATTTGCTACTAACAATGATAACTTAGAAGAGGTATTCGAAAACCGTGAGCAAATTGAAATCTCAAAACACTATGAGCGTATGCCAAAAGCTACACTTATTGCGATTGATGAATTCTTACACGATAAGGTTTATTTCAGAAATCCCGCTAAAGAGCAAGAATAATTTGCTTTATCTCAGTTGATATGAGCTTAGCTAAAAAAAATATTGTGATTGCTGTATGCGGTAGTATTGCCGCATACAAAATTGCACATTTGACTAGACTGCTAGTTAAAGAAAAAGCGAATGTTCAGATCATTATGACAAAAGAAGCGGCTGAATTTATTACGCCACTCACGTTGTCAACCCTTTCAAATAACCCCGTTTTAATCGATTATTTCGATCCTAAAACAGGGGAATGGAATAATCATGTCCATATCGGATTACAAGCTGATCTGATACTGGTTGCACCAGCAACTGCCAATACTATTGGAAAACTCGCAAATGGAATCTGTGATAGCTTGTTAACTGCGGTCTACCTATCTGCAAAATGTCCTGTGTTTATAGCTCCTGCGATGGATCTAGACATGTGGAAACATCCCTCGACTCAAAACAATATCCGCTTACTCCAATCCTATGGAAACAGAATAATTCATCCAGGTAATGGAGAACTAGCTAGCGGCTTAATTGGAGAAGGAAGACTTGCAGAACCTGAAGAAATTTTAGATTTTATTACGCAAAGCTTTTCTCCTCAACTCCCTTTAAGCGGAAGGAATGCATTAGTCACTGCTGGACCTACATATGAAGCGATAGACCCTGTACGATTTATTGGGAATCATTCTAGTGGAAAAATGGGCTATGCTTTAGCAAAACAGCTTGTAGCTCTTGGTGCTAAGGTAACCTTAATCAGTGGACCTACCGCTTTAGACGCCCCGCAAAACGTAGATCGTATTCAAGTTACTTCTGCACATGAAATGCTTGAAGCTGTCGTACAACATTTTTCACAATCAGACATTATTGTTATGAGTGCTGCTGTTGCGGATTATACTCCGATCGAAGTTGCTTCGCAGAAAATAAAAAAGAAAGAAGATCAATTCTCCATTGCACTCAAGAAAACGACAGATATTCTAGCATCTATCGGAACTAAGAAAACAGAAAAACAGCTCTTAATCGGCTTTGCTTTAGAAACAAATAACGAAGTTGAGCATGCAAAAGATAAATTAATACGTAAAAACCTGGATTTCATTGTCTTAAATTCAATGCAGGATAAAGGAGCAGGTTTTGCAACAGATACCAATAAAGTAACTGTAATTGACCGTTTTCAGCATATTCAAGAATTTACATTAAAATCAAAAGAAGATGTTGCAAAAGATATTTGTCAACTGATCGTACAACACCCTATTTTAACTCAAAAATAGTACTATTAACTATAGCTTCTCCTCAAAAGCCGAACAAGATACTATTCCATCATAATTAAAACTGATCAGATATTGCACGAGCTCTTACCAAGCTGTTCCCTGTTAGATCACCCCATCATAAAACAAATAACAGTTTTCTAAATATTTTCCAAGAGCCTTTTTCATTCAAGAAAAGATTAAAATAGATGAAGGCACTCTTTCATAATTAACGTATTTTTGTGCTATGAAAGATTTCAAAAAATATTATATAATACCTGCAGAGCCAGAAGAAATATACCTAGCACTGACGACGGACATTACCATACGTCTTTGGACAGGTGATTTAGTAGAAATCGATCCTGTTATCGGTGGTGAGTTCTCGATGTGGGATGGTGCTATCACAGGAAAATTTATCGATTTGGTTCCCAATAAAACGATTGTTCAGCAATGGTATTTTGGAGAAGAAGAGGCTGATTCCATTGTTACCATCAAACTACATGAACACAAAAAAGGAACTTCAGTCGAGATAAACCACGTCAATATACCTGATGAAGCTTATGATGATATTGTTGATGGATGGGATGATCCATACATGAGCTCTTTATTAGACTTCTATACAGAAGATGGACGTTAAGAGCCCTTTTAAGGCTCTTAGCTTATTTATAAAAGAGTTAGAGGTCCAAGTTACCGACTAATTCTTTTAAACCTATCTCAGACAGCTTAGCCTGATAGCTAGCCTCTTTAAGCCTACTCATAGCATTTACATAGTTTTCTTGAGCATCTCTAAATTCAACTGCACTTATCGTACCTATCTTATACTTGTCTAAAGTTATATTTAAATTTTGCTTTGCGATTTTTTCATTTCGCTCTTCCAGTTTAGCTAAGCTGATATTTGTCACATAGCTTTGATATGCTTTCAAAATAGTGGCATTAATGAGTTCTTTGGATCTCTCAATTTGAATCGAGGCTTTTTCCACCATTTGTTTAGCCACTCGCTCACTCCTCCGTTGATTAAAACCATCAAAAATATTCATCGATGCCGTTACACCATAAGTCAAACCTCTTGCATTAGATTGAGAAACAAATCCCAAACTAGATTCTGATGACGAAAAGTTATAGCCAGAATTAAGACGAACAACAGGTAAGCGTTTCGAGCGGACATCCTTTTGCTCCAGCTCGGCCAAACGTTTATCCAATTTGATTAATTGGAGCTCGATGTTTTGATTAGTAGCCTGTTCTAGTAAAGCATTAATTTCCAAATTCTCATTGAATTGAAACTCATATTGAACCTCAAAATCTATCGTTAAATCCCGAGCCATCAATCTATTTAACTCCGTTTTCAAATTGGCAATTGTTTCCAATTTTTTTAATCGCAAGGATTGGTCCGCATTTAAGTTCACCTGTACATTGAGAACTTCCAATTTAGAAGCTTTTCCAATTTGAAAACGATTTTCTGCCGTTTTTAAACGATCAGTGGAAATAACTATTGAAGAATCTATGGTGTGCAAAAGATTCTCTTCCAGAACAATTGTATAATACATATTCAGCACATCGCCAACAGTCGTTAAAATGACCGATTTCAACTCGAGGTCACCCCTTGCTTTCAGTTGATTCAATTTCTCGTACCTCGCAAACATACCAAAGCCATCAAAAATGGTCCAGCCTAAACTAACACCATAATTCATGCTGTTATTTTTTGCGTTTTCCAACTCTCTCACCTCACCTGTACTTTGTGTTTGCTTGGAATTTTGATTACTGTTGCTCTGGCTAAAATTTGCAGTAAGATTTGGTAAGATTCCAGCATTCCCATATGTTGCATTTTCCTTAGCGATGATCACATCCTTCTTTGTCAACAATACATCAAAGTTATTTTCCATAGCTATAGCAACTGCATCGTGAGCAGTAAGTACATTTTGTGAGAAAGCACTGCCTACAGGAATAAAAAGCAAGGCTAGTAGATAAAAAATCTTATTCATATTAATCTTCAATATTCGTCAGTTCAGGATTGTGTTTCTTTATTCTAGACCACATTAAATAGATTGCAGGAATCACAAATAAAGTCAATACGAGTGAAAACATAGTTCCTCCTACGATAACAACGCCCATTCCTATACGACTTGTAGAGGCTGCTCCCAATGACAAGGCAATCGGCAATGCTCCAAGCGCGATTGCTAAAGACGTCATTAAAATCGGGCGTAATCGTCCAGCAGAAGCCTCAACAATTGCATCATATTTAGATTTCCCCTCTTCTCTTAACTGATTGGCAAATTCTACAATTAGAATACCATTTTTCGTTACCAGTCCAATCAACATAATCGTTCCAATCTGACTAAATATATTCCAAGACTGACCAAATAACCAAAGTGAAAATAATGCTCCTGCAACGGCTAGTGGTACTGTAATAATAATGACGAAAGGGTCAATAAAACTTTCGAATTGCGCTGCTAAAATCAAATAAATTAAAAGTAAAGCCAAACCAAAGGCAAACATTGTATTGGATCCACTCTCTTTAAAATCTCTCGACTCACCACCTAAATCTGTCGTAAAAGTCTCATCCAGTACCTTGGCTTTAATCCGGTCCATTGCTTCTATTCCTTCTCCTAAACTCTTTCCTGGGGCTAAACCAGCAGAAACAGTAGCAGACATGTAGCGATTATTATGATATAGCTGAGGAGGGCTGCTCCGTTCCTCAATCTTTACAATATTATCCAGCTGAATCAATTGTCCATCCTTGTTCTTAACAAAGATCGAGGCAAGGTCGAGTGGCGTACTCGTATCTTTTTTATCAAACTGACCAATAACTTGGTACTGACGCCCATTCATCATAAAATACCCAAATCGCTGTCCAGAAAGAGACATTTGTAATGTTTGAGCAACATCTAATATAGAAACACCTAAACTTAGGGCCTTTTCACGGTCAATATTGACATAAAGCTCAGGTTTATTGAATTTCAAATTAACATCAGAGATTGAAAAAGTTGGATCATCATTCACCGCGTCCATAAATTCAGGTATTTTCTCTTCCAACTTCTGAAAATTAGGAGCCTGTATAATATATTGAACAGGTAGCCCTCCTCTTCTATTCACAGAGATAGTCGGTTGTTCCATAACTGAAACCTTAGCTTCAGAAGAAGATCGCGTTAAACGGGACAAATCACGTGCTATTTCCGCCTGCGTACGCTCTCGGTCCTCCTGCTGTACAAGACCAAGACGAATCATACCACTATTAGCCGCGGCTGACCCAAATCCGGGAGAAGTAATCACCAAACTGACATCTTTTTCAGGAACTGAATCATTGACAAGAGTTGTTAATTCAGTCATAAAACGATCCATATAATCATAAGATACACCCTCAGGAGCAGTGACTCGCACTGTCAGATAGCTTCTATCGTCATAGGGAGCCGTTTCCTTTGGTAATAAGCTAAAGAAAAGATAAATAAGACCAAAACAAGCTAAAACAATTGGATAACTGATCCATTTCTTTTTCAAAAATTTTATCAGAGAACTTGCATATCCATCTGTTAGCGCCACAAAATAAGGTTCTGTCCGATCATAAAATTTAGTTTTCTTCTGTTCTCCGCCCTTCATTAAATAAGCATTCAACATCGGAGTTAATGTTAAGGAAACAAATGCTGAGATAAGTACAGCAGCTCCAATAACGATTCCGAACTCCCTAAAAAGCCGACCTACGAATCCCTCTAAAAACACGACTGGTAAGAATACAGCGGCAAGTGTAATAGAAATCGATATAACAGCAAAGAAAATTTCATTAGAACCTTTAATAGCCGCCTGAATAGGAGACATACCTTCTTCCACTTTCTTAAATATATTCTCTGTGACGACGATACCATCATCAACAACAAGTCCTGTAGCAAGAACGATCGCTAATAACGTTAACACATTAATCGAGAAACCACAGAGATACATCACAAAAAATGTAGCAATTAATGAAACAGGTATATCAATTAAAGGTCGAAATGCAATCGACCAATCCCGAAAGAATAAGAAAATGATGAGGACCACCAGTACAACAGAAATCAATAATGTTTCCGCGACTTCTAGAACAGCACGCTTAACAAAAAGCGTATTATCAAGCGCTATTTTCATGACAATATCATCAGGGAGGTCCTTTTTCAACTGATCAAATTCCTTGTAGAAACTTTTTGCAATTTCCAGATAATTCGTACCGGGCTGTGGGATCACAGCCATACTCAACATGGGTAATCCTGAGTCAGACATTTTAGTTTCGAAATTTTCAGCCTCTAGCGCAGCTTTCCCAACATCACTCAGACGGATAATACTATTTCCTGTCGATTTAATAATAATATTATTAAACTCCTCTTCCGAAGCCAAGTTACCGATGGTCTTTACTGTCAGCTCCGTGTTAGAACCCGTTAATTTACCAGAAGGTAATTCAACATTCTGTAGGTTTAAAGCAGATCGCACATCCAGAACAGTAACACCATAAGAATTCAATTTGACTGGATCTAGCCAAAGTCGCATAGCATATTTCTTCTGCCCCCAGATTTGTACCGAACTAACCCCTGGAATTGTTTGAAGACGCTGTGAAATCGTATTTTCAGCATAATCAGACAATTCCAAAATATTCTTTTCAGAACTTTGCACTGTCATGGTAATAATAGGTTCAGAGTCTGCATCAGCTTTTGATACCACAGGTGCTGCATCAATATCCTGAGGTAGACTTCGAACAGCCTGTGACACCTTATCGCGCACATCATTTGCCGCTTCCTCTAGGTTTTTACCTAGATTAAATTCCACCGTTATATTACTAGTACCTTGATTACTCGATGAGGAAATATTTCGGATCCCATCGATGGAATTAATAGCCTTCTCCAAAGGTTCCGTAATCTGAGACTCGATAATATCGGCATTAGCACCAGCGTAACTTGTCCTAACCGATATTTGAGCCGGGTCAATAGAAGGGAATTCTCGTACACCCAAGTAGGAATAACCAATGATACCAAATAAGATCAACATCAAATTCAGTACAATAGTTAATACTGGGCGTTTAATACTTGTTGTAGATAAACTCATATAACACGATTAACGTAATGTAACCTTCACTTTAACATCATTCTTCAGCGACATTACTCCTGTAGTCAAAACAGTATCACCGTTCATTAAACCAGACAATACATTCACCTTATCCTTAGTTCTTCCTCCTGTTTCTACAATCACCTCTCTTGCTTTCCCCTCTTTTACAACAAATACTTTCTTTCCATTCTGTATAGGAATTAGTGCTTCGGAAGGAACCATTAAAGCATCATCAATGCTCTCCAGTGGTAAGATCACATTCACAAAGACACCAGGAACAAATTTATTATTTGAATTATCAGCACGAGCTTTTATTAGTAAAGTTCGAGTTGTCAAATCAACAGCAGGATCAATAGCAAAAATTTCTGCTGCAAAAACCTCCTTAGATTCAGGAATTGTAAATGAAATCTTTTTACCCACCGACACTCTGCTTACATACTTTTCTGGGATCGCAAATGATAATTTAACACGATCTGACTTTACAAGTTTCGCAATAGGGGTAGTAGGAGTGATATATGCGCCTTTAGATACAGATCGCAAACCAATTATTCCAGAAAATGGTGCCCGTATGTATGTTTTAGATAATTGTGCTTCGATATATGCGATTTGCGATTTCGCCGTTCTATAATCAGCACTTGCAATATCATACTCCTCTTGACTAATCGCCTCTTTCTCCAGTAGCAGTTTTGCTCTTCGTTCATTTTCCGAAGTCAATTGCGTTCTTGTTTTAGCTTGCTCTAATTGTGCTAATAAATCTGAGGCAACGATTTTCACAAGTATAGCACCTTTGTTTACGCGACTTCCTTCAGAAAAATTTAATTGATCTATTAATCCAGAAACCTCAGAACGAATTTCCACTTGTTCATCTGGTTCAATGGTACCTGTCAGATTAAGGTTATCAGCGAACGATTCAGCAAAAATAACAGCACCATATACAGACATGGTAGCCGCTTTTCCTTTTCCGGCTGTCGGAACTTCATTCTTCTCTTTATTTGTCGTTATTCTTTGCCAGATCAAGTATCCAAATACAAGAATTAGTAGCGCAATGACAATATATTTAATTTTCATAATCCAGTATAGCATATAGAAATGCGTAAAATACATTTCAATATTCAAGTTTATAAAAATTTAACGACTAAATAAGTAGAACTTCGTAATATTGTTATGATAATAACAGAATAAATAATACCATTATAAATTCCAATTGTACAATTACAGATCTATAAAAAAGCATTATACAGCAAAAAGCCTCTAGAATATAATTCTAGAGGCTTTTTGCTGTATAAAAAAAGGCATCGACCTACTCTCCCACCTGTTACGGCAATACCATCGGCTCTGGCGGGCTTGACTTCTCTGTTCGGAATGGGAAGAGGTAGACACCGCCGATATAGACACCTAAAATATTTTGAATCAACAATGTTGATGTAAACAAATCAGATTAAAGCAAAATAGCCTTGTTAAAAGGCTATTCTGTATAAAAAAAGGCACCGACCTACTCTCCCACCTGTTACGGCAATACCATCGGCTCTGGCGGGCTTGACTTCTCTGTTCGGAATGGGAAGAGGTAGACACCGCCGATATAGGCACCTAAAATGTTTTTATGTGATATATGCTCTATAAAAAGCATTATCTATAGACAATTGAAAGAAAAACTAAAAGAGGAAGACAACAGTGTTTGCGTTGCTTGAGAAAGCTTCGGGTGATTAGTATTGCTCAGCTATGGTATTTCTACCTTTACACCTGCAACCTATCAACGTAGTAGTCTACTACGGCCCTATAAGGAAGTCTCATCTCGTGGCTAGTTTCGCACTTAGATGCTTTCAGCGCTTATCTATTCCCGACGTAGCTACCCAGCCGTACACCTGGCGGCATAACTGGTTTACCAGCGGTCAGTCCATCCCGGTCCTCTCGTACTAAGGACAGATCCACTCAAACTTCCAACGCCCACAACAGATAGGGACCGAACTGTCTCGCGACGTTCTGAACCCAGCTCGCGTGCCACTTTAATGGGCGAACAGCCCAACCCTTGGGACCTTCTCCAGCCCCAGGATGTGACGAGCCGACATCGAGGTGCCAAACCTCCCCGTCGATATGAGCTCTTGGGGGAGATCAGCCTGTTATCCCCAGCGTACCTTTTATCCTTTGAGCGATGGCCCTTCCATACAGAACCACCGGATCACTATGTCCGTCTTTCGACCCTGTTCGACTTGTTGGTCTCACAGTCAAGCAAGCTTATGCCATTGCACTCCTCGTACGGTTACCAAGCGTACTGAGCTTACCTTTGAAAGCCTCCGTTACCTTTTTGGAGGCGACCACCCCAGTCAAACTACCCACCAAACAATGTCCTCGGCATAACCGAGTTAGAAACCGAATACAGAAAGGGCGGTATTTCAAGGTTGATTCCATGACTCCTGGCGAAGCCACTTCAACATCTCCCGCCTATCCTACACATCCTGTACCCAATTTCAATGTTAAGCTATAGTGAAGGTGCATGGGGTCTTTCCGTCCCGTTGCGGGTAATCGGCGTCTTCACCGATACCACAATTTCACCGAGCTCATGGCTGAGACAGCGCCCAGATCGTTACACCATTCGTGCAGGTCGGAACTTACCCGACAAGGAATTTCGCTACCTTAGGACCGTTATAGTTACGGCCGCCGTTTACTGGGGCTTCGATTCAATGCTTCTCTTGCGATGACATCCCCTCTTAACCTTCCAGCACCGGGCAGGTGTCAGGCCTTATACTTCATCTTTCGATTTTGCAAAGCCATATGTTTTTGTTAAACAGTCGCCTGGGCCTTTTCACTGCGGCTTCTCCATCGCTGGAGGAAGCGCCCCTTCTCCCGAAGTTACAGGGCCATTTTGCCGAGTTCCTTAGCCATGATTCACTCGAGCACCTTAGGATTCTCTCCTCGACTACCTGTGTCGGTTTACGGTACGGGTTTTTATAACCTGAAGCTTAGCGGGTTTTCTTGGAAGTCTGTTTACCTGCTCTATCAGCGCCGCCGAAGCTTTGCTGTACTATTGGGTTTCAGCAGGGTCGGCGGATTTGCCTACCGTCCCTATACCTACGCCTTTTAACGAACTATTCCGTCAGTCCGCGGCAGTGTCACTACTCCGTCACCACATCGCAGTTATAAAAAGTACTGGAATATTAACCAGTTGTCCATCGGCTTACTCCCTTCGGATGCGCCTTAGGCCCCGACTAACCCTGATCCGATTAGCGTTGATCAGGAAACCTTAGTCTTTCGGTGGGCGGGTTTCTCACCCGCCTTATCGTTACTTATGCCTACATTTGCTTTTCTATCAACTCCACGGCCCATTACCAGACCGCTTCTCCGTAAATAGAATGCTCCCCTACCAGACATACACATAATGCATGAATCCATAGCTTCGGTAATACACTTGATGCCCGTTTATTATCCACGCCCGACCGCTCGACTAGTGAGCTGTTACGCACTCTTTAAATGAATGGCTGCTTCCAAGCCAACATCCTAGCTGTCTGTGCAGTCGGACCTCGTTAGTTCAACTTAGCGTATATTTAGGGACCTTAGCTGATGGTCTGGGTTCTTTCCCTCTCGGCCTTGGACCTTAGCACCCAAAGCCTCACTGCCGGCCATATCTTATAGCATTCGGAGTTCGTCTGGATTTGGTAGGATTTGACTCCCCCGCACCCAATCGGTAGCTCTACCTCTATAAGACTCCATGCCGACGCTGTTCCTAAAAACATTTCGGGGAGTACGAGCTATTTCCCAGTTTGATTAGCCTTTCACCCCTACCCTCAGGTCATCCGGAAACTTTTCAACGTTTATCGGTTCGGTCCTCCATTACATGTTACTGCAACTTCAACCTGCCCAAGGGTAGATCACAAGGTTTCGCGTCTACCTCATCTGACTATGCGCCCTATTAAGACTCGCTTTCGCTTCGGCTGCGTGGCTGAACCACTTAACCTTGCCAGACAAGAGTAACTCGTAGGCTCATTATGCAAAAGGCACGCCGTCACTGGACCTGCCAGCTCCGACCGCTTGTAAGCACACGGTTTCAGGTTCTTTTCACTCCTCTGTTCGAGGTTCTTTTCACCTTTCCCTCACGGTACTAGTTCACTATCGGTCTCTCAGGAGTATTTAGCCTTATCAGATGGTGCTGACAGATTCCCACAGGGCGTCTCCGACCCCGCGGTACTCAGGGTACTGCTAGGCTAGCATTCTATACGTGTACAGGGCTATCACCGTGTATCGCTGGGCTTCCCATCCCATTCCACTTCTGTTTGCTAATGCCACATCGCAGCCCTACAACCCCAACAATGCCGTAACATTATTGGTTTGGGCTCTTTCCCGTTCGCTCGCCACTACTTGGGAAATCATTATTATTTTCTTCTCCTACGCCTACTTAGATGTTTCAGTTCAGCGCGTTCGCGTATTTTACAACATACCTTCAGTATGCTAGGTTGCCCCATTCGGAAATCTTCGGATCAAACTCACATTTGCTAATCCCCGAAGCTTATCGCAGCTTATCACGTCCTTCATCGCCTCTGAGAGCCTAGGCATCCCCCGTGTGCCCTTATTTACTTTCTTCACCTCATAGCCCTTTTGCTACTATGGGTTGCTTTTTGATATATAACCGTGATGCTACGCATTAATCCGTTCGGCCTTGACCGAGGGTCTTCATAATACATCGAGCACATCACAGTATTGTCTCTACTGTTGTCTTCTCTTGTAATTTTTTTTCTTTCAATATGTCAAAGAACTCTTCTTTTAGATCGGAGATATCAGATCTGAGATATCAGAAACTATAAAGTGTCTAATGTCTCTTATCCTGTGTCCCACGTCTAAGGATGTGGAGAATATCGGAGTCGAACCGATGACCCCCTGCGTGCAAGGCAGGTGCTCTAGCCAGCTGAGCTAATTCCCCGTGGTGTAGATTATAGATTCCGGAACAGAGAAAGCAGACTTTACGTCTCAGATCTCATATCTGTCATCTCAAATCTAGATGGTAGTCCCGAGCAGATTTGAACTGCTGACCCCTACATTATCAGTGTAGTGCTCTAACCAACTGAGCTACGGGACTAGCTTATCATTCTATCTCTCTGGACCATCCAATTCAGGGATGGGCACATTTCTTCAAATGTTTCTTATTTGTTTCTTATATAAATCATGTGTATCCGTAACGAGCTTCAATTCCGAATGCTCTAGAAAGGAGGTATTCCAGCCGCACCTTCCGGTACGGCTACCTTGTTACGACTTAGCCCCAATTATCGGTTTTACCCTAACACGCTCCTTGCGGTTACATGCTTTAGGTACCCCCAACTTTCATGGCTTGACGGGCGGTGTGTACAAGGCCCGGGAACGTATTCACCGCGTCATTGCTGATACGCGATTACTAGCGAATCCAACTTCATGAGGTCGAGTTGCAGACCTCAATCCGAACTGTGAACGGCTTTTAGAGATTAGCATCATATTGCTATGTAGCTGCCCGCTGTACCGTCCATTGTAGCACGTGTGTAGCCCCGGACGTAAGGGCCATGATGACTTGACGTCGTCCCCACCTTCCTCACAGCTTACGCTGGCAGTCTGTTTAGAGTCCCCACCATTATGTGCTGGCAACTAAACATAGGGGTTGCGCTCGTTGCGGGACTTAACCCAACACCTCACGGCACGAGCTGACGACAGCCATGCAGCACCTAGTTTCGTGTCCCGAAGGACTGATCCGTCTCTGGATCATTCACTAACTTTCAAGCCCGGGTAAGGTTCCTCGCGTATCATCGAATTAAACCACATGCTCCTCCGCTTGTGCGGGCCCCCGTCAATTCCTTTGAGTTTCAATCTTGCGACCGTACTCCCCAGGTGGATAACTTAACGCTTTCGCTTGGACGCTTACTGTGTATCGCAAACATCGAGTTATCATCGTTTAGGGCGTGGACTACCAGGGTATCTAATCCTGTTTGATCCCCACGCTTTCGTGCATCAGCGTCAATACTAACTTAGTGAGCTGCCTTCGCAATCGGAGTTCTAAGACATATCTATGCATTTCACCGCTACTTGTCTTATTCCGCCCACTTCAAATAGATTCAAGTCCTACAGTATCAAAGGCACTGCGACAGTTAAGCTGCCGTCTTTCACCACTGACTTATAGGACCGCCTACGCACCCTTTAAACCCAATAAATCCGGATAACGCTTGGATCCTCCGTATTACCGCGGCTGCTGGCACGGAGTTAGCCGATCCTTATTCTTCAGGTACATTCAGCTTCCTACACGTAGAAAGGTTTATTCCCTGACAAAAGCAGTTTACAACCCATAGGGCAGTCATCCTGCACGCGGCATGGCTGGTTCAGAGTTGCCTCCATTGACCAATATTCCTTACTGCTGCCTCCCGTAGGAGTCTGGTCCGTGTCTCAGTACCAGTGTGGGGGATTCTCCTCTCAGAGCCCCTAGACATCGTAGCCTTGGTGAGCCGTTACCTCTCCAACTAGCTAATGTCACGCGAGCCCATCCATATCCTATAAATATTTGATCATAATCCGATGCCGGTTAATGATGTTATGCGGTGTTAATCTCTCTTTCGAGAGGCTATCCCCCTGATATGGGTAGGTTGCTCACGCGTTACGCACCCGTGCGCCACTCTCATCAGTTCGTAGCAAGCTACTCCCTGAATCCCGTCCGACTTGCATGTATTAGGCCTGCCGCTAGCGTTCATCCTGAGCCAGGATCAAACTCTCCATTGTAAAATGAAGTGTAAGATCAAGACTATTTATAATAAATAGAATTGTCTTGTATTTTAATTTCTAATTCTAAAATTGAACAGGTTGATTTTTTTAACTTTCGTTGTTTCTCAACACTACTCGTTACGTTACATGATTATATTTTTAAAGAACTTCTCTCGCTTCCGCATCTCGCTTCGGCCTGTATGATGTCGGCATTGCGCCGTTATCGATCTTGTTTCCGTTTCCCTTCGTTTCCGTTGGGACTGCAAAGGTAGAAATCTTTTTGGTTTCTCCAAAATAAATGTGAAAATTTATTTTTTTTGTTTTCCTGCTGTTTCTGCGTTTAACCTGAATTAAACCCTTCTTTTTTCAGTGCCTCCCCTTTCGGATCAGCCGTTCCTCCCTTGCGGAGTGGTGCAAAGATAGCACCTTTTTATAATCACTTCCTAATCTTTTCCGGAAATAGTTTGCCGTGAACCGGTAAACAGCTTATAACCTGACCGATAAATTTATGGTTAAACATATAATTAATAGAAAATGTATAATCTCTGCTCAAAATCGATTGTCGATTCTGTAGATTGTTTAGTGATATATCATATTTATAAATATCTTTATACATCTACAATAACCAAAATTAGTAATCAAAATGGCTAAAACTACCTTAAAAGATATCTCTAAAGCATTGAATATATCAATCTCAACAGTTTCCAAAGCTTTATCAGATAGTTATGAAATTAGTGAGAAGACCAAAAAGGTTGTTCAGGACTACGCTACAAAAATGAATTTTAGCGTTAATAAAGTGGCACAAAGTCTTAAAATCGGGAAAACAAATACTATCGGTGTCATTGTATGCGCGATTAATAATACATTTATAGCAGAAATACTAGACGGAATTCAAAAAGCATCTATAGAAACAGGCTTTGATATCATCATTATGCAGAGCAGAGAAGATATACAGGTTGAGAAATCCTGTATTGAAGTTTTAAACTCGAGAGGTATTGACGGACTTTTGATTTCACCAGTCAGCGAATCATCGAATCTGAGTTTATTGAAAGAATTACAAGAAAACGGAAAACCAATCGTTATTTTTGATAGAACAGTCAATCAATTAAAAACGGATAAAGTCGGTGCCAACAATTTCGACGGGGCTTATAAAGCTACCAAACACCTCCTCGAACAAGGACGTACAAATATCCTTCATATTACAGGACACCAATTAGGTGTTTCCAAAGACAGATTAAACGGATATAAAGAAGCTTTAAGAGAATTTGAAATTCCACTAAAGCCCTATTACTTTATTGAATGTAATATTCAAGATACCGCAATACTTGATAAACAAATCAAAAGCGCCATACAAAAAACACTAAACACAGAACATAAGCTAAATGCAATTTTTGGAGCTACCGATGTCATCACCACAAGAACACTCGGAATTCTAGCAGAACTCGGGATTAAGGTTCCAGAAGAAATCGCTGTTATTGGCTTTTCTAATATTTCTATTCCAACGTCACTCAACCCTGCATTGAGCAGAATCAAACAGCCTGCAAGTGAAATCGGACATACTGCAATGAAAAAACTCATTTATCTTATTAAGCGTCCATCACATAACGATTTTGAAACAATCGAACTAGAAACTACCCTGGAAATAAGAAAATCAAGTCTTTTGACTTGATTTTGCACCTCAGTTAGCTTTTTTACTTTTTAAAATAGGCAACCGCATTGTGATAACAAATATCCGCTATAACCTTTCCAATCATATCGACATCATGCGGAAGGTACCCCTTGATGATATCTTCTGCAAAAATATTAGCAAGCAATCTTCTAAAATATTCGTGTCGAGAATAAGACAAGAAGCTTCGCGAATCGGTTAACATCCCAATAAAACAACTGATCAAACCATAATTAGAAAGTGCATTTATCTGTTCTGTCATACCATCCAACTGATCCTGATACCACCATCCTGAACCAAATTGAATTTTTCCCTTCATATTCCCGCCCTGAAAATTACCGATCATTGAACCAAAAACAGCATTATCAGCAGGATTAACATTATATATGATTGTCTTGGCCAATTGATCCTTCGTATCGAGATAATTAAAAAAATCTGCCATACGATCAGCTTGAGGGTAGTCCCCAATAGAATCATATCCCGTATCAGCACCCAAAATTGTCAGCTTCCCTTTATTTGTATCACGCAACGGACCTAAATGAAATTGCTGCGCCCAATTTTTTGCATGGTACTTTGAGCATAATTCACTTAAAACATAAAAAACAAAGCTATCTTCCACTTCCAAAACTCCAGTATCATCTCCATTGATCACGCGAATAAAAGTAGAATTCACTTCCGCTAAATTAAATGCCCCTTTTTTAGGCAGATATTTCAACCCATGATCTGAAGCCACACAACCCAAAGAGTCAAAATAATTAATTCGTTCATCAAGTGCTTCTAATAAAGAATCCAAGTGGTGTATTTTTATTCCGCTCACATCGGATAGTTTTTGCACATAAGCTCTAAATACATCTCCTTTCGATAACTGAAAAACCTTATCTGGGCGAAACGTCGGAAGTACTTTTGTGTTAAATTCAGTATTTAAACTTAAAGCCTTATGAAATTCCAGACTATCAATTGGATCATCAGTTGTTCCCACCATCTCAACATTAAAATGGTTCAAAAGTCCCTGAGTACTAAAACTCGGTTCCTTCAATTGTTCCCTTGTTTGTTCATAAATAGCATGTGAACTTTGAATGTTGAGGAATTTGTTAATTCCAAATGGATTCTTAAGCTCCATATGTGTCCAATGATACAGCGGATTTCTCAATGTTTGAGGCACAATCTCCGACCATTTTTGAAATTTTTCAAAATCAGAAGCTTCTCCTGTAATATATTTCTCTTCAACTCCCAAAGTTCGCATAGCACGCCATTTGTAATGGTCACCATAGAGCCAAATTTGAGCAAGATTGTCAAACTGATGATTATTGCTAATCTGATCAGGGGGAAGATGATTATGGTAATCTATAATAGGAAGATCTTTTGCATAATTATGATATAGCTGTTGTGCAATATCCGATTGCAGTATAAAATTATGATTGATAAAATCTGACATTCTTTTTTGTTTATTGACCTAAAATTCCATATTCTAATCCCCTGAGTTCTGCGAGCCCTCTCAAACGACCAATTGCAGAATATCCAGGATTCGTCTTCTTATTTAGATCATCCAACATTTGATGACCATGGTCAGGTCTAAAGGAAATAGGTCTGATTCGATTTTGATTTTCAGTGATCAAAATTTTCATCACAGCATACATATTTACATCACCATCTAAATGATCAGCTTCAAAGAAACTTCCTAAAGTGTCTTTCTTTACATTTCTCAGATGCGAAAAGTAAACTCTTTCTTTAACAGCGTCCAAAATGGATGCAACATCATTCGACTGACTAGCACCAAGAGAACCTGTGCAAAAGCAAATGCCATTAAACGGCTTATTAACACCTTCAAGTATTGCTACCAGATCAGATTGATTGCTCACAATACGTGGAAGACCTAAAATTGGATATGGCGGATCATCGGGATGTATAGTCATTTTAATCCCCTCCCGTTCACAAACGTCACTTATCGATGACAGGAAATGAAGCAAATTATTTAATAATCCCGTTCGACCAAGCTGACCATACACAGCAATGCTGTTATTCAGGTCCTGTAGTGTAATATCATTTTCTCCAGGGATTCCCATCAAAACAACTTGTTCTAACGCATCAAGATCTTGCTGTGAATAAGAAGAAATTTTTTTTTCAACTCCTTCCAACATCACTGTTGTATAATCCTTGACTGCATCTATTCGCTTTAGAATATGAATATCAAATACGGCAAGATCAATCCAATCAAAATACAAAGCTTTTGAACCATCTTTCATCAATAGATCTAATTGTGTTCTGGTCCAATCTAAAACAGGCATGAAATTATAAGTAATGATCTGAATTCCACATTTCGCTAAATTCTCCAAAGACATCACATAGTTTTCAATATAATATGCGGCATCATTGCTTCCTGTTTTTATCGCCTCATGCACTGGAAGACTCTCTACGACCGACCAGACTAATCCACTATCTTCAATAATTCTTTTACGTTCTAAAATATCTTCGACAGGCCAAACATCGCCATGGGCAATATGGTGCAATGCCGTTACAATACCTGTCGCACCAGCTTGTCTTATATCATCCAAGGAAACGGGATCATTAGGCCCATACCATCTCCAAGTTTGTTCAAGTTTCTTCATACCTTAAATTTATTAAACCCCACACCATGCGTTAAACCCGCCATCAACAAAAATCGTTTCACCAGTAACCAAAGCAGAAGCATCACTTAATAAGTAGACTAAAGTTCCCTTTAGTTCATCTGGCTCTCCTAAACGTTGATAAGGCATCGCATTAATAAATTTCTGCGCCCGGTCGGAATATGTACCATCGGGGTTTATCAGTAGATTTCGATTTTGCTCTGTTAAAAATACCCCTGGTGCAATTGCATTGACACGTACCTTATCACCGTATCGTAAAGCTAATTCAACAGACATCCATTTCGTGTAGCCATCTACACCGTGTTTTGCAACCGTATACCCCAAAACTCTAGTTAATGGTCTACTTGCTGCAAGTGAGGAAATATTAACAATAGAACCCTTACCAGATTCAGCTATTACACGTCCAAAAATATGTGTCGGAATAATTGTTCCATTCAAATTAAGCTCAATTGCTTTCAGCGTATCTCTTATATCATGGTCAAAAAGATTTTGTTCAGGCTTTATTGTTGCTCCAGCAATATTACCGCCAGCGGCATTGACCAAACCGTCAATCGTACCCCATTTCGCTATTATTTCATCCTTAGCCCTTATCACGTCCTCTTCGTTCAAAACATCTACTTGTATTGCTAATGCCTCAGCACCTTTCGCCTCAATAGCCTGGACTCGTTCTTGGAGTTTTTCTTTATTCCTACCCAGTACTGCAACCTTTGCACCAGCTTCAGCCAAAGCATCTACAAAAGATTTTCCTAGAACTCCAGTTGCACCGGTAACCACAACAACGTGATTGTTCAATGAAAATTTATCCAATATCCCCATTTTATAATTGTTAGATTTAAAGTTACCAATTTTATGAAATAATTAATTCCTAAAGAAACATCCTTATAACTTTATTTACTCAAACGTTTTCGAAATTATAGACACAATCAATACAGAAATACAATTATTTATACTACTTTCGAAAAGTAAACTAATAACTTATGGATAAAAACACAGTCCTTTGCTTCGGAGAGATTCTTTATAGATTACAAGCAAAAGATGAATATTTCTTTAATGATGACCAATCGGTAGTCTATTCCTATCCAGGAGGATCAGAAGCGAACGTTGCTGTTGCTCTTGCCTCGCTATCAATACCGACTACTTACGTGTCTGTTGCTCCTGATCACTCTTTAACCAAGGAGATTTTAAACACACTCAATCACAAAAACGTCGATACCTCCAAGTTTATATTTGGTGGCGAACGCTTAGGTTCTTACATATTGCAATCGGCAAATGGTTTAACAAGCGGAGAGGTAATATACGATCGTAAGTACTCGTCATTTTCCACACTTAAAGCGGAAGATATTGATTGGGATGAACTATTTACCGACTGTTCATGGTTTCATTGGACAGCCTTAACACCTGCATTAAACGAGGAATTAGCACAGCTCATGCTAACAGCATTGAAAATAGCGCAAGAAAAGAAAATCACCATATCTGTCGACCTCAATTATAGAAGTAGGTTATGGCAATATGGAAAACAGCCTCTAGATATTATGCCTACATTAGTTTCATATTGCGATGTTATTATGGGAAATATTTGGGCTGAACACAAAATGCTTGGAACTTCTATTCATGAGCAGTTGGTCAAAAATACCTCTTGCAGCGAATATTTCGACTATTCCAGTTTAGTTGCTCAAGAAATATTTGAAAAATATCCGAAATGCAAACATATCGCTAATACGTTTAGATTTATGGACAACCCTAAACATAATCTATTTTACGGTACATATCATAGCCCTGCAGAAAATAAAATAAGTACTATTTTAGAGACAAATGACTTAATTGATCGTATTGGTAGCGGAGACGCCTTTATGGGAGGTCTAATTGCTGCTATTTATGAAGGTAAGTCTGCTCAAGAAATTATAGACACTGCGACCCAACTCGGATTCAAAAAACTATTTAACAAAGGTGATTTCATCAATTTATAATAATCAACATGCATACTATCCTATCCAAGATTGAAAGTTCTCCCATTATCCCCGTCTACTATCATGACGATATTGACCAATGTATTGCCATTTTAACATCATGTTATAATGGTGGAGTTCGCGTTTTCGAATTTGTCAATAGAGGTCCTGAAGCGCATAACAACTTTAAGGCTCTGCTTAAATACCGCGATGACAATTTCAAAGATTTAAAGCTAGGAATTGGAACCATTAAAACGAAGCAACAAGCTCTAGATTTCATAAATATAGGAGCAGAATTTATTGTTAGTCCTATTGTGAAAGCAGAAATTGCAGATGTGACCTTAAAAAATAATATACTTTGGATACCGGGTTGCATGACTCCCACTGAAATTTCAGTTGCTGAAGAATTAGGTGCACCATTAGTAAAACTTTTCCCCGGTGATGCCTTAGGAGCAAATTTTTTGAAAGGTATCAAGCCTCTATTTCAATCATTGAAATTTATGCCTACAGGTGGTGTATCATTAGATGAAGAAAATCTGTTAGCGTGGTTCCAAGCTGGAGTATCAGCAGTAGGTATGGGATCAAAGTTATTTAATGGCCCGACAGAATCAGAAGAAAATAATTATATTGAAAATAGATTACAAAAAGCTTTTCAGTATATTGAAAGCTTAAAATAGAAAAATAAAAAAAGCTCTAACTTTCGTTAGAGCTTTTTTTGTCGGGGTGGCAGGATTCGAACCTACGACCTCCTCGTCCCAAACGAGGCGCGATACCGGGCTACGCTACACCCCGAAAAGGTATCACCTTTTGTTTTATTGTGATGCAAATATACAGCGAATATTAGTAATGTCAAATTTATTTTTCACTTTACACAATAAAAGACTGATTAGCTGACAAATAAATTTCAATTAACCAAAAAAACAATCTCATATTTAAGGTGATTTATAAGATAATCTTCCTCTCCATGGTCTAAATCGATAATTTCTTAGAACATGTTTCTTCTCTAAAGAATAGCTTTTATCAGTCCATTCACTATTACAAATGCTTAAATTGATTTCAAAAAAAAACAAAAATAAGTAAATATAAACCTTTAAACTATGTAATAAATATCAATATTTTTGATTAGTTGAAAAGAGATTTACGTTCACTTGTTCCCATTTATCCTGAATAGATGTGCTATCTCTAGTTTTAAAACTAATTGTATACCTCGCCGATTTGCACTCATTCAGAAATCCTACTTATCTCCAATAGCCTGATTTCTGAATTATACAATAAGTAGCAACCATATATTTGAGCTAATTAATTTTAAAATCTAGGTTGAATTTCGATCAATTTTCAGGCTTGTAAATCCATTTTCAACAGACACAACTACATGAGTAGCTTAAATTCTAAAGGCAATAAATTCTCAGAAGGACTGCAAGTACCTTACAATTAACATTTTATATATTCTTTAGAAATGAACAATCATTTACTAAATTTTTATTTATTGAAATATTCAAGATTACACCTCTAATTAATGAGTTCTTAAAGAAGCAAGTTAGACCAATGAAATAATCCGATTATTTAGAGAAAAACATAAAAGTACTTTAACTGTTTAAAAGTGTCAAAAATTAGATATCGGAAGATATAGTGAAAGTATGCTTGTCAGATAAAAAGAGGATATGAAAGCTGAATAGGTTAAATGATAAACATGACGGGCCAGTAGAAGCTACCGAAAGAACAGGAATAGCCCTGTTCACAGCATAAAAAGGTATAAACACAAAAAAGCCTCTGCTGTATAGCAAAGGCTTCTGTATAAAAAAAGGCACCGACCTACTCTCCCACCTGTTACGGCAATACCATCGGCTCTGGCGGGCTTGACTTCTCTGTTCGGAATGGGAAGAGGTAGACACCGCCGATATAGGCACCTAAAATGTTTTTATGTGATATATGCTCTATAAAAAGCATTATCTATAGACAATTGAAAGAAAAACTAAAAGAGGAAGACAACAGTGTTTGCGTTGCTTGAGAAAGCTTCGGGTGATTAGTATTGCTCAGCTATGGTATTTCTACCTTTACACCTGCAACCTATCAACGTAGTAGTCTACTACGGCCCTATAAGGAAGTCTCATCTCGTGGCTAGTTTCGCACTTAGATGCTTTCAGCGCTTATCTATTCCCGACGTAGCTACCCAGCCGTACACCTGGCGGCATAACTGGTTTACCAGCGGTCAGTCCATCCCGGTCCTCTCGTACTAAGGACAGATCCACTCAAACTTCCAACGCCCACAACAGATAGGGACCGAACTGTCTCGCGACGTTCTGAACCCAGCTCGCGTGCCACTTTAATGGGCGAACAGCCCAACCCTTGGGACCTTCTCCAGCCCCAGGATGTGACGAGCCGACATCGAGGTGCCAAACCTCCCCGTCGATATGAGCTCTTGGGGGAGATCAGCCTGTTATCCCCAGCGTACCTTTTATCCTTTGAGCGATGGCCCTTCCATACAGAACCACCGGATCACTATGTCCGTCTTTCGACCCTGTTCGACTTGTTGGTCTCACAGTCAAGCAAGCTTATGCCATTGCACTCCTCGTACGGTTACCAAGCGTACTGAGCTTACCTTTGAAAGCCTCCGTTACCTTTTTGGAGGCGACCACCCCAGTCAAACTACCCACCAAACAATGTCCTCGGCATAACCGAGTTAGAAACCGAATACAGAAAGGGCGGTATTTCAAGGTTGATTCCATGACTCCTGGCGAAGCCACTTCAACATCTCCCGCCTATCCTACACATCCTGTACCCAATTTCAATGTTAAGCTATAGTGAAGGTGCATGGGGTCTTTCCGTCCCGTTGCGGGTAATCGGCGTCTTCACCGATACCACAATTTCACCGAGCTCATGGCTGAGACAGCGCCCAGATCGTTACACCATTCGTGCAGGTCGGAACTTACCCGACAAGGAATTTCGCTACCTTAGGACCGTTATAGTTACGGCCGCCGTTTACTGGGGCTTCGATTCAATGCTTCTCTTGCGATGACATCCCCTCTTAACCTTCCAGCACCGGGCAGGTGTCAGGCCTTATACTTCATCTTTCGATTTTGCAAAGCCATATGTTTTTGTTAAACAGTCGCCTGGGCCTTTTCACTGCGGCTTCTCCATCGCTGGAGGAAGCGCCCCTTCTCCCGAAGTTACAGGGCCATTTTGCCGAGTTCCTTAGCCATGATTCACTCGAGCACCTTAGGATTCTCTCCTCGACTACCTGTGTCGGTTTACGGTACGGGTTTTTATAACCTGAAGCTTAGCGGGTTTTCTTGGAAGTCTGTTTACCTGCTCTATCAGCGCCGCCGAAGCTTTGCTGTACTATTGGGTTTCAGCAGGGTCGGCGGATTTGCCTACCGTCCCTATACCTACGCCTTTTAACGAACTATTCCGTCAGTCCGCGGCAGTGTCACTACTCCGTCACCACATCGCAGTTATAAAAAGTACTGGAATATTAACCAGTTGTCCATCGGCTTACTCCCTTCGGATGCGCCTTAGGCCCCGACTAACCCTGATCCGATTAGCGTTGATCAGGAAACCTTAGTCTTTCGGTGGGCGGGTTTCTCACCCGCCTTATCGTTACTTATGCCTACATTTGCTTTTCTATCAACTCCACGGCCCATTACCAGACCGCTTCTCCGTAAATAGAATGCTCCCCTACCAGACATACACATAATGCATGAATCCATAGCTTCGGTAATACACTTGATGCCCGTTTATTATCCACGCCCGACCGCTCGACTAGTGAGCTGTTACGCACTCTTTAAATGAATGGCTGCTTCCAAGCCAACATCCTAGCTGTCTGTGCAGTCGGACCTCGTTAGTTCAACTTAGCGTATATTTAGGGACCTTAGCTGATGGTCTGGGTTCTTTCCCTCTCGGCCTTGGACCTTAGCACCCAAAGCCTCACTGCCGGCCATATCTTATAGCATTCGGAGTTCGTCTGGATTTGGTAGGATTTGACTCCCCCGCACCCAATCGGTAGCTCTACCTCTATAAGACTCCATGCCGACGCTGTTCCTAAAAACATTTCGGGGAGTACGAGCTATTTCCCAGTTTGATTAGCCTTTCACCCCTACCCTCAGGTCATCCGGAAACTTTTCAACGTTTATCGGTTCGGTCCTCCATTACATGTTACTGCAACTTCAACCTGCCCAAGGGTAGATCACAAGGTTTCGCGTCTACCTCATCTGACTATGCGCCCTATTAAGACTCGCTTTCGCTTCGGCTGCGTGGCTGAACCACTTAACCTTGCCAGACAAGAGTAACTCGTAGGCTCATTATGCAAAAGGCACGCCGTCACTGGACCTGCCAGCTCCGACCGCTTGTAAGCACACGGTTTCAGGTTCTTTTCACTCCTCTGTTCGAGGTTCTTTTCACCTTTCCCTCACGGTACTAGTTCACTATCGGTCTCTCAGGAGTATTTAGCCTTATCAGATGGTGCTGACAGATTCCCACAGGGCGTCTCCGACCCCGCGGTACTCAGGGTACTGCTAGGCTAGCATTCTATACGTGTACAGGGCTATCACCGTGTATCGCTGGGCTTCCCATCCCATTCCACTTCTGTTTGCTAATGCCACATCGCAGCCCTACAACCCCAACAATGCCGTAACATTATTGGTTTGGGCTCTTTCCCGTTCGCTCGCCACTACTTGGGAAATCATTATTATTTTCTTCTCCTACGCCTACTTAGATGTTTCAGTTCAGCGCGTTCGCGTATTTTACAACATACCTTCAGTATGCTAGGTTGCCCCATTCGGAAATCTTCGGATCAAACTCACATTTGCTAATCCCCGAAGCTTATCGCAGCTTATCACGTCCTTCATCGCCTCTGAGAGCCTAGGCATCCCCCGTGTGCCCTTATTTACTTTCTTCACCTCATAGCCCTTTTGCTACTATGGGTTGCTTTTTGATATATAACCGTGATGCTACGCATTAATCCGTTCGGCCTTGACCGAGGGTCTTCATAATACATCGAGCACATCACAGTATTGTCTCTACTGTTGTCTTCTCTTGTAATTTTTTTTCTTTCAATATGTCAAAGAACTCTTCTTTTAGATCGGAGATATCAGATCTGAGATATCAGAAACTATAAAGTGTCTAATGTCTCTTATCCTGTGTCCCACGTCTAAGGATGTGGAGAATATCGGAGTCGAACCGATGACCCCCTGCGTGCAAGGCAGGTGCTCTAGCCAGCTGAGCTAATTCCCCGTGGTGTAGATTATAGATTCCGGAACAGAGAAAGCAGACTTTACGTCTCAGATCTCATATCTGTCATCTCAAATCTAGATGGTAGTCCCGAGCAGATTTGAACTGCTGACCCCTACATTATCAGTGTAGTGCTCTAACCAACTGAGCTACGGGACTAGCTTATCATTCTATCTCTCTGGACCATCCAATTCAGGGATGGGCACATTTCTTCAAATGTTTCTTATTTGTTTCTTATATAAATCATGTGTATCCGTAACGAGCTTCAATTCCGAATGCTCTAGAAAGGAGGTATTCCAGCCGCACCTTCCGGTACGGCTACCTTGTTACGACTTAGCCCCAATTATCGGTTTTACCCTAACACGCTCCTTGCGGTTACATGCTTTAGGTACCCCCAACTTTCATGGCTTGACGGGCGGTGTGTACAAGGCCCGGGAACGTATTCACCGCGTCATTGCTGATACGCGATTACTAGCGAATCCAACTTCATGAGGTCGAGTTGCAGACCTCAATCCGAACTGTGAACGGCTTTTAGAGATTAGCATCATATTGCTATGTAGCTGCCCGCTGTACCGTCCATTGTAGCACGTGTGTAGCCCCGGACGTAAGGGCCATGATGACTTGACGTCGTCCCCACCTTCCTCACAGCTTACGCTGGCAGTCTGTTTAGAGTCCCCACCATTATGTGCTGGCAACTAAACATAGGGGTTGCGCTCGTTGCGGGACTTAACCCAACACCTCACGGCACGAGCTGACGACAGCCATGCAGCACCTAGTTTCGTGTCCCGAAGGACTGATCCGTCTCTGGATCATTCACTAACTTTCAAGCCCGGGTAAGGTTCCTCGCGTATCATCGAATTAAACCACATGCTCCTCCGCTTGTGCGGGCCCCCGTCAATTCCTTTGAGTTTCAATCTTGCGACCGTACTCCCCAGGTGGATAACTTAACGCTTTCGCTTGGACGCTTACTGTGTATCGCAAACATCGAGTTATCATCGTTTAGGGCGTGGACTACCAGGGTATCTAATCCTGTTTGATCCCCACGCTTTCGTGCATCAGCGTCAATACTAACTTAGTGAGCTGCCTTCGCAATCGGAGTTCTAAGACATATCTATGCATTTCACCGCTACTTGTCTTATTCCGCCCACTTCAAATAGATTCAAGTCCTACAGTATCAAAGGCACTGCGACAGTTAAGCTGCCGTCTTTCACCACTGACTTATAGGACCGCCTACGCACCCTTTAAACCCAATAAATCCGGATAACGCTTGGATCCTCCGTATTACCGCGGCTGCTGGCACGGAGTTAGCCGATCCTTATTCTTCAGGTACATTCAGCTTCCTACACGTAGAAAGGTTTATTCCCTGACAAAAGCAGTTTACAACCCATAGGGCAGTCATCCTGCACGCGGCATGGCTGGTTCAGAGTTGCCTCCATTGACCAATATTCCTTACTGCTGCCTCCCGTAGGAGTCTGGTCCGTGTCTCAGTACCAGTGTGGGGGATTCTCCTCTCAGAGCCCCTAGACATCGTAGCCTTGGTGAGCCGTTACCTCTCCAACTAGCTAATGTCACGCGAGCCCATCCATATCCTATAAATATTTGATCATAATCCGATGCCGGTTAATGATGTTATGCGGTGTTAATCTCTCTTTCGAGAGGCTATCCCCCTGATATGGGTAGGTTGCTCACGCGTTACGCACCCGTGCGCCACTCTCATCAGTTCGTAGCAAGCTACTCCCTGAATCCCGTCCGACTTGCATGTATTAGGCCTGCCGCTAGCGTTCATCCTGAGCCAGGATCAAACTCTCCATTGTAAAATGAAGTGTAAGATCAAGACTATTTATAATAAATAGAATTGTCTTGTATTTTAATTTCTAATTCTAAAATTGAACAGGTTGATTTTTTTAACTTTCGTTGTTTCTCAACACTACTCGTTACGTTACATGATTATATTTTTAAAGAACTTCTCTCGCTTCCGCATCTCGCTTCGGCCTGTATGATGTCGGCATTGCGCCGTTATCGATCTTGTTTCTGTTTCCCTTCGTTTCCGTTGGGACTGCAAAGGTAGAAATCTTTTTGGTTTCTCCAAAATAAATGTGAAAATTTATTTTTTTTGTTTTCCTGATGTTTCTGCGTTTAATCTTCATTAAACCCTTCTTTTTTCAGTGCCTATCCTTTCGGATCAGCCGTTCCTCCCTTGCGGAGTGGTGCAAAGATAGCGACTTTTTATAATCACTTCCTAATCTTTTCCGGAAATAGTTTGCCTCGAAACGGTAAACAGCTTATAACCTGACCGATAAATTTACCTATGATCTGTTCTCGGGGCTGAGAAACGGACAATCCTGGCTTTAAACTATAAAAAGGGGTAGCGGGGGAACTGTTCGTCCTGAACCGTCTTTCATGGATGCAGTATGCTTTTAGGGAATAGCCAAATGGAAATTATATCTTTTTCAGTACAGCGGCATCATCGACACTATTACTATTACTATTACTATTACTGATAAGGTGATCCATGTCTCCTCATGCTTTCCGCAGGGCCGACATCTTTACTTTATACTATATAGTATATAGTATATAGTATATACTACAAAAGGGATCCTGAGAAGTGCTGCTGTTTTGCAATAGCCAGCTATCCCCGTAAAGATACTCCGGAATAAGGCATATTATAACCTGCTCGGGAACTGAAAGGGAACTGATTATTACTTAAACTGGGATTTATAGAGAGATTACTGAGATTTTATAGGGGGTTAATAGAGCTTTACCTCTACTAACCCCCTATAAACCCCCTCTTATCCCTCTGTTATACCTCTATTATATTCGAACCAGGTACCCAGTTGCTTATAACATGGTATCACCCTGCTAACAACAATAATAGTAGGTTTCTCCAGATTCAATTGGTTTAAAGAGCTGCTTTATAATCACGCTCAAACAGCTAATCGAAAATCAATTTGCATCGAATACGTAATTTTTTCTTTCATAGATTTTAAAAATAAAATCTATGAACTATATTATAAAAGTCAGATTATGTAATAGTCGGTATCTCCAAACTTCCAAAAAAGAAGATATTGATTCTTACCATGCTGTAGACAAATTGATCAGAACTAGCGCGAAGCATTATCGTGATGTAAAATAAAAAACTATATTTACTGCTGGAATAGACGAAACATTAGATTAAGTGATCGGAAAATCATTTTTTAAATCAGGATCATAAAACGATAAAAAAGTATATTAAATACGAATCAACCTATACAACTAAGCGCCAAACCAATAGAATAAGCATAAATGACAGGACCTGATTATATATACTATACTGATTTAATGGGCACAATGCTTTTTGCCATTTCAGGAGCCATGGCAGCTAATCGGAGAAAAATTGATATTTTCGGTGCAACTTTTACAGGATTTGTTACAGCAATAGGGGGCGGTTCACTCCGGGATGTTTTTCTAAACCTTCGTCCCATTTGGGTTGACGATGGGAATTATTTAATTGCTATACTAATCGGGGTTTTTCTATCAGCAGTCCTTAACGACAAATTAGATAGATTCTCCCGAACTTTAACACTTTTTGATGCCATGGGGATCGCTTTCTTTACTATTGTTGGCTTACAGAAATCCATTACCTATGAAAGCTCTACAATTGCGGCTGTAATTCTAGGCATGTTTTCGGCTGTAATGGGAGGGGTCATCCGGGACACCCTTATGAATGAAACGCCACTAATTTTCAGAAAAGAAATTTACGCAACAGCTTGTTTATCAGGAGCTATACTTTACGTAACCTTACCTTATTTTGGACTTTCCGAGGGCATAAATGCTTTTTTAAGTGCATTGTTGATCTTTACAGTTCGGATCTTAGCCGTAAAATATAAATTCTCCCTTCCGATAGTGGGTGGATAAGGTGGAGAAATAATTAGAAAAGCGTTAATTATAACTAACGCTTTTTCTTTTGAAATGGAAATTTCATTTTATATCCAACACGGATCATCCCTTTAGAAATTGTATCCAGTTTTCCTTTCAACATTGTTTTTTTCAGTGTAGACAATTTATCAGTAAACAATTTCCCTTCGATATGATCATATTCATGTTGTACAACACGCGCTGCTAAACCGGATAAATCAATTTCGTGCTCCTCAAAGTTTTCATCCAGATAATTAATCTTAATATTCGGGTTCCTCAAAACATCCTCATTAATATCAGGAATACTTAAGCATCCTTCATTAAAGGCCCATTTCTCACCAGACTCTTCAACCATGATCGGATTAATGAAAACTTTCTTGAAAGCTGTCAACACTTCTTTTTCTTCTTCAATATCTTCAGCAAAAGGAGTTGCGTCGATTACAAAAAGACGAATTGGCAAACCAACTTGGGGGGCTGCTAACCCAACACCACTTGCTGCATACATCGTTTCAAACATATCTGCAATAAGTTGTTTCAAGTTTGGATAATCCTCATCTATTTCATCTGCTACCTTACGCAAAACTGGGTCTCCGTAAGCCACAATTGGAAGTTTCATACTTTATTTTTTTTTGAAGGACAAAGATACGTATTAAAATTCAATCGAAAACCACAGTTTGTTTCTAATAAATCATATTTTTGTTATTCGAAAATGACAGATTCATACCATCAAATAGTAGAACGCTTTTGTAATGCATTACGAAAGAGCTTCAATTCAGAGATTTTAGTCTCCGAAAAATCCCCCGTATTTACAGTAATAACGGGGGAGGAGCTTCCTTTTAAAATTCACCTTTACGGATCTAATATCACGAAGCGGGTTTCAGAAGAAAATCAAAAAATCGTACATATTGATGAAGATATATTATTTAGCAAATATGCTATCATTCTAAAAAGAATACTGGCAATCGCCTTACATCAGAAAAAAGCTTACGCTAGAAATACCGTTGTAGCTCGTGTCGATAAAAAAAATACAATCGCATTCTTGGAAGAAAACCACTTGCAGGGGGCAATGCCAGGAAAATATCGGTATGGTCTATTTTTAGAGGGTGAACTAGTTTCTCTTGCCGTATTTAGCGGAGGAAGAAAAATGCCTGAATTAAATATTGAAAACTATCGATCATTTGAACTAATTAGATTTTGCAATAAACTTGGTTATAATGTAGTAGGGGGAATCAGCAAATTGCTTAAAGCATTTATCAACGATTTCAACCCCCAGGATATTATGACCTATACGGATAAGGATTGGAATCAAGATTCTTCATTAGAAAAAATTGGTTTTGTCAAAAAATCAGAACTCGAACCCCTTAAATTTTGGGTAAATGGAATATCAAGAGTGCTCATTAGAGATGAAGATCAATATAAGAACCTACAAAAAGAATTTCCTGATGGCTACTTAAAAGAAAACTTGGGCAGTCTTAAACTGATTCTATCTATAAAATAAAATCATTTTTTGTATCTTGTCGATTAATCTAAACAGTAAATAATAAAATATATCACATGAAGAGAAAACTACGAATGGGTATGGTCGGAGGGGGCAACGATGCTTTCATCGGAGCTGTACACCGTATCGCGGCAAATATGGATGGTAAAATCGAACTTGTATGTGGTTCATTCAGCATCAATCCTGAAATCAACAAACAGTCTGCTGAAGATCTATTCATTCCAGAAAATCGTTGCTATGCAAATTATGAGGAAATGATTTTAAAAGAAAGCCAGCTTCCCGAAGGAGAGCGCATGGATTTCTTAACGATTGTTACGCCCAATTTCATGCATTATCCTCCTGCAAAAATGGCTTTGGAAAATGGTTTCAATGTTGTCATTGAAAAACCGATGACCTTAACATTAGAAGAAGCAAAATCTTTAGAAGAAATAATAAAAAGCACGAATAAAACACTTTGCTTAACACATACTTACTCCGGTTATCCGATGGTAAAACAAGCGAAAGCAATGGTTAAAGCTGGTCACTTTGGTAAAATCCGTAAAGTTGTTGTCGAATATCCTCAGGGATGGTTGAGTAAATTGACTGAGCGTGAAGGAAATGCCGGTGCGGCGTGGCGTGCTGATCCTACTAAATCTGGAAAATCTTTAGCGATGGGCGATATCGGCGTACACGCAGCTCACCTAGCAGAATATATCACAGGATTAAAAATTACAGAATTATGTGCAGACTTAACGACTTTCGTTGAGGGAAGACATCTAGATGATGACGGTTCTGTTTTATTGCGTTTTGAAGAAGGAGCAAAAGGAATGCTTTGGGCTTCACAAGTAGCAGCCGGAGAAGAGAATGCTTTACGCATTCGTATTTATGGTGAAAATGGCGGGTTAGAATGGGCTAACGAAGATCCGAATAACTTAACAATCAAAATGTTAGGCGAACCTCGTCAAGTATTCCGTACCGGAAATGCGTACAATGCTCCAAATCAGTTAAGTTCATTTGCAACACACAATACGCGTATCCCATCTGGGCATCCAGAAGGTCTATTAGAGTCATTTGGTAATATTTACCGCAATTTTGCTCAAACTGTATCTGCGAAATTAGAAGGTAAGACACCAACGGCAGAAATGTTGGATTTCCCTCAAGTACACGAAGGTGTACGCGGCATGGCTTTTATAGAAAATGTTGTCAACAACAACAATGGTTCTGAAAAATGGACTAAATTTGTTGTGTGATAACTAAACAACAAACATTACTTTCTTCTTTGGCAATCTCATCTTTGCCAAGGGAGAAAGTCATCGTTATTTTAGGCCCTACAGCTTCTGGGAAAACAGCTCTAGCAGTCCAAATAGCAAAAGAAATCGGGGCCGAAATTATCAGTGCAGATTCCCGCCAGGTCTATCGTCAAATGGATATAGGTACTGGTAAAGATCTATCCGAATACGGCGATGTTCCTTATCATCTCATCAGCATCTGTGATCCAGGAGAAAAATATCATCTAGGACAATTTATAGAAGATTTCCAACAAATCTATCAATCCCTATTGCTACAAAAAAAACGTATCATACTTTGCGGGGGAACTGGGCTCTACATTCAAAGTGTTATTCAAGGCAGTAAATATGTTAAAATTCCTAGCCAACCTGGTTTTAAAGAGGCTCTATATCAATTTGAAAAGGATGAACTTATCGATAGATTAGCTAAGTATAACAAACCCAATGATCTATTTATCGATTTATCCACTAAAAAGAGAATTATTCGCGGGATAGAAATTTTAGAATGGCTTAAGAATAATCCAGAAATGATACGTAATAATGAAAGTTTAGATTCCTTTGTAATAGGCTTAAATCCTGATGTATCCACAAGAAGAAAAAAGATCTCCAAAAGACTAGATCAAAGAATAGAGGCAGGACTTATTTTAGAGGTACAGGCATTATTGGAATCTGGTGTTAGTCATACAGAACTGCAATATTATGGTCTGGAATATAAATATATATCTAAATACCTATTAGGCGAATTAAACTACGAAGAGTTCTATAAAAAATTGGAAACAGAAATTCATCGCTATGCAAAAAGGCAGATGACTTATTTCCGTAAGATGGAAAAAGATGGTATTGTCATCAATTGGTTGGATTAAAAGTATCAGAGTTTATAAACAGAAAAAGGGTTGACCAGATGGATCAACCCTTTTTAATTTCTTTCGATTATAACTTGATTTCCTCGTCTTTAGCATTAAAGAAATGGAATTCCGTTAAATAATATGAAGTAACCGGAACAACTTTGATCCATTTTTGAAACTTCAAAAACCATTTTATTCTTTTTGAAATAAAGCCAGATTTAATAAAAGCGGCTATATAAGGATGTACACATAGTGATATTCCTTTTTCATTTTGTTCTTGAAGAATAAAACTTAAATTATTTTCAATATCATCCATCAGGACAATACTTGACCGAATCTCACCAGTACCATCACAAGCGGGACATTTCTCATTTGTAACGATATTCATTTCTGGTCTAACACGTTGACGCGTAATCTGCACTAATCCAAATTTACTTGGAGGCAAGATTGTGTGTCTCGCACGATCCGTGGCCATACATTCTTTCAAGAAGCTGTACAGCTCTTTGCGATGAGTAGGTTTATGCATATCGATAAAATCGACAACAACGATCCCGCCCATATCTCTTAAGCGCAATTGACGCGCAATTTCTTTTGCTGCTTCCATATTAACCAGGAGCGCATTATCCTCTTGGTTCTCTTTATTAGCAGAACGATTACCACTATTAACATCAACGACGTGAAGTGCTTCAGTGTGCTCGATTACGAGATAAGCACCACCTTGTAATGTAACAGTTTTTCCAAAAGCAGCCTTGATTTGTTTCTCAACCCCAAAATGGTCAAAAATTGGTTCTTTATGTTTATAAAGTTTTACAATTTTTTCTAGATCAGGAGAGATATCTTGGACATAAGATTTTGTCTCTTCATATATCACAGGATCATTTACATGAATATGTGTAAATTCATCTGTTAATAAATCGCGTAAGATGGTAGAAGCTCTATCCATTTCACCCAATACTTTTTGAGGAGGTTCTGCTGTCCGAAGTCGCTTGGTAAATATTTCCCACTTAGAGATTAGATCCAATAAATCCTTTTGTAGTTCGTCTACGCCTTTACCTTCAGACACCGTTCGGATAATAACTCCAAAATTAGGAGGTTTTATTCCTTCGACAATCTTCTTGAGACGTGTCCGCTCATTACTTCCTTTGATTCGTTTGGATATGGAAACCGCGCTTGAAAAAGGTACCAGTACGACAAATCTACCTGCAATAGATAGATCGGAGCTCAATCGAGGTCCTTTTGTTGATATTGGTTCTTTTGCGATTTGAACTGGTAAAAGCATGTTTTTGCTTAAGATATCAGATATCTTACCGGCCTTATCGATGTCCTTTTCAAGTTTTAAACTATTTAGCAGTTTCTCTTGATAACTGCCATTCTTTACTATTCGAGTAAGTTTTAGCAAAGATTGAACCTGAGGACCTAAGTCCAAATAGTGGAGAAAAGCATCTTTTTCGTATCCTACGTCTACAAATGCTGCATTTAATCCCGGCATAATTTTTTTGATTCGCCCAAGATAAATATCTCCAACTGAAAAATTATTGTTAACCGTTTCCCTATTTAGTTCAACAAGCTGCTTATCCTGTAGCAAAGCAATAGTAACTCCTTTTTCAGGAGTAGAATCGATAATTAATTCCTTTACCAACAGCTACATATTTACGATACAAATTAGCATACCCTGCTAACTTTGTTGTATCTGATTAAACCTTAAAGAACGTTTTTTTATAAAAAAAAACAATCTACACGTAATAAATTACGTGTAGATCATCAAACTTCAATGCGATTATTGCGTTATTTTCATGTCTCAACAACCTATTGGAGTCTTATACAAGAAAGACTATTTTTTCTTGTGTCTATTTTTTCTTAAACGTTTTTTACGTTTGTGAGTAGCCATTTTGTGTCTTTTTCTTTTTTTTCCGCTTGGCATAGCTAATTTTTTTTAAATGATTATAAACTAAATTAATTACTTACTCAACTCAGCGATCTTGCGATCGATAAATTGTGAAAGGGAAGGGTCAGCAGCTAGTTGTTTACTTTGTTTAAAAGCAGCAACCGCCTCACTTTTCATCCCAATATTTTCATAGCCTGTGGCTAAATAAAAGTAAGATTCCGCATCTGGTTTCAATTCAATAACTGTTTTGAAACGATCAATCGCTTTATCAAACTGGCGAGATTGTAATGAAAACAATCCCAAAGTTTTGTTTGCTTCTACATTTTTTGGATCTGCTTGAACCACTTCACGAAGTAAAGCAATTCCTGCCATCGGGTTATTAGTACCTGAAACCATAGCAGCTCCTAATCCTGTTTTCGCTTCTAAACTAGCAGTATTTAATTTCAACGCAGCTTCGTAAGAACGAATTGCATTTTGTGTTAAAGCCTGAGCTAAAGTAGAGTCTTGTAAATTTGTGTAAGCAGTACGATAAGAGTTACCCGCTTTCAACCAGTATTCATATTTTGGAGAAATTTTAGCCATTTCTTCATAAATGAATCCTTGCGGAGCTGGCTTCGCCAAATCATCCCACTTTACAGCCAACTTTTGAAGTAAAGAAATCTTTTCTTCTCCAGATGCCTTTGCAATTTGGGTCTCAATATCGGAAATATCTTTGATTAAATTTGCATCTAATCCTTGTTTTGTCATTAACGATATGTTTTCCAAATTAATTTCGGAAGAAGATTGCTCCGTTTGAGCAGATTCTTCTTTCTCGTTCACCAAACCTTTGATAGGTTGTGCCAATAGTACCGCAACTAATGCTGCAACCACGCCTACTACTATAATCTGTTTGGTTTTTGCCATTTTTAATCTGTTTTTAAGATTATTTATTGCCGTTTTTTACTTTCTCAACAAATACTTTTGCCGGTTTGAAACTAGGAACGAAATGTTCAGGGATGATGATCGCTGTGTTTTTAGAAATGTTTCTAGCAGTTTTTTCAGCTCTTTTTTTAACAACAAAGCTACCAAAACCTCTTACGTATACATTTTCTCCACCCACCATTGCGTTTTTAACCACTTTGAAGAATGCCTCAACGGTCTCTTGAACATCTACCTTCTCTAAGCCTGTTTTGTTAGAGATTTCTGCAATAATTTCTGCTTTAGTCATATCAATTTTACTGTAATTATTTATTTCTCAACCTTTAACCAAATATACTTTGGGGTTGCAAAAGTATCTCTTTAAAATGACGTTTGGAAATAATTTAAACATTTTTTTTATTTTAAAATTATTCCAAAAGAGATCATTTACAACAGCTTAGCCATATTGCATCGCTAAACTCATTTTTCAAAGAAGCACAAAAATACACTTTATTACTGAAAATCAAACCTTTAATTTTATTTTTATCATTTCACGTGAAACAAATGATAAGCCTATGACTTAAATTTTAATCACAAATTACCTGTGCTATTTTTTTTAAATCATCGGCATTATGAAGACTGCTCAGCACAATTCTGTTTAATGGTGGATCTGTTTCCAAAGGATAAGGAAAACTTGAAATCAAAAATCCCTCTTTTACTAATTTTTGATAAAGTTCAGGGTTCGTTGAACTGAAAACAGGAAAATTAGGAATATGATTTAGGCTATTGCCGATTAAGTCGCTAAATAGCTTGACATTCTGTTGGAGTTTATTGAATTCATCCGAATATATTTCCTGTGAATTTGTAAAAGCGTACATGAAAGCGGGAGAAGCAGGGGAGGCTCCAGTAAAAAAAGATGATTTACGAAACCTTTGAATCCACTTATTGGATGACAAGATGATACCCGCATCTGTTCCCATACCTTTTGCCAAAGATGCAACGACTACGACATCAATTCCTGTATTATCAAACATAGACAATTCCGTAGAAACTTTATTTTTGCGAACCACCCCGATTCCGTGCGAGTCATCCACTAAAAGCACGATCCTTTTATTGGGATCTATTTTTAGTAATGGACTAAAATCGTAGTGCTGGGGTGTTAAATTATCCAGTGCATTACTCACAATTACGAAAGACTCTTCTTTAGAGGCATTGATATGCTTTACCGCATCCTCTAGCCAAGAAGCCATAAGACCACTCACTCCTGGATTGACATCAAACCACAATGCTGGATGACTATTGGGAGCATATAGAAGTGTTCCTTGTAAAGCAAGTACCCTCACAACCAATTGTGCAGCCAAATAACCACTTGAAACTAGCATCGCATCTTCAAAGCCAAATCGTAAAGCTGCAGCCTCCTCGGCAATATCAAAAATACCAAGCTGAATATTATTATTACGGGAGGTTCCGTTATTCAGTCCATAAATAGAAATTCCTTGTTTATATACATCCATATAAGCCTCATTAACCAATAAGCCCAGATAGGAAGTTCCGCCAAAAAAGAGATACGTCCTTTCTTCATCACTGATCACCCGACCTGTTGGCTGATGCAAATGGGTAAAATCTTTCATTATCAATATTACACTTTAAAATTACCGGGAAATAGACTCTGTTATAAATAATAGGTTGTTATCTCAAATAACAAAAAACACTACATATTGAGTTTGTAGTTGAGCGGGATATTAAATCTGAGCGAAACCGTAAAACCCTTCAGTGGACGATAATCCTGCTTGTCGGCGATTGAAAATCCATATCCAAAATCCAAGTCCAAAAGAGTGGCCATTGTAACACCTACTTTTGGTGTAAAGGTATATGGAGTGAATTCTGTCCGTACAAAAGGAGCAACTACCCAGGATTCAGGATAGAAAGACAGCGCCAGCTCAGGAATTACTGCAAACTTTTTCTGTGTCCATGTAAAATTAGCGGTAACATCTGTTTTTAAAATATTTTCACCGAGAAAAGCAAATGCAAAATACCCTCCTGTTTTTACAGCACTTCCTTTTTGATATTGATAACTAATTGTAGGGCCATATAAGATCTCCTGAGCTTTTACCTGCATACTGAAGCTAAATAGCACAAGACAGATCAATTTAACAACAATATTTCTTCTCATAGAGTCTAATATAAATGAAAGTTTAAAGGAATATTGACTCCTAAGGATAAATTCACTCCTTTAATTTGTTTAAAATCTTTCTTGGTATTAATATCAAACCCATAACCTACTCCCAGATCAATGAGAGAGAAAAGACTGAGACCAACTTTTGGCGTTACCGTATAGGGGGTCAATTCGGCTTTGACAAAAGGTAATAGAACAAAATCATTGACATAATAAGTAAATCCCAACTCGGGAATTACAGTTGTTTTACCGCCCATCCAAGTGAAATTTGCACCAGCATCAATTTTCATATACTGCGACTCATTTGGTGCAAATAACCCCCAGGCAGATGCTTTCAAAAAACTTCCGCTCTGATATTGATAACCAATAGAAGGTCCAAATATCCAATTGTTATGTGCCGGTAATGGGTTCTTTTGCGCTGCCACACTTAGACAGGACAATACCCCAATAAGAATGAAAGCAAATCCTTTTATATTCATCTAGCTAAAATACAAAGTATAACCATTAATCAGTACCTCCAAAACAATTAATGTGTAAAATCGTTTGGTTTTATCATTAAAAAAGAATGGGAATCTGAGCTTAATTTTGCCTAGGTCCCCCTGATATTTCTTTTAAAAGCAATCTTCTAACAAACAACTCACCAATATATATGGTGCTGTTCAATGTCTTGTGTGTTTTTTACAATGCAATGAATGGTAAGATTTATCTCCAAATGTTTGCATCAATACTTTGTTTTTGCGTTGTATTTAAATCCGGGAACAAATTAAATCCTGTCACTTTCTCTAATTCGCTTACTGTCATTTGATACTTTTCAAACTTGTTAGAACTTGGTGTTTCATTGTCCATCTTATAGGCAATGGTATAATAATTCTTTCCCTTTTTCATTGCTAGCGCTTTAAAATAATACTTGGGTCTGGCGATTTCTATGTTTTTATTATCGATGATATATTCAATCGCTGTGTTAGATTTTGTATTTGGCATCGCTCCTGTTACCACATATAGCGTATCACATTGTGCCGTCCATGTCCGCACTTTATTTTCTAGGTTTGCCCAGACACCCTGATTCAGTTTAGATGCCTGTGCGGTCATATTTGAAAAGTAAAACGTAGTCTTATTCTGAGCATTATTAAAATTTCTGTCCGCACTTGGCAACTGATGCCCTCTATCGTAACCTGAAGTACCAAAACCTTTAAATAAAGTGGGCTGAAACTCCATTGCTATAGCCGGGTCGTATTGCCAGTCATCGGTACGTTTGGCATTACCGAGATAACTACTGTGCAACGGGTAGGCAACCCAATAGGCCATTTTTTTCACCTTATCGTACAGCATGGTGTAATTACGGCGTTTCGGATCATCAGGTAAAAAGTGCTGAATAAAAACCTCGTCCTTTTTCAACTTCGTTATTCCTGGAATTTCTAAGTAAGGTTGCGTTGCGACAATGCCTCCATCAGAAATACCGTTATCAATTTTTACATCAAAAGAATAATGATTCGCTCTTTTCAGTTTATTTACTTTTGGTAGCTTCCAAGTAAACTTCGTGTTGTCTGAAGTTAAAAACTGTATGGTTTTTCCAGTAATATTTTCTCCTGGAAAAAGGAAGAATTCGACAAAAGCAGTCCCATCATGGTTGTTTATGACTTTTCCCTCAATATCTTTCTGGCTGTCCTTTTTAACTGCTAACTTGCCTGTTACCAGATCAAAGGAGCCAAGCGTGTTTAGTTTCGGCATTACGACTTTCATCTCTTCATACCCGTGTTCATCTATATTGGCTACCGTTAATTTAATGGATATTTTTGATAATTGACGTTCAAATATAAGTGGAATATTATTGTTCCCTTTATTGATTGCCTTTGCATTTTTTGCGTACATGAGATCTATTTTCGCCTGATTAGACTGATCCGTTATATCAAGTACATATTGATAATCGCTAATTATTTTAAAAGGATAATAAGCAATAAAATCTACCGATTTTTCAGGTAAGAAAAGTTCATCTGTAGTTTGAAATATTGATCCGTTTATAAAAAAAATATGATTATTAGTACCGTTGACAATGGAACTAGTCGATAATGGCATTCCTGACTCGATCATAAATATACCGATCTCATCTCCTTTTTGCCATGTAGTACCTATTGCTCTATTTTGATTCTCTTCAACGATCGTTGCTGTAAAGTGTACAGCGTTCTGATCTATTCTGATCTGGTTTTTACGACATGCGTATACAACCAAAAATGTTATAATAAAATAAACTACCTTCTTTAAAAATTTGGTCTTTGTAGTTCTGGTTTTTTTAATCATCCTAAAATATAGTAAGTATTAATTTTAGGGCGAAAATGGCTAATAAATTTAGATTAATGAACGTTTAGTAATGACTTTTAATCGATGAAACCACCAAAATTTTGTAGTTAATTGATTACTAGAGGTCTTAAATTAGCCGAAAAAACGATTTTAACAGGATGATTGATTCAATCACAAATGTCCAAGTTACATATGAATTGCAAAAAATGTAAAACAAATCATTTTGAGGATAAAAAAAACGAATCAATCTCAAGTATCAAAAGTCGCGAAGAATAAAAAAGCCACTTTTCATAAAGAAAAATGGCTTTTTTACAGGAGGTGACCTCGGAGGGGCTCGAACCCTCGACCCATTGATTAAGAGTCAATTGCTCTACCAGCTGAGCTACAAAGTCAAGTCTATACTCAAATGTAACTTAGATTTTTTTTATATCAAACATAAAAATGAAAAAACAAGATATATTAATATAATCTTTTTAAGACATTCATTATCAAATTGAAAATCCATAAATGAAGTATATGAATTCGATAACAAATATAGACATGAACTCAAACTGCCGTTTTTAATCGCGAGCCTCAATCAGCCAAATTACTCAGGAAGTATCAGCTTTGTGTGTTTTCTATATTTTATTCGTCTTTTTCTTATATAGCTTAAAATTTCCTTCTTTTCTATATTCTAACACATGCTCTTTACAATATCCCGTTAAATAAACGGAAAATTTATTGCTATCGTTTTTATCCAAATTCAATTCTGCCAATACCTCCGCCACACGTTTAGGTGTATTAAAAAAATCCGAGTGATAAACTAAATGATCCAACTTTTGTGTTGTTTCTATACGTCGTTTAGATTCAGGTTCGATTTTATATAGTGGCGTCAGATCCATGTTCTTCTCAAACAATGTTCTGGGCTGGATATTCAGTGCGCGGCAAATTAGCAAGAAGTTATACATAGTCGTACCTTTTCCCTTTTCTACCGCAGCAATGGTATTAATGGTAAGGTCAGTCATATGTGCAACGTCCCTTTGCGTAAAATCTAATTCATCTCGACGCTCTCGAAATTTTTGACCAATATTCAGGATAATATCTTCATTTATTCTTGACACGTAACAAATAGAGTAAATATTTGCGCAAAATAAATACAAATAAAAAGCTGATTTAATTTGCGCAATTCCTTTTTTAATATTACTTTTGTGTATATAAGGGAGAAATTACCTTTCGTCCTATGGTATATGTAACCAATTATGATCGATATGAAATATTCATCAAAACCTAGGATTCTCAAAAATTAAATGTTCTAAGGTGATATCAGCACAGCGATATATTCACGTTTTTGTTCTTTGACTTATTGGTATTGATAAAAAAGAGGCTTCTTGTGAAGCCGTAAGGCAAGGGATAGTTCCACTCGCCAAATACACTGAAAACAACTTTGTATTTTTTCTTCATTAAAAAAAGATATTAATAATATGTTGCCAATTTCTGTTTTCCAAAGTCATACTTGGTTAATAGATGGTTAGGGATCTTCTCATATTTGGTCTTGTTTGTTGTCCCTAATTATTAAGTGATACACAACTATGTTTATGTTTATTTATCCTAAGGGTTCATTAAGATTAGAAATTAATTTTTCTTATTATTCCTTTTAAAGGGCACATTATAATTTAATAATAGATTTAGACAGATATCATAAGTTTACGTACCCATCATCTACCTTGGTAAACATTACGCTCACGACCTACACTCCTTTAGTAGCCCGAGAGAAGAGGTTCCTTGTGAAACCGCAAGATGAGAGCAAATGCTGCTCATTAAGTACATGGTCTACAAAAAACTTGCAATAACCTTTGTTCATCAACTTTGTAAACTGAATTGTACATACAGCAAAGGACTATAAAATTACATGCAAAAGCTCTTACTACAGTTGGATTACAATATGGAGAAAGCTGCTCTTTTTATTGCATACGAAGTATTTTAAAGATAAAAAATAAAAGTAGTACACAATTAGGTTCTTACTAAGATAAGGAGACTTAAAATCTATAGCTGTAAATAACCTTTATAAAAACAGCCCTATAGAAGCACTGCGAAATCACTTCCATAATAAAATAGATATTAAAGACAAAATGAGGCTTCTTGTAAAGCCGTAGGGTGAGGGTTTAAACTACTCACTAAATACTTTCCAATTTATTTTTTTCAAGCTTTACAATCTGTATCAACTGTAACTTGCTAGAACAATAATGGGTTAACAATCTTTATGGGTTACTCATCCGCTTTTTATAATGATTAACATCTTTTCTCTACCCATATATTGAGGTTAACTCAATCATTAGCTCCTGAACACAAGACTATTGGTTATGTATAAACAATAAGCTGGACTAACAAAATGAATAAATTACTACGTATATACAATCATGCACTATTTATAATTATGAGGTAAGAATATCAGCTTACAAGCAGGTTATATATACGAATCAGCTATTAAAATATTTATCGAGGCTGCTTGTACAGCCGTAGGGTGAGGACACTTGTCGCTCACTAAATACCTACCAAGAATTAAATTATTCAACGAAGATAAAGCTACATGTTGCTAGGGATATACAATTGAAGGTCTGCCATTACACTAAATTTGAACCGGTTTATTCATTAATATCTTCTTGGAGCGTTTATACAATATTGAATTTTGAGTTAAAACATCTTTTCACGAACGCTTTCAACATGATAAGGTCTTCACAAATTCTTTTAAGAAAATCGCAAAACGACTAAAACAAGATTACCGTCAATACCAATAAGTTCTATTCATAAATCTTTCAACTTAGGCAGCTTCATGGTTAAAATCGCCAGAAAAGAAACTGCACGAAGTTGTCTCAAAAGTTTACCCACTAAATAAAACGAAATATGAACAAACTTTACAGTCAAAAAAACACTAAAAAACAACTTATCCAACTCAACAAAGGGATTGAAGCAGGATTAAATTATTTCTATGAGAAGTTTTATCCGTATTTCTACCTCCGCTCTAACCGTGCGACACAAGACACCTGTATTGCAACTAGTATTACTCATGAAGCTTTCTTAAGGTTATGGCTATATCGGGAAAATATTCATTCTGAAGAAGATCTTTTGCATTTCCTAAAAATGCAAATTAAAAAGGCTATTCATATTTTTTATAGCAACCCCCGGAGCCGCTTTCACCGTAGCCTCCTTCAATTAGATTCTATAGAAAATTATCAGGAATTTCTTGCTGGATATGAAGAAGATGATGACGCTCATGAAGACTTAGTTTATCTTGATAAATTAGACAATGAAAAGCAGCATCAATTAGATAAACTCAACAAAGTACTGCCATTTTTAAACCTCGAACACCAACTATTCATCAGACTCAGTCTTCAGTACAGCTTCAATTATGAGCGTATTGCCTATTACTTAGGCGGAATATCGGACTATGAAGTGAGTTTAAAAGTAGAAAAGACGATTGAAGTTCTTCGTTCAATTTTAAATAGTTATGAAAAAATAAATAAGGCAATCTCAAATAAAAAGATTGTTGCACAAGTAGAACTTACAGACGAACAGGTAGAAATTTTCCGCATGCGCTATGAATTGCAATTCTCTTTTGAACAAATATCAAAGCAATTGCATTTAAACACTACAGCTGTCAAAAAAATATTTATCGAGGCACACAGTAAAATAAAACCCCGCAAGAAAACTGCTTAAAACCCCTTTGTTATGGAAAACAACACAACTATTTTAACCCGGAAAATACAGATTTATATCGATTGTGATGATAAAAAGAAAAGAGCCACATATTACGATAGGCTATTCGATTGGCAAAATATAATATTTAGAGCATCCAATATTGTACTCTCCCATCAATTTCTGCAGGATAGCTTAAAAGATCTCATTTATCTAACTACTGAAGTGAAAGTAAAATTAGCAGACCGTAATACCGATGAAGAAGGAATATTGAATACATCAAGAATGAATACTACCTATCGGCTTCTTTCAGCTTATTTTAAAGGCGAAATACCGACCGATATCTTATCTACGCTCAATACAACATTATACAAAAATTTTCAATCGGATCGTAAAGCTTACTGGAAGGGAGAGCGCTCGTTAAGAACTTACAAAAAAGATATTCCTATTCCTTTTTCTTCAAAATCTATGAAATTAAGTAATGATGAACAAGGGCGAGATTTTAAAATTTCTTTATTTAAACTTCCTTTTCGAACTTATCTTGGTAAAGATAGGTCTGATAAACGCATACTGTTACAAAGGGTACTGGTCGGGCAGATTAAGGCTTGTTCTAGCGCTATAAAGGTTATAAAAGGTAAAATATTTCTTCTATTATCATTAGAAATGCCCCAAAAAGACCATGTTCTGCAGGAGCATCTTATTGCAGAAGCATCGCTATCTATTGAACATCCTATTTCAGTGAGTATAGATAATGATTGCTACCAAATCGGGACAAAAGAAGAGTTTTTATACCGTCGTATTGCTATTCAAGCGGCAAGACATAGACTACAAAGAGCCATAACTTATAATAGAGGTGGCAATGGCCGTAAAAGAAAACTCAAAAGTCTAGATCATTATAATCAGAAAGAAAAGAATTATGTTGATAGTAGACTACATCTCTATAGCAGAAGACTCATTGATATCTGTATCAAATCTCAGGCAGGAACACTTCTTCTAGTCAATCAATCCAACAAAGAGGAGATCGCCAAGGAGGATGAATTCTTACTCCGCAACTGGAGCTATTACGGCCTTATTGAAAAGATCAAATATAAAGCTAAAATGGCCGGTATTAATGTTATTATAGAATAGTTTACAGCCTACAGTACATTAAAAAAGAAAGAAAAATACAATCTAGAAATGTAAAAACTTACTGTGAAAACACTACCGGACTAGGCAAAATATGAAAACTGGTACACGATGAGCTTCATGCGGGACAATACCTTTGTTTCAAAATTTAAAGCTATGGATATTCAAAATGTGCTTCGTTGTATAGTGCAGCAAGATGAACTGCATGCCAGATGGTTGAATACACTTTCTTTTATGGAAAACGCTGGCGCTAGGAAAATATCGCAATGTGAACATCCTACAGAAGTTAGTATCATACAGCTAAAACATGCGGCAGAGGAGCATAGGCATGCTTATTACCTGAAAAAACAGATCGGTAAACTTGGAACAGCCATCTGCTCGACCTATGAGGATAAATATTTAATCGCTCCAGTATACACAAAACAATACCTGCATCAATTGGATATTAAATCTTGTCGCTACCTCAAAGAAACTTTTAATCTAAGCGGCGCAGCTCTTAAGCATGCCGCTTACCTATTTGTTACTTACGCCATTGAGGCCCGTGCCGACGAGCTATATCCCATATACCAGCATACGCTTGATACAATGAAAAGCAAGGTTATGGTCAAATCTATAATTCTTGAAGAGGAAGGGCATCTGGAGGAAATGATTGATCAACTGGCGCAGTTTTCTCCTCAATGGGAGCAGTATGCCAACAATGTACAGACTATAGAGCGGGCCTTACATACGGAATGGATCAGCGCAATAGAAAGTCAATTAAACTAATGTCCGGCGATGTACAGTACATGGGATAAACTGCTATTGCAAAGAAAAGAGTCCGCATCACTTCGAAAGCTCAGCATAAATGCCAGTGAGACCGATTTCCTGAGCAATGACTATTTGGGCATGGCCAGGAATAAAGTTTTTCATAAGATGATGCTAGAAACCATACAGTCAGACCCCAAAATACTTGCGGGTAGCACTGGTTCAAGACTCATTAGCGGTCACTCGGCAGAGGTGCATGAAACAGAATTCATTCTTGCACAAAAGCATCGTACCGAATCAGCTTTACTATTCGCATCGGGATATGCGGCCAACCTCACTTTATTCTCTTGTCTACCGCAGCGGCAAGACACCATTATTGTAGATGAGTATATACACCGTTCTGTACACGACGGCTGTGTTATGTCTAAAGCTATAAAATGGAAATTTAGACATAATAATCTTGAAGATCTAGAAGCCAAGTTAAAAAGAGCCAGGGGACTGTGCTTTGTGGCCGTTGAAAGCCTATATTCTATGGAAGGAGATTTTGCCCCTTTAACAGAAATCGCCAAATTGACCGATAAATATGGAGCATCTCTCATCGTCGATGAAGCACATGCATTTGGTGTATTTGGCTATGGCCTTGTCCATCAATTGGGTTTACAAAACAGCGTATTTGCAACTTTGATCACTTATGGTAAGGCTATGGGATTACATGGGGCAGCACTACTCTGCAGTAAACCTATCAAAACTTACCTCATCAATTTTGGCTCTCCCTTTATATACAGTACAGCCCTTCCAGATCTTATCTGGAGACAGATTCGTATGGGATATGAATTTATTGACAATCACCCTGCCTTAGCTTCAAATTTAAGGCACAACATTCGCCTATTCAGAACACAGCAGGTACCCACAATATCAGGCACAGATAGTCCGATACAATCGCTTATAGTTCCTGACAACAAACAGTTGTTGAACTTAAAGAACTCCCTGTCTGAAAAAGGATTACAAACCTATGCTGTTTTTTCACCAACAGTAAAATTAGGAACAGAACGTTTACGTATTTGCCTACACACATTTAATCAGAAAAACGATATTCTCTTGCTAACACAAAGCATAAAATCGAGTCTTGACTTATAGAGAAAGAAACATATCAAAATACTCGTTTTGAGTCCCAAACCAAATAGAATTAAAATAAAAAACAATATGAAAGAACAGATTTTTGTAACGGGAATTGGAACAGAAATTGGCAAAACCGTCTGTTCCGCTATATTAACTCAATATCTAAAAGCGGATTATTGGAAACCTGTCCAATCTGGAGATTTACATGCCACAGACAGCATGCGCATATATGATCTCCTTCAAGGTGATGTCCGTATCCATCCCGAACGATATAAGTTACAACTTGCTGCATCTCCACATAAGTCCGCTTTATTAGAAAACACATCGATATCGCTCGAAGATTTTAAAATTCCTGAGACGACAAATAATCTTGTTGTAGAAGGTGCTGGTGGTTTATTTGTCCCACTCAGTGACACCTGTTATATCATTGATTTAATACAAGCCTTAACAATTCCAGTCGCGCTGGTTATCAAAGATTATTTAGGGTGCATTAATCATAGTTTACTATCAATAAATGCCATAAAGCAAAGAAATATAGATTTAAAATACTTGATATTTAATGGTGGTATCGATACCGATACCGAAAGGGTGATCTCCCTCCAAATACCTGAACATACACAAATTATTCATATCCCGCAGCTAGAAACTGTAACGGCAGAAGCTGTACGAAAAATAACCGATCCATTTAACTCTTAAAGCAGTTTAATAACAGATGAAAACTACAATCCGAAATAACTGGACCAAGGAAGAAATTCAACAGATCTATGACCAACCTCTTATGGAGCTCATTTATCACGCCGCTTCGGTTCACCGCGAATATCATAATGCCGCTGAAGTACAGGTGTGCACCTTACTATCTGTAAAGACAGGCGGATGTCCAGAAGATTGTTCATACTGTGGCCAGGCCGCACGCTATCACACCGATATAAAAGTACAGGCCCTCTTACCCACACAAACCGTGATCGAGCATGCTCAAAAGGCAAAAAATAATGGTTCTACCCGATTTTGTATGGCGGCCGCTTGGAGAGAAGTTCGTGACAATCGTGATTTTGACCGTATTATAGACATGGTAAAAGGCGTAAATGATCTAGGTCTTGAGGTCTGCTGTACATTGGGAATGCTAACGGAACAGCAGGCTATTCGGCTTCAGGAGGCAGGTCTACATGCCTATAATCATAACCTAGATACCTCTGAACAGTATTATGATGAGATCATCTCTACCCGCACGTTTGATAACCGCATCAATACCATCAACCATGTGCGTAAGGCTGGAATAACCGTTTGTTCAGGGGGTATCATAGGTCTAGGTGAGTCACACATAGACCGGATAGCGATGCTTTTAACATTGGCGACTATGCCCAAGCATCCTGAATCTGTACCGGTCAATGCACTCGCACGTGTTAAGGGAACCCCATTGGAAAACAATGCCAAAGTTTATATCTGGGATATGGTCAGAATGATCGCTACAGCCCGTATAGTGATGCCAAAATCAATGGTTAGGTTAAGTGCCGGCCGTATAGAGATGAATGAAACAGAACAAGCCTGGTGTTTTATGGCGGGTGCCAATTCCATTTTTACAGGTGAGCGAGAGACATTACTGGTGACTCCAAATCCAGGAGTATCTGAGGACATGAAAATGTTCCAGACACTGGGATTAAAACCGATGGTCAAACACATGAAGGACGAAGCATGCACAGCACATTAAAAGAACGGGACAAGAACGTTAACTGGCATCCTTACACGCAAATGAAGGGTGCATCGGACATCATCCCTATCATTCGGGGCGAAGGGACATATCTATATGATGATCTAGGTAACCGATATATCGATGCTGTATCGTCCTGGTGGGTAACTTTACATGGGCATGCCCACCCCTATATTGCAGCCCGTGTTTCTAAACAGTTAAATACGCTGGAGCAGGTTATATTTGCAGGATTTACACATGAACCAGCTATTCAATTAGCTGAAAACTTACTAAAACTACTTCCTAATAATCAACAAAAAGTATTCTATACCGATAATGGATCTACTGCTGTCGAGGTTGCCTTAAAGATGTGCATACAGTACCATGCAAACAAAGGTCAAAAGAAATCAAAAATTCTAGCCTTCCGCAATGCTTACCATGGTGATACTTTTGGAGCGATGTCAGTGAGTGCCAGAGGGGTATGGACAGAGCCATTCGGACATCTGCTTTTTGATGTTATTTTTATAGACGTTCCCACAAATAAAAATATTGAATTCCTACGTCAGGAAATTGATAAACACGCGACAGAGGTCGCTTGCTTCATCTACGAACCGCTGGTACAGGGGGCAGCAGGAATGTTGATGCATGAACCAGAAGACTTGAGTACATTAATGAACTATTGCCGTTCTAAGGGAATCTTAATGATTCAAGATGAAATTTTTGTCGGTTTTGGCCGCACAGGAAAACTGTTTGCGGCAGATTATCTGTCTGAATCACCAGATATCATGTGTTTTTCCAAAGGTTTAACAGGTGGAACTATGCCATTGGGCATGACAACTTGCTCCAATACGATCTATGAAGCTTTCTATTCGGATGAAAAACAACGGGCCTTATTTCACGGCCATTCTTTTACCGCCAGCCCTTTAGCTTGTACAGCGGCACTGGCAAGCATGGAGTTATTATTAAATAAAGAAACTTTAGCCCGTATTGCAAACATCACAAGGAAACACAGCATCTTTCTTTCTAAGATCAAAAATGAGCCTAAGATCAAGCATGTCAGACAAACGGGAACAATAATGGCGATCGAATTACAACAGCGTGAAGAAACATCTTATTTTAGTAATATAAATGAAATTGTATATCCCTATTTCTTACAGCGAGGTATATTAATAAGACCATTAGGCAATATTATTTACCTTGTTCCTCCTTACTGCATTAGCGACGCGGATCTTGATTATATTTATGAAGTCATTACCGATGCTTTATCTTTATAAATCAGATATTAAAAGCGAAAAGAACGAATTGCAATCTTTTTACTTTTGAGTCACTTATTTCCCAATATGTCCAAATTTTGATAAATAAGAAGGTGAAAATTTTCACCTTCTTATACAAATATAACCCCAATTTGTCCTTCTGTCTCCAGTAAAAGCCAATTAATATTGGAATAGTATCGTCAAGTAAATCTTACGAATATGGCATATAAGGCCCTTCTAATAGCTCTATTCGCTCTGATCATATACCGATAATACACAGATCGTATCAATTCATTCTTAGTCTGCACAAGAAATAATTCCATGCGATGCACTGCTAACTATGGTATGAATAACCGATGCTTTTGTCAGCTAATTCATTGATGAGGTCTATTTTTCAAAAAATAAGTTATAATATTTCATACTATTATAAACTTAAAATTGTATGTTTGCACGCATAAAAAAAGGCGATAGTATGAGTATATCATCTATCCCCTAACAAAAGCATAAACAACCCAAACAGCATGTCCATTACATACAACGAACGTTTCTTTCTCTTGTTTGAGGATCTAAAGAAAAAAGGTGAATTAAAAACATACGTAGAACTTGGTAAATTAATCAATGAATCGAAAGTTGGAATCAATGATTTAAAAACCGAACGAAAAAAAGTGAGTATTCAGCATATTCATGATATGAAAATATCATACAATTATATCAATACAGACTACCTGATCGGAGCAAGTAATCAGCTATATTTATCGGCTAACGAAACCTTGCAATTAACCTCAGCGACAATTCCTGACAACTCTGGACAGCAAGAAACTATTCTAGCGCTCAAAGAAACGATCGAAGCAAAAAATGAAACAATCGCGGTTCTTAAAGCATTGCTCGCACAGAAAAAATAGATTCCTATTTTTTTTAGCAAACAAGTAAAAAAGATAAGAGCTTTTTTATTTTGGAAAAAAGCTCTTTTAAGTTTTTCATCGTTTCTTAAAAATATTTGTGCATTGGCAAAAAATACAGATACCTTTTTCAATTGTTACCAATAGTGTTTTATAAAAATTCAAGCAATTAAGTAATTTTATTGCTACTCCATGATAGTTAAGAACAGTAAATTCGAATTTTATTTGTAAACTTAGCCCATCAATTTAAATCAACAATATGCGTGTAGGATTATTTATTCCTTGTTATATCGATGCGATCTATCCCGAAGTAGGAATTGCAACACTAGAACTGTTGGAGCGCCTCGGAGTAGAAGTGGTAGTGCCATTAAATCAAACCTGTTGCGGCCAGCCGATGGGCAATGAAGGTGATCAAAAAAATGCGGCTTCATCAGAGCAGCTTTTCTGCGATAATTTTGAAGGTTTTGATTACATCGTTGGTCCGGCAGGAAGCTGTGTAAAACACGTACGCATGCACTTCGATGCTATTCCACAAACCGAAAAAGTAAAGCATGTACGCAAAACAACTTACGAGCTTGTTGAGTTTCTAACAGATATATTAAAGGTTAAAGAGTTCCCTTGGGCTTCTTACAAACATAAAGTGGCCATTCATAATAGTTGCAGCGCTATACGGGGTTTACATATACAATCTCGCTCTGAGTGGCAAGAACCCTACTTTAATAAAACGGAGCAGCTATTAACGATGGTAGAGGGGGTGACCATTAAACAGATTACCCGCCCAGATGAGTGCTGTGGATTTGGGGGCACATTTTGTGTTACTGATGAAGCTGTCAGTGTCAAAATGGGGCAGGATAAAGTTGCTGATTACCTGAATCACGAAGTAGATTGTATCGTCTCACCTGATATGTCTTGCTTGATGCATCAGGAAGGGATTGCTAAACGCGGAAAAGCACCTTTAAAATTTGTACACATCGCTCAAGTTTTAAATAATGGTCCTTTTTAAAAGAAAATCAAAATGAGTAAAGTTAGAGTTGACCAAAATGCGGCAGATTTCATCTACATGGATGACATCCACCAGCCTACACACGATAAAAACTTATGGAATGCCCGCATGAAACGGGATCTTGCCGCATCTGGAATTCCTGAATGGGAGCAGATGCGTGATCTTGCCTCACAAATAAAAGAGCATACACTAACCCATCTGGACCAATATGTAGAACAGTTTGTGACCGAAGCGACCAAACGTGGTGTAATTGTACATTTTGCGAAAGACGATATAGAACATAATCAAACCGTATACGACATATTAAAAAGTCACAATGCCACCAAAGTAGTCAAAAGTAAATCGATGCTCCAGGAGGAATGTGAAATGGGCGCTTTTCTTGAGGCTAGAGGTATCGAAATGATCGAAACTGATCTTGGCGAAAGGATACAACAACTTTCTGGGGAAATGCCAAGCCATATTGTCATGCCCGCTATTCATAAAACGACGGCAGATGTGGCTGAACTTTTTGCAAGAACAATCGGTACGAATCCAGATGAGGATGATCCTACACAATTAACAGAAGCTATGCGAAACAATGCTCGTCCTAAATTTTTGGAAGCGCATGCAGGTTTAACGGGAGCAAATTTTGCTATCGCAGAAACAGGTGCTTTTGTAGTCTGTACAAACGAAGGTAATGCCGACCTTACAGCAAGTATACCACCGTTACACATTGCCAGTATTGGAATTGAAAAAATTCTTCCCAAAACGAGAGATCTTGCCCTATTTATCCGTTTACTGTCACGCAGTGCTCTAGGCACTCCAGCCACTCGATACACTTCTCATTTTATGGGACCTAGAGAAACAGGAACCGAAATGCATATTGTACTAACGGACAATGGAAGAAGCCGTCGTTTAGGAATGGAGGATTTCTGGAGATCCTTGAAATGTATTCGTTGTGGAGCATGTATGAATACCTGTCCGGTATACCGTAGAAGTGGGGGATTAGCATATGGAGCCACTTATTCGGGGCCGATCGGTATCATTATCGATCCGACTTTTGATGAATCAAAATTCAGTGAGCTTCCTTTCCACTCATCACTTTGCGGTTCTTGCTCTGAGGTTTGTCCAGTTCGGATTAATATTGCTGAGCAAATTGGGCTATGGAGACAGCGCATGGTCAATATCAATGAATCTTCCAAAGCACTTCACTATGCGTTTGGAGCGGTAGAAAAAGTATTTGCTAATCCCAAATTATTCCGATTGGCAGAGAAGGCGGCATACTATGGTATGAAACTTACACCAAATTGGTTATTATATAACACCAAATTAAATGCTTGGGGTAAACACCGCGAATTGCCGGAAATTAAAAAAGAGACTTTCCGCGATTGGTATATTAAAAATAGATTGAAAAAATGAGTTCACTAGACGAAATATTAGCGGCTATCCGTCAAAATCTTCCTGCTCAAAAGGTTGCTTATCCTGAGTTGCCATCTTTTGAGAAACAGGGAACTAATCTGAAAGATCAATTTAAAGTAAACCTTGGGCTTGCCGGAGGAGAAAGCTATGACGTAGAAAGTATTGCAGAAGCGCAAGAAATCATGCTCAAAAACCTTCCTGATACACGGGTTAGTTGTTCTGCAGCCCCAGAATGGGAGGGTACCAAATCGCTTAATGCGATTGCACATCCTCGAGATCTAGACGACGTAGATTTAGGAATTATAAGAGCAGAATTTGGAGTGGCAGAAATGGGGATGATATGGCTTACTGAAAATTCATTGAAGGTAAACTCTCTGGGATTTCTATCACAGCATCTTGCTATATTACTTGATCCAGATGCGATTACAGAAAATATGCATACAGCATACAGCGATATTGATTTTCAAGCCTCTACTTATGGTTGTTTTGTTATGGGCCCTTCAGCTACCGCAGATATTGGAGCTTACTTGGTACGCGGCGCACAGGGAGCACGAAGTTTGACTGTTTTCTTTATAAAAGAAACGAAATAGTCATTATTTTATCCTACTCTAATCTTGATTTCTAATGTTTATCATTAAAGAATAATTGAATAAAAATCAAGGTACTGTTCAAAAATAATAAACCAGATTCATCTCTGAATCTGGTTTATTATTAAAAATTTCTTATTTCAAGTCTTTCAATATTTCTTGCACTGCGCGTTCCAGTTGCGGGTCTTTATCATTCGTACGATCTGCGATTGTGTTTTTAACCACAATATCCGGTGCTACACCTGATAACTCTAAATCTTGACCAGCTAAAGTATAACATCCCCAGGCTGGCACGCGATAACTAGATCCGTCTACTAAACCTTTTGCTGATGTAAAGATAATCCAACGATAGGTTTCATTTCCAATAATCTTACCTAATTTCAATTCCTTAAACCCTGCTGCGGTCATTTCTGCATCGCTCAGAGATTGTTCATTTATCAAAAGTACAATAGGTTTCGATGCTGGTGCAAAATTACTTTGCGGAGCCCGCTGACCGCCACGATACTGCCACTTCAAATAAGGTCTTTGTGACAGAAAACGTAACACCTCATCGTGCACATTACCTCCTGTATTGTATCGCAGGTCCAAAATAATACCATCTTTATTATTCTCTTGCTCGGCCATATCGATCAAAAAGCGTTGCAACTCCGGCCCTCCCATATTTTTCATATGTGAATATGCAATTTTGCCATTACTCCATTGATCAACTTTCCCTCGATTGCCTTTCATCCATTCGTCATAAATCAGGTCCTTAAAAGCGGTACTAGTTAAGGGCCGAATAAAAACTGAAATTTCTTTACCGCCACGTAGTATAGTCAACTGTATTTCCTCTGCAAGGGACGGCCATGTAAAATACTGATCGCGATCTTCTTTAGGATTTACTTTATTTCCATTAACAGCCATGATCTCATCGCCTTCTTTCAGATCTACTCCTTTACGGGAAGCTGGACTGTTGTCTATAATCTGTGCTATTTGATAAGGATTATCCTGATTGAATAAAACACCAATTTCATTAGTTACGTCCCCAAATGGTTTGCGCTCTTCTGCTCCCATCGAACTAAAGCCCAAATGTGAAGAGTTTAGCTCTCCTAACATATCATTTAATAATATCCGTAAATCACTACGGTCATTAATACCAGAAAGATACAGTTCATACTTCTTCTTCATTGCCGTCCAATCGATACCGTGGAAAGTACTATCGTAATAGTTTTCTTCTAGCCCAGCCCAAGTCTCATAGAACATCTGCTTGAACTCATTTTCCAGATCACGGTTAAATCTAAAATTGATTGTTACTGCATCAATTTTATTTTGGTCAAGGTTATATTTTTGAATTACTCCTCTATTAAGGATAAAATACTTACCTCCAGATTCGATAAACTGGTTAATTCCGTTGTCAACAACTTTTTCGGTTTTAATAACTTCAAAAGGTTCATAGATCGTTCTGTATAATCCGTACTTTCCTTCGTGATTGGATGAAAAGAAAACATAGTTTTTTTCTCCTTTTTGGATAGCAATGGGATCTGATTGCGTTCCAAAAGCAGGGCTTACTTGTTCAATACGGTCACGTAACCCTTTAACATCTATTGTAACCAGCACTTTTTTGTCGGTAGAAGAACTTGTTGCTTTTTCTTCTTTCTTATCCTTCGCCTTTGTTTTATTGTCATTCTTATTGTCCGTAATGGTATCTTTCTTTGCAGGCTGACTAAAGAGTTCATTGAATTTGCTAATGCGATAAGGTTCGTCAAAATTTTCCAATGCCATTCTAAAAATACTGGAGTTCTGCATGCCGGTAGGAAAGGACGGCTTTGTGCGGTTACTGGCAAAATAAATATATTTTCCATCTGGTGACCACGATGGGGAGGCTTCAGTGACACCAGTATTGGTCAGATTTGTTGTTTGACCTGAACCGATATGATGAACAAAAATATCTTGCTCAAAATTTCGAATAGCAGTAAAAAGAATATATTTCCCGTCTGGAGAAAAAGAGGGAGAGGAATTTTGAAATGCCCACAGTTCATCCTTAACAACAGTTTTACTATTTAAAGTTGTCAGATCTAAAAGACGTACTTCATCTCGCCCACTTAAATAAACAGCATGTGATTTATCAGCGTTGAAAGTTAACTCTCTATTATTGCGAAGATCTTGTGTCAACTGCTTTGGTTCTCCCAATCCGTCTGCGCTACGGGTGTACCAGTTCAGGTAACCTTGATGGGTCTGACTGTAAAGTAATGTTTTGTTATCCTTTAACCATTTCACCTCCATAACGCGCTGTCCCTGACTAGGCATCTGACGGATAAATTTACCTTCGCTATCGGAAACGAAGAGCTCGCCTCTCGATACAAATGCCATCTTTTTACCGTCAAGTGCTACATCAAAATAGCTGATGTTACCATTTACATTAAATTCCTTGCTCTTGCCTAATACCTGATTTCTGCTCAATGCGATAGTTGGCTGTGTAACCTTCTTTGATGCCACGTCGTATAAAAACAATTGATATCCTTTTTCAAAAACAATCTTTTTCCCGTTGGCAGCTACAGCAGGTCTCTTGATAGATTCCTTAAATGAAGTCAAAGCCACGGGTTTATCACCGCTCATCTGATACAGGTTATATTCGGCATTTCCTTGATCAGACACGAAATAGATCACACCATTTTGATCAACAGTAGGCCAGAAATCTTTACCATTGTAATCGGTATATTGCTTAAATGTTTTTGTTTTAGGATTATAAGATTTTATATCCGGATTGAATGCTCCTTTATATCGCTTACGGTTTGTTGAACTATATCCTTCCCAACTATCATTAAATAATAGTTCTCCAGATGGTGTGGTTACAACTTGACTTATATAATTGAAATAATGTGGAAATAGTCGCTTTGCAGTCCCCCCTGTAGCATCAACTTGATAACTACTCATCCGATTGTAGCGGGTTGATGTAAAATATAACGTTTTACTGTCCCAGCTCCAACTGTCCACTTCATCAGCACCATCGTGATGTGTAATTTGACGGATATCACCACCAGCTAAAGGCATGATATATACATCCATATTTCCATTCTGATTTACTGAGAATGCAAGCTGTTTGCCGTCAGGCGATATCCGTGGATTGATTTCATTGCCCTCCATACCTGTTAATCTCACTGCAACCCCACCTTCACTTTCAACTTTCCACAGATCACCTTCAAAACTAAAAACAAGGACTTTTCCATCAGGACTTAAAGTCGGATGGGATAAAAATGTGGGTTGTTGCTGCGCAAAAGCATACATGGTTCCACCTAAGGCAAGACAAGTGCCCAATAACAATTTTCTAATCATACTTTTCAAGGAGGCTAATCGATTAAATACCTGTATGCCAAAGTTAATCAGCTACTCGTTAGAAAACAATGAAATAATCAATCGTTATTAAAAAAACCTACCCCAGCATTAAAAACAGTTTTCAATATCACGTGTTCTTTATCAATGTGCACCCATTAATTTTAATATTTTTTGCATAAATACCAAAAGATGAAACATCATCACTGTCATTATTAATTTCTTACATGTACCTTTGCTGACACATCATTACAACAATGAACGCATCCTTAACCTACTCTGAAGAAGAGCTTTACCAAAACCGTAATCGCATTCGGATTGCTGTATCCTTATTTTATTTTTGCCAGGGCCTGGCATTTGCTTCTTGGGCAAGCCGTATTCCAATTATCAAAGAACGTCTGAATCTTACAGAAGGTCAATTAGGCACAATTTTATTGATGCTTCCTGTCGGTCAACTGGTCACCATGGCGTTATCCGGGAAACTGGTTACCACTTACGGCAGTGCTAGAGTACTACGAATAGTCGCGATTATTTATGCCCTTATTTTATGTTTAATAGGTTTTGCACAAAACGCATGGGAATTAGGAGCAATCTTATTTTTCTTTGGGGTAATTGGAAACATGTGCAACATAGCTGTCAATACACAGGGGGTTGCTGCAGAAAAGATTTTCAAAAAATCAATCATGTCATCTTTTCATGGAGCCTGGAGCATCGCCGGATTTACTGGTGCCCTCATCGGGTTACTCACTATGAATATAGCTGTAGACACCATTCCTCATTTTATCATTATTTTTGTTCTCATTGTGATTAATACGACCATCAACTACCGTTACTTGATTCCTGGTGTCGCTACAGAGGCTAAAAAAACATCATTTTTTTCCAAACCGGAAAGCAGTTTAGTACAATTGGGTATCATCGGCTTTTTCAGCATGGCCACCGAGGGTGCTATGTTTGACTGGAGCGGCGTTTATTTTAAGGAAATAGTTCACGCTCCAGAACAATTTATTATTGTTGGTTATGCGTCTTTCATGGTCATGATGGCGCTGGGAAGATTTATTGGGGATGCGGTCATCAGTAGGCTCGGTAGAAAAAGAACCTTACAAATTAGCGGTATATTGATGTTTGTCGGCATGATGACCTCTGTTATATTCCCTCTTTTTTACATTAGCACATTGGCTTTTATGATGGTGGGTATCGGTGTTGCGTGCAATGTCCCGACGGTATATAGTGTTGCTGGCCAGAACAAAAAGGTTACTCCAGGGGTAGCCTTGGCGATGGTATCTAGCATTAGCTTTCTGGGCTTCTTAATGGGACCTCCTTTAATCGGCTATATTGCAGAGCTGACAAGTTTACGATATTCTTACGGTGTATTTGCTTTCTTCGGTGTCCTCATGTTTATTATGGTAAGTAAACTGAAAGTTTTCAAGGAGGGATAACAGGTAAAAGAAAGATTATTCATTAACCATATGGCAGATGTGATAAAAAAAGAAAATGCGAGACTATTTAACAGTCTCGCATTTTTTGTTGTAGCCCCAAGCAGAATCGAACTGCTATCTAATGTTTAGGAAACATCTATTCTATCCGTTGAACTACAGGGCCGACAAAGCGTATGCAAATATTTCAAATATATTGCTTAATCCCAAACTTATTTATTAAAATGTTACTGAAAAAAGAGGAGAGAAAAAATACTGTGGGGGGAGAAGGATTCGAACCTTCGAAACCGAAGTAACGGATTTACAGTCCGTCCCATTTGACCGCTCTGGAACCCCCCCAGTATAATTTGTTGACTTCTAAAGAATTAAGATTTATTGTATCTCAATTTCCTTGTGGAACGCTACAAAGGTAGAATTTTGTCTGATAAATGCAAAATTTATTTAAAATAAACCTATCGAGAAAACTTATTGTACCCTTAATGTAAAAATAGATTTTAACGATAGCTCATTGAAAAAATCAATACTTTTTTAACCTTATTTGAGGTATCTTTGTATCAACAAAAAAAGAAAGATATTATTATGAGTTTCACAGGTAAAAGTTTTCCAAGCATCACAGTAGATGCAATCGATTATTTAGGCGATAATTTACAAATTAACGTTTTCGAAAAAGCAGTTCAAGAAGGTAAAAAAGTAGTATTGTTTTGGTACCCAAAAGATTTCACTTTTGTTTGCCCAACAGAATTACATGCTTTCCAAGAAGCTTTACCAGAATTTGAAAAACGTAATACAATCGTTATCGGTGCATCTTGTGATACAAACGAAGTTCACTTCGCTTGGTTAAATACAGCAAAAGATAACGGTGGTATCGAAGGCGTAACTTACCCAATTTTAGCAGATACTACACGTAACCTATCTTCTGTATTAGGTATTTTAGACATTAAAGAAGTAGAGCACCCTGAGTACGGTACTTTAGTTGAAGGTTCTGCAGTTTCTTACAGAGCTACTTATTTGATCGATGAAACAGGTCGCGTATTCCACGAATCTGTAAACGATATGCCATTAGGTCGTAACGTAAAAGAATATTTACGTTTAATCGATGCTTATGCTCACGTTCAGAATTTTGGTGAAGTATGTCCTGCTAACTGGGAAGAAGGAAAAGAAGCAATGCACGCAACTCGTGACGGTGTAGCTAGCTATTTAGCTGGTAACTAAAAACAATACTGAAAAGACTACATAGGTCTTTTTACAAAGGGGGTAATCCCTTGCCCCCTTTGTTTATTCATCTTTCTCAATAAATAAACAAAAAAATCATGGTACAGGAATTAGAAAACGATAATTTACAAGAAATTGTAAACAGTAATGATATTGTAATGGTTCAATACGCAGCTACTTGGTGTGGTAACTGCAAAATTATGAAACCGAAATTCAAAAAATTGGCGACTGAAAATGAAAATGTAACTTTCGTAATCGCTGATGCAGAAAAATTTCCGGAATCTAGAAAACTAGCAAATGTCAATAACTTGCCTACTTTTGCGGCTTTCAAGAATGGAAAATTGGTAAATCAAGTACAAACAAATAAATTTGACGCCTTAATCGACTTATTCAATGAAGCTTCCAGTAATTAAACATATCACCGAGTTTATCGAACAGAACGATGTTGACTATGTATTAGAGACCATCGAGACATTAGAATCCTTGGTAGAAGCTCCTTTAAAAGATGAAGAGCTTGATGTAATCGGTGAATTGATTTCAAATCTTTATGGTGCTGTCGAGGTTGATAAACTAATTAAAGAAGGAAATAGTAAAAAGGACGCTATGAACATGTTTATGAAACGTGTTTTAGGTTCAATTGATAAATAAATCTTTTAGCCTTTAGCAATAGCAACTACTGCAACAAGAACTTCATTTTTAATATGAATGTGTATAATCCGCTTTTTGTGGAAAACTTGTTCTAATTTAATGCTAAAGTCCAATAAAGATTGTACTATCTTTAGCGGTAATAAAGGTTACCACTTAAAGAATTTGCTATCCTGATGAACAAACTATAAAAGGGTAGATTTTAAGATAATATTTTAATTGTTAGAAACGGAAATTCTCCCTACAGAATTTCCGTTTTTTATTTAACCACAATATTAATTACCTTTAATCTATGTTAAAATCAATCCTATTTACCAACATATTCATTTGTTTAACCTTTCTGCCACAGGCTCAAGCTCAAAAGGCAACAAATAGCTGGAACAGTGCTGACATAAAATCAAAATTAGAAAAATTAAATGTTCTAGGGTCTGTTCTATATTTTGCAGCCCATCCGGATGACGAGAACACTAAATTAATAGCATGGTTAGCTCAGGAAAAACATTATAAAACGGGATATTTGTCCCTAACAAGGGGAGACGGGGGACAAAACTTAATCGGTACGGAACAGGGAATAGAACTTGGTCTGATTAGGACACAGGAACTTTTAGCAGCAAGAAGAATCGATCAAGGAGAGCAGTTCTTTACTTCTGCTTTTGATTTTGGATTTTCAAAAACGTCGGAAGAGACCTTTAATTTTTGGGATAAAGAACAAGTACTTCGAGAAGCGGTGTGGATCATTCGAAAATTCCGACCTGATGTCATTATAACCCGATTTCCACCTGATGCGAGAGGGGGACATGGTCATCACCAAGCTTCTGCAATATTAGCAAAAGAAGCATTTGTTGCCGCTGCAGACCCAACACGGTTTCCAGAACAGTTGAAACAGGTCAAGCCATGGAAAGCAACTCGTTTGCTATGGAATACGTACAATTTTGGCAATCAAAATACGATTAGTGATGATCAAATACAGATTGAAATAGGCCAATACAATCCCTTGATAGGCAAATCCTATGGAGAAGTCGCTGCCGAAAGTAGGTCATCGCATAAAAGTCAGGGATTTGGAAGTGCTGCTCAGGTTGGAAAGTCTACAGAATATTTTGAATACATAGCAGGAGAAGCAACGAATAAAGATCTTTTCGAAAATATTGACGATACCTGGTCAAGAATCCCTCATACCGCTGCTATCAGTACGAAAATAAAACAGATTAATGCTTCCTTTCAGCTCGACCACCCGGAAAAATCCATTCCTGACCTATTCGAAGCTCTGACACTGGTAAAGGCGATAGCGGATAACTACTGGAAAGAAATAAAAACAAATGAAATCAATGATTTAATCCTTGCCTGTGCTGGAGTAAGAATAGAAAGCATCGCAGCAAAGCCGCATTATGCTATTGAAGACACGATAAAGGTTACAAATCAACTGATTGTAAGAGCTGATGTTCCTGCGATACAGGTTGCTAAGATCAATGAAAAAAATATCAATCAAAATCTCGAAAATAATACCCTAACAAGTTTTACTAGTTCTTACCCTGCGCGGTTTAGTACACAACCATACTGGTTGGATGCTCCAAATCTTATAGGTCGATTCCAATTCGCAGACTTTAATAAAACTGGAGCCCCTGAAAATCCAGACTATCCAGCTGTTGACTATGAACTGGTCATCAATGGAAAGGCGCTTAACTATAAAAAAACCATCCAATATAAATTTACAGATCCTGTTAGGGGAGAAATCTACAATCCTATCGTGATTTCACCAGCCATAACCGCATCTACGGACCAGACGATCGTACTAAGTCAAAATAACACCCCACAAAAGGTAAGGGTAACATTTGTAAATGAAGGCAGTACAAAAAATAGAACAGAAAATGTTTCTCCTGTTGTCAACAAAAATTGGATCGTAACTCCAAATCTGGTTAAGCTCGAATATTCAGAAAACCAGCAACAAATAAGTCAGGAATTTACCGTTCAGGCACAGACCAAAGATACACGCCTAGATACACTTTCCTTCCGTTATGGCTCAAAGGAAAAAGTCAAAATAAACCGCGATATACATTATGACCATATACCAGCCATCACGTGGTTTCCTGATCTTACAGTAAAAGTCAGCAATCTGCAACTTCAAGTTCCTATCAAAAAAGTTGGATATCTGGTTGGAGCGGGAGATTTAATTCCTGAGTCTTTAAGAGCAATTGGTATTTCTGTAGATCTTCTAAATGAAACACAGGCTCTACATCAAAATCTCGCACAATATGATGCCGTCATAGTAGGAATAAGGGCTTTTAACGTCTTAAAATCGATGAATCAGATTAGTGCTAAACTAAATGAATATGTTAAAAATGGCGGTACAGTTTTGGAACAGTATAATGTAAACAACAAGTTGCTCTCTAATCAATTTGGTCCATATCCATTCCGTTTAGGCAACAGCAGGGTGACGGAAGAACTTGCTGTAGTAAAATTTGATGAACAAAATCCAATTTTTAACTATCCAAATAAAATCATCAAATCTGATTTCGACAACTGGATACAAGAACGGGGGCTATATTTTGCGGAAGATATCGACAGTCGTTATCAGACACCTATACAGATGCAGGATAAAAATGAACCCCTTCACAATGGATCGCTATTGATTACTAACTATGGAAGTGGTAGATTTGTCTATACATCATTGTCATTTTTCAGACAATTGCCTGCAGGAGTTCCTGGAGCTTACAGATTATTTGTAAATTTGTTATCAAAATCAAAATAAAACATACAATTCAATGGAAAATCAAGTTGAAAACAACGCATGCGCACCTAATCCAAAAGGATTAATCGTATTAATCGGTGTGATATTTGGAGCTTTAATTTCATTCACTGCAAACGAGACTTTTTTAAGTATCATAGGTGGAGCTGTTGTTGGTTTAATTATCGCAGCTTTCTTCAATAGCTTCCTATACGCTCAAACACCGCATGACAGATAGGGGAAATAACCCCTTAACACAAAAATGGAAGCGCTTTTATATTTTAGTAGCGTGTAGCCTGCTTGTGGTCATACTATTCCTTTACCTATTCACGAGCTATTTTTCATGAGTACGATTGATTGGATAGTTCTTGTTCTGACTCTTTTGATTATTGTGCTGTATGGCATGTACAAAAGTAGAGGAATCAAAAATATTGATGGGTATTTACTTGGTAATCAATCCTTACCTTGGTACCATGTCGGACTTTCGGTGATGGCCACTCAGGCGAGTGCCATCACCTTTCTTTCTGCGCCAGGCCTGGCTTACAGTTCAGGAATGAGCTTCGTCCAATTTTATTTCGGTCTTCCTTTGGCCATGATTGTACTCTGTATCACCTTTGTACCAATCTTTCATAAACTTCGCGTTTTTACAGCTTACGAATTTCTAGAGAAACGGTTTGATATTCGGACCCGTGGATTAACGGCTTTCTTGTTTTTGATCCAGCGCGGTATATCAACAGGCATCAGTATTTTTGCTCCGGCACTTATTATAGCCAGCATTTTACATATTAACCTTCCTCTCACCACGCTTTTAATCGGCAGTATCGTGGTGATCTATACGACATATGGTGGTACTAAAGCAGTTTCACACACGCAAATGCTCCAGATGAGCATCATATTTGGAGTGTTGCTTGTCGCCGGAATACTTGTTGTCAAACTCTTACCTACAGACATTGGTTTATATAAAGCGCTTCATATTGCTGGTAAATCTGGAAAAACAAATGCGATCGACTTTACATTTGACCTGAATAACCAGTATACTGTTTGGACAGGTATTATTGGTGGTTTCTTCCTACAGCTATCCTATTTTGGTACGGATCAAAGTCAGGTAGGCCGTTATCTAACGGGTTCATCTATAAAAGAAAGCAGACTTGGTCTACTAATGAATGGCTTGCTCAAAATACCTATGCAATTTTGTATTCTGCTCATAGGCGTTCTTGTTTTTGTTTATTATCAATATCACACACCGCCAATCTTTTTCAACCAGGTTGAAGTAGATAAACTAAAACAAAGTGAATATAACAGCACTTATACGGCTCTGGAAAAGCAACAGGATTTTATTAGTAATGAAAAGAAGGAGACAATCAATCGTTTAACTAAAGCCATTGATGATGAGGATCAATCTACAATAGACGAAGCAAGGCTTACACTCAAGAATTCAAATGAAAAACTAAACGGTATCCGTACAGAAGTTGTCGCATTAATAAAGAAGAATAATCCCGCTGCCGAAACAAATGACAATAACTACATCTTTCTATCTTTTGTAAATAATACTTTCCCTAAGGGCTTAATAGGTCTGCTTATCGCTGTTATCTTTCTTGCATCTATGGGATCTACAGCAAGTGCGATCAATTCTTTGGCTTCTACAAGCACCGTTGATATTTACAAGCGATTTATAAACCAAAATTCTAGCGATAAACAGGATCTATTCTGGTCACGTATATTCACGCTTTTCTGGGGTGTATTTTCTATCGCTGTTGCCTTATATGCGAGTAGACTGGGCAATCTCCTAGAGGCGGTTAATATCCTAGGTTCATTATTTTATGGTACTATTTTGGGCATTTTTATTGTCGCCTTCTATATGAAGAGGATAGGAGGGAAAGCCGTGTTTTATGCTGCAATAATAACTGAAGTGATTATTTTTACGATCTGGAAAATAGATGTCATAGCCTTTTTATGGCTCAATGTCATTGGCTGTATCTCGGTCATGTTCATCGCTTACTTATTAGAAAACTTGATACCAAAAAAAAGCCATTCAATCGAATAGCTTAATAATTTTGATATAGATTATAAAGAATACTTTTATCATAAATCGTGAGTTCTGGGCTCACATCGTTGACAACAAACTTCCTTTTAAATGCAATAATTGCCGCTTTCAAATTGCGTGTATCGTAACCAATGATTCTCAAGGCATCAATTGGGTTGAAGGTTTCTGGAGCTGTTACCAATTCTGCAGGATTATACCATATACCAAAACCGCGATCTGCCAATTTTTTCCAAGGAAAAAATACACTTGGATCATTTTTACGAGCTGGAGCAATATCAGCATGACCAATGAAATTTGCTGCGGGAATACCGTAATTAGCTTTTAATGTATCCAAGACAACCATTAACGCTTCAATCTGGGCATCTGGAAATGCTTCCTTTCCATTATTATCCAGTTCTATTCCAATGGAGATCGAATTCATATCTGTAATCGTTCCCCACTTGGAGAGTCCCGCATGCCAACCTCTTACATAATCATTGAGCATCTGAACGATTACACCATTACGGCTAATCACATAATGTGAACTTACCTTTGTGTGCTCAACCTGAAATGTTCTGATGGTTTGATCCAGACTATTTTGTGCTGTATGATGGATAATAACGTAGTTTGGTTTGCGCACATCATAGTGTATGGCCGTTTCCTGACGTATATTAGCATGTATGCCGGCCTTTCCCAATGTCCATACTTTGTGCTCTCCCAAGCTTAATTTGGGAACGGTATCGTGCACGATCACCTTTTGGATGATCGTATCTATCTTTATAGGTACAATTTGCTCTATAGATCCCTTTTTAGCCATGCCTGACTTACTCTTACATCCAATAATGGATAGAGCAAAACAAAGTATAAACGGAATCCAAAGATTTTTTTTTTCAAACATTATCGAGGTAACCTATAAACCAATCCTAATGCCAATGATTCACTTAACTGAACTTTTGAGATCACATCCGTATCATAAACTAAAATTCCGTTTAAGTTTACATTGATCGCTCGCGATACTTTAGCTGTCACTGTGACATCCAAACGATGTGAAGGGTCCGTTACTTTTTTATAATTCGCAAATAAATTATAACGTGCTTTCACATTCAATTTATCTGTAAAATTTTTATCCATATTTCCGGTGATCTGAAAAGCGAGGTCATTTTGAACAGTTTTACCTCCTTCAACACCATACCTTACTTGATCTTTATCAATTGGTGCACGATCTGGATATTTCTGACTATATTGCTCAACCGTTAGGGGTTTAATACGGTTATCCAAAATCAGAGTTTGGCGTGCAGTACCTGTACCAAAACGAATCGAATAAGAAGCGCTTGGCTTGTATTCAAAACCCAGCGATTCGGTTATGTACGCAGGAGCCATAAATGCATTCTCGATATAATCAATGGTATCTTTACCGTCAACTTGTTTATATTTATATCCTGCATCAAATTGAGATTCAAAGGTTAATGAAGTATAAAGTGCCCATTTAGCAGACAATTTATAAGACAATTTATTATCCCAAAAAATACGGTCGTTATTTTTCTTCGCGATTTGCTTATTATTTTTAATCTTACCATATCGCAAATCGATCTCAGTTACAAAATTGAAATTGTCTCTGGTATAATCTGATTTATGATTTGCAATTAATCCGACGGCTGTTGATCCAACTCCACCACCTTTCCAGTCGCCATTAAAGGCTGCCTGATTAATATTTACTCCAAAACTGGTCCAATGCTTCCAATAATCAACTTGTAATTCTAATTTTGGTACTACTGGACGAATATTTTTTAAGGAGATATTTTCTTGTTTATTCTCCGAAATAACTGAATCTGGCTTTACTCTAAGGTCTTTCAAATTAACCTGAGCGCTAACCGTACCACACGATAAGCCAATAATTAATAAGGCAAATAAGGATTGTAACTTCATATCAAGCAACTCTTTTTTTTCTTTTCTTAATTTAAGGTACTAAAATAGGATTTATTGTTGGTAATGGCTCAATAAAATATCGAGAAGGATTTTTTTGATACTTTTCATAACATTCTTTGATATAATTTGTCAGTTCATACTGTGTACAGCTAATGATGAAAAAGTAACTTGGTTTAAAGATCCGTCTAAATTTATTAAGCTCTTCTCCTTCTAAACCTGTTGTACGACTCACCAGTTGTTCTGAAAACTTATACTCGATAACATTATCTTTATAATCACTCTCAATCAATTTCTTTAATCTTTTTGCATTTTTAGCTTCTCGGCTAAACAGACTATAGATGGAGTTGATACTGAGCCCTGCACCATTTTGCCCTACTGAAAACAGATCTCCTGGATCAGAAAGCCGAAAGGCTTTCTCATAATCATTTCTTGCCTTTTTTAAAATCTCATCTGGATCTTTCTTTGCAACTACAGAAACTTCATCAATATAAATCGATTCACGCTTCAAATGGAACAGTATAACAGGAGAGGTATTTACAATGACGGTATCAGGATAGTATTCTCGAGAAGTCGCGATCAATGCATCTCCTTTGTCGGCCATAATAGAAAATTCCCCCTTACTATTGTTAAAGACTTCTTCGTTGGTCCTGGTGTTGCGGATTGTTACTTTTGATATACGTTGTTTGGTATTAAAATCGGAAACAATACCCTCTATACGCTTTTGTGCAAAAGCATCGGGTGCTAGTGCAAACAAAAGAATGAGTATTACGATATTTTGCAGAGTCTTCACTCTCGTAAAACTACGTTTTAGCTTATCAAAATAGAAATATTTAACATCTTTTGATGATTTACTTTGAAATTACCAATAGCTGCCCGATGGCTAAGTTTGTGTCAGTCAAGCCATTTAACTCTTTTATTTGATCAACAGTGATACCGTATTGTTTACTCAACGAGTATAATGTGTCTTTCCCTTGTACTTCATGAATACGCATTGCTACAGGACTCTTGATTTGCTCTGTTTGTACCACAGGAGCTTCGACTGCATTGTGTACAATCTCCCGCTCAACAACAACTTCTCTTTTCTCCTTCTCAACACGAGTTTCCACACGGTCATATTGGTAGAGTTCGTAACGTTCGATCATATCGATCAATAAATCTGGATATCGCGGGTTGGTGGCATAGCCTGCGACTTTCAAACCTTTGGCCCAGCCTTTATAATCGTTCTTATTGAGCAAGAATAAATCGGAATAACGTTTACGCAACAAGAATTCAGAATGATCTCTAAAAGACTGTTCCGGGCTTTCATAAACGCGAAAGCAGTCATTGATATTATCATCTGGGCGATTAATGGATTTTCCCTTCCATACACCTCCACATTTGATTCCAAAGTGATTATTGGCTTCGGTAGCGAGATAGCTATTGCCATTTCCAGATTCTAATAATGCTTGTGCCAATTTGATACTCGCAGGAATACCGTACTTATTCATTTCTGAAATAGCAATATCTTTATATTTCTCAACATAAGCATTTCCTGAAACAGCTGGTCTTAACTTACTAGGACGATTGGAAGAGGTAGAGCCTTGATGATTTTTGCTTTTATAGACGGTGTTTTTTTTGGATGAGCATGAACTAAAAAAAACAGTAAGGGCAAGTAGGATAAAAGCAATTTTTTTCATTTGATGAGTAGCATTACTTAGAAGCGGTGAGTTTCCTAGATATTGTGGTCGGATTTTTATCAAAACTATCTAAATCATACATTTCAATTGTTTTGATAACCTTAGCAGACCAATCTTTAGTTCTTGAATATCCTGCTTTTGCTAATGCACCTACCCAAGCTTTGTAGTTTTGTCCTCGATTTTCCTCAAATAAGGGAGTCGTGGTTTTCTTTCTTTTAACCAACGATATAAAGTCATTATAAGAATCAAGTACTGATTTATAACCTTTATATGCTGAATTAATCACTTTGCTATTATTTTTTCCTTTAATACCGAAGTGATTATTTAAATTTTTTGCAATCTTACTATTTCCATGTGCACTTTCATGCATTGCAATAGCTAAAATTACTGATGCTGGAACACCATGTTCTTGCATCATCTCTTGTGCTACGGGGCTGTATTTATCAATATAAAATTGATTGCTTTGAGCGGATGCAGTAGCATAACTACTGACGATCAAAATTAATACAGCAACATAGTTTTTTAATGTTTTAAAATTCATAAAGAATCATTTAGTCCACTAATTACTTTTTGCGTAATACAAAAAGTCCATCTCGAATCGGCAATAAAACCTTTTCGATGCGCTGGTCCTGAGCTAATTGTTCATTCAAATCTATGATTTGCTTTGTTTGATTGTCTGGATTTTCATCTAATACTTTGCCTTTCCACAAGACATTATCGATTAAAATCAGTCCTCCAGACGGGACTCTATCTAAAATTAATTCGTAATAGTAATGATTACGTTTTTTATCAGCATCTATAAAAACCAGATCAAAACTACCTTCGATCTTCGGAATTACTTCTGCAGCATCACCAATATGGTATTTAATTTGAGATGCATATTCAGATCTGTCAAAATATCCCTGTACACGCTCCTCCTGTTCTGCATTAACATCTACCGTATGTAAAATCCCCTTTTTAGACAAGCCTTCTGCAAGGCATAAAGTAGCATATCCAGTAAACGTACCGATTTCCAAAATAGTATTTGGAGCAGCTAATTTACTAAGCATAGCAAGCACCCTTCCTTGGTAATGTCCGGATAACATATGAGGCATTGTTTCCTTCAAATAGGTCTCCCTATTGACGCTTTTTAGCAACGGATTTTCTTCGTCACATGTGCGCTCTAAGTAAGATTCTAAATGCTCATTACAAATGTCCATAACAACAAAATTACTGAACATGATTTATAATCAGAAAAAATAAAATACAAACCGCTGATAATTAGGTAATTAATATTTGGTCAGATGTTACATAAAAAATCGCATCCGCCTTTATGAAGCATAATGACACTTTTAAAAAATCGTGATTTTTTAAATTCTTTGAATTTTTAAAGAAAAAAAAGTCCAATCATCATAGGAAGATTGGACTTTAAATTTTGTTATTTTTTTATTGAATTACGTCAAATTTGCAGTAATTAGTTTTAAGAATTCCGAACGCGTTACATCGTTTTGAAAAGCTCCTGTAAATGCTGATGTTGTAGTGACAGAATTTTGCTTCTGAATGCCTCGCATAGCCATACACATATGCTTACATTCGATCACCACAGCCACACCCTTTGCTCCTAAGGTTTCTTGAATACAGTCACGGATTTCATTGGTAAGACGTTCTTGAACTTGTAGTCGACGTGCAAAGATATCTACAACGCGTGGAATTTTGCTCAATCCAACGATATGACCATTAGGAATATAAGCAATATGCGCTTTACCAAAGAATGGCAACATATGGTGTTCGCACATCGAATACACTTCAATATCCTTCACCACAACCATCTGGCTATAGTCTTCCTCAAACATAGCACCTTGTAATACTTTAGCAGGATCAATATCATATCCATGAGTTAAAAACTGCAAAGCTTTTGCTACACGTTCTGGTGTTTTCAATAATCCCTCACGATTCGGATCTTCTCCTAGAGATTCTAAAATATCTGTATAATGAGCGGCAATACGACCAACTTTTTCTTGATTATATTGATCAATTTTCACGTAGCCGTCTAACTCTTCTTCTTCAAATGAGTGATTACTCATAGTAATTAAATAAATTAGTGTATAAGATTAGTCGCCAAAATATTCGACGTAATTATTTTCTGTTTCATGAAGGCGAATGCTGTGCAACTGCACTTTTTGTTCTTCAAATAATGGTTTCAATACCTCAAATATAGCAATTGCTATATTTTCTGTAGAAGCCATCTTATCTTTCATAAAATCAACATCAAGGTTAATATTTTTGTGATCGACTTTATTTACGATATTTTCCAAAATAATGGTTTTCATCAATTTTAAGTCAATCAGAAAACCTGTTGTTGGATTTACGTCACCTTTGACCGTCACAAACAAATCATAATTATGACCATGCCAATTAACATTTGAACAGTTTCCGAAAACATTTTCGTTTTTCTCAATGCTCCAATCTTCGCGGTAAAGCTTATGTGCAGCGCAAAAGCGCTCACGACGAGTGATATATACCATAATACCACAAAGATACGTGTTTGCAACCAAAATATCGCTTTCAACGAAATGATTACCATCACATTTGCGTAAATATTGATTAATATTGTACAAAGGTTATCCCACATGAAAACACTTATAGTAGCAGCAACTCGATTCGAAATTCAACCCTTCCTTGATCGTATTGCTGCATATCCGAATACCGACTATTTAATAACGGAAGTAGGTATGGTACAAACAGCTTATCGGCTTGGAAAACATCTTGCAAATAATCAATATGATCTTATCATTAATATCGGTATTGGTGGCTGCTTTAATCGATCATTACCAATAGGGGCGGTCGTTTCAATCGATCGCGAGATCTTCTCAGAATTAGGAGCAGAAGATGATGAGAGATTCATTCCGATTGATGAACTTGGATTTGGTAACGCTCATTATGTGGCCACACAAAATAAGACAACTAAGGAACTGGTGCATGCATTACCAACAGGGCTAGGTGTAACAGTTAATAAGGTGCATGGAAATGAATTAGAAATTTCGAAATTACTGATACAAATACCCAATGCTCTGATTGAATCCATGGAAGGAGGATCTGTTTTTTTAGTTGCATCTGAAGCAAAAATTCAAACCATACAGATCCGTGGAATATCTAATTATGTAGAGAAGCGAAATCGTGCCACGTGGAACGTACCGCTCGCTATCCACAATAGCAATGCGGTTCTTTTCGAAATTTTGTGTAAAATAGATAAAGTTTAATTTTTGAATTTTATTACTGTTTTCGCCATCCTGTTATTAAAAAATGACATAAAAGCAGATATTTAGCGATGAATAACCTTCAAAATATCAATAATAAATAGTAGATTTGTAATCTAAAATTTGACACTATTTTACAACTGATGAGAGAGATACAATTCAGAGAAGCACTTCGTGAAGCGATGAACGAGGAAATGCGTAAAGACGAAACAATATTTTTATTAGGAGAAGAAGTTGCAGAATACAATGGTGCTTATAAAGTGAGCCAAGGTATGCTGGATGAATTCGGAGCTAAACGCGTGATAGATACACCTATTGCAGAATTAGGTTTTGCAGGTATAGCAGTCGGTGCTGCGATGAACGGTTTAAAACCAATCGTTGAATTCATGACTTTCAACTTTTCTTTAGTTGCGATTGACCAAATTATCAATGCTGCTGCAAAGATTCGTTCCATGAGTGGAGGTCAATTCTCTATTCCAATAGTATTCCGTGGTCCAACTGGTAATGCAGGGCAATTGGGAGCACAGCACTCTCAAAATTTTGAGAACTGGTATGCAAATACTCCAGGATTAAAAGTTGTTGTTCCTTCAAATCCTTATGATGCGAAAGGTTTATTAAAATCTGCTATGATTGATCCAGATCCAGTTATTTTTATGGAATCTGAGGTTATGTATGGTGATAAAGGTCACGTGCCTGAAGAAGAATATTACTTACCAATAGGTAAAGCAAATGTTGTTAAAGAAGGTACTGATGTAACCATCGTATCTTTCGGTAAAATGGTTCCACGTGTTGTATTACCTGCTGTTGAAGAATTGACAAAAGAAGGTATCAATGTGGAAGTAATTGACTTACGTTCTGTTCGTCCAATAGATTACCCAACTATTATCGAGTCTGTTAAGAAAACAAACCGTTTGGTAATTGTGGAAGAAGCTTGGCCATTAGCGTCTATTTCATCTGAAATAACATATTCTGTACAACGTAATGCATTTGATTATTTAGATGCTCCAATCGTTCGTATTACAGCAGCAGATGTTCCTCTTCCATATGCAGCTACATTAATTGAAGCAGCTCTTCCAAGTGTTGCTAAAGTTGTAAAAGCTGTAAAAGAAGTTGCTTACATCAAAAAATAAAAGCATCTAATTGCTTAAATCAAAAAAGACCTTTGGTAATACCAAAGGTCTTTTTTAATTTAGGGGATATTTTACTAACTAATCTTAAATGATCAAGACCCTATCGCTCGCTTTTTTGTCGTTCTTTATTATTACGACATTAATTGCTCAAGACAAAGTTTTATTAAAGCTGAAACCCGATCTTAATAATCCCTTTTCACAAAAAATGCACATGACTATAGATGTCAATGCTGGTGCTCAAAGTACTATGATCGATGCAACCATGTTGTGCGAGACAACAAACACCAATGCTACAGACAGTACATTGACCTATGCAACGAAATATACAGCAATGATCATGGCAATGGATGCAGGAATGATGACCGTCAACTATGATTCCAAGAATCCGGAAGCCAATGAACTTTCCAAACAGATCCATGAAAAAGTTAAAACTTTGCTGGAGACCCCTATCGTGGCTGTGATGGGTTTAAATGGAAAAATAAAAGATGTCGAAGATTTACCTGATGATAATGATCTGTTTGATGCCAATATGCTCAAAGAAGCAGCGTTTGAATACCCAAATAGAGAATTAAAAGTTGGAGAACAATGGAAAGCAACAGCAAATAATAAGTCTCTAGGCCCAATAGAACAAACATACACCCTAAAAAGTATCTCAGCAGAGGGTATATCGATTACTTCAGAAGGAAGTATAACGGCAGAAGGCCAAACTGTCGGATCAATCACTGGCCAATACCTATTAAATCCTAAAACTCATTATTTAAAAGCGCTTACGCTCGAAACAAAAGTAAAAAATGAAGAGGTTGAAGTCACCAGCAAAATAGAAATCCTATAAACCACAAAAGAGCTGTCAATGACAGCTCTTTTGTGGTTTTATTGAACGTAAATGTTAAAATTACGCGTTAATTTCTTCTTTATATTGATCAGCAGTTAATAAAGCATCAACGTCAGCTACATCATTTAATTTGATACGAATAATCCAACCCTCTCCATAAGGATCTGAGTTTACTAATTCTGGTGATGCATCGATTGCCTCGTTAACAGCTAACACTGTTGCTGTAACAGGAATGAATAAATCAGAAACCGTTTTTACTGCCTCGATTGTTCCAAAGATTTCGTTTGCAGCCACTTCTTCACCAATTGTGTTGATGTCTACAAATACGATATCACCTAACTCACGTTGTGCGAAATCAGTAATACCAATAACGGCCTCATCACCTTCAACACGAATCCATTCGTGATCTTTAGTGTATTTTAATTCTGCTGGAAAATTCATTTTACTTTTTTTTAATCTTCTATTTAATTACGCCATGAAGTTACAAAATATATTTATATCACAAAAATCTTGTGTACTCTATCATATTTTGTTCCTACTTTTAAGGTATGAACTCAATGATTGAAAAGCTTTACAAAATCGCAAAAAAAGATAGTCGTTTTATAATAGGACTTATGTCAGGGACTTCATTGGATGGTCTTGATATTGCACTTTGTAGAATAAGTAATAGTGGTAAGTCTACACAAATTAGCGTGGATAATTTTATTACAATGGACTATCAGGATGAGTTTAGAAAATACGTAAGAGGTGTTTTTGCAAAGCGTACAATTGATCAACAGCTGCTCTGCGGACTTCATGCTTACGTCGGAAATGTACATGCAGCACTGATTAATCAGGCTCTTGAAAAATGGGGGATTCCACATTCAGAAATTGATTGTATTGCTAGCCATGGGCAGACAGTATACCACGCTCCACAAAGCCTTACAGATGATCAATTAATGCCCAACAGCACTCTTCAAATCGGGGATGGCGATCATATTGCTGTAAAAACTGGTATTATTACACTATCAGATTTTAGACAAAAACACATCGCTGCAGGTGGTGAAGGTGCACCTCTGGCGGCCTACGGCGATTACTTACTGTTTTCGGATAGGAAAGAAAATCGATTTTTATTGAATATCGGTGGCATTGCTAATTATACATTTATACCTAGCCAAGAAAGTGATTTGAAAGCTTTTGCAACAGATATTGGCCCCGGAAATACCATTATGAATCAGTTTGCAAAAGAAAAATTTGATATAGAGATGGATAAGGATGCAAACATCGCTACACAAGGAACTATCAATGAGGGACTTTTAAATGAGCTTTTAAAAGAACCATTTCTACAAGATGAATTCCCTAAAACAACTGGTCCGGAGCTCTTTAATTTGGATTATCTAAAAAAATGTCAGATAGCATCCAATAATCTTTATATGATTCCTGAAGATATCATGGCCACTTTAAATCAATTTACTGCAACATGCATCATTGACGCAATCCATAAGCTATCAAAAACATTAAGCAATGTACATATCTACATCAGTGGGGGAGGTTTACACAATCCGCTATTGGTCGCTAAAATCAAAGCAGGATTGCCTCATCATAAAGTCTCCTCATTTGGAATACTAGGCATTGATCCCGACGCTAAAGAAGCTGTGTTATTTGCCCTACTGGCTAATGAAACATTGGTTGGCGACCGAGACAATGTAAGTCAAATAAAAGATTCTCCTGCAGTCTGTATGGGTAAAATTAGCTTACCTCAATAACAACTAATCATTATCAATAGCTTCGTGTAGATACTGCTTCAAAGGAAGCATTGTTTTATATAATGCAATGATATTATTCAAAGCATTTTTATCAGTCAGAGCGCTATTGGATAAGCTTTTGTGTGCAACAAAGCTCTTTAATTTTAAAAATTCAATTGAAGGATGTGTTGCCTCATAACCAGCAGGGGGGCGTTTTAGTTTGTCTTCTTCTTCTAAAGTAAGACCACTTTTTTTCTGTAAATCTGCTATAATTGCATTAAATTTCTCTTCGTTATAATCTATTTCCTGACGAATAGCATCTAAATGTTTTTTTTCTGGTCTCCAGTAACCACAGGCAATAAATGAATTATCTGGAGAGATGTGGATATAATATTCTGGTCCGTCCAATTTACGGCCATCTTTGGAAATACCTGCACCGAACCAATTTTTATAGGGTGTTTTGTCTTTTGAAAAACGCGTATCACGATAGATACGAAACAAACATTTATTAGCCTGAATATCGGTCGTAATATGAGGATCAAATTGAGACAGGCTATTAATCAAATCAGCCACAAACAAACGAACATCAGCTAAAGCCGCTTCATAACGTTCTTTCTCTTCTGCAAACCATTCACGGGTATTGTTATTTTGTAAATCTTTTAAAAATTTAAACGTATTTTGATTAATATGTCCCATAAATATGATCTTAATTTACTAAAAACAAAAATAAATATACCAAAGGTCCAGCGATTAATAAACCGTCGAATCGATCTAATAAACCTCCGTGTCCAGGTAATATATGTCCAGAATCTTTCACATTTAAGCTTCTTTTAAGCATCGATTCTACCAAATCACCCAATGTACCAAATACAGCAATTATCATTGCTACAATAATCCATTGCCATTGCGGTATTGTTTCAAAATAATGTGCTAAACATAAAGATACAAGAACTGCCAATACAATACCACCAATAAAACCTTCCCAGGTTTTCTTTGGAGAAATTCGCTCAAAAAGTTTATGTTTTCCCAAGGATCTCCCAGCTAAATAAGCCCCTGTATCACTCGTCCAAAGTAAAATCATAAAACCCAAAGGTAAAAAATGATTAAATGAGCCACCTATATAGCCTAATCTTGTAAAACAATAAAAAGGAAATCCAACATACAGAATACCTAAAATGGTAAAGCCGATATCATTAAAGGGGAAATCACGCTTTTGATAAAGAGCTTGTATATAGATCGCTAAAAGAAAAGGGATGCATAACAAAATATACTTCGCCTCAAAAATGCCTAAACTATATAACGCTGTTGTACTAAATAAAACAACTGTAGTCAATATACCTAAAGCTTTACTTGGTCTACGATCTTCTGAGCTAACAATACCATAAAACTCATACAGACACCAGGCGCTTAATAAAGAAAAAAATCCAAGGAAAACTGCGTCGCCCAGCAGCATAGCCCCAACCATGACGATGATAAAGAAAAATCCTGTAATAGCTCTAGTTTTCATACTAATCTTCGCTTTCTGTCGTAGATTCGATTAAAACTAATGCCTGTTGCTCATCTTGTTGATTCACATAAAGCTCAATCTTACCAAATACAAGGTATGATGAGTCCTGCTTATTTAATACAATAGCAGGTATCCCGCTTTCTTCTAACATTTGTTTAACGATCTCAGCTTCTATTGCATTAGTATAAACTTTAATCTTCTTCCAGCCTTGCTCCATATGGGATTTTTTTAGTTGAACGATAATATAATACTACAAAAATAACAGTAAATATTAAGCTTGCAAGGTAAACCCAAATTGGTTCTTGTTCAAAGTTATTCATTTCTTCGAAAGGTATCCCTTTTCTTGTATAATAAAACGCTGTAATGGTGGCACTTGCATTATTAATAAAATGACCAAAAATAGGCAAATATATGTTTCTACTCCAGACATAAAGATATCCAAAAAAAGCACCAAGAAGCATTCTAGGAATAAATCCAAAGAACTGCATATGAAATGCACTAAAGATTATTGCTACTAACCAAATGACCACGTGCTTATTCCATATCCAACGTCCAAAAATGTTTTGTAAACAACCCCTAAAGACCATTTCTTCACCTACGGCCGGCACCACTGCTAAAATGATCAGATTGATCAATAAACCGCCCCAAGTTGACTCCTCTACAATTTGTTTAGTCATTATAGCGGCACTATCTTCACTAGCACGCATCCACTGCTGTACACCTTGAAGACTATCGGGCAATTGCATAGATTCATTCCAATACGCAAGCAATGACATCATAGGAATGAAACATAGCATGGCCGCAAAGACAAAAAGATATTGTAATGATGAAACCTTATTTATTCTTTCAAAATAGGGATGAATGCCTGATTCGCTACGATATAAGATCCAAGCTGGTAAAATAAATGTTGTAACACTACTGATCAGCAACATCCCTTTGAGTGCCACTGTATTTTCTTGAAAAAAAGATAAACTGAACGGACTCTCGGGAGACAAAATCTTCATAACCAATAGTGATAATCCCATCAATACCAATTGAATACTTACACCCAAAACGATCATGTAAAGCAATAATCTAAATAAAGATTTTCCGGGATTTATCTTTGTCACTAATTCTTCCATGTAGTACTTTTAATTTATTCTATAAATATATTACAATTAAAATTTATTACCTCAAAATCTTCTAAAAGATCTACTTTAAGCTATCATGCTACATCTAGAACAACGTCTATCTGGATATAGAAACCTGTAAACAAAAAAAATCCCGTTTCATTTAAAATGAAACGGGATTTCCATGTTTTTCAATTAATTAACCCGAATTGGATCAGCCGGTTTTTTCATGTTCTTGTAGGGATAATTTTTCATTTCTTCCAACAAGATCTGAACCGTTTTTTCCAATTGTGGATCACGACCTTCTATCAAATCCTTAGGTGTTTGTTCAACGAAAATATCTGGAGCAACACCTTCATTTTCGATGATATAATTGCCTTTCAAATCGTATACACCAAAGTTTGGTGAAGTGATTCTTCCTCCATCCAATAAAGGAGGATAACCGCTGATACCAACTAAAATACCCATAGTGGTACGGCCCACCAATTTTCCTAATCCTTTGTGTCGGAACATATAAGGCATCATATCTCCTCCGGAACCCGCATTTTCATTAATAATCATTGCTTTTGGCCCATAAATTCCATTACCTGGCGTATTGAATCCCTTTCCGTCCCGTATTCCCCATCCAGCGATTAAATCACGGGATAATAAATCGATAACGTAATCGGCAACCCAACCGCCACCATTATTACGTTCATCAATTAATACCGCTTTTTTATCCATCTGCGAGAAATAATAGCGATTGAAAGCAGTGTATCCTTCTCCACCGGTATTAGGCATATAAATATACGCGATCTGACCCTTGCTTAATTCTTCCACACGTTTTCTGTTGCGCTCCATCCACTCGGTGCTTCTTAAACTCATCTCATCAGAAAATGAGATTGGCTTCACCACATATTCTTTAGCTCCAACTAAACTCGGTTTTGTATTGACTTTAATGCTTACCTGTTTGCCTACAGTATTATCAAATAAACTGTACAAGTCCATATCGGCAGTAACTGCTGTACCATTTACTGCTACTAAATACATTCCCGATTTGATATTTAATCCCGGTTCAGACAAAGGCGCTTTAAATGATGGATTCCAATCTAAGCGTGTAAAAATTTTATCAAGCTTATAAAAACCTTTATCAATAGAATAATCAGCTCCTAAAACACCCACACTAACCGAAGGACCACTAGGTTGATCCCCTGGATAAATATAATTATGTCCAACAACCATTTCGCCCATCATTTCGTTCAATAAATAACCTAAATCAGAACGGTGACTTACATAAGGCAAGAACTTCTCATATTTCGTTTTTACAGCATTCCAATCTGCTCCATGCATATTTTCAACGTAGAAATAATCTTTCTGCATTGCCCATACTTCATCGAATATTTGTTTCCACTCAGCAACAGGATCAACTAATTGTTTGATATTATCCAATTTCAATACACCAGTTGTAGGACTTGCCACTTTTTGACCTGCTGTTACAATATTAATACCTGTACTGGTCTGAATAATCATTTTCTTACCGTCGGCACTGATAGCATATGAGCGGATACCTGCGACAAGATCTTTTTCTTTGAAATCTGTAAAATCATAAGCATAGAGTGTCCCATTCTTGACATATGTCAATTGATTGACGACAGATCCATTGATACCATAAATACCATCACCTAATGGAAGCGCAACAATTCGATTATTGATATTATCAAAATCTATTTCTGTAGGCTGTACCGCAGGTTTTGAAGCTTCTTTGTTTGGTTCTTCTTTCTTCTCGTCTTTTTTCTTTTTATTAGCCTTTGCTGTTTCTTTAGGCTTTTCCGACTCCTCTTTCTCTTCTTTTATCGTTTCTTCATCACTTTCATTTTTGAAAATAGATGGTGTTTTACTGGATAAAATGAATGCATATGCTTCATAATTAGCACGACGTTCCGTTGCTGACATATGCAGTCCCGAATTTGTTAGTCCTACATTTGTACTTGCTGTGAAAAAAAGATACTTACCATCTCGACTAAATGAAGTCGATCGAACCGCACTCATACCATCGGTAATCTGTGTGCTTTTTTTACTGTCAAGATTATATAAAAATACTGCCGAAACGGAATTTGGAAGTGTTTTAATGTAAGAAATCCACTTCGAATCAGGTGACCAACTTGGTTGGAAATGATTAAAAACACGTCCAGTCTGAGCACTTTCACTATCCGAATCTACCTTGACTATCTTTTTACTATCGATATCAATGTAAAATAAATTCAAGTGAGAATCGTTATAAAACAATTTCTTAGAATCAGGAGACCAGGTAGGTTCAAAATAAAAATTAGATTCACCTAAAGTATACATTAGAGGTTCATCTTTTCCAAATTGATCGCGTAATTGAAGTACATATTTCCCTTTTTCACTCGAAATATAGGAAACCCATTTCCCGTTCGGAGACCAGCTTGGAAAGCGGTCATGTGCGCCTGGAGAATTTGAAATATTGCGCGCTTCGCCTTTTTCTTTAGGTACAGAGAATATTTCTCCTCTCGCTTCTATAAGAGCACGTTGCCCGGTAGGGGAAATGTTCAAAGTGCGAATATCATCACGCATATTATCATAATGTGGTCTTTTATACAACGCATCATTACTCACATTAATTTTTAATGCTGTAGAAGACTTTGAATTGATATTGTAAATGTGTACTCTTCCTTCTTGTTCAAAGGTCAATTCCGATCCGTTGCCCGTTAATGTTCTGACATCATAGTCAGTAAAATTGGTAATTTTATCGATTTTTTTTGATTTGACATCGTACGAGAAAATATTGACAATTTTATCTCTGTCTGAAAGGAAGTAAACCTTATTATCCAACCATACCGGCTTAACGTCATTGCAGCGCTCTCCAGGGATTATTTCGATTTGATTACTCTTTGTGTCGAAAATCCAAATGGATGGCATACCACCGCCTCTATAGCGCTTAAAAGCAACACGGTCACGTTCCGTAGGATCTGTATTTTTTATATAAGCCCAATAGCGTCCATCTTTAGAGGGGCTACCCTGATAAGCCTCTGGCATAGGAAGCGATTTGTCCAATGTCAATCCAGTAACAAATGAAGAATATAAACGTGGACTTAATGCATAATTGTATTCGCGGGTTGTGGTATAATATACTTCATTATTATTTAGCCAGCCTCGCAGCACATCAGATGCGGGATGAAAAGTAATACGTTTAGGTTCACCACCTTCAATCGGCATGACATAAACGTCTGTATTACCATCATAATTACCCGTAAAAGCAATCTGTTTTCCATCCGGTGAGAAGATGGGGTTTTGTTCAACACCAGGATTTGTCGTTAATCTTCTTGGATTTGCTCCAGATTTATCCGAGATCCAAATATCACCTCCATATACGAAAGCAATATTTTCGGCACTAATACTAGGACTTCTCAATAACAAAGTTTCTTGTGCTTCTACTGAAAAAGCACCCGATAAAGCCATTAATAATCCTAAAAATCGAAGTTTAGGTTTTAACATATATTTAAAGATAAAATAGGGTTTTTATTGTGCTGTAAAAATAACCAATAATTTATCAATAAATTATGTATATCAATTAAGTTGCAATAAAAAAACCCCAATTAAAAAATTGGGGCTTAAATATCAATATAAGGCTGTTTTTTAGAAACCGTAGTCTTGTTCTATTTCTAAAACAACACCTTCGTCTACTAAAACACGTCCACAGTGTTCACAGATAATAATTTTCTTACGTTGACGAATCTCAGATTGTAGTTGTGCAGGAATTTTATTATGACATCCTGAACAGCTATCACGGTCAATTGAAACAACTGCTAGACCATTCTTGAATGAATTACGTAAACGGTAATAAACTTTATTTAAGCGTTCATCAATGTTAGCTTCCGCTTTTTCGGCTTTAGCCAACAAATCATCTTCATCTTTTTGAGTTTCAGAAGTAATTGTTTCCAATTCTTTCTTTTTACCTTCTAACTCACCTTTACTATACTCTAAATTAGATACTGTCGTATCGTAGTTTTCTGTTTTATTGCGAATTTCGAATTCAAATTCTTTAATTCTTTTTTCACAAACTTGGATTTCTAATCCTTGAATTTCAATTTCTTTCGAAATAGCATCATATTCACGATTATTTTTTACTTCGTTCAGTTGACTTTCATATTTTTTGATAGCCAATTGAGCGTCTTTAATCATGTTCTTACGCTTAACGATCGAATCTTCTAACTCATCTAAGTCTGTTCTGATCTTTTCGATACGTGTTTCTAAGCCCGCAATTTCATCTTCAAGATCTGCAACCTCGATAGGTAATTCTCCTCTAATTTGGCGAATTTTATCTACTTTAGTATGTATGGCCTGTAATAACCATAATGCTTTCAATTTTTGTTCTACGGTTTGTTCCATCAACAATAGTGTTTTATAGGATTTGTATCTACTTCTGTTATTAGGACTGCAAAGTTAGGAAATTTTTCTGTAATTATATCGAACAATAATTCTTGCGTAAATTGTTCGCTTTCATAATGACCGATATCTGCAATCACAATTTGATTTTCTGCATCAAAAAATTCATGATATTTATAATCGGCTGTAACAAAAAAATCCGCTCCAGACCGCTTTGCGGTATTTAATAAAAATCCACCGGCACCACCACATACGGCAACCCTTGACACAGGTTTACCTTGTAGAGCAGTATGTCTAATAACCTGCAGGTTTAAATTATTTTTTAAATAGGCTAAAAAATCCTGTTCAGACATAGGACTTTCTAAATTTCCAATAACTCCAGCTCCGACTTCTTGATTTTTATTTTCCAGTTTAAGCGTATCGTAAGCAACTTCTTCATAAGGATGTGATTCATACATAGCCAAAAGAACTTTACGTTCAATAGCTTTTGTATAAACAACTTCAATTCTGGTCTCTTCCACTCTTTCTTGTAGCCCAATTTCCCCAATAGTTGGTTGTGCTTCGCCATGAGGTCTAAATGTACCATAACCGGCAGTATTAAAACTGCATTGATCGTATTTGGTCCCAACTTTACCTGCGCCAGCATCAAATAGAGCTTCTCTAACCAATTCGACATGGCTTCGTGGGACATAGACCACAAGTTTATACAAAAGATTAGATTTAGGTTCTAAAATAGCCTGATTTTGAAGATTTAACAGGGAGGCTATCTTTGAATTAACACCACCTGTTATATTATCCAGATTCGTATGAATAGCATACAGCGCAATATCATGTTGAATTGCTTTTATAACAGTACGCTCCACGTAATTGTTTCCATTAAATTTCTTCAGACCTTTAAAAACAATGGGATGATGAGAAACAATTAAATTACATCCTTTAGCAATTGCATCATCAACTACCTCTTCAGTACAATCTAAAGAAATCAATATTTTTGAAAGTTCTTGATCCGGATCTCCCACGATTAAACCGCAATTGTCATACGACTCCTGTAGATCTAATGGTGCTATCCTTTCCAGATAAGCAGTAATTTCCTTAATCTTCATGTTTATTCTCTAATTCTTCTTGATCCCTAAAAGTATTATGTTGCTCTAATATACGCTTATAATTTTTGATATCAACCCAATAATTAATCATGGTTACAAAATGAAAAATAATAGCAACAACAGATATAAATGGGGGTAATGGAATATTTGTCGCCAAATATATCCAGCCATATAGTGAACCTTTCTTAAATGTCGGAGATTCATCTACAGCGATTTTACGATCAAAAAATTCATTAATTAACGAATCCCGTAAACGTCTTGCTACTTCAAAATTCCAATAAATATTAAATAAAGGAATAGCGATACCAAATACCTGATTAGGTTTTATACATTGATTTTCTTCTGACACCAATAATAATGTCTTTCTCATCGTATTGGCTAAAAACAGCCAAATAACAATACGAATAATATAAATTGCAATTACTGTATAGATAAACTCCGGCTTTGAAATTTCCTTCAATAACTGTTCTTGTAATTCTACTTGATCCATCTGTGCTAATTCTCGTTATGCAGTAAAGATACCAATTCTTTTAAATTCTTTATTCGTCGATTTTGATCAATTACCCTTAAAATGATATTTATATTAAAAGCTTTAACCTATTCCCAAATAGTGAAAGAGTGGGGGATTTATTAGATTATTATCCGACTGTATTCCTGCAACTTAGCAAGTTTTATGAAAAATAAAGTTCATATAAAAAATATATCTAATTAATAATCAGACGTGTATTTCAAAAGCATAGTATGCCGTATACAACTGAGATAATGATTGCAATCTACATGGAATCATTTAATACAACGCGTTTCAAAAACTATTCGTTATCAACAGATAAAATAACAGAGTAAATAAGTACTTACTCACCACATTTCACCCCATTTAAAACACCTCAGTGAGGTTTTTAATTTCAGTATGCGAACTTACCACACTAGGGTAGGGGAGACCATTACTAGTAAAGCAAAAATATAGCAGGTCTTTTATGAAAATCATCGGTTCTCTTTTTCCATTGATCAATAGTCAATGTTTTAATAAATTCAGCATCATCTGTGAGATCACATGCAACACAAAGTTTAGTTTGTCCTTTACATGTTTTTAATAATTCGGCCAGTAATTGATTATTTCTGAAAGGAGTTTCTATAAAAATTTGTGTCTGATCTTCCTTTGATGCCTGTAGTTCCAATTCTTTTATACGTCTTGAACGATCTGTTTTATCAATAGGTAGATATCCTTGGAAAGCAAATTTTTGTCCACTAAAACCCGAAGCCATTAATGCTAATAAAATAGAACTAGGCCCAACTAATGGCACAATCTTAATTCCTTGACGATGTGCTTCACCCACAATATCAGCACCGGGGTCAGCAACACCTGGGCAACCAGCTTCGGACATGAGACCGACATTTTTACCTGCTAATAAGCCCTTGAAAAAATCTTTAATGTTTCCTTTATCTCTTGCATGCTTACCATAATCATAAATGATCAAATCCTTTTGAGGAATCTTAAGACCAGCTTGTTTAAGAAACTTACGTGCTGTCTTCTCATTCTCTACAATATATTCATCCAAGCTATTTATTGTCTCCACTAAATAGGAAGTGAAAGATTTTGCTGATGCTTCCTCGCTAAGAGGAACCGGAATCAAAAATAGTGTACCTTTTTGCATATTTACAAACCTACTAAATTGTCTTTCATAACAGATGCATTTTTCAATATAATGTAAAACCTTATCATTTTTTTGAGTATTTAAACTCATTATTAGTAACTTAGTTGCATAGCAAAAAAACTATATATGACAACTCAAATAACAGAAGGAATAAAAATTTCAGTAGAATGCGTTTTTCAACCTGAATATTCTAATCCAGAAAGAGATCATTTTATGTTTGCTTATCTAATAAGTATAGAAAACTTAAGTGATTCAAGTATTCAGCTCATGAGCCGCTACTGGAATATTTTCGATTCAATCGGAGATCATAATGAAGTATATGGTGACGGTGTGGTCGGAGAACAGCCCATTATTGAACCAGGTCAAATGCATCAATATACATCAGGATGCAATTTAAAAAGTGAGATGGGCTATATGGAAGGTTACTTTAATATGATCAAATTGATAGACGCCTCTTCATTCAAAGTTGACATCCCTAGATTTAACTTGATTGCAAATTACGTATTGAACTAGATCATTATCACCTGCATTTCATCTTATCCAGATCTTCTCCAAAGATTACATATAAAAGGCGAAAATTACTTACTTTTGCGTGATACATTTGTGAGCGGAAATTATTTTCTAAATAATCAAATTCATATATCTTCCTTATTCATCGCAATTGATTTTACATGTGATAAAATCTGCTTGAATAACTTGGACATACTGTTGCTAGGGACCAACATTTAAAATCTCCTATTAAATGACCAACTGTCGTTTTATTCTTAATAAAATAATACGTTAGCAATGTGCTAACTTTTGCATATAATTTACTACCATCAAAGTTATTTATACTAGAGGGTAGACATTCATAGTTTTTAATACATAGAGGTGTATTGAAAAACACAGGAAAAACACAAATAGCTAGTAATCAGTAGTTTATGTTTTTCTTATGTGTAAATTATGCAATTTATTGAACAAGAAAAATTAGGAAATTAACGTGAGTATATTAGCAACTGAACAAGTAAGTCATTCATTTCATGATAGATGGCTTTTTAAAGATTTACATTTTGGACTTCTAAAAGGGGATCGAGTAGCCTTAGTAGGTATTAACGGAACAGGAAAATCAACCCTTCTCTCCATATTAGGTGGCAAATTAGAGCCTACCTCCGGAAAAGTTGTTAAAGAAAAAGGTATCAAGATTGGTTTTTTAGATCAAGATCCTAAATATGATGGATTAACCTCCATTAACGATTTTATATATTCAACTGACAACGAAGAACAGCGATTAATTAGAGATTATGAAGAGCTTTTGGCTATGCCAGAAATTGATCAGAATAAATTAGAAGATCTGACAGAAAAAATAACAACCCTCAATGCTTGGGAGTATGAGTATAATATTAAGACTATTTTGAATAGACTTAATATTGTCGATTTTCATCAAGATATAAAGAGTCTTTCGGGAGGACAACGTAAGCGACTAGCACTAGCAAAACTTTTAATAGACGAACCGGATGTTTATATTCTAGATGAGCCTACAAACCATTTGGATATTGAAACAATAGAATGGCTTGAAAAACTTTTGACAACAGGAAATAAAACTGTATTACTGGTTACCCATGATCGTTATTTTTTAGATAACATTTGTACAGAGATCAGAGAATTGGATAGGGGAAAGCTGTTTACTTATAAAGGAAACTATTCATACTTCCTCGAGAAAAAATCTGATCGCGAAGCGATCGACGCAGTAATGGTAGAAAGAAGTAGAAATCTATTACGTCGGGAACTAGAATGGATGAGAAGACAACCGCAAGCACGTGGTACAAAATCAAAATCTAGAATAGATGCTTACTATGAGCTTGAAGATAAATCCAAAGCTCAAAAAGCAAATGACTCTGTTCAGTTAAGTGTTAAAATAAGTAGACAAGGCTCTAAAATTTTAGAATTGGAACATGTCTCTAAAAATTATGGAGATAAAGTCATCATAAGTGATTTCTCTTATGTTTTCAAAAAAGGTGACCGTATTGGATTAGCCGGTAAGAATGGAACAGGTAAATCTACTTTTCTAAATTTAATTACCAAAAATGAAGTACCGACTAGTGGTAGTATTGCTGTAGGTGAAACGACCGTTTATGGATATTACAAACAAGGTGGTTTAGAAGTAAGTGAAGGAGATCGAGTTCTAGATGTTGTAAAAAATGTAGCAGAATATATTAAGATGGCAAATGGTGAAGTGATCACTGCTTCACAATTATTGACACACTTTTTGTTTCCTCCTGAAAAACAATTTGGTTTTGTAAGCAAGTTGAGTGGGGGTGAGCGTAAGCGTTTACAACTAATGCGCGTGCTGATGTTAAACCCGAACTTCCTAATACTCGATGAGCCATCAAACGATCTTGATATTGACACCTTAAATGTTCTAGAAGATTTCTTAATGAACTATAATGGCGTACTTATATTAGTTTCTCACGATAGGTATCTACTAGATAAATTGACAGAGCAATTATTCATATTTGAGGGAGAGGGAAAAATTGATATCTATAATGGTAATTATGCCGATTATAAAACAGAGCAGGATATCTTACTAAAAGAACAAAAACAGAAAAAAGATATTCCTGTTCAAAAGAAAGAAGAAGTAAAGGAAGAAAAGAAAAAGCTTTCATATAAAGAGCAATTGGAGTACGATAAACTGGAAAAAGAAATACAGCAGTTGGAAGAACTCTTGGTAGAAAAAAACAATACACTTCATTCTACGGGGGACCACGTACAACTATCAAGTATAGCAAAAGAAATAGAAGATATACAAAATAGTATAGACGTAAAATCTGAAAGATGGTTGAGTCTAGCAGAACTGATGTAAAAACAACACAATACGTTTCACGTGAAACGTATTGTAATAAATAATAAAAACTAAACAATCAATTCCAGCGTTTCACGTGGAACTTTGAAATAAAATAAGATGTTTAAAAAATATAACGTTATCGTAGTTGGTGCAGGACATGCCGGTTGTGAAGCCGCGGCGGCAGCTGCAAACCTAGGTTCATCTGTACTTCTCATTACAATGAATATGGGAGTAATCGCACAGATGAGTTGTAATCCAGCAATAGGTGGAGTAGCAAAAGGACAAATCGTAAGAGAGATTGATGCCATGGGTGGATATACGGGTATCATCGCAGATAAATCAACTATTCAATTTAGAATGCTTAATCTGTCGAAAGGACCTGCTATGTGGAGTCCCAGAACGCAGAATGATCGTATGCGATTCGCAGAAGAATGGAGATTACAACTGGAAGCTCTGCCAACATTAGATATGTGGCAAGATACCGTGAAAGAAGTGATCGTTAAAAATGGAAAAGCTTGCGGTGTCATCACTTCTTTAGGAATAGAAATAGAAGCAGATGCAGTAGTCCTAACAAATGGAACTTTTCTAAATGGTGTCATTCACATTGGTGAAAAGAAATTCGGTGGCGGGAGAACAGGAGAGAAGGCAGCAACAGGTTTAACAGAACAACTTGTATCACTAGGCTTCGAGTCCGGTAGAATGAAAACCGGAACACCTCCGCGAATCGATGGAAGAAGCTTAAATTATGCCTTGATGGAAGAGCAATGGGGCGATGATAATCGAGGTCGGTTCTCTTATACAGATACTCCATTACCGACAGAGCAACGCTGTTGCTGGATCACATATACCAATGATAAGGTACATGAAATGTTAAAAACAGGTTTTGAAAGATCGCCTATGTTCACAGGTAGAATTAAAGGTCTCGGCCCACGTTACTGTCCTTCGATAGAAGACAAAATCAATCGCTTTGCAGAACGTGAAAGACATCAGATTTTTGTAGAACCAGAAGGATGGACTACTAATGAAATTTATGTTAATGGCTTCTCCACTTCTTTACCGGAAGACGTGCAACAAAAAGCTTTACAATTGATCCCAGGTTTTGAAAATGCAAGAATGTACAGACCAGGTTATGCTATAGAATATGATTTCTTTCCACCTATGCAACTTGATCTAACTTTGGAAACACTCATTGTAAAGCATCTCTTTTTTGCAGGACAGATTAATGGTACTACAGGTTATGAAGAAGCAGCAGCGCAAGGATTCATTGCAGGTATCAACGCACATCAACGCATTAATGATGATAAAGAACTAATCTTAAAAAGATCTGAATCTTATATAGGCGTACTAATTGATGACTTAGTAACAAAAGGAACTGATGAGCCATACCGCATGTTTACTTCCAGAGCAGAACACCGCTTACTGCTAAGACAAGATAATGCAGATATCAGATTAACACCGATTGCCCATAAATTAGGATTAGTAGGAGATGAGCGACTGAATAAAGTAAATGAGAAAATTAAAAATTCAGATCATATTATTCAGTATCTTAAACAAAATTCAACAACAGTAGATAAGATGAATCCTATCTTAGACGAAGTTGGATCAAGCTTGATTTCACAAAAAACAAAATTGGTTAATTTACTAGGAAGACCACAAATCAATATCTATGACCTCGCGAAAGGTGATTCAGATTTTGGATCCTATTTAAACCAGTTTGACAAAGAGACAATAGAGCAGGCGGAAATCAAAGTCAAATATGAAAGCTACTTCGAGAAAGAAATGGAAATCGTAAACAGAATGAAAAAAATGGAAGATAGAGAAATCAATCCAGATTTTGATTATTCTTCCTTAGTTTCGTTGTCGATAGAAGCAAGACAAAAACTAGCTCAGGTAAAACCAAGAACATTGGGCCAGGCATCCAGAATATCAGGTGTATCACCATCCGATATCAGTGTTTTAATGGTACATATGTCATAATAATCTGATTTACAGTTACTTGTATAATAAATATTATCAATGCAAAATAAAGCGATATAAAGTATTATTATTTCATTTATGAGTCAACATTCAAAAAAAAATAAAACAAGCTTAAAAAGCATTAAAAGCACACTAATCACAAGGTTAGTGCTTTTAAGCTTGTTTTCTTCTCTGATTTTATTAACTGTGCAATGTGCAAGCATAAAGCAGCCAACAGGTGGACCGAAAGATTCAATTGCACCGGTTGTACTCAATGAGTTTCCTAAGAATTTCTCAAAAAATTTCAAAGAGAAAAAAATTAGCATCACATTAGATGAGTATATTAAACTCAATAATCAGCAAAAGGAAATCAGTGTTTCTCCTGATATGGATAAGCCACCACAATTTAAAATTAAAAAGAAAGTACTCGAAATTACCTTACCAGATTCTTTAGAACAGAATACAACCTATACCATCAATTTTGGAAAGGGTCTCGTTGATTATAATGCGAGTAATCCAATCATCAATTACAGTTATGTATTTGCAACAGGAGATCAGATTGATTCATTATCAATATCAGGAAATGTAACCAACGCTTTGACAAAGGAGAAAGAAAAGGAAGTCCGGGTATTACTAATTCCAGTCAGTCAGGATTCTATATTTGGCAAAAAGAAAGCCAATATTTTTGCGCAAACAGATACAATTGGCAATTTTAAAATAAGTAATCTAAGAGCTAATACCTATCGCATTTATGCACTAAAGGAAACAAATAATGACCGTATCTATAACGGCGCAGATGAACTAATCGGTTTCTTAAAAGACTCCATTGTATTGGACAAAGACCTAACGAATATTAATCTTCAAATATCAAAAGGTACACCACTTAAATTTAGAGTAGTTGACAAGAAAATTGAAAACACAGGACGAATACATTTAGTTTTCAATAGGGGTATTAAAAAGCCAAACTTAGTGCTACTAAATGATGATGAAAATGATAAATCAAAAATTGTTAAGTACTCGGAAGCACAGGATTCAGCGTTAATTTTTATTAATAACCTGGAAAGAGATTCTTTAAAATTTGTCTTATCAGAAAACAATACAGTACTTGATACCATATTGGTAAAGAAATCGAATCTGAAATTAGATAGATCAATTGTTCCAACAACTTCTCCATCTACAGGTAAAGTTGACCGCGTAAAACATCTAACAATATCATCTTTAACACCTATAAAATTAATAGATAAAAGCAAAGTAAAATTGATAGAAGATAGCATTGCTAAAACAAATTTTCAACTCCAATTGGATACTAATGTTGCCAATCTTTATCACTTAAGATACAATTGGAGAAAGCAAAAAAACTATGAAATTATTCTTGAAGAAGGCGCAATGCAAGGCTATTTCGGTGAAAAAAATAAAGAGAAAAAGCTGACACTCGCTTATGATGATAGTGATAATTACGGCGATATAACGTTTACTTTTACTGCCATTGACAGTGCAAGACAGTACATCGTAGAACTTATTGATGAGAAAAAAGAAAAAGTATTCCGAAGAGATATTCTCAATAATTCAATCGGGAAAGTAGCTTATAAAGAGTTCCCCGGTGGTAAATATTCCATCAGAATAATACGCGACGATAACAAGAATGGCATTTGGGATCCTGGAGAAGTTTATAAATCAACGCAACCAGAACCCCTAGTATATTTAAACAAAACCTTTACAATACGTGCTAACTGGGAGCAAAATGAATCGTTCAGTTTACAGGAACTGAACGACTTGAATTAATCAAACCAGGAACTATAAAGCACATAATTATGCGGTAACTGCTGTAACAATAACTTTTGTTCATCAGTTATCGCTTTTATTTTTTTAGCCGGCACTCCAGCATATAAATACCCCGATTCACATACTGTATTTTCCAAAACAACAGCTCCTGCTGCAATAATAACATGGCTTTCTAGCACAGCATTATCCATAACAATGGCCCCCATACCTATCAGCACATAATCATGTACAACACAACCATGTACCATCGCCTGATGGCCGATGTTCACATAGTTACCGATCGTTGTACCAGCCTTTTGATACGTACAATGAATAACAACCCCATCCTGAATATTGGTATAATTACCGATACGGATATAATTTACATCTCCTCTTACGACAGCATTAAACCAAACTGAACAATGCTCTCCCAGCTCAACATCACCTACAATAGTACAATTAGGCGCTATAAAGCAGTTATCTTTAAATTTAGGGCTAATACCCTTTACTGGTAATATGAAGGCCATAATTGTTCTAAAATAAAGTATCTGTTAAAGTATCAGCATGTTGCGGATAATCTGTTGTAAAATGCAGTCCCCTACTTTCTTTTCTTAACAAAGCAGATTTTGTCACAATGAAAGCCACCTGTATCACATTTCTAAGCTCACATAGTTTAACTGACAATTTAGTATGCCTATAAAAGTCTTCAGTCTCCCCATACAATAAATGCAATCGATTGAGTGCTCGTTCTAATCTAAAATCTGAACGTACAATACCAACATAATCACTCATCACTTTTTGACACTCTCGCAGATTATGTGTAACCAAAATATCTTCATTGGAAAGCTTTGCTTTTGAATCATCCCATTCTGGCACTCCTACTGCATAATCGGCTGTAGAAATCACTTTTGTAGCATCCAGGTAAATACGATGCGCATATACCAATGCTTCTAACAGGGAGTTGGAAGCTAGGCGATTTGCGCCATGTAAACCTGTCGATGAACATTCGCCACAAGCATATAAATTTTGAATACTGCTACGTCCAAAATCATCAACATAGATACCCCCACATAAGTAGTGCGCAGCTGGTGTAACAGGAATAAAATCCTTACTCATGTCGAGTCCAATAGACAAGCATTTCTGATAAATATTTGGAAAATGTTTAATAATATCCTCCTTCTCACGGTGGGTTATATCTAAATAAACATAATCAATTCCTGACTTTTTCATCTCGGCATCGATTGCTCGAGCCACAATATCCCGAGGTGCCAATGAAGCTCGTTCATCGTATTCAGCCATGAAATCATCCCCATTAATACGTCTTAGAATACCGCCAAAACCACGCACAGCTTCCGAAACCAAAAACGCTGGTGAGTCACTCGGATTATACAAAGCAGTAGGATGAAATTGCATAAATTCCATATTTCGCACCTTACCTTTTGCACGGTAAACCATGGCAATTCCGTCACCTGTGGCAATAGTTGGATTGGTTGTACTTGCATATATATGGCCAGCACCACCAGAAGCCATCACCGTAGTTTTGCTCAAAATCTTATCAACCTGATGCGTATTTGTATTGAATGCATAGATGCCAAAACACTTAATATCGCTCCTTTGCTTATCGACAAATTCACCTAAATGGTGCTGTGTTATTAAATCTATAGCGAAATAATGCGTCAACATTTCGATATTTGGATGCTCGTGTATTTTCTGCAAAAGAGACCTTTCAATCTCATACCCCGTGATATCTTTATAATGCAAGATACGATTGGCAGAATGACCTCCCTCCTTCGCAAGATCATAAAATCCGCTGTCCGATTTATCAAATGAAGTTCCATATGAAATCAATTCGTTAATACGTTCTGGAGCTTCCCGAACTACGTTTTCCACAATATTCACATCACATAAACCATCCCCAGCAATCTGAGTATCAATTATATGCTGCTCAAAGCTATCAGACTTATCCACAACTGCGGCCACTCCTCCTTGTGCGTATTTTGTATTTGATTCATCTTCGTTAGATTTTGTGACAATCAATACTTTACCATGATCAGCAGCTTTTAAAGCAAAGCTTAATCCCGCTATTCCAGACCCAATTACAAGGAAATCTACCTTTTTTTCTGACATAAAATCATATTACATGTGACCAGCACATTTTGACTATTCAAATTAACAAAAAATGTGGAAAACGTGTAAATAAAAAGTTAAATAAAAATGATAACTTTTTTTTTATTGTTGATATCTCCTATTTCTCACAAAATTCTTAAAAGTTATTAGCACAAAACTACTCGTTTATCAACATAAATTAACATCAAAAAAATTCACATTTTTTTATTGAAAACAAAATCAAGGAAAAATCAGATAATTAAAAATCAGGCCTTTAAAATGAAATTAATGTGAATAAATTGTTAATAACTTTATAAAATCTTCATATCAAAATAAAAAATCACACTTTTATCCCCATTTTCCACACACTAATAAACAATAAGACCTTTTTATATAAAAAAGATTATTATTTATTAAAAAAAAAGAATGTGGAATACGTTTGATTTTCTTTGTTTAGTTTTGTCAAGTTGAATTTGAGGCTTTGAGAATTTGATTATTGATTAGGTATTGAAACTGAAATCAAATATTCAATTCTCAAGGGCTTTATTTCTTTTGAAAATATTTTTAAACCCCTTTAGAATGCGATAAATCTTATTTTTTAATTTAAAAATCTAAATAATGAACTGTTAAACAGCTTAATCGGCTATTTTAGTGGCTTTAGATTTCAATATTTTGATTTTATTTTTTTATTATTCTAAATATTGAATCTTAAATACCTGAAATTTGCTTTTTTATAAATTGGTCTAGATTTAAAACGAAAAATTTTAGGTCATTTTACACTGAGATCCCTTTGGTCAGTCTTTTTTGTAATTTTGTATACAGCATTTTCAAAATTTTTAATTGAAATCTCTCCTAGAGATCTTAAATACCATCTTCTCAAAAATCATATTTTTGAAATTTGAGATTGAAAAAATAAATTTTTCAATTTTTTTTTGAAAATGTTATCACGATTAAAGTCGTTTAGCTTTTAATTTTTATAAAATTTTTTGGATTTTGTAAAAATTTGGGCTTTTAAAGTGGTTTATTTTATAAATAAGCTCGCTTAGAATTGAATATACTTTTTTATAAAAAATGAATTATTCTATATTGTAATTTCAAAGCCTTTAATTTGATTTTAGGCGCCTTGAGAATCTCTTATTTACTTCATCAGAATTTTATTTTCAAAAAATTCTATCTATGGGCGCTTTATTTTTTTTAAAAAATTAGCAGTCAAATATTTTTACATCATCTTACAGATCGTAATAGCCGATGATCATAGCCGGTTCCACTTTTCAGTAATTTTTTTTTTCGAACGTTATCTTTTGTATTTAAAAGCGCTTTACTTGCAATATTTGTTTTTTTAAAATTTTTCTGTTGATGTATAGGTTTTCTCAAGCGTTTATATTAAAAATTAAGTCCCTTACATTTAAATATTTGAAAACTTTATGAATAAATTTTGCTGTAATTTATTTGTATAGCTTCAAAATAGTTTAGCTTTGTCCTATTGATTTGCATTAAAATCATCTTTGATTTTTTAATTTATAGCATTTCATTAAAATTCTTTGATATTCTCACCATTCTATATTGTGATCAATACTGCGATATTTGATAATTTTAGAAGTGAAATTCCAAATATTCGATTCTAAGAGCCTTTAATTTGAATTTTGAGGCCTTTACAATTCGATATTTATATTTATGTGGACAACTATATTGAATATTTAAATCTCATATTGCTATACAGTGCTATTTAGATAGGTTTTTGTAGTCTTAAAATTCACCTTTTAAGAAATGTTGATAAGTCTGTTAATTAGCTTTATTGCAAGTATTTACACAAGAATTTTAGCCTTAATTTCAACTGTTATTAACACATAGTAAAAATACGCTTTATTGAAATGTTGATAAGTGTGTTAATTAGCTGAATATTAATATACTATTTGTAACTATCAGTTAGTTACGGTTGGAATTATAAACATCATTTTCTATTTGAAAGATTTATTGAAGAACTATTCTTAATTTTGTAACGTAAATCAAATTAAGAAGAAGAATTAATGGATTTAGTAAATTACGATATTGAAGCTAAGGGCTATATTGATGCTCCTATAGATCCTAGCTTAGATTTGATACAAGAGATCAAACGTCTTAAGGAAGAGAAAAACGCCGTCATTTTAGCACATTACTATCAAGAAGCGGAAATACAAGATATAGCTGACTATATTGGTGATAGTTTAGGTTTATCTCAGGAAGCAGCAAAGACCGATGCTGATGTGATTGTTTTCGCTGGAGTGCACTTTATGGCTGAAACAGCAAAGATACTTTCACCATCAAAAAAAGTATTACTTCCAGATGCTAAAGCAGGCTGTTCATTGTCGGATTCATGTCCACCTCATCTATTTGCTAAGTTTAAGGAGCAGTATCCCGATCATCTGGTCATCACGTATGTAAACTGTACTGCAGAATTGAAAGCGCTATCTGATATTGTCTGTACTTCTAGTAATGCAGTTGAGATTGTGGAGAGTCTACCGAAAGATCAAAAGATCATTTTTGGACCAGATCGTAATCTTGGGGCTTATGTAAAGAAGAAGACAGGAAGAGATCTTGTTTTATGGAATGGTGCATGTATGGTGCATGAGATTTTTTCTCAGGATAAAATAGATCGTTTAAGAGCTGAACATCCCGATGCAAAATTCATTGCTCATCCGGAGTGTGAAGATCATATTTTAGCAAGTGCAGATTATGTAGGTTCTACCTCTGGAATGCTGAAGTTTACAATCAATGATCCTGCGACCACATATATAGTCGCTACAGAGTCGGGAATTATCCATCAGATGCAAAAGGCTAGTCCAGGTAAAACTTTCATTCCTGCGCCTCCAAATAATGCTTGTGCGTGTAATGATTGTCCACATATGAAATTAAATACGTTGGAGAAGCTTTATAATTGCTTAAAGTATGAAAGTCCGGAAATAACACTAGATGATTCCGTGATTGCCCGTGCGCAACGACCTATTGAACGTATGTTGGAAATATCCGCACAATTAGGATTATAAAATAAAAAACAAAGACAGATATGTTAGAATTTGATAATACAGAAAGAACAAATTTAGGAGAGTTGGGTGAATTTGGTTTAATTTCATATTTAACGAAGGCTGTCGAGATTAATGAACCCAGTACCCTTAAAGGTATCGGGGACGATGCCGCTGTTTTAGATTTTTCAAATAAGAAAACTTTAATTTCAACAGATCTTCTGTTGGAGGGTATCCACTTTGATCTGCGTTATGTTCCTTTGAAACATTTAGGCTATAAAGCTGTACAGGTGAATTTGAGTGATATCTATGCGATGAATGGAACAGCATCGCAAATTACATTCTCAATCGGGTTATCCTCAAAATTTCCATTAGAAGCAGTTGAAGAAATCTATCAAGGAGCACTGATTGCTTGTAAAAAGTATAATGTGGATCTTATTGGCGGGGATACGTCAGCTTCAGTTCAAGGATTGGTTATTTCGGTAACGAGTATCGGTTTTGCTGATGAAGATCAGATTGCCTATCGATCAGGTGCACAGGAAGGCGACTTGTTATGTGTTTCAGGCGATTTGGGCGCTGCTTATGTTGGGCTACAATTACTAGAGCGTGAGAAAAATATCTTCTTGGAGAACCCGAATATACAACCAGATCTAGAAGGTAAGGATTATATCGTAGAGCGCCAGCTAAAACCAGAGGCTAGAAGAGATATTGTTGAATTATTAGCAAAAATCGGTATTAAGCCGAATGCAATGATTGATGTATCAGATGGATTGGCATCAGAGATTATACATATTTGTGAGGCATCTGATAAAGGTTGTAAACTTTACGAAGATAAAATACCGCTGGATTCGATGACTTATGAGACAGCTCGTGAATTTGGAATAGATCCAACCGTTTGTGCGTTGAATGGAGGAGAAGATTATGAATTATTGTTCACGATTCCACAAGCTGATTATGATAAAATAAAAGGATCGATGGATATTACTGTTATTGGGCATATTACACAAGCAAGTGAAGGATGTCAAATGATTTCTAAATCTGGAAAGGTCTATCCAATAACGGCGCAAGGTTGGAATGCATTTAAAGACTAAGGGTATTGTTACTATAAATAGAAGAGGCGATAATCCAGATTATCGCCTCTTCTATTTATAATGCTAATTCTTCTTCAATATCGATGTGATCGAATTCATCTTCACGTCTTTTTCGGATACTGAATTCGTTATAGCCGAAACCTATTTCTATTTGCAATAATTTTTGTTGAAGCATTTCAAGGATCGCGAGGAAATTGTAAACGAACTGTACCTTATTTTCAGAGTTTTTTAGAATATATTGAAAATCGAGTTGCCTATTTATTTCTATCAAATCTGCTATTGCCTTTTTTTGTTGATCTATACTATAAGGATGTTTTATAACAGTATGTTTTACTTCCGCAGGTCTATTAGCATATTGAAACATGACACGTTCGTATACCATCATCAATTTATACAGATCAAAACTGTTTAATTCTTCGCCTGTATTTGACTCCGGCCTAGCAAGTTTAATATCGTAATTGATATTACCCCGTTTATAAAGTTTAAGCCGCTCATTTTCCAATAATTTTAAATCCTCACAGGTATCCTTAAACTGCTTGTATAATATTAATTTTTGAATTAAATCTTCTTTAGGATCGATTTCATTTTCATCATCATCCAATTCCGGGCGTGGGAGGAGCATCTTAGCTTTTATACGCATCAGGGTCGAAGCCACAAAAATAAATTCACTGGCCATCTCCATGTCTAAAGCCTGTAATTTGTTGACATATGACAGGAAATCGTCGGTTATTTTTGAGATTGGTATCTCATGAATATTTAATTCATCCCTTTCAATAAAAAATAAGAGAAGGTCAAATGGGCCTTCAAACTGGGGTAACTTTATTTCGTATCCTTCTTCTACTTGCATATCAAGAGCAAATTTACATAATAATACAAACATTTTTATTTCAAACTATTAAAACTAAAAGCTTCTGCAACTGTTCATTTTCTAATACAAAAAGTATGATAAATACGAAAGTTGTGATAAATTAGTTGTTATTTTGTATCAATATTTTAAAGTAATTAGCAATACTATGCAGTTTGATGCTGGAGAATTATTAAGTAAAATCAATGATCCCTCTGATCTGAAAAAACTCAAGGATGACCAACTGGAACAAGTGAGCCAGGAATTACGTCAATATATCATTGATTTAGTTTCGGTTAATGGTGGTCACTTTGCAGCTAGTTTGGGAGTAGTTGAATTGACTGTGGCATTACATTATGTCATGAATACTCCCTATGATCAATTAATATGGGATGTAGGTCATCAGGCCTATGGGCATAAGATATTAACAGGACGTAGAGATTCTTTTCATACGAATAGAATTGTCGATGGTATTTCCGGTTTTCCAAAACGAGGAGAGTCCATTTATGATGCTTTTGGAGTAGGACATTCGTCAACATCAATCTCTGCCGCATTAGGTATGGCGGTTGCTTCTCAGATCAAAGGAGAAAAAGATCGTCAGCATATTGCGATTATTGGCGATGGTGCTATGACAGGAGGTATGGCATTTGAAGCTTTGAATCATGCAGGTATAGAGAAATCAAATCTTTTGGTTATTCTCAATGATAACTGTATGTCCATTGATCCTAATGTAGGAGCATTAAAAGAGTATTTAACCAGTATCACAACTTCAAAACGATATAATCGTTTCAGAGACGATATTGCATCTGTCTTATCCAAGATATCAGAGATGGGACCGAATGCTTTAGGAGCTGTTAAAAAGCTGGAAAAAAGCATAAAAGGGACATTGCTCAAGAATGCTAATTTATTTGAATCTTTAAATTTCAGATACTTTGGACCTGTTGATGGACATGATGTCAAAAAATTAGCAAAGACACTTGAAGATTTGCGCCATATCCCGGGGCCAAAGTTGTTACATTGCGTAACTGTTAAAGGTAAGGGATATGCATTAGCAGAAAAAGATCAAACCAAATGGCATGCCCCAGGTTTATTTGATAAAATAACAGGCGAGATAAAAAAATCTGTCAATGATAAACCGACAGCACCGAAATATCAAGATGTCTTTGGAAATACATTGGTAGAACTTGCGGAGAAGAATGATAAAATAGTGGGTATTACACCTGCTATGCCTTCTGGATCATCGATGAATATTATGATGAAAGCTTTTCCAGAACGATCATTTGATGTAGGAATAGCAGAACAACATGCTGTTACATTCAGTGCGGGTCTAGCAACTCAAGGGCTAATGCCTTTCTGTAATATTTATTCCTCATTCATGCAGCGTGCGTTTGACCAAGTCATTCATGATGTAGCCTTACAGAATCTTAATGTAGTATTTTGTCTGGACCGTGCCGGTGTAGTAGGAGCGGATGGTCCAACACATCACGGTGCTTACGATATTGCTTTTATGCGCTGTATACCAAATATGACGGTTTCCGCTCCAATGAATGAAGAGGAGTTACGCAATTTGATGTATACTGCTCAATTAGAAAATAAAGGTCCTTTTGTAATTCGCTATCCAAGAGGTAACGGCGTGATGGTCGATTGGAAAAAACCGTTTAAAGAAATTGAAATTGGAAAAGGCAGATTAATTCAGGATGGAGAAGCTGTTGCCATTTTAACTTTTGGAGCAATCGGTAACGAAGCCAGTAAAGCAATTTTGCAATTAGCTGAAGAAGGAATATATCCGGCTCACTATGATTTAAGATTTGCTAAACCTTTGGATGAAGAATTGTTACATAAAGTTTTTCAAAAATTTGAAAATATCATTACCGTTGAAGATGGCTGTTTGCAGGGTGGAATTGGGTCTGCTGTTCTAGAATTTATGGCCGATCATCAATACAGTCGTAAAGTTGTAAGATTAGGTATCCCTGATGCTATCATCGAGCATGCCGAACAAAAAGATCAATGGAATATAGCATACTACGACAGTGCCGCTATAATGGCCGAATGTCGAAAATTAGTAAAAGGTATAAAAACGGATACGATGGTTAGCTAAATTCGTTTGGTAAAAAAAATAAAAAAGAGGAATCATATCATCATGATTCCTCTTTTTTTGTTTAACTTTATAAAGATTCATCCGGCAGCAGTTCCCTTTTTTATAGTTTACTAGATTCGATCATTATTTTGCAACGTTATACGGATGGAATATTGCATGAATTATAGACCAAAAACTACTTTTTTTTAAAAAAAATAACAAAAAATTTGGAATGTTAATAAAAAAAAATAAGGCTAAAATTAGTTGCAAAAAAAAGCGATTTTTTTAATGTAACTAGTTGATTAATAATGAATTTAAATTAATTTTAAATTTTAGTTTTTTAGCTGATTTTTTTTTGTCATCTTCGTCTTAAGAGAAAGTTATCAACATTTTTTTGGTCGCTTATTGGAAATCAACTTATTAAGAATTTTAGAATGGAAAAAACGAGTACAAGTGTTTGGAATAATTGTCTTGCAATCATCAAAGACAATATACCAGCGCAAAGTTTTAAAACCTGGTTTGAGCCTGTGAAAGCAGTACGTTTGGAGGGTGACGTTTTGACTATTCAAGTACCTAGTTTATTTTTTTACGAATGGTTGGAGGAGCACTATGTTGGTATCCTTCGTAAGACTGTTAAAAAGTTTTTAGGTGAGCTTGGTAGGTTGGAATACAATATCGTGGTTGAGAAGTCATCAGCTTCAATTCCTTATACAACAAATATCCCTTCCAATGGCAATGGTGCAGAAGGTAAGAAACAATCTATACCTGTTCCTGTATCTTTAAATAAAGATATCAAGAATCCATTTGTAATACCAGGATTAAAGAAACTACAGGTTGATCCTCAATTAAATCAAAATTACACCTTTGATAATTTTATTGAAGGCGAGTGTAACCGTTTGGCGAGATCTGCGGGCTTTGCTGTGGCAAATAAACCTGGAGGTACCTCATTCAACCCATTGATGATTTATGGAGCTGTAGGACTAGGAAAGACTCACTTAGCACAAGCTATCGGTAATGAAATCAAAAGAAATCTACCAGATAAGTTGGTGATCTATGTTTCTTGTGAGAAATTTTGCCAACAATTCGTAGATTCACTTAAAAATAATACCATTAATGATTTTGTGAATTTTTATCAGGCAATGGATGTGATCATCATGGATGATGTACATAACTTCGCTGGTAAAGAGAAAACACAAGATATATTTTTCCATATTTTCAATCATTTGCATCAGTCTGGAAAACAAGTAATCTTAACATCTGATAAAGCTCCTAAAGATTTAGCAGGATTAGAAGAACGTTTATTAAGCCGTTTCAAATGGGGTCTTTCTGCAGATATTCAAATTCCAGATTTGGAAACAAGAATGGCTATTTTGAAAAAGAAAATGTATTCTGATGGAATTGAATTACCAGAAAATGTTGTAGAATATGTTGCAAATCAAATTGACAACAGTGTTCGTGAACTAGAAGGAGCTATGGTTTCTTTATTAGCGCAGTCAACATTAAATAAAAAAGAGATTGATTTAAATCTAGCTAAATCAATGCTTAAGAACTTTGTTAAAAACACGCATAAGGAAATTTCAATGGAATTTATTCAAAAGCTCGTTTGTGAGTATTTTGAAGTTCCAGTAGAAATGGTTAAATCTAAAGTTCGTAAAAGAGAAATCGTGCAAGCCAGACAGATTTCAATGTATCTCGCTAAGAACCATACAAAATCGTCATTGAAAACAATTGGTTCATTCTTCGGTGGTCGCGACCACTCTACGGTAATTTATGCTTGTCAGACAGTAGAAGATCTAATTGAGACAGATAAGAAGTTTAAAACGTATGTAAATGATATTATGAAAAAGCTAAAAGCTTAATATCATCCATACATAAAGATATAAGACAAAAAAGGGATTCTAATTAGAATCCCTTTTTTTATCCAAATTGGATAACGTTTATGAACAAGCTCTTATACTATTGTGTTGTTTCTTCTGTATTTTCTTTTTGCTCTTCCTTGACCGGCTTAGGTGCTACTTCTGGAATAACTTTAGCAGGTCTTTCTGCCACCACTTTTTTGAATAATTCTTTTTGATCCTCTGTTAGTAATGCATCAACCTTTGCATCTGCATCAGCTTGTAATTTAGTAAATTGTTCTGTTAATACTTCTTTAGTAGCCGTAGTATCCTGCAGTAAAGCAGCCTCAGCTTTTGCCTGATCTAGCGTAATTGTATAAGCGGCAGTTTTCTGCTCGTCTGTCAAACTTAATTTTTGCGTTAATTCCGTCGTTACCTGAGTAGCTGTTTCTTCTGGACTAGCTTGTTGGGCAAATGTTAAACTGAGTGCTAATAAAAACCCGATCCCTGTTAAAAATAATTTTTTCATGACTGTTATTTTTAGTGTAAATATTCAATTCTTAAATTCTACTACTAAAACTAAAAACTACTGCTTTTTATTGTATCAAATCTGTTACTTTAACAAAGTTTTAACAAAATTAACGTTTTAAGTTATTGAAAATCAGTTTTTAATAAAAAAAAGGTTCAACCGTGAAGTTGAACCTTTTGTCAATAATTATAATCAAATTAGTTTGATTTTTGTCTTTGTTGCCTACGTTCTAGCATTTCTTTTTGTAATGCGTCGTAAGATTTACTTTGTTCAGCATTTAAAAATGATTTGATTTTCACGTCGGTTGAAGAACGAAGAGGTTGCAATTTTTCGAAAGCTGCTTTACGGTCATCTGTATTCTTAAAAATATCTTGTTGCTTTTTGGATAGTTCCAAGCTATATACATAGATTGAATCTTTTTGACTTTGTGATAATTTTAATTGCTTATCTAATCTTTCTACCATATTTTTAGCTTGGTCTTCAGGAGATCGCTGCTGACCACCATTACGTTGTCTTTCTTGTGCCATAGCTGTTACAGCCAATAACATAAAAGCTCCCATTAAACTTGATTTTAAATTTTTCATATCATTTTATTAGTTTACTTATTTTTTATGTCAACTAGTTTAGTCGCCAATAAGAAGACAAATGATATTTAGTAAAGTTTAAGTGTTGTGAAAATTTAAGATTCATTAACACTTCTGTCACAGATAGATAGAAGTTGTTGTTCAATAATATTTCGATATTCCTGATCTTCAAATGCTATTTCGATGGGAATGTAAGCTATAGGTAAGCTCTCTACTAAAGCTAAGTATTCAGGAGTAAGGATTCTTTGTGCATCCTTTTCTGTAGTTATAATTAATTTACAAGGATTTTTGATCTGATTAAACTTCTGTTTGACTGTCAATATATCATTTGATGTATAGGCATGGTGATCAGAGAAACCAAGATGCTCTATACCTTTTACAAGCCCTGTAAGGAAATCTAATAAAGGTTTTGGGTTCGCTATACCTGTAAGTAATAATACTGTCGTATTGGCGTTCATTTCAATCCTATTTGTATTCAGATATACTAGCTCACCGTAGTGTATGGAAGTGAAAAAAATATTTGAAAGACCACTTTTACGTTCTAGTTTTCTTTTAATAATTGCTTTCTCTTGAAACGTAACTGAAGCAGGAGTTTTTGTAACCATAATCATATCTGCGCGTTTAGATTCTCCCGGAAGATCTCTAAAATTACCCATGGGAAGTACAAACATGGGATTGAGGCAAGAATGATAGTCGAATAAGAGTATTGAAAATGTAGGTTTTAGCTTACGGTGCTGAAAAGCATCATCTAGAATAATAACATCATGATTATCCATTAATTTTTCAACCCCTAAGCATCTGTCTTCACAAACAGCAACTGTAATATCTGAAAATTTATTTTTGAATTGTAAAGGTTCGTCACCTACTTCATCAGCAGTTGAAGAGACGTTAACATATTTAAAACCTTTGGTTTTACGTCCATATCCCCGACTCAAGGTAGCGATACATCTTTTATCTTTAAGGATTTTAATAATAAACTCCGTCATAGGACTCTTTCCTGTACCTCCAATGGCAAGGTTGCCAACAACGATAGTCGGTATGGAATAAGTTTTAGATTTTAGTATCTGGAGGTCAAATAATAGATTTCTCATCCAGATGATAAATCCGTATAGTATTGCAAAAGGGAATAATAGTAATCGAAGAGAATTCATTTTATTTGCTCATAATATTTAATCCAACGTCACTTATTTCTACAAGCGGATTGTCGCGCATATTCTGTTCAAAAGTGAATTGGTAAATACCGGTATCTGGGAACGTATAATTTTGATGAATAAGGCTACGCTGCGTATATAAAGAACCTGCGCTTTTTCCTATCCATTTTCCATCAGCTTCTGCTAATTTGAGCGCTTTTCTATAGCTGTATTCTTTAGTTTTGGGACCTTTTTCATGTACTAAAACAAAAAGGTTAGAATAAGGGTATTTTGCCGTGTGTCGAACATTTAACCAAACGTCATATTTTTTAGAGATATCTGAAATATGTATGTTAAAGCTTGGTTTATCAGAATGGAGCCATTCTTTGTTGTTAATATTGACATTTTTATCAATAATGGTATTGGAATCGCAAGCACCCAATAGTATTATCAGTATAAAGCCAATTAGAAACGCGTTGTTTTTCATTCTTATTTAAGTCTATAAAATTGGCGAGAATAGCTATTCTCGCCAATTAATGCAATAACTTATTATTCAGCTGAAGGATCAGTGTTATTGCCTTTATTTCTATTATTTCGATTCTTATTGAAACGTCTTTTTGGCTTACTTCCTGTACCTTCTTTACTTTGGGCAGAAGCAGTAGTTTTGTCTACATTTAAAACCTTTGTATTTTTATCCTGCTTTTGTTGCGGTTTCTCTAGCTTTACCGGTTGCGTTTTTACATTAGGTTCCGCAACAGTTTTTGCACGATTGTTAGGTTTGGATCTACCTTTATTATTTCTTTTTCTTTTGTTTTTTTCGTCCAGACGGGTTAAGCTATCTTGACCGACTACGTTCTCGTAATCATAATTAACAATTTTTTCCTCTTTGATCTCAGTATCAACAGTTGTAATCAACTCTTCAACTTTAATGCCCTGTTTATTCTTCTCGATTAGTTCTTTGACCTGATCCACAGGAAGTGCAATCCAGCTCTCTGCTCCAGGATAAGAGAACCACATCATTTTCTTGAAAATGTCGGTTTTTTGCAAATATGCATTTCCTTTCAAAGTTTCAATACGGTCTACATTATTAGGAATATCCTTTAAAGCATCCATATAACTATCCAATTCGTAATTTAAACAACACTTCAATTTACCGCATTGACCCGCTAATTTTAGTGTATTAAGCGATAGATTTTGATATCTAGCTGCAGAAGTTGAAACAGTTTTAAAATCTGTTAACCATGTCGAACAACATAATTCGCGACCACAAGAACCTATACCACCTAAGCGGCTTGCTTCTTGTCTCATACCAATCTGTCTCATTTCTATTCGAATACGGAATGACTCCGCCATTCTTTTAATTAACTCACGGAAATCCACACGACCTTCTGCTGTATAGTAGAAAGTTGCCTTTGTTTTATCACCTTGATAATCTACATCAGAAATTTTCATGGAAAGTCCCAATTCTAAAGCTAAATTACGCGCTTTATGCATCGTCTCCCATTCCAGATCTTTTGCCATATTGAATTTTTCAACATCGGCCTCAGTAGGTTTACGGTAGATTTTTTTGGTAACACTCTCTAAACTCACATTGTTTTTCTTTAACTGTAAGCGAACGAGTTCGCCAGTTAGAGAAACGTGTCCTATATCATATCCGCCTGTAGTAGGTTCTACAGCAACCATTTCACCTATTTCTAAATATAGATTGTCTGAATTGACAAAGAAATCCTTTCGGGATCCTTTAAATCGAACTTCTACAATGTCAAAAGGTTTATAGTTGGATGGCATATCCATATCAGATAGCCAGTCATATACATCTAATTTATTACATCCGCTAGTCATGCAAGAGCCATTATTTTGGCAACCTGCTGGAGTACCGCCCACTGTCGTCGTACTTCCACAACCTCCGCCGGATGAGCAACTGCCACATCCCATAGTTTTCTATATATATTGAGTTCCTTTCGGAAACGTTTTGTATTTAAACATTAATACTAATTGCAAAGATAAATCTAAAAATAATATTTTAGGATTTGCATTTCTTTCCACACTATAGTGTGTTGTTTCAAACAAATTAATTGTTTCTTCAATTTGTTCGATGGTATAATGAGTAGCAAACTTGTTTACAAAATCAAGTTCATGCGCGGATAGAAATACTAAGTTTGAAAGATCGAGTTTAATTAAAATAATCTGACGCATGATATTAATAGCATACATCAAAAACGTTTTTTGATTTTCACGACCTAATTTAGCCAATTCCTCCTCGCAAATGCTGATGATATTTAGACCAGAATCCTGAACAATAAGCCGTAACCATTTAACCAATAAATTGAAATGGTTGTTCGTCTGCGTATCGATCATATTTATAGCTTCCTGTACGTTACCGTCAGCTATAAAAGCAATATCTCTTGCTTCAGATTCTTCGAGGTTTTTATTTTCTATTAAATACGATGTAATCGCTTGATGACTCAATTTATTAATTTTAACGAGCTGTGTTCTCGAAATAATCGTGTTTAATATTTTATTCTGATTTTCAGCCACCAAAAGGAACAATGTTTTTTCTGGTGGTTCCTCAATCAATTTTAATAAGGCGTTACCTTCTTTTTCTAAATATTCAGGTAGCCACATAATCAAAACTTTAAATTCAGCCTCAAAAGACTTTAAACTTAATTTTTTGATTATTTCATGCGCTTCAGCAATATTGATGTTAACCTGCTTATTGTCGGCATCAAGTTGTTGTCGCCAATTTTCTAAACTTAGGTACGGATTATTCAAAAATGCTTTTCGCCAATTCTCAATAAATGTCGCAGCATTATCCTCCTTATGCTTCGCAATAAAAGGATAAGAAAAATGCAGATCCGGATGTATAAGTTTATTATATTTCCTACAGGATGAGCATAAACCGCAACTATCAAACTCGGCTTTATTTTCGCAATTAATAAATTGTGCGTAAGCTAAAGCTAAAGCTAGTGAGCCAGAACCTTCTGGTCCAAGAAATAATTGCGCATGACTCACACGGTTTTCACGAACTGTGCTGATCAGATGAGCTTTAACTAAATCATGTCCAATAATATCCCTAAATTGCATATACTACTCCTAGTCTATACAAATGTAATAAATAATAGACAGCATTTATTTATATTCAAAATATAAATGGGATATATGATGTCAATTTTATTGAAATTCAATTATTTACTAACCTGTAGCAAGATAAAGTTTATACAGTTAATTTTCCGCTATTTGGATATACACCTTCTAAAAATGTAGATTCTTTTGCGTAATATTGCAGATATAATTCATAATTTTAGGAAATGAGATTTATAGTATCCACATCGATTTTATTAAAACAACTTCAAGCTATTAATGGCGCTTCAAGTAGTAGTACAGTTCTACCCATTTTAGAGAACTTTCTTTTTGAAATAAAAGACAATACGTTAACGATATCTGCGACAGATTTGCAGACAAGCATGGTTACGTCATTGCAAATTGAGGCTAAAGAAGAAGGAAAAGTAGCGATGCCTTCTAAAATTTTAATAGAGACCTTAAAAACATTACCAGATCAACCAGTTGCTTTTTTTGTTGATAATAATACGCTAGCGATCGAGATCAGTGCCGGTGACGGTAAATATAAGTTGAGTGGTGAGAATCCTGAGGATTTCCCTAAAATTCCAGTAATTGACAATGCGCATACTGTTCATATGCCTGCTCCAATACTAGCAGAGGCAATTAGTAAAACAATATTTGCTGTTAGTAATGATGAGTTAAGACCGGCAATGTCAGGTGTGTTAGTTCAATTGGGAGATAAGGCCGTAACGTTTGTATCTACAGATGCACATAAACTGGTACGCTACAGACGTTCTGATATTGGCGTAGAAAAGCCTGCTTCATTAATTCTTCCAAAAAAAGCATTGTCTTTATTAAAATCATCTTTGCCATCAGAAGATATCAATGTTTCGATTGAATATAATTCGACAAATGCATTTTTTAGTTTTGGTAACATCAATTTAATTTGTCGTTTGATTGATGAGCGTTACCCAGATTACGAAGCTGTAATTCCGCAGGTGAATCCAAATAAGTTAACTGTTGACCGTTTACTATTTTTAAATACGTTACGTCGTGTTGTTATTTTTGCGAATAAAACAACGCATCAGGTACGTTTGAAAATCTCAGGTAGTGAATTGAATATTTCTGCTGAAGATCTTGATTTTTCTAATGAAGCTCATGAGCGCTTAGGATGTCAGTTTGAAGGGGAAGATATGGAAATTGGTTTCAACGCTAAATTTTTAGTGGAGATGTTAAACAATCTAGCTAGCGAAGAAGTAGTCATTGAAATGAGTACAGCCAATCGTGCAGGTTTGCTAATTCCAGCAGTAGCAGAAGAAAATGAAGATATTTTAATGCTGGTTATGCCAGTTATGTTAAATAATATCGGTTAATCGCACTGTTTTGGAAGTTATAGCGCATATCATTGATTTTGTTCTGCATATTGATAAACATTTACTTGAGATCGTAAATGATTATAAAACGTGGACATATCTCATCTTATTTCTGATTATTTTTGTTGAAACAGGAGTTGTTGTGATGCCATTTTTACCAGGCGATTCTTTACTATTTGCAGCAGGAATGCTAGCAGCACAGCCAAATGAACTTAATGTCTGGTTGATGATTGCTATCTTATTAGTAGCCGCGGTATCGGGAGATTCTCTTAATTATGCCATCGGGAAGCGATTTGGAATGCAGATGACCAAATTTAAACTATTTGGTAAGCAGGTAATCAAAGACGAGCAGATTCAAAAGACACATACTTTTTATGAAAAGTATGGTAGTAAAACAATTGTAATTGCACGCTTTGTGCCTATTGTCAGAACACTGGCTCCATTTGTAGGAGGAATTGGAAGAATGCATTATGGCACTTTTATAACTTATAATGTTATTGGAGCAATTCTCTGGGTCGTAGGGATTACATTAGCAGGATATTTTTTAGGTAATATACCGATCATCAGAGATAATTTTTCAAAAGTAGTGCTGTTGATTATCTTATTATCAGTATTGCCGATTGTCTTTGAAGTCTTAAAAGAAAAATTTAAAAGTAAGAAGGAAGCCTAAAAGCTTCCTTTTTTATTACAGGCAATTTTTTAGTATCATATCATAAAATAAGGTATTTGTAACCCAATAAGGTTCGATGATCAAAACAGTAAGTATTTGATTTTATTTAACATGCATTTTAAATGGATATTATCACAAATCTCATTGATTTTATTTTATATATTGATAAACATCTTATTCAAATTGTTCATGATTATCAAGGATGGACTTATCTGATTATATTCTTAATTGTGTTTGCTGAAACAGGTCTTGTTATAACACCATTTTTACCAGGAGATTCGGTATTATTTGCATTAGGAGCTATTATTGCTCTTCCAGAAAGTGATCTTTCTTTGTCTTTATTTTGGTTGGTGTTACTGACAGCGGCAGTTTTAGGAGACTTTGTTAATTATGAAATTGGAAAATATTTGGGACATCGAGTTTTCAGGTCAAAGTCTAAAATATTTAAACCCGAATATTTAATCAACACCCAGTCTTTTTATACTAAACATGGTAATAGAGCTATTATCTATGCCCGCTTTGTTCCAATAGTACGCACATTTGCACCCTTTTTTGCAGGAGTTAGCCATATGACTTATGTTAAATTTGGTACCTATAATATTTTTGGAGGGCTATTATGGGTCACTTTATTTTTATTAGGAGGATACTTTTTTGGACAAATCCCAATGGTTAGGAATAATTTCTCTTTGGTCGTCTTCCTGGTTATCATCATTAGTGCTGTGCCTGTGCTGGTACAGTTTTTTAATCATAAAAAATCTTCTACGGTCTAAACCTAAGATCCTTTTTTGAGTCTATTTTGTGAAAGAATTTCACACGAAGCATCTATTTATTTACATGAAGTACCTATTAATTTTCAGTTTAAGTCTACTATTTTCATTATCATCAGCACAAGTAAGAGTCGAAAAAAAGCAGGCAAAAGAAGCCTATCATCTTCTTAATGAAATCCGTAAAAATCCTGAACGGTATAAAAAGAAGCTCGGTCTATTCAATTTGAATAAAGTGACAAGAAAGTCACTGAATTGGAATAAGAGGCTCGCTGAGGTTGCCGAATCGCGGGCCAAGGATATGGCAAAGCGAAATTATTTTGACCATGTCAATCCAGATGGTATAGGTCCTAATTATTATATGCAGCAAGCAGGTTATGATTTGAATGCCAAATGGCTAAAAAATAAGCGGGCAAATAATTTTGAGTCTATTGCCTGGAATTGGCTAAGTGCTACAGATGCAATAAAAGGGTTAATTATTGGTAAAGAAGCGCCCGGTTATCATCATCGAAAACATCTATTAGGGATGGACGAATGGAATGCCTCTTTATATGATATCGGTATTGGTTTTGTTACTACAGGAAAGAAAGGACATCAAAAAAGTTATTTATGTGTCATTATTGCCAAGCATGATTGGTAAATTAATCAATTTATAGTCTTGATATTATGCATTATTGGAATGTTTCTTACCTTTGCATATGATAAAATCAATGACAGGATACGGCACAGCTGTAAAAGACAATGGAAAAGTTAAGTACAGCGTCGAGATTAAATCCTTGAATTCTAAATTTCTTGAATTAAATCTGCGTTTACCAAAAGCAGTTTCGGACAAGGAATTGACTTTACGTACAGAGTGCAGTAAACTTATTGAAAGAGGTAAGGTGAACCTTTCTGTAAACGTTGAATATTCTGATCAAACGGCAAAAGCATCGACAATTAATGCAGATTTGCTAAAAAAATACTATACTCAATTACAACAAATTGCTTTTGAGCTGGGAGATAAACAAGTTTCTCTTTTCGAATTGGCTCTTAATATGCCCGAAGTAATTGCTAATAATGATAATGAAGTTGATGAAGAAGAATCACGATTATTATTAGAAGCATTTTACGCGGCAGTAGAGCAATTTAATATTTTCAGAGCAGATGAAGGAGCAGTTCTTTCACAGGACCTGACAGATCGTGTTGAATTGATCTTAACTTATTTAACAGAAGTCGAAGCTGTTGAAATGGACCGTATTCCTTTAATACGCGAACGTATAGGCCATTACCTGGAGGAAACTGTAGGTAAGGAAAACGTTGATAAAAACCGTTTCGAACAAGAATTGATCTATTATATCGACAAATTAGATATAACAGAAGAGAAAGTTCGTCTACGCTCTCACTGTACCTATTTTCAAAAAGCTTTGAAAGCATCTGATTCTAATGGTAAGAAATTAGGATTTATTTCTCAAGAAATGGGTAGAGAGATCAATACGCTAGGATCAAAAGCCAACCACGCTGGTATTCAGCAGATCGTGGTAAAAATGAAAGAAGAATTAGAAAAAATTAAAGAGCAATTGCTCAACGTATTATAGGAATGGCAGGTAAGTTAATTATATTCTCGGCACCATCAGGAGCAGGTAAAACAACAATTGTAAAGAATCTATTAAGTAAACATGGTGATAAGTTGGAGTTTTCTATTTCTGCTAGTACACGCGAACCGCGCGGTGAAGAAATAGATGGCAAAGATTATTACTTTATATCAAAAGAAGACTTTCTACATAAGATTGCGAAACAAGAGTTCATCGAATTCGAAGAAGTATATTCAGGTACATTTTATGGAACATTACGTTCTGAAGTAGAACGTATCTGGGCACAGGGTAAACATGTTATTTTTGATATTGATGTGATTGGAGGACTTCGTTTGCGTTCAAAGTTTCCAGACGAAGCCTTATCTATTTTTGTGCAACCTCCTTCCTTAGAAGTTTTAAAAGCACGCCTGCGTGGTAGAGGAACAGACTCTGAAGAAAAATTGCAGGAACGTTTTGCAAAAGCTGAATCCGAATTATCCTATGCAGATAAGTTTGATGTGATTTTAAAAAATTATGATTTGGATGTTGCTGTTGTGGAAGCAGAGAAATTGGTAATGGACTTTCTGAATAAAAAGTAATGGCTAAAGTCGGATTATTCTTCGGGTCTTTTAATCCAGTTCATGTTGGGCATTTGATTATTGCCAATTATATGGCCAACTATACTGAGCTGGACGAAGTTTGGTTTGTGGTATCCCCACAAAATCCATTTAAAAAGAAAGAGAGCCTAGGTAATATGTACGACCGTTTAGAGATGGTTAATCTGGCAATTGAAGAGACCGAAAATTTAAAGGCAAGTTCCATTGAATTTAGTTTACCGCAACCCTCGTATACCATCGATACTTTAACACATCTGGCAGAAAAATATCCCACGCATGAATTTGTTTTAATTATGGGTGAAGATATTTTAGAGACCTTTTCAAAGTGGAAGAATCACGATATTATTTTAAGGGATTATCATATCTATGTTTATCCAAGACCTGGATATAATGGCGGTACAATGAAAGAACATCCGTCAATAACCCTGACACAAACACCGATGATGGAATTGTCTTCTACCTTTCTTCGACAAGCGGTGAAAGAGGGGAGCAATATCAAATTCTATACTCCGGATAAAGTCATTGAGTTTATCGAAAAAAAAGGACTATATTCATAAAAAAGGCGAAACTTAAGTTTCGCCTTTTTTATGAGCTTCAATCTTCTATAATAAATCCAACTTCCTGATCAAAAGCCTTTTTTTCTTCTTCAGATAGGTTCTTTTTCATAACACGGATGGTATATCCACCTTTTAGGACCCCTTTATCTAGATACATCCAATCAGAGATCCGTTGCGGATCTATTGTTACTTGATCACCATATTTTACAACCTTAGTTAGTTGCGGTTCATTATTAACGGTACCACGATATGATTTGCCATCTGAGGTTAGATTACCCACCCAGATATGTTCACCACCCCCATCTTCAGTATCGAATCTTACTTTGATAGCAAAACTCTCGTATCCTTCCTGGGGATCTTTAAAAGAAGTTTCAAAATTCTGAAACGTTTTATTTGCTTCGAGGATGGCCTGATTCATGGCTTGATCATCACCATTGAATTCGATGACATCATCATTCTTTATCTTGTCTTTAATCGTGTTTTGGCACGAAATAAATGAGAACGATACGAGTACGAGTAATAAAAAAAATAACTTGGAAATTGGACTGTTTTTTGAATGTAGCATTGTTTGTTTATTTGTATTAGCTTAGAAATATTATTTTAAGATAATCATAATTTAGTATTTACTGCAAATAGAAGAGAAATGACTAGTACTATGGTCTGTATTTTTATATAACAGTTTATTCATATCTTCAATAAATTTTAAATGGACAATTGGACTAACTTATATTAAAACAATGAAACATCATTTAATATTATTGATTCTCCTTTTTTCAGGCTTTATAAAATCATTTGCTCAGACGAACGAGGATGATGGAAGTTCTTATACTAGGGATGAAAAAGGATACGAATTGCGCACTAAAATGACTATACCGCCGTACGGACTGACGAAAATCAAGACGTTAATATCAAATATTACATTTAAAGAAGATCCAGAAGGAAGCTCTGATGGAGGTTTTGAGGCGATAAGTGCTTCGCAGTTTAATGGACTGAGCCTAAGAGAGAAATTTACTTATGTAATGATCCATGCAGAACTTTCTCAACAGAATTGTGCTATTCCAGAATATCAAAATGATCTTCAGAAACGCATTTTCGGACAGCTTGAAACGGGATTTAATGAGGCGAGCTGGAGCCAGAGACAAGCTGACTTTCTTCTTGAAAATCGAGACTCGGTATTGAGACTCATTCAAGAATCAGTTGGACGGAGCAAATGGATGGGCATTAACTACAAAGAAGCAATTTTAGAAATGAATGCTTGGAACATGATTCCTTTTATCATTACGTATGTTAAAAATACACCAAAGGATAAAGATGCACTAACCTTACTGATGCTATTAATGAAACGTGGCGAATATGAAGAATTCCTCAATTCAGTATCCTATCAGAAATTGTATGGTACAGATGCTGGTTATTATGCCTACTTGAACTATAATAAAGCAAATGAGGATTTAATTTGTGAGCGGGCAAATCGTTACTACAAAGTAAAAAAGAAATAATATGAAGCGAATAATTAGTGTCAGCCTCTTTATGATTTGTCTATGTACAACATTAGTTGCACAAGAGCATGTTTATGTTGAACCGACCCAGGCTGATCGAAACTATAGGGCATACCGCGAGCAGGAGACAAAGCCTGAGTTTGGTTTGAGAAAAGTTGAATCTTTAATCAAAAAAATTAAAGAACCAGAAGATGATGGCATGATTGCAGATTACATCGCGGCTATTTCTAAGGACGAATTTAAGCGATTGAATTTAAAAGAACAGTTTACCTATGTTATGATTCATCCAGAAGTATATAGTCAGGCTTGTATAGATGATATGACAAGTCGGGGTGAAGATCAAAAGATCTTTGGGTTACTTACCTTTCGTCTTTCAGGAGTCGACTGGAGCGCGGATCAATATAAGTTTCTCAAACAGAATCGCGATACAGTACAGACATTGATTTTTGAAACCATAGCTGTAAAGAAACATATGGGTGTCAATTTAAAATCGGCCCTTGTGGAAATATCTGCATGGGAAAGTATCCCGGCTATGATTCGCTATTATCAAACAAATAGGAAAGATAGGGATGTTTTGACGGTATTATCTTTAATATTAAAAAAAGAACAGTACACGCCTTACCTGAAATCTAAGATGTATGGAAAATTGTATTTGGGCGATGCTAATTATATGACATCAGTTCGTTTCAATACAGCAAACGAACAATTTCTCTTATCTACGGCACAGGAATATTATAATCAGAAAATTTCAAAATGATGAAGAGCATTCGGATATTATTGATTGGATTTTTTTTATACATGAATACTTCTTTTGCCCAAGAACAAAAGTTTATTGCGGTGGAGGCAGGTACTTATATTTTAGGTGATACAATCAGTTTGGATAATCCTAAAAGATCCGTTTCAATTCCAGCTTTTGCTATTGCTGAAGCCGAATTAACAAATGAAGCATTTGCTGCATTTGTTTCTGCTACGCATTATGTCACATTGGCAGAACGATTTCGTAATGCAATGGTCTTTGAACCCGGATTAGAAGAATTTCGATGGATACAGGATAGTACGGCATATTGGCGGTTTCCAAACGGAATAAGTAGAGGCGGGATTAAAGATAAAATGAATCATCCTGTTACCTGTATATCCTATCGGGATGCAGTAGCTTACTGCGAATGGGCAGGGGTTCGTTTACCCTCATTGGATGAATGGGAAGTAGCTTCAAGAGCAGGTTCGGAGACAAAGTATTTTGAAGGGGTAGATTTAGAAAAAATCATCAATTATGCCAATATATGGCATGGCAGAAATCATTTGGTAGCCGATACCACGGATGGTTATCTCTATACATCACCGATTAAAACATTTAAAGCAAATCCTTTAGGTTTATATGATGTATATGGTAATGTGTTTGAATTTTGTGAAGGCGCATTAGAACGTGATAAAGGTAGGAAAGTTGCCCATGCACGCGGGGGATCGTGGTGGTGTAGTAAAAATAGTTGCGTATCCTTTAATTCGCAATACATAGGTTCGGTCAATCCAAATGCATCTTTTAGTAATCTTGGCTTTCGAGTAGTCAAGAAAATGTAGAGAGATCTAATAAAAACAAATCTCTCTACATCTATTTGTTATCTACCCATCCAGCCACCATCTACGGTCAGAATTGTTCCATGAACATAGTTAGACGCTTCAGAGCTCAGAAATAATATAGGTCCTTTGAAGTCTTGAGGTTCTCCCCATCTTGCGGCAGGAATTCGACCTAAGATAGAAGCAGAACGCTCCGGATCATCGCGCAATGCCTCAGTATTATCTGTTGCAATATATCCCGGAGCAATAGCATTCACATTGACACCTTTGGAGGCCCATTCATTTGCAAAAGCTTTCGTGAGCGATGCAATCGCACCTTTTGAAGCCGCATATCCAGGTACATTGATTCCGCCTTGAAAAGAGAGTAAAGATGCTGTAAATATGATCTTTCCTGTTCCACGTGAAATCATGTCTTTACCTATTTCTCTGGTTAAGATAAACTGAGCATTTTGATTGATCTCGATAATTTCATCCCAATACTCATCCGGATGTTCTGCTGCGGGTTTGCGTAAGATATTACCGGCATTGTTGACTAATATATCAATGACAGGATGTTGTTCTTTTACCTTAGTAATAAATGCATACAAGTCATTTCGCTTTGAAAAATCACATTGATAGGCATGGAATTTTCTACCTAAAGATTCAATAGATTTTTGAACAGCAGAATTTTCTAGTTCTAATGTTGCAGATACACCAATTATATCTGCTCCAGCCTCAGCTAATGCCTCGGCCATAGCTTTGCCAATTCCTCTTTTGCAACCTGTCACAAGGGCTATTTTTCCTGTTAAATCAAATGATTGTAGTATGGACATTATTTTTTATAGCTAATGGTTAATGGTTTTTGTATTTGTTCTGATGCTTGTTGCAAATAAGCTTTCCAAGCATCCATATTTTCAATTTTTCCGGCTTTGTTGAAGGTTGCGCCAATATAATAAGTCAGGGTCTGATTATTTTTAGCCGCTATATTCCATAAAAATTGAGTTGGAGTATCAATAAAATCTTTCTTTACATGTGGTAAAATGATCGCTGTTCCCGTAATATTGCCTTTATTCTCTGGTTCCCAGTAAGCAAAGAAGTTTTCTTTTTTATAAATCGTGTAATTAGGATTTGCTTCTTTTCGCTTGGCGATACCCAATACGATAGGTGTCTCAGCAGCGGTTGCATTATGCATATTCACATTAATTCTACTTAACTGACTTTCAGCATCAATTGATATCTCTTTTTCAATACTGATCATCTGACCTTCTATTTCTTGAGGCTCATAAATTAATTTGAAAGTACTGCGTATAGGACCATTGTCCAGGACTTCTGATCGACGGTAGTGTTTTGTGTATTGAATTTGACCATTAAAGTATAGTGCCATATCACCTACCCCAAGGGTTTGTCCTACAGAATAATAGTCGAGACCTTTACCGTGATCGGCATGATAATCACCTGTTTTATACCACTCATCAATAATTAGATCGTTGGTCCGTTTTGACCAAAAATCAAAACCTTGTGCATCTTCAGAAGTCCCTTCTAAAGCTTTACCATATGCTCGAAAAGCTACAACATTGTTTTCCCATGCAAAATCATCTTTTCGTTCAGGAACATAGCGCGCATATGTTTTGCTTGCTGTCTTTACAGGTGCAGTGGCGGTAACAGCAAGTTCAATTTTTGCTTTCGGAGCAATGTGAACCGCAATCAGTACATTTTGAGGTGTTGATTTTCCGCGCTTTTCCAGTTGATAGATGACCGGTTTTTTCGATTCTTCTTCCAAAATCGAAAAAACGGTATCTTTTAGTTCAAAGTGCTGTTTAAATTTTTCGTAAGGAATACTCACGACTTCTTTTCTCTCAAAAGAAGAAGTATTGTGGATGAGTAATGAGCTCTTATTTTGGGCAGATAAACTAGATGTAATACCGAGTAATAATGCCACCGATAATAATGATTTCATAGTATTTATTTTAAATCTGTAATTGCAGATTTGTCCATATCGTCGTAGTCGAGGTTTTCTCCTGCCATTCCCCAGATAAAAGTATAGTTACTGGTACCTGCTCCAGCGTGAATTGACCAAGGGGGAGAAATCACAGCTTGTTCATTTTTCATCCAAATATGGCGTGTTTCATCTACTGGACCCATAAAATGTGATACCGCTTGACCTTCGGGAACTTCAAAGTAGAAATAAACTTCCATTCGACGGTCATGGGTGTGTGCAGGCATCGTATTCCAAACAGATCCTGGTTTTAGCTCTGTCATACCCATTTGAAGTTGACAGGTATCAACAATCTTATTCAGTAACATCTGATTGATTGTTCTATGGTTTGCTGTCTCAAGAGATCCGAGTTCAATTTTATTAGCCGACTCTTTCGTTACTTTTTTTGTGGGGAAGGTATGGTGAGCAGGAGTTGAATTTAGATAGAATTTTGCTGGATTCGAGGGATCATTACTATTGAAGTAAACATCTTCTACACCTTTTCCGATATATAAGGCCTCTTTGTAGCCTAATTCGTAGGTGGTACCATCAACTTCTACTTTTCCAGCTCCACCAACATTAATAATTCCAAGCTCTCTTCTGCTGAGAAAGAAAGGTTCTTTCAACAATGCTGGAATCGTTTCCAATTTTATTTTTTCAGCAACCGGCATGGCACCTCCAGCCATGTAGCGGTCATAGTGTGAGTAAGTAAAATGTATCTGATCTGCTTCAAAAATATTTTCTATTAAAAAGTTCTCTCTTAAAGACTTTGTATCAAGTGTTTTACATTCATTTGGGCTAATTGCGTAGCGCGACTCATAATTCATTTTCATATTCTAGCGTATTTAAGAAACATGCTAAAAATAACATATAAATAGATCATAAGCCACAATAATCTTCGCAATCGATATCGGAGACTTTAAATAAATATTGAAATGATATAAGACCAGATGGCTGTTGTCAATAGACTTAAGATAATTCCTAAGCCAATAATGAGATTGATTAATTTCGTGTTTAGCCTAAATTGTTGTACCACCATACTGGCTGTAATTAAAGTCGGCATAGCCGCTTCCATAATACTCACACGGGCGATATCCCCCTTAACATTGAGTAACAATGCGGCGATAAGAACAATCGCAGGCGCTAACATCAATTTATACAATAAGGTCATCGAAATTTGAGAAATCTCTCTCTTCATGCCTTTAAATTGCAACTGTAACCCCACAGAAAATAATGCCAAGGGCGCGACTGTAGATGCGATCTTATCAAAAAATGGTTCGGTAATACTCAAATCCACGTATTGTGCCAATACAAGGGCAAGTATGCAGGCGATAAAAGGAGGAAAAGTAACAAGTCTTATTAATAGGGCACCAACCTTAATCCCTTCATTATTGCTCCGGTCTCCCTTGATGGCACAAATAATCCCAACGGTAGACAATAGCATGAAATTTACCTGATCGCAAATAATAGCAATACTTAGATTCTGCTCCCCATAATAGGCAATAATTAAAGGAAAACCAATAAAAGAGGTATTGCTGTATGCCGACGACAATTCCAACGTACTTCTTGACCGCTGACTATAGCCTTTATAGCGACAATACAGTTCCATAAAGAGCCAACTCCCTGCAACAACAAGTATAGGGGATAGGACAGGGAAAAAAAGTTGCATACTCCAGGTGATCTGGGGAATATATTTAAAAGATACGGCAGGTAAGGCGATATATAAAACCCATATATTAATGCTTTTTGAAGCATTTTCAGGAATTAATCTAAAATGCTTAAATAGCATTCCAGCACAGACACAGAATATAATAAGTATAAAATTGACCATTTTAAATTGGAAAACGATATGAATGGTCGAAGTTACTCAAAAGAGAAATTGACTTTATATTTTTTAGAATATATATCGGATAAAAATCATCTTTTTTTAATGCAGTTCTGCTGGTAGATATAGGGCAATTATATTTTGAACATATTATAATTTCATGTAGTGATACTACAGGAGTAATAGAGGGTTTCTAGAGGGTTCATAGAGGTAAATCTATAGAAACCCTCTATAAAACCTAAATAATATCTGATATAAATCTCATAAAATATTTAATGAGATACCTATATGTGCATCAGATGTCCTTTAAAAAATATGAGTTAAGGTCTTTTTAATGTATAAAAAGAAAAAGCAATAGGTTAAAAGCTAACGCTTTTCTTTTTTTCTTCCTAAATTAGCATCATGACAAAGAAGAAACCAACCATCTTGGTTGTGAATGATGATGGCATTACAGCTCCAGGGATTAAAGTTTTAATTGAAGAAATGCAAAAAATTGGCCATGTGGTGGTCGTTGCTCCCGATAGCCCGCAATCGGGTATGGGACATGCCATTACGATCGGGCGACCTTTGCGTTTAGACCGTATTGATCTTTATGAAGGGGTTGAGATGTATAAATGTTCTGGAACTCCGGTAGATTGCGTCAAATTGGCCGTAAATAAGATCTTTAAGGGGCGTAAGCCTGATGTATGTGTCTCTGGTATTAATCATGGGCTCAATCATTCGATCAATGTTTTATATTCAGGAACGATGTCCGCTGCGGTTGAGGGAGCAATAGAAGGAATTCCGTCTATTGGATTTTCTTTAGATAATTTTGATTACGATGCAGATTTTTCTCATTGTAGATCCTACCTGGTATCAATCACCAAGCAGGTGTTGGCAAATGGTCTTCCAAAAGGTTCTTTGTTGAATGTTAATTTTCCTAAAGATGAAGCCAAAGGTATAAAGATCTGTCGTCAGGCAGGTGGACATTATGTTGAAGAGTTTGATGAGCGTGTCGATCCTAGAGATCGGGATTATTATTGGATGACTGGCAGGTTTGAGTTGGAAGATCGTGGAGAGGATACTGATTCATACGCATTAAGCAAAGGTTATGTTGCTATCGTACCCACACAGTTTGATATGACTGCCCATCATGTTATTCCTGAATTAAATTCTTGGGGATTCGATAGTTAATATGAAAAACAATTTAGGCATAGGGATTTTGTTGGGTGCCATTGCACCCATGATCGCTTATTTACTTTCTACCTATACAACGCTTTTTGAAAAAACGATATCGGAAAAGCCGATGTTAATTTATGCCATAGCGGTATTTATCAACTTATTGGTTATACGTTTTTTGTTTAAAGGAGAAAAAGGTGCCTTAGCAAAAGGAGTCTTGGTCGCTACATTTATAGCAACCATACTTTATATTCTTACACATAAATTATCCATATGAAATTGACATTGGGTTTTTCACCATGCCCGAATGATACGTTTATTTTTGATGCACTTATTCATCATAAAATAGATACAGAAGGACTAGAGTTTGACATTGTATATGAAGATGTCGAAACCTTGAATTTAAAAGCCTTTAAGGGAGACTTGGCCGTCACAAAATTAAGTTACCACGCTTTTGCTTATGCTGTTGAAGATTATGAGCTATTGGACGCCGGTAGTGCATTAGGTTTTGGAGTAGGACCCATGTTAATTACGAAAGATGAAGAGCTGGCTAAAGAGCTTCAAGAAATATTGTCATCCAAAACGGTATTAACGAAAGCACTAGCAGAATTACGGGTCGGTTATCCCGGGAAATATACGACAGCTAATTTTTTATTGGGTTTGGCATTTCCTGAATTGAAAAATAAAAAGGAACTTGTTTTTTCAGAAATTGAAGGTGCTTTGTTAGCCGGCGATATAGATTTAGGATTGATCATTCATGAAAACCGCTTTACTTATCAGGAAAAGGGCTTATTTAAAGTGGTTGATTTGGGCGATTATTGGGAAAAAACGACAAATTGTCCTATTCCTTTAGGTGGTATTGTTGTTAAAAGAAGTATTCCTCAAGATATTAAAGAAAAATTGAACCGCGTTTTGAGAGCGAGTGTCGAATATGCTTTTGCAAACCCGACATCAGGTCTCGAGTTTATCAAATCGCATGCTCAGGAGATGAGCATCGAGGTGATGTATAAACACATTGAACTTTATGTCAATAAGTACTCTGTAGAACTTGGAAAAGAGGGGCGTTCGGCGATTGAAATCATGTTTAAGAAGGCTCAGGATATGGGCTTTATCCCTAAAACGGAAAAGAATTTATTTTTGTCATAAAAAATAGTAAAAAATATAGATATAGTGTGTTAGATATGATATCTAATAACTAAATTTGCCCGATTAGTGTCAATTTGTCTGCAATTTTAGTTTGGAGTCATTATTGAATGAAAGTCATAAATTGAGATAGAAAAGAATATTATGTTAAAATTTTTAAGTAAATTATTTGGAAGTAAATCCGAGCGAGATATTAAGGCGGTCCAGCCAATTGTAGAAAAAATCAAATCGGAGTACGAACAACTTTCGCCGTTAAGTGATGATGAATTGCGTGGCAAAACCGCTGATTTCAAAAATAGAATAAAAGGATATTTAGCAGATATTGATAAAGAGATTTCTACTCTAAAGGCTGAAGCTGAAGATGATAATTTGGACATGTCACAAAAGACAGCGATATACGAAAGTGTAGATAAATTATCGAAAGACCGTGATAAAAAATTAGAAGAGGTTTTAATGGATATTTTACCAGAAGCATTTGCTGTGGTAAAAGAAACATCAAGACGTTTGGCAGAAAATAAACAATTAGTCGTTACTGCGACAGATTTTGATAGAGAACTTGCTGCGCAAAAGCAAAATGTGGTTATTGAAGGAAATCAGGCAACTTGGAAAAATGTATGGTTAGCTGCAGGAACTGAAGTAACTTGGAACATGGTGCATTATGATGTGCAATTAATTGGTGGTGTTGTTTTGCATCAGGGTAAAATTGCACAAATGGCAACTGGTGAGGGTAAAACATTAGTTGGAACCCTTCCTACTTATTTAAATGCATTAGCTGGTAATGGTGTGCATATTGTTACAGTGAATGATTATTTGGCACGTCGTGACTCGGAGTGGAATGCACCACTCTTTGAATTTCATGGATTGAGCGTAGATTGTATTGATAAACACCAACCAAACTCGCCGCAAAGACGTAAAGCTTATGCTTCAGATATTGTTTACGGTACGAATAATGAATTTGGTTTCGATTATTTGCGTGATAACATGACGCAGACACCCGATGCTTTGGTACAGGGTAAGTTACATTTTGCAATGGTGGATGAGGTCGATTCAGTTTTAATTGATGATGCGCGTACGCCATTGATTATTTCAGGTCCTATCCCACGTGGTGATCAACATGAGTTTTACCAATTAAAACCACGTATCGAACGTTTGGTAAATGCACAAAAAGCATATATCAATACGGTTTTGAATGAAGCTAAGAAAGCAGTTAAAGCTGGAGATATCGATCCAGAAAAAGGTGGTTTAGCATTATTTAGAGCTTATCGCGGTTTGCCGAAAAATAAAGCTTTGATCAAATACTTAAGTGAGGATAATCACCGTCAGATTTTGCAAAAAGTGGAAAACTACTATATGCAAGAGCAGAATAAAAATATGCCTAAAGCTGATGCTGAATTGTTTTTTGTAATTGATGAAAAAAATAATCAAGTAGAATTAACGGAAAAAGGTATTGAGCTTATTACTGCTTCGGGAGAAGATCCTTCATTCTTTATCTTGCCAGATGTAGGTTCTGAAATTGCGGATATCGAAAAAGCAGATATTCCTTTAGAGGAGAAAGCTGCTCGTAAAGAGGAGTTATTACGTGATTATTCTATCAAAGCAGAGCGTATTCATTCAATCAATCAATTATTGAAGGCATATACTTTATTTGAAAATGATGTTGAATATATTGTTGACGAAGGAAAAGTAAAAATAGTAGATGAGCAAACAGGACGTATCATGGATGGTCGCCGTTACTCTGATGGATTACACCAGGCAATCGAAGCAAAAGAAAATGTGAAAGTAGAAGATGCTACACAGACATATGCAACGATTACCTTACAAAATTACTTCCGTATGTACCACAAACTTGCGGGTATGACGGGTACAGCTTCTACTGAGGCTGGTGAGCTTTGGGAAATATATAAATTGGACGTTGTAGAAATTCCTACAAACCGCGTTGCTTTACGTGATGACCGTCAAGATTTTATTTACCGTACTGCTCGTGAAAAATATAATGCCGTTGCGGAAGAAATCCAAAAGTTAACTGAAGCGGGAAGACCTGTGTTGGTCGGTACAACTTCTGTTGAGATCTCTGAATTATTAAGCCGTATGCTTCAATTACGTAAGGTAAAGCATAATGTCTTAAATGCAAAATTACACCAAAAAGAGGCCGATATTGTTGCGGAAGCAGGTCAACCTGGACAGGTAACTATTGCGACAAACATGGCTGGTCGTGGTACGGATATTAAATTAACAGATGAGGTGAAAGCTGCAGGTGGTTTAGCGATCATCGGTACAGAACGTCACGAATCTCGTCGTGTTGACCGTCAGTTACGTGGTCGTGCTGGTCGACAAGGGGATCCGGGATCATCGCAGTTCTTTGTTTCTTTGGAAGACAACTTAATGCGTCTTTTCGCTTCTGAGCGTATCTCTAACATCATGGTTAAAATGGGTGTTGAAGAAGGTGAAGTGATGCAACATAGTATGTTGACAAAGTCAATCGAAAGAGCACAGCGTAAAGTAGAAGAAAACAACTTTGGTATTCGTAAGCGTTTATTGGAGTATGATGATGTGATGAACTCACAGCGTACAGTTATATACACAAAGCGTAAGAATGCATTGTTCGGAGAACGTTTAGACGTCGATTTGAACAATATGATTTTTGATGTTGTTGAAGAAATTGTTGTTGATGCTAAAGAAGGCGGTTCATATGAAGATTTTCAAATTGAAGTAATCCGTATATTTGCTGTAAATCCAGAGATTTCGGAAGAAGAATTCACAAGTCTAAAGATCGAAGCGTTAACAGATCGTTTGTTTGATCAGATAATCAATGCGTACCACACTAAATTAAATACGGTAGCGGCACATACGATGCCAGTATTGCAAAATGTATTTGAAGAGCGTGGTAATGTTGTCGAAAATGTTGTTATTCCTTTCTCCGATGGTCTTCGTGGCATTCAAGTTGCTACAAATTTGAAGAAAGCAATAGAAACAGAAGGAAGAGAAGTTTTCAAATCTTTTGAAAAAGGTATTGTTTTAGCATTAATTGATGAAGCTTGGAAAGAGCATTTACGTGAAATGGATGACTTAAAACAATCTGTTCAGAATGCTGTTTACGAACAAAAGGATCCGATCATTATCTATAAAATGGAAGCATTCAACTTATTTAAGTCGATGCTGGCGACCATGAATAAGGATATTGTAAGCTTTATCTTTAAAGGTGAGATCCCTGGACAAAATATGCAAAGTGTTCCAGAACGTTCTGTTCAAGCTGCTCCGGTACAGGTTAAAGCGACAAAAGCAGAGCTGGAATCTCCAATTGGAGTAAGTGCTGAGGATGTAGATACCCGTGATTTGGGCCCTACACAGCCTATCCGCAATGAAAATGCAATTGGCCGCAATGATGACTGTCCTTGTGGTTCTGGTAAGAAATACAAAAACTGTCACGGCGTTAATAGCTAGGCAGTGTTTTAAAAAAATATAATAATGCTTAAGAGAGGATTGATAGTTGTTTTTGCTTTAGTTGCTTTTACTTTTTCGAAAGTAAAGGCGCAACAAAATGAAAATGTAGTTGTCGTAAAAGATACATTAATTACGCTATTACAACACGTTAGGGCAAATATGGGTATCAATCCTGTCGAAAGCAAACCTGTTGCTGTACCAACTAAACCGACTGTAAGAAGCGCGGCTACGCGTACTACGGTTCGTGGTTTTAGGGTTCAGATATTTGCAGGCAGTGATCGTAACAGTGCTTTCTCAGAGCAGGCGCGATTTAGAAATATGTATAAAGATATTGATACCTATATTAATTACGATGAACCTAATTATAGGGTTAAAGTAGGAGATTTTAGGAGTCGATCTGAAGCAAATAATTTTATGAATTTGCTGCGTCAACAATTTAAGAACGTCTTCGTATTCTCTGAAAACGTTTTTGTTTACCAATAATCTTATTAAAATGGCAAGTATTAAAGATAAAGTTAATGCCTTAGCCCAACAGTTTTTTCAAGAAACAGTTCAAATGAGGAGACATCTTCATCAGCACCCTGAACTTTCTTTTGAAGAGTACAGTACTTCGGCATATGTCAAGTCTGTTTTGAATGCTATTGGAATTCCCTTTGAAGAAATGGCTGATACGGGTGTAGTTGCCTATTTAACGGGTGACATCGTTTCTGATGAAGTGATTGCTTTACGCGCTGATATGGACGCTTTGCCTATCCAAGAAGTGGAAGGCAGGACTTACGGTTCTCAAAATCCAGGTGTCATGCATGCCTGTGGACATGATGTGCATACCTCATCTTTGTTAGGTGTGGCCAAAATACTGCACGCATTGAAATCGGAATTTGGAGGAGTTGTAAAATTGATTTTCCAACCAGGAGAAGAACGTCTTCCGGGTGGAGCATCCCTCATGATTAAAGAAGGAGTTTTAGAAAATCCTATTCCTTCAGCCATTATAGGTCAACATGTTATGCCTTTTATTGAGGCAGGTAAAGTTGGCTTTAGAGAGGGGAAGTATATGGCTTCTTGTGATGAACTTTTTGTGACAGTAAAAGGTAAAGGAGGTCACGGTGCCCATCCGCATCAAAATATTGATCCAATTGTTATCACAGCGCATATCATAACGGCACTGCAACAGATTGCGAGCCGATTTGCCGACCCAAGAACCCCTACAGTTCTTTCTTTCGGAAAGATCATTGCAAATGGAGCTACAAACATCGTTCCTGACGAAGTTTATCTTGAAGGAACCTTTCGTACGTTTGATGAAGATTGGCGCGCTGAGGCTCATGAAAAGATGGTTAAAATGGCAACAGGTATTGCAGAGAGTATGGGTGCGGTTTGTGATTTTGATGTACGTAAAGGATACCCGTTCCTAATTAACAATCCTGAACTGACAAAAGCAGCAAGAGGTTATGCTGAAGAATATCTCGGTAAAGAAAATGTTTTAGATTTAGATCTTTGGCCTGCGGCAGAAGATTTTTCCTATTACTCGCAGGAAGTAAATGCCTGCTTCTACCGTTTAGGGACAGGAAATAAGTCGAAGGGTATCCAGTCTGCTGTTCATACGTCATCTTTTGATATTGATGAGGATGCATTACAATTGAGCATTGGTCTTATGGCTTATATGACATTAAGACGTTTAGGTCAGTAAAGTCTATGTCGTCACATCATATTGTTCGAGAAAGGCAAGAGCCGGCACTACTGATAACGGATATTTATAGTATTGACAAAGAGTTGGTTGGACAGCTTTTAGAATGGTCTCCAACGATCGTTACGGATGTCAACTCTTATGAAGCTGTTACTTCTCAGGCCTATAAGGTAGATATCATCTTCACTCCGGGGCTCATGGATTTCCCGCAGGAGCATGTAAAGGCTGTTATTTATGAAAAAAATTTTATAGCCAGTGCTTTGAGTTATCTTATTGAGGAGGGGTACAAAGCTGTAAATATATTAGGATCTGGATTTGATCAGACAGTATTGGAATATTTTGCACCAATGATTGATATTGTATGGTTGCATCACGAAACGAGAACTATCTTTGTTCAATCGGGATTTGAGAAATGGATGCCTGCTGGGGATGAGCTTTTTATAGGGTCTGTACTGAATGACTTGGAGACAAGTGGTTTGCAAGCGATTGGAGAAAATCACTTTAGAACAATTCAAGATGGTTTTTTTAGGTTAGAATTTTCATCACCAAAATATTGTTTATTGACAGAAAAATTATGAGCGCAGTAATTATTAAATCCGCAGGAAAAGATGAAGCGGCATTTATTAGTAAAATTGGACAGCAAAGTTATAATGAAACTTATCCTGCTATTCTAACGCAAGAACAAATTGATTTTATGTTGAATAAAAATTACACTGTTGATGCTATTCAGGCTTTAATGGACAGTGGTCAAGATTTTTATTTACTGTATGAAGGTGCTGTACCCAAAGGATTTGTTGCTGTTCAAAATAAGGAACAATCGATTTTGAGAATAGAAAAACTTTATCTGTTAGCTGAAGATAAGGGAAAAGGTTATGGAACGAAGTTCTTAAATTTTGTAGCTGATCTGGCTAAATCAAGAGATTTAAAGCTTTTAGAGCTAAATGTAAATCGGGGTAATCCGGCTTATCATTTTTATTTAAAGCAGAGTTTTGTTGTAACGGAAGTTGTTGACATCCCTTATTATGGTTATATTTTGGATGATTATGTTATGCAAAAAGACCTCACGCTTTAACGGTTTATTTTCGTAATTAAGTAGTATATTTGATATAAATAGTAATCATCATGAAAGAAGTAACAGTAGAAGAGCTTAAATCAAAAATTGATAATGGCGAAGATTTTCAATTAATTGATGTTCGTGAATCATTTGAATATGAGGTTTCTAATTTAGGAGGATTGAATATTCCTTTATCTGGAATCTTAATTGAAGTAGATAAAATCGCTAAAGATAAACCTGTCGTGGTACAATGCCGTTCAGGAAAACGTTCTGCGCAAGCAGTAATGATGTTAGAGCAACAAGGTTTTGATAATTTAGCAAATTTAAAAGGCGGAATCCTTGCTTGGAAAGAGGAGATCGATCCTGAGATTGATGTTTATTAATATACATCCATCAAGGTTATACTTTTCATATCGATAATCAATAACCGAATAGGTTTACAATAAACAATCGTATTTAATGAAAAACTTAGAGTATCAGACTAAACAAGCTTTTTTGTTTAGTCTTGCTTTTTATTGCATTTCAATAATATCAAAATTCTTTTATTTTGAAATTTTTCCTATTCTCTTTAGTATATCTTTGTTACTCTCTTTAATCTGGGTCGTATTGGTACTGAGAGAAATCATTTTTTCTGGTCGAATTTCAAATACAGAGCGGATGCTCTTGGCTTTATTTATTATATTTTTCAATATAGTAGCGGGTCTATTTTATTTCTTCAAATTTAGGGAGAAGGTAATTGCTAAAAAGTAATCTTATGACAAAAAATTTTATTTTAAATATTCTAATCAACTTACTGATAGTAGGTGCAGTTTATTATGGCTATAAGTCTTATGAAGCAGGAAACATTTTAGTCTGTGGTATTTCGATCGCGCTATTGGTCGTCTTTATTTTCTTTAAACGTGTACTTATTAAGAAAGTTAGGATTGATTTAAAGAAAGAGGAAGAGCGAAGAAGATTAGAAAAGAACAAGCAATAAAAAGGGGGGCTAATTTTTCAATTGCCCCCTTTTTATTATTACTTAACAAATGGTGGTTTTACCACTTTTGCTTTTATACTTTGGTTACGGATACTGATGAAGATTTCAGTGCCTTCTTTAGCGAAAGCATTATCTACATAGCCTAAACCGATTGATTTTTTCAATGTTGGAGATTGTGTTCCTGAAGTTACACGACCAATTTTGTTTCCTTCAGCATCTACGATTTCGTAATCATGACGTGCAATACCACGGTCAATCATTTCAAATCCTACTAGTTTTTTCTTGATACCAGCTTCTTTTTCCGCTTTTAGATTCGCCGAGTTAACAAATTCCTTCGTGAATTTTGTTACCCATCCTAAACCGCCTTCTAAAGGAGAAGTTGTATCATCAATATCATTGCCATATAAGCAGAAGCCCATTTCTAAACGAAGCGTATCACGCGCGCCTAAACCGATTGGTTTAATACCGTAAGCTGCTCCAGCTTCAAATATAGCATCCCAAACTTTTTGAGCATCTTCGTTAGCAACATAGATTTCAAAACCACCAGCACCAGTATAACCTGTAGCTGATACCAGCACATTTTCTACTCCAGCAAAGGTACCTTTAGCAAAAGAGTAGTATTCCATAGATGCTAGTTCAATATCTGTCAAAGATTGTAAAGCATCAGCTGCTTTAGGCCCTTGTACCGCAAATAGTGAAGTTTCGTCCGAAATATTTTTCATATCAACTCCAAAACTATTGTATTTGGAAATCCAGTTCCAATCCTTCTCTATATTAGAAGCATTGACAACTAAGAAATATGTGTTTTCGTCGATGCGGTAAGTTAAAAAGTCATCTACTATCCCCCCAGTTTCATTTGGAAGATAACCATACTGTATTTTACCATCATATAATTTAGATGCGTCATTTGAAGACACCATCTGAATAAGGTCTAGCGCTTTTTCTCCTTTTAGAATGAATTCGCCCATGTGACTAACGTCAAACACACCTACACCTGTACGAACAGTTTCGTGTTCATCATTGATGCCCGAATATTGAACAGGCATATTGAAACCTGCAAAAGGTACCATTTTCGCTCCTAAAGCGATATGCGTATCCGTAAGGGCAGTATTTTTGATCATAATACGATAAGTTTTATTTATTTACAAATTTACAAAATAAACATGGATTTTAGCCTAAAGATTAGCATTTATGCAATCGATTTACTGATCGATTGTCAAAGAATAAATCGTGGTTTCCATTTTATCATCATCTTTATCTTCGCAAAGAAAAAAAGTGATCTGATCTTCTGATTGCTCTTTTAAGGTAATGCCTTCAAATTTGTGCTTTCCCGGAATACGGATAGTTTCAATACTTTGAGAATTTTTACGATTAAATTTTCCAAGTATTGTGCCCGCAATTTCCCCATCTAAATAAGTTGAGTTTGATGCTTCGGCCGCAGCAATGAAATAAACGAAGTCACCAACCAGAATGGCATCGGTAAAACCTGCTTGTACTTGATCTATGAGCGGTAATTTGATCGCATCAAAACTGGATTTTTCAGTGTTGAACTTGTTGATTTTGAAGATTCCGTTTTGAGCTTTTTGACCATTACCTCTATTGAATAACCAAATCTCATCTTCCGTATGAATAACACCTTCAATATTAAAATTGTCCTGATCGACTAGAAATTTCTGCTGTAAGCGATGATATATTTTGGAAAAATCTTCGGTTAGAACCTCTTTTTGGTAGGTAATGCGAAGGTTACGGTTTGGCGTTGATCCTGAACCATAAATATAATATTTATCCTGATCGAAAGTTATGGATTCAAAATCTGGTTTTCTAGCTTTCGCTATATTCTCTAGATCTGATGTGTTTTTGTCAAGTTGAATTCTTGTTAGAAGTCGGTCATTTAGTCCAAAGTCGTACAAGTATTGACTGTTATCAGCGATTAGAAAAAGGTGATTATTTTGATGTACTAACCCTGACGCGGCACTGATACCGGTGATGGTTAGAAAAAAATCCAGTATGATATTCTTCATATTGAGTTCTCCATGTTTAAGATCTCGAGGACACGTTTAAATTCCGGTTGTAGTCCTGCGTTGATGATGATATTATTTTGTGTTTTGGGATGCTTAAATGTTATTTCAGAGGCATGCAACATCATGGTGTCCATTTCAAAATGCTCTTTCCAAAACTTGTTTTGTTTATTACAACCATGAGGGCGATCACCTATAATCGGGTGGAAGATGTGTGCGAAGTGCTTTCTTAACTGATGCATCCTTCCTGTTGTAGGATTTGCTTCAACTAAGCTATAACGAGATGTTGGAAATTTTCCTGAAGGAAAAGGAAGTTCTGTATGAGCGATTGTTTTGAAATCGGTTTGTGCTTCCTGTATTACCCCGTTATCTTTTTTCAGGGGATAGTCAATGTGCATCTCTTCGGGCGCATGGCCACGTAATATCGCTAGATATTTTTTATCGACCTGTTGGTTCTGAAATAACTGCTGCAATTCCTTATCCATATCCTTATTTAAAGAGAATAAGAGGATTCCAGCTGTTTTTCGATCAAGGCGATGTGAAGGGTATACCGTTTGATTAATTTGATCACGCAAGAGCTGAAGGGCAAATTCGGAAGCATCGCGCGCGATAGATGAACGGTGTACAAGTAAACCATGTGGTTTATTAATCGCAATGATATTTTCGTCTTGATATAATATTTCTAACATGTTGGATTAATTGTTCTTTATAGCATCGATTATTTCGGTCGCTTTTTCGTCAATCTTAGGGCTTAACCATATTTTTCCAAAAGCACCGACACCTATGGGGTTCTCCTTACCTTGCCATTTAATTTTTGTTAATGAAAAAAGATAGAAGTTTTCAACGAGAACGTTTTTCGAAACAAAATCTTCGACTGCATTATTTCCGAATAACTGCATGCCGATATCAAATAAGCTCTGTTCTTTTTTACCTAATTGATTTTTTAATAAATATTCGGCTTTTTCCTTCACAACAAGTTCATGTTGTTCCTTTTTCGGATTTGTCCATATTGCTGCAATAACAATGAAAATGATTACTAAAGCAAAAATTCTTTTTTTATTCATTTTTAAGAAATTGTGTATACAAAAATAGCGTTTATACATCCATATAAACGCTATTTTATGATTTTATATACATTCGGTTAAAAAAGTAATTGCCAAACCCATTCTCCGGCAATCCATAAAAGATAGATGGTGCCGACAAAAAAGAGGACAATGATCGATAGAATACCCAGTAGTAACCAAATCGCAGAACCTTGATGTTTGTTTTCGTAGTAATGCTCTTTCATCAATTTGATATTCTTGGTATTTGCCTTGTTAAAGAAATCAAATACATTTCCAAAAAGTGGAATTGCTCCTAAAATTGCATCAATTGAAATATTAATCAGCATTTTGACGACTAATTTAGAGCTCGCTCCATTTCTCCACATGACCATTACCAAAACGAATGACGTTCCAAAGCTGGCAATTGTTCCTGCAAAAGGAACAAAATTAAGAAGTGGATCAAGACCAAAGCGGAATCCAGCTATCTGGAAATTATTATCCATCAGCCAGGAGAGTCTTTCAACCCAACCGAAATCATGATCTCTTCTTTTTTCTTTGTCAGCTAAAGATAAATCTCTTTTCATTATAATATTTCAAAGGATGCATTTACCTCACTTGTAATTTTGATCGGTTTAATATCCAAGTCCAGATCATCAGCTACATCTGCAGCTTCCATGTTACTTGATTTGAATGAAGCCATGGCACGTGGTGAATTGAAATAAATCATTTGTGGACTTTCAGACAATAGAATTGCTTTTCCAACTTTTTGACCAGCAGCTTCAGCTAAAATTTTCGCATTTTCCATCGCATCTTTAACCGCTTTAACTTTTAATGTTTTTTCAAGTTCTTTCTTTTTTGAATAATCAAGTTCGCTGATTGCTGTATTCTGTATTCCGGCAGCATCAACACCATCGAACAAATCATTTAATTTATTCAATTGCGTTACTTTAATACGGTATTGACGAGAAAGTAAGATTTCAGTTTCTTTTTTCTTCTTTGTAGCATAGTTCGTACTGTAGATGTTTTGAATTGTAAAATCCTTTTTTTCAACCCCTACATTTGTTGCTGCTTGAAATAATTGCTTTTCAAGAGTTTCGATTGAAACCTTTTTCTTTGTGTTTCCGTCTTGATAAAATTCCTTTAAAGTAACGTTTATATAAATAATATCGGGTGTTACTTCTTCTTCCGCTCTTCCGATGGTTGTTACCATATCTTTATTTGTCATTTGTTGTGCTTGTAAAGTGTGTACAGATGCAAATAGCATTATTCCTAACAATAAATTTTTCATACTTTTTCTATTTTAATACTTGTTTTCAAAAATCGAACCATTGTTTGTTTCTATTGATGTAGACGCAGTTTGAGCCAAGTAGTTTAATGGAAAAAAAATTAAAAAGATAAAGGATTTTAATTTTTTTTAAATATCTTTAAGAAATTTAATACAATAAAACAATGCAAGAAGGAGTAGTAAAATTCTTTAATGAAACCAAAGGTTTCGGTTTCATCATTCCAAATTCAGGCGAGAGCGAAATCTTCGTTCACGTTTCTGGTTTAGTAGACAAAATTCGTGAAAATGACAACGTTTCTTACGAAGTAGAACAAGGTCGTAAAGGTCTTAATGCGGTAAATGTAAAAGTTATCTAATCAGATTTTAAGATATATTTATTGTAGAAAAGCCCGATTTCAGAACGAAATCGGGCTTTTTTATACACTTCTAATTATGAAATTTAATGAGTTTCGGGAGCCTTTTTATATTGTATGGAATCTAATTTCCATTTGTATGCTTCTTTTTTTAGTAGTACTGTTTGTTTTAGATAGTTCTTTATTACTTGTAGCTGCGCCGATTTGTCCATCAAAGCTAAAAGGGACGGAATGTATGCTATGTGGTATGACAAGGGCATTTTTAAAAATTAAAGAAGGAGATTTCTCACTGGCTCATCAGTTTAATCGTGGAAGCATAATTTTGTTTTCATTGATTATCGTAAATTCTATTATCTTTATAAGTGAAAAAATTATAAACCATAAGAAACTATGAGAATAGCAGGATTACTATTGGGTATTCTATCCTTAATCGGGATGTTAGTGGCATTTATCCCTTGTTTAGGTTGGTTAAACTGGCTTAATATTCCTTTTGCTGTAGTAGGTTTGATCGTTAGTTTGATTGCTTACAATGATGTCAATGTGCAACCAAATAATCAGCCAAAGACTGGCATTATTTTATGTGTCATTGCAATTGTACTTGGTGGGTTTCGTTTGGCTGTTGGTGGCGGTATTTTTTAAGATACCATAATCAAGATATTAAATACAGCTGATAAAGATTGATCTAAGTAATTGATTTAATTTTTATCAGCTGCTGTATTTATTTACGAATTATGAGAAGCGAAGGGGTCATTATTACCTCTGTCAGAAGGAGGGGGCGGAGGAATATGTCCGAAAGGATTCTGGTCTGCAAATGGGTTATCATTTTCGTCAGCTTTTGGATCTTCACCATATTCGTTAGGACCTTTATCTCCTTCTAAAAAGAAAAGATATATTAAATAAAAGTTGACGAATGGTATTAGACACAATAGGATCATCCATCCCGACTTATTAATATCATGAAGACGTCTAACTGCTACTGCTATACTTGGTATTATTAGCGCAAGAGAAACAATAATACTCAGGTAGTAAAAAACATTAGCTATGTAAGCAAGAATTCCAAGAATACAGGAGATGATAAAGTTAAATAACGCGAACATCCAGTATTCTTTTCTGCGGGCTCGACCATCGAAATTTGCATAGTTGTCGCGAACGACTTTCAGAAACCATTCCATAATGTTAAGTTTTAATTAGGTTTTTTTATTAAAGTATATCTAAAAGTAAGGAAATAAATTTCAATTAGATCATTTAATGAAAGATTTCTTCTAAGATATAGAGCGATTTTATTTCTCTGAAATTCGTGAGATGTAGTCTGTAGTAGTCGATTATTTTTTCTAAGAGTATCTGACGGTCTTTAGTACTCATTTTGATATCTTCGGAGGAGTTGAATTCTGTTGCCATCAATTTTCTAAAAAGCGTGGTGTGAGGTTCCTGTAATACATAGGGATGTTCGGGAAGCTGATTGGAGAAAGTGGCAGATTCCAAATTGAAATAGGGATAGTTTTTCGAAGCTTCAACAGGGTAAAAACCCAGAAAACGACTTAAGTTAATAAGAAATACCAAATGAAAATTTGCAAGATTTGTTTCAGAGTTATCAAGCCATAGTATCGCTTGATACAAATATTCGAATAGAAATGGATCTCCAGATTGCTCCCTTAAGATTTTATAGAGCACTTCATTGAGAAATATTGCTAATGAGCTTTTGACAATATCGTAAGGTATACTTTTTAAAGGAGGTACCTGCCTTGCTTCATTTATGCGATGCAGGGAATTGTTATCTTTAAAGGTTACAACCATATCTAAAGGATGTAAGGCCTGTAAGAACCCCGATCTAATTTTAGCTTTGGGTTTGCGGGCGCCATTCACAAGGTATGATTGCAAGCCAAAGTGTTCCGTATAAATTTGAGATACGACGCTACTTTCAGAATAATTGGTGGTTTTTAATACAATACCTCTAGTTTTATGAAGCATATTTATTTATCTTTTTTCTCTTTTCGCATTTCTATCAATGCATTTCTATCAATCTTGCGTATCAGGCGATAAATAATACGAAGAAACCCGACTCCAAAAGAAATTACCCCTAAAATCATAATAGGTTTATACCAATTATTTTGTAATTTCATTAGATAATAACTGACCAGGATGAGTATAATAGCAAGTATGATTTCTAATAGTCCTCTGCGTAAATATTTATTCATGATGTTTACAAGTGTGAATTGTTGAAAACTATTTTCTATGTTTAAGCAAATATAATATAATTAAATACATTATTTTTGCCTTTACCAAGGCCTGGATATTTATTTTTTTAAAAATAAATCCTTAAAATTGTTGCATTTAACAAAATAAATATAGATATTTGCACACTCTTTGCGAAAAGATATATTTAAATTAAGACAACAAAATAACATAATATCATGTCAAGAATTTGTGATTTAACAGGCAAAACAGCAATGAATGGATATAATGTATCTAATTCTAACGCTAAAACAAAACGTAAATTTTACCCAAATTTGCAAACAAAACGTTTCTTCATTCCAGAAGAAGATAGTTGGATTACATTAAAAGTTTCGACTTCGGCGATTAAAACTATCAACAAAATCGGTATCACTAATGCTATCGGTAAGTTCATAAAAAAAGGATCAATTTAATTGATTTTTCGCCTGTTGCATAAAATATCATTCATGAATTTCAATCCTAGCATTTTATAGGATTCAAAATAAAGTAAAACAATGGCTAAAAAAGGAAATAGAGTACAAGTTATCTTAGAATGTACTGAACACAAAGAAAGTGGTCTTCCGGGAATGTCTCGTTACATCACTACTAAGAACAAGAAAAATACAACTGAGCGTTTAGAATTGAAAAAATTCAACCCAGTATTGAGAAAAGTTACTGTTCACAAAGAAATTAAGTAATTCACATCTTAGTTGCTGTGTAAGCACTAAGTTAAAATATTAATACCATGGCAAAGAAATCTGTTGCATCGTTACAAAAAGGTGGCGGTAAAGAATATACAAAGGTTATTATTACTACTAAATCGACTAAAACGGGAGCTTATACTTTCAAAGAGGCGATGATTCACAATGATAAAGTAAAAGATACTTTAGCAGAGGCTGCAAAAAATAACTAGTAATTTTCCTTTTTTAAAGTTTTTCTTTAAAAAGAATTCAAAAAAATAGCCGTTTTGGTATACACCGAAAGGGCTTTTTTTGTTGGTTTCAAATATCTATCTTTGGCAATCGGTATTTTATACTGGTCGGAAGATAAATAATAATGAATTCATAAGCGGAACATATATCAATGGGATTATTCGATTTTTTCAAGAAGAAACAAGAAACTCCTGAAGCCCAAGAAGCTTTAGATAAAAGTTTGGAAAAGACTAAAGAGGGTTTCTTTTCTAAAATTACAAAAGCAGTTGTTGGTAAATCAACTATCGATGATGATGTTTTAGATAATTTGGAAGAAATATTGGTGACCTCGGATGTGGGTGTGACAACAACACTGAAAATTGTTGACCGTATTCAGGCGCGTGTTGCACGTGATAAATATGTTTCAACCTCAGAGTTAAATACGTTATTGAAGGAAGAGATTCAGGAATTATTAGCGGAAAACAACAGTTCTGATTTTGAAAACTTTGAGTACGGTAATCACAAACCATATGTTATCATGGTGGTCGGTGTAAACGGAGTTGGAAAAACAACAACAATTGGAAAACTGGCACATCAGTTGAAAGCAGCTGGCAATAAAGTTGTTTTGGGTGCTGCTGATACTTTTCGTGCTGCTGCCGTAGAACAAATCAAGCTTTGGGGTGAACGTGTAGGTGTTCGTGTTGTTGCACAGGCGATGGGATCTGACCCTGCTTCTGTTGCTTATGATGCAGTCCAATCGGCCTTATCTAACGGTGATGATGTCTGTATTATTGATACAGCAGGTCGTCTTCATAACAAGGTTGGCTTGATGAATGAGTTGGGGAAAATAAAAAATGTCATGCAAAAGGTTATTCCTGGTGCTCCACATGAAATTCTATTGGTTCTTGATGCCTCTACAGGACAAAATGCCATAGAACAATGTACTCAATTTACACAAGCAACTGATGTCAATGCCTTAGCATTGACTAAACTGGATGGTACCGCAAAGGGTGGGGTAGTTATCGGTATATCTGATCAATTTAAAATACCTGTAAAATATATTGGTGTCGGTGAGAAAATCGGCGATTTACAGTTATTCAACAAAAAAGAGTTTGTGGATTCGCTGTTCAAGTAATCCACATCCATTATATGAAAACAAAATATAGTAAGGCTGTAGAGCCAAAGTCAAAACCCCGTGTGAATGTGGTTACATTGGGTTGTTCTAAAAATATTCATGATAGTGAAGTATTGATGGGACAATTAAAAGGTAATCAAATAGAAGTTGTACACGAGGCTACTAATATTCAGGAGAACGATATTGTTGTTATCAATACCTGTGGTTTTATCGATAATGCCAAACAGGAGTCTATTGATACGATCTTACAGTTTTCAGAATTGAAAGATGAGGGCAAGATCAATAAGGTCATTGTTACAGGCTGTCTTTCTGAGCGCTATAAACCTGAGCTACAATCTGAGATTACAAACGTAGACGGTTATTTTGGTACAAATGACTTACCTGATTTATTAAAATCTATCGGTGCAGATTATCGTCACGAACTGTTAGGTGAACGTATGTTGACCACGCCTTCACACTATTCTTATTTTAAGATCGCCGAAGGTTGCAACCGTCCATGTTCATTCTGTGCGATTCCGTTAATGCGTGGTAAGCATGTTTCGAAATCAATTGATGATTTAGTGAAAGAAGCCAAATTCTTAGCTTCTAATGGAACGAAAGAATTGATATTGATCGCACAAGATTTAACCTATTACGGATTAGATATTTATGGAAAGCGTAACCTTTCTGACTTGATGCGTCATTTATCTGATGTTGATGGTATCGATTGGATCCGTTTGCAATATGCTTATCCTTCTGGATTCCCAATGGATATTCTTGATGCGATGAATGAACGTTCAAATATCTGTAATTACTTAGATATGCCATTGCAGCATATTTCTGATCGTATGTTGACTTCAATGCGTCGCGGTACAAGTAAGCAAAAACAGATTGATTTGGTTAATAAGATCCGTGATAAAGTTCCTAATATTGCTTTGCGTACAACGTTAATCTGTGGTTATCCTGATGAAACTGAGCAAGATTTTCAAGAGATGTTGGAATGGGTTGAGGAAACACGTTTTGACCGCTTAGGATGTTTTACTTATTCGCATGAAGAGAAAACACATGCGCATTCATTGGAAGATAATGTCCCTGAAGAAGTAAAACAGGAGCGTGTAGAAGCGATCATGGAAGTACAACAAGGAATTTCTTTTGAGATCAATCAAGATAAAATAGGAAATACCTATAAAGTATTAATTGACCGTGTGGACGGCGATTACTTTATTGGCAGAACAGAATATGACTCTCCAGAAGTTGATAATGAGGTTATACTTGATGCAAAAACAAACTATGCCCGAATCGGTGATTTTGTAAATGTTAAAGTGGACCGCGCTGAAGACTTTGATTTATATGGATCTATTGTCAAATAATAGCGATCCAATCGTTGCTTTTATTCGTAAACACTACATTTGTGCGCAGAGAAAATATTAATTGCTTATTTTGTATAGCAATTATGTATATTACTCTGTTTTTAGTGCAAATGTAATCACGAATGAAAGCAACTTATATAGACTACAGCGAAACCAACAGCTTTTCTAAGACACTTATTGCTTATTTAAATCAGGATGAAGCTTTAGTTCCCTTTATCGGGAATTGGCCAACTTTCGCTGGTTTTGAAAAGCAAATTAATGAAAAAAAACCTTTTCCTTCGCGTACGCTTTTAGTTGATCGATTAAAAGCACAATATGGCGATTTACTAGAATCCGCTCCTCACGTTGCAGCAAACATTGATAAATTACTTGCTGATAACGCATATACCATTACAACGGGACATCAACTCAATATTTTTACTGGTCCATTATATTTTATCTTTAAAATCATAACAGCTATTCGTTTAGCAGATGATCTTAAAGTCAGGTTTCCAGAGAAAGAATTTGTTCCTGTTTATTGGATGGCTACGGAAGATCATGATTTTGCGGAAATAAACCATACGAAATTGTCAGGCAAAAAAATCGTTTGGGATACTCCCGCGGTTTCAGCTACAGGAAGGATGGATACGGATTCTATTGTTCAGGCAGTAAAGCAGTATACCGGTGTTTTAGGGCTTTCTGAGCATTCTTGTAAACTTGCCTGTATTGTTGAGAATGCTTATCTCAAGCATGATAATTTAGCCGATGCTACCCGATATCTTGTACATGAATTGTTTAAGAAATTTGGCCTGCTTATTATTGATGCTGATGACAAAGCGCTAAAAACCGTTTTTAAACCGATCATAACAGAAGATATTTTAACTGAAAAAAGCTTTAAAGCAATAGAAGAGACATCTGAGTCTTTGGAAAAAGCCGGTTTTGCCACACAGGTGCATGCTCGTGAAATCAATTTTTTCTATCTGACAGATGAATTTCGCGAACGTATTGTTTTAAATGCTGATGGTCGTTATGAGGTTTTACATCAGGATATTTACTTTACAAAAGCGGAGCTTGAAAAGGAAATAGATACATACCCAGAAAGATTCAGTCCGAATGTGGTTATGCGTCCTATGTACCAGGAAATCATCTTACCTAATTTAGCTTATATTGGTGGTGGGGCAGAAATGGTTTATTGGATGCAGCTAAAAGCAAATTTTGATCAATATGGAATTGATTTTCCAATTTTAATACCACGTAATTCTGCCATGATTACTGAAGATAATGTGGTGTCTAAGATTTTTAGACAGGATCTTACTTTTAAAAGTATATTCCGGGATAGTGAAATTCTAAAGAAGGAATTTGTGCGTCGGCAAACGAAACATCGTTTAAATCTAAATGATGAATGGATGGAGTTAAATGCCATATTCGGAAAAATAAAGCTTCGTACGCACAAGATAGATCCTAGTTTATCACCAAGTACGGAAGCGATTAAAGCACGGTTAAAAAAAGCTATTAATAATCTGGAAAAGAAATTAATGCGTGCCGAAAAGCGGAATCATAAAGATGCATTGTCTAATATCGACCATATCAAAGAACGTCTGTTTCCCGGTGGTGGATTGCAGGAACGGTCTGAGAATTTTGGTCTTCTCTATGTTAAATATGGAGATACTTTATTCGATGAACTTTATAAGCATTTTAATCCATTGGATTTTAAGTTTACGATACTCTATTAAAAGTCAGCTCAAAGCTGACTTTTTTCATTTATAATTTGATAACACACAGTTCAGTTCTAGTTAACAGGGGGTGGTTAGATTTGTTGCATAACAATGTAACAAAATACTAGATGAAAGAATTTCTACTCACAACATGTTTAACTGTCATTGGTACTGGTTTGTATGCGCAGACAACTCAGGCTGGTTTTGCTGGAAAGATTACAGACGAGCACGCTAAAGGTGTTCAAGGCGCTTCTGTAGAGGTTCGAAATGAATCGACAGGCTTCACCACAAAAACATCTACCAATGCAAATGGCGATTATAATTTTAAAGAGCTACCATTGGGCGGTCCTTATATATTGAAAGTTTCCTATGTTGGATATGGTGAACAGGTTCGGACCGGATATAATTTAAATCAGGGTGATATTGTTCGATTGAATATTTCCATTCAAAATTCTTCAAATGTACTAGAGACAGTAGAGATTAAAGGTACAAATACATTAAAAAATCAGGTTGAAAATTTAGGTGCCGCAACTGCCGTCACGGCAAAGGATATCGCAAAATTGCCGGTTAATGGAAGAAACTTTACCTCTTTAATGGATCTATCACCATTGAGTAAAGGTGATAATATAGGTGGTCAGCTTGGTTCTTCGACCAACTTTACCATTGATGGTATGAACGCAAAGAATCCAACATCTGCCGGTTCAACAACAAGCAGAAGCGGGGCACCATTTTCGATTTCGATTGAAGCTGTCCGGGAATTTAAAGTGGTGACCAATCAATATGATGTGACTTATGGCAGAGCAGGTGGGGGTACTGTAAGTGCCGTGACAAAACAAGGAACTAATAAGACACAGGGTAGTGCTTGGTTGTATTCTCGGGCTGATTGGCTATCCAGTCCTAATGATATCAATGGTAAAAAGCGGATGAATGATTTCTCCACTTACCAATATGGATTCACTTTGGGGGGACCAATCATTAAAGATAAGCTTCATTACTTTGTCGCTTGGGATCATCAACGTGATGCTCGCCCATTAATTATAGCCGATATAACCTCTACTGCAGATGAAGAACGTTTTGGCATTACAAGAGACAATCTGGATAAGTTTGTTGACATCGGACAAAGAAAATATGGTATGGGCCAGGAGGCACAGACAGGTTCTTTTGACAAAATACGTCCATCAAATGCGATCTTTGGTCGTATTGATTGGCAAATTAATGACAAGAACCTCTTGACCATCCGTAACAATTTTACAAACGATATGAATAGGCTTGGCTTGCAGGATAATAAGGATATCATGATGTATGAATCTTATGGAAATGATAAAAATATTGACAATAGCTTATTAGCGACATTGCGTACAACGATTTCTCCTAAAATAACCAATGAATTAAAAGTACAGCACCTTTATACTTATCAGAGTAGTAGTCCAGGGGATCTTTTACCGAGTAAAAATATTCCGCGCGCAATTGTAGAGGATATAAAATCTACCACTGGTACTAAAACACTGCAATTGGGTGGACATCGTTTTGCTCAGGAAGCTTTTAAAAATAATGTATTTCAGCTTGTAGATAATATCTATTACAGTACAGACAATATAAATTATACTTTTGGTGTTGACTTAATGTATACGCATGCAAATTCAGTGTATGGTAGCGAAGTGAATGGACGCTTCCACTTTAGACCAAGCGATAACGGAAATACTGCTTTACAAAATTTTGAAGCAATGGTGCCGTACAATTATTATCGTGAAGTTCCATTGATGGCAGATCCAACGGTTGTCGGCAAAATATTTAATGCGGGTGTTTATGGACAGCTACAGACCAAATTAGCTAAAGGTTTGGATTTAGTAGCAGGATTAAGATTGGATTATGGACATTACCCAACTTCTCCTCTGAACGAAGATTTGTTAAAAGAAGTTGGTGTACGTACGGATCATAAACTGAAGTCTTTTGTAGCTCAACCGCGATTTCAGATGACCTGGGATGTGAATGAGGAACGGAAAGACTTTTTCCGTATTGGAGGAGGTATCTTTGCTTCGGATATCAACAATTATATGACGATCAATAATCTGACCTTTGATGGTAAGCATTTTGCGACTGTAGATGTGCGTGGTAAAGATGTGCCTAATCCTGATTTTATTGGATATAGAAAAGATCCTTCTTCTACGCCAACATTGGCACAATTTCAAACACCGACCATTAATACCTATGGATCTGACGCGAAGATTCCAGTGGTGTATAAGGCAAACGTATCTTATACGCATTTCTTTACAGAAAAACTCAAAGCGAGTCTTTCAGGATATATGAATTTGGGACGTAATAATTATATGTATGTAGATCGTAATATGGTAAATGATCCTTTCTTTAGATTAGCGAATGAAGACAACAGGGGCGTATATGTTCCTGCATCTTCTATCGTTGCTGGTGCTCCAGATTGGAAGCAGGGAAGGATTTCTAATAAATACGGACGTGTTTTGGAAATGAATTCTAAAGGAAAGGTCAACCAATTTGCAGTGGTATTGGATGCCAGTTACCAATACTATAAGGATGGATCTATTTCTGTCAGTTATACGTGGAATGACGTGAAGGATAATACTTCTTTCAATGGAAATGTGGCCAATACAGCAACACTGTCTTTAGCAGTGAAAGATGATCCAAGAGATTTAAGTGAGATGAGTTATTCCAATAATCAATTCCGCAATAAATTGGTTATATATGGTACTTTGCCAACATTTTATGGCGTGAGTGTAGGTGTTCGTTATTCGGGTATTGGAGGAACACGTTATAGTCTGTTGGCAGGAGGTAATATCAACGGCGATTTTGTCAGCAATGATAATGATCTAGCTTATATTTTTGATCCAAATAATCCAAGTACGCCAAAACGTATAGTAGATGGTTTAAATAACTTATTGGATAATGCTGCCAATCAAAGCCTCAAAGATTATATTAAGGAATATGAGGGTAAAATAGCAAAACGTAACGGAGGGATAAATGGTTTCTATGGCTTAATTGATCTTAGGGTCGCTAAAAAGTTCAATTTATACAAAAACCATGCTTTGGAGGTATCTGGTGATCTCTTTAACGTTGCCAACTTATTTAAGAAAACTTGGGGTGTAAATGAAGCCATTGGGAACCAGAGATTATATGCTTTGGGTGGAAAAGATACTGACGGAAATGCTTTACCTCAGTTTGATGCGACATTACAGCAGTATAATTATAGCGTAGCAAATACGGGAGTGATCTCACGTTCTGGAAATCCATATCAATTTCAATTAGGTTTACGTTACTCTTTCTAATATTTCAACTTATAAGAGGGTCTTTTCAAAATGAGAAAAGGCCCTTTTTTTATGATTTTATTTTGGTATGGGTGATAAGCGAACTGACATCGTGCATAACGAGCATTTGTTATCAGGAATTATGTCGGGTAAATTAGAATCTTGCTCTAGATGATGAAATTGAGCTTAAATTTTGTGTGCAGATGAGATCGCAAACGATTGTTTTGTATGGGTATTCTAATAATTATTTTTACAGACATAATCTGCTTTTTTTAGGACTTGAAAAAATGTATCTTTGCACATCCAAAAAGCAGCTGTTTTGCTATTATTTTTAATAAAACCAAAAAAGGTAAGAATCTAGCGAAAGGCACTAATTTTTTGCACACATGAGTAACATACATTTTCAAGAAAAATTTGAAGATCGTCACAACGGACCAAGATCGGTTGAAACGAGAGAAATGTTGGAATTTTTAGGCGTTGACTCGCTTGACCAACTTATTGAGCAAACTGTTCCTGCACAGATTCGTGCAAAACAAGCTTTACAATTGCCTGCTGCTTTAAGCGAAGTCGCTTATTTGAAAAGGGTAAAACAAATTGCAGAAAAAAATAAAGTTTTCAAGTCTTATATCGGACAAGGTTATTTTGATGTGATTTTACCAGGTGTTATTCAAAGAAACGTCTTTGAGAATCCAGGATGGTATACACAGTATACACCTTATCAGGCAGAGATTGCACAAGGTCGTCTTCAGGCTTTGTTAAATTTTCAAACGGTTATTTGTGATTTAACAGGATTAGAGATCGCGAATGCGTCTTTATTAGATGAAGCTACTGCTGCGGCTGAAGGTATGTTTATGCTTTATTCGGCTCGTAAAAACAAAGCGGCTAATGTTTTCTTGGTTTCTGAAAATGCTTATCCACAAACGATCGATGTATTAAGAACTCGTGCATTATCTTTTGGAATTGAACTTCGTATTGAAGCTATTTCTGAAGACAGTTTAACGGATGATGTATTCGCTGCATTTGTTCAATATCCTGCTGCAGATGGTTCAATTATAGATTATAAAGCTTTTACTGCTGTTGCGCATGCCAAAAACATTACTGTTTGTGCCGCTGCAGACTTAATGAGTTTAACGTTATTAACTCCTCCGGGAGAATGGGGTGCTGATGTTGTTGTTGGTAATTCACAACGTTTCGGTGTACCAATGGGTTTCGGTGGTCCTCACGCTGCTTTTTTCGCAACTAAAGACGCTTTTAAGCGTAATATTCCAGGCCGTATTATCGGTGTTACGACAGATTCTAATGGCAATTACGCATTGCGTATGGCATTACAGACTCGTGAGCAGCATATCCGTCGTGATAAAGCATCATCTAATATCTGTACTGCACAGGCTTTATTAGCAATTATGGCGTCATTCTATGCCGTATATCATGGTCCTCAGGGAATCAAGAATATTGCTAGCCGTATTCACGATTTGGCTCAATTGTTAGACCAAGCTGTTCAACAGTTGGGTTATACGCAATTGAACAAAAACTACTTTGATACTGTTCGTTTTGAATTAGGTGGTGAAGTTGCTGGATTAAAATCTGAGGCTTTAAATAACGAAATGAACTTCAATTATGTAGGTTCTGTTGTAGGGATCTCTATTGATGAGTCAACGACTTATGAAGACATTTTAACGATTGTAAAAGTATTTGCTAAAGTAAAAGCTAAAAATTTGGCTGATGTTGATTTCGAATCTATCGAGGCATCTTTAACATCAGCTCTTCCTGCTGATTTGGTTCGTACTTCTGATTACTTAACACACCCAGTTTTCAATAGCTACCACTCAGAGAGTGAGATGTTACGTTACATCAAATCTTTGGAAGCAAAAGATTTATCATTATGTCATTCTATGATTCCATTGGGATCATGTACAATGAAATTGAATGCTACTGCTGAAATGACTCCAGTTACATGGGCTAACTTCGGCGGTTTACATCCATTCGCTCCTGCAGATCAAACTTCTGGTTATATGCAGTTGATCGGTGAGTTGAATGATTGGTTATCTGAAATTACAGGTTTTGCTAAGATGAGTTTCCAACCAAACTCTGGCGCTCAAGGAGAGTATGCCGGTTTAATGGTTATTCGTGCTTACCATGAAAGTCGTGGAGACCATAACCGTAACATCTGTTTAATTCCTGCTTCCGCTCACGGTACAAACCCTGCTTCCGCTTCTATGGCTGGATTGAAAGTTGTGGTTGTTAAATGTGATGATCGTGGTAACATTGATGTTGAGGATTTAAAAGTAAAAGCAGCAGAGCATGCCGCGAATTTAAATTCATTTATGGTGACTTATCCATCTACGCATGGGGTATTTGAAGAACCTATTATTGAAATCTGTGAAATTATCCATGCAAATGGTGGACAGGTTTATATGGATGGAGCGAATATGAATGCGCAGGTTGGTTTAACAAGCCCTGGTCGTATCGGTGCTGACGTTTGTCACCTGAACTTACATAAAACGTTCTGTATCCCTCACGGTGGTGGTGGTCCTGGTATGGGTCCAATCGGTGTTGCAGCACACTTAGTACCTTTCTTACCTAATCACGAAGTGGTTGAAGTTTCTGGTCAAGAGGGTATCACTGCAGTATCTGCGGCGCCATTTGGTTCTGCTTCTATCTTAATTATCTCGCATGCTTATATCGCAATGATGGGTGGAGATGGATTAACGAACGCTACAAAAACTGCAATTTTAAATGCAAATTATATTAAAGCTCGTTTGGAAAACCACTACCCAGTATTATATTCTGGTGTAAATGGACGTTGTGCACACGAGATGATCTTAGATTGCCGTGCATATAAAAATGTGGGTGTTGAAGTTGCTGATATCGCAAAACGTTTGATGGATTATAGTTTCCATGCTCCAACAGTTTCTTTCCCTGTAGCGGGTACTTTGATGGTTGAGCCTACTGAGTCTGAGTCTAAAGCTGAATTAGATCGTTTCTGTGATGCTTTGATCGCTATTCGTCAAGAAGTTGCTGCGGTTGAAGCGGGTGATGTAGATCAGGTTGATAACGTATTGAAAAATGCGCCTCATACTGCATCTGTTGTAACTGCTGACGAGTGGACTAGATCTTATTCTCGCCAAACAGCAGCGTATCCTTTGGCTTATTTAAAAGATCGTAAGTTCTGGCCTTCTGTTGGTCGTGTAAACGATTCACAAGGAGATAGAACATTAATTTGTTCATGTCCTTCTATTGAAGAGTACGCAGAAGCTTAATCAAAAATATAATAAAATAAAAAAGCCTTCATCTAATACAGATGAAGGCTTTTTTTGTAAAAGATAATATTGAGCATGTCATCTTTAGGATCTTGCTCATGATGGATGGTGGACAGTTCAATACCTTAACTTTTTGAGGAAGTAAGATTAAATATAATTCATTTGTAGCGGGAGTAGAGAGAGGATTGTCATAGCTAAATGATGAATCTCAAAAAAGGTAAAAGAAAGAAGATGTCTTATATATGATGCAATTATAATTGTAAATAAAACAAATTTATCTAAGTTTGTTTTGTGTTTTAATGAAAATCCAAGTTCAAGTTTACATGACTTAACTAACGACGCGGATTGTCTTTTTTGTGCAGCATCAATAATGATGATATCATTTTTGTGAATAGCTTGCTGACGGAATGTTTACTGGACGGAAAAGCAAGATGTTGGAATACGTATTTATCATGCATAAATGAGATGAAGTGCTTCTGAAGTAATTATATTAATAATGAAAGTAAAATCAACAATAACTTTTTTAGTGATGACAGCGCTATTTGCTTCCTGTTCGACAGGTAAGTATGCCGCAACTGAGAAAGTCTATAAGAAAAAAGCAAAGTTACTTGCCAAAGAATATGCTACAAGTCCTGTTATCAACCAAGCTATCGGTAAATTACCGCTATCGGTTGAAAAAGAATGGATCGCATCGATAAACTTTGGGATTCGCAAACCAAACTATGTTGTGATTCATCATACTGCTCAGGATTCACTGGGACAGACCATACGTACCTTTCATTCTGAAAAGGCGGGTGTAAGTGCTCATTATGTTGTTGGCCGTACCGGTAAAGTGGTGCAGATGGTCAATGATTATTATCGTGCACATCATGCAGGAATTGGTAAATGGGGTAATGATACGGATCTAAATTCTTCTTCTATTGGAATTGAATTAGATAATAATGGAACAACAGATCCTTGGACAGATGCACAGATTAATGCACTGACCGAGTTACTTTCGTATCTTAAAGTGAAATATAACATCCCTCAAGCAAACTTCATTGGTCATATGGACTTAGCTCCAACTCGTAAAAATGATCCATCACGATTTCCCTGGAAGGTATTAGCAGATAAGGGTTTTGGTTACTGGTATGAAGAATATCTGGAAACTCCACCAATTGATTTTAATCCAAAACTGGCTTTGAGAATTATTGGTTACGATGTAAAGAATTTGGATGCAGCTATTAAGGCATTTAAACAGCATTACATCCAGACGAATGCAAATGTCGCTACGCTGAAGGAAAATGATCTGAAGATATTATATTCGATCTATAAAAAGTTCTTATAACAATAAAGAGCTCCAAATTTTGGAGCTCTTTATTGTTATTGTGACATCTATACCGTCTTAACATATTTGATATCGTAATTCTCAATGTCTATGATGTAGCCATTTTTAATTAAGAAATCAAATAATGGTTTGGCTTCTTCAGAAACGGCCATATTTTTTGTGGTGATAATCTTATTTTCTTTTTTCAATAAGTATGGGTATGCATATAGCTTGATATTCTTATTGAACATTCCCGAAATATAGGAAAGAAGTTCATTGGTGTAATGCTCCTTGTTGTAATTATCCGAATTAAAGATATTTCTTAAATTGGAAACGTTTGTCGCAATACCAATATTTTTTGGTTTGAAATTATTGATAAACTCAGCAAGATGATTATTTCTTCTGAAATTGCTGACGATGATATTATTGCCTGTTGAACATAGCTCTTCGGCACGGTGTGCAAATTCTTCGAGATCTTTATCGGTAATGATATGATCCTCTTCAAGTACATTGCCCATTAATACCTCTATCAGGACTACTGTGTTTTCTGATGTTGCGCCTGTGTTTTTCTTAAATTGATCTACAGCAAGATTGAATAGATCAAAGTTAGGTAGAGATTTTTGTCTATATTTCGTTCTTAGAAGAATGATATTCTTTTTGTAAAGGTAATCTTTGATCTGTGCGGCTTTGCCATCTGGTTTAAAGATTGCGGCCTTTGCAAAACCTTTAGCAATGAGGTATAAATTGATCAATCTTTCATTGACATTTTCAAACAACGGGCCAGTTACTTTTACAAGATCAATTTCTACAGAGCCTACAGATAGATTGTCGACTAATGACTCAATCATCGTCTGCACGTTATCGGTATAATAATTGGCTGCGAAAAGGAGGTTGACTCCAATGATACCCAATACTTTTTGTTGTAGCTGGTTGTCGCTATCTAGCAGTCTTACGTGTATAATGATATCGTTGGTAGGGCCGTCGACTTCGTGTTGAAATCTGACACCAATCCAACCATGAGGTTCATTTGTTTTTGTAAAGTTTAGCGTAGTAACGGTGTCGGCAAAAGCGAAGAACTTTTTGTTACAGTATTTTTCACCATGTAAGCGCTTGGTTAATAAATCGAACTCGTGTTTTAGCATTTTCGTTAAACGCGTGCGGCTTACATATCTGCCATCCTCTTCTTCTCCGTAGATGGCATCGCTAAAAGTCATGTCGTAAGCCGACATTGTTTTGGCGATTGTTCCAGATGCCGCCCCTGCATTGAAAAAGTTACGTGCAACTTCTTGACCCGCTCCAATTTCAGCAAAGGTGCCGTAAATCTCCGGATTCAGATTTATTTTCAGTGCTTTTCTTTTGGTTTCAAATATTTCTCTTACCATGGTACAAAGGTACAAAAAATGATAGCCTGCAGAAAAGGAATGGGAGGGAAGATGATATTTGATCAATTTATAACAAAAGGGTTATTTTGATATCAAAATAACCCTTTTGTTACTGGTCTGTATGAAATTTTAATTTAAATATGCTTAAAATATTTTCAATTTGTGAAAGGCATAAAATAAGGCTGAACTTTGAAGTGCCTGACCAAATTTATTTTGCAACAGCAATTCTTTTGCTTCTTCGATAGAAATCAAATAAACATCTATTTGCTCACTTTCATCTAGGTCTTGCTCCTGGATCTTCTTTCCTCCCTGCATGAGGTAAGTATGTGTAATATTTTTACTTGTAGCAGGGTTGGCATAAAGTTCCGCAATTTTTTCAATCTTGGTAAAAGAATAACCTGTCTCTTCAAGCATTTCTCGCTCCGCTGTAAATTGTGGATCTTCTCCTTCTTCCATCGTTCCTGCCGGTATTTCAAGAATAACCTCGCCTGCAGCGTGTCTATATTGTTTGATGACGATCAACTTATTGTCTTCCGTTATACCGACCATATTGACCCAGTTTGGATATTCTAGCACATAGTAATGATCATTAATACTGCCGTTAGGCAACTCACAGGTATCCCTTCGTAAGGTAGCCCAAGGTGCTTTCGAGATATATTCTGATGATAGTAATTTCCACTTTTCCATTCGTACGATTAAATAATATCGGCCATCATTCGGTCCACTTTTGTGGCTAACTCTTTTTGGAGCTGTTCATAGTGCGATTTAGCTGTTAATGGTGCTTTTACTGAACAATAAAATTTTATTTTAGGTTCTGTTCCTGATGGTCTCGCAGAAATAACATCACCATCTACAGTGATAAATTGTAAGACGTCCGATTTCGGGAGATCAATGACTGTTTTAGTACCGGTGGCTATATCTATGGCGACCGAATTTTCATAATCACGAACTTCTACAACAGCTATGCCTCCTAAAGATTTAGGCAAATTGGCACGCAGGTTACTCATCATTGCTTTGATTTCTTCTGCACCAGCTTTACCTTTTTTAGTTAATGAAACTAATTTTTCTTGGTAGCATCCAAATTCTTGATACAGGTCAAGGAGAACTTCATATAAAGATTTGCCTTTCGATTTGTAATAGGCGGTCATCTCTGCTAAGAATGCGCATGCATTTGGGGCATCCTTATCACGTACAAGACTTCCGACTAAGTAACCATAGCTTTCTTCTCCGCCAACTAAATATGTCGCTGAATCGCCTAATTTGGTCATTAGTTCGCCAATATATTTGAATCCAGTTAAGGTCTCATAGTAAGGTACATTAAAATGGTTGGCAATTTCAGCTTGAAGATTTGTTGTGACGATTGTTTTTACAACATAGGGATTGTTATTAAGTTGATTTTGTTCTTTTTTAGAACTTAATACATAATAAACAAGTAGACTACCGATCTGGTTACCGTTCAGTAATTGAAAACTACCTTTATCGTTTTTAACTGCGATTCCAACGCGATCAGCATCGGGATCTGTTGCTAGTACGAGATCAGCATCCAGCTCTTCACCTTTTCTCTTGGCCAATGCCATAGCATCTTCTTCTTCTGGATTAGGATAAATAACTGTTGGAAAATTACCATCTGGAGTGGCTTGTTCTTCTACAATGGAAACATTGTTAAATCCCCACGCTTCCAATAATTTTGGAACAATTGTAATTCCTGTTCCATGAATGGGAGAAAATACGATTTTAAGATCTTTTTGAGCTTCTACAGCCTCCGGGTGGATACTTAATTTTTTATTTTCATTAATGTAAATTTCATCAATTTCATCACCTACAGGTATAATATTTTCTGGAATTGGCTGAAATGATATTTGCGAAACGCTATGGATAGCATTAACTTCTGTAATGACATTTATATCGTGCGGAGCTGTTAATTGGCATCCGTCGTTCCAATAGGCCTTATAGCCATTATATTCTTTTGGATTATGTGAGGCGGTAAGCATGACCCCGCTTTGGCAGGCAAAGTGACGGATTGCAAATGATAGTACAGGTGTTGGACGCAGTTCATTAAATAAATATACTTGGATTCCATTTGCCGCAAATACATCAGCCACCAGCTTTCCTAGGCTTTGCGAGTTGTTGCGGCTGTCGTAAGCTACAGCTACTTTAATGACCTGATTTGGAAATTGCTTTTTTAGATAGTTTGCCAACCCCTGAGTTGCTTTACCGATGGTATACTTATTTATCCTATTGGATCCTACACCCATGATACCACGTAAACCTCCTGTACCAAATTCTAAATCTTTATAGAATGAATCTGTTAGTTCAGTTACTTCGTTGTTATCAATTAAAATTTGTAAAGCAGCTCTTGTTGCTTCATCGTATTCTGAGCTAAGCCATTGGTTGACTTTTGCTTGTAAATCCTGATCTAGACTATTCATTGTTATTGTGAATTTAAACTGTCAAAGTAAATATTTTTTAGGAATGTAATGCTTTTAATGTGAAATAAATCATTATTGTTAGGCATCACATCCACCATAAGCACGATCAAGTACCGTAAACATCCACTTACCATTTTTATTTGTGATGTGGAAGATAAGTGGAGCGTTTTTATCGGTTAGTATGATGCGGTAACTTTTAGCTTCTAAAGCTTTTAGTTTTTGAATTTCAGCATTTGATATTTTAGCATCCGAGATCTCGTTCATGAATTTTGCGGTATGCGATAGTTCTGTTGGATGTTGTTTGTTATTACAAAATAACCCTTTTTTATTCCAGGCCTCTTTTCCGCAGTCATATACTGGCAATTGCCCTATAGTAACCTTTCCTAAGAAATTGGTATGCGGATAAGGGTAATAATCGGGTATTGGATGATTGAAATCAAAAGCCACAGCATGTGTATAGATGGCTTGCACTCCAGGTCTATAGATGGTGTAATAACCGACCGTTTTGTCAATATAATTGTTTAACGCCTTGGAATCTTGTTTGTTAAATGCTTGAATAATATTCATTATGGCCGCGTCTAATGATTCGCCCTGTGGTGCTTGTTCTTGGATCGTATCTGTTGAATCTGATGGGATCGGCAGTGTATCTTTTGCTATCGTATCGATAGAATCCAGTTGACTTTCCTTTTTTTCAGCAGTTCTATTGCAACTGCTGAAAAGAAAAACTGCAATGAGCCAGACTCCCAATATTTTTTTCACCATGGTTATTATCATCTACTTGTGCGGATTTTAATTAATCCGAGTTAATTACAAAAATAGAACAACGGTTGCTTTATTCAAATACGTTGTACGTTAATCTTAAATTAATTGAATTATTTAGTTTTGTTCGTTAAATTGTGTATGATTGTTTTTAGAATACTACGAGTTGAGGGCTTCCACCATTGCTCTAATATTTTTTCAATCGTTTCTTCCTCTTTTGCGCCGAGGTTTTCTAGAAGTTCTTTTCTGAAGTTCAATTTGCAGGTTTTCCATGTTTCTTTATCAAACTGGGTTACTGATTTGATCTTGCGTAAAGCGGCGGTGTGAATTGCATTTGCTGGCACGACTTCATCAACAAGACCTACTGTAAGGGCTTCTTGTGGTGACAGTAATTTTCCCTCAAGTAAAAAGCGATAGGCATTCCCTTTCCCTAGCCAAAAGCTATAAAGGTGAAATATACTTTCTGGTACAATTAATCCAACTGGAATTTCGTTTAGGCCGATAATAAAATTTCCTTCTGCCATGATCCTATAATCACAACAGATTGCGATAACACATCCTCCTGCAGGGCTATGACCCGAAATTGCTGATACAATTGGTTTTGGAAACGAAGCTAGATCACGTGTTGTTTTGAAAAAGAGTGACCAGAAGGCTCTGATTTCGGTTTCATTGTATTCATATAATGTGATCAGATCTAAACCGGCGCTGAAAAAACCTTCTTTGCCATGAATGATAACACCTTCAATAGCCACATCTGATTTTAAATCGTGTATACAAGCATTTAGTTCTTCAAGCAGCACCGTATCCATTGCATTAGATTTTCCTCGGTCTAAAAATATGTTCGCGATACGGTCTTCCGTTTTGATTTGTATATGTTTCATATGTAATTATTTTTTTTTAAAAAGGCCATATGGAATATCCAACGTATTTTCATTGGTGTTTGTGCAGTTTGTACTATATGGATATTTCATAAGATTTCTGTTCTTGTAAATTTATTCAACCACATTTATATTAATTTCTTTCCTGCCTATCTTTCCATTGAAGTCTATACCTTCCAAAATTATTGTATATGGACCTTTTTCGTCCGAAGTATAAAAATCGAAGCTTGCTTTTCCAACTTGATCGGTAATGATGTTGGGTTCCCAGTGTATTGTCGTTCTTAAATCTGAAACTATTTTTGATACATTTTTTGCTTCGTAGCTGGGTTTATAAAATGTTCGACTCAGGTTAAAGCCTTTCGGTATAATGGTACGAATGCCTGTTGGTTTAAATGCAGTTGTAGCGCCATTGCCTCTTTTTGTTGTAATTACAATTAAACCATTGCCTCCATATGAACCATAGATTGCAGTATGATTAATGTTTCTCAGGACCTCAATACTCCCTACATCCGCGGCACTTAACATCGAGATCTGATCACCTTCTATGTACATGCCGTCGAGGACAACCTGCATAGGTCCGTTGCCTCGGGTATTGTAAGGTACGCCGTTCCTCCACATCACACCTGTGAGTCGTCCGACTAGACATTGTTCTAATGTACTGCAGTTTGACAGATCCTCTTCTGTAAGTACTTGATCGGCATTGCCTGGTCCATTTAAGTTACTTGAATTGGCAACGGCCTTTTTTATTGCTGTGCGGGTAATTTTAACTTCTTCGAGTTGTATGGAGCGCTGTTTGAGTCCAGCGGCTTCTAGCTGTGCAAAGTAGGCTTGTGCATTTTTTATATTTCCTAAGTATTTGGTGTTTATATTGTTCAGTACTTCAGGTAAATTTTTATTGATACCATTTGCTGGTTCCTCGATTTCATCAAGCTCAATGTCCAGTCTATTTTTATCTTTATCGGATTTTGCCGTCATAATGAATTTGATACTGTCGGTAAATAACAGGTCATCAAAAGAAAATTTTCCAGCTTCGTTCGTTAGCGTATCAATAGCGGCAGTCATATTGGTTGTAGGGATCAGAGTAACAGTTGCTTTTGGCACAACCGCTTTTCTACCAAGTTTTTTTATTGTTCCTGATATGGATATATTTTTTTCAAAATTATATTTTGGATCAGACATTTCATCTATTTTTGCCCAGTCTAATTTTCTCCACCCTTGTATCAGCATCAGATTATCCAGATCACTTTTTTTAATGTCTTTACTATCTGAAAAATAATAGTTGGGGTTTTCTATGAATCCATTTATTTCCGAACTTAAGAGCAAGGACGTATATATGCTGGATCTATAGGGAGTATCAATCTGGGTTTTATTGCTATTAACAACTGATGCTGATAATGAACCAACCCGAATGGAGTCTGTGGTGTTTCCGCTTAAAACGCTAATGTTTACTTTTTGACGGGTTCCATAGGTGGGTTTATCAGCGGTTGCTTCGATAGGAAGAATCTTATCAGCCCGATAGTTGAAAATCATTCGTTCTAGTAAAGGCTTTAGGGTTGCATCCAATATGGATAACTGTATAACTCCCTGAGGCAGATTTTGTCTGGGGATGGAAAAAAGGACTTCGTTTTTATTCAATTTTTGCTTGGAAACATGAAATGAATTTCCATTATATTGGGCGATAAGATAAATTTCTTGCTGATTGATTTGATCAGGGCTAGCATTAACCTGTACAAAGACCCTGTCATCAGTAAGATTGCCCACATTCATGTTTAGTCCTGACAGGCTGATTGACGGAAAAGGTGTTTCTGTTTTAGTGCCGTCGGTAAATGTCGCTATGGCTGTATATTTTAATTTTGCATCCAAAACAAAAGGATAGCTGACCATACCGAGCGGACTGGTTTCCATCTCGACTATCTTCTCCTTGTTGCTGTCCATAATGATGATGGTGCACTTTTCTCCCAGTCCTTTACTATTAAGAGCTTTAAAGCCTATTTTAGTGTGTAGTTGGTTTATAATGTTGCCTGATTCGGGTAGTATTTGCAGGCTGTTACTTGATTTATCTGCTGGAACGGTAAATGTTTTACGAATTATTATTCCGTCTATTGATTTAAAAGACAAATTAATGATTTCACCTGCAGGTATATCTTTAAGATCAATCAAAAGCTGACCCTGCTGATCTGTTTTTTCTCGTGAGGATCTTTGTTTTCCATTCTTGAGATGGGTTTTGTAGCTAATATTAATTTCTGGCAGGGGAACTCCTGATAATGTTTTTAGTTTTACTGCGTAGTATTTTTTCTCTCCATCGAAGATGATTTCATCTTCGGTCGTAATATTATCCGATCGACCATTATAGATGGGTAGTGTTTTGTCAAAGAAGTAGGCTGTACTATCATTTCTCATCCATTGTGTATAAGCACGGATACGATAGGAACCCTCGATAAGGGTATCTGATAAGGCTAGATCAGCAATGCCTAAGCCAGCGGTTAGGGGGATTTTTAAGGTATTTACTGTTTTATTATCTGGAGATATTAAATCAATATAGGCAACTTGGCTTACTCCGGATAAGAGGTTGTCTGGTGTAAGTGTGCAGTACAGCTTCATCCAAATATTTTCGCCAGCTGAATAGCTTTCTTTGTCCATATGAACATGGATTTTTTCTTTTGGATTTCTTGCAGCATAATTTCCTAATTTATCGATGAACTGTCGGATATCCGTTTGTCCTAATGACATAAAAGGAATTATGAATAATAAACTAAACAAGCTTGCCTTAAGATTCATACATTGAGGGTCAATAATTTGGAATAAATTACGAAAAATTATTAAATAATCCGTTGTTTAGAATTTGATATCAATGCAATTAGAAATTTTCTATCAATATTAGCTTAAAACAAATATCTTTGTGCTATGAATATCCTAATCATTGGTTCTGGCGGTCGTGAATCAGCCTTCGCCTACAAACTTTCGCAAAGTAAGCGTCTTCAAAATTTGTTTATTGCTCCTGGAAATGCAGGTACAGGTGCGTATGGTAAAAATGTAGCATTAAAAGTGACTGACTTTGACGGTATCGCAAGTTTTGTTCTTGAAAATGATGTTAACATGGTTTTGGTAGGCCCTGAGGAGCCTCTAGTAAAAGGTATTCATGATTATTTCTTGAACCGTGCCGATTTAAAGCATATACCTGTTATCGGTCCACAGCAAGAAGGTGCGCAACTAGAAGGATCGAAAGATTTTTCTAAGCAATTTATGGACCGTCATGGTATTCCTACTGCCGCTTCACGTTCTTTTGATAAAACAAATTTGGAGGAAGGTCTTGCATATCTGGAAACTCAAAAGTTACCAATTGTATTGAAAGCAGATGGTTTAGCTGCTGGAAAAGGGGTACTGATCTGTGAAACATTGGAAGATGCCAAGTTGGAACTGAAGGCGATGATCGCTGATTCTAAATTTGGTGCAGCGAGTGATGTTGTTGTTGTAGAAGAGTTTTTGAAAGGTATTGAATTGTCTGTTTTTGTTTTAACAGATGGTAACTCGTACAAAGTATTGCCTTCAGCTAAAGATTATAAGCGTATTGGAGAAGGGGATACAGGCTTAAATACAGGGGGAATGGGATCAATATCTCCAGTTCCTTTTGCTGATGAGGCTTTTATAAGTAAGGTTGAGGAGCGTATTATCAAGCCAACTGTTGAAGGATTAAAGAAAGATAATATTCCATATAAAGGATTTATTTTCATTGGCTTGATGAATGTTGACGGCGAACCATTAGTGATCGAATATAATGTGCGTATGGGTGATCCGGAAACAGAATCTGTTTTGCCACGTATTGAGTCCGATTTAATTGACTTATTAGAAGGTGTTGCTCAAGGTAATCTAGAAACACGCTCTTATACTGTTACTCCAAAAACGGCAGTAACTGTTATGCTGGTTGCTGGAGGATATCCTGGAAACTATGAGTCTGGTAAGGTGATTTCAAATATTGAAAATGTAAAAGAGTCGATTGTATTTCACGCAGGTACCAGCATGCAAGACGGTAATGTTGTGACTGCAGGAGGTCGTGTTATCGCAGTAACGACATTGCAAGATACGTTGTTTGATGCTTTGCAACAGGCAACTGCTGATGCTGGAAGAATCTATTTCGATGGTAAATATTTCCGTAGAGACATCGGTTTTGATTTGATTTAAAAAATTTTTCAATTTTTTTGGGAAGATTAATAAAAATATCTATATTTGCATCTCCAAACAGGGAAATATCCTATTGGAGATGCCAAATGGCCCGTTCGTCTAGGGGTTAGGACGTTAGATTTTCATTCTAGAAACAGGGGTTCGATTCCCCTACGGGCTACGAAAGCGACTTAAGAAATTAAGTCGCTTTTTTTATGTCCATGGTTTTCTAAAAAAACCTGTATGATTTTTTCTATCTGTATAAATGCATTTTTGCAAAGCGCAAAATGAATAGCAAAAGCTTAATAAATCAACACATAAATTCATGCTCAAAGAGTGTGCATGAACAAAAAATAATGCTGATGTTCAGGTGCTAGATCGACATGTTCCTTTGGCATTTGGTTTGCGTATTTAAAAGTGTGAATGTGCGATGTTCTACAGGTTCAGATCCTGGATTTAGAACCATTATGAGGCGTCAAGAGAAAGTGTCATAGCATTTTAGAATTCGTATTTGGGAATCGATGCTATGAAATATTTAATGGAATTATTTTTGGAATAAAATCAAACTTTTTGGTCATGCAAATGGCGAAAGGGATAGTTAGATTAGATAAGGAGGAAATATGATAGGTATTGTAGGAGGTGTTGGTCCTTTAGGAGGGCTTGACTTGTATAAGAAAATTATTGAGGAAACTATAGCGCTGTCAGATCAGGAACATTTACCCGTTATGCTTTATTCATTTCCGAACTTAATTGGTGATCGCTCAGAATATTTAAAGGGACATTCAACTGTTAATCCGGCTATAGCTTTAGCAGCAATCACAAGACAGATGGAAAGTGCGGGTGTTACTATTGTTGGTATTCCGTGTAATACTGCTCATGCAGATCCAATTTATGGGGTCTATGAACAGGAATTAGCTAAAACGAACCAAAAGATAAAAATACTGCATCTCGTTAAAGAGACGATTTCTTACATGAAGGCGTTATATCCAAAAGCAAAAGTTGGTATCCTTTCTACCACTGGTACGCGTAACAGCGGGCTTTATCGAGATTTGTTACTGAAAGAAGGTTTCGAAATTGTAGAACCAAGTGAAGATTGGCAAGAGCGGATACATGCTGCTATATATGATAAGGAATATGGAATCAAAGCGCAGTCAACTCCTGTGACCAACAAAGTCCGTCTGGAATTGCATAGTGCCATGGACGAGTTAAAAAAAGGAGGAGCAGAAATTATTGTCTTAGGATGTACTGAACTGCCACTTGCTCTTCCAGAAAATGATCATAATGGCATGACCTTAATTGATCCAAACCGGATATTAGCAAGAGCACTTATTTATGCTTTTTCACCGGATAAATTGAAATAATGCTTTATTATTTTGAGTACGGAAGTTTTCCCTGCGTCTTTTAAAGAAATTCTAGGAACAGATTTGTCAATCTGTCATGTCAAATAGTTCATTATTTTATTGATTTCTAGCTTGGTATGTTATTTGTGTGTTTGAACATATAATTATAATCAAATGCAAAAGATAATGCATAAATCAGAAAAACGTGGTCATGTTGACTTTGGATGGTTGAAAAGTGCCCACTCTTTTAGTTTCGGAAATTATTTCGATCAGGATAAGGTTAATTTCGGAGCATTACGTGTTTTGAATGATGATTTTGTTGAAGCAGGAAATGGTTTTGGACGTCATCCCCATGATAATATGGAGATCGTCAGTATCCCGTTAGCGGGTGTTTTGGCTCATCAAGACAGCATGGGAACCAGTCGTGATATCCAAACTGGTGATGTGCAAATTATGTCCGCAGGAACTGGCGTTGCGCATTCTGAATTTAATGGTAGTAAAGTAGATCCGGTTAAATTTCTTCAAATTTGGGTTATCCCGAGTGAAAGACAGTTGACTCCAAGTTATGATCAGAAGTCATATTTGGATTTAGATCGAAAAAATAAGTTTGCGACGATCGTTTCTCCCAATACAGCAGATGCCCAAGCGGTCTTTATTAATCAAGATGCTTATTTCAATTTAGCAGATATCGAGGTGGATACTACCGTTAATTATCAATTGCATAGTGAAGCAAATGGTGTTTACGTATTTGTTTTAGAGGGGGCCATCGAAATAGCTGGAGAGAAGTTAAATCGCAGAGATGCGGTTGGAATTTGGGAAATAAACGAAATCGATATGCTTGCTACAGCGGATGCTCAAGTTTTATTGATTGAAGTACCCATGTTTTAAATTTTGAGATACGTAGTAAAAAAGTGTCTGTATCTAAAGATTCAGACACTTTTTTAGTTCGATGCAACAGGTTGCTATTTGATTGACACCGTGTCAAAAACAATCGTTTCGTAATTATCCTTTTCATAAAGCACGCCGATTTTCTTATTGTTGATCAGAATAATATCTGAATAGGCGGCATAAGAATCTTTATAGCCCACAGGTGCTTTTGCCACTACATGGTTAAAATACCAGGTCTTTCCTTGATCTTTACTGATTCGTAATGTTAAATTATCTCTATCTTTTTGAGAGGCAGCATTGCAAACAGCTAGAATATAATTTTTACCTTTTTTCCAAGATAGGGTAGAACCTTGGTTAACAGGATCTGGTAGATTTTTATCATAGAAAGTGGTATCCCATGTTGCTCCACCATCATTCGAATAAGAAACAATACGGTTTCGTACATTTCCTTGTTGGTTTCTAGTATTCATATACAATCCTGTTTCGGAGATCTGTGCGGCCATCGTTTCATTTCCACCTTCAAAGCTTATTGTATTTCCGATTTTGAAAGTTTTACCATGGTCGTCGGAATAATAACTATGTGCAAAATAATCTTTTCCTGCAGGTTTTGGGTCTCCTTCTGAATGGTTTGCAGGAATGTATATACGGCCTTTATATTTTCCGGAATCAAATTGTAAAGCATGACCAGGTGTATTGGCGTAGGTTCTCCAATCCTCTTTAAAAGTATAATTAGGATTGAACGCGGGTTGATTTGGACGATGCACTGCAGTTGTAATGTTTGTCGGTGCAGCCCATGTTTTTCCTCCATCTGTAGAAGTGATATACCAGCATTCGCGAATTCCATTTCCTTTTCTGACATCTCCTTCGTGATTATTTCCTGTATTGTAGAATAAGAAAATTCGTCCTTTTGGATATTGTGGATCTAATAGATCAACAATAGGTGCGGGGTTGCCCGCCTGTAATTTATCTTGGTCTACAGCTATCTGCAGAGGTCCCCATGTTTTTCCATTGTCAGAACTGACTTTGTAAACGATATCGACATTTCCGTAGTCTCCGGCATGTTCAACACGGCCTTCGGAGAATGCAATCAGATTGTTACTTTTATCTTTGACAATCGCTGGAATACGGTAACTTTTGTAACCGTCATCTCCCGATTTAAAAACAGTCGTTTCTTGTGCTTGGATCATCGTCGATGATAGCAGGATAGAAAGCGTTAAAAATAATTTTTGCATGATATAATGTTTTGGTTATTAATTACTCTGTATAAATGTAAACATCCATTTTACTGGATTTTGCCAATCGGTTCCTTTAAAATCGCTGATCGGTAATTTGATTAAAATTTCATTCCAACCTCTTTTCAATAAAATCTTTGTTGGCGCTCTATAGGTGTAACCTTCATCTACTAGAGGAGTCTCTAAATCTCCTTTTGCACCGGCATGCTTCCAAATAGGCGGTTCGATCGTTTTATTATTGACCCAGACTTGGCTTCCAAGATCATCCCAAGTGTGTAATTGGGGTGTATTGCTTGCATACGATCGGGATAGATTGTTGAATCCGATCCAGAATAATTTGTGCTCGCTTTTTTCACTCCATATCTTGGTACGTGCGTACCAAGTTGTGTTCTCTTGTGGATTATTAAGGGCACCAGGTATGATGTCTGCCCACCAATGTCTCAGGATCACGGTACCTCCCGCTATTGTTTTTGTAACTGTTATATCAGGTGCAAATGGTTTCGATTCTATTGGAAATGTTTTTGCAAGATTGCCCTCATTTAGAAAGGGTCCGATCAGTTCCCATTTTAATCCTATTTGTTTGACATAGGGAAATGGTTTATCAGTAAAATAGCTGTTTTTATGATGGAGCAGCCTAGTTTCAAATGCTTTAAATTCCTGATAAGCAGGAAGACTTTCTTGCACAATATTACATGTCCAGCCAGCTATACCACCACCTCGCCAACTGCGTTCTGCAAATGTGACAAGAGCGGGATATATGGCGTTTTGGACAAACATATCCTGAGGTTCGGCTACTACACGATCTGGCCATGAACACAAGGTTGCTCCGATCAGATTTTTATGTTCCTTATCTTGTTCGCCAATTTTTCTATGAAATAAGGTCGTTACAGTTTCCAAAGGATCCATATGATTTATATAGAGATGTTTGGAATCGATAAATACATGGTCCCCTTGTTCTAGAATTTTTTTGGGGCCACCCATCCACAGTTGTCGAATGGTCTGTGGCATAAGGTTACTGCCTGGATCCCAGCCAATTGTTTTATAACCTAATTCTTCAACGTATTGTGTGATTTCAGGAATGAAGTTTTTGTTGCTGATTTTTACTTCATCACCTCCAATGTGCAGATAGGGGAGATCGGTATAGGTTTCTGAGAATTCTTTTAAAAGCTCCTTAATATATACCATACCAGAGTCCGTTTGCATGCCTACTCCAAAATATCTTTTGAAAGCATCACTGTGTCCTGGCATATCAATTTCAGGTAAAAGCAAAATATGGCGTAGTTTGCAATAATTTATTAGTTCTTTAAACTCTTTTTCTGTATAATGTTCACCTTTACCTCTGGTAATGTAAGATGGATCGGTAAGATCCGGGTATTTTTTGCTGGCTAAACGCCAAGCGATATCTTCTGTAAAATGAAAGTGTAAAATATTTAATTTATAACGTGCCATGATATCAACCTGCTCTTTTAGCATAGCAAGAGGTTGATAATTACGTCCGACATCAACTAGAAAGGACCGCCATGAGAATGCCGGTTTGTCATTGATCTCACAAAATGAAAGCTTTTTCTGTTGAATTGAAAATTGTCTTAATGTTTGTAGTCCGTAATAAATGCCTGCATTATTGTGTGCTTTTATGTGGATTCCTTTCTCATCAATTTTCAAATGATAAGCTTCCTTATTTTCGGATAAACCACTTAATAGCTCAAGTGTTAGGAGCGGCAGACTGTTGTTATGACCAGCTTTTTTAGTTCCTATTTTCCAATCTGCAAGAATGGTGTTGGCCAGTTGATATTCATTCGTTAGTGCTGTATTATTTTCATTTACAACAATCCCCTTCTTCAGATCAAGCATACCTTCCCCCAATTCCATGTTGATCGGTAATGGAATTAAGTTTTCTTGTGCAGACGAAATTGAAAAAAAACTGATGCTAAGAAGTAAAATGCTAAGGTATTTGAGTTTAAGATTCATTTTTATCTTTTAAGAAGTTTTTAAGGATTGTCCAACAATACCATTCCTGACGTGGAAGGTGGAATGGTCCTTTGAATAGATTTCCTTTCGCAGTCTGTGCAATTGAACCATCCCGATGGAGATATCCAAACCATTCGCCATGCTTCTGATCGTGAAATTTTTCATAGCCGTAGTGATGTATTTTTTGATGCATGTCGGCATACTTTTCGTTTCCTGTCAATAAATACGCGAGCAGCGTGGCAATGATAGTTTCGTTTTGAGGCCACCAGAATTTCATGTCCTGCCAATATTCTTGTACAGGTTTATTGTATAAATCTCTAAAATATAAAATACCACCAAATTCTTTATCCCAACCCCTTTCCCACATATAGTCGAGCATCTGACAGCCTAACTCGATGAGCTTTGGATCGTTGTTGCGGTATTGCGCTTCATGCAGAATAAACCAAGCTCCTTCTATGGCATGGCCGGGATTTAAGGTTCTGCCATCTATATGATCGATGATTTCTCCTTTCGGTGACACTTGCTCCATGACCACCTTGAGGTCGTGCTTTACGAAATTGGTTTCAATTTCTTTGATCCAAGTGGAAATGGCTTCATCACAGCGAGGGTCACCGATTGTGTCACGTAGTTGCTGTGCCGTATTGATCATGATCATCGGCGTTCCGATACCTTTTGAAGGCCTTGTGTCTGTAAACTTAGGAGCTAATTTGATTTCTCCGGAAGCATATTGGATGCATTTCCCAAAAATAGCACGAGCTTGTTCCGCAGCTTCTTGACTGCCTGAGGCCTTTGCATAGGCAGCAAAGGCAATAACGGCAAAAGTCTCTGAAAAATAATATCTTCTTTTACGGATCGCTTCACCATTTTTAGTGACATGGAAAAACATTTGACCGTCAGTATCAAAGCAATGTTTTCGGATAAAATCATAGCCTAACTTAGCCCCATCTAGCCATTCTTGTTTGGGTTCTACTGTGTTGTAGAGTGTTGCCAGTAACCAGGTTGCTCGTCCCTGAATCCAAACTGCTTTGTCATCATCAATTAAACTTCCGTCCTGATCGCGCATGAGTAAAAATCCACCGTCTTCATGGTCAAATGATTTTGGAAACCAAAATGGAACAGTATCTTCTAGAAGCTGTGTTTTATAAAATTTTTCGAGTTCTTCGAGTTGTGTTAAAGTATACATCGTTTTTAGTCAATTTTAAAACTGCATGTTGAAGCTGGTACTTCTGCCTCATTTTGCAAATTTGCGGTGCTATAGGGTGAATATGCGTATCGGATTTCAGTTATGATTTTATCGCTTGGCAAATCAATCGATACACAATTTTTTTGAATTGATATTTTTCCAGGCTGCAAGGTATATCCTTTTTCATCGATCAGGGTAAATCCCTGTAAAGGTTGATTATTGTTTGTTTTAAGTGATTTACAGTTTCTAAAGTAGACCTTGATCATATTGTTTTTTATGGTATAGTGGTCGAATGTTGGATAATCTGCATTGATTTTGAATTTGTATTCGTGAGCAAGGGCTAGATTCGCCAATCGGTTTCCGATAATGATCTTATTTTTAGGATGGACATCCGAAAGATCACCTACATCTGATGAAACAGCCATATAGGTGTTTTCAAGTTCTGTATTCAATTTGCGCTGACTGTCTCTGAATCTCGGCCATGAAGGACGTTCAATACTTGATAGTTGCACATAATAGAAAGGAAGGTCTTGCTTAAAATTTTGGCGCCATGAACTGACAAGTGTTTTAAATAATAGCTCGTGTAGTTCAATGTTATGGGCATTGCTTTCTCCTTGATACCACAAAACAGCTGTGAATTGCGTACGTAACCAATGCGACATACCGGCTTCAAAATTGTAGGCGGGTTCATAAGGGTGACGTTGATATTTTGCGGAGGACAGTGCCAGATTTTGATCAGATCTATTGCGGCAAAAATCCTGTATAAAATCGGATTTCCTCCAACTATGGATGTAGCTTGCTAGTAGATTATTTTGCTCTAATGTTGTACGGTCTATCCATGATTCGGTATTGGATCCAGGAACATCCAGTTCGACTATACCAATTGGAATATTGGTTCTAGAAGATACATGGAGCGCAAAAGCATAAGCTATTGCAGAGAAATTTGCCTTATTTTCTTGTGTTGGTAAAGTCCAGTTTCCACTGAAAAACTCTAATTTATTAATCTTTTCAAGTGTATTTAAGTCCCAGGATGTCGGATTGGTCTTGACGAAATTGTTATTTTTAAACAACCTTACTTTTGGTGCATTCATTTGAATTAAACTGTCTCCTCCGCGTGCATTTTTTAGCTCAAATGCCATATTGGACTGTCCAGATGCTAGATATACATCGCCAAAAAGTATGTCGTTAATTTTTAACTCTTCGTGTTCCGTTTGGATCTGAATATCATATGGACCTCCGGCACTTCTTTTGGGAAGAAGAATTGACCAATCACCATTTTTGTCGGACTGAGTTTGATAGGTTTTGTGATCGAATCTTAACGCTATTTTTGTATTGCATGATGCTTTTCCTAAAATAGGGTTTTCTCGGTTTCGTTGTAAGACCATATGATCTCCAAAGTTAGCCTTAACGGAGAGAGGTTGCACGCTTCCCTGTATCGCTTGGTTTACCTGTTTGGCAATTATGGTCGCTCCCTCAACATTTGGATGTATGTTATCTTCGAATAAATCGATTCTGCTCTTTAATTGTTCATTGATGTTGATCAGTTTAACTTGATTATTTTTGGCAATTTTTGGTATCAACGCAGTGATGGCTTGATGCCAATCCCTTGTACCGGACAAGAAACGTGTATGACCGCTGAAAATAGGGGTAAGGGTACAAATATATATGGAGACATCGGGATTTGATTTTCTCAGATTACTGATAAGTGTACTGTAATCCTGTTCAAATTCATCGCCATAGTTGGGCCAATTTCGAGGATCAGTGTCATTTACGCCCAATGCTATAATCGCAATGTCAGGATGAAATGCCAGTGCTTGTTTATATTCCTGGGTTTCGACATAGGGCTTATGTCCCTTGCTCAATAATGTGGCACCACTAAATCCGAAATTTTGGACGATAAAATTTGATCCTAATAACTCTTGAAGTTGTTGGGGATATGTTTTATTCTCCTTTTTTAAACCTAATCCTTTGGTGATTGAATCGCCAATGCATGCCACTCTTTTCTGAGCATACAATGCGATGGAGGAATACACCGTAATAGATGTGATTAAAATTATTTTTTTAGTCCAGCGAAGCATTTGATTTTGGCTTTAATACAACAAGTTGAATGATGACAACGACAAATACAATGACAGCCAAAAGAGCAAAATCTTTTCCTAGTTTACCTTCATCAGCTGACGCCCCCAATACTTTAGTAATAAATGCACCGGCCATAACACCAAGCATATTCATGATCCCATATGCTGTTGCACGGAATTTACTCGGAACAAATTGGCAAAGAATAGGCATATTATTAGCGTCGAACATGCCGAAGCCAAAACCGAACATTAATCCTGCGCCTACAACATGGTAGATATGTTGCCCATATCCGATTAAGAACATAGCCGGAATTGTTAACAATAAACCAATTGCAGATGTATAAATACGGCCCTTTACATTCTTTTGTATCCAACGGTCAGATAATATACCTCCAAAAATAACCCCTAAGAAAGAGGATATCGCGATTGTGATTGTTGATAATGGACCCGCTTGCGACATCGATATATTGAGGTTCTCTGAAAATAAAGTCGGTAACCAGTTTTTTGTCGCCCAGCCTGGTAAGCTTGGTATCGCAAAATAAAACAAGATGACCCAAAACGATATATTGCTCAGGAGCATACCTATAGCTTTGAAACTATTGATGGGTTTTTCTGTTTGTTCTGATTTTTTCGTTCTTACCGGAGCTTCTGCTAGAAAGAACATGAGGACAATAGCATATAATACTCCTATTAAACCAAATATTTTGAATGTACTGTGCCAAGAATAAGAACTTGCTAATGTTGCCCCGAATCCGCCTAATGCCTGGCCTGTATATAAACCAGTCATGTGAATACCAATTGCTAATGAACGCGATTTATCAGAATGAAAATCCGAGATGAGTGATAGTCCTGCTGGAATATAGATGGCTTCGGAAACGCCCATAATACCGCGAAGTATCATTAATTCCGGATAGGTTGTAGCATATCCCATTAATGAGGTGACTAATGACCAAACAAATAAAGAGCCTACGATAAGCCATTTGCGATTAAGTCTATCGGCCAGTATCCCTGAAACAGGGCTCATCAGTCCATAGATCCATAAGAAAATGGCCATTAATTGTCCAAAGACAGTTGCTGACTGTAATTCAGTGATATCGACCTGCATCGTCGGACGCATGGTCGATAGAATCTGCCTGTCCATGTAATTGAGTAATGCGACCACCCAAAGTAGGCCAACAACAATCCAAGGATAATATTTTTTATTTTGTATCATGATTTGGTTTATATTTAGATGTTATCTATTGGTACCTGTTAATATTCCTGCAGATCGAATACCTGCTTTAATTTCCCCCGATGGAATATAAACTTGTTGGTCATGAAAGACAGCAGTTGTGGTAACAGGTGATCCTGTCGGTAAAGTGCTGGCGACATGCCATTTGTTTAGTTGGTCATCATATTGCAATACATTTTTGGTAAAACCTGGATGATTGGATTGCACGATTGCTTTATCTTGTATTAATTTTTCTTTGCGATCTGGAGCTATTTCTTGTGCTATATCTAGAATTAACTGTTCAACTTTGTGAAAGGTGGAACCATTATCACCGCCAATTAAGAATAGGTTACCTTTATTATCTGCGAATCCTGTTCCTGCGGAAAGAGCTTCTGGCAAATCGGCGATCTGGATAATCTCTTTTGTTATTAAGTCAATTTTATAACAGGTTTTATATAATGTACTGATCGCATTAAGCTGTCTGGTACGCCCTCCAAATAGATAAAGAAAGTGATCTTTAACAAGTGCTACAGTATGTGTTAATGGATATGGAAGACGCATATACTCCTGCCATTTTTGATCGTATAGGTATATTTTATCTGAAACAAGCGCCGCATTTTCTCCACCTATTAAGTAGAGCTTGTTATCGTCTGCCACCAGGCTTGCATTGCTTAAAGGAATTGGAAGTTCGGGAAGCTTTTTTACTTGGAAGTTGTTTTGTTCTCCGTTCCAGCTATAGATCTGAAATTGTGAAGAAACTCCCATTTCATTTTCTCCACCTGCGGTATAAATTCCCTCTTCTTGACTGCAATTTGCGGCATATGCAGTAGAAGTGTTTAGCGAGATTGTATTTTTTAATTGTAAATTGTGATCTTTTATAGCATAAATGTATGCTGTATGCTGGTATTTTTTTATTCCTCCTTCCCAAGGCATCTTTTCTGGAAAATTTGCGCCACCAGCGATCAGTAAATGATTGCTGTGGATTCCTACAACAGGTCCTGCAACACCAAGTTGCACTTGACCGGTAATCGTTTTGGGTAGAGAGTCCGAAACAGACCAAGTGATCTCTTCTACATTTTTTGTTGTGCTATATTGCATAAATAAGAGTGTGCTTAAGATAAGAGGAATAGTTTTCATCATGTTATAAAGTTGATTTGAAACTTGAAAAATTTAGCGATGCAACATCGGCTTTAAATCTTTCAAAATCTTTTTCTGTCATATTGCGAACAGGTAATCTAAACGCTCCACAATCTAAACCTATGAGTTTCATGTAAGATTTTCCGACAGCAATACCACCATACTTTCCTAATAAAGTGATCATATCAATTGACTGTTGCTGTAAAGCATTTGCTTTTTCAAAATCTCCCTGATCAAATGCATCAATTAATGCTCGATAAAGAGGAGCAGCATAATTATAGGTGCTTCCCACAGCTCCTTTGGCACCAAGGACTAGTGCAGATAACATGTTTTCATCTCTGCCCCATAGCATATCATATTTGCGATTGGCAAAATTTAGACATGAGAGATAATCCATAAAGTCCTCATGTGTATATTTTATTCCTACAAAATTGGGAATTTTACCATCAATTGCTTTCAATAAATCGATCATTGCAAAATTTCCACCTGTTAATACTGGAATATGATAATAATAGAATGCTGTTTTAGGTGCAGCTGCTGCAATTTCCTCACAGCATTTCGCTAACTGTTCTACATTGGCAGGTTTAAAATAGAAAGGTGAAGTAAATGAAATGCCAAACAAACCGATCTGTTCAGCTTTTGTGGCAAGTAAACAACATTCTCTAATATTTGTTCCACCTACTAGTGTAATTACTTTAAACTCTTTATCACTGGCAGTTGCTTTTGCCCAAGCTTGCATAATAGCTACCCTTTCATCAAAGGTTAATGAAACACCTTCGCCCGTTGACCCACAGATAAATGCACCAGCTACCTGATTTTGTTTCAGTAACTGATAATAAGCAGGGATAGATTCAAGATTTAAATCACCATTTGCCAGCATTGGTGTGAAAGGCGCCGCAATTAAGCCCTGTAATTTGTGATTATTCATGCGTGTAAATATTTTTTTATAATTGGTCTTTAAATTATTTCCTTTTATCATTTGTGTGACATATTCGATAGGCTCAATTAATAACGTATTTTAATTTATTATGAGTTTACCCACGATATTGTTACTCTTGACGTCGTTAGCAACATATACTATTTTGATTAAAAGTACAATAAAGCATTATGTCATACATTTGAATGATTAAAATTATTCTTTTATCTCTACTATAGCAAGTAAATGATAAAAAAAAGTGTAACATTTGTACAGACTAAGATAGATGGTGAGAAATTATAATAAAAAGTCCGATGTTAGAGAAATTTGAGAGCATTGATACTTCAAGTTTAGTAGACAAAGTAGAAAATCATATTATTGATTTAATTAGAGCTCGTAATATTCAGATTGGAGAGTCATTGCCAAAGGAATTGGAGCTTTCTGAAAGTTTTGGTGTATCTAGAACTGTTATTAGAGAGGCTCTTTTACGGTTACGTATGATGGGGTTAATTGAGTCACGAAAAAATAAGGGAGCAGTTTTGACGAATCCTAACTTATTGACTCCTTTAAAAAAAGTTTTTCATCCGGCTATGCTGGATGATGATACGTTGAAAGATATTTTTGAAATGCGGCTCGCTTTGGAGGTCGGAATGGCGGAATTAATTTTTGACAGAGTAACGGCAGCTGATATTGCTGAGCTGGAAGAAATTGTTGAAATGGAGATGGGCAATAGTGACGGACGATCATTCCTTATACAGGAAGAAGTCGCTTTTCATGGAAAGCTGTATAAGATTTCAGGCAATAAGATGCTCATGGAATTCCAGGAGTTGTTACTGCCAATTTTTCAATATGTGCACGATGGTGGTTTATTGAATCAACAATTTTTTTCCAATGATTTTATTTCGCATAAGCAATTGATTGTATTGCTGAAAGAAGGAGATGTTTCCTCCTTTAGAGATGGGATGCGAAAACATCTCGATAATCATTATCATCGCTTATTGAAACACTAGTTATTCTTCTTCATTTTCGATAGGGGTCAGGTTCTTTAATAAAAGATTGACCTCTTCTTCAGTGGATGTTAACTGTGCTCTACAAATTTGAATCAATATTGATGCTCTTTTAATTTTTTCGGAAAGCGCATCAATATTTGTATTACCTGTTTCAATTTCCTGGACGATTTTTTCTAATTCTTCAAATGCGTCGGTATATGTATATTTATTTTCCATTTTTGTTAATTTTTTGAGTTACACTGATAATCTCACCATCCCAAACTTGCGTTGTCAATATATCGTTATTTTTAATCTGATCGACTGATACAAGAAGTTCTCCATTCACCTGTGTAATGGAATATCCTTTTTTTAGAAGTCTGACTGGATCTGCCAATTGGATCATTTTTTCAAGATGATCCAGGGTGGTAAATTTTTGACGGAAGATGTAGGCAATATTTATTTTTAAATCCTTTTCAAATGAGTTTAAATCGACTTTCGATTGCTGAATTGATCGCTGTGAAGACCATTTAATATCTGATGCAAGCGATTTTAATTTTTCATTTTCACCTTTAAAAATCGTTGTGGTGTTTTGCAGTATCCGCGTTGTCAGTTGATCTAAAGGAATGGCGAAATTATGAAATTTTTGAATTAGAAAATCAGCTAATTCACTTGGTGTGATGGCGTTTTTATAAGCAACCATCTCGCTCACAGTTAGATTGGTAGAATGACCGATGCCAGTTAAAACGGGAAGTGGAAAGATTGCAATCGCTTTAGCCAATAGATAGTTATTGTAGCTGGAAAGGCCAACTTCCCCTCCGCCACCACGAATAATGGCAACCGCATCGTAAGCATCGGAGCGCTCTGCAATGACTGATAATTGTTTGATGATTGACGGAACGGACTTGTCCCCCTGTAATAAGGCGGGATAAAGGGTTTGTTCTATTTTATATCCCCAAGGGTTTTGATTGATAATTTTATAGAAATCGGATAAACCCTTACTAGTTTCGACAGAAATAATTGCTAGCCGCTTGGGTAAAGTGGGAAAAGGTAGATTTCTATTTAAATCAAAAATCCCATCTTCTTTTAGTTTATTGATACTATTTATTCTTTCTTTTTCTAGTTCTCCTAAAGTGAAAGTGGGATCGATATCGACAATTCGTAAACTTAAACCATACATCGGATCATAAGAAATACTAGCTTGAAATAACATGGTAATTCCTTCTCGCAAAGGTTCCTGCGCAATTTTGAGAAACTGCGTGTTGATTCTTTGGTAATCTGCTTTCCATAAAATGGATCGGATCTCGGCCACAATCTTTCCTTCAGTCTTTTCGACAAGCTCCGGGTAGCAGTGTCCAGAATGAGAGTAATGATTGAGTTTATTCATTTCTGCTTTGATCCAATACAAACTCTTATAACGCTCAGCAATAGTTTTTTGGATGCTACGCGTTACTTCTAACAATGAAAAAATGGTTCTATTTTCTACTACCTCCGGCATATATCAAAGATAAGATTATTAAATGTAAATATTTTGATCATGCGTTTTTGTGCATGATTGTATTTCTTTTATTTGTACATTTACATATAAACCCTTTTTAAACAGATGATGATAAGTAGAATAAAACTTCTAATTGCAGGGATTTTTGCAGTAGGATTTCTCCAAATGAATCTTGTAAATGCGCAATATAAATCGACTATTAAAAATGAAACCGTTCTTTTTAATAATATCGATGCTGTACTTCCTTTAGGTAAATTGGACAAGTATACGATTACTGTTTGTACACAGGATTCTAGCTTATTCCGTGATTTTAATGATCAGATATCCCGTTATGCTGCTGTAACTTATGCAGGTTTGGGGAATTTTGATGAACAAGTTAAATATAGTAACCTTGTTATAGCGGCTGTTAAAGCTGAAGCATTAACATTTCCATTTATAGAACAGCTTGTTCAAGCAAAAATGAATAATAAGAAGATTATTCTTGCTGTGTTTGGAAAGGGGGATGTATTGTCTTTGCTGAATAATGTGAAAGTCCCAATTTTGTGGAATGATCATTTTTCTCGCGAAACGCAGAATAATGCAGCTATGACAATTTTCGGGGGGCTATCTGCTTTTAATAAACTACAGAAAACTTATTCCAGCAGTTTTATGAAAGGTATGGGTGAAGCGACTAGTCAGACTCGTATCCAATATGGAGTGCACGCGAATGATGAGATCAACATCGATCGATTAAGTAAAAAAATTGATGAAATAGCAACGGAAGCAATCGCTGAAAAGGCAACACCTGGTGCTGTGGTCATGGTCATTAAGAATGGTCAGGTAATATTTGAAAAAGGCTACGGATATCATACTTATAGTAAAAAAGAACCAACAACTATTCATAATATCTTTGACTTGGCTTCAGTAAGTAAAATTGCAGGTACTACTCCTGTAATTATGCGTTTGACCGAACAGGGAATTGTTGACTTAGATAAGCCTATCGGGGACTACCTTTGGCAAGCTAAGGCTACAAATAAAAAGGATATCCGATTAAAGAGTGTGATGTTACATGAAGCCGGATTTACGCCTTTTATTCCTTTTTATAGAAATTTGAAACCTGGCGATTTACAATCTTATGATTCACCGACTCATCATGTAAAAGTGGCTGATAGCTGTTATCTGGTCAATAATTATTACCGGGATGTCATGTGGCCTGAGATGTTACATTCAGAGGTGAAACCTGTAGGAAATTATGTATATAGTGATATCAGTATGTACGTGATGAAAGAGGTTGCGGAGCATCAAACTGCTATACCGATGCAAAAGTATGTGCAGGATAATTTCTATCGCCCATTAGGTATGAAGACAGCTGGTTATAACCCAAGGGATCGTTTTGCAAAACAGGACATTATTCCGACGGAGCAGGATACTTCTTTTAGAAAAGTGCTTTTGGAGGGATATGTTCATGATCAAGGAGCGGCAATGGCCGGCGGAGTGGCGGGGCATGCTGGTCTATTTGCTACTGCAAATGATTTGGCAATTTACGGACAGCTGCTATTAAATAGAGGTGAATATGGCGGAGAACGTTATTTTGAGACAAAGACAGTGGATCTGTTCACATCAAAACAATCCTTAACAAGTCGGAGAGGTTTAGGTTTTGACCGTTGGGATCCGAATCTGAAAAATGAGTATCCGTCAAAACTTTCAAATGCAACTGTTTATGGACATACGGGCTATACAGGTACTTGTATTTGGATTGATCCTGCTAATCAGCTGGTTTATATATTTCTGTCAAATCGTGTTCACCCTCAGGTTTCGACTAAATTATTTAACCTCAATATCAGAAGCAGGATTCAAGACGCTATTTATGAAGCCATAGCAGCAGGTAAAAAATAGTTCTTATGAAAAATTACATTTTACCATTGGCAATCGTGTTATCAGGGATTGAAATTGTGAAGGCACAGGATTATGAAACTATTCATCGAAAGATGATCGTTGTTGACGGCCATAATGATGTGATTATTACATCGGTCTTACCCGGTCTTGATATCAGTCAGCGGTTAACGGTAAACCATACTGATATTCCAAGATTGATTGAAGGTGGTATCGATGTACAGGTTTTTGCGGTATGGTCGGATGATAAAAAATGGAAATCGGGAGCATTTAAACATGCTAATGATCAAATTGATGCTCTTGAAAAAGTGCTGAACAGAAACCCCGATAAGATTGAGCTTGCTAAAAATAGTGATGACATTGAGCGTATTACAAAAAATGAAAAAGTAGCAGCGCTTATCGGTATAGAAGGCGGAAATATGATAGAGGCTAATATTGATTATTTAGAAGCTCTTTATCATCGAGGGGCCCGGTACATGACGCTCACTTGGAATTATAATTTATCTTGGGCTACTGCGGCCGCTCAAGAGTTCAAAACGACATCACAGGATGGTAAGGGTTTATCATCCTTAGGTAAGGATGTTGTTAGAAAAATGAATAAACTGGGCATGATGGTAGATCTATCACATGTTGGTGAAAAGACTTTTTATGATGTATTGGATGTCGCGACCAAACCGGTACTGGTGTCGCACAGTAATGCTTACAAATTAACTCCTCATTTCCGAAATTTAAAAGATGCCCAGTTGGAAGCTCTGAAGAAAAATGGGGGAGTGGTAGGTGTTAATTTTTACTCTGGTTTTCTGGATAAAAATTATGAAAAGCGTGTCAAAAAATTGTACAAGAAGCAATTTGGTCTTCAAGGCGATTATACCCTCTCTGCTTCTGATCAATATGGGATATTGTCTGTGGAAAATAAACATATTGCAGATGTGCCTTTGTCTTTACTCTTGGATCATATTGATTATCTGGTGCAAAAAATTGGTATTGATCATGTTGCCATCGGATCTGACTATGACGGTATAGAGTCAGCCCCTCGAGGATTAGAAGATGTAAGTAAATTACCGAATTTGACAAAGGCTTTACTGAAAAGGGGCTATGATCAGTCGGACCTTGAAAAGCTTATGGGATTAAACTTTTTAAGAATACTAAAAGAAAATGAAAACTAGATCACATAATGGTAGTTTGCATATCCATAGACACCCCCTACCTGTAGAATAACAATAATAAAAAAGGGAAGCAGAAAGCTTCTCTTTTTAGTTTTATGGCGAAATAGCTGCATGCCAAGAAACCCTCCTAAACTACCCCCAATGGCACAAAAGCTTAGCAGTGTTTTCTCCGAGATTCTATCGACTTTATTTACCGCTTTTCGTTTATCAAGATAAAAAAGTAAAAAAGTAAGAAGATTAACGAATACAAGATAGAAAATAATAGTCTGCTGCATAGTTTGTAAAGGTAATAATAGATTTCTTTTTTCTAAGATTCCTCTTCTAAGCGTGTTAACTCTTCGTAGTTATGATTCAATTTTTTGAGCAATCTTCTGTAAACGATTTTATAGTAAAATTTAAATATGGAAATAAAGAAATAGGCAACTAAAGTTATGCAAACAGCAAAGACAATGGTCATAAAGAAATTAGCTCCCCATTTTGTACTTACATCCATTCTACTTATTGTTAATTCTATAAAGGCTATCAAAAAGGAGTAGATAATAAAATAAATATTGAATTTTATGTATTTTTCAACATGTTTTCTAGTCATCATGATGTTGACTAATAAATTCTTGGTATTGCTTGTACTTGATATCGAGATATAGGATTTAAAAAAGTTATAAATGAAATAAGCTATTCCACTATAAAATACGACATCTGAAGCGTAGCCTATAAAATTAAAGAATGCTAAGTGCTCTCGATCTGATTCGGGCAATAGTAGAGATATGACAATGCCTAAAGTCAGCTCAATAAGACTTATAATAAATATCCATTTAACAATCGATTTAGAGCTTTTATGAAGAATAGCTTTGATCTCAGATTGATTGAGTTTCATGAAATTTTCGTTTTCCTTCCACTGTTTTTTAAATTGATCTAACTCATCCATTACAAAGCTCCTTTCTTTTTTAAAATCTCTTTCAATTTTGTTTTTGTTCTGTTCATTTTAACGCGAGCATTCACTTCGCTGATGCCAAGTGTCTCAGCGATTTCTGTGTAATCCCTATCTTCCAGATAAAGGTATATGAGTGCTTTTTCAATATCATTCAAATGGTGGATCGCTTCATATAAATATTTGAGCTGATCATCTTTTTCTGGATCGTATTCCTCGTATGATATTTTTTCTAAATTTTGGTCCCAGGGAATAATTGGTAAAGTCCTTTTTTTGTTTCTAAATAGGGATATCGCTGTATTTAGCCCAATTCGATATGCCCAGGTGCTAAATTTTGCCTCGCCTCGGAATTTAGGATAAGAATGCCAAAGCTGAATCGTTATTTCTTGAAAAAGATCTTTATGCATATCCTCTTGATCCGTATATATTTTACAGATTTTATGTACGATATTTTGATTTTTTTCTAAAAGGATAATAAACTCCTGTTCCAAATTCATATTCGATAAGTCGATAACTTCTGATTCTTGTTACAAAATATTGTAAGATTTTTTAATAACCTAAATGTTGCCGTTTAAAAAGTGGTAAATTCGTACAATGGCAAAGACAAAATCAGCATATTTCTGTCAAAGTTGTGGATTTGAATCCGCAAAATGGCTTGGGCAATGTCCTTCATGTAAGCAATGGAATTCTCTCGTAGAAGAAGTGGTAGAGAAATCAGGATCTAAAGTCCCTGAATGGCGCAGTACATCGGTAACATCGTCACCCAAGCGCGCAAATAAAGCGGCTGTTATTCATGAAATCGTCTATCAGGATGAATCACGTATCCTGACACCCGATCAGGAGTTTAACCGTGTCTTGGGGGGAGGGATTGTTCCAGGTTCTTTGGTTTTAATCGGTGGAGAACCGGGTATTGGGAAATCTACGCTCATGTTGCAACTGGCATTATCCATTCCGCAGGTAAAGACGCTGTATATTTCAGGAGAAGAGAGTGAGCAACAGATTAAAATGCGGGCGGAACGGTTGTCGCAATCATCTAATGCGAATTGTTATATCTTAACAGAAACGTCTACACAAAATATTTTTAAACAGATAGAAGTTGTGCAACCCAATGTAATCGTTATCGATTCCATTCAGACCTTGCATTCGTCGCAGATAGAATCTGCGCCGGGTTCTGTGTCTCAGGTTCGGGAATGTACAGCAGAGTTGTTGCGTTTTGCCAAAGAAACGAGTACTCCAGTTTTAATTGTTGGTCACATTACTAAAGATGGATCTATTGCTGGACCTAAAGTTTTAGAGCATATGGTCGATACTGTTTTACAGTTTGAGGGCGATCGGCATCACGTTTATCGTATCTTGAGAGCTGTGAAGAATCGGTTTGGTTCGGCCTCAGAGTTGGGTATCTATGAAATGCAGGGTTCAGGTCTGAGAGAGGTTTCCAATCCCTCTGAAATTATGATTTCGCAACGCGATGCTCCGGTTAGTGGGGTGTCTATCGCAGCAATGCTGGAGGGAGCACGTCCTATGATGATTGAGGTGCAGGCCTTGGTTAGTAATTCTGCTTTTGGAAATCCACAACGTACTTCCACTGGATTTGATACTAAAAGATTAAGTATGTTACTTGCTGTCTTGGAGAAACGTTTTGGTTTCAGATTGAGTGCGCAAGATGTCTTCTTAAATATTGCAGGTGGACTAAGAGTGGAAGATCCTGCTATAGATCTAGCAGTCATCGTCGCTATTATTTCGTCACAACAGGATATTGCTGTAAAAACAAACATCACTTTTGCTGGTGAGGTCGGGCTTTCTGGAGAAATTCGTGCTGTAAATCGAATTGAGCAGCGCATCGCTGAAGCTGAGAAATTAGGTTTTGAAGGAATCTTTATTTCTAAGTTTAATACAAAGGGGTTAGATCCTAAAAAGTATAATATCGCTATTCGTCCGGTTGCAACTCTTGAGGATGTATTCCGAGCTCTTTTTGGTTAACATGAGTTATAAATAGAAAAGGGAACGATTATTAATCGCTCCCTTTTCTATTTATTTTAATACTTCTTTCAGTTTCTTATTCAACTCCTCACCATGTATATTTCTGGCTATGATTTTTCCAGAAGGATCAATCAGCACATTTTGTGGGATAGCTTTGACGCCGTATAATGTTCCCACATCATTTTGCCAACGCTTTAGGTCCGAAACATGTTTCCAATGTAACTTATCGGTATGAATGGCCTTTATCCAAGAGTTTCTGTCTCTATCAAAAGAAATTCCTAATATTTCGAAGTTTTTATCTTTAAAGGTCGCATAGGTTTTGACTAAGTCAGGACTTTGCACCCGACAATCAGGACACCATGAAGCCCAAAAATCTAGTAGGACAAACTTCCCTCTGAAATCGGTTAATTTAATAGGATTTCCCGTGGTATCATTTTGCGTAAACTCGGGAGCTTGTTTTCCGATTTCGACTTTCGAAAGTGCTTCAAGATATGTTTTAAATTCCTGACCTTCTTGTGAATTTTTAACGTTTTTGCCTAAGGTGTTGTATAAGCTTTGTAATTCTTGATATTCTGGCGTATAGCCACCAACTCTTCTTAAATCTACCAATGTAGAAATAGAATCTGGATTGGCTTTTAAACGAGCGATATAATCCTCTTTAGTTAACTCTTTCTTCTGTGCTGCTGCTATAAGGGGTAAGCAAAATAAGAAGTATATAAAAAATTTTTTCATCATTATTTGAGCATTTTTATTACAAATATAATATAATCTATCGCTTAGGTAGATTATATTTGTTTTTTATACATTCTTTTTACAATTGATTGCGAACTTTTCCAAAATATTATCTTAGCATTTCTTTATTCAGACTATTATGAATTCAACCTTTCAATCTAAGCTTCCACGTGTGGGAACAACAATTTTCAGTAAAATGTCTGCGCTCGCGCAACAGTATGGTGCACTAAACCTGGCACAGGGTTTTCCTGATTATGATACTGATCCACATTTAATCACTCTTGTAAAGGATTATATGAATGATGGGTTTAATCAATACGCATTAATGCCGGGAGCCTTGCCCTTACGTGAAAAAATAGCCTTGAAAGTTATGAATACCCATCAGATAGAGGTCGACGTTCAGGATGAAATTACTGTAACAGCGGGAGGGACTCAAGCTATTTTCACTGCTATAGCTACAGTTGTTCATAAAGATGATGAGGTCATTATATTTGAACCAGCATATGACTGTTATGCCCCAACTGTTGAATTATTTGGAGGAAAGGTTATACCTGTTGTTCTTTTAGCACCTGATTTTACTATTGACTGGGATTATGTCAAAAGTCTAGTGAATGCCAGAACGAAACTGATTATTATTAACAACCCTAATAATCCAACTGGTCGACAACTGGAACTGGATGATATCGAAGCATTAGCTCAGATCGTAGCGTCGTCACAAGTATTTGTATTGAGCGACGAAGTGTATGAACACCTCGTATATGATGGCAGAAAGCCCTATTCTTTATTAGCGCATCCCTTGCTAAGGCAAAGAAGCTTTGTCATTGCATCTTTTGGAAAACTACTGCATGTAACTGGCTGGAAGGTGGGATACTGTATAGCACCCCTTGAATTAACGAGAGAATTTCGAAAAATCCATCAATACAATGTCTTTAGTGTCAATGGTGCAGTTCAAATGGCTATTGCCAAGTATCTGGAAGATTCACAAAGTTATTTAGGTTTAGGAGATTTCTTTGAACAGAAGAGAAACTTCCTGATTGCTGGAATATCATCTTCCAAATTTACCGTATTACCGAGCAATGGTACTTATTTTTTGAATGTTGATTACAGTTCAATTTCGGAGGAACAGGACCTCTTATTTGCTGAACGTATGATTGTCGAAAATAAGATCGGATTAATTCCGATTTCAGCGTTTTATACGGCAGATCCAAATCAGTATATTTTGCGGATTTGTTTTGCTAAAAGATCTGAAACGCTCATTCAAGCCATTGATTTACTTAATAATATTAGATAATACTTCAAATAAACGTTTTAGCAATCGTGTGCATTTGCATTTTTGCTATAAACGATTTAAAATCTTATAAAATATGGTGAATAAGCTACAATATTTTATAAATTTGTAATTCACCCTATCAATACTAATTCTAATAATGGCTAGATTAAATTTATTGGAAGAAACACGCTTTGAAAAAGTTCCTGTAAGTGTGTATCCTGATCCAAGCACAGCTTCCAAAGTTGTTGCAAAGCGTATTGCGGATATCATTCGCAAAAAGCAAGAGAATGGCGAAAATGCAATTTTAGGTCTTGCTACTGGTGCAACACCCGTTAAAGTTTACGCTGAATTAATCCGTTTACATAAAGAAGAAGGTTTAAGTTTCAAAAATGTCATCACGTTTAACTTGGATGAATATTATCCGATGCAGCCAGATGCCGCACAGAGTTATGTGACATTCATGAATAAGAATCTATTTGATCATGTTGATATTGAAAGAGCAAACGTTAATATTCCTGATGGAACATTAGCAGTAGACGCGATCAATGCCGCTTGTGAAGCTTATGAGCAAAAAATTACTGACTTAGGTGGTTTAGATATTCAAATTTTAGGAATTGGTCGTACAGGTCATATCGGTTTCAATGAGCCGGGATCTGCTCCTAATTCGGGTACACGTGTTGTCACATTAGATGATTTGACACGTCGTGATGCTTCTCGTGATTTTGGTGGTAAAGAAAATGTACCTCGTAAAGCAATTACGATGGGTGTCGGTACTATTTTTAAAGCTCGGGAGATCATTTTGATGGCCTGGAGTGGTAACAAAGCTGAAATCATTAAGAAAGCTGTAGAAGGTGAAATCTCATCAGAGATTCCAGCAACTTATTTGCAACTGTCTGATAATGTAGAATTCATTTTAGACACAGAATCAGCTTCGTTATTAACAAGATTCGATTTGCCTTGGTTGGCTGAAGATATTGAATGGACACCTGTTTTAATTAAAAAAGCAGTTGTTTGGTTGTCTTTAGAAATTAAGAAGCCTATTCTGAAACTGACAGAAGAAGATTATAATAATCATGGTATGGCTAAGTTGGTAACCCAATCAGGTCCTGCTTACAATATCAATATCCGTATTTTTAATGAATTGCAACATACCATTACTGGCTGGCCAGGTGGTAAACCAAATGTTGATGATTCACAAAGACCTGAGCGTGCTAATCCGGCTAAGAAAACTTCAATTGTATTCTCTCCGCACCCTGATGATGATGTAATCTCTATGGGTGGTACATTTATTCGTTTAGCAGATCAAGGACATGATGTACATGTTGCTTATCAAACGTGTGGTAATACAGCTGTTTGGGATGATGATGTTATCCGCTATTTAGAATTTGCAGAAGATTTTGCAAAAGAGATGGGAATTGATGCATCAAAAATTTCAACGTTGTATAAAGAAAGCCGTGAGATTTTTGAAACTAAAAAACCAAACCAGATCGATACAGAGATTGTTCGTAAGATCAAAGCATTAATCCGTAAAGGAGAGGCTATTGCTGGCGCTCGTTTTGTAGGTTTACCAGATACAAATATCCATTTCCAAGACTTACCTTTTTACGATAGACAGAAATTCTCAAAAGATGTTTCTTTCGAAGATGATATCCAGCAAACAATGGAATTATTACGTCAGGTAAAGCCACATCAGGTATTTGCAGCTGGTGATTTTGCGGATCCACATGGAACACACAAAGTATGTTTTAATATTTTGTTTGAAGCATTAAGACGTTTAAAAGCGACTGATGAGTGGACTAAAGATTGTTGGTTATGGTTGTACCGTGGAGCGTGGCATGAATACCCAATTCATGAAATTGAAATGGCTGTTCCATTATCGCCACAAGAGGTATACCGCAAGCGTTTGGCTATCTTTAAGCACCAATCACAGAAAGATCTTCCAGTTTTCCCTGGAGATGATCCTCGTGAATTCTGGGTACGTGCAGAAGATCGTACCAGCGAAACTGCAGAATTATATGATCAATTGGGATTAGCTAATTACGAGGCAATCGAAGCTTTCGTAAGATGGGAATTCTAATTATATTAAATAACTAATAAAAGGCTCTCCGTTTTAGGAGAGCCTTTTTTGTTTTATATGTAAGCACTTTTTCATCAAAGCTGATTCGGCCTCTTCATTCATATTTGCAAATTGTATTGATGATATAGCTTTAGTTGTACTGAGCTTATAATTTGCTAGTTTCCAGATGGGGCTTAGGTAAGTATAGATACTATTATGCTGGACTTATAGTGGATTATAGTAGTCAAGATACAAATCGGGATCCTATGGTTATCCTGCACAGGAAAAAGGCCATGATCATTGAAAATTTTTAGTGCATCTAATTGAGATTGCTTAAAGAATACAGAGCAATTCTAATTCTAAATCTAGATAGTAAGGTGATAAGTAGGCTATCCAATTGAATCTGATTGAATTTGGTAAAAAGCCAAAATATCTTTTAAAAGCAGTTGTAAAATGAGTCGCGTGTTTATAGCCGATTTTATTTGCAATGACAGCCACTTTATGATCTCCTTTCAGCAATAGTTCTTTCGCGTGGTTCATCTTATTTTTCAAGATGTAGCTTCGAATCGTCATTCCATACTGCTGTTTGAAATGCTGTTTAAGATATTGTTCATTGGTGCCAATGATTCTTGATAATTCTGGAATGGTATACGTATTGGATATGTTTTCGTCAATCAACTTTTTTGCTTTTTCAACCTTCTTTATCTCTTCTAATCGAAGATTAACGGTATCTTTTTCTTGGAGATTGGAAATGAAAGTAAGCTGTTTGAAAAATATTTCAAGTACTTTCGATTTCTGTTGAATATTCCTTAAGTAAGCAGGGCCATTGACTTGCAACAGTTCAACAACGGAAGAATGGATCGCCACATCTTGTATTGTATGCGGCGTGTAGATTTGAATTAACTGGAAAAACCTGTGCTCTTCAGTCCCTAAACGATCAATAAAGTCTTTACTGTAGATAATAAATAGGCACTTACTATTTATTGCTAATGATTTGATTTCGATTAAGGTATCCTTGGACAAGTATTTCAAAAAGCTGTATCCTTCCTGTAGCTTAAATGATTCAGTAGCTGACGTGGTATAAAAGCTCGTTTCTTTTGTTGCAATTATACTTACATAGACATCCTCATGGATCTTGAATTTACAGCCTTTGTAGGGACTTAACTCATCAAAATGGATATGTTCTGATATTTTTTGAAGATTGTAATTATTATCTAGTACAGTACTAATCATTTTAATTCAATAGTGCTATGATTTTTCGGAATACGTCATCGTTATTTCCAATAACGTCTTTTCTGTATTTAGAAGAGCTTTATATTTGCGACGCTGTATTTATTTAGACTCGTTCTAAGCGAATATTCGAAGTTAAGAATTAATCTCAATTAATGAAAATTTTTTACACAACCTTTGTGCTTTTTATCCTAGCATTATCTGCCTCAGCACAAACAGGTACAATTAAAGGAATTATTTATCTAGCCGACAGCACCGTCGTTTCACATGCTACTATTCGTATAGAAAACAGCAACATTGTGGCAGTATCTTCCGTTAAGGGAGATTATGAATTTAAAAATGTTCCTTATGGTGAGCAAACAATATCTGTAAGTTCTGTTGAATTCCACTCGAAGAGAGTTAAGATCAATGTTCATAAAAAACTACAGAATCTTCATATCTATGTGGACCCTAAAGGTGATCGTTCTTTAGATGAAGTCCGAATAGAAAAAAAGTCAGTAAAAAAAGAGATTGAGACAAGTGGTTTTGCCGTTGCGGTGATTGAAACTAAGGAAGCTTCTTTACGAAATCTAACAACCAATGAATTACTGGATAGAGCAGTGGGAGTGCGTGTTCGCCAGAATGGAGGAGAAGGTTCGCCAATTGAATATAACCTCAATGGCATGTCGGGAAGTACTATTGGACTATTCCTGGATGGTATAGAGATCTCCACTTACGGATCCTCATTCAATTTGAATAATATCCCACCTTCCATGATTGAGCGTATTGAGGTATACAAAGGCGTGTTACCTTCACATTTAACAGGGAACTATATCGGAGGTGCCATCAATGTTATCATGAAAAAAGATGCCTCTTCAAATAATATTACAGCCGCAGTTTCTTATGGTTCATTTAATACCTACAGGGCAGATATTGGTGGATTATATAGAAATCAGAAAAATGGATTTACAGCTAGAGTATCGGGTTTTTACAGTCATTCAGATAATAACTACGAAATGTGGGGCAAATTTTCGAAATATACCAGACCCGGTGGAAGAGTAGACCGTTATTATCGAGTTAAACGTGCAAATGATGAATTTAAAACTGTAGGCGGACGTTTTGAATTCGGTTTTACAAATGTCAAGTGGGCAGATCAATTTTTCTTAGGGTATAATATTTCCGATTCCCATAAGGAGGTTCCACATGGTATTACGATGACCAAACCCTACTTTGGTCGTTTTAATGACTATCAAGCTCACGTATTTAGTTTAAACTATAATAAGAAAAATCTATTTATTGATGGACTATCTCTTAATGTGAATGCTGTTCATAGTAAACGAAATACATATTTGCAGGATACGGTGAGTTTGAGATATAACTGGGACGGAACTTTATTGGTGAAGAATTCGGAAGGTCCACCGGAAACTTATGGATATGAACCCGGCAAGGGACAACAGGGCGACGCTGTTATTTCTGATATCGATCGGAATATTTCTAATGTTCGTTCAAATTTAGCCTATACCATCTTTTCAGGTCAACGGATCTCATTGAACCATAAATTTGAAAAAACGAATAGAGAAGATAAGGATTTGTTAAATCCAGCACGTAGCCGCTGGATCACTAATAATAATACAACAACTAATATCTGGGGCCTGAATTATGAATCTGAGCTCTTAGATGGTAAATTAAGAACCAATATATTTGGTAAATATGCCTTGTATCACACCGATCAGCGTACACCAACTGGCGAAAAGGATGGAACAATGGTGTATGAACATAACAAAATAAAGAGAAACAATAAAGGTTTTGGCGGGACCCTATCATATGAGGCTGTAAAAAGAGGTTTTATTATTGTCTCGGCCGAAAAATCTTTCATTATGCCTACAGATCGTCATGTTTATGGAGAACCTGAGAGCAACGTTTTGGCTAATCCGGATATTTTGCCTGAACGTGCTATTAATTATAATCTGGGCGCTCGATATGGAGCACTTGAAGTAGGTAAACATAAGTTGTCATTATATGGAAATATGTTTTGGCGCAACGGTTATGATAAAATTATTCAGCAGACTAGAACAGAGGAAGTCGTAGAGGGAAGAGAAGAACAGGTCGAGGATATTCAGGTAACGCAATTTGTTAATCTTTCTAAAACGCAGTCAATTGGATATGAGGCAGAGGTTAACTATGTTTTTGATAATCGGTTAAATGTTATGGTAAATTTCTCCAAATTCAATTCATTGTTTAAAGTGAAGTCGGATGAAATGGGCAATCCACATAGTTTGTATGACAAACAAATTCCTAATGAACCATTTTTCACTGTAAATGGTAATGTGCAGTATCGCATGAACAATATCCTTCAAAAGAAATCAGTGGTTAATTTATATTACAATGTGGGCTATGTGGCTCCGTTTAGTACCATTTGGATTGAATCGGAGTGGTTTACAACACCAACTCAACTCGCGCATGATTTAGGAGCAAGTTACCGTTTTCCTAGCGGTAAGCTAGTTGCGAGTTTGGACTGTAAAAATGTATTGAATGCTGAACTGTATGACAACTTTGGTGTTCAAAAACCCGGAAGAGCTTTTTATATTAAATTAAATTATACGATCAATAAATTTTAAATACAAAAATTCACATGAAAACGAAATTTTTTAAGACAGCGGTACTTGGTACTGCAATCGCAATCGGTGCTTTAACCTCTTGTAAAAAAAGTGAGGGTGTTGATGCTGGTCAACAGGCTTCAGGACCAGATGTGGCAGACCGTAAATATATTACATTAACAGGTGCATTTCCAGATGCTGAAGGAACAGCAGGAAATGGTGGTACGATGGCATTTGCGATCACGCCGGAACAAGCAAAAGATGCAAATTTTGAAGTGAATGTCTTTGCCAATGGATATGGCTTAAGATCGCAGCGTACGGCGCGGGTGCAGGGCTCTGTCAATGGAAATTTCTTATACAATATTCAATACACAGGTAATGACGGAGGAATTTTTAATAAATACAAAGTTGAAGGAGGTAAGAGCTTTGTTGATACACGTGAAGAAGTGAATACTGAACCTATTTTGGGTACAGCACCTCGTTGGGTAGTTGCAGCAGAAGGTATTGGCGTTGGTGTATATGCATCTTCTAAAGTTACAGGTTCGAAAGAGGGCGCAGGTGCAGATTTTGTTAATGTTGCAAGTACTGCAAAAATTGCTGTGTTGAATTTGAATGATCCTCAGATTACCCGTCAGACAGAATTTACAATTCCGTTTACTGCAGAGCAAACAAAAGCAGGTTATCAGATCGGTCGTATCGATGTGCCAATTTTGAATGCCTCAAAAACAAAAATCTTTATCGGCTGTAATTTAACAAGAACAGATGTAACTAAACAATCTACGGTTAATGGCGACGGAAATCAGGTATGGACGTCAGGAAAAAATGAATTGGGTACTGCAACTTTAGTTGTGGATTATCCTTCTTTAAACAATCCAAAATTGATTTATGCTGCTAATGGTAAAGCGAACAATCACTCATACCGTACTATGACGCAATACTTGGGTACTGATGGAAATATTTACCAAGCAACGGCTACTTCCGGATCACAAATTTTAAGAATAAACGGCTCTACAGGAACTTATGATAATGCTTATAATTTTGATTTAAAAACAGCTTTAGGAACAAGTAATAATGTTGCTATCCGTGCATGGAGACATGTGAAAAATAATATCGGTCTGGTTTTGTATACAGAAACAGGTGTTGATGGTGGTTACTTGGCTTTAATTGATTTAACGGCTAATACAGCAGTGAAATTGGCTACTGAAAACCAAACTAATATCGGATTCTCTGGCAGATCGGCTGATAAAGTAACTGGTGTAACAGCTATAACAGGAACTTTTGGTCAATTCCAGAATATCGGTGTGATCGGGGATCTGGCATATGTTCCGATGACTCCAAATGGTGTCGATGGTCATATTTATATCATTGATACAAAAACAAAACAGATCACAAAAGGAGCTAAATTAAAAAATCAATCAGGTAGTTTCTATTTAGGAGCTTACTAGGATAAACTGTATTTTAGTTATGAATTAGGAAAGGTATGATTACCTTTCCTAATTTTTTATTTTAAAACCATACCCTAAACAGTAAAATATGAAAGCAACAAAAGCGAAAAAATCTAATTGGCAGAAAATCAGAAAACTATTTAACGATCTACATCTTTGGTTTGGGCTTATTAGCGGTATCGTCGTTTTTGTCGTGTGTTTAACAGGAACTGTATATGTCTACAATACGGAGATTCGAGAGGCAGCAGCACCACAGTATTATCAGGTTGCTTCAGCTGGAAAGCAGAAGATAAACACTGATTCATTATTGCGTATTTCTAAAGATAATATCAAGGGTAAAGTTGTTGGTATTAAAATACCATTTGATCAGGAGCGGACTTTAGCAATTTTATATAATAAACCAAAAAAAGATATTGAAGGTAAAGAGTCTTCTGCAAAGGACAATGGACCGTCTATTTCTGTAGATAAGAAAGCAGGAGAAGGAAAAGCTAGGGTTGAAAAAGCTAATGATAAGTTGGCGGACTCCAAAAAGGAAGAACCGAAGAAAGAGGCTGGACGTAAACCAAGAGCAAATCAAATGATGGTTAATCCTTATACAGGTGAATTAATTGGTGATGTCGGAGAGATTAAAAATGGCACCAATGACATGATGCAGGTGATGTTCGGATTACACCGCTGGTTGCTCTTAAATGAGATCAAAGAACCAATTTTTGATGGGATTGAGAATAGAAAACTAGGTAGCTGGATCACAGGAACTGCTACTTTATTATTTCTATTGGGCGTCATCAGTGGAATGATCATCTGGTTTCCAAATAAGTTAAGAGGATGGAAAAATGGTTTATCGATAAAATGGTCAGGAAACTGGAAGCGAATCAACCATGATATTCACAATACACTAGGTTTTTATAGCTGTATCATTTTGTTTTTGATGAGTGTCACCGGACCATTTTGGTCATTTGACTGGTACCGCACAGGCTGGCAAAAAACTTGGGGGACCTATGAAGCGCCTTCCGAAAAGAAGGAGGAAAAGACTAAGCTTGTCTCTATCTATCCAATAACGGGGAAAAGAATAATAACGATTGATGAAACTTTGATTGCTATCAATAAAGTTCTTCCGTACGATGGTGATGTTACGATTAACTTTCCTAAAGATAGCACAGGAACAATTAGTATATTGAAGAATAAAGTGGGATTTTTTGCACCATCAGCAGGTGATAAACTTACTTTGGATCAGTATACGGGTGAAATTTTGGAAAAAGAAATTTTCGTTGAAAAAACTTTTTCACAAAGGGCTTCGGCATCTGTAAAAGCATTGCATATCGGAGATGTATACGGACCTTTTACCAAAATACTTTATTTTATTTCCTGCTTAATCGCCACCTCATTACCAGTAACAGGTGTATTTATCTGGATTAATAAGATGAAGAAAAAACCTAAACGCAAATAGCTATTATTTACGTATTCATAGTAGAAGCCAATCGATATCGATTGGCCTCTATTCGTTTTTTAGATACATATCGTATTTGTGACTATTGTAACTTTCTTACTTCTAAATGTAGAATTTTCAATAGTGGCACATGATCCTATATTTTTTTAATCTTTGCTAGGAAACATTTTTCCAATGATCATTTCTAGCACCGCTACTACAATTGCAAAGAGCGCCGCTGTCCAGAAACCGGAAACATCAAATTTAGATCCGAGTAATGAATCAGTTAATAATATCATAAGTACGGTAATGATAAAAGAAACTAGTCCCAGTGTTAACCAATTTAATGGAAAAGTGAACAACCTTAAAATTGAACCAACAGTGGCATTAACAAATCCAATAACAAGACCTGTTATGATAGCCCAAAGAAAGCTGGCAACATGTACTCCTGGAGATATGTAGGCTGCTAGTGCAATCACTACACCTGTAATAAGTAGGCTAATAATGAATTTCATGATATTTATAATTTTAAGTTAATCTTACAAAATTATCATCAAATGCGGTGCCAAATTCTACTCCTAAACGATCGTTTGCTATTCGTCTCTCCCAAATTAAACTTTTGGTACTTTAATCTGTTTAATATAATTAATTGCATATATGTTATGCTTGCATAATATAAATTTTGTAAATTCACATAAACAATTATAACAGAGACAATATGAAAAAGATGATCATGACACTGATGCTGGTATTTACGTCAGTATTAATTTTTGCACAATCTGACCCTATTATTGGAAAATGGCAGAATCCTAGTGGAGAGGGTAGAATAGAAATCTACAAAAAAGGTGAAAAGTATTTTGGTAAACTATATTGGTTGAAAGAACCAAATGATGCACAGGGTAATATTAAAAAGGACGTTAAGAATCCCGATAAAAGTTTGCAAAGCAGACAGGTTCAGGGCTTAGAGATTTTGACTAACTTTTCAAAAGATGGTAATGTCTATCAGGACGGTAAAATATATGATCCAAAAACAGGAAAAACCTATAGTTGTAAAATGACCTTACAGGGAACAGATAAGTTAGATATCAGGGGCTATGTGGGCGTCAGTTTATTCGGACGTACTGAATCATGGAAAAGGGTGAACTAAAGCTTTGGTAAAAAAATGGAAAGCGCTACTTATTTATAAGGGCGCTTTTTCTTTTAGGGTCTTTAATTATTAAAAACATTGTAAAATTAATTTAATAGCAGTAATTTCAGCAATCTAAATATTAACGATAGAATTGCTATGGCTGTTAAAATGTCCTATTCAGAGAATATAAAACTTGCTCTCCAATCCATTGTAGGCAATAAGTTGCGCACATTTCTGACAGCACTGATTATCGCAATAGGCATTACGGCACTTATAGGTGTTTTAACATCTATAGATGCGATTAAATCGTCTTTAACAGACTCCTTTTCTTCAATGGGATCCAATTCATTTAATATTCGGAATCGCGGTCTGAATGTCCGCATTGGAAATAGCGGTGAGCAGTCGAAGGTATATTCATCCATTACATACCGTGAAGCGGTCAGCTTTAAAGAACAATATAAGTTTGACGCCGTCACCTCGCTCAACGTGAATGTTTCATGGGCAGCAACCGCAAAATATAAATCAGAAAAAACAAATCCTAATATCGGTGTCATCGGATCAGATGAATCCTATTTAAAAACATCCGGATATAACTTGTCTATTGGTCGTAATTTTACGAATCAGGAAGTTTATAAAGGAAGTCCTGTTGTCATTATCGGTGATGAAATATATCAAAAATTATTTAAAGGCACCATCAATCCGATAGGTGAATTTATGACAATCGGTGGGGTGCGTTATCAAGTAATCGGAGTATTAAAAAATAAGGGATCAAGCGCTGGTATGGGCGCTGATAAGGCCTGTTTGATACCTTTGGTAAAAGCAAGAACAGTAATGGGTGGTGTTGAGCCTTCTTATACCATTACGATATCGGTTAATGATCCGGTCCGCTTAGAAGCCGCAGTAGGGGAGGCTACTATTGTGTTCCGTAATATACGTGGGTTGACAGCTAAACAAACATCTGATTTTGAAATCACGAAATCTGATGCGGTTGCGCAGATCTTACTTCAAAATATGGTTATCATTACAATGGGAGCAATCGTGATTGCATTAATAACATTAATAGGAGCTTCCATCGGTTTAATGAATATTATGCTGGTTTCTGTAACAGAGCGGACGCGCGAGATTGGAATCCGTAAGGCAATTGGAGCAACCCCTTCGGTGATACGTAAACAGTTCTTAATAGAAGCAGTTGTTATCTGTTTAATTGGTGGGGCAGCAGGAATTATATTGGGTATCGTTATCGGCAACCTGCTGGCATTACAATTGGGTGCATCATTTATTGTTCCTTGGAATTGGATCATATTAGGTTTTACTGTATGTGTTCTGGTGGGTATGCTCTCAGGCTATTACCCTGCATCAAAAGCTTCAAAATTAGATCCTGTAGAAGCATTACGTTATGAATAGTAAAATTGTGCAAACGGTTTCACATACTTTTGAGGCATTAATAACATAAACTTCATTTATAAGTGGAGTAAATGCTCTTATAAAATCTTATTATTGTAGAAAATTTTGAATTATTATGTATAAAACTCTTCAACCTGCATTGCAGAAAGAATTAGCAGCTATCAAAGAAGCTGGTTTGTATAAAGAAGAACGCGTAATTACTACGCCTCAAGGTGCTGATATTAAAGTAAGCACTGGTGAAGAAGTCATCAATTTTTGTGCAAATAACTATTTAGGATTATCATCACATCCTAAAGTAACTGAAGCAGCAAAAAAAGCAATTGATTCACATGGATATGGAATGTCATCAGTACGTTTTATTTGTGGAACACAGGATATTCACAAAGAGTTGGAAGCAAAAATTTCTAAATTTTTAGGAACAGAAGATACTATTTTATATGCGGCGGCATTTGATGCCAATGGCGGAGTATTCGAACCTTTATTAGGTGCAGAAGATGCGATCATTTCAGATGAATTGAATCATGCATCTATTATCGATGGTGTCCGTTTGTGTAAAGCACAACGTTTCCGTTATAAAAACGCGAATATGGCAGATTTAGAAGCTCAGTTACAAGCGGCTTCTGGCGCGCGTCACCGTATTATCGTTACAGACGGAGCATTCTCTATGGACGGTTCCGTAGCCCCATTAGATCAGATCTGTGATCTAGCAGATAAATATGAAGCATTAGTGATGATCGATGAGTCACACTGTACAGGTTTTATTGGTAAAACTGGACGTGGAACACATGAATTATATAATGTAATTGATCGCGTTGATATCATTACTGGAACGTTAGGTAAAGCATTAGGTGGTGCATCTGGAGGTTTTACTTCTGGTCGTAAAGAAATTATCGATATGTTACGTCAGCGTTCCCGTCCATACTTGTTCTCCAATACTTTAGCGCCAGCCATCGCAGGAGCTTCTGTAGCAGTCTTAGACATGCTAAGTGAAACGACAGACTTACGCGATAAATTAGAAGCAAATACAGCTTATTTCCGTGAAAAAATGACAGCAGCAGGTTTTGATATTAAACCGGGATTTCACCCTATTGTGCCTGTTATGCTGTATGATGCAAAATTAGCACAAGAATTTGCAACCAGAATGTTGGCAGAAGGAATCTATGTAATTGGTTTCTATTACCCTGTTGTTCCACAAGGAAAAGCACGTATCCGTGTTCAGATTTCGGCAGGTCATGAGATCAGTCATTTGGATAAAGCAATAGCAGCATTCATAAAAGTTGGAAAAGATTTAGCTGTAATCAAATAAAATACACATAGTTATATGAATTTATGATGCAAAATACTTATCTTTGCACCCTGAATTTAAAACAAATTTACTTGCTGGATGCAAAATATTAGAAATATAGCGATTATCGCTCACGTCGATCACGGTAAAACTACGTTGGTAGACAAAATCTTACACTTCACAAATCTTTTTAGAGATAATGATGGTACAGGTGATTTAATTTTAGATAATAACGATCTAGAGCGTGAACGCGGTATTACAATCGTTGCTAAAAACGTTTCTGTTCAATACAAAGGTGTGAAAATCAACGTTATTGACACTCCTGGTCACGCCGATTTCGGTGGTGAGGTTGAGCGTGTCTTGAAGATGGCTGATGGTGTTGTGTTATTAGTAGATGCTTTTGAAGGTCCTATGCCTCAAACTCGTTTCGTTACACAAAAAGCTTTAGCTTTAGGATTGAAACCTTTGGTAGTTGTTAATAAAGTAGACAAAGAAAACTGTCGTCCTGAAGAAGTATATGAAAATGTATTTGATTTATTCTTTAGCTTAGATGCTACTGAAGAGCAATTGGCGTTTCCAGTATTATACGGTTCTTCTAAAAATGGTTGGATGTCAACAGATTGGAAAGAGCCTAAAGAAGATGTATCTGAATTGTTAGATGCTATCATCTCTCACTTCCCACCATCTCCTTTTAATGAAGGTACTTTGCAAATGCAAATCACATCTTTAGATTACTCTACTTTCGTAGGTCGTATCGCTATTGGTCGTGTTGCACGTGGAACAATCAAAGAGAACCAACCTATTTCATTGATGAAACGCGATGGTAAAATCGTTAAATCTCGTGTAAAAGAGTTACATACGTTTGAAGGTTTAGGTCGTCGTCGTGTTACAGAAGTTGCTTGTGGTGATATCTGTGCTGTAGTTGGTATCGAAGGTTTTGATATCGGTGATACTATTGCTGATTTCGAAAACCCAGAGCAATTAGAGGTTATTCATATTGATGAGCCTACAATGAACATGTTGTTCACGATTAATAACTCACCTTTCTTTGGTAAAGAAGGTAAATTAGTTACTTCTCGTCACATCCATGATCGTTTACAAAAAGAATTAGAGAAAAACTTAGCATTACGTGTAGTTCCTACTGAATCTCCTGATGCATGGTTAGTATATGGTCGTGGTATTCTCCATTTATCTGTATTGATCGAAACAATGCGTCGCGAAGGTTACGAATTGCAAGTAGGTCAGCCACAAGTTATCTTGAAAGAAATTGACGGTAAGAAATGTGAGCCAGTCGAAGTATTGGTCGTAGATGTTCCTGCTGAAGTTTCTGGTAAAGTAATCGAATTGGTAACACAACGTAAAGGTGAGTTATTGATTATGGAGACTAAAGGTGAAATGCAACACTTAGAGTTCGAAATCCCTTCTCGTGGTATCATCGGTTTACGTAACAACGTATTGACTGCTACTGCTGGTGAAGCTGTTATGGCTCACCGTTTGAAAGGTTACGAGCCTTGGAAAGGTACAATCCCTGGACGTCAACATGGTGTATTGATCTCTTTAGATAAAGGTACTACAACAGCTTATTCTATCGATAAATTACAAGATCGTGGTAAATTCTTCGTTGATCCAGGAGTAGATATCTATGAAGGACAAATTTTAGGAGAGCATATCCGTGATAACGATTTAACAATCAATATCGTTAAAGCGAAACAATTAACGAATATGCGTGCTTCTGGTACTGATGATAATACGCGTATTGCACCAGCGATCAAATTCTCTTTAGAAGAATCAATGGAGTATATCCAAGGTGACGAATATATTGAGGTTACTCCTCAGTCTATCCGTTTACGTAAGATCTACTTAACAGAAGGTGAACGTAAAGTGAACAAAAAAGTTTAATGATCTCATTAGATTTAAAATAATAGAAAAAGCCTCCGATTTATCGGAGGCTTTTTTTGTAATATCCTTTTTTCATACAGTGATTATAAATTCTCCTTTATCTGTTTTGAAGAATTCTTTTTGGAATTCTTTTTAGATTTTCCAAATCATTTGGATCGTTAATAATCTGTCTTTTTTGTAATAAAATCAATGCAAAGTCGTGAATGTCAATATAAATTTCGATTTTTAATCAACCTTATTAAAAATTCCTATATATTATATTTTATGAAAAGAACTTATCTCACGTATATTTTCTCAAAAAGAGTCTTAGGTTATACCTTGTTTTTTAGCTTTTTTACGCTAGATCATGGATTTGCACAAAATCGATCACAGCAGGGATCGCAGGTATTAGAGCCTATTGTGCAAAAAATTGTAGCAGAAGCCAATAATAACTCTCAGCTGGAATCACTCGCGTTTGAACTGTTAGATGTAGTTGGTCCCCGCTTAGTGGGAACTCCAGGCATGACCCGTGCAAATGAATGGGCAGTTGCTAAATTTGAAAGTTGGGGCATTACAGCTCAAAATCAAAAATTTGGTGAATGGCGAGGATGGGAACGCGGTATTTCACATATCGATATGATTGCACCCCGTGTCAAATCATTGGCCGGAACACAGCTTGCATGGAGTCCGAGTACAAAAGGGAAAAGTATACAAGCGGAAGTTATTAGCCTACCAGATGTAAAGGATTCCTTATCATTTCATAAATGGCTTCCATCTGTTAAAGGTAAATTTGTGATGATTTCAATGCCACAGCCAACCGGTCGTCCGGATCATAACTGGGAAGAGTATGGGACCAAGGAATCCATTGAACGGATGAAAGTTTCTCGGGACTCTCTTGCAGTTTTATGGAACAACCGTATCAAAGCTTCTGGAGTATCTGCAAATTCTATCCCAGCCATGTTGGAAGATGCAGGTGCCGTAGGGATATTGACCAGCAATTGGTCAAAAGAATTTGGAGCGAATAAAATATTTGGAGCACGGTCATATAAGGCGCCATCGCTCGATATCTCCTTAGAAGATTATGGTATGTTATACCGCTTAACTGAAAAGGGAATCAGTACAAAGATCAGTGTCGAGACTGCTTCAAAGGATCTAGGAAACGTACCTTCCTTTAATACTATTGCTGAAATTAAAGGAAGTCAATTTCCGAACGAATACGTTATTCTTTCAGCTCACCTTGATTCCTGGGAGGGAGGTTCGGGAGCAACGGACAATGGAACCGGAACTATCGCTATGATGGAAGTCGCACGTATTTTGAAAAAGATATTGCCAAATCCTAAGCGAACTATACTAATCGGTTTGTGGGGAAGTGAAGAACAGGGGCTAAACGGCTCGCGTTCATTTGTCTTGGACAATCCAGAGATAATAGAAAATACACAAGCTGTTTTCAACTTAGATAACGGTACAGGCCGTGTTGAGCGAATTAATGGCTCAGGCTTTGTACATGCTTATGACTTTATATCCCGTTGGATGTCTGCTGTGCCTGCCCATGTTACAAAAGATATCAAAACAGAATTTCCGGGATCACCAGGAGGCGGGGGATCAGACCACTCATCTTTCGTTGCTGCTGGAGTACCTGCTTTTATGTTAAGTTCATTGTCTTGGGGTTACTTTTCAAATACATGGCACACCAATTTGGATACTTATGATAAGTTAGTGTTTGATGATCTCAAGTATAATGTAATTCTTACTGCTGTAATGGCATATAAAGCCTCTGAGGAAGCTAAGTTGGTTAATCGGGAGCAACGGGAACTCCCAGCGGGAACTGACGGTAAACCGGGTATTTGGCCTCCTATTAGACAGCCAAGGAGAACAGGAGTTGGATATTAGGTAACATTTGAAATAGATTCTTTATTAAGAATTTGTAAAATATTGGGCTTTTCTTAGTTCATGTTATTAATAAGGATTTTTAAATCCTTATTTTTGTTTTTATCTGTATGTCAGATTGAAACAAATTAGATTGGAATTTATAAATGGCGAAGACACAGGATAATAGTCCGAAAAATTATATTCAAATAAAAGGGGCAAGAGTCAATAATTTAAAGAATATTGATGTCGATATCCCTAAAAACAAACTGGTAGTTATTACAGGTATGTCAGGCTCGGGCAAATCTTCCTTAGCATTTGATACACTCTATGCCGAGGGGCAACGTCGTTATGTCGAAAGTCTCTCTTCCTATGCTCGTCAGTTTATGGGAAGGATGAATAAGCCTGAAGTTGATTATATTAAAGGTATAGCACCGGCAATAGCGATCGAACAACGCGTTATTACAAGCAACCCACGCTCTACTGTTGGTACATCGACTGAGATTTATGATTATCTGAAACTATTATATGCACGTATAGGCAAAACCTATTCTCCCGTATCTGGACAACTTGTTACAAAAGATACAGTCTCCAGTATTGTAGATTTTGCAACGGCTTTAGAGGAGGGAACATCTATTACCATTTATGCTCCACTAATTCCTACGAACGACCGTAAGTTAAAAGAGGAACTTTCACTTTTATTACAGAAAGGTTTTGTCCGTATCAAGTATAAAGGTGAGTTACAGAAAATAGAAAGTATCATCGATGACAAGAAAGTAGATAATAAAGCGATTAAAGAAGGTGAAATAGAAATCGTTACGGACCGTCTTCGTATCGACTCGGATGACGATACCTTAAATCGACTTTCTGATTCTATTCAAACAGCTTTATTTGAAGGAAAAGGTAATTGCTCGATAGCCGTAGGAGAGGAATTACATCATTTCTCAGATCGTTTTGAGCTTGATGGGATTTTGTTTGAAGAACCAACTGCTAATTTCTTCAGTTTTAATAATCCATATGGAGCATGTCGCCGTTGTGAAGGATACGGTAAAGTGATTGGTATTGATCCAGATCTTGTTATTCCTGATAAAAGCCGATCGGTATATGATGGTGCTATCGCACCTTGGCGAGGCGAGAAAATGGGTGAATGGTTACAGGCATTGATCAAAGTTTCATTAAAGTTTGACTTTCCTATCCATCGTTCCTATTCTGATCTAACAGCGGCACAAAAGAAATTGCTGTGGACGGGTAATAAATATTTTTCAGGTTTAAATCAATTTTTTCAAGAGCTTGAAGAGCAGACCTACAAAATCCAATATCGGGTCATGTTATCCCGCTATCGTGGTAAGACAGATTGTCCAGAATGTCATGGTTCCCGTCTTCGTCAGGATGCAACCTACGTTAAAGTTGGTGATAGATCCATTACAGATATCGTATTGATGCCTTTGGATAAAGCATTGGAGTTTTTCAAAGGATTAGAACTAAAAGGAAATGATCTTTTAATTGCGAAGCGGTTATTATCTGAAATTGAAAGCCGGTTACAGTTTTTATGTGATGTAGGATTGAGCTATTTAACTTTAAATCGCTTATCCAACTCTCTTTCTGGAGGTGAATCGCAACGTATCAATTTAGCGACTTCTTTAGGAAGTTCTTTGGTTGGGTCAATTTATGTCTTGGACGAACCGAGTATTGGTTTACACCCTCGCGATACACAAAGGCTTATAGGTGTTTTAAAATCTCTAAGGGATATTGGTAATACAGTCATTGTGGTCGAGCATGAACAGGAAATGATGGAGGCTGCCGATTATCTGATCGATATTGGTCCGGAAGCAGGAATAAATGGTGGTGAATTGGTATTTGCAGGCCACTACGATGATATCATTAAAGATAAAAAAAGTTTAACAGGTCGTTATTTAAGCGGACAAGATCAGATCGTCATTCCGGCTCAACGTCGTACATGGAACAATTCCATTACCGTTAAAGGAGCGCATGAAAATAACCTGCAGGGTATTGATGTGACTTTTCCACTCAATAATTTTACTGTTGTAACGGGTGTTTCCGGTTCTGGGAAAACATCACTTGTAAAACGGATTTTATATCCAGCTCTGCAAAAAGCGATCGGGAATTATTCCGGTGAGCAGACAGGAGTTTACGATGGAATTGAAGGAGATATTGATCGCGTTGAACAAATTGAAATGGTTGATCAGAATCCGATCGGTCGTTCTTCACGATCCAATCCGGTTACCTATGTAAAAGCTTGGGATGAAGTTAGAGCTTTATATTCAAATTTACCGGCTGCTAAAGCTGCAGGACTAAAACCCGCCGCCTTTTCATTTAATGTGGAGGGTGGTCGATGTGACGTATGCCAAGGCGAGGGAGAGGTCAAGATTGAGATGCAATTTATGGCCGATATTGTGCTTCCTTGTGAAGCTTGTGAAGGCAAACGTTTTAAACAGCATGTACTTGATGTCCAGTATAAAAGTAAGTCGGTTTCAGATGTTTTGGAATTGAGTGTTGATGAGGCTATTGTTTTCTTTGCTGATCAACCTAAAATCTTATCTAAACTTCAACCTTTGCAAGATGTTGGACTAGGTTATGTGAAATTGGGACAATCATCAAGTACACTATCTGGTGGAGAAGCACAGCGAATCAAACTGGCTTCATTCTTAATTAAAGGAAATAACAGTAAGAAAACCCTTTTTATATTTGATGAACCAACAACAGGTCTCCATTTTCATGATATTAAGAAGCTCTTGAAATCGTTTGAGGCACTGATCAATTTAGGGAATAGTATTTTGGTTATCGAACATAATATGGATATGATCAAATCGGCAGATTGGGTCATAGATATCGGTCCTGAAGGGGGAGATAAAGGAGGGAAATTAGTTTTTGCAGGACTTCCTGAAGATTTGGTCAAATGTAAAGATTCTTATACAGGGCAATATTTAAAGACTCATTTAACGAATTAATTTTACATTTATAGCCTAAACAAAATAAAAGACATGATTAAAAAAATGTTAATAATGATGTGCGTAGGGTTGAGTAGTTTGACAACCTTTGCACAGTCGCCAGAACGTCCGAAATTAGTCGTGGGTCTTATGGTTGACCAGATGCGCTGGGATTACCTATACCTATTCGCTGAACGTTATGGCGAAGGTGGTTTCAAAAGATTGTTGAATGAGGGATTTTCATGCGAAAATACGCTGATCAACTACATTCCAACGTATACTGCTATCGGCCATAGCTCTGTTTACACAGGATCAGTACCTGCTATACATGGTATTTCAGGCAATGATTGGATTATGGAGCAAACTGGTAAACCAATGTATTGTACTCAGGATGACAATGTTGTTGGTGTAGGTACAACAGAGGCTGAAGGAAAGCAGTCTCCACGCAATTTACTTGCTTCTACGATTACAGATCAATTGAAATTGGCGACCAATTTTCAATCAAAGGTTATCGGTATTGCAATTAAAGATCGTGGCGGGATTCTACCTGCTGGTCATTTTGCTGATGCAGCCTACTGGTTTGAATCTAAGTCAGGTAATTGGATTACGAGCAATTTCTACATGGATAAATTACCAAACTGGGTAACAGATTTTAATAAGAAAAAACTTGCTGAAAAATATTTAAAACAAGATTGGAAACCATCTTACCCGTTATCGACCTATACTTCAAGTATTGCTGATGATAATATTTATGAAGGAAAATTTGCTGGAGAGGCAAGTCCAACTTTACCAAGAGCAACTTCCAAATTGATGGCTACTGAAGGGTACGAGTTGATCAAGACGACGCCTATGGGAAACACCTTGACATTAGATTTAGCTAAAGCGGCTATAGAAAATGAAAAACTTGGAAATAACCCAACGAAAAGTACTGACTTTCTTTGTGTAAGCTTATCTGCTACTGACTATGTGGGCCATCGTTATTCCCTTTCTTCTGTAGAAATTGAAGATATCTATTTAAAGCTGGATCATGAACTTGCAGATCTCTTCAACTATTTGGATAAATCAGTTGGTAAAGGTAATTACACATTCTTTTTAACAGCAGATCATGCGGCATCTTATAATTCACGTTATTTCATGGACATGAAAGGGAACGGAGGATATTTTCCAGGTAGACAGATCTTAACAGCTTTGAATGATAATTTGAAAGCTAAGTTTGGTCAAGAAAAAATAGTTAAAAGCTTAATGAACTACCAGGTTCATTTGGATAATGAAAAGATTGAAACTTTAAAACTAGATGAAGAAGCCATTAAAACGGATATCATCAAGTATTTGAAAAAACAAGATGGTGTTGCATTTGTTTTTGATATGTCCAAAGGTGATGTTCTTCAAGCTCCACTAGCGATTCGCGAAAAAGCAATTAACGGATATCATATGAAGCGAAGTGGTGTTATTCAGATTGTTGTTGAGCCACAATGGTATGAGGGATCTCCTCGTTCTACAGGTACAACGCACGGTACATGGTCAAGCTTTGACTCGCATATACCATTAGTATTTATGGGATGGGGTATCAAACATGGCGTTTCTAATAAAGCTGTAAACGTTACTGACATTGCTCCAACTTTAGCCGCGTTATTGCATGTTATGGAGCCAAATGGCAGTATCGGTACCCCTATAGTAGAAGTGTTAGGACAGTAATATCGCTTTTAAATGCTATATTACAGGTAAAATTTGTTAGATTTCTGCTATATAAATTTACTGATTGAAGAGAAGAGGGTGGTAAAATTGTTTTATAAGCAATGCAATAAGATTGTAAATAAAACAATTTTATCTAAGTTTGTAGATAAAATTGAATAAATAATATGCTTTCTAAAAAGACAAAATATGCCATTAAAGCCTTAATGGTTTTAGGTAGGAACTACGGTAAAGATCCCATGCAGATTGTAAAAATTGCAGAGGAAGAAAACATTCCGAAGAAATTTTTAGAACAGATATTGTTGGAAATGCGTAATGCAGGGATTTTGTATAGCAAGAAAGGTGCAGGAGGGGGTTACAGTCTAAATAAAGCACCAGAAGATGTTTATTTATCTCAGGTGATGCGATTGATCGACGGACCTATTGCCTTATTGCCATGTGTCAGTCTCAATTTCTATCGTTCATGTGATGAATGTACCACAGAGCATGCCTGTGGTATACGCGATACTTTTGTTGAGGTTCGTAATGCAATGTTACAAATACTAAACGATACGAGTGTTGCGAGTCTAATAAACAAGGAAAAACAATTAAACCTAGACACTACAGAAGATAGCTAGATAAATTAAACTTTTTACTGAAAGGGCCGAATTATTTGATTAATTCGGCCTTTTTTATTTTTAACGAAAATTTAACAAAAAGCATACGACTTTATCGTATTAAAACTATATCTTTAGTTTTTAATATCATTATAAACCGTACCTAATGGCCAAATTCTATTGGAGCATATTATTATTATGCTCATTTATGCTGACCAATGCAACACATGCACAAACAAAAGTATCGGGAGAGATTGTAGATTCGAAGGATGGGGGGAAACTCGGTAAAGCGGCTGTTGTATTATTAAATGCGAAAGATTCCGTTCTTGTCAAGTTCGTGAGAACAAATGAAAATGGATCCTTTTCCTTTCCTAAAATTGATACAGGAACTTATCGGTTCATTGTCTCCTTTCCTCAATATGTCGATGTTGTCAAAGATGTTACTGTAGGTCAAGAGCCCATTGCTTTTGGAACTATTAAACTATCAAAAGCTGCATTGCTTTTAGAAGAGGCACAAGTGACAGGTCGAATCCCTGTTGTCATGAAAGGGGATACCATTGAATATGATGCAGGAAGCTTTAAAGTCGAAAAAGATGCTAAAGTGGAAGATCTTTTAAAAGTCTTGCCAGGTATGACCATGGATGCAAACGGAAAGATTACGGCTAATGGAAAAGAAGTGAAGAAAGTATTATTGGACGGAGAGGAGTTCTTTGGTGATGATCCGACGCTCATCACGAAAAATATTCGGTCGGATATGGTCAGTAAGGTACAGGTGTATGAAAAGAAATCAGACCTGGCAGACCGTACAGGTGTTGATGACGGCGAACGCACACAGACTATTGATATCAAGTTAAAGGCCGATAGTAAGAAAGGAATGTTTGGACAAGCTACCGTTGGTGGAGGTACCGATAACTACTATGGGGGCAAAGTGATGGTCAATAAATTTAAAGGGAGCCAGAAAATAGCTGTTTATGGTATTGCAGCCAATGATGGTATGGTGGGGCTTGGATTTGAAGATGGGCAGAAATATGGTGTAGGTGGGTCGGGGAACATGGAAGTTATGGATGGTGGCGGTATTATGATCACTTCTGGTGGTGACGGCTCCGATGGAGGTTTTGATGGAAGGTTTTATGGAGGTGGAGTGCCTAAAGCTTTGAATTTTGGGGCAAGTTACTCAGATAAATCTGCGAATGATAAACACAAGATTAATGCTAGTTATAGAAGGAATCAACTAAACGTAAACAACACAAGTACTAATTCTGCCCAAAATAACCTTCCCGAACAAGCGCGTATTGATAATTCGGTAACAAGTTCGGACAACGAGACTAAGACAAACGCAGGAAACCTGAGGTATGATTATAAATTGGATTCATTAACAGATATGACTGTGAAAATGGGGTTCAATAAGTCGCAAAGGGATAATTTTTCAGAAACATTTGCTGATCAAAAGACTTTGGAGGGGCAGGGAATTACGGAAACATATTCAAAAAATAATTCGAAAACAGACCAGGAGCAATACAATCTGGACGTTTTACTCACCCGTCGTTTTAAGAAGGTAAGAAGATCGTTGACTTTAGCGGTCAATACGAATTCGGATAAAAATGATGGCAATATAAATTATTTCTCAAGTACCCATTTCTTTAAAAACAATCTTACCGATACTATAGATCAGTATAAGAAAAATATGAATAGGAATACCAATTTAGGGGCCTCGATGACCTTTACAGAACCTATTTCTAAAAGGTTGACCGCTTCTCTGGGATATTCATTCCTAAATAATAAGTCGGAAACATTAAATCAATCTTTTGATAAGGATTCAATTACAGGAGAATATACGATACTAGATCAGGCAATCCTGAATGATTTTGATTTTACGAGTATGAAAAATGGATTGAGTACTTCACTCAATTATAAGGATAATAAGTTGACGGTCAATCTAAGTAATCAACTGGATTTTGAACATGTGAAGCGAGAGTACAATAATTTGGAAACTGTTCTTCAGCGTAATCAAACGTCAATTCGCCCAAGTTTATCGACTAATTATCAGATTACGAAAAGTAAAAGTATAAATTTCAGGTACTCGGGAAGGACATTGCAACCTTTATTGACGCAAATAGAACCTTTAAAACAAAACTCGCAGCAGCTGGTGACCTATCTCGATAATTTCGATCTAAAAGCTGGTTTTAGTAATAATTATAGTTTAAGTTTCAATTCCTATAAACAGTTGAAAGATCAAAGTGTCTATGCATATGTTAGTGCAACACAGGGAATCAATAATATATCCAGCAGGGTGAGGTATTATGAGGAAGGCCGCCAAGATATTCAGTATGTCAATATCGACAAGACAAACTGGCGCATATATGGACGATCTGGATACCGATTTGTTGTGCAGAAAAAATGGGGACTGAATTTGGATTTAGGAACTAATGTGGAATATAGTAGTCAATATAGTTACTTATCATTAGGAATAGAGGAACCTCGGTTAAATCAGAATGAAACTTGGAGTTTAGCCCCTAGTATTGGATTAAGTCGTTATAAGGCTAATAAATTAGATTTTTACATAGACATTAATCCTGGAGTTGAAAAGCTAAATTCTTCCTTACAGCCCCAATTGAGTAGAACAACTTTTACAATGAATTCGTATGGTAACGTAACCTATTATTTACCAAAAAATTTTAAAATAGGCCTTAACGTTAATCAAAGATATCAGAGTTCAACACAAACCTTGCAGTCTATTAATATCGTCAATATGAATGGATATATTTCTAAGAAATTCTTTAAAGATAAATCATTAGAGGCACAGATCTATGTTAACGATATCTTGAATAAGAACAGTGGTATTAACCGTTATCAGGATGGAACATCTTTTATCCAGTCGAGTAATGAGGTACTACACCGCTATGGAATGTTGAAGGTGATTTATAATTTTACAACCATGAAAGGAGGAAAATAAGATGAAAAAATATATTGTAGTATTGTTTTTATTAGTGGGCTTTATGAGGCATGCGTCTGCCCAGTACGCTTTTTTTCCGAGCAGTGGTGCCGTAACTTTTGAGCGGAAATTTCATTTACATAACTATTTGAAACGAAATTTCTTGAATAAACCCGATCTGGATGGTTGGGATAAAATTAGTGTAGATGCTGCCATAAAATCCGGGCCAGTAGAAATCATCACGCATCATAGTTTGAAATTCTTTGATGATGAAACCGTTTTTGAAACTATTCAAGAGGATTACCCGCCGAATTATCGTAATTACTCCTGGTACAGTCCGTTTATAAATGATTCTAAGACCTATATCAATGTTAAAGATAATAGTTTCTTAAAACTACTTCCTTTTGGAGATGAAGAATTATTAATGAAAGATTCGTTACCTAATGTGAAGTGGAAGTATACGGATGAATATCGAAATATTGCAGGCTACGATTGTCGTAGGGCGAATGGTATTATTCAAGATTCAATTTATGTGGTGGCATTTTTTGCAGGACAGATTCCCATTCCAACAGGTCCAGAACTTATTCATGGTTTACCTGGGATGATTTTGGGTGTATCCATACCGAGCATGAACATTAATATATTTGCAACAAAGGTTGAATTAACCAATACGCCAGTTTCCAATGTGCTTACCAAGAAAAAGAAAGTGGTAGCGGAGCCTAAAACTGCGATTGTCGCAAAACTAAAATCTTCAGTTTATGATTGGATGGACGAAAAGGAATTCAATAAAAAGCTGAAAGCGATATTATTTTAAACAAGAAAGGGAACTCATCGTTCCCTTTCTTGTTTAAAATATAGCTCCTTATCGAATGGTACTACCCGGTTTGATTGCCGAGATTGGATTTACAAAATCCAAACGGCCATCAGCATCCTCAGCCATTAAGATCATCCCTTGAGAGGTGATACCTTTGATATCGCGAGGTTCCAGATTCACTAAAATAGATACCTGCTTACCGATGATTTCTTCCGGAGAGAAGAATTCTGCAATCCCAGATACAACCGTACGTTGATCGATACCAGTATCAATTTTGATTTTTAATAATTTCTTTGTTTTAGCGACTTTCTCTGCTTCTAAGATCGTACCCACACGAATATCAAGTTTCGTAAAATCTTCGAAAGCAATATTTGCTTTAGCCGGTTCAGTTTTTACATTTGCCGCTGCATTTGCAATTTTTGCCTGAGCCAATTTGTTCAATTGAAATTCAACCTGCTCATCCGTGATTTTTTCGAATAATAGTTGCACTTCACTCAATTGATGACCATCAGCGATTAAATCCGCTTTACCTGCATTTGTCCAATTTGTACTTGGGAAATCAAGCATTTCGAAAAGTTTTGTAGCAGTTTTCGGAAGGAAAGGCTGTGCTAATACCGCTAAGTTTGCGACTATTTGTGTGGCCACATTCAGAACCGTTTTTACACGTTCCTCATCCGTTTTGATTACTTTCCAAGGCTCTTCATCTGCTAAATACTTATTTCCTAAACGAGCAACATTCATAAACTGTGCTAATGCCTCGCGGAAACGATATTGTTGTATAGATCCAGTGATCGCATCAGGGAATTTTGCTAATTCAGCAAAAACATTTTGATCTACTTCATTTAACGCAGAACCGCTAACTACTTTACCATCAAAATATTTGTGAGAAAGTACCATGACACGGTTGACAAAGTTACCAAAGATAGCAACCAGTTCATTGTTAACTCTAGCTTGGAAATCCTTCCATGTAAATTCACTATCAGATGTTTCAGGAAGAATAGAAGTCAATACATAACGTAATTCATCTTGTTTTCCTGGAAACTCTTCTAAATATTCATGTAACCAAACAGCATGGTTACGAGAGGTCGATAATTTGTCGCCTTCAAGATTTAAGAATTCGTTAGCAGGTACGTTATCCGGTAAAATATATTCACCATGTGCATGTAAAATTGCGGGGAAGATGATACAGTGGAATACGATATTATCTTTTCCGATGAAATGGATTAAGCAAGAGTCATCTTCAGGATTTTCTTGTTTTTTCCAATAATCTTCCCAGTTTTTACCATGATCAATAGCCCATTGTTTGGTAGCAGAAATGTAGCCTATCGGAGCATCTAACCAAACATAAAGTTTTTTACCAGCAGCCTCTTTAAGCGGAACATCTACTCCCCAGTCCAAATCGCGGGTCATAGAACGAGGTTGTAAACCCGATTTCAACCAAGATTGGCACTGACCAAAAACATTTGATTTCAACACGTCTTTTTTACCTTCGATCAACCATTTCTCTAACCAAGGTTGGTATTTATCTAGGGGCAAGTACCAGTGTTTTGTTTTTCTTAATACCGGTGTTTTTCCGCTCAATGTCGATATTGGATTGATTAAGTCTGTTGGACTTAACGAAGTACCACATTTCTCACACTGGTCACCATACGCACCTTCCGACTTACAGTTAGGGCAGGTACCAACAATATAACGATCAGCTAAGAATTGATGAAAATCTTCATCATAGTATTGTTCCGAGAATTTCTCAACAAATTCACCTTTATCGTACAAATTCGTAAAGAATTCTTGAGACAACGCATGGTGGATAGGTTCGGAAGTACGGTGATAGATATCAAATGCAATACCGAACTCTTCAAAGCTCTCTTTAATTTGTGAATTGTACTTATCAATAATTTGCTGCGGTGTAATACCTTCTTTTTTCGCACGGATGGTAATCGCCGCTCCATGTTCATCAGAACCACAGACATAGACAACGTCTTTATCGTTAAGACGTAAATAGCGAACGAAAATGTCGCCAGGAATATATGCGCCGGCCAAGTGACCAATATGCAAAGGACCATTAGCATAAGGCAATGCAGATGTAATGGTGTAACGTTTTTTGGATAAATTACTCAATGCTATACAGTAAATTAGTAGTTAGCGAAATAAAAAAACACTATAAATGTTTGTTTCTTTGACAAAGATAATTCAATTTGCGGTATTAAAATAAAGATTATGACGAAAATACCTGAATTTCTTAAAGCAGGCGATAAAGTCGCAATTGTCTGTCCTGCAAGTTTTATTCGTGGAAATATAGATGCCGCCGTTAAAATTTTGGAATCATGGGGCCTGGAGGTCCTTTTGGGAAAGACTGTCACAGCCGCTTACCATCAATTTGCGGGCGATGATCATGAAAGAGCTGCCGATTTGCAATGGGCTTTGGACGATGAGACTATCAAAGCTGTTTTTGCGGCAAGAGGTGGATACGGCTGCGTAAGGATTATTGATCAACTTGATTTTTCGCTTTTTCAAAAACAGCCTAAATGGCTTGTTGGGTTTAGTGATATTACTGTTTTACATAGTCATATTCAACAGCAATTTGCCATTCCTACCATACATGGGCAAATGCCAAAATCTTTTGAAGCAGGTACCAAAGCATCTTTAGATACATTGAAGGCCGCTCTCTTCGGGCAGTCGGTAGACTACAGCTATGAGCAGAAAGAATTTCCAAATAGAGTAGGAGAAGCAACAGGAATACTAATTGGAGGAAATTTAGCTATTCTACTATCTGTACTGGCATCTGAGTCAGATGTAAATTACGATGGTAAAATCTTGTTTATCGAAGATGTCGGAGAGACTTTCTACAGTGTCGACCGTATGTTATGGGCATTGAAGCGGGCTGGGAAATTCAAAAAACTGAAAGGGCTGATTATCGGTGGTTTTTCCGGAATGAAAGATGCTGATCCTTCATTTGGACAGTCTGTCTCTGAAATTGTGATGGACAAAGTAAGGGATGCAGATTTTCCAGTAGCATTCGCTTATCCTGCCGGTCATATTGATGATAATCATGCATTAATTTTTGGGAAGAAGGTGAAATTAAAGACCACAAAAAATAAGGTTTCATTAACATATATCGATTAAATATTATGGCACTATTTCAAAATTTAGGAAAATATAAAGATTTCGGTTTATTGATCATGCGTGTTGGTTTAGGCGTGATGATGATTGTGCATGGCTTCCCGAAAATGATGGGCGGAGTAGAGACATGGACCAAGCTAGGAGGATCTATGGGAGTATTAGGCATTCATTTCTTACCTGTTTTTTGGGGATTTATGGCCGCCGTTGCCGAAGGAGTAGGAGGTTTGTTTTTATTGATAGGCCTTTGGACTAGACCAACTTTACTTTTTTTAGCATTCACGATGATTGTTGCGGCCCTTGTTCATTTCGGAAAAGGAGATGGCATTAAAGGTGCCTCCCATGCCATTGAATTATGCTGTGTTTTTATTGGTCTATTATTTATCGGTCCGGGAAAGTATTCTGTTGATAAGAAATAAGACAGTTGAACTTATTGTAACAAGAGAAGAGGCTTAACACATCATGCGTTAAGCCTCTTCTTTTGTTCTGTGAACGTTCTATTTTAGTATGTCGAAACAATCCCCAAGTCTCCGATCGGAGTGATTACTCTAAACTTGTAGGTCGACTTGCTATTAAACGGAATAGCTCCTTTATATTCTTTTGATTTTAAAGTAGGTTCCGTGTTATCTTCACTGTAGTAAATTTTAAAACCTGGGTAGTCGGTGTTGGCTGTTAACTTTCCATCGATCAATTTTACTCCCACAGCAGGTACACGATAATGATACCCTTTATTTAATTTATCTAATTTCTTCAATTCATCATTACCTAACTTCTGCATAAATCCAGCATAGCTTTTTTGGTATGTCTGATGATCAAAATTTTCGCCATTTTCCCAGCTTTGCTCCGGAGCCCATCCACGATCGGCAACTGCCAATAAGCGTGGAAAAATCATTTCTTCAAGACGCGTATCGTTATTTATTTTTTCAGACCAAAGTCCAGCTTTAACACCCAAGAAGTTTGCTTTGCCTTTTTCCGTTAAATGCACCTTATTTTTTGCGAAATCTTTCGGTAACTCGTTTCCTGAATTGTCTTTGAACAGGTTAATAAAATAGTTTTCCGGAGCAAACGAGTATGTTTTGTTAATATCAACCAATCCTACCCAGCTATGTCCCGGCTCAGCAAAGTTATGGTCCCAGGTCATGTCCAGATAGTTGTTATAGGCAGAAGTAAAGACAACTTTGTAACCTGCATTCGCTAGGCGGTACGCTAAATCTTCCTGTCCACCACCGATCAGGTTATTCCAGACGTTTAAGTTGATGTTATGGTCTGCTAGTGCTGGATTTACATCCATTCCCTTTCCGAAATTTTTCATCCCCATTTCTTCCCAACCTGACATGATCAAACCTTTAGAGTGGCATAATTCATTAATACGGTTAATGTAATATGGCCACACATCATGCACGGATGTGATGTTATTTTCTTTCATGAAAGCTTCGATCTTTGGAGATTTTTCCCAGACGCCGGCAGGCGTTTCATCACCACCTAGATCGATGATCTTTAAAGGTACTCCGGCTTGTTCATGCATTTTTTTCACTTCATCGATTACCTTACTTAAGAAATGGTACGAAGAAGGTAAGGCAGGATTTAAAACGTTGTCGTTCCAGTTCTGTGCAGAGTTGTAAACCGATAGGTCTTCCGGATCATGTAATAAATATTCTTCCGCACCTTTAAGGTCTCCTGCTTTTTTAAGTTTATTGTAACGCGCTTCCATTGATTTTATCGCAGCACGTGCATGTCCCGGAGTTTCAATTTCTGGAATGACATCAATATGTCTTGCCGCGGCATAACGTAAAATCTCGATATAGTCCTGCGTGCTTAGATATTGTTTTTCTTTTGCTACCGCTCCAGATCCATAGGCCGGTTGTATGGCTTTTCCATCTTTAAAGTTGGCAGAGCGTACACTACCGACCTCAGTCAATTCAGGTAGTCCTGGAATTTCTAAACGCCAGCCCTCATCATCGATGAAGTGGAAGTGAAATTTATTCAGTTTGTACTGCGCCATTGCATCCAAAATACGAAGTACCTCAGCTTTGCTATGGAAATTACGTGCCACATCCAGCATGAGACCACGATACGGGAAACGGGGCTGATCTTTTACCTGAGCATATGGGAAATTCAATGATTTATTCGTCGTGCTCCATGCTGCGGCAGGAATTAAAGATTTTAATGACTGTAAGCCGTAGAATGCACCCGTTGCGGTACTTGCTTTAATTTCGATTCCTTTGCTATCAATATTCAATGTATAAGCCTCATCTTCAAAGCCTGCAGTTTTAACGATCTTGATTTGAGCGTCTTTACTCGTGCTTTTCTGTGCCTGTATTCCTGTTTGTTCTTTTAAGAACTGTATGAATAAACCCGCTTCATTATTAAAATCATTATCGCTATTGATTGAAACGGTATTTGTCAATTTAAATGACTTTGTTTTATCAAAGCTTGCTTGCGCCGGTAGCGGAAGAATATCTTGCTGCGAGCCTTTAGAAAGAAGTTCATTGCTCGCAAACTTCTGCTCTAAATAGGCTTTACGCTGTTCTGCCGTAAAGGTATTGCGCTGTGCTTCATAGTTTTTGATGTCCGCATAAGTGTCTTTACCATCATAGCTTACGTAAAGCCCGATTGGTCCATCTGTATAATTTATCAGGCCACCGAGTGTTGTAAAATTGATTTCAATGGTATCTTTGGGCTGTAGCGTTAAATTGTTTTTTGCAAATTCGATCTGGAATAAATCTCCATTACGATGTGACAACTTAAAACGGGAATCAACAGATTTTGCGTCTATTCCACGGATGAAATTAAACCATAGTGACCAATCTTTAAGTGCAATTTGCTGACTGTCTGTGTTTTTAATGATTAATTTAGACGTCGGGTTTTTCTTTAAACTTATTCCTGTTGGAACTTCCCAGCGTACTGAAATCTTATTTTCAATGTTTGCAGGAGACTGGGCAAAGAGATTTGCTGTCAACAATGCCATTGTAGTAGACAGCCAAATGGACTTTTTATACGGTTGATAACTCATGAATCTATAAGTTGTTTAGTTTGTTGTGTGATCTAAAGATACAATTTTTAGAGAAATAAATAATTTTTCATTTTTATTTTGAAATATTCAATAACCTTTCTATATTTGCACACCGAAACACAAAAAGGCCCGTTCGTCTAGGGGTTAGGACGTTAGATTTTCATTCTAGAAACAGGGGTTCGATTCCCCTACGGGCTACAAAAAAGCGACTTCAAACGAGTCGCTTTTTTTTATGCGTTTAAAGTTTTTAATTTTTATCATTTAAGCGTTCTAAACCAATGTAATGTTTTTTTGTGCCAATTTTTATTCTCTTACTATTTTTCCTTATATAATTCTCAATAAGCTTATAATATGCGATCAGTTCTTCTGTAGCTTTAAATTCTTCACAACTATTTACATGAATAAATTTACCATATATATCTATTTCTGAACGCTTATATTTAACAGTTGCATCTTCTGAAAATCCACGATAAAAAAATAAATCTATATAAGGTCCTCCTTTACGTTGATTAATACTGTATTTATTGCCTTCTTCTATATATCTATTTTCAGTAACTAGCAATCTCTCAATTTGAAATGAATCACTAATTAGAAAAAAATGAATTGTTTGAGATCTTAAAAATAGAACAATTAACATCGGAAGAATCAGGGAACTAAGAGGTATCAAACAAGAAGTACTTGCCGCAGAACAGGGCATCAGCCAATCGGCAGTGTCCATAATCTAGAAGAGTGAGTCTATTGACGAGAACAAGCTGCAGCGCATAGCAAAGGTACTGGGCGTCAGTGCAGAGGCCATCACAAACTTTAGCGAAGAGGTGTTATTTTGTACAAATTGTGCAAACGGTATTTTATGGTTATTTTTTATTGGTAATAGCAAATATAGCCTCACTAGTTTAATATCGTAAAAATTATGATAATAATAGTTAGTCTAATGATTTTCGCAGAACTTTAAGAAATAGATGTTACACAAATGGAAAGAATAGAGATAGCTGAAACAAATTCACGATATCTGACGTTATCCTAAAATTGGGAGAACGTTATATCCATCTTAAAAAAAACTGCAGATAAATCTAATATACCAGTGACTAAGCTTATGGATTTTTAAAACTGAAACTCTAAAAAGCTTTAAAGTATGCGGGTACTAAAGCGAGCGATCAAATAAATCTTGATCGCTCGCTTTATTTATCAATTTTCTATTTTTGTTTGCTCCAGTTAATCGGGAGGAGGTCAAAGTGATGCTAAGATTTATGATTTAATCTTTACTTATTATTATCAAGTATATTTTGAATAAATGCATCTGAAGCCAAGGCTTTTACTGTATTTTTATTTAAAATTCCCTCATGCATTTTTAATATATATTCAGAAGCTTTAAACCATTGAATAGGTATTCCATCTATTTCTTTATCTGGTAAATAAGAATATGATAAATTCAATTTTTCAATGCTGATAACAAATTTCTTTACCTCATCGGCGTAATTTTTCAATTGAGATACGCTGAGGCTATCTTCAATTTTTTGTGACAGCAAGGGATCTTTATACAGTCTAGACTCAGTAAGCTTGATGACTTCGATAAAAGAAGCGACGGATGAATCATCAAAACCATCCCACCAATAATCACGTAATTTTTCATTTTCAGTGTCAAAATAGACTTTCCGTTCTTCTGTTGACATTAAGAAGCCAGGGCGTTCATAACTTTCTTTTGGAATGTCGCCCCAAACAGAGGACCATCTGGTTGTTTTAGAATAATAAAAATCTCCAGTAAAATCACTCTCCATATATCTGTGAATTGTTAAGCCAAGTGTCAAATAAAAGCCGTTTTCTAATTTTTTCGAAAAGAATCCCTGTGCGCCAGAAATTGATTCTTTAAAGTAGGTATAACCTAATATTTGTAAAGGAGCTTTGACTTTTGAAGTCAATTTTGCTTTTGTTAATTTCATGAATTATTCTTGTTTTTCTTTTTAGGTCCGATATATTTATCGTGCCCTTTTTTATAATCCGGATTAGTAGGGTCATACAATATTGCTCTATGTTTGGTTTGATTGTTTTTATTAAGTATGTCTTCGCGCTTTTTTCCAGAAGCAATGCCCGATTCAGTATCAGACTTAATAATTACAAGTTTCCATCGGCATCTATACCGTCCTTCCTAACATTTGTTCCGTCATCCAGTCTCATTTTTTTCTCTACTTTTTCACCATTATCTTTAATTTTCTTCTGCTCCTGCCGATGTGCTTCTTGACCAATTTTAGCTTTTTCTCTAAGTTCTTTTGTATTGGATCTATCTTTTTTGTCTTTACCGCCGTGAAGGCCTCAATACTTTTTGTATACATCATGCGGCATCTTTTTTTCCAGACTCAGATCGACCACAAGCTTTTTGAATTGGGCATTCTTCTCTTTTAACTGCTGTAGTTTGCTTAATTTAGAAACACCTAAACCACCGTTTTTTCTTACAATTAAAAACGTCTCCTGTGAAACTCACATTTGCCTGCATATTTCTTCCGCTCTGGTACCGTTCTAAACTGTTGGATTGCGGACGCTATCTCTTCTTCAGTAAACTTTGATTTTTTCATGGTTTTTCCTCCTATTTAAAATTAGTAATTCATCACCGAATTCTCTTCTTTTAAAAAGTCCTATTTTCTGGAGAGGATATTAATAAAGTTATAAACTCTGATTTTATCTTTTTTGTTCGTTTTCTTCACTGAAAAATTCTTTTTTTACGGTTTTCATTGGCCTTACTTTAAAATAGATATCGGATATTTATTGCATTTCTATAAAATGGAATCATTCCAGATGGAAGTAGAGCGAAATATATTTATCTTAAATCATCAATTTCAATGTAATTTTAGATATATGGATTATAATTATTTTATTTCTAATCAAGAGTGGATAGAATTTAGTTATCCTAGTAATTTGGTTTATGTTGAAGAGTTAGAGGGAACTTACCTTTTCTATACTGAACAAACAGGAAGTTTTAGAATCACACCATTAGAAATACAATCTATTAATTTTAACACGGACGACTATTTAGTTGATTTATGTAAAGAGAATAATGGGACTATACTGAAAAATGATGTCGGGCACAAATATCTTTATTATATCTCTTCATCGGAAAATAATGATTCTGCTTTAAAAATTTTTAACTGGATCTTCGCAGATGATAATAAGATAGTCTATTGTAGTTACACAATTGATGCTATCAGCATAGCTGCCCCGGAGATAGTCGAAGAACATAAGGAAATTAATAAAATAATAGCAAATTTACAGATCGGAAAAATAATCCGTATAGGATAGTTTTAGATTATTATGTTTTAATAATCACATCTATATAATCGATTATATTTTGTAAATTTAATAATTATGATAAAGATTCTCTTACTTATATTCTTCTTAATAACCACTCCTACTGTTTTTCATTCGAAAGCTCAGACAAAAAAAATCGATAATTGTGATTTTTTTGATACTGTAGTAAACAACCACAACCAAATTTTTCAGTCTTCAGGTATTCCTTCAGCTATCGAAATGGTTCTAAAGAATTGTAAAGCAGTTGGTTTTAATTTTTATGACTTACAAAATGAATGGCAAAACAAAACTGATGGTTCTTTCCGTGACTTTGACAATAAAGAATTTTATGGAATTACGTTTTCCCAAAAATTTAATTTACCTCGAAATGCAGATTTCCCTATAGATAGTCTTTTTCAAACTATAGAAGATGAATTGAAGTCTGGGAAAAAGGTAATTATCGCACTGCAGGTGGAGGCGGGATGGCCTATTTTTGTCATCAATAAACAAACTTCGGATGGAGAATTTGTTTCATACAGCAAACTTGGAAGCCACACATTAATCCTTCGAAATATAAAAGAGATTATAAAAAAGTCAAACGGTACAGAAATCATGACTTATAGTACTCTTCCTTTGAAGTGAGAGGTAAGCATCTTGTACAGTATATACTTGTTGTTAGCTTGATCCAAACAAAAAATAAAAGCAGATATATTTTACAAAATGGAGTAGAAAGATTTTTGTAAAAGACTATAACCAAATATATTTTTTAGTACAAACATTAAAAAGAGTGTGTTAGGGAGGGTACAATATGTACTAGACCAAGATTTCGATTATTTAGCACAGTCTTATTGTGTTTGATGAAAATATGAATTATAAAATAAGTTTTGAATATGAAAAAGATACTCTTTGGTTTAGTTATATTAATATCCACATCTATTAGTTTCCATTCGAAGGCTCAAACACAAAAAAATGATAATTTTGATTTTTTTGATGCCGTTATAAACAACCACGATCAAATCTTTCAATTGTCTTGTATTCCATCAGCTGTCGAAATGATATTGAAGTATTATAAAGTTGTAGATTTTGATTTTTATGACTTACAAAATGAATGGAAAAATAAAACCGATGGTTCTTTCCGCAACTTTGACAATAAAGAATTATACGGAATTACTTTCTCCCAAAAATTTGTTTTGCCTCGCGATGAAAACTTTCCGATAGACAGCCTTTTTCAAACGATAGAAAATGAATTGAAGTCTGAGAAAAAAGTAATTATTTCACTTCCGTCGGATGAAGGCTGGCATATGTTTATCATCTGCAAACAAACTCCGGATGGAGAATTTGTATCATATAGTAAACATGGGAGCCATACATTAATACTTAGAAATACAAAAGAAATTGTGAAAAAGTCTAACGGTACAGAAATCATGACTTACACTGTGTCCACGCATTTGTAGCGAAGAGAAAATGTTACTTTCTGATAATAGATTGCTTTATTGATAAATCCTAATCTCAACGTCTGCATGATAAGGAACTTTAAACGTGATATAAAAAATCAGGTTGCGACAAAAAATTGGGTTTAATTGTTGAAATTTTGTAATGCAAAAGCCTTTTAATTATTGAACGCTTCTTTAGGTATTCTGAGATAAATCCATATTATTTGAGATTGGCTTAGCCTTATTACTTCATTCTGCGATGTCGTATATGTAGCACATCGTTGTCATACTAATCAATTTAAATTTAAGATGCGCGTACGGGGAGTTTGATTATGTAATAAATCACATACATGGAAGTTATATGGGTGAATTATATTATTTTTGGAATTTATGCTATTAATTAGCATAGAAATTAAACTTAATTTAATGATGAATAAAAAAATTATATATGGTTTATTAGGGGCAGTTATTTTAAGCGGAAGTTTAAAATTGGGGTATGCTCAGCAAAAGAATTTTGAAACCGCTACGGTATCAACCCTTCCTTCTATATTTCCCTCACCTGTGTTTATGGAACTTCAAGGCGAGAGCTTCCCTATCGGACAGACCATTACTTTAGTTGCATTACCAGAGGTTAGTGAGTATACTAAGGCTACAGTAGTGAAGATGCTGAACAAGGCAGGAGTGAAGAATGTGAATACAACCCAAAAGATTCCAAAGTCAATTCGAGGTACAGTAGTGGTTTTAGGGGTGAGCAAAAATGGAGAAGGAAAAGCTCTTCTTAACAACAACCAGGCAATTTTAGATGCTCATAAAGAAGGTTACGTAATTTCTAGTGGAAAAAAAGATCAAGGTTTTTTAATATCACTAATGGGGCATGATGCGCATGGTCTATTTCATGCCACACAAAGCTTCGCACAGTTAATCACAAGCGCTTTCTTTCCATCACTATTGATTCAAGATTACCCAGCTCAGCCTATCCGCGGTTCGGTGGAAGGGTTCTACGGGAAACCCTGGACTATGTTAGAGCGCGAGCAACATTTATTATTTTTATCCTCTGTTAAAGCCAATACCTACGTGTATACGCCAAAAGATGATCCTTACGCTAGAGATAGATGGAGACAGCCTTATCCAGCGGACACATTATCAGAACTTGGCCGTATAGCAAAGATTGCAACCGATAATCATATCAACTTTGTTTATGCAATATCGCCTGGTCCAACGATTTGTTTTTCATGTAAAACAGATTTTGATCTATTAAAAGACAAAGTAAATGCGTTAAGAAGTGTGGGTGTGCGTAGTTTTTATTTGGCATTAGATGATATTGAGTATCAAAAATGGAATTGTAATCAAGACTCGATTACTTTTGGAAAATCTGGCCCCGAAGCTGCCGCGGTAGCACAATCTTCATTATTAAATAAATTGCAGGACTATATCAAGGGAGTAGATCCTGAGGCGCCAAATTTAATTATGGTTCCCACCGAGTATTATGATGCCAAAGAAACTCCGTATAAAGCCGCATTACGTAAAAATTTAAATCAAGATATCGTTGTTCAATGGACAGGAACTGATGTCGTTCCGCCATCAATTTCAATAAATGATGCAAAAGCGGCTACTAAGGTTTTTGGAAAACCAACATTGCTCTGGGATAATTATCCTGTAAATGACTATGCAGAATCTAAAGGAAGGCTTCTTTTAGCTCCATATGATAGAAGGGAAGCAGGGTTATCAAAACAGCTTGCCGGTATTTTGTCCAATCCAATGAATCAGGAAGCTGCTAGTAGAGTGGCAATATCGGGAGTGGCTGCTTTTGCCTGGAATGATCAAGATTACGATGCTTCTCGTACTTGGACATTTGCTGCGCGTCAATTAGCTGGAAATAATCCAAAAACCACTCAGGCATTATTGCTGTTTTTCGATACCCAGCACTTAGCCCCAACATTTGGAACACACCCTTGGCAAGTGCAAGCACCAGCATTAAAGTTAATTTTAGATAAGTTTAGAGATGCTCTTTCTTATGGTAATAAAGATGACCGTGCGCAGGCTATTAAAAGTCTAATAAATCATGCTCATGAATTTAGAAATGCTCCAAATATTATTCGTTCAGGAACAATTGATAAAGGTTTTGTCCGTGAAGCTGGACCATGGTTAGATGCGATGGCAATATGGGGAGAGGCTTTAGAATCTGTTGTCCTAGGTTTGCAGGAGGTAGAAATGGGTAAAAGTAATAGTATCGGTTATTTTGATAAAGCTGATGAACTCGCTAAAAAGGCGGCGGTTATTCCATCAACACCAGGTGCGACTCGCTTTGAAGGGCCAGTTAAAATTGCAGACGGAGTGTTGGATGTATTTATTAAGGATGCACCAAAATTACTTTATATAGCAAAAGGTAGTAAGTAGATCATACTTGTTGGTCAGATTAATCAAACGAGAAGATTTTTCATCGGCGCATTAAAAGAACAGCTAAAGTTAATTCCTTTAGCTGTTCTTTTTTAATGAAAGATTTGATGCTATATAGTCATATCACTGCTATCTAGGGAAGTTTACCAGAAGTAGCAATCACGACACATTCAACAGTTCATTAACTTCTCTAAAAAGATAATAAGAATAAATACAGTGTCAATATATATTTCTATCACGAGCTTAACATTTGCTAGACTGTAAAGACTTTAAGAGTTTTATTATTTTATCAATTTTAAGTCTCTGGCTATTTCTTGAGTAAATTTGGACAATGGACGCTTCAGCATATCTTCAGGTTTATCATAATTGCCTATAATCAATCTTTTAATCATGCTTTGATCGGTAAATAATTTATTGAAATTATCAACCAATGTTTTATTGTACGGATTATTGTAAACTTGTTTTTTTTCGATTAGTTCCTGAACAAGATCCTTTTGTGCATTATAAACATTCTTAATATTGAACATTTTGTCATATTCTTCCAAATTGATAGTTTTATTCAAATGCGAAACGGTAATCACAATATCATCAATATTACGGGTTTTTTCATACTTAAGTAAGCTTGAACTATTTACACCAAATGTCAAAAGATCTAGCTGGTCATCCTTACAGTAAAGATTGAAATCAGTTTGATCATCACTCTTCGACATGTTGCAATTGCTACATATCGGATATAAATTATAAAAAGAAGTGCAAAGGAAAGGATATTTCGACTTCGGAAATTTATGGTCCAATTGTAGTAGTCCCTTTAACGAAGTTTTTGTTTTATTGATTATAAGTGTAAGTTGTGAATGGCAATAAACACACGTCTTAATATTAGACTTTTGAAGAAATTGAAGCATCTCTTTATCGCGCAACGCCCCGTACTTCATAGCCTTAACAACAGCTTTCCAAAATTTTTCTGGGATTTTGTCCTCATGGATAACAGTACGAAAATCTAGAATCCATTGCTGCATTTCATCTTCATCAGCAGCTAGGATATTATCGTAATTTATTATTATTTTCTGGATATAGGTTATAGCTATACTATTCTCTATACCAAATTTCTTTTTCTTTCCTCTGATCTTTGACAGAGCAGTTAGTCCAGTTATGGGATCAACAAAATCTGTTCTTCTGGTTTTGAATAGAGCTTTGTTGAACGCAAGTACTGAACTGTGGAACTGCTGATCAACTTTTATTCTTCTCATTTTCCAGTTGTTTTATTCTTTCCATTAAAGTCTTAACGAGGTCATCCTGCGCGGGCGGAAACTTTTCCTTATGTAAGTCAAGAAGTCTATCTCTGATAAGGGGCTCACCAATGCTCTTAATGAAACTTAGCGCTGTTGGCTCAGTCCATAATTCCTTTCTTAAATCCTCGTCATGTTTATAATCTATCAGAGTGTAATAACTGATCAGATCATTAATGTTTTTTCTAATGTAATCACCCATAAAACTTTTGAGAAAAAAACTCTCTGACAGCAGATGGTGAATGTTAGCTCCCAAAGTTCTGATCTTAATATTTTCATCGCTACCTAAAAAAAGAATATTCTCTGCAGGAATGTCCGACAGGATAAAAGGTGAATGCGTTACAAAAAGAATGTTCAAACCAGAAATGCGCTTAAATTTAATCAGTTTCAGATAGCTCAAAAAATAATCTACGTAATTTTTCTGCATTTCCGGATGGAAATAAAGCTCAACTTCATCGAATATGATATTGGCAAATCGGTAAGGAATAAGTCCAGAGTCACTGGTTATTGAATCGATATTCTTAAGATGGTAGATGATCGAGTTTATAGAATAGATTTTTTGCTTTTGTCCCGAGGAAAGCGAGCTGAAAATGATCCCGCCTGTAAGGACGACTTCGGACTTAAATATTGGAGGTGGAAGAAAATGAATAATATCAAGTCTCTCATCATTTGCCCTTGATCTTGAGTTATAGATGTCATTGGATAGAGAATCCAAAGATATTTCAAAACTGGCTAGACGAACTTTTTGATGTTTTTGGACATGATCGTATTCCAAGTAGTGGATTGCCTGGAACAATTTATGAGTTACATGTGTGTAGTTTGTAGCTAAACGATCCAAATAAGTTTTAAGATTTTTGAATTCATTTTTTACGGGATCAAAATAGGAGTTATACTGCGAATAGGTAATCGAGATGGTTATCAGTTTTTTCAGAATATAAACCCATGCCGCCTGTTGGTAGGTCAAAATCCTATCAGGAAGTTCCTTAGGGTAAATTGATTTAATATCGAATGAAATTACGAACTGTGTTAGCACATCTAACCAATACTTTTCCAGATCCTTCCGCATGATCACAGTATTGCCTTGTTTATATATCGTCTGTATTTTTTGCCGATCTAACGATATTTCAATTTTTTGTGCATATTTATCCTTGGTAAGTTTTCGAACGTTTTCTATACCTAAATTTTCGTCTTCCTCACCAGTTTGCATCAAAAGGTTGGCTAGTAGCCTTGATGCCAATAGATCATTTTCCCTGTTAATGTTAATATTTCCTGCATCGCGAAATGGTGTTAAGGTAATTGGCACTTGGTATTGATCATTTTTATCGAACATATTCTTGATCCACTGTCCCACCTGCATGGAATTTAATCCATACTGAGCATAATTTACTGCTATAGTGTAAAAAAACTGTTCGAAGCTGAAATGTTCTAAATTTATCGGTTTCGACGAAATATATTTGAACTGCTTGTCATCATAAGAGAAGCGCTCAATTGTTATTTCAGCTCCAAGCTTGATCTTGTATAGGCTTCCAGATATTACAAAAAGATCCATGTGTAGCCCGTCGACAAAACTTAATCTTCCTGGAATCGCCTTACTCTTGTTTGCCAAATTGTTTAAGGCCATAAAAATCAATTCACAGATCGTAGATTTACCTGAACCATTTTCGCCAACTATTGCAGAAATATTGATGGACAAATCCTGCTGATGATAAATCCGCAAATCTTTTTCAGGAAAAAAGAGAACACTGTTCTCTGTGGGATTGTAGGAAAAAGCTTTATAAAAGAAATATTCGCCTGAATCAAGCACTTTCCGGATTTTCCTTGGAGTCAGTTCATGAAGATAGATTCCAATAATCCTACAGTCAGAAAAATCTTTGGTAGGGGTTTCCGGCACCTGATAATTAATTATTTCAGGTTTTCGCGATTTCGGCTTTGAGATTTTTGAAATTGAAACACGCTGATAAGTATCAACATTTAAGGGAGTGATAAAACCTAAAGCAGTAATGCTTAGCTCTCGGTAACCTTCGATAAGCGGATTATTCAGTAAGGCAAGATACTCATGGAAATTCTTTGGTTCTGTTAAAATCAGCTCCCTTCCCATGAGATAGTTAACTGTATTTTTGTCAAGTGGAAGAAAGGTGTCTGATTTAATCCAAAACAGAAAAATAGTAAAAGTAGGTAAATCTATGCCATACCAAAATTTTAATCGACCAAATAGCTTTTGAGAAAGAGCAGATTTGCCTTTTTGCATAATCTCAAAAAAAACTTTCCAAATTTCAGCGACTATTTTAGTATCCCTTGGTGCGTTGATATAGAACATTGATGGTGTGGGACATCCAAGAAAGTCAATATTATCATAATTGAAGCTAGAACCGAGGATTTTGAAAATAAGATTTAACGTTTTTATACGCTTTTTGTCAGTAAGAGTACTGTCATTGAAGCTCGAAAATAAATGGATTGGATCTATAGTATTGTTTTGACTTTCCGAAATGCGGTCAAGCCAAGATTGGTTTTCTTCTACAAATTCAGGGTGAGATAACAGAATACTAAATAGCGATCCACTAGGCTCCTCATGTGTTTCAAAGATAGTTAAGATTTCTTCGGCCAGCTGGGTATAAACCTCAAACCACTGTGCATTTATCATATAATTTTAAGAGTTTCTCAATTGTCTTGAAAGATAGGTAATTTGTACTAAAAAATATTTACAAAAGTATTTTATCGATACAAAAACATCACACTGTTCACAACCATTGTTTTCCCACGTGACGAAATATGTAAACTCATTCCTTTATACATCTTTCTGGCCCGGCTGGCGCCAAAGAATACAGAATCATATACTCAAAAAAATCGTTCTCTGGACAATTTCTTATAAAAAAATTGGTAGAAATAGGTGTTTATAGAAAATGGATTTATTTCAACGTGTTGATTATAAGTAAATTAAATGTTTGTTTCTTGTTAAACTTTTTTTAACTTTATGCATTCTATTAAAAAGAATTAATATATAAGGGCAGCGTGACAAATTTTTACTATAATGGCAAAATACAGTGATTTTATAACGGAGCTTGTCCAAGATAAATGGGCTATTCTTGGTAGCGATATTTCAGCAGCATTGATAGTGAAATATGGTATAGAGCCGGATAATGCTAGAAAAATTATACAGCGAGCCAAGGTAAAAGGTATAATTGTCTCCAGTACCCCATTGACATTTGGCAAAGGACAGTTTCTTTATATCCAGCCAGGAAACTATTTTGGTTTGAAAATGGTTAAGGATGCCAGTTCGAAAACAAGAAAACCACTTTTTCGATTACTTGAAATATTAGATATGTTTGACATGATCAGTTTTTATGAAGGTTTAAAAATCACAGCCTCTCCTGAAGAAAAAAGCAGTAGCAAAATTTCGCTACTGATCGACATGATCAAAGACCTTGAAAAACTTGGCATAGTATCTACAAAATCTGATGGCTGGGATAATAACTTTGTCTTTAGAAGGGAAGCATTCCCTCCTGGGGTAGATCGAGAAAAGGAAATAGACCTTGCAATGGATAAACATTTGCGCTCGATGAAACTGGATGCCGTTTTGATACCAGATATTATCAGGTGGCTTCGCAAGACAAATCTTATCGATTCTGGTGCTACATATAGAAATGTCATTAGCCCTGCAAATGGCGTTAAGATTAACGAAATATTTTGGGATGCGTTTGCATATACCAAAACAACCGGCATAAATCCGAATCGCGCGTCAGAATCGAACCATATAGAAAAGCAGACACTTGTTATATTTGACGTGGTTATTAGCAGAAAATATCTACAAGCTGATCTAGATGGGTTTCTAGCCCGTATTCAAATCACTCTGAATTCAGTAAAAGAAGGTCAACGAAAAGTACTCCCTATAATAGTTTTCAAAGAGATTGAGGAAATAACGTTGTATAGAGCCAAAATGTTGGGATTCTTAGCATTCGATATCAAAACTATATTTGGAACCAATGTTTCATCTGTAATCGAAAATTTCAGAAAAATTTTTGCTGGGCAGGAGCCAAAATTGACAGACATTGAGCCAGCGCTCCTCGCTATTGACCAGAGTGGACATACTGATGAATTAAGATCCATAAGAGGTGCTTTATTTGAAGCGCTCATGCATCTAGTCATTAAAAGATTTTATCCAAATGCACAGGTACTACAATCTCGAAAACTAAAAAGTGAATGGAAAAATAAAATTAGAGAATTCGACCTGATATTAATTTCTTCGCACCCTAAGGAAATACTACTAGTAGAACTCAAGGGATATACTGGAAAATCATTCATATCTCTTGGAGATTCAGAAACCAAAGATACTCTTAAATATTTTTTCGAAGGAAGTCTTTCTGTCGCTCAAGATTATTACAGTGCCGATAATTCACTTAATGATTATAAAATAAAAACACTCTATATAACTACTGGTAGTTTCCATTCTGATACAAACCAGTTTATCTCCACCATTAATAAAAGCGCTTTCAAGTCCTCTCAATTTGATGTCTGTATTGATGGAAATGGTTTGGAGCAGCTATTAGCAGATGAAGGCTTTGATCATGAAAAAAACATTATCAAAAAATATTTCCTCAAAAACCATGGAAGCGATGAAAATCATTCAAATTTATTAGAGGAGCTTGGTTTATAGTTTTTCTTAATTCTCAATGATTTTAAAAATTACCAATTATAAAAAAGCAATTGTTTTTATTAGAAATTTTAAAATAGCTTTAAACCTGACGGACCTAAAGTTGATGCAAAGAAAATTCCTTACATATTTATCAGAGATCAAATGAAGAACGAAGAAGAGCGTATCTGGACCAAATAAGCAATTGTGTATGGTAGTTATTGAATACAAATTACGAGGTCGCATGCCGATGACATAACATAGCTTATGCAACTTTGATTTACAGTCAATTTTAGCGTTAATGAGTAAAGAAAGCATGATTTCGTACTGTGGAAGAGAGGTTTCGACTGTGGAGAAAAGCATTTAGATAGATGTCGAACTGATTTAGATATGTAGATGGGGACGGTGTAAGTACCCCATTTTTCCTACAGCTAGAATTGGACTTTTCTAATTTACGTTACTAATTGATTTATTTGTTGTTTGTGTCTAATATTTTTTGATAATTCCGTTGGTGTAAGATTGCCAAGTCCTTCGTGAGGCCTGTTGTTATTATATTCATGCATCCATATTTGGGTATGTTCTCGGACTTCTGCCAGGTTGAAAAATAAATAAGCATCCAAAATTTCTTTTCGATAACTTCGATTAAAACGTTCGATATAACCGTTTTGCATAGGTTTGCCGGGCTGAATAAATTGAATCGCGATGCCTTGACTTTTACACCAGAGATCAAAATGATGACTGGTGAATTCGGGGCCATTATCTACACGCAGACAGAGCGGCTTACCTCGCCAGTCTATGATTTGTTCCAGTGCCCGGGTGACCCGTACAGAAGAAATAGAGGTAGCTACTTCGATACACAATATTTCACGGGAACAGTCATCCATCACATTAAAGGTTCTAAATCTGTTTCCGCTTGCCAAGCTATCGCTCATAAAGTCCATGCTCCATTTTTGATTAATGCTGACCTGTTGTTCCAAAGGTTGTTTCTCCCGAACAGGAAGCCGACGTTTGACACGTCTCTTCTTATTCATATTGAGCAGCTTATATACCCTGTATACTTTCTTATGGTTCCAGGGTTTACCTTCTCTGCGCAAGTAGGCATATAGTTTTCGAAATCCATATACAGGATGTTTGGAGGACAGATCATTTAATGCTGCCATCACGGCACTGTCGTCTTTCTTGCTAACATAGTAATATTGTGAACGGCACATACCTGTCAATTTACAGGCTCCGGCGACACTCAAACCGTGATCTAGGACAATTTCCTGAGTTAACTGTTTTTGTTGCCGGAGCCCCAACCTTTTTTTGTGATGACTTCTTTTAGGATATCATGGTTCATACTCAGCTCGGCAAACATCTTTTTCAGGCGTGCATTTTCTTCTTCAAGTTCCTTCAGGCGCTTGACATCAGATGCTTCCATGCCACCGTAACGGCTTTTCCAGTTATAAAAGGTGGCTTTGCTAATCTCAAGCTCCCGGCAGATATCATCCGTCTTTCTACCTTCTTCTCCCTCTTTGAGAGCTCTTACAATCTGTGTTTCTGTAAAACGTGTCTTTTTCATCTTATTACTTAAATCTAAACATTTATGTCCAGTTTTAAGCTGTTTGATTTTTTGGGACACTTACAACGGTATATCGGGTAAATGTAACGGACCAGTGACCGTGTGGTTTCGTACTATGGCGAAAAGGTTGCGACAGTTGACAAAAGGTTTGAAGTTAGAAGATAGTGATTCGGAAGCGTAACGAAATGACGTGGCACCCGGGGAAATGTAGCAAAAAGGTCTTTGAGTGATCTTGTCTCTTGGCGAAATGCTACATGTCTTTGGAAAATTCGTTCATCCATAGTGCGAAATGAGGATTTTTATGAAATTAATCTTGTTCTATTTGATTAAAATGATTTTTTAGCTAAAATCTATTAATACAGACTTACTATTTACTCCAATCGTTCATCTATAAAGAGTTCAAATTTGATCGTTGTTTAATATCGATTAATCTTTTAGTACTAATTGTGACATAATATTTTTTTTAGGTTCAATAACCACAAAAATATCTGATGATTATAAAGGTTTAAGCTAATATATATTTGAGTAGAACAATTTTCTAAATTTAAGATTTGCAATTCGCGATTTGCAAATTTAAGTCTTAAAATTTTGTAATCGTCTGGCGTTGAGCATCCATAAATCATAACTTTAACCTAAGGAAAAGACGTGAATATTTTAATAGGTTCTTATTTTAGACCGCGAAGCTTGAACATTTTTAGTTAGTGGCAAAGCTTAAAGAGCAGGTAAGATTTTGATATCTTACTAATTGTTGAGAGTCCGCCTGTTTTATAGGAAGGATTAGACAACTGCGATGATCACGTTTAAGTGTATCAAATTTCGGAATTTACAATATTCATGGCAAACCCTAATAGAATTTAAATGTCTAAATAATTATTTTTTATTAACTCCGATCTCTTCGATGATATATTTTAGGATATCTATTAAGTTATAAACAAAGAAAGAAAATAAGAAAACTAGGAAAACAGCAGAAATTTTTATATATGTATTTTTAAAACTTATTCCTGATAAAAACTCTTCAAGCTTTCTAAAGGAGAATCGAGCAATTGATAAAACGAAAATTAAGAATAATATAAGGACTATTCCTATGGAAGTGAATATTAGCACTATATTTTTAATGTCTAATTTATTCCCTATGTTAATACTTACGTTAAAAGCGGCAGAGGCAAATATAATTATTGATGAAAAAATTCCTAAAATTTCAATATACTTCGCATCCTTCTTTTCATACTCTTTTTCTATTTTTTCTACATTCTTTATTTCTAAATAAAGTTGGTCTATTTGATGTAGAATAGATTTGTAAGTGAACACTTTCTGGGAATACTCTGATAATTTATCTTTATATTTTTGATTATCTAAGGGTAAACAAAAGCCAGAGCTAATAAAAAGTCCATTTACATTATTATTGGTTATAAAAGACTCTGATATAGTTGCTTCGGAAAAACTCAAAGGAAATAAATAGCTATAATTAAATCCTGACCAACTTATATTTTTCTTATATTCATTGAGAATTTCGTCAGCCTTATCAATATACTTTTTCAATAAAGATACATTCTTTTCGTTTTTTTCTTTTAACAACAGTAAATCAATCTGGGTCGTAATGTATTTAAGCAACCTTGATTCTCCAAAAAAATTATTTACTTTGAAGGTCTTTAGCTTATCCTTAACGTATTCATATTCTTTAACAACTCTTTCAAAACTTAAATCTTCTGATAATAAAATTTTCGAATATCTATTATTTATACAATACAATTTAGTTGATGCTGAAACGTGTTTACTATAAGCAGATTTGTCATTAATTGCTATGCTATCTAATAAAGTTGATAGATTATCTAAATTTTCTTCTATATCTTTATAATATTTGATTTTAGCATGCAAGGCATGATTAGCTCCAATTACATCCAAATTATTATAAAAATTTTCGATTAGCGAAGCATTATTTTCAGGCGTGTAAATATAATGACAACTAGCATAATTCGCATAAACTTTAAGTCTATCTGTCTTTAGTTCATCGAAGGTAGAATCCGCATTAACTATATTCTTATTTTGAATTAATTTAAGTTCATTTCCGTGATCTGAATAGTTTTTTTTAAATCTAAGCAAAAGCTTTGTCTTAAAAAAAATGACCTTTTCGAGAAGAACTGGAATAAATTTGATTTTCTTGAATATTTTTAGATTGTAATACTTTTTTAATTCATTTTCATAAAATTCTAATTTAGAATATGATTTTTTATTTGCTTCTAAGAAAAAGTCCAAAATAAAAACCTGTTTATTTATGCCTAGAATTTCATAACACATTTTTGTTTTTTTAAAATCAAATAACTCATCATCCTTTGAATGTTTTGACAAAAGTGTTAAAGAAAAATTTTCAATCTTTTCTACATCTAGATTTCTATTAAAAAGAATATCATTAGATTTTTTTTCAAAAAAGGAATACACCCTCAATTTAAGGTCTGCAATTTGTTCCAAGCAATTACCTAGAATTATTAAGGAATTGAAACAAACATTTTCATCTATCGGATTAATTATAGTTGGATTATCCAGAGTAAATTCTTGATATAAACTCGAAATATAGTCTAATTCCGAAAAGCAAGATTCTAATACTTTATCAAATTCTAACTCATCATTAATAAAGTCCCCAGCTAATATGGAGCTATTTATTTGTTGGAACAAATAATCTAGTACTCTATTATTATAAATGCCAATAAATTTAGAATTATAACTAGACAACACATATAAAAGCTTGTCTGAAACAAATTTTAAAGATGTGAAAACATTGTTAATATGCATTTCTCTATATGAAATAATATTGATTATCAGTCTTTATTTCAATAAAAGGAATTGCAGTGTTATCATTTGAATAGTGATTGCTCCAGCACTTCCATCTATGAGAAAGTTCTACTAGATTAAATGCTGAATAATTGATAATATTAGGGTTAATAGTCATTAGACTATTTAAAGCAAGATCTATAGATCGAACAATTTTACTGTCCAATCCTTGAGACATTTCACTCTTAATTTCCTCCAAACTTCTATACTCGAAAAAATTAGTGCCTCGATTATCAATTTTCACATAAGTTAGAGTATTATTTTGAGATTTTAAAGTAGAATAGATAGTGTGCTCTACTGGCCCATATTGATACGCTTTAAAATCATTAAATAATGATTCCCCTAAAACAAAATCTGATGGTATATTAGATTGAGCAGCAACTGCAAAAAACAAAAGTTTTTGAGTTTTTAGAACACTAAAATCATTCTTTTGCCCGCCAAATTTAGTTAGGGCATGAATCAAAAAGTATTCAAAATATTTCAATTTAATCTCGCTCATTTTTACATTATATAATTGCTCTACCGCAATATAAGATTTTTTTACACAAAAAAGTCTGCAAAGATAAAAAATAATTAAATAGTTGCAATTAGAAAATAATTATTACTCAATACTAAAGTACAATTGTTTACTTGATTAACGATAATATCTATTTAATTACGCTTAAGATTTATTTTATTTCTTGCTTTATTAGTTATAAAATTCAATTTCTTTTATTTCAAAAATCTAAGAGCTTATTCATTTTAATGTTGGATTTATCTGCAATTTTTTTTAAAATAGAAATTGTGGAGTTTGTTTCTGCTCTTTCTATTCTTCCCAATTGCCTAACATCAATTTCACAAAGCTCGGCCAAAAATTCTTGAGACCAACCATTATCTTCTCTGATTTTTTTTATCTGTTTACCAAGTTCCTTCAAATATTGTTGATCTCTGTATTGTTTTTCACCCATACTAACAATGTCAAGAATTATTTGAAAATATATTAGGACTTATTTGTCCTTTTGGTAATTATTATTATATTTGTATATCATTAGTAATCAGAATATGACATAATGTATTTATAATTATTTTAATAAAGAGTCTCGTAGATCGAAGTTGACACCCAAGGCATCGAGACAGCAAGGTTTTACCATTCCCCTAGTTTTGCTATATTTGAAGATATTGGCAGGGGATGGTCTTGCTGTGAAGCCTTTTGCCCTTGGGTGTCAATCAAGATCGCAAATTGTGGAGCGGACCATCTCCCTGCTATATTTATCAATGAGACTCGTTATCCCAATAAAACGAGTATGAGTAAAAAACAACAATCAAAAAACATTATCACCGCCCCCGAGTAGCTCGGCCGGCTTCGCCAAATATGATTTGGCCCTTACAACTGCGGATTGCGTGACGCCCATTTATAACCTTTTGATTTCTTCTTTCAAACGCGATCTGAATCATTTATTAACTATTAACTAGTCTTTGTGACCATTGAGTCATATTAGACCCTGAAGCATCTGATTTCTATCGGACAGGGGATGCTATGCTTATAGGTTGCGGTTTTAAAACTCTTAAAAATCTTTGATGTTTTTAAGCTGTTTTCAAAAAACCATTAACAAATAAATTATGAAAGCAATAAAATTACTGACGAAAGTCAAAACATATGTACCCTCCATCTACCGGGCACTGGCCAAGTACGCTTGCAACTTATACCGCAAGTGTACTAGCCAAGTGCTAAAACAGAATTCTTTACTTTCTGGAAACTTTATTCTAATCAAATTGACACCAACTTCTAAGTTTCTTCGACTGGGCTTCGACTTGGCCTCGGGATTTCATCGGGCCCAGTCGATGAAATCCCGAGGCCAAGTCGATGAAAACTCAAGTGGAAGGAGAAAATGGTTAGAAGAAAAGGTGAAGAAAGGTATCCCCAATATAGGAATGCCCCTAGAAATGCAAGCATACGATCTTAAGATTGGTACTAAGGCTAACCTATTTGACTATGTGTTCAATATCTGCTGTATACTTTTTCCTAACCGGGTTCGGACCTTGTTTTACCTCCGGCCGTCGTTGCACCGTATGTGTACCGTACCTCTCCCGTCCCTGCACCAGGAAAAGGACGGTGCAGGTGTTTTGCAAGTACTTTGCAACTACAGGGAAACTTACTACAGTGGTAAAAGAAGGTTAAAAGAAAGTCCGAACAAGATTCGAACCGATGGCTTTGCTTTTTTTATGATTTTCTTGAAAAATGTACTTGCTAAAATCGGTCTTGCTGTACTGTCAGTGTACAGGTTATTCACTAACGCCCTACTGAAGTGGTACCGAAAAGGTACTGGAGATGTACTGAAGAGCTACCAAATAGGTACTAAGGCCAGTAGCTTGGCTACGGATGTGACGGCGAAAGCTGGTGAAGTGCTGAACTTCAATGGGCGAAGAGTAGATCAAGCGTCCGTAATGCGTTGCATATGCATAGATAAAGCATGGATAGTGCGTAAAACGGTATCCGTTTACACACTATTAACGCACTATCAACGCTTTATGTATGCTTCATCCATACTTGATCTATACGCTAAAGGTGCTTCATTTCAAACAGGCGTTTTTAAGCGTCTGAAATTCTTAAGCTGCGTTAAGATGTGTTTTTGTTTTAATAAACTGGCAAATCGCTTAAAAATCCAGTTAAATAACATGTTAAGTAGTGTTCACGATGCTGTCAGTGAGTGGGTTGTTTATGAGTTTCGAAAATTGATGGGTATTTCTTTCAACGCATTGAAGAATATAAGGACTTATTCTTTACTAGTCCTTATGTTTTTCAATCTTCTTGATTGTTTTTTAATGGAATTGAAGAGCATCAGAACTTATTCGCTATTAGTCCTGATGGTTTCTATGTTTAGTTTATCAGCTCAGACGCCCCGCAAGGACAGCGGGGCTGATGGGTTATCTCATCTTATGGCGCTAAAGCCCGGAGACAAGATCCCCGATGCTGTTTGGAACCAAACATTGGAACTAAACTATTTTGATGGTAAAAAGAAAACAATCAAGTTTTCAGATCTGAAAGGAAAGTTGATCATATTGGATTTTTGGTCTACAGGATGCCCTGCTTGTATTGCAGGAATGCCAAAGTTTGAATTGATACAAAACCGTTTCGATCAGGATGCAATTGTAATTTTTGTGAACAGTAAGCGCAATAAAGATACACCTGAGAAGATAGAAGCAAGGTTCAAAAAATATAAAGCTGACCATAATTATTCTCCATCGTTACCAACACTTTTGGATGATACTATTTTTACAGCACTGTTTGAGCATAACTCCATTCCGCGTTCAGCTATTATAAATAAAAGGGGTGAATTTATAGGAACATCTTATAGTGATAATCTTTCAGACAGAAATATCAGCAAAATGATCAAAGATGGTACATTACCATTTCAGAGCATGGGTAATATTATAAATAATAAATTCGAAAATATCCCCTTATTGGCTGATACCGCAGGTTTTGACTATATGTCGGTACTCTCAGGTTTTAGGGTAAATTACAATCCTATCTATCCAAATGTACATTATATTAATGGGCAGACCCTTTATCAAGTTGGTAATTATGCCTTGAGATTGATGTACCAGCACGCTTTTTTAGATGAAATAAAAGATTCTGAATCAAAAAACTACGTGTTTGATCCAAATGTGGATGAAATGTCTATCAAGAAATTATTTGACTTACAGAATCAAAAATACTGGTACCAGTATTTTTCAAAGGATTCGATCGCCCAGCAAGTTGTGCACGAGCATTTTCGAAAATCACTTATTGACAATTTCCATTTGGATGTAGTAAGAAAAAATGAAGAAATAGGAGTGTATAATCTTAAAATAGATCGCCATGATAATGCACTGTTAACGAAAGGAGGTATGCCTATATTTTGGGTATATGAAGGTAATAGGAATCTGGTTATACAGAATACAAACCTCAATGGTATTGCAAATTTCTTAAGACCGTATCTGGACCAACCGATCGTAATCGAAGATCCTTACGGTCAGCATGTGGACCTTATTTTGCCAGGCAATTTTATTGACCTAACTGTTTCTGAAAGGATTGCTCTACTGAAATCAAAGGGCATTATCCTCAACTACGAAAAGCGAAAAATGGAGTTTCCTTACTTTTATTTATCAGCCAAATAGTAAATCTAAATTATGAATAAAAATATTTTTATACTGATTCTGAGCCTGGTAAGCTTTCAAAGCATGGCGCAGAAAAAAAATTGGGTACAGGGTATAATTTTTTCAAAAAGTTCAGATAAAGGATTAGTGGGTGCATCTATTAAAAATCATACCCTGAATAATTATGCTGTCAGTACACTTGAAGGGAAGTTTTCAACAGAGATCAGTTCGTGGAATGATTCCTTGACGATCTCATGTATAGGATATTTAGACAGAACGATCACGGCTTCTTATTTTCAAAATGAAAGTATATTGGAAATGGAACCAAAGATAAATTATCTGGATGAAGCTGTGGTTAATACCGGTTATCAGACTTTAAAATCCAATGAGGTTACAGGGTCTGTTGATGTGCTGGATGAGAAGATGTTGAATCAACAGGTCGGTACCAGTATCCTCCAACGTCTGAATAATATAACCACTGCCATTCGCTTTGATAATCAAGCAATCCAGAATACAGATTTACAGAAACTTAATATTTCAGTTAGAGGATTAAGTACCATTAATGGAAATCTCGATCCTTTAATTGTATTGGATGGTTTTATCTATGAAGGTAATATGGATAATATTGACCCGAATGGCATTGCAAGTGTTTCCATATTAAAAGATGCTGCTGCAAGTGCAATCTGGGGGGCACGTGCTGGAAATGGGGTTATCGTGATTACCTCTAAAAAGGGAGTATATAACACAGAGTCAAAAACAGACATATCAGTGTCTTCTAATCTGATCTGGAAGCAAAAACCTAATCTGCATGAATTATATCAGTTGGACAATAGGAATTTTATGGAAGTTGAAAAATTTTTATTTGACAAAGGTTACTATACTTCTAATTTACAATATATGCCACATCTAGCTGTCACACCTGTGATTGATATATTAGATAGAAGAAAGCGTAACTTGATAACCCTTTTAGATTCGACACAGGCTATGGATCTGCTGTTAATGCAGGATGGCAGAGGTAATTTTATGGACGCATTCTACCAGGTTCCATTTGTCAATCAGCATAGCTTGAACATCAGGGGTGGGAGCAACCGTTATACGTATTCTTTTGGAGCAGGCTACACAGAAAATAAATCTGAGCTTGACGATTTTAATAGAAAGCTGAATATCCAGCTTTCCAATAGTTTTAGGCCAACTGACAAGATACAGATTGATCTGAATGTACTCTATACCAATCAACATAGCAATATTGGGAGACCGGACTATGGCGCATTAACTTACAATGGTAAAAAGGTCCCGTATGATCTTTTTTTTGACGAAATAGGAAATGAGATTCCTTTTGAAAAAGATTATAGAAAAATTTATTTAGCTGACAAGTTTAGTAGAGGTTATTTGGACTGGAACTATTATCCGCTCTCCGAAAACAAGTATGCCCAAAAGAATTCTTTGGCAAATGACTGGTTCTCTAGTCTCAATCTCAAATATAAGTTATTTACATTTTTAAACTTAAATGTAGGCGGTCAATTTCAGAATCAACAAATATTAACGGATGATTTGAGTACTGTACAAAGCTATGATGCGCGCAGGCTGATCAATCAATATACGACGATCGGGACTGAAAATATGGCTTCTGTATATAATATTCCTGTAGGAGGAATCAAACGAAATAATTTAGGGGATACTAAAAGCTATACTCTACGGGCACAAGCTGATCTTAATAAAAAAATAGGTTCGCATCATTTGATAGGTATTCTTGGTGCCGAAATCAGGGAGCATAAGGCGACCGGTAGTTCATATACTGCCTATGGCTATCATGATTTGCCTCTTTCCAGCAGTCCTGTAGATTTTACCCGTAGGTTTACATTGATACCGGACCTATCGAGCAGAAGTATACCTGGAGCTCCGCAATTTTATAAAAACTTGAATCGCTTTGTCTCGATGTACAGCAATTTGACTGATAAATTTTTAGATAAGTACGGACTGTCTCTAAGCATCAGAAGAGATGGTGCAAATATCTTTGGTGCAAATGCTAATGATAAATGGTCTCCACTATGGTCTGTAGGTACTTCTTGGGATGTATCTAAGGAAAGTTTTTTTAAGATAAAAGTGATAGACTTTATGAAAATGCGAGCCACTTATGGATTGAGCGGTAATGTGGACCTAAGAAGGTCGCCAGATCCCATTGCTTATGTTGGGGTTGCTAATTATAGTAATTACCCCATGCTTCAGATCAGTAATCTCAACGATCCTAGTTTACGATGGGAAAAAGTTGGAACCACAAATATAGGTGTCGATCTCGGTGTTCTAAAATCAAGGATTTCAGCACGGATCGACTATTATATCAAAAACGGTAAAGATCTTTATGGGCAAACAGAATATGATTATACGACTTGGGGAAAACAGGGAACTATAGTAAAGAATGTTGCTTCTATGGTAGGAAAGGGGATGGATATCGAGATCAATTCGAAAAATCTAACTGGAAAATTTTCTTGGGATAGCAGGTTGTTAGTCAGCATAAACAGAAATAAGACTACTTCCTATTTTGATAAAAATAAGGGTAGCATCAGTTCATTTCTAAGTGCAGGAAATACAATTACACCAATTGTTGGAAAACCATTGAACGCTTTGGCAGCATATAAATGGATGGGATTAAATAATCAGGGAGAGGGGCAAGGAGTTTTGAATGGTGAGCTGAGTACAGATTATAATGCGATCCGCAATGCCGCGAATGCCGGTAATGCGGATAGTGAAAGTGTGTTGTACATTGGATCGAGCAAACCGCAGGTATTTGGAAACATCATCAATACGTTTGGTTGGAAATCCTTGTCGCTTTCCTTAAATATGAGTTACAAAGCTGATTATTATATTCGTAAACCGGTCACATCTTATTACTCTCTTTTTGCTCAAGGTACTGCGTATCCTGATTTTGAAGACCGTTGGCAACAAGCCGGTGATGAGTCCAGCACTCATGTACCGGGTATGAGGTATCCATTAGTATCAGGTTCTGATGAGTTTTATCAAAATTCAGATATTAATGTTTATAAAGGAGACCATTTGCGTTTGGAGTATATAAATGCATCGTGGCGTAAGTCATGTATTATTGGCGGACGAAAAGTAGATATAGGATTATCTTTCAATGCTTCAAACCTTGGAGTTATATGGAAATCAAATAAGATTGGCTTTGATCCTGAATTTCCTTATAGATTGTCACAACCTAAAACATATTCCCTTGGACTCAATATCTCTTATTAAAATCGCTGAAAATGACATTTTCGCCATTTTGCGCGTTTTGCAAACTCGAATTAGTTGTAATTCTAAATGAAAAAGTGAATATATATGATACTTATAAAAAATAATATAATGAAAGTGACGGTAGGATGTCTGATCCTATTGCTCGTTTCTTGCAGTAAATATTTGGATATCCAGTCCAACCATGGACTCGTGGTACCAAATAAACTTGAAGATCTGCAAAAGTTGATGGATGATACGGGTATAATGAATCTTTCCTATTCCTCATTTGGAGAGGCATCTGCCGATGATTATTATTTGAAGCAGCCGATTTTCGATAATCTGATCGACTATGCACAAAATACCTACATCTGGAAAAATTATTACAGAAACTATCCTAATGACTGGTCTTCGGGTTACAATGCAGTCTATAATTGTAATCTTGTGCTGGATCGGCTCAAGTCTATTTCGGTAAATAGTGTAGATGAATCATTTTACAAAGAAGTTAAAGGTTCGGCGCTCTTTTATAGGGCAAGTCATTATCTGTACTTGTTGTGGACTTATGCGCCAGCATTTATAGAAGGAAAATCTGAGGATGATTTGGGTATTGTTTTACGTAATTCTTCTGATTTTAACGAGATCTCGAATCGTTCTACTGTCGTAGCATGTTATTTAAAAATTATCGAAGATTTGAATGCATGCATAGATCTTTTACCGGAGAAGTCTGCACATACCCTACGCCCCAATCGATATGCAGCAATGGGGATGCTTGCACGTACGTATTTGTCAATGCACAACTACGATCAAGCTTTGCTTTATGCTGACAAAGTACTAAAAAAATATCCAGAACTGATGGATTACAATAACCTGTCTGAGGTAAATGTAGATGCCTCCTTTCCATTTACGATATTTAACAAGGAAACTGTATGGTATGGAGAACTGATGTCCAGTAGCAACTTGACGAGCTCTCGTGCTTTGATCGATACGTTACTATACCGATCATTTGATAACAACGATCTTCGAAAGAAGGCCTTTTTTAAAGTTGCACCTGATGGTACAGTAACATTTAAAGGGAGTTATTCAGGTTCAGCAAAGATGTTTACCGGTATAGCTATTAATGAGATGTATTTGATACGTGCAGAGTGTAATTTGAAATTAGGCAATAGGGAAAAGGCTTTGGATGCTTTGAACTATCTGATGAAAAAACGCTACAAAACGGGAATTTTTAAACCTTACAGTTCAATTGATGAAAGGGAAGTGCTAACAATTATATTAAAAGAGCGTAGAAGAGAATTGATTTTTAGGGGCTTGCGGTGGATGGATCTAAAAAGGCTTAATGCAGAAGGTGCAGAAATTGTTATACAGAGGAATGTTAACGGAGAAATACAAACGTTGTTGCCAAACTCCAACGCCTATGCACTTCCATTGCCAGACGATATTATACGCTTGGCTGGGATAGAGCAAAATCCACAATAGAAATATTTGATAATAAAGAAGGAGCCCCTACCTTTGTCACTTACAAAAGTAGGGACGCCCTTCTTACCTTTTTTTAATCCTTATTGATTGGATTAAAAGGACTGCTACTAGATCCTCCTGTCCGGGAAGGAATATAGTTGCTACCCGTTGTGTTTGTCGCTCCAAGTTGTATTTTGGAGGGATCTAACTGATTTGAAGCATTTAGATCTGACTCATCAACAACTTGAGCACAAGCCATAACGTTTTCTGTGTTACAGTCTTGACCATTTGTGGTGGTTGTCCAACGAGACTCGTCCTGCACTTCCGTTGGACTTTGGGAATTTCCATGGAAGAAAATAGTGACAGGGCTTAATTTTTTCCCTGAATAAACCTCAGCACTTTTAAATGCTGAAAAACCGAAAATCATGGCTCCTCCTAATATCATGTAGCCATAATTGTTTAAAAATTTGTTTAGCATATTGCTATCCTCCTTTCTGTATTGCAGACCAATAACTGGTTAGTAATTGTACCGGCCTGCAAACCTTTGGTAAAAAATTGTCGGTACGGTTCTAAGTACCGATCATATGTGGACGCCAGTAAGCCTTTTAAGGGGCTCATGACGGTATTATGCTCTTGATAATATAGGCTGTCCGGTGTATGCCAATGATTTATTGCCCGGATACGGATTGTACTATTGTAGGTATAGGAACCAATGGCAAGAAAGCTGATCAACAGTAGCGCACTGCTGGTTTTACCATCTAAGCCTGTCTGGTGCGTGTGTTTAATGGAAGATTCATTTAAAACCCATCCAAGTATCGATAAAGCTAGGATAACGCTGTTTATCACTAGATGGGTGTTCCAAGAGACGTTGCTCAAAAAGCTGCTGCACATACAGGGTTTCTGCTCATATACATCTAATACACCTAACGCGATATAGACTGTAAAGACTGAAATAAGTAGGATTGAAGCTTTCCAGCCCCAAGACTGTACCTTCTGTGATGGAAATGCTAACAATAAGCCTAGACTTACTTCTAATACCGGCAGTAACCAGAAAAGTACAGGTGCAAAATAGCTGATAATTGGCTGCTGTGTAAGTGCGATCTTAAAAGCATTGAGCTGCCATACTTTGTCTATACCGACATAGATCCAAAAAAGGAGCATAACTATTCGTAGTAGCCCATATATTATATTGATGTTTTTATTAGTGTCCATAGCGTCAATTATTTATTTATGCTGTTTTACTATTTATTTCCTACCCTTTACTATTTATAGCAGTCGTTTTACTATTTATTTTTAAAAACAGGGCGCCACTGTCCTTTACTCCCCGTTGTGACGGGGCGACCTGTTTAAGCGTCAGCTTCTGCTTATTCGTACGCTTCAAAACAAAGATAAATCGGAAAAATGCTGACCGTAGGGGTAGTGAAAGCTTGTTTTTATAAGGTGATGTACGCTTTAAAGGGCTTTTGAATGGGTTGGGGGGTAGTGGATAGGAATTTGGACAATTTTGCCTGCTTGATGATTTCGGGCATCTGGATCAATTAGGCTACTTTTTTCAATAATATTTGGCAAGAATCGTAGGGGTAATGGGGGTATACCCCTACTTTTTTCATTTTTTTTGTATTTAACTGCGTAAATCAGGAAATTTTTTATGTAATTCTTTCCGCATGACCATTAATATTTGATCAATGTTTGCGGCAGCTTCATATTCTGCAGTTTTATCACTTTTAGTTAGGCTATGTATTGAAAGTAATTTTCCATCCTTGGTTTTGATCAATTTAGAGAATTCATAAGCCACTTCTTTTTTTTCTGAAGATTGCGTAATCCCGGCTTTGACACAGAGATCCATCCAGAGCGTAAGCTCTTTGCCATTTAAGTTGCTATGGAGGTATTGTTCAGTTTGATCTGAAGCTAAATTGTTTGTCCGGCTGGTTTCTGTTTGTACATATTCGCACATCAGTTTGAGTAAACTGGTGCTATTGTTATTGTAAGCAAAGCCCCGAATACAGGAGAAATGTTTGGGAAAGCGTAATAGTCCTTCCATAAAGGATGGATCGTCCATATACATTTCTTTCCAGCGGTTGAAAAATCCCATATGGTTAAAATTGAAGTTGATCATCAATACCAAAAAGCGAAATTGCCAGTTTTTATTGCTGCGGTCGTCTTTGGCCAGTTGGTGCAGTGCATCCACAAACTGGATGATATAATCTTGGTGCCGATATTGGATATAAGGGATTTTACCTTCTTCAAAAAGGCTGTTAATCGCGGAAAGGATTTCGTCCAGGTATACCTGAGGGATCTGCTTGTTTGCTAATCTGTCAAATATGCTGTGGATATGGTTCTCGACATATGTCCTGATCTTGTTGCGATAATGACTCGGAAGCGCTGTACTGGGATCTATATCGTTTTTAAACAGAAATTCAATCCGCTCGAGCAGTTCTTCTAGTGCTGATAAAGCACTGCGATCTTCTATATTTCGATCCAAACAGAAGCCATTGAGTTTCTGGTGCAGACGAAGTAATTGCGTGTGGTATAAGCGTACCGCCTGACGGGCGGTATCGACGCTACCCGCCTGACGATAGGCGTGCAAGGACTCAGAAAAATTATCGGAACAAGCTACTGAAATGGAATATAACCGAGATGGTATTTCCTTCGCGTTTAGACGTCCGAGGGTTTCTACCTGTAGTGTAAGGGACTGTAGACTTACGATCATTTATACCTCCTTTTGATATCTTTATGGTACCAGGGCCAGCCATATGCGCCTGGGTGCACCTGCAATATAAGTGTATCACCTTCTTTGCTGCGCTCATGCAACCTGGGATTGACATCCATAGAAACATGATGATCTTTACCTTCAAGATGGAATGAAAACCATAGTTCATGGATATCACAACAGGCTGGGCATTTTTGGATCACGACTGCCGGAATATGTACCGATTTTGCATTTGGTATATGTTGACAGTTATTCAAGATCAGGATCATACGTATATACCAGGTGCAGGCAATAATCATGATCGGAAATTGAATACAGCAGATCTTGATCAGGTTTGTGTTTTTATAAAATAAGAAATATGCAAGGCTGCATAGACCTAAAGCTACGGCTATTCCATATTTTAAAGCGATCCAAAAGGGCTGTGAAACCAATAGCAACTTATAGGGCAGACGATCAAAAACTGAAATACTGCTGATCATCATGCAGATAAAAAAAATAAAGAAAAGCTGCATCACGACCTGATGATTGCGAATCTCCAAACAAGGAATCAGCAAAACAAGGATGCCAATACTGTAAACCTGTAAATAGAATGTTGATGCTAAAAATAGTCCATACAATGTGACTAAGACTGCTAGTGTAATAAGTATATAATTGCGACTGAACAAGCTGAAATTTTTGTTTATTATTCTCATAAGCAGCGATTTATATCATTTGTTTATTGTGAATTAAAATTACCCATAAACACAGCTATTATGTTTAAATGTTATATATATTTCAATAAGAGCATATTTTTTACATTAAGAGTCTTCTTTTCCCAATAAGGACCGGAATTACAACAGCGAAGGGAGTTATTTTTTTGATTTAAGATACTTATTGCCACTTTCTGACAAATAGGTTTGCTACGTTTTCCTAATTAAGTATACTGCTTATCGAAATATTGGCTAAATTTAGATAACGAAAAATTCTTACTGACAAGAAATTTCATAATACACTGATATCATAGCTGTTTAATAATTTAGCAGCTATGGGGCAGTGTGCGATTAAAACTATTAATTATGAAAAGTAGCCAATTGATCATGTATCCCAAGGGTACGGAAGTAGACGTGCATTATCCAGATTTTATTTGGTTATGTATTGCTTCTTTTGCCTTTGGCGGTGTATGCTGGTATCTGGGTTACCTTGGAGCTGCTGCTGCCTGGCTTGAAAACACCTCGGTCGTTGTGAGCTATCTGTTTTATGTATTGATCGTATTCCTAGCTTTCTTTTATATCCGGGCATTGATCATCGTACTTGATAGAAAGCAGAACTGGTTACTGAATCCACAAAAACGTTTTGCTACCCAACTTTTCACTTGCTGTTTACTGCCTACACTATTTTTATTTGGGGTGATTAGACCTGTGGCTATACCGAAGGATGAGTGGCTCTGGCTTCCGCTATTGGTGATTTTTGGCGGGGTCCTGTTCTTGAATATCTTGTATACAAGCTGTTTTTTTGTTGCTCTCGATCATAAAAGGAGGTGCTCTATTCTTGAATTAGAGCGGATGGTACTACATCGGGATCTAAAGATTTCAATTCTAAATGAACAGTTACAAAGCATGTCATCGATTGAAAATGAGGCCGAAGAAATTACTGTGGCAGAGGGGGCTGAAAAGGAAACGGATCTAACGGAAGAAATAGATCTTTCTCGGGTAAAATCAATCGATCCAGAGCAGGAGGAATTTTTACTCAACAACAGATTTCTCACTCAAAAAATTATGTATTCCGAACTGGGCCTATTTGCATTTGAAAACAATAATAATACGCCGATCGTACAGCTTTACCTAAAGACGGATATGGGTGAGCCTATAGCCTGTGAGCAACGGAGCTTAAATGAAGTGGTACGTGACACAAATGGATTTGTACAGAAGATAGGCCGCTATCATGCAGTAGCTGCCGATATGATTCAATCTTGCAATCTCTTAAAAGGGGGAAGGCTTCGGATTGTACTGAAAGTTGCTTTCGAAGGGAAGGTCGATTTTGAGGTATCAGCAAAAATTGCTAGACGTATCAAGGGCTGGGTCATGCTTCAGGTGCCTATTGAAAAGGAATAATTTACTGAAATATAAACGTTTTAAAATAACGGATTATGGAAACATTAAAGGGGAGAAGATGGAAATGCCGTGCAACTGGAAAAGTTGGATTTCCATCAATGATCGAAGCACAGGGGGCAATGCTCCAATTTAAATTCAAATCACGGATTAGAAACAAGACGGACGGTAAGCGTATCAAACATCGGATGGGAAAATATGCTTGCAAGAGAGCTTATTATTGTAAGCTCTGCAGGGGATATCACATCACCAAATGGGATACCACTCATTTTAATAATTACAAAACGAAAGTTGAATCTTGGGAGATAAAAGATATTCATGGAAGTTGGAATTATTTAATTGAATAGTCTTGTGAGCGGGATTTTGTTATAAGTTTGGCAAAAAATAGCGTAAGTTGCCAAACTTATATTTGATTGTTATCAGGGATTTAATTTTAAAGGCTATTATAGGATTATACAGTGACCAAATAAATATCGCCATCATATTAAATAAGCTTATATTTATCGAATGAAAAAATATTTAGTACTTATAAGTCTATTTTTTTTCTCCGTACTCTCAGTAAGAGCACAAAATGCTAAGCTAGTTGGAGAGCGGGAGATTTCAGTTTATAAAGTTATAGCTAAGACATGTGATGGAACTATCAAAGGTATTTTGCAAAAAGCTACACCCGATCAGGTGGAGATAATGACTGATAAAGGGATCAATGCAATTAAGCCAGAGTCCCTTAAGTCCTTAAAAATTAAATTTGACAAAAAGAAAAATGTTCCCGTTTTTAGGCATATAGCACAATCGGCTGTTGACGTAATCGCTGATCCAAAGTATACAAACACAGTAAATAATACTGGAAAGAATGTATATGGCAATCAGATTGCGATTGATGAGCAAGAAACACCATTAGGAGATAGATTATTAGTGGGGAGCGCAATGATGGCAGGTGCAGTTCTTGGGAATGAGCTGGTAAAACTTGTTCCTCCGGCGACCATTGAAACATTCAAAATAGCTTATTCCAAAGAAAAGTATAAAAATCTGTATGACGATCTTTTAATGTATACTGTCGACATACAGTCCTCATATGAGTATGAACTTTTAATGAAGGAAAAGTTAATAAAAGCAATGAATAAAAATATAGCAAATTAAGGATTCTATAGACCTCCAGTGATTAAATTCCTGTAATTATCCCAAAAATGGATATTTCCAAGGTGCCCGATAAGGTCTTCTTAATAATTTGGTTGCTTCAGGATCATCAATGCATATTTTTTTAATAGGGTCGTAGACCAATGGTCTGTTTAATAACATGGATAGATTGGCGAGAATACAACTTGCCGTTGAGATATGTCCTTCTTCAATATCAGCAATAGGGAGATGGTCATTTTCAATCGCAGATAAAAGATTCAGCATATGTTGACGGGTAGCAGGAGCGGTGTGCAGTTCGATTCTGGGTTCATTGAGATCTGCTGGAAATTTTTCTTTCTCATAAACCACATCCATAGCAATGCGCTCTCCTTTACCAACCGGAATAAACTCATATTTCATGACACTGCCTTTTAAAGTACCTTTTTCTCCATAGATAACAAATGCCCAAGGGTATTCTGGATCTGCAGGAGTTCCCCAGGACCGCATCTGCCAAACGCAGTTTAAGTCAGGATATTCAAATATAGCAGTCTGTGTATCTGCGATATTGGATTTTCCGCCTTTTTGTACAAATATCCCGCCTGTTGAAGTAATCTTTTCCGGCCATTTAAGTCCTAAAAGCCAACGAACAGTGTCGAACATATGCATACCCATATCGCCGGTAATACCATTACCATACTCCATGAAAGTGCGCCACCAGCCACCATGTGGTAAACCATCATAAGGACGCAATGGAGCCGGGCCTGTCCACATTTCATAATCCAGAAAGTCAGGAACAGGTTCTACTGCAGGATTTCCATTTTTACGCATATGATAATAACAGCACATCTCGACATGTGATATTTTACCAAGCAGTCCTTGATCTATGATGCTTTTTTTAGCATCTATAAGGTGGGCTGTACTTCTTCTCTGTGTACCTACCTGTACTTTTTTATTGTGTTTTCTTGCTGTGCTCAGTATAGCTTCGCCTTCAAGAACATCAATGCTAATGGGTTTTTGGAGATAAAGATGTGCCCCTGAACGTATGGTGTCGATTGCTTGTTGCGCATGCCAGTGATCGGGAGTTCCGATGAGTACCAGATCCAGTTTATGTGCGTCGAGCATTGCTCTGTAATCTTTGTAAAGTTTTGGTACTTTTCTGGATATTTGGCGTTCACTGATCAATTTTCCAGCTTCTTCCAGATGTTTGCTGTCCACATCACAGATTGCTACAACATCAATATCGCGTACCTGCATGAGTCTAAATAGATCGCTTTTACCGTACCAACCTGCTCCAATCAATCCGACCCGCATATTTTTAAGTGTACTTGCAGAGGAAACCCCTTTTGCTTGTAGAGCAGATAAAGTTAAAACAGCAGTAGCACCTTGAATAAATTTTCTACGGTTCAGGTTGAAATTAGGCATAATTTGTTGGTTTAGGGTTTATTAAGAGAAAACAAAGAACTTATCAAAATGTTTATTTTATTATTATTTCGCAATAAATTTACTGGTAGGTTTTATAGTTGCGGGTTCCGTTTACGATTATAGTTCGCGTTGGATATTTAACGTCATTTTTAAAATGAGTATGGAGATAAAACATTGGAGTTTTAGGTTATGTAAGATAAAAGCTAAAGAGATTTTTTACCTTACATATTCTCTTTAGCTTTTTTATACAGATCCTTAATTAATGTTTATCTTTTATAAACCGTCTTACCTTCCTTGATTGTTTCTAAGACCTGAACAGAGCGTAATTCTTTCGGATCAATGGTCAAAGGATCTTTATTTAATATAACAAGATCTGCAAGTTTTCCTGCTTTTAATGAACCCTTTATATCCTCTTCTTGGTATTGATAAGCGGCATTGATGGTGATCGCTTTTAGCGCATCGATAACCGGTATACGTTGATCTGCACCCAGGACCATACCCGAGCGTGTTATTCTATTGACAGCAGAATATACACCTGTTATCAGATCCGGTGGCGTTACAGGAGCATCATGGTGTATGGTAAATGTGATACCAGCATTTTTTGCAGCGTTTGCAGGACTTATAAAAGCAGCTCTTTCAGGCCCGAAGACACTGCTGTAGTGCCAATCACCCCATAAGTAAACATGCCCAGAGAAGTATGAAGGTATGACACCCACTTCTTTAATTTTGGCAATATGGTCAGGTCTGCTATTTTGCACATGAATGAGTGTGGCACGGATTTCTGGTTTATAAATACCTTCTTCTTTTAATTTTCCTATTATACGCAGTGCCTGATCAATAGCGGCATCGCCGTTCACATGTAGCTGAGCGGTGATGTTTTTTGAGAAAATCGTTTTTAAATCTTCATAAAGAACTTCATCCGTAAAAATTGGGAAGCCTTTATAATCTTTGTTTTGTCCTTCAGGAGGAACTAAGTAGGGTTGTGTCAACCAAGCTGTTTTTCCTTGTGGAGAGCCGTCATCCGAAAATTTGAAACCTCCAAATTTGAGGTTATTTTCATATTTCATGTAATGTGGTAAAAATGATTCCCACTCCTTTTTGTTGGCTTCAAAATCAGGAAAATAAACGATATCTGCCTTTATTAGCTTCTTGGCAGCTGCTTCTCGAAGTAGGGTAAGTCCTACACCCATAGTTCGGCCATCACAAATCGTGGTTTGTCCATAACTAAACCATTCATCCTGTGCCGCTAAAAAATCTTTAAGGGACTGTGATAAACCATCTGTTTCGGTCGGTTTTGGTAAAAGTGAGGTTAACTTTATTAGTGCCGTGAAACTGGCATTTTCTTCCAATTTCCCATTTAGACGATGGGTTTTTGGATCGCGTCCGTAATGTCCTCCCTGCGGATCTTTAGCATCTTCAGGAATCTGTAGTAACTTGAACATAGCCGTATTGATAACGCTGGCATGACCTGAAGTGTGAATCACGATTATGGGATTTGTTGTACTTACAGCATCCAGTTCAGCACGTGTCGGATGTCTATGCTCACTAATAATCGCGTCGTCATATCCATTCCCCATCACTGGAGTAGTTGGATCCAGCTGATGTTTTTTGATATAATCCTTTAGTGTGGTCTGCAGTTCTGCAATACTGTTTACAGTACCGTAAGGAGTTGGAGAAAGGTCAACAGCCTGAGACATGCCTGCTCGCGAAGTAACATGACTATGTGCATCAATAAATCCGGGCATTAACGTTTTGTTTTCTAAGTCTACTTCAGCGGTTTTAGAACCAGCATAATTCATGGCTTCTTTCTTCGTACCTGCAAAAAGAATTTTCCCATCCTTAATAGCAAGTGCTTCCACTTGAGGATTACCGTCTTCCATCGTTAAGATGGGACCTCCGTAATAGAGGATGTCCGCATCATTCTTAGTGCTTTTACAACTTGTAATGATTAAAGCAAGCAAGATGAAACTTATATTGTATTTCTTCCACATAGCGTTGGTATTAGTAAATTAACTTTTTCTAAACCTTTATTGAATTTAATCAATAGTTTCTACTATAAACTGTTTTTTGCTTTTAAAGTTTTAAAAATTATGGCTGAAGCACAATAAAACAGAGGTACAGTTGGAGAAGAGAAGAGGCTCTTAATTTCATGATAAAAAACTATAAAGCAAAGGGGCCTACAGATTAACTGTAAGCCCCTTAATGTATGCTTTTTACCTTAAATATTCATCTTATTTCCAACCCCCGCCAAGGTCACGATAGGTATTTGCGACAGTATTCAACTGATCTTTTTTTGTTTTAATCAGCTCTAACTTTGCTTCTAATGCATCTCTCTGGGTCATCAGTACTTCGAAATAATCAACCCGGGCAGATTTAAACAAATCATTAGAGATATCATTTGATTTTGTTAAAGCTTCTACCTGCTGTGATTTAAGATCATAGCTTTTTTGCAGATTGCTGATCTTGGAAAGATGGTTTGAAACCTCAGCATAAGCACTTAATATCGTTTGCTGATAGTTGTACATCGCTTGTAACTGCAATGCACTGGCCTTGCTAAATTCAGCTTTAATACCATTTTTATTGATCAAAGGCATGGCAAGCTCTCCAGCAAGAGAATATAACATAGACTCGGGCATTTTTACAAAATAGGAGGGTTTGAAGGCCTCTAAACCTAAAGTTGCAGAAATGTTAAAAGAGGGATAGAATTCTGCACGGGCAACTTTAACATCCAATTTTGCAGCCGCTAGATCCAATTCTGCTTTTCTGATATCTGCTCTATTGGCTAATAACTGGGAAGGAATACCACTATGAACTGCAGGTGATATCATCGTTAGAAAGCTGTTCTTATCCCGTGGGATCTTTTGCGCAAATCGTCCCAATAAAAGATTAACCCTATTTTCAGTTTCCTGAATATCCTGCTTAATCTCGTACGCTAAGCTTTGCGAATTGAGCATTTCAGCTTTGAATTTCTGAACCGCAAGTTCGGTTGATCTTGCGGCCTCTTTTTGTGCTTGGATAACCTCTAATGCACTTTTTTGGAGCTTGATAGTTTCTTGTACGACGTCGAGTTGGTTATCTAAAGCAAGTAACTCGTAGTAGCTGTTGGCCACTTCAGCAACTAAATTTGTCAAAACAAAGTTTTTCCCTTCCATCGTGGAGAGGTAGCGGGCTATAGCGGCCTTTTTTTGATCATGCAATTTACCCCAGATGTCTATTTCCCAGCTTCCGGTAAGAGCAGCTTCATAATTCATGAGCGGATCAGGGAATTTCTTTCCGGGTGCGATATCAGTACTCGCATCCCCTGCACCCTGACTTGTATAGCGTCCAACTTTTTCGACACCGCTTCCGATTCTCGCTTCAACAGTAGGAAGTAATTGTCCCTGTTTAAACCGAACTTCGCTCTTCGCAATTTCTATCTCTTGCAAAGTGATCATAAGCTCCTGATTGTTTTTCAAAGCTGTATCAATCAGACTGCTCAGGTAATGATCTGAAAAGAAGTCACGCCATGGCGTAACAATCATGTTTGAACTGTCTTGAGATGAAGCTGTCGAGTCATTAAACGCTACAGGAAGTACCTTGTTCTCTTTTACAATTGGAATAGCGGGTACTTTACAGCTTGCGACTATAAAGCACATAACGGCTATTCCGATCCACTTTCTTATCTTAATATTATACATTGTGATCGATTTCTTCTGATAATGGATTCTCGTCTTCGTAAGACGTTAATTTACTTTTCGACGCAATTTTTCCGAAAATATAGTATAGTCCGGGTATGATGAGTAGACCAAATACGGTTCCTATGAGCATACCGCCGGCGGCAGCACTTCCTATGGTTTTATTTCCAATAGCTCCAGGTCCTGTAGCAAATACCAGCGGAATAAGACCCGCAATAAATGCAAAGGATGTCATCAAGATCGGACGGAATCGCACCCCAGCTCCCTCGATTGCAGCAGCAAGAACCGAGCTGCCGGCATTGTGCTTTTGTACCGCAAATTCAATGATCAGTACCGCATTCTTACCGAGTAAACCAATGAGCATAACCATGGCTACCTGCGCATAAATGTTGTTTTCAAGACCTAATACTTTCAGTAAGAAGTATGCGCCAAAAATACCTGCAGGTAAAGAAAGTACAACTGCAAGTGGCAAGACAAAGCTTTCGTACTGCGCTGCTAAGATCATGTAAACGAAAGTAAGACAGATCAGAAAGATATAGACCGCTTCGTTTCCGCGGGAAACTTCATCTTTTGAAATCCCTGCCCATTCGATACCGTATCCTCTTGGAAGGGATGCTTTGGCTACTTCAGTAACAGCCTTAATCGCCTCACCACTGCTATATCCAGGGGCTGCAGAACCGCTGATCTCTGAAGAGTTGTACATGTTGTGTCTTGTAATTTCGGAAAGACCATATACTTTTTCCAATGTCATAAATGCCGCATATGGAACCATCTCATCCCGATTATTTTTCACATACAGTTTCAGGATATCATCCGGCTGTGCGCGATATTGCGGCAATGCCTGTACCATGACCTTATACTGCCGATCATATTTGATAAAACTGGTTTCGTAATTACTTCCTACCAATGTGGATAGTGTACTCATCGCATTGTCGATCGTAACTCCTTTTTGTTCGGCTTTTTCGTTGTCGATATGCAACATAAACTGAGGGAAACTAGCGCTGTAAAAGGTAAAGACAGATGCCAGTTCGGGGCGTTTACTCAATTCTTTTACAAGATCTTTACTTACAGTTTCCATTTTTTTGAAGTCACCAGAACCTGCTTTATCCAAAAGGCGCAATTCAAATCCACCTGCGGCACCGTATCCGGGTACTGCCGGAGGTCCAAAAAATTCAATCGTAGCTCCGGTAATATCTTTTGACTTTTCTTCGAGTTCGTGCATCACGTCCTGAACAGAGTTTTTACGGTCTTCCCAACTCTTTAAGTTGATCAGACAGGTTCCAGTATTAGCTCCAGTACCTTCAGTTAGAATTTCATAACCCGCCAGAGAAGAAATCGATTTTACACCTTCAATTCCCATACCTATTGCCTGAAGTTTTTCGGCAATTTCATTGGTACGTTCTAGGGTAGACCCTGGAGGAGTTTGAATAATGGCATAAAACATGCCTTGATCTTCATTTGGAATGAAACCAGAAGGTAGGCTATTGTTTAAAAAGAAGATCGCAGAACAAAATGCTGCCAAGAGTACGAATGTGACCAGTCTTTTATTAACAATCTTACGAAGTAGATCTTGGTAACGATTAGCTCCTTTTGTGAAAAGATTATTGAAGCTTGTCAAGAACCTATTTAATGGCGTTTTTTTCTTTGGGTGTCCATGTTCATTTTTTAGGATCATGGCACAAAGTGCAGGTGTAAGTGTTAGCGCAACCACACCAGATAAAATAATGGCTGTGGCCATGGTAATGGAGAACTGCTTGTAAAAGATACCAACAGGTCCTGACATGAATGCTACTGGAATAAATACTGCCGCCATAACCAGTGTGATGGCTACGATAGCCCCGCTTATCTCATGCATCGCTTCTTCCGTCGCTTTGAGAGGTGACAGATTTTTTTCCTCCATCTTGGCGTGTACAGCCTCAATGACGACAATGGCATCATCAACCACAACCCCAATAGCCATGACCAGTGCAAATAGGGTAATGAGATTGAGGGTAATTCCAAACATGGACATAAACGCAAATGTGCCGATCAAAGAAACTGGAACTGCCATGGCAGGAATAAGGGTAGATCTCCAATCTCCTAAAAAGAGAAATACCACAATACCAACGAGGACGAAGGCCTCAAGAAGGGTATGGATGACCTTTTCAATTGATGCATCCAGAAATTTGGAAACATCATAACTGATCTCGTAATCCATGCCTTTTGGAAAGCTCGTTTCTTTGATTTCTGCTAATTTGCTTTTTATGTTTTTAATAACATCACTCGCATTACTTCCATAAGACTGTTTAATAACAATTGCTGCGGAAGGTCTACCATTTAGCGTAGAATAGATATCATACATCGAGCTTCCAAATTCGACATCAGCAACATCTTTTACACGCAGTACTTCACCGCTAGGATTTGATTTCAGGATGATGTTTTCATAACCCTCTTTGGTATTGAATCGACCTGGATATTTAAGTACATATTCAAATGCTTGTGATCTCTTTCCAGAGCTTTCGCCCGTTTTACCAGGAGAAGCTTCCAAACTTTGTTCATCAAGTGCTTTTAGTACTTCATCAGCAGATATTTTGTAAGCCAGCATACGATCTGGTTTTAACCAGATACGCATGGCATATTCTCTGTTACCTAGAATGTCGGCAACTCCTACACCATCAATCCGTTTCAGCTCGGACAGGATATTGATATCACCGTAGTTGAAGAGGAAGTTTTGATCGGCTTTGGGATCCTTACTGAATAAATTGACGTAGACGAGCATGTTAGACTCTTCACGGGTTATTTTTACACCTTCTCGAACGACTAAAGGCGGTAATTTATTGATAACAGAGGAAACTCTATTTTGTACATTGACCGCAGCGAGATTGGGATCTGTTCCCAGGTTGAAAATAACCTGAATAGAAGCCTCTCCGTCATTACCTGCATCTGAGGTAATGTATTTCATGCCGGGTACACCATTGATCGCACGCTCTAGGGGGATCAATACCGATTTTACCATCAGCTCGCCATTTGCTCCGGGATACTCCGCCGTTATGTTTACTTTAGGTGGAGAGATGGACGGAAATTGCGTGATGGGCAGTTTGAGCATCGACAATATTCCAAGAAACACAATAATCAAGGAAATGACGATGGACAGAACTGGTCTATGAATGAATTTATTAAACATCGTTAATTTTTTAGAGGTGAATTATTGAGCGTGTATTTGCAAATGGGACATAACCTCCTGCGGCGCTACAAATTCGAATTTTATCTTATCGTCATCTTTAACCTTCTGAACGCCATCGATCAATATTTTATCTGTGGGCGCCAGTCCCGAAGAGATAACATATAGATCAGGAAGGTCATTGCTAATGGTGATGTTTCGAGATTTAACAACTCCATTTTTGTCAATGACAAAGACATAGGTTTTATCCTGAATCTCATAAGTAGCTTTTTGTGGGATTATCAAGGCATGTTTCAGCGGTACAAGCATTTGTACACGCCCTGTCTCGCCGTTTCTAAGAAGTTTATCTGGATTTGGAAAGCGTGCCCTAAAAGCAATACTTCCTGTTTCATTATTAAATTCGCTCTCTATGGTTTCTACTTTTCCTTTGTATTTCAGTAACTGATTGTTTGCAAGAAGTAAATTCACTTCATTGTTGGCTCTATTTTCCGTATTCGTCTGGTAGTCGAGGTATTCAGATTCCGATACATTAAAATAAGCATACACCTGACTGTTGTCGGATAAACTGGTAAGAAGTTCACCTTCGTCGACCAAACTACCAAGCTTCAAGGGAATCCGGTTGATGGTTCCTGCGAAAGGAGCCCGAATCTCGGTTGCCGTTACATGAAGTTTTGCCAATGACATTTCTGCTTTGGCCTGATCAACTTTCGCTTGTGCCAACGCCAATTCATTTTTAGAAACGATGTTCTTATCTGCTAATGCTTTCGTATTTTCAAGTTCTATTTCTTCCGCTTTAACTTGTGCCTGCGTTTTGAGATACTCAGCTTCGTAGAATTTAGGCATTATTTTAAATAAAAGCTGACCCGCTTGTACAGTCTGGCCTTCATCGACATAAATCTGTTGTAAGTATCCTTTTTCAAGACCTCGGATCTCGATATTACGGATCGATTGAATCTGGGAGACATAGTTTTTAGAGAGGGTGGTATCAATTAATATTGGATTGGTTACTTGATACTGGACGTTCTCAATCTTTTCTTCTTTTTTTTGGGAACAGCTTGTTAGGACCAATAAGGCATACAGACCTATAAGCATGCCTGTGCTAATTCTTTTCATGGATGAAATAGTTATTAATATATTGTAATAAATTGGGTAATATTCCAGGACGGAAGAGGCTCTTCAGAACACAATGCTAAACAACAGTACAGATAGCGATTGGAAAATATACCATGCTATCATGCCTATTTAAGCTATTTTTTTAATGCTGAAGAATGGGAGATATCACAGGCGAAGGACGCGCTGTAAAATGTATTTGTTTGTAGAAGTAAAATGCTGTGTCTTAAAAACCGATAGGAGGTTCTTTAAATTTTTAAGAACAAAAATCAGTGCCAGTGCATAACTGAGCAAAGCAATGTTTTTGAAAACAGTAATCGTATGCGATTCAAAAACAAGTTCATCCTCGACATCATCTTCTGTCATTTCATATGTGCGTTCATTTAACGCTTTACTGAAGATGGAATGGATATTTGAACTTTTTATTTTTGTTTCAGGAGACTTGCCTAGGAAGGAAGAAGCAGACCCTGTGCTAGTATGAAAATGACTGTTGGTCAAAACAATTCCATCTCCCTGTAAGAGGAATAAATTGAAGATCAGGACCAGTAAATACAGCGCTCTCATATTTGCGGTAAAAGTAGTATCAAGAACGACATGTTACACCATATTAACACTTTTTAACTGTCAGCTTTTTGTAAAAAAATAATCTTATGATTTCGAGATAAAGTATAATGTAGGGTTATCCGTTTAATATGCTGTGGGATTTTATTCATGATATCAAGTCAAAGATTGAATTTCAGATTCTATATTTCCGCTTTATCATCATTCTAGATCGTGGTAGCTGGATTTATAAGTGGATCACGATCATGGCTTCAAATAAGGAAGTTTCCAGTAAATGAATTTGTATCGTGTCATTCAATAATAACAGTAAATAATACAAATTTATCTAAGTTTGGTTGAAATGAAGATCGGTAAACGTTTAAAGATAGTTCTTGCTAGTGTAATTATATTAATTGTAATGGGTAATGTTTATTTAATGAGGCCTCTTTTTGGAGGAAAAATCACCGGAACACGTCTGGAACGTGTTATGAAGTCTCCGAATTTTAGGGATTCGCAGTTTCAAAATTTGGAACATACGCCATCATTGAAAGAGGGCGAGAGCTTTGTCGGAGCGATGTATGCTTTTTTATTTAAAGATCGTGCTATTCGAAGCCCTAAGATGCCACTTCCGGTTATGAAGCAGGATCTTAAAAATTTACCCGATGCAGATTTGCTTATCTGGTTTGGACACTCTTCTTATCTCCTGAAGATTGACGGTAAGATCATTGTTGTAGACCCCGTCTTTTCGGATAATGCTTCTCCTGTTCCAGGGAGCAATAAGCCTTTCAATCTATCTTATGTTTATCAGGCTGATGATTTTCCGCCGATTGATCTTTTGTTAATTAGCCATGATCATTATGATCATCTGGACTATAAAACCATGATACAGTTACGTTCTAAAATCAAAAATGTGATCTGTGGTCTTGGCGTTGGCGCCCATTTCGAGCGATGGGGATTTGCTGAAAATCAGGTTACGGAATTGGACTGGTATGATGAGACATCTTTTGAAAAGGAGTTTAAGATAGTTGCCACACCTGCACGTCATTTTTCAGGAAGAAAGTTTAAGCGTAATACAACACTTTGGACATCATTTGTTTTACAGACAGAAAAGTATAAGCTGTTTTTAGGTGGAGACAGCGGCTATGGGAAACATTTTAAGACTATTGGCGATAAATATGGCCCTTTTGATTTGGCGATCCTGGAAAATGGTCAGTATAATGAAACATGGCGTTATATCCATTCCATGCCCGACGAACTTTTAAAGGAGGTTGTTGATCTTCAGGCTAAACATTTTCTACCAGTACATTCTGGCAAGTTTGCATTGGCACTGCACGACTGGAAGGAACCGCTTTCTCTGGTCAGTAAGTATGCGGAAGAGGCAGAAATTCCTGTGTTAACACCCAAAATGGGAGAGATTGTTTATTTGCAACAGCTAGATAAACGATATGATAAATGGTGGGAAGGGCTTAAATAAGCTTATTTCTTATTCTTTTCAGCTATCCACAAGGATAAGTATTTCGTGCTTAATAAAGAATGGTGGAGCAGCAGCTGTCCCATAAAATTCTGTTGTCGATGGGCCTGAAGCTGTGCTTTGATGAAACGGATGGTCATTAGAAAATCGTCTTCAAACCTCGTGCGTGAATAGCGCTGATTAATGATGGTGATACCGCTTTGCTGTGCTTCTAGCCAGATTGTTTTATTGTTATAAAGTTCGATTGCTTTTTCAACAAATAGTTGCGGTTCATTTGCGATAAACCCGTTCCATGGCAGGTCTCCCGACATTGCTTCAGCTCCAATAGTTGTTGTAACGGAGGGGGTTCCTGTTTGCATAGCATCTATAAATTTACCTTTAACACCGGCACCAAATTGAATAGGAGCTAATAGGACACGGTGTCTGGACATGGTATCTTGGGCATGGTCTGCTCTTCCATGAACAAAGAATCGTTCCTTAGGATTGTTAAGTTGAAGTACCTTTTGACTTGGATAGGCACCGTAGATATTCAGATTTACTTTAGGAAGCTGCTTCCTGAGCAAGGGCCAAATTTCGGTTTTTAAATACTGTACGGTGTTCCAATTCGGCTCATGTATAAAGTTGCCGATAAACATAAAGTCAGCACGGTTTTCATAAGTCTTCCAGCTTGCTATACATGCTTCATCAATTTCTTCTTCCAAAAAGGGGAGGTAATAGAGGATGGATGGATTGATCGCAAACTGATTCGTCAATAATTGCATCTCAAGTTCGGAGATAATGAGCGAGATATCCGAGCGTAAGATTGCGGCAACTTCCCTTTTCGCAATATCGGAATACAATAAGGTTTGATCAAACTGTTCGCCATTTTTAGCATTGGACTGGCGGGCGTGTCTTAAGAAGTGTAAATCTTCGGTATCGAGTATTCTGACAGCATCTGGACACTCTTGTGCTACTCGCCAGCTGTATTGCTCCTCGGTCATAAAGCGATCAAAAACAACAATATGAGGTTTAAGATCTCGAACGAAATCATTGAAGCTAGCATCATTGAGTTTGATCTCCACTTCATTAATACCCATAGCGACTAGATCTGCACTATATGGAGATTTAGATGCGGCACTTGCAAAGGTGATGGTGTTATCATTTTTTTGAAAACTTTTTAGTAGCTGTACCATACGAAATCCAGCCGCAGAAGAACTTGGTTCCGGCCAGACTAAACCTATAAAAAGTATTTCTTGTTTTTCCATCGATGGAAATTTACGCAAAAAGCACAATACTCTATTCATTATATTTTCAATTGCTTATTTTTCATCTTGTAATATTATTTACAAAAAGAAACTTAGCTCAAAAGGATAATAAAAGGATGGTGTTGAATATATTTTTTCTACAATGTGATTCTTGCCGTTATCAGGCTATCTGTTGTCATATGGAGATAAATTTATCTACGTTTAAAACAATGGTCACAATTTATTTATTTAAAGAGGGTAAATACTCGTTATATTTATCATAGATAAAATAGCATACTCATATGAAGAAATCATTGCTAAGTGGTATCCAAAAGCTGTCTCCAAAAACGTACTGGAAGGAGCTATTGGCTATTTTTATTGTATTGTTGGCCTTTGTTTTTTTTAGAAGCGAACGTAAAGAAATAGCCTCCATAGGTCCCCAGCTGGCTTCAGCAGATTTTAATTGGTTAATAGTTGGGTTTGGAATCACTTTATTATATATTTTGTTACAAGGAGTGATGTATATTTTTAGTTTCCGATCTATCGGATTGAAACTGAATCTATGGGATGCGGTTGAACTCTTTTTAAAAAGGAATCTACTGAGTGTATTCCTTCCGGCCGGAGGGGTCAGTTCATTGGCCTATACCACTTCGCAGTTACGAAAGAAACAACTTAACTCGACCAAAATTCATCAATCAGGCGCCATATATGGGTATGTCGGGTTACTGACTGTTTTTATTATTGGTGTCCCTATTATTCTGTATACTGTTTTTGATCATAAAAACTTTGATAATGCCTGGATATCTTTGGTCGTACTTGGTTTGTTACTCGGTTTATCCTTTCTGTTTTTCTGGTCGATTAGAGTAAAAAATGGATTGTATAGATGGCTGGAGATTAAATTTCCGAAGCTGATCGGTAATATTCATGAGCTGTTTTCGGCACATATTCACAAAGGATATCTATGGATGACCATTCTGGTTTCTGTCGCTATTGAGTTCTGTGGTATTGCCCATGCATTTATTAGCATGTATGCGCTGCAGACACATGTTTCGTTTGAAGCTGCAGCTGTGGCCTATACCATTACAGTCGTTCTGATGATGGTTTCTCCCTTTTTGAGAGGTTTAGGTGCTGTAGAATTTACGATGTTATATATCTTTACTTCTTATGGTTATAGTAAAGAAGAAGGCTTAGGGCTGACAATTATCTATCGGTCATTTGAATTTTGGTTGCCCTTAATTTTTGGAGTTTTTTCTTTTATCTGGCGTGGAAGGCAGATCATTGCACGAATTTTACCCGCCATTGCTATTTTCTTTTTAGGGATCATCAACCTCATCTCGGTAGCAACCCCGCCATTGGTGGAACGGATGCGGCTTGAAAAATATTACCTTCCTATCGAAGCGATGCATGCATCTAAGTTGATGGTATTGGTTTTAGGACTTGGGTTGATGGTGAGTGCCGCTTATCTGATTAAGGGCTACAGATCGGCTTTTTGGATTGCTCTCATATTTTCTTTTCTATCCTTACTAGGACATATTGGTAAGGCACTAGATTATGAAGAAGCATTGGTGTCCTTGTTTATTATTGTTTTACTGGTTACGAACCAAAAGCAGTACCGGATTAAAACCAATAAAAATTGGATGCGTATCGGTTTTGCGACCTTTTTCATTGCCTTGACAGGGGTGTGTTTGTTTGGGTTTGTCTGTTTTTATGTGATTGACAAAAAGCATTTTGGCGTTGATTTTACCTGGCAGCAGTCTATATATCATACCATGCAGAGTTTTTTGTTATTTAATGACGAACTCAACCCGTTAACAACTTTTGGTCAGGAGTTTTTGAATATTACACACTTTCTGGGTCTGTTTTCATGGATGTTGTTGATCTATACTTTCTTGTGTCCTAGGATTATTCATGAAGAAGATCATGAGCAGAACGTACTGGATAAGGCGAAGCGTTTACTCAAATTGTATGGAGGGTCGCCGATGGATTATTTCAAAATTGCTCCAGATAAACAATTGTATTTTTCTGAGCGGACAGATGGTTTTGTCTCTTACCGTATCAGTCAGGCTTTCGCGATTGTTTTAGATGAACCTGTATGTGCATTTGACGATAAAGATGAAGTAATTGCAGAGTTCGAACTTTATTGTACCTCTTTGGGGTTAAAGTCCGTGTATTACCGCGTTGATGAAAACAGCTTGCCTTATTTTCTGGAGCTTCGAAAACGGAAGATCATTATAGGGCAGGAGGCCTTGATGGATGTTGCATCATTTTCTTTAGAAGGTAAGAATAGAAAATCGCTTCGAAACTCTTTAAATAGCTTAGAAAAAAAAGGGTATGCGACTGTTTTGCTAACCGCCCCGCAGTCGGATGCGATTGTAGCTGAACTGAAGGCTGTTTCTGATGAATGGCTTATGGTGTTCGATAAGAAAGAAATGATCTTTTCGCAAGGACAGTTTGAGGCAGCAACAATTGCTGAACAAGATGTTATAGCGGTAAAAGATGATCAAAATAAGATTGTCGCCTTTTTGAATATTATACCAGATTTTACTGAAGGGGAGTGTACGTATGATCTTATCCGTAAAGTGGAGCATGCTCCCGGAGGATGTATGGATGCTCTAATTATAAATCTGGTTGATTATGCCCGGAAAAAAGGTGCTAAATATATCAATCTGGGAATGGTACCGATGAGCGGTATTGAATCTCCAGATAACCCTGCAGAGCAGATTATGAAATTTGCAGCCGACAAAGTGGGCTCTTTTAAACACTATCAGAGTTTGAGAGATTTTAAAGAAAAGTATGCGACGATCTGGGAAAATAAGTATTTAATTTTTGGCAATGATTTTGACCTATTACAGTTGCCTCAAGCTTTGTCTAAAGTAATGAAGCCAGATAATGAATAGGATACAGATGGTACGCAATAAGTTCGGGTTATTTATCCTCTTGTTTTTGTTAAAATTAACAGTAATGGGGCAGCAGAAAGATATCCCGCTTAAGATTTGGAACAATAATGCGAATAGCCCTATTGTCCTTTATCTAAGTGGTGATGGTGGTCTTAATAGTTTTTCAACGAGTTACTGCGAGCTCTTGGGGAAACAGGGATATACAGTTGGAGCTGTAAACTCGAAGAGCTTTTTTTGGGATAAGAAATCCGCAGATCAGATTGCGAAGGAACTAAGCAGCAATCTTGAAAAATTATTGGTAGGTAAAAAGAATCACCTCGTTTATTTTGTCGGATATTCCTTTGGTGCGGATGTTATTCCTTTTTTGGTTAATAAATTAACCGCAGAATGGAAGGAGCGATTGCAGGCTGTGGCACTTCTGGAACCATCAACTTCTACAGATTTGGAGATCCATGTTTCAGACCTGTTTGGGAGGAGTGAGGTTAAAAGAAGTATGGATGTTGTTGCCGAGATCAATAAAATGGTCAATGTTAGAACGGCTATTTTGCTTGGTGAAGATGGAGTGAGTTTCCCGATTAAGAATATTCGGTTAAAAAATTTAGAAACTATTTATATGAAAGGGAATCATCATTTTGATGGTCATGTGGCAGATGTCGTAAAAGCAACAGTAAAGCATTTTGCATTAAAGTAATCTGTCTAAAAAATGACTTATAAAATGGTTATGCTTATTCACTTTTTTATGTGTTGTCGCTGAAATGGATTCACAAAGATTGTTCTGCCATCTTCTTTAAAGGCATAGTAGTATTATTCAGTTAGCTTCTGGATTCATTTGTAGTAGATTGTTGAACATGTACGCTCATTTTCTTTTAGTTTGATGGCTGTACTGTCATCATGTTTTCAAAAAAGTATTTTCTAGTTTTTTCTTGTTGTAGATCAATTTTTAAGAGATAGAAAATTGATAAGTTTGTTTAATCTTAAAAAAGAATAATATGGAATTAGGAATAGGAATGTTTGGCGATTTGCATATTGATCCCAAAACAGGGCAAATACAATCTTCACAGGAAAAGTTACATCAGATTATTGAACAAATAAAATTGATGGATGAAGTAGGGCTGGATTTTTTTGGAATGGGTGAGCATCACCGTCCGGACTATGCTGTTTCAGCTCCAGAAATTATATTAGCGGCAGCCGCTTCTGTTACTAAAAATATAAAATTAGGGAGTGCAGTTTCCGTGTTAAGTTCTGCAGATCCTGTTAAACTTTTTCAAGACTTCGCGACAGTTGATGTTTTATCAAATGGACGTGCGGAGATTATGGCAGGTAGAGGATCATTTATTGAATCATTCCCTTTGTTTGGTTATAATTTAAATGATTATGGAGCATTATTTGAAGAAAAATTGGACCTATTGGTCAAACTAAATAATCAGGATACGATTAATTGGACGGGTAAATTTCGTCCCACATTAGTAAATCAACAGATCTTTCCAAGACCTGTTCAACCTAAATTACCAATTTGGGTTGCGGTAGGAGGTACAACTTCATCTGTTATTCGCGCTGGGAAATTAGGTTTACCCGTTATGTTTGCTATTATTGGAGGAACGTACGAAGCTTTTAAGCCACTGGTAGAAATGTACCAACAAGCTTATGCCGATAACGGTCATGATATGGCTAATTTTCAGGTAGGTGTACATATGCATGCTCTTTTTGGTGATCATTCACAACAAGTTGCCGATGCTTACTATCCTATTTATGCAGCACAAATGAACCGCATAGGCGGCGATCGTGGATGGCCACCATACCAACGGACTCAATATGACTTTGGACGTTCATCACATGGTCATTTAATTATTGGAGACGCGGACTATGCTGTAGATAAAATCTTAAAAATACAGGAATCTTTAGGATTGACGCGCTTTTCTGCACATATGGATGTTGGTGCACCAAATCATCTTGATATGATGAAAGCAATTGAGGTTTTTGGAACAAAGATCGCTCCTCAGGTTAGAGCTGCTCTTAATAAGGGATAATAAGACCTTGGTTAAAGTAGTATTCAACATTTTTATATCGGAGAGATATGCTTAACTTTGTGTTTTAAAAATAGAGAGGACAAAATGTTAGGATTGAAATTGTTAACGGATCCAAGGTGGGCAAATATTGCAGAAGGAAATTTAGAAGAGATTCTGACTGATCATGCTTGGTGCGAGCAAAAAGCAGCTTCAAATGCTATTTCATTAATTATGTACAATTCGGAACATGAAGAATTGGTACATGAATTGACAGCGATTGCTATTGAAGAAATGCAACATTTCCAAATGGTCATTGATATTATTAAAGAAAGAGGCTATACATTGGGTAAAGAACGTAAAGATGATTACGTGGGACAACTGATGAAATTCAATAAAAAGGACGGTTCCCGTAACATGGCTTTTATAGATCGTTTGTTATTTGCAGCCATGATTGAAGCTCGAAGCTGTGAACGCTTTAGAGTATTGTCTCAAAATATAAAGGATGAGGAATTAGCGAAGTTTTATCATGATCTAATGGTTTCTGAGGCTAATCACTATACAACGTTTCTTAATTTCGCACGTCAATTCTCAACGGATGTCGATGTTGATAAGCGTTGGAAAGAATGGTTGGAATTTGAAGGAAATTTGATCCAATCGTATGGAACGAAAGAAGCCATACATGGATAATAAATAGTAATCTATTGTGCAAGAGCCCCATTTTTCTAATAAAAATGGGGCTCTAAGTTTATATTAGTGCTGACCGCCGCTCTAAAATGCAGTTGTCCATCCAAATTCCCTTTAGCTGGGCCGCTTTTTGCTGCGTGCCTAATAATTTAAATCCGAATTTTTTGTGCAACAAGATACTTTTATCATTTTCAGGAAAAATAAAGGACATGATCGTCCATATGCCCGCGTTTTCAGAAGTGTCAATAATATGCTGCATCAATACTTTGCCAATTCCTTTGCCTTGATGACCCTGATCGATATAAATACTTAATTCGGTTACACCATGGTAGCCTGTTCGCTGTAGTACAGGAGATAATGCTACCCAACCGATTATAGTATTGTTCTCAATGGCAACAAAGCGCATATTTTCGAGATGATCTTTATCCCAATCTTTCCAAGAACTAGTTTTTGTCGCTAAAGTGATGTTTCCTGCATCGATTGCCTGCTGGTAAATGCGGGCAACATCGGGATAATGCTTGTGTTCTAGTTTCTGTATTTCCATCTGTAGCGTGAGCTTAAGGTATTATATTCTAATACTTCTTTTGAAGTTGATCAAAACTGATGATTCAAAACTAGGAAAAGTTTTGCATCCATTCGAGCGGGAATGTATATTTTATCTGTGATCTAAATCTCGTATGCACACATTATAAACTTGTTTTTCATTTAGTTAAGAAGATTTTTTTTAAAGTTGGTCAAGAACGATGTTGGCTCCGTTAACATTTGTATCCCGTTGATAACAAGTAATAATTTATAATTCAGCGAGTTCTGATTTTTATGACATTATAAAAATAAGTTTTTTATAGAAATAACCTTACCTTTGCGCTGTGACTGAGAAAAGTAAAATAATTGATATTCGTAGTCTGTCGATAGATCAGATTAAAGAGAAGCTTACTGAAATGGGTGAGCAAGGGTTCCGTGCAAAGCAAATTTACGAATGGATTTGGGCAAAATCCTGTGTGGATTTTGATTTGATGAGCAACCTAAGTAAACCTTTAAGGGAAAAGCTAAAAGAGAATTTTGTTATTCGTGCTGTTAAAGTCAAACAATCACAGGTCAGTTCTGATAGAACGATCAAAAGTAGTTTTACTTTGTATGATGGAAATGTGATTGAGGGTGTATTGATCCCTGCTCCAGAACGTATGACTGCTTGTGTGAGCTCTCAAGTTGGATGTAGTTTGACCTGTAAATTTTGTGCCACGGGTTATATGGATCGTAAACGTAATCTGAATGCAGATGAAATTTATGATCAAGTTGTTTTGATCGCAAAACAAGCCGAAGAGAAATATCAGCAACCATTGACCAACATTGTTTATATGGGGATGGGTGAACCACTCTTGAACTATGCGAATATGATGAAGTCGGTAGAGCGTATTACCTCGCCAGATGGTTTGAATATGGCGGCAAAACGGATCACAGTATCTACCGCTGGTATTGCTAAAATGATTAAAAAATTAGGGGATGACGAAGTCCGATTTAATTTAGCATTGTCTTTACATGCCGCAAATGATAAAAAGCGTAATGAGATTATGCCCATCAATGAGCAAAATACATTAGAAGCATTAGCAGATGCATTGAAGTATTTTTATGCGAAGACAAAAAGTCCAATAACCTTTGAATACATCGTTTTTGATAATTTTAATGATGAGCTGGAGGATGCTAAAGAGTTAGCAAGATTTTGTAAAAATGTTCCTTGTAAGGTTAATATTATTGAATACAATCCTATTTCTTTAGCAAGTTTTGTCAATGCCGATGCCGATAAGATTGAGGTATTTGCTAATTATCTGAAAAATCAAGGTATTATTACGAATGTGCGTAGAAGCCGTGGTAAAGATATTGACGCCGCTTGTGGTCAGTTAGCAATTAAAGATAAAGAAGCTCAAGAGGCTTAACAATAAGGGATTATACTATACCTCTTCTCAATAATATTATTGATGATAGAGACTGTGATAAATTTGTTTTATTTATAATTTTAATTGTAAATAGAACAAATTTACTTAAGTTAGTATAGGCATAATCAAAAATGAGAAACCAATTATTTCTTTATTTATCAGACTTTTTAGCCTTATTTTTCCCAAAAATTTGTGCAGGCTGTGGCCATGTTTTAGTTAGTCAAGAAAGGTATATCTGTACTTCTTGTCTATTTCATTTACCGATCACAGATTTTCATTTAGATCTTAATAATCAAGTTGCGCGCCAATTGTGGGGGAAATTTCCATTTGAGCATGCTTCGGCTCTATTTCTGTTGCAGCAGGACTCGCGGGTAGAGCGAATACTTTATCAAATCAAATATGCCAATCAACCTCAACTTGCATATTTCCTTGGAAGGAAATATGGTGAGACGCTGTCTAACAGTCACACTTTTCAGGATATTGATGTCATTGTGCCCGTTCCTTTGCATAAAAAGAAGTTGAAGAAAAGGGGCTATAATCAATCCTTTTATTTAGCAAAAGGCCTTGGTATTGCATTGTCAAAACCCGTTTTGGAACATGGATTAACGCGAGTTGGTGAAGGGGCAAGTCAAACCAAAAAATCAAGATTGGAACGATATGACAACGTTCAAGATGTGTTTTTTTGCCCAGATGAAACTATGCTAGCAGATAAACATGTGCTCTTGGTAGATGATGTATTGACCACAGGAGCTACATTAACCGCCGCCGCGGAAAAACTTGTTGCGGCGGGTTGTCGCATTTCTGTACTGACCTTAGCCCGAGCTTAGCATATCTCAGACAACTACTTCGCCGTTAAGTTCTAAGCAGTATTTGATCTAGAATGTTAAATATTTGATCTGTTACTTTTTACGTCTCACGTAAAAAAGCAAGTAAGCAAAACCCGACATACCAATGCCTACACTATCTGCGAAGAGATCCCACCAATCACCAGATCTATAGGTGAATATATACAATTGCAATGCTTCAGTCAGTAAGGCGAAAAGGATACCTAAAATACTTACAACAATAACGGGAAGCCATTTTGTAGGGCGACCTTTGAACTGAACCAATACACCATTATAAATTAACGTACAAAATACGAAAAACATACCTGCGTGAACGAGCTTATCCATCCCCGGATAGGAAGGAACTTTCTCAAAACTTTGTCCTGGCATACAACACAGTGCTATAACCACTACAGCCCAAAGCATTACCCACTTATAATCTAATAATAATCTTATCATGCACTCCTTATAATCAATTTTCGTGCTAAAATAGTGATAAATATAAGAAAAGTGAAATAATGTATTTAGACGTATATAAAAATTATTTATCTGATTTACAGCGTTTTAATTTTATTTTTGAAATTTATATAGTACTATGTATTGCATAGTACATAATAAAACATATATCTTTGTATTGTTATGATAGCTGAAAATACACAAATACAGATGCGGAAAGGAATACTGGAATATTGTATTCTTTCTATTATTTCCCGAGGGGAAATATATGCGTCGGATATCATCAGCGAACTGAAAAAAGCACAGCTCTTGGTTGTAGAGGGAACTTTATATCCTTTGTTGACTAGGCTTAAAAATAACGGTTTGCTGAGTTATATATGGAAGGAATCAACTTCTGGACCTCCACGTAAATATTATGAAATCACAGCAGAAGGAATACAGGTTCTTGAGCGATTGGATGTTACATGGAAAGAACTGGTTTTTGCAGTGGAGACATCTCTAGCGGACAGAATTAATACAATTGACAAATCAATATAACCTATAAATACCATGAACAAGACTATAATTATCAATATAAATAGTATCGTTTTTCATATAGAAGAGGACGCATATGATGTGTTGCGCAATTATATGATTGATATTAAAAAGCATTTCGGAAGTTCGGAAGACAGCAAAGAGATTTTGGAAGATATCGAAAATCGTATTGCAGAGATGTTTACAGAGAAGATTCAACTTGGAATCAAAGAAGTACTGAATATGGATGATGTCAATGCCGTCATCGCACAGATGGGAAGTGTGAGTGATTTTGAGATCAACGATACGGATCAACAGTATTCAGATCAAAAAACAAATCAGGCATACAGCACTTTTCGTACGGGTAAAAAGTTGATGCGTGATCCAGAAGATAAGGTAATCAGTGGTGTGTGTAGTGGTCTGGGACATTATTTTGGCATAGAGGCTCGATGGATTAGACTTTTATTTGTGTTATTCGTTGTAATCTTCGGTTCAGGATTTCTGGTGTATATTATCTTGTGGATTGTAATGCCAATCGCAATTACCAGAGCAGATCGTATGGAAATGCGCGGAGAGTCGCCTAATATCCAGAATTTTAAACGAAGTTTTGAAGAGGAATTGAGCGGTCTAAAAGAGAATTTCTCTGGTGCCGGCAACACATTCAATAGAGGTGTAGAAAATGCTGGAACAGCATTTGGAGAGATCATTAAAATCTTTGCAAAAGTGATCGGTCTGATCGTTGCTTTTTCAATAGGCTTAAGCTTAATATCGCTGTTAATTGCCTTGATCTTTTTTAGCTTGGGTATAGCAGGCGTAACGGACCGAGGGATTATTGAACCGTTAAATTTGATCGATCCTCAGCAGGCTCCATGGGCATTAACGGCAGCATTCTTGGCAATTGCAATTCCATTTGCAGGTTTATTTTACCTCATTATTCGCTTGTTGTTTGACCGCAAGCCGATGAATAATTACTTAACGACTTCTTTATTTCTAGTCTGGTTAATTTCTTTAGGTAGCATTATTTATTATGCAGGTTCGGTGGCTAAAGATTTTAGAGAAGAAAGTATGATCGTAGAAGAAAAACCTTTGGCTCCAAGATCTATCTATCGTATCAATGCCCGTGATGTTCGTGTCATCAAAATAAATGGAGATCACGGCCGTTCAAATCTAAAAATCAGAGGTACTAACTTATCCGAATATCTTCAGGATGATATCCGAATTCGATTTGAAAGGGTAGATTCAACGCAAATGCCTTATATCAAATATGAGTATTCGGCAAAAGGAGCTAATTATAATTTGGCAACTAAACGTGCGTCTGCAATCAATTATAAAGCCGTTCAGGATAGCGCGAACATTATTTTTGATAGCCACTTTAAATTAGGTGAGAAAGAATTATATAGAGATCAAAAAGTGAATGTTACGATCTACCTTCCTGTTGGTGCAAAAGTAATGCTGAACAGGGATTTAGAGCGCAATTATGCCGATATATCTTACTGGGAATGCTATGATCGTTATGAAAATCATGATATCAAAGAAACGGAATGGGTGATGACAAATTTGGGTTTGAAATGTGCTCTTCCTGAAAAATCTGAACCTGAAACTGAATCGGATGATGTGACGGACGAAAATGTGATAACTGTAGACACAGCAGTTATCAGAAAAGATACCATTATCAGTATTTCTCCTACTGGTGTGGTGGTTGAAACAAAAGGAAAGAAAAAATAAATAATAGGTGCTAAGCACCTATTATTTTAATAAAACTCGCAAACTGTAACATTATACGATAACCGCATACTAATTATTCATTACACCTATTTTGAATATAACAACCTAAACAATACAATGAAAATGAAACTAATATTAACAATCTTATTTGCAATCAGTAGCCAACTGCTTTGGGCTGCTATTGGAATATCGGGTAAGATCGTAAATGAAAAAAATGAACCTATGGGCGCAGTTACAGCCTATCTGATCAATAGTACTAATGATATTATCTTAAAAACAGCAATTACGAAAGAAGATGGGCAATATGCTTTTGAAAATGTTGCTGCAGGATCTTATTATGTGGAAGCAAGAATGATCGGGTACAGTGTATCCCGATCTGCAGTTATTGCTTTTAATAAAACACAGCAACAGCTTGCAGATTTGAAATTGAGTCCCAGTACAAATGCCTTAGCTGAGGTGACGATCGAAGGCAAGAGGCCATTAGTCGAAAATAAACAAGGGAAATTGATTTTAAATGTCGAGAATTCGCCTTTAGCTGCGGGTAATAATGGACTCGATATCGTACAGCGCGCTCCTGGAGTTAGTTTGGACAACGACAATAATCTGCAGTTAATGGGGCAGTCTGGAGTAAAGGTTACTATCGACGGCCGACAAACTTATATGACTGGAGAACAATTGACTACGCTTTTGAAAAGTACTGATGGAAATCAGATCAAATCTGTTGAAGTAATCAAATCACGTAGTGCGAGGGACGATGCAGAAGGTGCTGTGGGAACGATCAATATCGTGATGAAAAAAAATAAGATGGAGGGATTTAATGGTAATTTCTCTGCCACAGCAGGATTAGGACAGAAGTTTAGAGGTAATTCGGCCTTATCTTTAAATTACAAAAAGAATAATACAACCTATTTTGGATCTTATTCTTATAGTGATGATAAATATGTCAACAGACTAAATATAGAGCGTATCATTTCTAATGACGGCATCGAGACTTTATTTGATCAAAAATCAAATCTGCATATTAAAGATCGTACGCATACATACAAATTTGGCATAGAGCAGAAAACTTCCGATCGGAATGTGATGTCTTTACAATTTAACGGAAGCAATAATGTGGAGCTTAATGATAACGATAGTAAATCTCTCATTGGACCTTTAACGACAATTGATTCGACGTTGATCTCTATGACACAGTTCAAAGAGGGTTTTAATCGTTATTCACTTAATTTCAATAATGAGTTTAAGATCGACTCGACAGGTAAAAAATTGGTACTGGATTTAGATTGGAGTAAATTCAAAAATAGTAAAAAGGCTGATTATGATAATAGATTGTTTAATCAAAACGATCAATTGATACGTGATCCAGAACTATTGCGAAGTGAGATGCCAATAGGAATTGATATATACGTCGCAAAACTGGATTATAATCAACCGCTGAATAAAACCTCGAATATAGAAACCGGCGTGAAGTATTCAAATGTGAAATCTGATAATAATCTTCTGTTTGAAGAGCAACTGGATAATGTCTGGACAAATATCGTCAATAGATCAAATCATTTTGTTTATAAAGAGCAAATTGCCGCAGGTTACTTTGATTATGATAACCAGATCGGTAAATGGGGTATTAAGGCCGGTTTAAGAGGGGAATATACCCTGTCTGATGGACACTCCATTACAGAAAATAAACAGGTTAAACGTAATTACTTTGATCTATTCCCATCAGCTAATTTGAGTTACGATGCGCATGAAAACCATATTTTCTCTTTGGGATATTCACGTAAAATCACAAGACCTAATTATCGTCAACTTAATCCTTTTGATTACTTTATCGATAAGTACACTTCTGAGCGTGGTAATCCTTACTTAAATCCACAGTATGCAAATGAGTTGAATTTGAATTATACTTTATATAAGAAATATACGGTTACATTAGGTTACAATGCGCAGACCGATGCTATCGTGGAAAGTATGGGCCAAGATTCAATTAAGAAAACAACTTGGGTAACGCGTGAAAATCTAGGGAAAAATAATTCGGCATTTTTGAATTTAAGTATGCCAGTTCAGATTGCAAAGTTCTGGTCTTCCTACAACAATATCACGGCTGTATATATGAATTTTGATGGAGCTATTGCAGGAGCGGTGGTTAACAATTCAAGTTTCCTTTTTCAGGTGAATTCAATGAGTACATTTAAGCTGTCACCTTCATTGTCTGCAGAGATGAATCTACGCTACTTTTCACCTTTTACTTATAACATTTATAAATTGGAAAGTCGTTGGGATGCACAAATTGGCTTTACTAAAAACTTTAAAGACAAAAGAAGTTCGCTTAAACTCGCAGTCTCCGATGTCTTTAATACAAGTAATCAAAACCTATCAACGAATTTCTCATCTTTCAATACAAAGATTCGACAGAATCAGGACCGAAGAGTGGCACGTTTAACCTACTCTTATAAGTTTGGAAATTTGAAAAATGTGAGTAAGAAGAAGAGCACAGATAATGAAGAAAAACAGCGTGCCCAATAATAGATAGTTTCAATGTTTATGTAATATGTTGACCGTAAGTATGAAAATACTTGCGGTTTTTTTTTGCAATATCATCACTCAGATGATACCTGTTTACAACAGTATTCGGATAATCTCACTATTCTATCTCGCTATTAAATATAAGTTAGGGTAAATATAAGATGGCTTGCTGCTATTTTGAGAGAAAATTAATGAGCTGATGTGTGCTTGATACATGGTCAATTTAAGATATGTAGGGAGTTCGTGTTGGTAGACTTATTTCAGATTGAAAAAAATACAGGAGGGATATTCTATCCCTCCTGTAAATAATATGCTAATATTGAATTTACGGAGTATCTCTCAAGGTTGATTCCACTGTTTGTGTTATTTGTTATAATTCTACAATTTTCATTTTAGGAACTAATGCTTTCATTCCTGCCCACGCAATAAGATAAGCGACCGCACAAAATGAGAAGATAATGAAATATCCAGCTGGTTCACCTTCAAATCCCATGAATTTCAGTTGAGTTTCTTTAGCATAGTCAAAAAGAACACCTGATATTTTATTAATAATAAAGGCTCCTAAGCCTCCTGCTAATCCTCCGATACCGGTAATAGTGGCAATAGCTTTTTTCGGAAACATGTCTCCAACAGTAGAAAAGATATTTGCAGACCAGGATTGGTGTGCAGCACCAGCAATTCCAATAAAAATGACAGGAACCCAATAGGAGATATAACCTAAGGGCTGTGCAAATAAAACGATCAAAGGAATAAATGCGAAAATTAACATCGCTTTCATTCGACCTTCATACGGATTCATGCCCTTTTTTTCGACAAATAGGGTCGGAAGATAACCTCCGTAGATTGAGAATAAAGTAATGATGTATAAAACAAAAATTGCTAATTGTCCTTCTGTATCAGATGATTTTATATTATAAACAGCACTTAAATAGGCAGGCATCCAAAATAGGAAAAACCACCAGACACCGTCTGTCATAAATTTTCCAAAGGCAAAAGCCCAAGTTTGTCTATGTTTAAAACACTCCAAAAAAGATACTTTTAATTTCTCATTAGATTTTTGTTCTTCGGTATGATGAGCTGAATCCTGTAGAATATAGCGCAGCTCACTTTCATTAACCTTAGGGTGCTCTTCTGGTTTTTTGTACATGAATACCCAAAATCCCATCCATACAAAACCCAAAGCACCAATAATAATAAAAGACATTTCCCATCCATAATACTTTGCAATGGTTGGGATCGTGATGGGAGCCACCAGTGCACCAATAGTCGCACCGGCATTAAATATACTGGTCGCTAAAGCCCGGTCCTTTTTTGGAAAGTACTCTGCAGTTGCCTTTATGGCGGCAGGAAAGTTTCCAGCTTCACCTATTGCTAATACAAAGCGGGCAAAAATAAATAGGGTAACACTCGTACTGATTACTAAACCGACATCATTAATTGTTCCAATTACTGCTTTAGACTCCTCAAAATTTAGAAACCAGTTACCTGTTAACTGGCCCGCAGTAGCGATACCACAAAAAGCATGAATAATAGCACCAACTGACCAAATGCCGATCGCCCAAAGAAAGCCTTTTTTTGTATCCATCCAATCGACAAACCGACCTGCAAAGAGCATACTTACGGCATAAAAGATTGAGAAAAGTGCTGTTATATTACCGTAGTCATTGTTTGTCCAATGAAATTCAGGGCTTATAAAATCTTTCCATGTTAAGGATAAGACTTGTCTATCTAAATAATTTATAGTGGTGGCAAAAAATAGGAGAGCACAAACACTCCAGCGGTACTTTGTTGGTTTATTATTGTTCATATTTGGTTTACTCTATTCTTTCTATTTTGATAATAGAAATATAAGTTTGTTGTTACTGTAACTTTATGAATCTATATGATCATCTTTATGCAACTGGATCAGTGCTGTATGTGTCGAAGAATTATAATAGATATATTTTAAAGTTAATGCTTATAATAATAGGTAGAGCAAAATCAGCATCTTATTTTTACGCAAACGTTTTCAGAGATTGATTAGATTTATACCAGCATTTTGTGCCTAATGGTAAAAACAGGAAGCATGATCAGCTGTTGTCTTACGGTTGCGTACTATAATTGTGTCAATCCATCTGGATCATTTCGTACATCCTCATTTTCACTGTTATATCAGCATAAATTATAAGGAATCAGTTGACATTCCCATTAATTTCCAAAATAGTCCCACAATACTCATATATGTAATTATTTGGATCTCCATCTTTTGAGTATGCGCATGTTTATGCTGCAATTAGCTCAATAGCCTACGTTGATTGGGATTAAGGATTATTTGAAATTTTTGTGCTTATTTATAGAACTCTAAATTATTATATTTGTTTGATGATTGCTACTATTGAGGTAATCAAGTAAAAGTTTTTAAGAATGGAACTGCAAGCACTGTATAACTTATTCAAACAACACCCCAGTGTATCCACGGATACACGAAATATTCTACCTGATTCGATTTTTTTTGCTTTAAAGGGATCAAATTTCAATGGAAATGAATTTGCGGAGCAAGCCTTGATTTCGGGTGCCGCTTATGTCGTCATTGACGAAGAGAAATATAAAAAAGATGATCGATTTATACTTGTAGAAGATGCTTTAGAAACTCTCCAAGCGTTAGCACATGTTCATCGTAAACAATTGAATATTCCTTTTATTGGTGTAACGGGCACTAATGGTAAGACAACGACGAAAGAGTTGCTGCATGCCGTTCTGTCCAAAAAATATAAAACTTATGCTACAAAAGGAAATTTAAATAATCATATTGGTGTTCCATTGACTTTGTTGGCGATAGACGATGATATTGAAATTGCAATCATCGAAATGGGAGCTAATCATATTGGTGAAATTGATTTTTTATGCAGGATTGCCGAACCCACTCATGGTCTGATTTCAAATGTAGGTAAAGCACACTTAGAGGGATTTGGTTCCTTTGAAGGGGTAAAGAAAACAAAAGGTGAACTCTATGACTGGTTGGAAGCTAATCAAGGAACGTTATTTTTACAGGGAGATAATCCTTTTCTTAAAGAAATGGCAGAGCAACGGCATATTAATAAAGTAGTTAAATATGGTTTTTCCGAGTCAAATGCTATTATTGGAAGGCTGATTAAAGCAGATCCATTATTACAGATTGAATGGCATCTTCAACAATCTGAAGAGATCTTTCATGCCGATACGCAGTTAGCAGGTTCTTATAATACGGAGAATTTTTTGGCAGCGATAGCTCTTGGACATTATTTTCATGTGCCTCTTACCCTTATTAATAACGCTATTTCAGAATATAAACCAACAAATAACCGTTCTCAGATAACAAAGACAGATCGTAATACAGTGATCTGTGATTATTATAATGCTAATGCAACGAGTATGGAAGCGGCATTAACAAATATGCGTATCATTGAGGCTACTCATAAAGTTGTTATACTGGGAGATATGTTTGAATTAGGTGAAGAATCTTCTTATGAGCATAAAAAAGTGGTGGAACTAGCGAAAACCATTTCTGGAGCGCGTTTGATCTTTGTCGGTAAAGCATTTTATGAGCATCAAGATGTAGGTGGAGAATTTTTCGAAACAACAAGTGATGCGAAAGCCGCTTTATTGAGCAATCCGATTTCGCATGCAACAATATTACTGAAAGCATCCCGTGGAATGGCTTTTGAAAAGCTGATGGATGTTTTATAGATTTTTGAAAAGATATTAGAAAATAAAAAGGAGCTGATCGGCTCCTTTTTATTTTCTAATCAATTTACTATTGAAATAATAGATCGACAATCTGTTTGGCTTCGTTTACATCATGCACACGAAGTAACTGTACACCCTTAGTCAGGAGAAGTGTATTGAGAACTGTTGTTCCATTTAGCGCTTCTTGTGGAGTTAGACCAAGTTTTTTATAGATCATTGACTTTCGGGATATACCACCAAGTATAGGAAGCCCATAATAGTGAAGTTCATCTACCCGATATAGCAACTCGTAGTTTTGTTCAATTGTTTTTGCAAAACCATAACCCGGATCCAGTATAATATCTTTGACGCCCAATTTTCTTAATGTAGCAATCTTCTCACCAAAAAATGTAGCGACATCTGTGACGATATCCTGATAGGCAGTTAATTGTTGCATATTTTCGGGAATGCCACGCATGTGCATCAAGATATAAGGCACTTGCAATTTTGCAACTGTCGGGAACATTTCCGGATCAATTGTACCTCCGGAGACGTCATTGATCATATGTACGCCGGCATGTACGCAGGCCGCAGCAACATCGGCACGGAATGTATCTATTGAAAGTATCGCATCAGGAAATGTGTTTGAAATAGCGTGGACAGCAGGTAGTGCTCGATCTAGTTCCTCCTGTGAAGTAATTAACGTGGCTCCAGGTCGAGAGGAATATGCACCGATATCAATGATGTCGGCTCCAGCATCTAAAAGGGCCTGAGTCTTGATCAGTATTTGTTCAATATTCTTATTATTTTGCCCACCATCAAAAAAGGAGTCCGGAGTAACATTTAAAATTCCCATGATGACGGGACGGTCAAATGTCATGATGCGACCTTTTAAATTGATGGATTGCGCAGGGGTAGTTTTGATCATTTTCATCTTGTACAAATGTATCAAGCTTATTTAATAAATGCTAAAATTAAAAAGAGGTCAATTTTCGTTAATGAAAATGACCTCCTTTAATTTATTAAACGATCTATTTAACAACTAATACGCCATCAGCAACAAAAGTGATTTCGTTTGTCGTATCTTTTACTTTGGCATAACCATCTACAATCACATTTTTACCAACTAAATCAGCAGGTACAAAATAACTGTAATCAGTAAAGCGTACTGTAATAGGCTCTTTGTCACCCGTTCTTTGAAGTGTCAAGAAGCACCCTTTTTTGGTGCAGACCTGAATAACTTTTCCAGTGACTTTACCGGTGAATTTAGGTGATTTTTCTAATGATTTTTCAAGTTTGTCAACTGTAATAGCATTAGACTTATCCACTTTTTTACCATATTGTACACCAATTTCTGCAGGAGTAATTTCTTTTTGTTGAGCTTGGCCGTTCCAAGAAATACCAAAGGCTAAAGCAACAAGTAATAGTAATTTTTTCATACTGATCTTATTTTCGTAGAAATTCAAACTTCCCGCTAGGATCTAACTTCATCACACTTGATGACTTCCCGTCACTTTTAGTATGTTGTCCAAACTGAACAACATAATCCACTTGATTTTTAATCTCTTCAGAGATATCATCAAAACATTTTGGCGAATCTTCGCCACTAATATTCGCAGAGGTAGATACCAACGGTTTTCTAAAACGTTGTAAAAGCTGTTGACAAAAGTCGTGATTAACAATACGAATTCCGATTGAACCATCTTCTGCTATAACATTTGGAGCTAAGTTTTTAGCTCCAGAGTACACGATAGTTAATGGTTTCTCTGTGTATTCAATCAATTGGTAAGCTACTTCTGGAATTTCAGTAACGTAACTTGCCAATTGATTGTCATTATGTAGTAGAATAATAAGGCTTTTTTCCTTTGCTCTTCCTTTTAACTGAAAAACCTTCTCCACAGCCTCAGGATTTGTGGCATCGCAACCAATACCCCAGATCGTATCTGTTGGGTATAAAATCAAACCGCCATTTTTGAGAACTTCTAAAGCTTGATTAATATCGTTTCTATCTACAAATTGACTCATTTTTTATTTTAATTAGGAAATTATACAGCTACGTTGTGATCACGTAAAGCATCATTTAAAGATGTTTTCTTGTCTGTAGACTCTTTACGTTTACCAATGATAAGTGCACAAGGAACTTGATATTCACCAGCAGGGAATTTTTTGGTGTAAGAACCAGGGATAACAACCGAACGAGCAGGTACATAACCTTTGTATTCCACTGGCTCAGGGCCCGATACATCAATAATTTTAGTGGATGCCGTTAATACCACATTAGCACCTAAAACAGCCTCAGTTTCAACACGGATACCTTCTACAACGATTGCTCTAGAACCAACAAAAACATTGTCTTCGATAATAACCGGAGCAGCTTGTACCGGCTCTAATACACCACCAATACCTACACCGCCACTTAAGTGAACATTTTTGCCAATCTGTGCACAAGAACCCACAGTAGCCCAAGTATCGACCATAGTGCCTTCACCAACATATGCTCCGATATTGACATACGAAGGCATCAAAATTACACCTTTAGCTAGATATGCACCTAAACGAGCAGATGCTCCAGGTACAACACGAACACCAATTTCTTTGTAGTTCGTCTTTAATTTCATTTTATCGTAGTAAACGAATGGACCTGCAGAAGACTCACTCATTTCACGGATCGGGAAGTATAAGATTACAGCTTTTTTAATCCAGTCATTAACATGCCATCTCGTACCGATTGGCTCAGCGACTCTCAATTCACCAGCATCAAGTTTTAAGATCACAGTACGAATTGCTTCCGCATATTCTTTATATTCTAGAAGTTGTCTATCCTCCCAGGCATCTTCGATAAGTTTTTTTAATTGTTCAGGCATCTTTTATAATTCAAAAATTATCAGTTCTTTTTATTGAAGACAAATATGTTAAAATTTGTTCAATTTATAATGGATAATGAGCAGATTTTAAGTCAATATGACTATTTTTGTACAAATGGCAACAGAAACTGAAAAACTTCGAATCGATAAATATTTGTGGTCAATACGTCTTTTTAAAACACGTAGTCTGGCTACCGAGGCCTGTAAGGCTGGGCGGGTAAAATTGAACGGGCAGAATATTAAGCCTTCCTACGTTGTTAAAGTAGGGGATATCTATCAGGTTCAAAAAGGAATCGAACGTAAGATCGTAAAAGTTCTAGGACTTCTTGAAAGAAGAGTTGATGCGAAGACGGCCGTACAGTTTTATGAAGATCAAACTCCGGAAGAGGAGACAACCGCTTATAAATCGGCATTCCATGCTCCAATTTTAACTCGAGATCGGGGAGCTGGCAGACCCACTAAAAGAGACCGTCGTGAGATTGATGATTTGAAAGAAGATTGGTGGGAAGATGATGGACAAAGTAAATAAATACATATAAAATAGAAAAAGCTACTTAGTAGCTTTTTCTATTTTATATAAGTGACAAGATCATCGAAATCAATATCTCCGTGCGATGCATTGAAAAGGCATGCTTTGCCTTTTATAATCAAGAGCTGCGGCGACTGATGTTCGATATGCCAAATGGAAGCAATCTGATTCGAAATTTCTCGGAAAGCTAATAAATCTAAATAATAAACATCGTAAGACTTATCTGTTAAATTAGCAAAGCGTTCAAAGTTTTTCTTCGCCATACCGCTAATGCCACAGGTAGTACTGTGTTTAAAAATTGCAGTGACCTGCTCACTACCCAATATTTCCTGTAGTTGGTCTAAACTATTAAGAGGAATCCAGTTAATCATATTATAATTCAGTAAATTTTGAAGCTTCTACGTGTTCGAATGTAGAAACAGTTGTAAATGTACAGCTTTTCTTTTTATTGTTTAGTGCGATAAACGAAGTTGGAAGCTTTAGGCCAGAACCTGCATCTTTATATTGATCAACCTGATAATTGACCATACTTATGGTGTTTTCAAAAGCTTTTATCTCACCCGTATTTTCATTGATGAGTAAATTTCCTTTTATAGGACCGTCATAGAAACTCCCATCATAGCTAACAAACATGCTCAACAATTTCTCATTATTCAAAAGTTTTACTTTTATATCAGTGAAGTTTATACCTTTTAATTCTGTTATTAGTGGCAATAACAAGAGCTTTAGGTCTTCATTGACCTGTTGCTGAATGTCGCGTTGCAGAGCCGTCTCTATGGTTTTAATCTCAACAGCATTAACAAAGAGTTTAAGGGGCTGCTTGCGTTTGAAATTGAATAAATAAACCAGCTTCTCATTTTTTGTTGATTGTCCTTCAAAGCGGCATTCTCCAGTTTCTCTATTCCATAATAATGATCTGTCGGAAGAGCTGTTAAGCAGATTCGCATTATCATTCCCTGTGCAGGAGAATAAGAGAAATTTAGTATTCTGCCAGTTTTCAATTCCTCCTATGGAGGATTCCAGCTTCATTTGTATATTACTTTCTTGTGCTATTCCCAAGACAGCATTCATTTGCATGATGATGTATAAGAAAGCAATTTTTAGTATAGTCTTCATTATATAAAATATAGATCTTTATAAAAGATAAAATCGACTTCAATATCTTATACAAGACACTGAAGTCGATCAAATACTATAGTGATAACAATATTATCTTATTCTTGTTTGCATTTCGCTAGCCAAGTTTTGATCTGAATAGCTTTTGTCTGGCTCTCGTGTTTAGAGCTCTTGTTTTTTTTAATTAAAAAAAAGACATATTAATACTGCGCACTAATATGTGCCATCTGAATAGCAGTGATTGCTGCTTCTTCACCTTTATTCCCATGCTTGCCACCCGCTCTGTCCAATGCTTGCTGTTGATTGTCAGTTGTCAATACCCCAAAAATAACAGGCTTGTTGTATTTTAATGCGACGTTACTGATGCCATTGGCAACCGCGTCACAGATGAAATCAAAATGACGTGTTTCTCCTTGAATCACACAGCCTAAGCAAATGATTGCATCAAATGAATCATCGCGTAACAAAATATCTGCACCCGTTATTAATTCAAAACTACCCGGTACTTCGATGATTTTTATATTTTCTTCTTGTGCTCCATGCTTTTCTAGACCAGAAATTGCACCATTTAAAAGAGCCCCAGTTATTTCCGCATTCCATTGTGCAACAACAATTCCAAATTTAAAAGGATTTGCGTTTGCAACTGTAATGTGTGAAAAGTCCGATAAATTTTTAATACTACTTGCCATATGTAGAACAAACTTAGATAAATTTGCTTAGAAACACAATATAATTGCGCTCATATCAACGTAAATTTATGCATTGGGAATTGTTTCCAGGAAATGCTTTGTAGTTATTTCAATTATAATTGGAGTGATGTTATTGCACCGTATTTTAGCTGTCATAATAGCTCATATGAGAAATATATAGCATAAAAAAAAGGCTGCCTTTTTGGGCAACCTTTTTTTTTATGTATTTGAGTCAATTCTACAAATGCGCTTGAACACGGCCGATAAGACCATCGATCATAGCTGCTTCTTGACTTTCAGGGAAATCAGTCTTTATTTTTTTATACGTTTCTTCAGCTTGCTTGAACTCATTCTGAGCTTCGTAAACTAAACCTAATTTTTTCAAAAATAATGGAGTAGTATAAGAGTTAGCCGATTTATCAGCTGCTTCTTTGTAAAATCCAGCTGCTTTCTTATAATCTTTCAATTCTGAATGTACGTCACCTTTCAATCCAGTAACCAATGGGTCTAGAATTGGACTTCCGGTTGCCGAATAATTTTCTAAAGCTTCGATCGCTTCATTATACTTTCCTTGACGTAAATATAAGCCACCTAGGTATGCATTTGCAATGTTTGCAGATTTTGTATTTGAATATTCATCTGAAATTTCTTTAAATCCTGCAAAAGAACCGTCTCCTTCAATAGCGCGATTTTGTAATGAATCTATTGCAGCATATTCTTCAGCTTTAAATATTTCGTTCGCTGCTTTCTCAGCTCTCGGTTGTAGATAAAGTTTTTGATATCCAAAATACAATATAATTAACACAAAAATACCACCGACGATAAAAGTGATGCTTTTTTGATTGTCCTGAAAAGATGAACCTTGTGAAGGTTTATTCGCTTGTCCAGCGTTATTTTGGTTTTGATTTTTAGACATTATGATTCAATGAAAAAATATAGATTGCAAAAATACAATTTTACGGTAAATATGCAAGCTTTTGTAATTATAATAAACGTTAAACTCTATTAATTAAGTCTTTCTCTGCCTCAATTTCTTTATCTATCTGTTCGTAGATTGAATTTTGGCTTTTAAATTCTGGCACAATCCTTTTCATTTCTAAAACAACATTATGCTTATTTTGCTGTTTAATACCGGTTACTAAGTTCTCAAGGTGATGATTAACCTGTTGAAAATCGTTTTCCCGAACTTTTGCAATCATAATTTTTTTATGATGCGTTGGCATTGTGTTCTCTAAATCATTCAGAAGCTCCTCGTAAAGTTTTTCTCCGGGACGTAAGCCTGTGAACTTAATTTCGATATCTTGATTTGGAATAAAACCAGAAAGTTTGATCATTTTATTCGCTAATTCGATGATTTTAACAGATTTGCCCATGTCAAAAACGAAAATCTCACCACCTTCTCCCATCGATCCAGCCTCTAATACCAATTGGCAGGCCTCTGGAATTGTCATAAAATACCTCGTTATTTCGGGATGTGTAACGGTTACGGGACCTCCTTTTTCAATTTGATCTCGAAAACGTGGTATAACAGATCCATTTGAGCCTAATACATTACCAAAGCGCGTCGTAATAAACTTGGTTTTAGCATTGACATGCTCATTACTTTGTAAAAAGTGGTTGAAGGATTGGACATATATCTCAGCAATCCTTTTCGTTGCACCCATAATATTTGTCGGGTTTACCGCTTTGTCTGTTGACACAAACACGAATTTTTCCGCACCATATTCAACAGCAAGATTTGCGATATTTTTAGTGCCAACAACATTTGTGTGTACTGCCTCTAAAGGATGGTTCTCCATCATCGGAACATGCTTGTAAGCTGCAGCATGATAAACATAATGCGGTTTGAAAGTTTCAAACATGAGCTTCATACGGTCAATACTACGTACGTCACCAATAAATGAATGATAAACCTGTAATGGAAACTCGTCCTGTAAATCCAGCTGTAAGTTATGCAAAGGTGATTCTGCTTGATCGCACAAAATAATCATCTGTGGTTCAAATTTGCCCAACTGCCTCGCGATTTCACTTCCAATAGAACCAGCAGCACCGGTTACCAGAACACGCTTGCCTTTTAACTGATTTAAAATGTTGTCATTGCTTATCTTTATTGGAGCTCGTTCAAGGAGGTCTTCAATTTTTATTTTTTGAATCTGATTTGGATTTAACTCCCCATTCATGATTTTCTTGACAGAAGGTAAAGTCAATATGGTCACCTTCTTCTCAAGGCAGATGTCAATGATATCATTTTTAGATTCTAAGGGGATATTGTGAGAAGCAATGATGACCTCTTCAATGTTCAGATTGATAATAACCTGTCCTAGTTTCTTCGGGTCAAAAATTTTAATTCCATCAATTACTTTTCCGATTTTTTGTTCATTGTCATCTAGATAACCGACAATGGCATTTTTGGAACGTGTATCGTGATCTAACGTTCTTTTAACGGCAATACCAAGGTCGCCAGCGCCGTAGATCAACGTATTGCGTCTGTCACTTCTTATATTTTTTGTATAAACAAAGAATATTTTAATAAATGTTCGGTATGTCGTGAGCAATAAGAAACAAAATAAGGCATATAAAATAATGAGTGAGCCAGGTAGAGTGTGTTGATCTCCAGTTGCGAGTAATACCGTTTTGATAACGAAGAAAACAAGTACTGCGAATACAATTGCTGTAAGAATTCGAATGGAATCAACAGCACTGGTATAGCGTATAATGCCCGTGTGCATCTTAAATAAATAAAAGGAAGTTGCTGTGACACCCATTGCATAAATCAGTCTGATCGCAAATTCAGATGTATTTATGAAAGCAAAATCAAAACTGTAATAGATGATATTTGCCAAGGTAAAGGCAAATATTGCCGTAAAGATATCTAATACAAAAATAATCCAACGTGGAACAATATTAAGTTTATTAAACATAGTTTTGTTTTAGTGCTTAGTTGGACAAATGTAACTTTTTTTCTAAACAGGTAGGCATATAAGTGCTTAATTTCTTTTGCTTAGCTTAAATAAAAGTAGTAAATTTAAAAAGTAATGCATGAAAATAAATGAGTGACTTAAGTAAATTGGCAAGTCAAGCAATGATACAGCCACAAGAGACTTTATCAGCGACTGCTTCTAGGGAAAAAAGATTGTTTATTGGTATACCCAAGGAAATTGCATTTCAGGAGAGAAGGATTTGTTTGACACCACTGTCAGTCGGTCTTTTGGTAGAAAATGGCCATGAAGTTATTATGGAAACTGGTGCCGGTTTAGGATCTAATTTTTTGGATCATCATTACAGTGAACAAGGTGCTCGTATTGTCTCATCTGCTGAGGAAGTTTATCAAGCGGATTGTATTGTGAAAATATGCGCACCAACTTTTGAGGAAGTAGGAATGATGAAGCAAAATCAGATATTGATGTCTTCACTACAGCCTTCATTATTAGAGCTACCTGTTCTGAGAGCACTTATTCAAAAAAAAATTACTGCTTTATCTTTCGAATATCTGCGCGATGAAGGGGGCTGTTTGGCAGTAGTCCGAGCAATGGGAGAAATTGTTGGTGCTACTTCAACTTTAATCGCTTCTGAATATTTAAGTAATAGTTTTGGTGGTAAAGGCTTAATGTTGGGAGGTATTACAGGTGTTCCGCCGACAGAAATGGTCATTATAGGTGCCGGAACAGTTGGAGAATATGCGGCAAGGACAGCTATTGCACTGGGTGCACAAGTGAAAGTTTTTGATAATTCCATTTATAAATTAAGACGTCTCCAAAATAATCTAGGAAGTCGCGTATACACTTCTATTATCCAACCTACAATTTTGAACAAAGCTGTGAAAACCTGCGACGTGGTCATCGGTGCTTTACGCTCAAAAAATGGGAGAACTCCTTGTGTCATTTCTGAAGAAACGGTTTCAGAAATGAAACCTAATTCTGTTATTATAGATGTAAGCATTGATCAAGGGGGATGTTTTGAAACTTCAAATATCACATCACATGATACACCGACCTTTAGAAAATATGATGTCATTCATTATTGTGTCCCTAATATTGCTTCTCGGGTGGCGAGATCTGCAACCTATGCATTAACAAATATTTTTACACCAATACTACTTGATATTGCTGAGCAGGGAGGTGTCAAAAATGTCATTTGGAAAAGTGCAGGAATTAGAAGTGCAACCTACTTATACCAGGGAATATTGACCAATAAGGATATTGCTTCAAAATTTGAAATGACAGCCAAAGATTTGGATTTAATTATAGTGACCAATTTGTAATTCATGAAACTTACTTTAATGATTATTCTTTTTTCAGTTGTTTTTCAAGCAACAGCGCAAGAAAAGTTTGCCTTATATAATGACAAGATCCCAAATTCTATCAATACAGATACGGCCAGATACAATCGAAATATTCCAGAAATATTTGTTTACAAGCCAAATGCAGCTTTAGATAAGGGTATGGGTGTGTTGATTATTCCAGGCGGTGGCTATGCACATATTGCTATGGATCATGAAGGACATGATGTTGCAAAAGAGTTGAACAAAGCTGGTTTTACGGCTTTTGTTCTTAAATATCGATTACCTTCGCCCAATATCATGGTCGATAAGAGCATTGGACCAATACAAGATGCGCAGCGTGCCATGCAGTACATCCGCAGTGGTTTTCCTTTATTGCATAAAGTCGGAGTTATCGGTTTTTCAGCAGGAGGGCACCTTGCATCTACTTTGCTTATCAGTTCAAAACGTGGTTTCATTGCTAATCCGTCACAGTTATCTTTAGCGCCCGATTTTGCCGGATTGATTTATCCCGTTATCTCCATGACTGACGCTATTACGCACAATGGTTCTAGAATCAACCTTCTCGGAGAGAATCCATCTCCAGAGCAGATTGCCAAATTTTCATCTGAACAGCATGTGACCTCAGATCTTTGTCCTGTATTTTTTGTTCACGCAAAGGATGATAAAGCGGTTCCGATTGAAAACAGTTATGTGATGATCAAAGCACTGGATAAAGCTCATGTTAAAAATAAGCTATTGACTTATGAGGAGGGGGGACACGGTTTTGGTTTGATTAATAAGACAAGTTCAGTAGCTTGGTTAGATAGTTTTGTAGATTGGGTAAATCATTTATAACATATTATTGAAATGAAACATATTTTAGGTCTTATTTTTAGTTTTTTGTTTTTAATAGCCGAAGCACAAACCTCTGATGGAGGATGGAAAGTGCCTCTTAATGCAGCAAGTCCTGCATTTGAAGTTCCCAAGAAAGATGGAACTTCTATTGCCAGTTCCGATCTGAAAGGAAAAGTAGTGTTGCTTAATTTCTTCGCAACCTGGTGCCCTCCATGTCGAGAGGAATTGCCTCGCTTGCAGAAGGAAATATGGGAAAAATATAAAGATAACCCCAAATTTGAATTAATGGTACTGGCGCGTGAGCAGGATTGGAATAAAATTGATCCCTTTGTTGCCGAACACAAATATTCCCTACCATTTTATCCAGACTTGAAAAGAAATGTATTTGGTTTATTTGCAGACCAAGGTATTCCACGCAATGTCGTACTCGATGCCCAGGGCAATGTTATTTACCAGTCCCTTGGGTATGAGAAAAAAGAGTTTGATCAATTGATTGCTCTTATTGATCGTCTTTTACTTAAAGACTGATATATTGCGCGATCTTGACGGTTACAGGTTGTCCTATTTGGATTGAAACAGGAGTCGTACTGATGGCATGTAGTTGTAAGGCATGATTTGTAATTACTAATTCATAATAAAAACCTCTAAAGCGGATATCGGTTAATGTGAAATCATGCGTTGTCTCCGATGCCGTTATAGATACCCATTCTTGATGAATGATGACGGTTGTATCACTTTGTATTTGAAGCAATTTCGCATCTGTGCTACTCAGAATATTGCTTTTAGCTAATAAAAGTGCTGTGTATGGATTAGTTGGTCTTTCGTAAAGTTCCCGTGGATGGCCTTGATCCAATATCTTACCATCTTTCATTACAATAAGATCGTCGGCCAGTGCCAATACTTCTGTCGGATCATGGGAAACAAGTATGATCGTAAGGCCTGTCTCGACCACAATTTGTTTGATGTCTTGTTGCAATGTGTCTCTGAAAGAGGCATCAACCTGATTGAAGGGTTCATCCATCAATAGTACTTGTGGATCATTTACCAATGCTCTGCAGATCGCAACACGTTGTTTTTCTCCACCGCTGATGTCAGCAATTCTTTTCTTTGCAAGATGATCAATCCGCAGTCTTTTTAGGATTGCAGCAGTTTTTGTTTGTTTGGCTTCGATATTTGTATTTGGCAATTGGGAAGCGACATTATCCCAAACATTGGCAAATGTGTTTAAGTCATCAAAACCCTGGGAAACCAGCTTCATGTCTTGATGCCCTGGGATTAGTTTATCTTTTCTTGTTGGAACTAACCAGCCTTTGTAACGAACTTCACCGGTTAATGGCTCTAATAGACCATAGATGAGACGAAGTAATGTACTTTTCCCACTGCCGGATTCTCCGATAATAGCCGTGATTTTACCTTCTTGGATTCCTATATTTGCTTGCTGTACGGCTAAACTTTCCGAATTTTCTAAAAATGAAAAACTAAGATTTTCAAGATGGATGTAAGGAAGTCCAAGGACCTCTTTATCAAAGGGAACATACTGACAAGAAGATTGTGACATATTTTGCAAAATAAAAAAAGCCGAATGTTATAATTCGGCTTAAAATTAAGCATTTTAATATTATTCTACCCTAAAAACCTAGCGTCAGGCCAAAAGTAAAATTATTTAAACCCTGTTGATCAGGACTATTTTCGAACATATCATTGAAATAATATTTGACAAAAACGCCCATTGAATCATATCCGAGTCGCGCAAAGGCACCATACTGGAAGCTGGCCAAATTGTAATTATCTTTAAATTTTTGGCTGCCTTGTTCATTACTTTTTAAACGTTGACTACCTTTTATTAAAATTCCGGTCATTGCGCCGACAGCAAGTTTCGCACGCTCACCATTTTTAAACCTTTTACTTCTGAACTCAAATGTTAACGGAACACGTAGGTATGTTGATGTAAATACATTCTTCTTGTAAGTGATGTCATCCGGGTAGGAATAGTCCAAAGGAGTAGCGTCCTGATCCAGCAAAACATTATGTTTCAACCTCAGATAGTTCCATTCAAAACCTGTCGATATATACGTTTTGAATCGATCATTGAACCTAAGGCCAAATTGAGCAATATCGAAACCAAAGTTTGAAGCTTTTTTATATTCTAAAAATTCGTTATTCTCATTTAATGTAAAGCTACCATCATTAATTAACCTTGAAAATCCCCAATCTATGCGAGAAAAAGTGATGCCACCAAATATTTTTGGATATTTTGAAACAGCAGGTGTGTTTTTGTCATCAATTTTATCACTGTCTTCTTTGCCTAAAATGCTTGTTGAAATATTAATTTTTTTAGTGCTGTCCTGTTGTGCATATGCTTTTACTAGAAGGCAGGATGTTAGGATACCGATGATTGCGAACGATAGAAAATATTTTTTCATATGGAAAGAGTTTATTTAGGTTTTACTTTTTTCTTTTTTTATTTTTAACGAAACTATTAAGTAGATCAATCTGTAATGTTCCCTCGTCATCATTGCTGAACTGAACTTCTGAACCATTCCCTTGATTGATGGTTTTGCTCAAAATGTTGAGCACCTTAGTAACAACATTCTGTTTGCTTTCGCTGGTTGAAGCCATCATACTTTCTTCTTCGTCCGGGTTTTCAATAATGGGTTTGATCGGGATGTATTCCATTGCATGTGCTATTTGTGCTTGTGAATCCACAACTACTAGCATCGGTTGTTCTGCTGTTATTTTTAGTTTTTTAAGCGCTACCGCTTCATTGATCTGTGCAATTTTCGGTGGCATTGATTTTATTTGATAATCAGTTTGCGTATCCTGAGTTTTTTCGGGTACAGTTTTGACGGCAAATCGGACAGGCTCTTCTTTAGTTTCTATCAAATCTTCTACTGGCTCCTTTTGTTCTTTTTGGGTAGCTGTATCTTTTTTCCGATTAACAATGTTTGTGGTTTCCACGGTGCTTGCTGACTGCTTCATGACCAATAGACTAAAAATCCCAATACAAATGAGGGTCGCGGCGATGCTAACAAGCGGTTTTAACCACTTTATTTTTTTCTTGATTGGTACAATTTTCTGTTCATCAAGATCCGCTTCTATTTTATTCCAGATATCAGCGCTAGGCTGTATATCAAGTTTGTCAATATGATCGCGGAATAATTTGTCGATTTCTTCATTTTTCATAACGTAAATGCCTCAATTTTTAATAATCTTGTTTTCAGCCACTGCCTTGCTCTTGATAACTGTGATTTTGAATTTCCCTCACTTATGTTGAGCATTTCGGCAATTTCTTTGTGTGTATAGCCTTCTACAGCATAGAGATTAAAGACTGTACGGTAACCAATGGGTAATTGATGAACGATTGACATTAAATCTTTGTAATGTATCTGATCGGTAGCGTTGTTATTCGGAATTTCATGGATAATGTCGTTATCGAGAGACTCTACATAAACAATTTTGTTTTTTCGCTGTATTTCAATAGCCGTATTGACCATAATTCTTCGTATCCAGCCTTCGAGAGACCCATTTTCTGAAAACAGGTGTCCTTTAGTGAAGACTTTTACAAATCCGATTTGCAGTATATCCTCCGCTTCTACGCTGTCTTTTGCATAGCGTAAGCAAACAACAAACATTTTTTTAGAAAAAAATTGATATAGATGGTACTGAGCTTTTCTATCTCCAGTGAGACATTTTTTCCATGTTGAATCTATACTTACGTTTTCCAAAATTTAATCAGTTTATATTAGGAAGACGTAAGATATTTAGGAAAGGTTGCATGGGGCGCAACTATTTTATAATTATTTTTCGACTTGTAGGTGATGTAATCTCAATTTCAATTGTTTTTGCATCATCAGGCAGTAAGTTTGGGATTTTATTCGGCCATTCGATAAAACAATAATTTCCAGAATAAAAATAATCCTCATAGCCAAAGTCATAGGCCTCTTCTTCTTCTTTTATTCTGTAAAAGTCGAAATGAAAAATTGTGCCCTGTGGTGTGCTATATTCATTTACAATTGAAAATGTGGGACTTGAGGTGTTGTCTTGTACTTGCAAAGCTTTGCAAAGTGCTTTTATAAAGGTTGTTTTTCCCGCACCCATATGACCGTAAAAGAGAAATACACGATCATCAGGAAAAGACTTTAAAAGTAGTTCTGCAGCATGATCTAATTCTGAAAGTTGATTTACTTCGATTATCATGCTGCAAAATTACTTATTTGGAAGTATAAGTAGCGAAAGGAATAATCATTTCTTCCAATGAAATACCCCCATGCTGAAAAGTTTCATTAAAATAATTGACAAATTGATTGTAATTGTTTGGGTATACAAAGTATGAATCCTCTTTTGCAAAGACAAAGCAGGAGCTCATGTGCAACTTTGGTAATTGAGCGTCATGTGGATTCTTAATTAAGAACACGTCCTTGTCAATAAAATTTAGATTCTTACCCTGTTTATAGCGTAAATTGGTATTTGTATTACGGTCACCAACAATCTTGCTCGGTTTTTTTACTTTAATTGTTCCATGATCTGTTGTGATGATCACTCGAACATTACGCTGGGACAGCCATTTCAAGGCTTCAAATAAGGGCGAGTGTTCAAACCATGAAAGGGTTAAAGAACGGTAAGCCGCTTCATTGTTTGCCAATTCGCGAATCATAGCCATATCTGTTCTTGCATGCGAAAGCATATCGACAAAGTTGTAGACTAATATATTCAGATTGTTCTGGATTAAATTGCTCAGATTGTCCACGACATCTTTCCCCTGATCTAAGGTTAAGACCTTTGTATAGGAGTGTTTTATAGGCTTCCGGTAGACACGCTGGATTTGGTCTTCTAAAAATTTGTCTTCATATAAATTTTTACCACCTTCATCTTCATCGTTTTGCCACATTTTTGGAAATCGCTTTTCCATTTCTAAAGGCGTCAGTCCACTGAAAATCGCATTTCGGGCATATTGCGTCGCGGTCGGTAAAATACTGTAGTAAGTATCTTCTTCCTCTAGTCTAAAATAATCGGTGATTACTTCGTTGATCACTTTCCATTGATCGTAACGCAAATTGTCAATTAAAAAGAAAAATGTAGGTTTATCTTCCGTTAATTGCGGAAATACCTTTTTCTTAAATAATTGATGCGAAAGTATTGGAGCTTGATCTGGAGCTTTCATCCAATTCAAGTAGTTCTTTTCTATAAATTTGCAGAATTGAACATTTGCTTCCGATTTTTGCATTGTCAAGATTTCATGCATGCCCGCATCTTCAAGTTTCTCTAGCGAAAGCTCCCAATAGATCAGCTTTTTATATGCCTCGGACCATTGTTGATAATTCAGATCATCATTTAATACCATACCAAGGTTTCTAAAGTCCTGTTGATATGCCATCGATGTTTTCTCGTTAACAAGTCTCTTGTTTTCCGTCAGTTTTTTGATAGTCAGGAGAATTTGCTTCGGATTAACGGGTTTTATAAGATAATCGTCAATTTTAGAGCCTATGGCATCCTCCATGACATGTTCTTCTTCATTTTTTGTGACCAGTACAGTAGGTACGGTAGGATTAATGGATTTTAAGATTGCTAATGTCTCTAAACCTGTTAAACCCGGCATATTTTCATCTAAAAATACTAGGTCGAAAACACCTTCTTTAAAAGCATCCACCGCATCATTTCCATTATTTACTGTTTTGACTTTATAGCCTCTTTCTTCTAATAAGAGTATATGAGGTTTTAAAAAATCAATTTCATCATCAGCCCAAAGTATATGTGTTTTTTGCATATTGTAATATTTGCTATAATCAAAATCGATTAAATTCCAATTGTTTTAGTGTTTAGGTAGCTGGAGTAATAATCACTTTTTTTTGATATTTTCATTTAAACTATACGAACTTAAATAAAAAAGGAGCTTTACCTATTATTTTTAACACTTGTTAACCACTTAAACTAATTATATTTGTATTTATAATTTAACTCCTAGGACAGGAAAATAAACTGGCTCATCTTTAACTCATTTGATGAACAATTAAAGTTAGCTATTGTTTTGGCGCTATATGTTAGAAGAAATGCATTCATAAATTGAATAAGAAAAAAATATTAAATGATCCTGTCTATGGATTTGTTTCCATTCCATCGGGATTGATTTTTGAGCTTATACAGCATCCTTATCTGCAACGACTTCGCTATATTAAGCAAGTCAGTATGACACATTTGGTGTATCCTGGAGCGCTGCATACCCGCTTTCAACATGCGATAGGGGCTATGCACTTGATGTCGTTGGCGATTGATACGCTAAAAGGTAAAGGTGTCGATATCAGTGAAGAAGAGAAAGAGGCGGCACTTGCGGCTATTTTGCTTCATGATATTGGCCATGGTCCCTTTTCTCATTCTTTAGAACATACGATTATAGATGGGGTTTCGCATGAGTTACTATCTTCTCTTTTAATGGACCGTATCAATAATGAGTTCGGAGGAAAGCTTGATCTGGCCATTACTATTTTTAATAATAAATATCACCGAAAATTTTTCCATCAGTTAGTTTCCAGTCAATTGGATGCTGACAGAATGGATTATCTAAATAGAGACAGCTTTTTCACAGGAGTATCAGAAGGCGTTATTTCATATGATCGAATTATAGCTATGTTAGCTGTGGTTGATGATCAGATCGTTATTGAAGAAAAAGGAATTTACTCGGTTGAAAAGTTTTTAATAGCGCGTCGATTAATGTACTGGCAGGTATATCTCCATAAAACCGTAGTGGGCGCAGAACAGTTATTAATCAAAATACTGCAACGGGCAAAGCAATTAGCAAGTAGTGGCAACGCATTGTTTGCGACACCAGCGTTTAACTGGTTTTTGACTCAAAAAATTGATAAGAACAATTTTTTAGAAGATGCTTTACACTTGGACTGGTTTACACTTTTGGATGATACTGATATTATGTCTGGTATTAAGACATGGGCCCATCATGAAGATTCTATTTTGCGTATGATGTGTCAGAAATTGATGAGCCGTGAATTGTATCGGACCATTATGAGTAATATGCCTTTCTCAAAAGAATTGATGGATGAGGTTTATCGTCGCGTTAAAGAATATTTTCAGGTAAGTGATGACGAATTGCAATATTACGTTTTCACCCAGGAAATTCAGAACAGTGCTTATGATAGCCACAATGACCCGATTAAGATATTGATGAAGACAGGTGAGATTAGCGATATTGCTGAAGCATCAGATTTGTCGAATTTAGAGGCGTTAGCAAAAAAAGTGCAGAAGTTTGTACTGTGTTATCCCAAAGAGCTTGGATATATAGCAATTCCAGCTAAAAAATAATTAAAATATAATAAAAAAACATAGCTTTGTAGCATGCAATTTACTGCTCAACAAATAGCATCCTTATTAAATGGATCGATAGAGGGGAATCCTGATGTAGAAGTTTCAAATTTAGCGAAAATAGAAGAAGCTTCTTTAGGGGATCTTTCATTTCTATCGAATCCTAAATATGAGCAATTTTTATATGAGACTAATGCCTCTATTGTAATTGTTAATGAAGATCAACAATTATTATCAGCCCCCAAATCAACTTTAACGTTGATCCGCGTAAAAAATGCTTATACGGCATTTTCTACATTATTGAACATCTATAATGAAGTTCGCCTGGATAGAAAAGGCAGAGAAGAACCGTCATATATACATGATACTACTACCATCGGTGAGGATGGTTATATCGGAGCTTTTGTCTATATTGGCAAAGGTGGAAAAATCGGTAAAAATGTTAAAATTTACCCGCAGGTTTATATTGGTGATAATGTGATTATCGGTGACAATACGACCTTATTTCCTGGCGTTAAGATATACCAAGATTGTGTGCTGGGAAATAATGTTACTGTGCATTCTGGAACTGTAATTGGTTCTGATGGTTTTGGATTTGCTCCGCAGGATGATGGTACCTATGCTAAGGTTCCTCAAATTGGTAACGTGATTATTGAAGACGATATCGAAATTGGTGCCAATACGGTTATTGACCGTGCTACAATGGGATCTACAATATTACATAAAGGTGTTAAACTGGACAACTTGATTCAAATAGCCCATAATGTAGAATTAGGAAAGAATACTGTAATTGCCGCTCAAACGGGTGTTTCTGGAAGTAGTAAGATCGGTGAAAACGTAATTTTGGGTGGCCAGGTTGGTATTGTAGGCCATATTACTGTTGCTGACAAAAGTCAGGTACAGGCTCAAGCCGGAATCAATAGATCGATTACCGAAGCGAATAAAAAGTGGGCGGGGAGCCCTGTATTGGGTTTTCAATCCAATATGAGATCGCAAGTCATTTATGCGAAATTACCTGATCTTGAAAAACGTGTCAGGGAGTTGGAGCGATTATTAAAGGAAAATTTGAAATCTTAAAAGAACCTTTTGGTCGTTTTTGATTAAATATATGTTAGAAATGAATGTAAAACAAAGAACCATCAAGCAAGATGTGGTCATATCTGGAGTCGGTTTACATACAGGTAAAACTGTATCTATGACAATAAAGCAAGCTCCTGAAAATCATTGGTATAAGTTTAAAAGAATTGATTTAGAAGGTCAGCCAGAAATACTGGTTGATGCTGATAATGTCACAGATACATCGAGAGGTACAACGATTTCTCAAAATGGCGCAAGTGTGAGTACTATTGAACACTTAATGGCTGCTCTGGTAGGTTTACAGATTGATAACGTATTAATTGAAATTGATGGACCCGAAGTACCTATTTTAGATGGTAGTTCAGCCATATTTATTGATAAATTTGAGGAAGCTGGTTTCGAAGAGTTAGAAGCTGATCGTGATTATTTTGAAATTCAGCATGCCATACATTATATAGAATCTGAACGTAAGGTAGAAATCATGGCAATGCCACTAGATGGTTACCGTTTAACGTGTATGATTGATTTTAATTCGCCTGTATTAGGAAGTCAGCATGCTGCTATTAATACCATTGAAGATTTTTCAAAAGAAATATCTTCTTCAAGAACTTTCTGTTTTTTACATGAATTAGAAATGTTGGTTGATAATGGTTTGATCAAAGGTGGCGATTTAAGCAATGCGATCGTTATCGTTGATAAAGAAACATCTCCTGAGGAATTGAAGAAATTATCACATTTGTTCAACCGTGATGATGTTACTGTTGCAAAAGAAGGTATCTTGAGCAATATTCAGCTTCGTCATCAGAATGAGCCCGCTCGTCATAAGTTATTAGATATGGTGGGTGACCTCGCTTTAGTTGGTCGACCATTGAAAGGACATGTTATGGCAGCAAGACCTGGTCACGCCGCTAACGTTGCTTTTGCAAAGAAAATCAAAGAGCAAATCCGCAAGGATAAAAATACAAAAAAGATTAAGGTGTACGATCCAAATATGACTCCTGTATATGATACAGTGCAGATTATGAAGATTTTACCTCACCGTCAACCGATGTTAATGGTTGATAAAATATTAGAATTAACAGAAAATCATGTAGTTGGCCTGAAAAATGTTACAATGAATGAAGACTTGTTCATGGGGCATTTTCCTGGGGCGCCAATTTTCCCTGGGGTATTGCAAATTGAAGCGATGGCACAGACAGGTGGTATTCTAGTATTGAATACTGTTCCTGACCCGGAGAACTGGTTGACGTTATTTTTAAAAATTGAAAACGCACGATTTAAAGTGCAGGTAAGTCCAGGTGACACGATTATTTTTAGATGCGATTTGACGGAACCTATCCGCAGAGGCATTGCTAAAATGAAAGGTGTAGCTATGGTAGGTGAAAAAGTTGTTTGCGAAGCTGAGTTAATGGCTCAGATTGTGAAAGTAAAATAATAGTAGAGATGATACAGCCGTTAGCTTATATACATCCAGAAGCAAAGATTGCTCAAAATGTTGTTGTAGAACCATTTGCTACTATCCATAGGGATGTAGTTATTGGGGAGGGAACGTGGATCGGTTCCAATGTGACAATTATGGATGGGGCACGTATTGGTAAAAATTGTAAAATTTATCCAGGAGCAGTTATTTCAGGTGAACCTCAAGATTTGAAGTTCGACGGTGAAATTACAACTGCTGAGATTGGGGATAATACTACTATTCGCGAATGCGTTACTATCAATAGAGGAACAAAAGATAAATTTAAAACAGTAATTGGAAAAAATTGCCTTATTCAGGCATATAGTCATATTGCACACGATTGTACAATCGGTGATTACTGCATATTTTCAAATAGCAGTACACTAGCGGGACATATTACCGTAGGAGATTATGTAGTTTTGGCAGGTATGGTAGCAGTTCATCAATTCTGTACCATTGGATCGCATGCTTTCGTGACAGGTGGTACATTAGTAAGAAAAGATGTACCTCCGTTTATCAAAGCGGCACGTGAGCCTATTTCTTATGCAGGTATAAATTCTGTTGGATTAAGGAGAAGAGGCTTCTCAGAAGAGCAGATTGCTGAAATTCAAAATATTTATCGTGTTCTATTTGTTCAAAATAGAAATTTAACAAAAGCGGCGGCGATCATTGAGGCTGAATTTCAGGCAACTGAAATTCGTGACGAGATATTAGGTTTTATCCGCAACTCTAATCGAGGTGTTATTAAAGGATTTAATCAAAGGGCTGTCTAATTTTAGATCATTTGAAAATTATTTTAACAGATGTAGGTCGGCGTTATAATCGGGAATGGATTTTTAAACATATTACATATGAGTTTGAATCCGGAAAGTCATACGCCATACTTGGACCTAATGGTTCAGGAAAGTCCACTTTGTTAAAAGTGCTTTCGGGAAGTTTAGCGCCTTCCGCTGGAAGTATTTATTATGAAATGAATGATAAAGCAGTGGATGTTGAGTCGGTTTTTCAATATCTTTCGCTCGCTACGCCCTATGTAGAATTAATAGAAGAATTTACGTTACGAGAGCAAATACAATTTCATTTTAAATTTAAGAATTATCTAAGCGGATATAGTGAACCTGAGGTTGTACACTTATTAGGCCTGGAAAATGCAATAGACAAAGAACTGAAATTTTTTTCCTCAGGAATGAAGCAACGTGTCAAATTGGCTTTAGCTTGTTGCAGTGATTCTGCTTTCGTGTTATTGGATGAACCAACTAGTAATTTGGATACCGCAGGTGAAGGATGGTACTTAGAATTGGTTGATAAAACAAAGCGTGCAGATCGATTGTTTATCATTTGTTCAAACCAAGAGAAGGAATATAATTTTTGTGACCAGACCCTGTCTATTTCAGATTATAAAAGTTGATAATTATTAGATTTTTATTAAAAGATTAGATTTTGTAGTTTTGTGACTCAGAAAATAATTATAAAAGTTTAAATCATGGCAAAAGCATCAGACGTTAAGTCAGGAAATGTTTTAAGATTCAACGGTGAGTTAGTCGCTGTTGAGGAATTTATACATCGTACACCAGGTAATTTACGTGCTTTCTATCAAGCGAGAATGCGTAATGTGAAAACTGGTAAATTAGTAGAATACCGTTTTCGAGTTGACGAAAGTGTTGAGATTGCTCGTGTTGAAACAAACGATTATCAATATTTATATGAGGAGGGAGACTTTTTCGTTGTAATGGACAATACCACTTACGAACAGTTTAATATCCCTAAGTTCTTGTTTGGAACTTCGGCACGATTCTTGAAAGAGGGTATGAACGTAATTGTAGCATTTGAAAGTGATGAAGCAATTATGGCGCATGCTCCTAAAAGTGTTGAATTAGAAATAACATACACAGAGCCTGCAGTAAAGGGAGATACTTCAACAAATGCATTAAAAAATGCAACAGTGGAAACTGGAGTTGAAATTAAAGTACCTCTTTTTATTAATCAAGGAGATAAAGTAAGAATTGATACGCAAACAGGTGATTACATCGAGCGTGTTAAATAATATTAAGATTTAGGTTTAGGTTGATTATTCGGTCTTGTTAGCACCCAGCTGCAAGGCCGTTTTTTTTTCTATTATGATGACCAAAAATGAACTCAGGACATATTATCGGCATTTAAGATCGCGATTAGCTCCGTCTGAAGAGATTGATCTAAATTTGGGTCTGTTAGAAAATTTAAAGCGTTTGGAATGGCAAAACGTGAAATTTTGTCATGTCTTTTTGCCAATACTGAAATTTCATGAACCTAATACGCTGCTACTCATTTCATATTTGCAGGAAAAGTTTCCGGAGATTCAAATTGTTATCTCCAAATCGAATTTACAGTCTAATGTGATGAGTCATTATATTTATGATGATAAGTTGGCATTAGCTCATAATCAATGGGGCATACTCGAACCGGTAGAAGGAGTTTATGTTGACGAAAAGAGTATTGACATGGTGCTGGTTCCCTTATTAATTTCAGATAAGGCTGGGAATCGGATTGGATATGGAAAAGGTTATTACGATCGCTTTTTATCTTTATGCAGACCTGATGTTAAAAAGGTCGGTCTTTCATTTTTTGAACCTATAGCGATAATCGAGGATATCGATCCGCACGATATTCCTTTGGATGTCTGTGTGACACCAAAAACAATATATTATTATTAAAATAAAAGCGGGAACTATAAGTTCCCGCTTTTATTTTAATATAAAATTCGAAATTTTATGGTATTCTGAACTTTTTTAAGTTGTTTGATTAAATCCCGGTCATATTCACCTTTGATATCCGTGACAGCATAGCCTATATCAGCCTTAGTCATCAGAAATTGAGATATGATATTGATATCATTTTGAGCATAGACAAGATTAATCTGCGCCATGATACCAGGTACATTTTTATGGATATGAAGTAAACGTGTAACATCTTTTACTTTAGGAAGCAATAGATTTGGAAAATTGCGACTCATGTAGGTATCTCCATTATTAATGAAGTCGGCCATTCTTCTCGGAATAAATTCGGCGTTTCTCTTTTTGTCTTTTTTGTCATCAAAAACAACAATGCCTTTTGCATTGCAAATATCTTTGTTAAGATGATTTTTTGCATCACCTAAAACGCCAATCGTTTTGAGCTTATCGGCACGGGATAATTGATCTTCAGAAACAGAGATATCTTTTCCAAGTAAAAGCATGCCGACGTCTTTTGTATACTTTTCTTCAAAAGTGTCTTTTGTGCGCACAGAAAATCCATCTCTTTTTAATATATGAGAAGCAATTTCAGGAACCTCTCCGACGATCAGACAAAGAATCCGATTTTTAGGGTAGGAAATAGCGCGGGGTAAATTATTGACATATAGAAATTCATCAAAACTAGGTGTAATAAAATCCGCTTTTTCAGTGACAGTTTTTCTGGAAATATTTTCAGTAAATGCAAAGAATTTCTCAATAAGCCCGGATTCTTTTAATTGAAAATCAGAATACCCATCACCGATGCCGTAAATAGTACCATCTATTTTTAATTCCTGTAGTAATTTTACTTTACCGCCTTCATCCGATAAAGGATTTGATTCGTCAAATCCGATGATATTATCATGCTCATCAAATATAAAGGTGTTCGCGTAGATATTTTCCTTTTTGATATTATAAGGAATAACAACTGGCGTAATGAACTCTTTAAATCCTCCAGATACAATCCAAGCGGTGTCCGAATTTTTTTTAAAAAACTCTCTATTTCTTGAGAATGAAGTAGAGACTTTCTTTTTCAGGTGTGTAATAAGTTTGTCGAGATGACTTTTATTTGCTTGTAGTAATTGGACACGACCAGCTAATGCTTCACGAAATGAAAGTTTACCCTCCATTGCAAGATTGGTGTAGCGTTCAATTTCAAGATATATCTTTTCCCTGTCAGGATGATGTTCTAGCGAAATTTTTGCTAATTCGTCCAAAGCCTCTACTTGCGTAAAGGTACTGTCAAAATCAATGATGTAATAATTTTTCACGGTTTAGTTTGAGTTTAGGATTAGATTATTTATTGTCAGTTATAGCGTACAGCTATCTCTTTTAAGGTCGTTTCTAAAGGTTTATATTCAAAAGCTAATGCCTGTTGTAATTTTGCATCTGTATAGGCTAGCTTCTCGCTAGAAGCCCTAGCGCTATCTTTTGTAAGGGTCGATTTTTCCTTTTTTATCGATGCAACTGCAGTCGCTAGCGTAGCTGCGATCATCAGTACAGCAGGAGGGATTGCTATTTTAGGAGCTGCTTTACCCATCAAGGCACTTGCCTTCTCCAGTAGTTCCTTATTGCTGAGGTTCACATTGTTGATAATAAAACGCTCTCCTGAAATATTTTTTAGTGCCATTAGATTGCGCATAATGGAAGCCACATCTTCAACATCAACCACACCAACAGTACCTGTTGGGTAGTATTTTAATCCTTTATTGATTAATGAAAATATTGCACCGGAACCTTTTGCACCAGAGGAAGCTCCAATGATAACAGATGGATTTACGATAACAGCATTTAAACCTTCCGCAATACCTCTCCAAACTTCCATTTCACTTTCATATTTTGAAATTGCGTAGTTGGATAACGAAGACTCATATTCCCAATAGTCTTTTTCACTAACAGGAGCTTGATTTTTACTGGATCCTAATGCAGCAACAGAACTGACATGAACAAGTCTGGCCTGATGTGCTAGACAAAGGTTGACAACATAAGCGGTCCCTTCAACATTTACTTTTTTCATGTTCACCGCATCTTGTTTTTGGTAAGATACGACAGCGGCACAGTGGTACACCTCAGTGATATTTTGGAATGCTTCTTCAAGATCAAAGTAGTTACAAATATCAGCGTCAATCCATTGGATTAAAGACGATGATAATAGCTGTTCTGGAATTATCGAGTTTGAGCGTTTCGTAGCTATCACATCAATTCCTAAATCGATCAATTGCTTGATCAATGTAGCCCCTAAAAATCCGGTTCCTCCTGTTATTAATATCACATGTTAAAGATAACGTTAAAAATAATGTTTTCAAAAGTAAGTTAATAAATGGATATTTGTCTAAGGCAAGGTTTTAATTTTTGATTACCGTCAACACAAATTCATCATATGTCATTATCCGTTTTTTTTAGTCCGATTGTTACCCAAAAGCTATTTCCTGAAGAAGGATTTTTTCGTTCGCAACTTGGCAATGTTGTTCGTTTTTATGACAATCAATTTCCGACTTGGGATAAAGACGATAAGCCACAATTGGCTATAATTGGCGTAGAAGAAGATCGTGCTGCTGTTAATAATCAGGGCTGTGCAAAATCTCCTGATGCGATAAGAAAACATTTGTATCAGCTTTACCAAGGGGATTATGCAATCAACGCTGTTGATCTCGGTAATATTAAAGAGGGGGCAACGATAAAAGATACTTACGCAGCACTTAGAGCAGTTGTGGAAGAATTATTAGCCGATGATATCGTTCCCATAATAATTGGTGGTGGTCAGGATCTGACCTATGCACAATACTTAGGCTATCAAAATCTGGGGCAAAAGGTGGAAGTGGCCGTAATAGATGGTCGATTTGATCTGAACCAGGAAAGTGGTGAACAGGTTGCACTGGATTCAAGATCATATTTGAACCATATTATTCTGCACGAACCCGATTACTTATTTAATTTAAATAATATTGCATATCAGACCTATTTGGTAAGTAAAGAATCGTTGAATATGTACGATAAGTTATTCTTCAATGCTACTAGGCTCGGTGCAATAGCCGGTCGAATGGATCAATCTGAACCGCTGGTGCGAGCCGCTGATATGGTTAGTTTTGATATTGGAGCTATCCGTGCTTCTGAAGCTTCGGGCAATGCGAATGCAATGCCAAATGGTTTATTTGGCGATGAAGCCTGCCAGATTGCACGTTACGCAGGGATGTCAGATAAATGTTCTTCAATCGGGTTCTATGAATTTAACCCATCTTATGATCCCATGCAGCAAACAGCCATGTTGGTATCCCAGATGATCTGGTGCTTTATAGATGGCTTTTATAACCGTAAGCAGGATACCCCTTTATTACCAAAATCGTCTTATATTATCTATAGAACGACCCTGGAAAATGAGGAACATGAATTGGTATTTGTTAAAAGTAAAAAATCAGATCGCTGGTGGATGCAAGTTCCATATTTTGGGTCACGTTCTGTTAATGAAAGGTATCATTTGGTTCCTTGTCGATATGAGGACTATCAGATGGCTGTTACAGGTGAAATGCCTGACCTTTGGTGGCGAACTCATCAAAAGTTACAGTAGTTTTAATGGTCTGAAAAGACCATTTTTTATTTAGTTAAGTGAATTTATGGAAACAGTGTATATTATTATCGTTATCATTTTATTAGTTGTTCTAATTGTAATTTCTTTGAAAAAGAAGGATTCACATCAAGATGATAATCAGTGGAGAGAGGAGAAGGAATTAATGGCAATAGAACTGGCAAAAGTGCAGCAACGTGAACAGAGTTTATTGCAAGAGCGGGCGATGTTGCGTGATGAACTGGAAAAAGAACGGGAGCATGTACTGATCGTTGAACGTTCTTTAGAGAGCACGCGTTCTTTTTATGAGGCGCAGCAAGATAAGTTTCAGGAGCAGAAAGTGGAGATTGCTGCTATTAAAAGCCAATTTAATACCGAGTTTCAGGTCATTGCCAATAAAATTTTAGAAGAAAAGACACTTCGATTTACAGAAACCAATTCGAAGTCCATTGGATTGATCTTAGATCCTTTAAAAGAAAAAATCAAACTTTTTGAAGAGAAAGTGGATAAAACTTATTCGCAGGAAGCCGCAGAAAGAAACTCTTTGAAAGGTGTGGTGCAACAGCTGATGGAGCAAAGTTTGCGGATTAAGGATGAAGCGACCAACTTGACGCGTGCTCTTAAAGGTGACGCAAAGAAACAGGGAAATTGGGGCGAGGTAATCTTAGAACGTGTTCTGGAACGCTCGGGGCTTGTGAAGGATCGTGAATTTAGATTGCAGGCATCATTTACAGATATTGATGGGAGACGAATGCAACCCGATGCCATTATTGATTTGCCCGAAAATAAACATCTGATTGTCGATTCGAAAGTTTCTTTGATAGCTTACGAGCGTTGGGTAAATGCAGAAGATGATATCGATCGTGCTGTTTTTGCAAGACAGCATATTTTATCTGTGGAAAATCATGTCAAAGACCTTTCTGCAAAAAATTATCATGAATTGTATGGTATTGAATCTCCAGATTTTGTCTTACTCTTTATGCCGATAGAATCTGCTTTGAGTATGTCGGTTTCCGAAAAACCAGATCTTTTTAGTGATGCATGGGATAGAAAGGTCGTAATTGTAAGCCCATCTACGCTTTTAGCAACCTTACGTACCATAGCTAGTATCTGGAAACAAGAAAGACAGACACGTAATGTTATTGAAATTGCCAAGGAAGCCGGAGCACTTTATGACAAATTCCACGGATTTTTAACAGATATGGATCAAGTACAGGCACAATTGCAAAAAGCATTGAAAAGCCATGAAGATGCTTCTAAAAAACTATCTTTCGGCGCTGGTAATGTGATTAAGCGCGTGGAGAATCTGAAGAAATTAGGTGCTAAGGCAAATAAGCAAATTGATTCCAAATATTTGGATGAAGAAATAGAAGAAGAGGATTAAACCTCTTCTTCTATTTCTTCGTTCATTTTCTTAAGTCTTTTATTGATCGATATATCGATAGAAGCATCTTTTAAATGGTCTATAGCAGCTTTCTCCGTAACGGTATAAGCATCCGATTCATATTCATCGATTATGCGTTGATTGTAGATCGCCTTATCATAAGCATCTCTTCCTGAAAGAAGCTTAACGAATACCGGTAAACACTCAAGGAAAATAAAAAGTAATCCGATGAAAGTAACCGCATTTGCAGTTGCTTCATCCACTTGTCCGTTAGCTTTAAACTTAAGGTTTCCAAGGGCTGAATTTCGGTCAGCAAATCCAGCCAGATTAACAGCGCTATCCAAACTGGCATTTGAAAGCCCTTTTTGATTTAATATACCTTCCGCTTTTTGTTTGTCAAGTATTAAGCGCTCTTTAGCTATAATTGAGCTACGTAAACTGTCAAGATATACTGTTGATTTTTCTAATTCAAGTTCTTTTCGTTTTGCATATGGTCCGTATCCTACTACACCAGATGTTTCGGTTGTTTTATTACCGAAGATTTCAAAGTTGAGCTTTTGTCGATCGGCTTTGATTCTTGCATCAAGGGAATCTCTTTCTGTGGTAAGTGATTTAAGTTGAGTGAGATCAAACGTATATTTTTTGTTAAAAATAATATTTAGACTGTCTATCTTAGCTCGTTCATTGGCAATATAGGTTGTCTTTAAATTTTCTCTTATTTCTTTGTCGAAAATTTTAAGCTCTAAAGGTCTTGAAATAACGATACCAATTAATATGGCAAGTAATATCCGTGGTAAAGCCTGTAAGAATTGAAAGCCACCTGTTTTCGATTTATTAATACTCAATACAATATAACGGTCCATATTGAAGATCATTAGACCCCATATGATACCAAATACAATTGCTAAAAGCCAATCTAGATAGGTTCCACTAAAAACAAAATACATAGCATAGCCACCAGAAAGGGAGGCAAAAAGACCCGTGAAGAAAATGGTAGCACCAATAGCCACATACTTATTATGTTCTTGCGGATATTTTTTTAATGTCTCTTCATGTACACCTGCGCAGTACAAGAAAAAATGATTGATATTATTCATTAATGAAGATTTATGCTATGAGACAACAAAATTATAAAATAGTTTCAGTACTTTTCTGGTTATTACAATATTGTGATAAATATACAATACTTATTTTGATCTTTCTAAAAAGTATTACTTACACAAATATTTGTAACTTTGCCCAAATTATTGCGAGAATAAAAAGATATATAATGAAGAAAAAACGACTTTTGCCATTTTTTTTAATTGTGGCAACAGCCTTTGTTGGTTGCGAACAAAATAAACAAATGACAGATAACCCGCTATTATTAGCATACGATACTCCATTTAATGTTCCTCCATTTGATAAAATTAAAGATGAACATTTTAAACCCGCTTTTGAAGAAGCGCTTAAGGTGCATAATTTAGAGATTGATACAATTATAAATAATTCCGAAGATCCATCATTTGCCAATACCATTGTTGCATTAGAAAATGCTGGAAAATTATTGGGTAATGTATCTACCGTTTTTTATAATTTGAATCAGGCAAATACTAACGATAGTATAAAAGCAATTGCTAAAGAATTAGTGCCCATTATGTCTGCACATAATGATGAAATTTCTTTAAATGCGAAATTATTTGAAAGAGTAAAAGCTGTTTGGTCTAAGAAATCATCGTTAGGTTTAGATAGTGAAGATAATAAATTGTTGGAAGAGACCTATAAATCGTTTGTTCGTGCGGGAGTTAACTTAAAAGATGCTGATAAAGAGAAATTGAAGAAAATTAATTCTGAATTATCGTCATTAACATTACAATTCGGACAGAATTTGATGACTGAGTCTAAAGCTTTTGAATTGGTTGTCGATAGTGCTTCACAATTAGAAGGTCTATCAGAGGCTTTAAAATCAGCGGCTGCTGAAGATGCAAAAGCTAAGGGTAAAGAAGGAAAATGGGTTTTTACTTTGCAGAATCCTTCTATTATGCCATTCTTGCAATACGCTAAAAACAGAGAATTAAGAAAACAAATCTGGGAAGCATACCAAACACAAGGAAATCATGATGATGCTACTGATAATAAAGAAAACTTACGCAAGATTTCAAATCTTAGATTAGCAAAAGCTAAATTATTGGGTTATGCATCTCATGCAGCGTTTGTTTTAGAAGAATCTATGGCTGAAAATCCCGCAAATGTATATGCATTGTTAAATAAATTATGGACTCCGGCACTTAATAAAGCAAAAGGCGAAGCTGCTGATATCAATAAAGAGATAAAAGCAGAGGGGGGTAATTTTGAAGTAGCCCCTTATGACTGGAGATACTATACAGAGATTATCCGTAAAAAAAGATTCGCATTAAACGAAGATGAAATCAAACCTTACTTTAGTTTGCCTACAGTAAGAGAAGGCGCATTTGCTGTCGCTAATAAATTATATGGATTGACGTTCGTTGCTTTAAACAACGTTCCTGTATACCAAAAAGATGTTGAGGTGTACGAAGTAAAAGACAAAGATGGCTCTCACTTAGGTATATTATATGCCGATTTTTTTCCTCGCGAATCTAAAAGAAGTGGTGCATGGATGACATCTTACCGTAATCAAAGTAAAACAGAAGGAAAGCGTAATGCTCCTGTAATCTCGATCGTTTGTAATTTCACAAAACCTGTTGGTGACCAACCGGCATTATTAACTTTTGATGAAGCGAGTACTTTGTTTCATGAATTTGGACATGCTTTACATGGTTTATTATCGAATGTAAAATATAAAAGTCTAGCAGGAACATCTGTTTCAAGAGATTTTGTAGAGCTCCCATCTCAGATTATGGAAAATTGGGCGGCAGATCCACAAGTATTGAAAGAATATGCAAAGCATTATAAAACTAAAGAAGCAATTCCAGATTCTTTAATTGCTAAAATGGAGAAGGCTGGAACGTTTGATCAAGGTTTCGCGACTGTAGAGTATTTGGCAGCTTCTTTATTAGATATGAACTATCATGCAACGACATCACCTATTACTGGAGATATCAATGATTTTGAAAAAGGAGCTATGAAGAAGATTGGTTTAATTGATGCAATAATACCACGTTACAGAAGTACCTATTTCCAACATATTTTTGCCAGTGGGTACTCGGCGGGCTATTATGCCTATATCTGGTCGGAGGTATTAGACTCAGATGCTTTTGCAGCTTTTAAAGAAAAGTCATTGTATGATCAGCCAACAGCAGATTCATTTCGTCGTAATATCTTAGAAAAAGGAAATACAGGAGATCCTGCACAAATGTATAAAACATTTAGAGGAGCGGATCCAGATCCGAAATATTTGTTAATTAAGCGTGGCTTGAATTAAACACAAAAAAAAACAAAAAAAGGAGCAAAATTATTTTTGCTCCTTTTTTTGTTTTTTTATTCGTCAGATTCGGAATTAATCTTTACATTTGATTATTATTTATAATTAGTCTAAATACATACAAGGTGTCATGTTTTAAATAAAGCGAATCATATGTGTCAATCAGTCGTTCTCAGCCATAAAGGCAAATCTCATATCAGTTATTGCACGAAGTGTAAAACATTTTATATCTGGCAAGACTCTTTCCTATTAAGTTTAGGTTATCTTCAGTTTGAGTCCTTTGTTTCCGCAACGATGAGAAGTAATGTGAAAGGGAACTATTTTAGCTTTCCTGATGGTGATATGCGCGTATTGATTGATACACCTTGTCCAGAAATTGTTTTTGTTTTTAATGAAACCGAATGGAATGATTTTTCGGATGCACTGTCAGAATCCACTTACATGAGCGAAATATATCAGATGATGTCCAGCTAAAGATAAAAAGTCCTGTAGGCCTTTTCCACTTTCTTCTTCTATTCTTTTAAAAGGCTTTACAGGCACTATTAAAGTCCGATGTTAATTTATATACGAATCAAATAAATAATATTCGGACTTCTCTCGAACCCAATACATAAAAAATTGGTAAATAAAAAAGGGTTGTTTTCAAACAACCCTTTTTTTATTACAGAAATGCATAGACTTATTCACCGATAGCATAATATTTAAATCCTAGATCTTCCAGGTACTTTCTGTTTAACAGTTTTCTGCCATCAAATATAAAAGCGGGTCGTTTCATTTGGTGTTTTATGGTGTACCAGTCATAGTTTTTAAACTCCTCCCATTCCGTTAACACAGCAATAGCATGGGCGTCTTGGCATGCCTGAATGGGATCATTTACGACCTTTACAAGTGCTCTATTTTCTTCAGGACTTCTTGTATTTAAATAATCGAGATCAGCGTAGATACGTTCGGCTGTGACTTTAGGGTCGTATATCGTGATTTCAGCTTGTTCACTTAATAAGTAATCAGCAACGTAAATAGCTGCAGATTCTCTAGTGTCATTTGTATCCTTTTTAAAAGCCCATCCCAAGAATGTAATTTTCTTTCCTGATACTGTATTGTACAAAGTTTGGATGATATTATCTGCAAAGCGCTGTTTTTGGTGATCATTCATGATGATGACCTGATCCCAATAATCTGCGACTTCATTCAGACCATAACTTCTTGCAATATACACAAGGTTTAAAATATCCTTTTGAAAACAGGAACCGCCAAACCCAACAGATGCCTTTAAAAATTTTGAACCAATACGGGTATCCATGCCAATTGCTTTAGAAACTTCATCCACATTGGCACCTGTTTTTTCGCAGAGTTCAGAGATCGAATTTATCGATGAAACGCGTTGTGCCAAAAAGGCATTTGCCGTCAATTTAGATAATTCCGAAGACCATAAGTTAGTCGTCAAAATGTTAGTGTCAGGAACCCAATTTTGGTAAATTTTTACGAGCGTATCAATTGCTTCTTGATTTTCTCCACCAATTAACACGCGGTCCGGGGCTAATAAGTCTTGAATAGCAGTACCTTCGGCTAAAAATTCTGGATTGGATAGGATATGAAAATTAACACCATTGCCTGTATGGTCGAGAATACTTTTTAATGCTGCTGCAGTACGCACAGGTAAAGTAGATTTTTCGACAATAATCTTATCTGTTTTTGCAACAGAAGCAATTTGTCTCGCACATAATTCAATGTATTTGAGATCAGCAGCCATCCCTTTTCCTTTGCCGTAGTTTTTGGTAGGGGTATTGACAGAAATAAAAATCATATCTGCTTCATCTATAGCTTTATCAACATCAGTAGAGAAAAATAGATTACGACCCCTTGCCTCAGCGACAATCGCTGTCAGCCCTGGTTCGTAGACCGGAAGGTTATCCAAATTTTCGTCATTCCAGGCCGCAATACGTTCGACATTGACATCAACAATGGTGATTTGGATATGAGGACATTGTTGGGCAACAACAGACATCGTCGGTCCGCCTACATATCCAGCACCGATACAACAGATTTTTTTGATATTAAATGACATAGCTTTCTATTTCAGCATTCTTATGGTATTGCAAAAATAGTAAAATATTTAGTTTGGATAGCAGAAATGCCGATGAATTTGATGTTGTAATTGCTTATATATTTATTAAATTTACTGATTATAAAAGGATACGAAATTGATCAAGCAAGAGATAATAGATAAGGTGTTGGATGCTGCTCGAATAGAGGAGGTTGTAGGTGATTTTGTAGACTTGAAAAAGAGGGGTACATCGCTTATTGGTAACTGTCCTTTTCATCATGAGAAGACGCCATCTTTTCACGTTTCTGTTTCCAAAGGAATCTATAAATGTTTTGGATGTGGGGTTGGAGGAGATTCGTTGAAGTTCGTGATGGAACTAGAGAAATTTTCTTATCCGGAAGGCATTAAATACCTCGCTAATAAATACAGTATAGAGGTTGAAGAGGTTGAACGCTCGCCAGCACAGTTAGCGGCTCAAGATAAGAGAGAAAGTTTATATGTGTTGAGCGCATGGGCCAGTAAATTTTTCAAAGATGAAATGTGGACCACAGAGATGGGGCAGGTTATTGGCCTGCACTACTTTAAGGAACGTGGCTATCGGGAAGATATCATCAAAAAATTTGAATTGGGCTATTCCCCCGATAATTGGACTGCACTTGTTGATGCAGCGACCAAAGCGGGTTTTCATCCCGACTATCTGAAGGAAATTGGGCTTGCGATCGAGCGCGATGATAAAAGCTTATACGATCGTTTCCGCGGACGTGTTATGTTTCCTATCCATAATTTGACTGGAAGAGTAATCGGTTTCGGAGGAAGGACATTAAAGACAGATAAGAAAGTTCCCAAATATGTAAACTCACCAGAGAGTGATATCTACCATAAGTCAGATGTGCTTTATGGACTCAATTTTGCGAAAAAAGCAATTATGGAGGAGGATAACTGCTATTTGGTAGAAGGATATGCAGATGTAATATCTACCCATCAAGCAGGTGTAGAAAATGTGGTATCTTCATCAGGTACATCATTGACGACAGCACAGATTCGACTTATTGCGCGCTTCACAAAAAATGTAACAATTCTTTATGATGGAGATGAAGCTGGGATTAAAGCTTCTCTTCGGGGAACGGATATGTTGCTGGAGGAAGGTTTGAATGTTAAGATTTTGCTTTTCCCAGATGGTAATGATCCCGATTCGTATGTAAAGACTTATGGTTCTTCCGTATTTAAGTCCTATATCAAAGAGAATCAACAAGATTTTATTTTTTATAAAACTAGAATTTTACTTCGCGATACCAATAATGATCCGATAAAAAGGGCAGAGGTGATCCGTGATGTCGTTGAGAGTATCGCATTGATTCCGGATGAAATTAAAGTTTCAGTTTTTATACGGGAGTGCAGTAATTTATTGGATATTGAAGAGCGAATCTTACTTTCAGAATTAAATAAGATCCGAATTTCAAAATCTAAGAAAGCAGATAAGGATTTCACTAAGAAGAGTACTCCGGTTATGGGGGCAGGGGCTCCACCAATGGATGGACCTCCTGCAGATTTTTTCATGACCGATGAAGAAAGAGGTGGTGCCGCGCCGCTGGCACCAGAGACACCTGCGCAGCAGATTACTTCAGAAATACTTCAAGAACGTGAAATTATACGGATTCTTATCAATTATGGCGACTATCTGGCGACCTGGGAAGGGGACGGAGATATACCAGTAGCAGGGGTTTTACTAAGTAATATCGCTGATGTCAATTTTGAGGACAAGGCCGCAGCTTTTATCTTAAATGTTTATCGTGAGGCGGTTGAAAAATTTGAAATACCGGAGGCTAAGCAGTTTTACTCTAATCAAGACGCTGCTGTTGCTGAGCTTGCTATTAACTGTGTTGCGTCCAAGTACAATCTGAGTGAAAACTGGAATGATGATAAACGTAAAATCTATGTAACTCAAGAATATGAGCATTTAAAAGTGCTTGTTATCACTTCGATTTACCGCATCAAAAAACGTAAAATAACCCGTGAAATGGTCAAGATCCGTGAAGAGCTAAAGACGGAAAAGGATGACGCGAATGTCGAAGTTTTAATTTTCAAATATCAAAAACTTAAAGATGCCGAGAAGATGTTAGGAGGATTACTCGGAAATACCGTAGTCAAGTAAAGTATGGCCAAGCATCTTGAATTCGGCAAATTAGGAGAGTCTTATGCGGAAAAATTTCTGCAGGATTTAGGGTGTGAAATTTTGTTAAGAAATTGGCGATATAAGAATTTAGAAGTAGATTTGATAGTCAGAGATGCCGGTATTTTAGTTTTTGTTGAGGTAAAAACTCGTCGTAAGCTTGATTACGGAGAACCGTTTGAGTTTGTTGACTGGCAGAAGAAACGAAAATTGACAAGAGCTGCAGATGTATATTTGAAAAAATATGATGTGACTGGAGAAATTCGCTTTGACATTATATCAGTTCTCATCACAGATAAAGATAATATACAATTAGAACACATCAAAGATGCGTTTTGGAATGAATAAAAGTAGATTTAATATGAAAAAAACAACCTATATCCTCTTAGGTTTAGTACTTGGTTTAAGTGCCTGTAAAACGAAGAAGTCAGGTAAACTGGAGTTTGCTAAACCCGATGCTAGCCAATCAATTCAGCTAGGTGATCCAATTCAATTTCAGCTCAAATTTAATTCACCTGATCTGGACTCGGTTGTATATTATATCGATGATAAGATGGTTGCTTCTGGAAAAGATACTTCTGCAGTGCAGGTAGACAGTAAGAACTTAGCCTTGGGTACACGCAATATTTCTGCAAAGGTATATCAAGGAACAAGTATTGATAGTGCAAACGCATACATCACTATAGTGCCACCAGCTCCAAAAGAATATGGGTTCGAAATTGTCAATAAATTTCCACATGATACGACAGCATTTACCCAAGGGTTACAATATGAAAATGGGTTTTTGTATGAGTCAACAGGTAGTGGCGGAGGTACACTTACCTCCTTGAGACGCGTTGACTTAAAAACTGGTAAAGTGCTACAGAAAAAAGAGTTTGATTCAGAAAAATATTTTGGTGAAGGAATGACCATCATGGGAGATAAAATCGTGATGTTGACATGGAAAAATATGGAAGGTTTTGTTCTTAATAAATCAAGTTTTGAACTGGAGAAAACTTTTCCTTATAAGGATAGTAAAGAAGGTTGGGGCTTAACCTACGATGGCAAAAGATTAATTAAGTCTGATGGATCCAATAAATTATATTTTTTAGATCCGAATACACAGCAAGAAATGAGTTCTGTTGATGTTTATGACGAAAATGGTCAGGTGAATTTTCTAAATGAACTGGAGTATATTGATGGTAAAGTGTATGCCAATGTATATGAAAAGGATGTTATTGCTATTATAAATCCTGAAACTGGAATCGTAGAAGGTCGAATTAATTTAGTTGGGATCTATCAGCATGCACAATACGATAATGAGTTGAATGGTATCGCCTATGATCAAGCAGGTAAAAGATTGTTTGTCACTGGAAAACTTTGGAATACGCTATTTGAAATCAAGATGATCGCCCGTTAGGCTACCTACCTTGTCACATTAAAAAATATCTATTTTCAATCAGTAGCTTTGATGCGATGAAGATTGAAAAAAAGAGCATAAATAGATTTTATGCTCTTTTTTTTGTCTTAAGTTTTGGACGCATTACCTCTCTTAGATAGACATATAGATTTGCTGGGAATCTTATGAGAGACACCTTTGAATCTTGTTAGATTTTAGTAGGAATATTTAATAGCTTAAAGGCAGGGTTTGTAGAGGATTTATAGAGCTTTACCTCTATGAACCCTCTACAAACCCTCTATTATCACACTATAAAAACTTAAGGAAATTATAAGATGATCCCTATTAGATAGTAAGTTGTTTCAACTGTCATGAAGGGAGGTCATTTGTTTACGATTTACCAAATACAGGTGGTAGGAAATGTATTTGTTGCTATAGGGTCATTGCCTTTTCTAACAGGACTTAGATCGTTTGAATTAATAGCTAGGGATAATAAGTCATAGCTATTGAATTAATTCATTTTGCAAAATATTTTTCTTTTATCAAGCAGATCTCTATGGTAAAGGAGAAATTTATGATTGTATGCCAATCGGTGATGCTCAAGTAACAATGGATCGCTATGGATATTTTTAATAAGATCCATAGCGATCCATTTTTTTATTAAGGGCGTAACGTATTTGGCTTAATATAAAACTGCATTTTATCACTTAGGGGTTCAAATTCTTCTTTTTGAGCCTCTTCCACACGGTCTGGGTAAAGTATTCCATATAAATGATCTACTTCATGCTGAAAAATAACGGCAGTAAACCCCTCAATATTTTCCTCCTTTATTTTGCCTTCTTTACTAATATATTGTAAGCGGATGGTATTACTGCGAAGTACCTCTTCCCGACGATCAGGTATTGATAAGCATCCTTCAACTCCCTTTCTGATGAATTTTGATCGCCAAATAATTTTAGGGTTAATGTAACTTTCAAAAGGTTCACCTACTTTATCAAATCGTTGTACAACAATTAAGTTTTTATTTATTCCTATTTGCGGGGCCGCGATGCCAACGCCAGCATGCTCTGGATCTTGGACTGTGCTAAACATTCTTTTTTCTAAGATTGCGATCGATGGGTCATCAAATTTAAGGTCAACAGAAGTGGTCGTTAATACAGTCAGATCTTTCTCATTTGTAATTTGTAGCACACGTAATTTTTCTGTTTCTGTACCATTATTGATGATCTTAAGATCATCTGCGCTAAAATTTTGTCCTGCCTGAATATCTACTGGTCTTTCGTTTTTTTGTTTATGAAAAGCTTTTTCTCCTGCCATAATCTTTGTCTCTAAAATGTTTTCTTGAGGTGGTACAGGGCAGCGATAGCCATTGCTGTACGCACAGTAAGGGTTGTAAGCGGTATTAAAATCTATAGTTGCTTTGCCATTTATGATGTCCTCCGTTGATAAATCAATATAACGTCCTCCACTATAGCTTTCCTGACCGTTTGTTAAATCTAAAAAGGGTAGAAAGAGGTGGTTTTTGTATTGTGGATTTTGAAATAGCGCCGCACTTTGATAAACTGTCAGTTGATAGGGTTTATTGTTTAAAGTGAAATTTAAAATAGCATAACGTTTATAGGGGTTGCTAGTTCCATCGTAAGTGGGCATTTTGAACGTTTCTTCTCCTATTAATAAGGTAACGTCCGCCGTCACTTGGTATGCTTTATCTACTGGGAAATAATCTAAAAACTGTACCTGGTCTGCCGGTAAAGGACCGAATTTTGACTTGGAGAGACTCAAAGCTTTTTCTTGGCGATCTTTTAGAATAAGCGCCTGGTAATCTTGAGCATTTGCTTTTATACTTACAGTCATTAAGAAAAGCCCAATTAATATGGTGTATTTCATTCATTTTAATTTAAAGTCTAGCAAATTTATAGATTTTTTTTGATCAATAGGGAATCTATTTTACAGAAACAGAATCGTATTTTTGTCAAAATATTTAAGATAGGCATCGTTATGAGATTAATGGCTTTTGATTATGGAACAAAAAGGATCGGTATTGCAGTGACAGATCCGATGCAAATAATTGCAACAGCATTAACGACGGTGCATCCGGATAAAATTTGGGAGTTCTTAGAAGATTATTTTAAAACAGAGCAGGTGGAGACGTTTGTATTGGGCAAGCCTTTGCAAATGGACGGGACGGATTCGGAGTCTGCGATTCATATTTTAGGATTTGCAAGACGGTTAAAGAAAACATACCCTTTGATCCCTATTATTGAAATAGACGAACGGTTTACGTCAAAAATGGCCGCTGCTGTTATCGCTCAAAGCGGTAAGAAAAAAAATAAAAGACAAGAAAAGGGTATTGTGGATACCATATCAGCAACCTTGATCTTGCAGACATATATGGAAACTAAAGCATTTTAATATGGCATTAAAAGATATTCTATTCTTTGTAGAAGATATTGATTTTAAATTAAAGGAAAAGGCAAAAATTCGTCAGTGGATTGTGGATACAATCAAGGCTGAAGGATTTAAACGTGTTGGTGAACTAAGCTTTATCTTATGTTCAGATGCTTATTTATTGGAAATTAATAAGCAGTATTTGAATCATGATACTTATACAGATGTTGTTACTTTTGACTCCTCGGAAGATGATGATGTGATTGCTGGTGATATATTTATCAGTGTTGAGCGTATTACAGAAAATGCTGCTAAATTTAAAGTTGATAGTAAAGATGAGTTACAGCGCGTGATTATGCATGGCGTATTACATTTATGTGGATACCATGATAAAAAACCCGAAGATAAAACGTTGATGACGGTTAAAGAGAATGAGTATCTTGGGAAACGAGGTTTTTAGATATAAAAAAGGCTTGCAATAATACTATTGCAAGCCTTTTTTATATGATTTGATTAAGACTAAAATCTCTCGAATTGAGAAAAGAAAAATGCACCTTCGATTTGAGCGTTTTCATCTGAATCAGAACCATGAACCGCATTAGCATCGATAGATTTTGCATATTTGTTACGGATGGTACCTTCTGCAGCTTCAGCAGGGTTAGTAGCACCGATTAAAGTACGGAAATCTTCAATTGCATTTTCTTTCTCCAAGATAACAGCAACAATAGGACCTGAAGTCATAAAGTTTACTAATTCTCCGTAGAAAGGACGCGCGCTGTGTACTGCGTAAAAAGCACCCGCTGTTTCTGTAGTCAATTGAATATATTTCATTGCTACGATTTTGAAACCACCAGCAATAATATCATTCAAAATAGCGCCGATGTGACCATTTGCTACTGCATCTGGTTTGATCATCGTAAAAGTTCTGTTAGTTGCCATTAATGTTATTTTTTTTGCAAAAGTAATGATTTCCACCAATAACTGAAAGATAAGCATATTATATTATCATTACGACTATTTTTATGTAACTTTTTCTTTGATAAAAAGTATTTTCTTTGCGTGTCTAGAAATGATTAACTTTGTACTATTATGGCATTAAATCTAACAGTTGATATTGATAAGGATTCCGGTTTTTGCTTTGGTGTAGTCTATGCAATAGACATGGCTGAGGAAATTCTTGAGGAAGATGGTTATTTGTACTGTCTAGGCGATATTGTACATAATGATGAAGAAGTTGCTCGACTAAAAGCAAAGGGTTTGCGGATCATTGCTCATGATGTTCTTCCCACTTTACAACATGAAAAAGTCCTTATCCGTGCACATGGTGAAGCTCCAGAAACTTATAAGATCGCTCTAGAGAATAATATTACGCTAATTGATGCATCGTGCCCCGTTGTTCTCAAGTTGCAAAATAGAATTAAAACTTCTTTTGATCAGGATGAGAAGATCCTCATCTTTGGGAAGCATGGCCATGCTGAGGTTGTTGGTTTGCAGGGACAAACTAATGATGAAGCTTTAGTTTTTCAGGATATTGCTGAGTTGGATGATGCCGACTTGCCAGCATCCTTTACACTTTATAGCCAAACGACGAAGAGTGTAGATAAGTTTTATCAGATCAAAGATGAGTTGATCAAGAGAGGCTATGAAGTAAAAGCAAACGATACCATTTGTCGCCAAGTTTCTAATCGTTACGAAGATCTGGTACACTTCGCCAAGATGTATGACAAAATTGTTTTTGTTTCGGGTAAAAAATCTTCCAATGGTAAAGTTCTTTTTGAAGTTTGCTTAAAAGAAAATCCTGATACTTATTTTGTTTCAGAAGTTGGAGAGATTGATGTAACAGTTTTCAAAGAAGGCGATCGTGTGGGTATTTGTGGAGCGACCTCAACACCTATGTGGCTGATGAAAGAAGTCAAAGCTTACTTAAAAGCAATATAACCTCACAATTACGCGTCATAAATATTTCATATTGTCGTAGATAGCAATATCTACGATCTAATTTTCATACTTTTGTTTCAAATGAGTAAGAAAGCTACCAAAGGAATTTTATTAGTTCAACTGGGGACTCCGGATAGTCCTGCCACATCAGATGTAAGAAAATATTTAACAGAATTTTTAATGGACGGAAGGGTAATTGATATTCCATATATCAATAGAACACTTTTAGTTAGGGGAATCATAGCTCCTACTCGTGCTCCGAAGTCTGCTAAAATTTATGAAACAATCTGGGATAAGGAAACAGGTTCTCCTTTGATGCATTACAGCATTATACAGCGTGATCTCTTGCAGGATTCTTTAGGGGAGGATTATCATGTCGAATTGGCCATGCGTTACCAGAGTCCTTCTATTGAAAATGCTTTAAAAAATATGGAGGGAATGCTTCTGGATTCGATTCGTGTTATTCCTTTATTTCCGCAATATGCATCTGCGACCAGTGGATCTGTTATTGACCGCGTGATGGAACTGATTCGTAAATGGAATTATTTACCGAATATGAGTTTTGTAAGTAGTTATTGTCAAGAGCCACTCATGATTGAAACCTTTGCAGATCATGCAAGACAGCATGATATTGCTCATTTTGACCATATTGTATTTAGTTATCACGGGCTTCCTGTACGTCAATTGGGGAAAGTTGATCCAACCAGGCAGTTAAGTTGTCCGGAGGATGGTTGTGATTCGTGTAAAAATACGGTCAATTCTTTTTGTTATCTGTCACAATGTCATGCAACTACAAGAGCAATTGCTCAAGAATTAGGTCTTGAAAAGGAGCAATATAGCATCTGTTTTCAATCGAGATTAGGCAAAGAACCTTGGATTCAACCTTATACGTCAAGTTTATTAGAGGACTTGGCACAAAAAGGCAAGAAGAAATTATTGGTATTTAGTCCAGCATTTGTTGCCGATTGTATTGAAACAATAGATGAAATTGGCGTGGAATATGCTAATGAGTTTAAGCATTTGGGAGGTGAAGAGGTTCAATTGGTTGAAAGTCTAAACGGTGATCCTAAGTGGATTGAAGCATTGAAGCGCTTGGCTTTGAATGCTTAATACTAACTTAAAAATACGATGTTAATAGTAAATGTAATTGTACTTCTTCTATTGGACTTTTATATCTTTTTTGCATTAAAGGCAACAAAGATCAAGTTTGCAAAGACTAAAACTTTTGGGATTCTTTGGTGGGGTTATTCAATTTTGCTTTCTCTAGGAGTTATCATTTCCTTTAAATTTAATATTCCACTACTAGTTCGTTCCGTTTTTTTAGTTGCTTTTTTTCTCACAGCAGCTTCTAAATTCTTCTTTTTCTTTGTTCTCATTCTGGATGATTTGAGGAGAGGAGGACTTTGGCTAACGAGACTGTTGACCCCGAAAAAAACGATCAAACAAGCGGTCAATGTGTTGGAAATGCCAATCGCTGAAGAGCCAGTTAAAGGGATCACAAGGTCAGATTTCTTAACAAAGGCGGGGATTTTGGTTGGTGCGTCGCCATTGGTGCCTTTAAGCTGGGGAATTATTTCGGGAGCGTATGATTATCGTGTGCGTCGTCAAAAGTTATACTTGCCAAATTTGCCAGCAGCTTTTCACGGGATGAAGATTGGACAAATTTCTGATGTGCATTCGGGTTCTTTTTATAATAGAAAAGCCGTAAATGGTGGAGTTGACTTATTACTGAATGAAAAACCAGATGCTATTTTTTTTACTGGTGATTTAGTTAATAATGTCGCTTCAGAAATGCGTGATTATCAAGATATATTTTCAAGGGTAAAGGCTGATTTAGGTGTATTCTCAAGTTTAGGAAATCATGATTATGGTGATTATTATTTTGGGAAAGAGGATTCAGCGGCCAAAAGAAAAAATCTTCAGGACTTGATTGAGACACATAAAGTAATGGGCTGGGATCTTTTGAATGATGAGAATCGGATTTTGAAAGTTAACAATGAAGAATTGGCTATTGTTGGTGTACAGAACTGGGGTACCGGCCGATTCCCTAAGCACGGCGATTTGCAAAAAGCTTTGTTGGGTGCAGAAGAACAGTCTGTTAAATTACTTCTTTCCCACGATCCTTCGCACTGGCGGGCTCAGGTGCTAGATACAGATATCGACGTCATGTTCGCGGGGCACACACACGGTATGCAGTTTGGTGTTCGGCTTAAGAATGTTCAATGGAGTCCTGCAAAATATGTGTATAAAGAATGGGCCGGTTTATATAGAGAAAAAAACAATAAGCAACTTTATGTAAATGTGGGCTATGGATTCTTAGGTTACCCGGGTCGAGTAGGAATATTGCCTGAGATCACCATTTTTGAACTTATAAAAGGGAATGATCCGAAAGCACGCGTATAATTAAAGAATAACATTTATAAGGGATGTGGTATTTAAATATGCTTCTCCTACATGTTAGCTGATGACAATAAAAAAAATAAGCACTCAATCGAGTGCTTATTTTTTTATTGTCATTGTCATTTTCTTTAACAGTCTAATTACTATCTTTAACGATCAAAAATTATGAAATAAAAATTAGACCATGCAACAAACATTCGAAATTAATTCGGATCCTCATACCCGGTTGAATATACTTACTGGTGAACGTGTGCTCGTTTCTCCACATCGAAGTAAAAGGCCATGGCAAGGACAAGTCGAAGATGACAATCAAGAACAACGACCATCATACGACCCGAAGTGTTATTTGTGTCCGACGAACGAACGGGCTGATGGAGATGTTAATCCCGATTATAAAGAGAGTTTTGTATTTGTAAATGATTTTTCTGCACTCTTGAAGGATACGCCTACGGCAGATATCAATGAAGATGAGCTTTTTATTGCGGAATCTGAAAAAGGTATTTGTAAAGTTATCGCCTTTTCTCCACGACATGATCTGACACTTCCAGAAATGTCAGTTCTGGCAATAAAAGCGGTAGTAGATGTTTGGCAAAAGGAGTTTACTGCTTTGGCTGAACATGAGTGGATAAAGTATATTCAAATATTTGAAAATAAGGGTGCTATAATGGGGTGTAGCAACCCGCATCCACATGGTCAGATCTGGTCACAAAATCATGTTCCTGTGGAACTTCAGAAGGAGTCGAAAAATCAAAAGACATATTTTGACAATCATGGTGTTACCATGCTAAGTGCATATGTTCAAGCAGAATTGAGAAAAAATGAACGTATTATAGAAGAGAATGACAGTTTTGTTGCGTTAGTTCCATTTTGGGCATCATGGCCGTATGAGACGATGATCGTAAGTAAAAGACCTGTACAGAATATATTAGCTTTCACAGATCAGGAGAAAGAACAGCTGGCCTCAATTTTGAAATTGTTGACAACACGCTACGACAACTTATTTAATACATCATTTCCTTATTCTGCGGGTATGCATCAAGCTCCGGTGAATAGTGGAGACTTTCCGGAATGGCACTGGCATATGCATTTTTACCCACCATTGTTACGTTCTGCTACGGTTAAGAAATTTATGGTAGGTTATGAAATGCTGGCAAATCCACAGCGTGATATTACGCCCGAATTTGCAGCTCAACAATTAAGAAACTGCTCAACGACTCATTATAAAAACGTTTAATTTATGATTACTAAAGAATCTATACAGAATAAATTTACATCCATTTTTCAAGCTGAGCCTATTATTGTACGGTCCCCAGGTAGAATTAATATCATAGGAGAGCATACCGATTATAATGACGGGTTTGTGCTGCCAGCGGCTATCGATAAAGCGGTATATATTGCTGTATCTAAAAGAGATGATGAGTTGATCTCTTTATATGCCGAAGATTACAAGGCCGTCTACGAGATCAGTTTAAATGCTATTGCACCAACAGATTTACATTGGCCTAACTATATCTTGGGGGTTGTTGATCAAATCCAGAAAAGGGGTTTATTGGTTGGTGGATTTAATCTTTATATCGATGGTGATGTTCCCTTAGGAGCAGGTCTATCTTCTTCTGCCGCTGTAGAATGTGCTACGACTTTAGCTTTAAGTGAGCTTTTTGAGTTAAATATTCCACGTTTGGAGATTCCAAAAATTGGACAATTGGCCGAGCATACTTATGCAGGAGTAAAATGCGGTATTATGGATCAGTTTGCTTCAACGTTTGGTAAAAAGGATCAGGTATTAAAGCTCGATTGCCGTTCTTTAGAATATGAATATGTTCCTCTGATATTGGATGGTTATACAATCATTTTACTGAATACAAATGTAAAACATGCATTAGGAGATACTGCGTATAACAAGCGTGTGGAACAATGCAAGCAAGCTATTGATTGGGTTAAGGAAAAATATCCTGAAGTTGTCAATATGCGTGATGTGTCGGTTTCGATGTTGGATGAAATTGTGAAAGATAGAGATGCTGAAGTATATACAAAAACACGTTTTGTCGTTGAAGAAAGCGAACGCGTGCATGAGGCATGTGAGCATCTGAAAGCTGGTAATTTAAAAGCATTAGGACAAAATCTATTGGCGTCACATCATGGTTTGAGTCAAGAATATGAAGTGAGCTGTGCTGAGTCAGATTATTTGGTGGATTTTATCAAACAGTTTCCTGAGGTGCTGGGGGCAAGACAAATGGGGGGTGGTTTTGGTGGTTGCACGATTAATCTTGTGAAAAATGATTTTGTTGTCGCACTTATCGAGAAGATCTCACCAGAATATTTCGCGAAATTTGGTAAGGAATTGACCGTAATACAGGTGAAAACAGATGATGGTACATCTGTTTTGTAATGAATAATCTAAAAAAGGTTTCTATCATTAAATAGAAACCTTTTTTAGATCGTGTACTCATATGACAAATGCTATTATACCATTTCTTTTAAAAGCTTTAAAGCATAACTAATACTATTCACATTACTTAAAGCCAGCCTAAGCTGCTTTTTGATTTCTTTTAAATTACTAATCTCTGGGTGCTGCTGAACAAAAGCAAGTACTCTTCCAAATTGATCTGATTCGAAATAAGTTGATTTTGGGTTGTTAACGAAATATCCTTTTAAAGTGTTTTTCTTGTAGGATATTTTTTCAAATCCAATCTGCTTTCCAAACCATTGTAGGCGCAAAGTATTAAACAATTCAAAGACTTCATGTGGTATCGGACCGAATCGGTCTTCTAATGATACTGCAAAATCTGTCAGTTGGTCTTCATTTTCGAGTTTCGATATTTCCGTATATAGGTTATATCGCTCACTGATATTGGTTACATATTCATCAGGTATCAATACTTCCATATCGGTGTCGATCTGCGTAAAGGAGACATATTTGTGGTCTTTATCATCGGCAAAGACATCTGAGAATTCGTCTTCTTTTAATTCCTGAATTGCTTCATCAAGAATTTTATGATACATCTCAAAACCAATTTCGGCAATAAACCCAGATTGTTCTCCACCTAATAAATTTCCTGAGCCACGAATATCAAGATCGCGCATAGCGACATTAAATCCTGCCCCTAATTCTGAAAACTCTTCGATTGCTGATAATCGTTTATAAGCCTCTGGCGTAAGTGTAGATAATGGAGGGCTTAGCAGGTAACAGAATGATTTTTTATTTGAGCGACCTACACGTCCACGCATCTGATGAAGATCGCTTAGACCAAACATATGCGCATGGTTAATGATGATGGTATTGGCATTGGGAATATCCAATCCGGCTTCGATAATGGTTGTGGCAACCAATACATCAAAATCGTGATTGATAAACTTAAGCATAACATCTTCGAGATCATCACCTTCAAGCTGTCCATGCGCGATACCTACCCGTGCATTAGGGACTAATTTTTGAATCATAGCACCTAGTTGCTTAAGATCGGCAACACGGTTGTGAATAAAGAACACTTGTCCACCGCGTTCCAGTTCAAAGGATACTGCTTCCTGTATCAGTGTTTCATTGAATACATGCAATTCTGTTTGAACAGGTTGACGATTGGGGGGTGGCGTGTTGATTAAACTCAAATCTCGCGCCCCCATCAGCGAAAAGTGTAATGTACGGGGTATAGGGGTTGCGGTTAATGTCAGTGAATCGACATTGGCACGTAATAGTTTTAATTTTTCTTTAACGGAGACTCCAAATTTTTGTTCTTCATCAATGATCATCAGGCCCAGATCTTTAAATTTAACATCCTTACTTACTAGGCGATGAGTACCGATGATAATATCAATTTTCCCCTCAGCTAATTTTGCCAATGTTTCTTTAATTTGTTTTGCTGTTTTAAATCTATTGATATAGTCTATGGTACACGGTAGATCTTTGAGGCGTTCAGTAAAAGTTCGGTAATGCTGATGTGCAAGAATCGTTGTTGGTACAAGTACTGCAACCTGCTTGCTGTCTGCAACAGCTTTAAATGCTGCTCTTATAGCAATTTCCGTTTTTCCAAAACCAACATCACCACATACTAGACGGTCCATCGGATGTGGCGATTCCATATCACGTTTTACATCTGCAGTAGCTTTTTCTTGATCTGGTGTGTCTTCATAAATAAAAGAAGCTTCCAGTTCATTCTGTAAATAAGAATCTGGACTAAAGGCCGTACCGGTCTGTGCTTTACGTTTCGCATAGAGCATGATCAAGTCTCGGGCAATGTCCTTGACTTTTTTCTTTGTGGTTTTCTTTAGCTTGTCCCATACATCTGTTCCCAGTTTATTCATTTTTGGAATAGAACCTTCTTTTCCTGAATACTTGGAAATCCGATTTAAGGAGTTGATGTTTACGTACAGAAGGTCATTGTCAGCATAACTCAATCGGATCATTTCCTGAGATTTGCCATTGACTTCCACTTTCTCAAGTCCAGCATACTTTCCGACACCATGGTCGATATGGGTAATATAATCACCTGGTTTAAGATCTCGCAGATCTTTTAACGTGATGGCCTGACTTTTTTCATAACCTTTTTTTCGCTTGTACTTATAATATCGATCAAAAATTTGATGATCTGTATAGCAGGCTAATTTGACATCATCGTCCCTAAATCCTTCTCTGAATCCTTTATGGACAGGAATAAAGGTAACTGTTTTGTCGAGATCTTCTAAGATTTTATATATCCGCTCTATTTGTTTAGGCGAATCTGAGAAGATTAAATTTTCGATTTTATTTTTCTCATTCTCTTTGAAATTATGGATCAACAGATTGAAATCTTTATTGAATGAGGGTTGTGGGTGGATATCAAATTTGATTGTCGTTTCGGCTTTATAGAAGAATTGTTTTCCGAATTCGACGATTGGGAAATCGAAAAGGAGTGCATTGAAATTTTTTTCGTCAGAAAATCCATAAGCGGGATTTATCCACTCTGAATTGTCTTTCTTTTCTTTTTCTGATAAAGCATTCCAAAACTCGGTTGCTTTTTTATTTCCATCTTTTATCGTATCCAATGTGAACTGAACATCTTTTATCCAAACAACTGCATCTTTGTCAATATACTCCAAAAGGGAAATATTTTGCGCACTTAAGAATTTAGCTTGCACATTGGGGACGATGGTTACTTTATGAATTTTTGATACAGACAGTTGGGATTCGATCTCAAATGTTCGAATGCTTTCAATGTCATCTCCAAAAAATTCTATTCGGTAGGGAAGATCATTAGAAAAAGAGAATATATCGACAATTCCTCCTCGAATGGCGTACTGTCCAGGCTCGTAAACAAAATCTACACGGTCGAAATCGTATTCAAATAGAAACTCATTGATAAAGTCTATACTTAATTTGGTGTTTTCGGTTATTTCTAACGTGTTTTTCTCCAGATCACTTCTATTAATTACCTTTTCAGCAATTGCTTCTGGGTATGTAACAACCATTTTTGGTAATTCGGAAGTATGATTTAGTACATTTAATGTTTCTGCGCGTTGTAAAACATGTGTTGCATCAAGTTGTGTAAAATCAAAAGGTTTACGGTAGGAGGCGGGAAAAAATAATACCTGTTTATCCAGAAGGCTTTCCAGATCACTTAAGAAATAAGATGCATCTTCATGTGTTGGAAGGATAAAGAGGTAGGGGCGTTCTTGTAGGGTATAACTCGCTACTGCAACAACGGCATCAGATGAACCGATAAGGCCTCTTAAATGGACTTTTGGATTTTTAGCTTGTATCGCTTTTGTCAAAGTTTGTGTCAACTCACTTTGACCGTATTTTTCTATAATTTCTTTAATTCCCACGCGTTCACTAATTTGGAATATTGCGAATTTAGTTAAAATGATGGGTTGTTACAAAATAAGCTTTTGCTATCTGCTATAAATAACCAAAAAAATTAGTAAGGTCTCATTGTCATTGGTACTGGACGGTGTTGTAAAACTGTATTATAAGTTTGTATTTACATTTAATACTTTTATATAGTCTTTTAATGCTGTAGCATTTGCTGCATCAAGTATTTCTTGGAAATGCTCTCTATAGTCAAACTGATGGTCCTCATGAATTTTTTCATATTTTGACACAGCATGTTTTATTCTGCCAGCTATATATTTTTGAAGTTTATGTGCGGCAGATTGGTAAGATGAACCAAATAACGATGGGTACATCATGATGGCTCTTTCTAAAATGTAAATACGAAATTCTACTTCACTCAATTTATCTTTTGTGATTTTTTCGTGCTCGTTAACCATGCCGCTGGCTTGTTTTACCAATTTGCTTAATCCTACGAAATTGCTCATACTTGGCGTATTGTACACTTGTGATTCACCTATGTCAAAAAGTTTCTGTAGCTGTTTTCTCAGATGTTCAATGCGTTGTTCTAAGTCAGATTCATCTTCTAAAAGCTGAAAATGTAGTTGTTTGATGAGCATTTTATCTTTACTAATCAATCGGAGTAATAACTTGTCTTTTTCCTTTAAGGGAAGGTTAAGCACAGCTTTTTTTAATTCGGGATCTTGATGAATTGACATGATTTAAAGATAGGTGAAAATTAATGATTTTTAAAATTAGTAACGACGATGTATGCCCTACCTTAAAAAGCGGTTGGCTAATTGTTCATCCTGATGTTACTATAAAATCAAAATTTTAATAACATTATTTTAATAGACCTTCTTGACGTACTACATCTAAAATTATTTATATTTGTAGATAAATACCTACATCCTAATAATCTTCCATTGATTTGAAACTGCTAAATATATTTTTCTGTACGTTAGTTTTTGCGAATACGGCTTTTGCGGATTCTATTAAGCTTGAGGATTTGTTTTCCAGTAAGAGTCGGATTGAATATTTAATCAAACAAGAGAGGGATTTTGGGACTGATAATATTGCTTTAAAAAATTTTTTAAAGCCTATCATTTCTTATTCGAAGATATATGATGATGAGTCCTTGCTCATTGCATACGATAATATGCTTGCAAGAGGATTTGCCAATGTTTATGATTCGGCCAATGCTAGAAGCACAAATCTGTATTTAACTGCGATAAAAAAAGCAAAAAATACCAAAGATAAAGAACTTGAATTTTGGACAAAAGTCAATTATGGGTTTTATCTGTATGATTTGCATAATTATACGGACGCATTTCCAGTTTTCTTAGGTCTACGCGACTTACTGCCTCAGATATCTCTGAAAAAACTTCCTAATCCTGATATTTCCCTACGTAATATGGCTTATTTTTTTGGTAGTATAGGTGATGCTGAGGCTAATATGGAATATCTAAATCTTGCCCGTAAACATGCAGCACCTCAATCAAGAGAAATGGGAAGTATCCTTGATGCATTAGGTACGGCATATCTGAAATTGGCAGATACTGTAACAGCATTTCGTTATTTTAAAGAAGTGGAGTCACTGTCTAAATTTAATGGTGACGAAGTTCGATTGGGTAAGGCACTTGGTAATCAGGCACTCATTTATCGGGGGAAAGGGGATTTCGGAAAAGCAGTTGATTTATTATTGGAAGACCTTGTTTATTCTGAACGCAATAGTAGTAATCAGAATACCATGTACGCTTATATCTTATTGGCTCGAATATATGTCGATCAGGGTAAATTAGACCTCGCTGAGAACGCGATCAAGCGAGCGAGTAATTACGCTACTCAAAAAGTGTATCTGAAAAAATCTGAAAAGGAGATTACGGAAGTTAGATTACAAATTGCTGTAAAGCGACAGGATGACCATAGCGAACTTTTAGCCAGGAGGAGACTGATTCAGATTAATGATAGTTTACAGCTGTGGAATAGTGATGAGAAACTGCAACAATTAAAATGGCTGGCGGATAAACAGAAATATATTCATAGAATAGAACTGGGCAAAGAACAATTCGAGAAAGAATTGTTTAAAAAGAGAGCGTACAGTATTGTTGTTGTATTATTATTGGCGTTATCGATAAGTTTGTATTTTCTTTTTAACAGAAAACTGAAGGTGCGTAGAATTATCTATGAGAGGCGTGTATTAGGCCTGCAGATGGAAAAGTATTTGTCTGACCAAAAGCTAATGGAAGCAAATAATAATTTATCTTCTTTTACTATATATCTAAAAGAGAAGAATGAGTATATCGCTAATTTGAAAGATGAAATAGAAACTGTAAAACAAACTTCGTTTTCTGTTATTGAGAATGAAAGGGGGCAACTACAAGCATTGTTGGAATCCCATTTAATGACTGAAGATAAATGGAGTTTATTTAAGGAAGCTTTTGTAAAGGAGTATCCGCTTTTTTACAATGATATCCTTAGAAAATTCCCAGAATTGACTGAATCAAATCTGAGATTCATATTTTTAGGTAAGTTAGGCTTAAAAAATAACGAGATATCTAATTTATTGGGCGTGACTGAGGATGCTGTGAAGAAAGCTAAACAGAGATTGAAGAAGAAAATAGGGGAAGACCGTTACACCGTATTGTCTTCGAATTTAAAATCGTAGCGCTGTCATAGGTGATCTCCACTTTCAAAGTCAAATATCTGTTTATGGATAAAAAATAAAAGGAGTTAACACTAAACGTTAACTCCTTTTATTTTTTTAATCGATTGGATTTTCCTGCAGGTATTTCTCCCACTTCCAAGCGCTATCCATCATTTCGAAGATGCCTAATTGTGCTTTCCAATTTAACTCATTGGTTGATTTTGTGACATCGCCATATACCTTGACGATATCGCCTTCACGACGTGGTCCTACGACATAGTTTAGTTTTTGGCCTGAAGCTTCTTCAAAAGCTTTTATAGCTTCTAAAACAGAATATCCATTTCCTGTGCCTACATTAAATACATCGTACTTTCCTTTAGGATTTCCTTTTTCCAATAATTTGATTGCTGCAACGTGTGCTTTTGCTAAATCTACAACATGGATAAAGTCACGTACACAGAAACCGTCGTTTGTATCGAAGTCATTTCCAAAAACAGTCAATTTATCGCGTTTTCCTATAGCTGTTTGGGTAATGAATGGAAGAAGATTTTGAGGAACTCCTAATGGTAATTCGCCAATTAATGCTGACTCATGTGCTCCTACAGGATTGAAATAACGTAATGCAATAATATTAAAATTGTCATATGCATTTGCAGTTTCTTCTAATATTTCTTCTGCAATCTGTTTGGTGTTACCATATGGAGAAGTTGCTTTTTTTACTGGGGCAGCTTCGTCAACAGGTAAGTAATCAGGTTCTCCATAAACTGTACAACTGGAAGAGAAGACAAAGTTTATCGGCTTTTCACGATAAGCTTCTAAAAGATTGATTAGGGAGAAGAAGTTGTTGTGATAATATTTTAATGGATTCTGAACGGACTCACCTACTGCTTTAGATGCTGCAAAATGAATGATACCGTTGATATCTGGATTGTTTTTAACAAATTCTAAAACTTTGGTGTCATCACATAGATCAAACTGATGAAACTCAGGCTTTATACCGATGATTTTTTCAATTTGATCTAACATTTTGATGCTAGAATTAGATAAGTTGTCAACGATAACCGGTGTATAGCCTGCATTATGTAATTCAACAACTGTATGCGAACCAATATATCCTGTTCCGCCTGTTACAAGTATTTTGCTCATTGTTTATAGTTATAATATGTAAAGTCTTTGTGATCTAAATGCTCAGTTGATACCTATCGATAATATGTCATCGTTTTTTTAATCTTACCGCTTCGGTTATTAAAATTCGTTTCCCAGCCTTATTTTCTACTTATTTCCAACAATTAGAAAAGGGTTTAATATCTTTGACGAATATAAGTATTATTTTACGAACATGCGTCTTCTTTATTCTTTAGGAATTCATCTTTATGGGCTTTTATTACGCTTAATAGCGCCTTTTCATCCGAAAGCAAAGCTTTGGGTAGAGGGGCGTAGGGACTGGTATGCACGCATGAATCAAACGGTTGAAACGGGGCAAAATCACATCTGGTTTCATTTTGCTTCTTTGGGTGAATTTGAGCAGGGAAGGGCTGTTTTGGAAGGAATAAAAAAAGATTTCCCCTTAAAAAAAATTGTTATTACTTTTTATTCTCCCTCGGGATATGAAGTTCGTAAAAATACAAATTTAGCAGATTACGTTTTTTATTTACCTGAGGATACAGCAAAAAATGCAAAACTGTTTATTGATTTAATTAATCCTGAGTTTGTAGTTTTTACAAAATATGAGTATTGGTATCATTATTTTTCTGAGCTGAAAAATAGACAGATATCATTATTGATGATTTCTGCCATTTTCAGGCCTGATCAAATTTTCTTCCAGCCTTATGGCGGTTTTTTTCGAGAGATATTGAGTGCTGTGACTTATTTTTTCATGCAGAATGAAGAAAGTGTTCATTTATTGAAAGAGCATGGATTTAGAAATGTTGGGTTAACAGGGGATACGCGATTTGATCGTGTGGTTGAATTGCCTAAGCAGAGAAAACAGATCGATGAGGTTACGCAATTTGTCGCAGAATATCCAGTTTTGGTTGCGGGTAGTACTTGGCAAGAAGATGAGCAGTTATTAAAAGATTTAATGTTGAAATTTCCGAAGTGGAAGCTGATATTGGCTCCACATGAAATTCATGATACTCATATAAGGGCAATTTTAGCGTTATTTCCTGATGCTTTACAATTCTCTAAATATGTTTCGTATGCTGATGAAAGAGTAGCACATGCTCAAGTGCTGATTATTGATAATATTGGCATGCTGTCGTCGCTATATGGTTATGGAAAGATGAGTTATATCGGTGGAGGCTTTGGAATTGGTATTCATAATACATTAGAGGCTGCTACTTATGGTATTCCCGTTATATTTGGTCCTAAATATCATAAATTTCAAGAGGCTAAAGATCTGATTGAGCAAGGCGCTGGGTTTTCAATTCAAAATCGGGAAGAACTGTATAAAGTGTTTACATGTCTGCAGGATAGTGTAAAAAGAGAATATTCCGGGAAACAAGCAAAATGTTTTGTGCAGCAGCATGCTGGTGCTACTGCAATTATTATGAAATATCTTTATTCTTCTAAATTATTGAAGTAAGGTGTTTATGAGAAATATGATCGAACTTTGATCATACAAGTTTGATCATTTAGTCTACAATAAACAGTTCTGACATAATGTGATCGGCCATGAGTTTTCCTGTATCTGTAAGGGTCAGCTGATTTTCAACTTGAGTTAACTGCTTGTTGTAGATGAACTCTTCAGCATTGTTCAATAATTGTTTTTTAACCTCTGATCCGAATTTATCTTCCACTATTGTAAGATTAATACCCCACATCGTCCTTAGTGAGGTCATCGTATATTCATTGATACGGTCTAAGGCTGATAATTCTTCAGTTTCCAAAGGAAGTACTCCTTGGTAGATATCGTGTATATATTTGGCATTATTCGCGATATTCCATGAACGTGATGTACCATTAAATGAATGTGCAGATGGACCTATGCCTAAATAATGCTTTCCTTTCCAATAGTTCGTATTATGCTTTGCATACATCCCATTTTTAGCAAAATTAGAAATTTCATATTGTTCAAACCCTGCAGTTGTTAATCGATCAATCAGCATCAACATTTGATCCGCTGCTTGATCGCTATCTATTGCGGCTGCTTTTCCTGTTTTGATCATATGATCGAGCGCTGTTTTCTTTTCTACAGTCATCGAGTAGGATGAGATATGCGGAATCTGAAAATCCAGTAGCTTTTGCATATTCATTTTCCACTTTTCATCGGTTAATAATGGAAAGCCATAGATCAGGTCGCAGGTTATATTTTCGAATCCAGCATCTTGAACCCGCATAATACAGGATTCGGCTTCTTCTTGATTGTGTGCCCGGTTCATCCATCTTAGATCTTCTTCAAAAAAGGATTGAATGCCGATACTAAAACGATTGATTTCTGTTTGCCGCAGTTTCGCTACTTTTTCTCGCTTAAGATCGTCGGGATTAGCTTCTAAGGTAATCTCAACATTGGTGTCAATTTCGAAATGCTGCGATACTTTGTCAATCAGTCTGGAGATATCTTCCGCTTCTAGTATAGAGGGGGTGCCACCGCCAAAGTAAATGGACTGAATATTTTTGTCTTCCAGATAATCAGCTCTAAGTTCCACTTCCTTGTATAGCATGCTGAGCATTTCGTCTTTATATTTCAGTGACGTGCTGAAGTGAAAGTCACAGTAATGACAGGCTTGCTTACAGAATGGAATGTGAAAGTAGATCATGGGTACGTTTTATATGAAGGCAAAGGTAAAGGAAAATCCATATTTAAATGGATTTATTCTATTTCTTTGGTATACTGTTGCATGTTTTTATGAACTCTTCTTTTGATCCGATCGCGTAGATTACGGGGAGCAATAACCTCTATATTCTCGCCAAAGCCCAATATTTCTCGTTCCAGTTCAAAGTTTAAAACGACATCAAGACGAATCATGATACTACCATCATTATTTTTATCGATGATCTGTTGAGAGCTGTGTAATGGTTTGGTCTCTACATAAGGAGCATTGAAACTGTCAATTTTTAAAATTACTTTTTGGCCTCGGTCTTTGTGGCTTTTTGTTACGCCGATTGTATCGGCAAAGTAACGATCGAAATCAATTCCATCATAGGCTATGAAACCATTTTTTGCCATTTCATCAATATCTACAATACGATCAAGGGCAAGGTTGAGTAATAATTTTCCTTTTTTTGGTTTACAGATTAAAAACCACCTATTTCGGTATTCTTTTAAAAGGTATGGGTAATAAACATCTTGCGTTGGTGCAAGCGACTTAAATGATTTGTAGGTGATAAGTAAAGGTATTTCTTCGAGGATGGCATGATGTAAGGTACTGATCCAGTTCAAACCTTTCAGTAGTTTATTACTTTCCATTTGCACGACAGGTTTTTGAATTCCTACGGATTTAATGAGTGTATTTTCTAAACGTAAGATCATATCACTCATCTCGTCAAAATAAGAAAATCCATTAAGATGCTTGAGTAAATCCACGGCTTCTTTCATCTTCTTCATATCTAAGGAGGTGATGGGTGAATTACTGATGCTATATTTTGGATCACTATAGCTGTAAAATTTCCGATCTGTCACAATGATTGGAGCATTATATCCTAACTTATTGCTACGCATAAGCTGTATGTCTCCTTGAATCGTTCTTTTACTTATCCCATTATGGATACCTTCCAGTTCGTAAAGGGCATTGGATACTTTTTCAATGAGATCTTCTAACGTCCATTTGCGATGACGTTGACATAAACAACTGTCTATGGTTTTGTAGCGTATTAATGCAAGTTTATTGGTGGACATCTTCTTTTTGATGAAATTTTACAAAGTTAAATGTACAAAATTCATTTTTACTGCGCAATGTATTTGCGCATGAAGTTTTTTGTTAAGATTTTTTTTATATATATTCAAATTTATAAATTTGATTTTCAGTTATATATGTATTTTTTGTATTGTTTTTTAAAAGTATTTTTTGCTACGCAGTAAGGTTGCGTGATTAGGTGTGCACATTTGTAATGTCGATCAAGACAAATAGTTCTTTGAGAAATTAAGCGAATAGCTTTTAAGATATATACCTGAAAAGGTGTATGACATAGTGGATTATTTTAAAGTCCTCGTCTCCTGTTTCTGTATAGCAGGGTAGTATTATTTCAGTTGAAAATAATATGCTGACTTAAAAAACTACTATTGTCTCATGTTGGGGTCGTAGGTTCGAATCCTACCTCCGTCTCGAACGGAGTAACTCAGGGGGTAGAGTACAACAAAAAGGTGGGTTCGAATCCCACGCACATCTCAAAAGTGTGTCCATCGGTTGGAGGAACGAAAGTTCCATGTTCAAGTTTAAACTTTCTTTAAAAAAGTTTCCACTTAATAAGCGCTTCGTCTCTCGTTTGGTTTTCTCTTTTTGTGAAAAGGGCAGACAATTGAATGGGGTCTTTGTAGTATAAAATAGGTTCTAAAAGCAACAATAGGGTTGAGGATAGTGGAATACTTAAAAGTAATACAGGAATGGGCTGTATTTTATTTAGGGATAAGCTGTCATCATTTTATTTTTCTTTTAGCCCACTTTTATATTCCGGTCATATTCAATAAACAGGAATCGAAGCGTTTATAAATAATTGGATGATCTTTTTGATCGCGAGAAAATGTTAGAACAATAGTATATTCTGATAAAACACAGTGTTTTGTGTTGGGGAAGAGTATAATAAAAAATAAAATTAGAAATGAAAAGAGTAAGTATAGATATCAATCAATTGGGATTAGTTGTTAAAAAAAATCGTTATATCCGCGTAGTGCCTGCTGGAAAATACTGGCTAGGTTTTGGTGAAAAACTGGAATTATATGATTTGTCGAAGCCTTTTCCAGGTAGCTTGGATGTCGATGTATTGATGCAGCTTGCAGGTTTTTCGGAGCATGTGGAATTGGTGGAAGTTTCCGATAATGAGATCTGTCTGATTTTTGTTAACAACAACTATAAGCAGGTACTAGCAGCGGGCAGGCATGTTTTCTGGAAGGGTTTATTAACCTATCATTTTCAAAAGGAGGATATTACTGATATAGAAATAGGAACGACAGTACATAAGCAACTGTTGGAGAAGCAGACGCTGGCTTACTACGTACGGCAGTTTAAGTTGGAGCCTTCGGAAAAAGGTTTACTATTTCTTAATGGAGCATTTTCAAAGATATTGGAAGCGGGTACATATTACTGGTGGAAAAATGCGACATCCATCAGTATTTCAAAAGTAGATATACGATTGACGACTATGGATATTGCTGGTCAAGAGATTTTGACTAAAGACAAGGCGCAGATTAGGATTAATTTTTCGATACAGTACCAAGTTGTGGATGTACTGAAAGCAATGCTTGAAAACAAAGATTTTGAGAAGCAGTTGTATATGTTGATGCAATTGGCATTACGTTCTTATATAGGTCGAATGACTTTGGATGAACTGATGGACAATAAATCTGCAATCAACGCACATGTGCTAGAGGAGACTGCTTCACAGGTTGAATTGCTGGGTGTCAAGGTATTTCATGCCGGTGTTAAAGATATCATCTTGCCAGGAGATATCCGAGAGATAATGAATCAGGTACTGGTCGCGGAAAAAAAAGCTCAAGCCAATATCATCACGCGGCGTGAAGAAACTGCTTCTACAAGAAGCTTGTTGAATACAGCGAAATTAATGGAAGATAACGCGATGTTGTTTAAATTGAAAGAGATGGAATATGTGGAGAAGATTGCAGAAAAAATAAACAATATTTCGGTTTCGGGTAATGGTCAGATTGTGGATCAGCTGAAGCAGCTGTTTGTGAAATGATAGAGTTATCGTTTTATTTTAGCGTAAAACGGAGGTATAAATAAAGAGGCGCAGGGGACAGCGGTAAAGAGGTGCTGTTCCTTGCTTAAGAGAAATGAATAACCGATGTGAAAGATTGTCAATCTGTAAGCAATGGTTTCAGTACAATGGATTTGAGTAAGATCATGATGGAAAATAAAAGAATAAATGGCAATGACTTAATTGCTTTAGGCTATGAAGAGAATTTTGCTTTAGGTGAAGCATTGAAAATTAATAAAAAGAGATTAGGGTTTACCCGTGAAGAGATGTTGTTGAAGTTTGCAGAAGTATTGGCCACTCCGGATAGCTATTTGGAGGATGGGCTATTCAAGTCGCTAGCGTCAGCACTTTTAAATGTTGATGAAGTAGCTAAAGCTACGATTTCTTTAAAGGAGGGGAAACAACAATACACTATTTATGGTGAGTCACAGATTGAAGAGGGGGCATTGCGCCAGATGGATCTAGCGATGAAGCTTCCTATTGCAGTTGCAGGAGCATTAATGCCCGATGCGCATCAAGGATATGGTTTGCCAATTGGTGGGGTATTGGCTACTCATCATGCTGTCATTCCTTATGGTGTGGGTGTTGATATCGGTTGTCGAATGGCATTGTCAATTTTTGATGTACCCGAAGAGCATCTTTATCTGCATCATGATTTATATAAGAAAGTGATTATGGATAATACCAAATTTGGTGCTGGACATGGTTATTTAAAACATGAACGTGTTGACCACGCTGTATTAGCGAATAAAGCTTTTGAAGCGAATGATTTTATTCGTCAATTAAAGGATAAGGCTTGGACGCAGTTAGGCTCTTCTGGTGGGGGAAATCACTTTGTTGAATTTGGGGTCATGGAGTTTAAAGAAACAGATCGTACACTTGGTATTGAGAAAGGTCGATATGTGGCTTTATTGACGCACTCGGGATCTAGGGGATTGGGCGCAACTATTGCCGATCATTATACTAAATTGGCTAAAAAGCTTTGTTCTTTACCTTATGAAGCTCAGAATTTGGCTTATATGAGTTTAGATACTGCGGAAGGGCAAGAGTATTGGTTAGCGATGAATCTTGCTGGTGATTATGCTTCGGCTTGCCACGAGGTAATACATGAGAAAATCGGTAGGGCATTAGGTGCAGAGCGATTGGCGATGATCGAAAATCATCATAATTTTGCATGGAAGGAGTTACACCAAGGCGAGGAGGTGATTGTGCATCGGAAGGGAGCAACTCCTGCCGCGAAAGGGGTGCTGGGTATTATTCCTGGATCGATGGCAACTCCAGGTTTCTTAGTACGAGGGAAAGGAAAAGAGGAGGCAATTCATTCGGCTTCTCATGGTGCTGGACGTTTGATGAGTCGTACGAAAGCTATAAAAACCATAGCCCGTAAAGATCTAAAATCCATGTTGTCGGATAATGGTATCACTTTAATCGGTGCCGGATTGGATGAAGCACCAATGGCTTATAAAAATATTCACGAGGTGATGGCTGCGCAAGAAGATCTGGTAGATATTATCGCGAGTTTCTCTCCGAAGATTGTGCGCATGGCTGATGATGGAAGTCGGGAAGATTAACATAAAAATAAGAGGCCGGTTTATTAACCGGCCTCTTATTTTTATGTTATTTCTTTTCCCAGATATTGTCGTTGGATTCAATATCTGCTAAGCGTAGCGATGGATCAATGATTACTTTTGCTGGTTTTTTTGTTAAATTGATCTCATAGGATGGCTGTGTCCAGTTCCAGTCTTCCAATGTTGTTCTTTTAATACCTTCGTATATCTTGAAGTTTTCCGATGGCTTTTCGCCTCTCATTTCACGTAATGGGATATAGAAAAGTTCTTTTGTGCCATCTTCATAGGTTACTGATAGATCAATAGGCATTGCAAAGTCGGATTTGTTCTGTAAGATAATTTCTTTATCGGTAACCGTTTTGATTGCATAATCAATCTTACGAGTTGTGTTTATAAAGAGGTTGAAGTACCATTTCAGATTGATTCCTGATATATTTTCTGCAATTCTTTTAAAATCATTCGGTGTTGGATGTTTGAATTTCCATTGTTTATAGAATTCTAAAAATGTTTTGTCCAAGTTATCTTTACCGATAATATAACCCAACTGTACTGCTAGTACCTGGCCTTTGTTGTAAGCTTCATTACTGTATGCATAGTTGGTGTTGTAATAATCGGCAAGTAGGCTTGCAGGTTCTTCTTTTCCTGATAAAGCTAGTTTGTAATATGCACGATAAGCTTCTATTGATGGGTTAGCTTCAATGGCTCCACGTTTTTCAAATAGATTTTGCATGGCAAGTTCTTCTACATAAGAAGTGAAACCTTCGTCAAACCATTCGTCTACGGTTTCATTAATGCCAAATAAGTGCTGGTACCACGAGTGGGCTGCTTCGTGGAAGATGACACCAACTAGGCTTTTTAAATTACGGCCACCTGTAACCAACGTTGCAGTTCCATATTCCATTCCTCCATCTCCTCCTTGGATAATGGTATAATTTGGCCAAGGGTAAGCTCCAAATGTCTTAGAATTGAAATCAAAAAACTCTGTTGCTAATCCAAGTGCTGTTTTCCAATTTGTTTTGACAGAATCGCTTTCTGGAACATATACTGTATAAACATGCACTCCTTGGTTGCTCTTCGCGGAGTCAACAACAAATTTTGGATCTGCAGCCCAAACAAAGTCATGGATGTTTTTAGCAACATAGTGCCATTGGACTTTATTATCTTTTGCTTTAATCCTTGGTTTTCCAACATAGCCTTTTACTTCTGTAGGGTTTTGTAAAACACCGGATGCGCCTAGAATATAATTTTTGTTGATATTGATGGTGATATCAAAGTCTCCAAATGGGGCGATAAATTCGCGTCCAATATACTCATCTAAGTGCCATCCAAATTCATCAAAATGTGCCATTTTAGGATACCATTGCGCCATGGATAAGGCGACTCCTTCTTTAGAATTGCGTCCCGATCTTCTGATTTGTTCAGGGACTTGGGCTTCCCAGTTCATCTCAAATGTTGCGGTTTCGCCGTCTTCAATTTCATTAGGAAGGGTCACTTCTAAAATGGTACCATCAACTTTGAAATTGGTGTTGTTACCATTCATCGTTAATGATTTTATTTTTTGATAACCAATTTGTTTTGCTGTTAATGTAGCAATACGGCTCTGGTATTTGGGTTTATCTTTTGTTCCAAGATTGGTGGTCATTCTTTTGTCTGGATCGGCAATGTTTGCCAGTCTGTTGTCCATCATTGATCCTGGTTGAAAGGCGTTGAAATACAGGTGGAAATACACTTTTTTGAGTGATTGTCCTGAATTATTACTGTATTTCAATTGCATATTTCCGTCATATTGATATGTCTTCTCATTCACATCAATGTTCATTTTATAATATACGGTCTGTTGCCAATAGCCTTTTCGTTGTGCTGTTGCTGTCTGAAAGACGAACAATCCTACGATTAATGTGTAGAGGTATTTCAAATTCATGGTCCAAATTTACAAAAATGATTAGGAATTTGTGGAACTTAAAGAAGTGCTGTTTTGTAATATTTGTTTGATAAAGGGTTGTTTTTACATCTTTCAATTGTTATTTTAGATATATATCTAATCAAATTTATATGGAGGAAACCTATTATAAATCTTCAGGAAAAGCTCCGATTGGGGGAGTCCTATTTGCTATTGTTGCTGGATTATGTGCTTCTGTTATTTTAGCTATTGTTTATATTGCTTTGCAATGGTTTATACCACTTGTGTATTTCAATTTTTTAATCACATTTGGATTAGCATATGGTTTATTTTATGTCATTGATGTTCTTCTAAAGATAGGAAAAGTTAGGAACAGGATGATTGCACTTTTGCTTACTTTGATCTGTACTTTGGTTGCCTGTTATGCGCAATGGTGCTTATTTGTTTCTTTGATGTTTAATGCGGAAGGTACAATGGGAGGTGATATATGGGTGAAGTCTTCCTTTAATTTGGATGGTTTTTTATACTTTCTATTTCACCCAACGGATACCTTTAGCGGGATTCAAGAATTAAATGCAGTTGGAACTTTTTCTCTACAGAAAAATGTTGTGAGTGGCTGGCCTTTGTGGATTTTATGGGGTATTGAGGCGGCTACCATTATTATCTATCCTATGGTATTAGCCTTTTCGGGTAAGACAACTGAACCTTTTTCTGAGAGGGGTAATGAATGGATGAGAAAAAGGGAACTGGAAAAACAAATTGCTTATATCCAAGATAAGCAGATACCCGAACAGAATTTGCAAAAAAAAGATTTTGCAAGCCTACAAACGTATCTTCAAAGTGATGATTTGGGTGCTACGTTTGCAACTGTCACGATTTATGAATCTGACGCTGATAATTATCAATATATTTCAGTGGTTAATCATAAATTGGGCACAAATAAAAAGGGCGATATTGTTGATAATAAGACGAATGTCCTCACATACTTCAAGATTTCTGAACGTAGTCTTTAAAAATAGAAAAAGCGGATTAATCCGCTTTTTCTATTTAATAAGCTGGCCATTCTTTTCTTTCCAATCTTTCATGGAACCACTATAATTTTTAATCTTTTTTATCCCTGCTCTATAAAGGAGTGAAGTGGCTATAGTAGCACGATCTCCTGACTGACAGTGTAAATAAAGTTCTTTGTTGGTGTCAATTTTATGAAGATTTTCGGTTAAAGTTCCCACGAATAAATGTGTTGCATTTGGAAGATGTGCAGTTTTAAATTCATTCTCATTGCGAACATCTAGAATTTGTGCATTAGGATTATTTAAAGCATTATTCATTTCTTCGAAATCAATAATTTTCTGCTTTTCAAGAGGTAAGCCAAGTGTCGTTATTGTTTCGGGAGTGATAAAACCAATCGCCTGATCAATACCTATGCGCATTAGTTTTCGTGTAACGTCTTCTAATTGGTCTTTTGAAACAATGAGTATAAAAGGGTTATTATAATCTAATATCCAGCCAGCCCAATTGCTGAATGCTTTGTTATTTTGAATGTTAATGCTATTTGGGATAAATCCTTTTGCAAACTCTATTTTATGGCGTGTATCAATAACTGTTACATTATTTTGATAATGCGATACAAATTCATTCGTCTCTAATTCTTTGTAATTGGGTACGGATGTTAATAATGGACGCTTGATTTTGTTGAGTTTTTTCATCATTGCAAAATACTTTGGTGGTTCTGGCTGCCCACTTAACAGTTCTTCTACAAATCCCACTTCATTATTTCCAAATTGTAATGCCCAGTTTCTTACTTTTTCATATCCGACAGTTGTACTTGGGACTGCGCCTAAAGCTTTTCCACACGCTGATCCTGCTCCATGTGCAGGCCATACTTGGACGAATTCGGGAAGGTTGGCAAATATTTTCAAGGATTCGAACATTTGATGTGCTCCAATTTCTTTTGTGCCAATAAGTCCTGCCGCATTTTCTAATAGATCTGGACGACCCACATCGCCAACGAAGACAAAATCTCCTGTAAATAACATGACGGGTTCGCTCGTTGCTGGAGTATCGGTTAATAGGAAACTGATACTTTCAGGCGTATGTCCTGGTGTATGTAGTACTTTGAAAATAAGATTCCCTAATTTTATTTCATCTTGATGCTTTAACCCGATATGATCAAAATCATACTGCCACTCTGGCCCTCCTTCATCAGATAGATAGAGTTGAGCTCCTGTTAGCGATGCTAATTCTAATGATCCCGAAAGATAGTCGGCATGAATGTGGGTTTCTGCGATATGAGTTATTTTTAAATTGTTTTTTTCTGCAATTGATAGGTATGTGTCTACATCTCTTTTAGGATCTATCACAATTGCTACGCCTTTGGCTTGACAGCCAATAAGGTAACTTGCATGTGCTAATGATGATTCGAAAATGTGTTGGAAAAACATAATTTATTTCTTTATAAATTTATAAACTGACTGATTTCGGTACCTGCTATGGCAATGCCTATTGCTCCAAGAAAGTATCCAAATACTACTTTTAAATTTTCTGGCTTTAATTTCGTTTTCAATTGGAATCCAATCATCAATCCAATCAGTGTGATTCCTGTAAAGATAATTAATATTGCCCAATTGATTTGATCTAAGTGTCTGAAATTGCTGAGTAGACCGAATGTGGCGTTAATGGTAATAATGAATAGGGATGCCGCCGTGGCTTGTTTAATGTTAATTTTCATTAATAATACGAGTGCGGGTACGATGATAAATCCTCCTCCGGCCCCCACCAATCCAGTTAATAATCCAGTGATAAATCCGATGGTTATTAAATGAGCTATAGTATTGCGTACTCTTCCAGAATTATTATTATTATTATTATTATTATTATTATTTCTTTTAAGCATTACAAATGCCGAGACTAAAATCAGTACTGAAAAGAAACTCATAATAATCTGATCTTTCGAGATAGTACTCTGATTGATAGGGATACTATTGGGAATATTTGGAAGTATATATTGCTTCGTAATGTACACCGCTAGCAGCGATGGAAGAATAAATAATGTTGTTGTTTTAAAATCAATTTCTTTTTTGTACACGTGTCCAATGGAGCCTATTAGTGATATTATGCTAATGGTAAATAAAGAATAATCAAGTGCCTGGATGGGCTCTATATGAAATAAGTAAACAAATATAGGTAGTGTTAAAATACTGCCGCCACTGCCCATAATACCCATTGTGAGGCCTACAGCTATTGCTAATGTGTATCCGAGAATGAGTGATAATTCCATCATATTATTCCTTTTTTTTCAAAGGTATGGCCTTATTAAATCATAAAAGGTAACATAAGTTACCTTTGAGTGTTTTATTTTATTCATTAAAGTAGCTGGATATTATTCCTTTGCAATAGAATCCTCCCTTGGTTTTCTAATGATTTTAATATGCGCGATACCACTACACGAGATGTATTGAGGTCATTGGCAATTACTTGGTGTGTGATGTCAATGTCTTGTGATTGAATGATTGTTGCTTTTTCTTTTAAGTAGTTCATGATCCGAACGTCCATTTGCAAAAAAGCGATGTTGTCGACGGTTGTTAGCATCTCATTGAGTCGATTGGAGTAGCTCTCCAAAATAAAATTTCTCCAGGATTTATAATGCCCCATCCAGCCATCTAGATATTGATTGGGTATCATAGCAACTATAGTATCGGTATCAGCAATTGCTCTGATTTCACTTTTTTTTGCCCCAACACAACAAGCTATAGACATGGCGCAAGTATCTCCTTTTTCTAAAAAGTATAATAACAGTTCACCTTCTTTTTTGTCTTCGCGAATAATCTTGATGACGCCATCTAATAGAAGTGGCATAAATTTAATATACTGACCAATGTCTATGATTACTTCGCCTGCTTTAAATTTTTTGACGATGGCAACTTGTTCGATTTCTACGATCAATTCTTTCTCAAAAATTCCAGAAAATGCTTGTTGAACTGTGATCATTTGTTAGTGTTTAATGAGGTAACTTATTTCTTAAAAGGCCATATAACCACGTTCCCAGGAGTGCAAATACCAGTACAATTCCCATGGTCCAATATCCTGCTCCTAGGAGTGTAAACATTGGTCCGGGACATGCGCCGGTGAGCGCCCAGCCTAACCCAAAGATTGTTCCTCCAAGAAGGTAGCGTGTGATACTCCTGTTTTTATCTATGAATTGAATATCTTGGCCACTCGTATCTTTGATATTCTTACGTTTGATTATTTGTACAATTATAATTGCTGTGGTTAAAGCTGTACCAATTATTCCATACATGTGAAATGATCTGAATTGGAACATTTCATATATGCGGTACCAGGAAGCGGCCTCTGACTTATACATGATGATACCAAAGAGTATTCCAATTAATATAAATTTTAACTGTTTCATAAGGATTTAGAAAATAAGTGGGAATATAAATTGAACCATGATGATCCCGCCAATAAAAAAACCGATAACGGCAATCAATGAGGGCAATTGAAAGTTGCTCAATCCGGAGATGGCATGTCCTGACGAGCATCCTCCAGCATAACGGGTCCCAAAACCGATTAATAAGCCACCAATGCTTAAGAGTAAAAACTGAAAAAGTGAGCCATCAAATAGAAACAGACGGTCGGGCATATATCCTTGTAGATTTTCTATAATACCTAACGATTGAAGGTCAAGGACACTTTTGCTGTTAATATCAGGTGTGCTCCCATCACTTAGATAGAAATGCGCTATGAATCCCCCGATTATAGTGCCTAGTACTACTAATAGATTCCAAATCTGTGATTTCCAGTCAAACCGGAAAAAAGAGCTTGTTTTACCTGCCCCTGCTATTGAACACATTGTTCTTAAATTATTGGACATCCCAAAATCTTTGCCCTGTTTTAGTAATAAAAACATGATAAGGGCAATCAATGGACCTGATATATACCAAGGCCATGGTTTTTGAATAATTTCATACATAATAATCAATCCTAATGTGACACAAAGTAAAGGAAGAAAAAAGAGAAAGATTGTAACTTTAGTTACAATCTTTCTCTTTTTATGTATTTGTTACATGTCGTAATATTCTAATTTACTGTCTTTTAGTGATTGACAGAGATTCTTGAGATCATCTTCCGATTCGAATAACTTATTTCTCCAAGCTCTGACGTGCGCTCCGGTTTTTAATTTAATGATGATAAGATTGCCTCCCGATCGTCTTAAATTACGCACATAGTCTATGGTATTGAGCGGTATGATTTTATGAGAAGTGGGATCTTCTATTGTTAGAGATTCATTGTCAATAGTCCAAACTGTTGGTTTTCTTGAGCATTTTACGGCAATATACAAGACAAGAGGCAATGAAAATAAGGAGCCCATTATTTTTACTACTTCGGATAAAGGCAGTCTCGATACGATGTAAACAAGAGCTAGGACAAATAGCATCATGAGCAACATATATCTGCCCCGGTGTAATGTTGCAATCTTAAAGCTCAATTTTTCCATGTTATATTTTTAATGCAAAGAAACAGAAACCTGAGCTAAAACAAAAATGAGACAAGTAATTGCCTCATTTTATTATTATTACTCTGTTTCCATCTTTTGGACGAATTTTCCTTTATGGTCGATATAAAAAAAATCTTCTCCATTTTCTGAGACTAAAGATAACCCAGAATCGAACGGAGCTGCGTACTGATATTTAATGGGCGTGACAGGTTTGCCTTTTAAATCAATGAATCCATATTTTTCGTTCTGCATACAAAGCCAGAGATTCTCTCCACCGTTTGTTATAAATTCGAAAGCTGCACTAAGTTTTTTCTCCTGATGGTCAACTAGGTAATATAGTTCTTCTTCTGATATGACAGCTGTTCCATTTTGAAATTCGTGAATGAGTTCAAATTTAGTAGGAATGATTATCTTCCCAGTCCTGTCAATGACACCTGATCCAGTTTTTGTTGTTACGATGGCATGTTCATTGTCGAATTCACGGGCATAGCTGTATAATGCAGGAATAATGATATGAGCATTCGTATCCATAAATCCGTATTGGTCATTTTTTGAAAATAATAATGGACCATCTTCCGTTCTTGCTAAGTGTTCATATTGACATGGTATAACTTCTTTGCCTTCAAGATTTAATAGACCATAGCTATTATTAGAATCTACAGCTACGGCATATCCTGCAATGTATTCTTGAATAATGCTATATTTAGCAGGTGTAACTTGATTGCCATCCTCATCGGAGATACCAATGTATCCGGTGTTTTCGTCAAAATAGGATACTCTGTTTTCATCTAATTGAGTAGGTTCAAATGTGAATTGTTCTTCAGCTTTTTCGATAAGTTCAAAATCAGCAGGGATTTCAAATAATGAAGGATTTATTTCTGATGCTGTAACTTTAAAAGCTTGAATTCCCATTTCATAGGCTGATATGGATAATGCCGCGCCGGGGATCTTCTCTAAATAACCATATTCTCCCCAGTACATTTTAGGGAGAGCTTTCGTATACCAGACTTCAATAATTGGATTTCCTTCTTCTGTTTCAATTGGAAGTGTGATGATGGCTTTGTTACAGTTGTAGCCTGCAATTGATTTGGATTCTCCTGTTATAAATTCAACCTGTAGATCAGCTGTTGAGATGGGGTCTTCAGTATCAGTGACAGTTAATTTTCCTGATAACAGCTCCTCCTCATAATAGTTTTCATTATCGTAATCTAATGTATAGGCTTTGTGTTTGTTAAAGTCAGATATCTGAACTGTTTTATCCATAAATTTATTTTCTACTCGTAGGAAGTCGCGAGTGGAATAAAGATCTGCTACAGATTCTGCCTCTGCAACTCCGCCCATATGGAGAGCAAATTGAATTTTATACATTTTCTCCTGTGCATTGGAGAAATTAACAAAAATTAATAGCAGGATAAGTGTTTGAAAGTGTTTACTTTTCATTGTTTTTTCTATGAACTGCGAAATTATGCATTTTCTAAATTCTTTTAAGGGGTAAAGTTTGTTGCTGTGATTTTTTCGTTACAGCATTTCTTCAAATTGCTGTTTTAAATCGTTTCTGTATATTTGAAATTCAACCAAAACTAATTCTTTTATAATTCATGAAGAAGACCGCATTATTAATAGTTCTCTGTGTAGCAAAGGTGCTCGCTTTTGCTCAACAAAAGCCAAATATTGTTATTATCATTTCGGATGATCATTCGTACCAGACAATTGGTGCCTATGGTTCTACCTTGGGACATACGCCAAATATTGACAGAATCGCAACAGCAGGTATCCGTTTTAACAAGGCTTATGTAACGAATTCGATCTGTGGACCGAGTAGAGCTACTTTATTAACGGGAAAATATAGTCATAAAAACGGCTTTAAGGATAATGAAACATCAAACTTTGATCATAGTCAAGATTTGTTTGTTAAAGACTTACAAAAGGTAGGTTATAAAACGGCCTGGATTGGAAAACAGCACTTAGGTAATGAACCTCAGGGTTTTGATTATTTTAGCGTGTTGGTGGGGCAGGGACATTATTTTAATCCGACTTTTGTGAACGCAAATAATCAAAGAGAGACCGTTAATGGTTATGTGTCTGATATTGTTACGGATAAGGCAACTCACTGGTTGGATTCTTTAGATAAAAGTAATCCATTTTGTCTTGTTATAGGCCACAAGGCTACCCATCGTACCTGGATGCCTGATCCGCAAGATTTTGGCAAAAATGATGAAAAGGAATTTCCTCTTCCTGCAAATTTTTATGATGATTATGAGGGACGATTGCCTGCCGGGGGGCAAGAAATGTCAATTGACAAAGATATGCAGATGGGATATGATCTTAAAATGTACAACTCTGTAGCTGCAATGAAGAAGGAAGGCAATTTTTCCCGTATGAATGACGATCAGTGGCGTAAATACTTGGCCTATTATAAGCCTATCAAAGAGCAACTGGATATGAAGCAACTTTCTGGAAAAGCTTTGGCAGAATGGAAATATCGTCGTTATATGATTGATTATTTGAATACTGCTGAATCTATGGACCGTAATATTGGTCGCGTGCTGGATTATTTGAAGGAACATGACTTGGAGAAGAATACAATTGTTATTTATTTGTCGGATCAAGGTTTTTATATGGGCGAGCATGGATGGTTTGATAAACGATTTATGTATGAGGAGTCTTTCAGGACTCCAATGATTGCTAAATTTCCTGAAATGATTGCCAAAGGGACGGTATCCGACGCTCAGATTATGAATGTTGATATTGCTCCAACGTTGCTGCAGTTGGCAGGAGTGAAGAAACCCCAGGAGATGCAAGGTCAATCAGTTGTTGATGTGCTCACTGGAAAAGATAAACGGGGACGTCAAAATTTGTACTATCATTATTATGAAAATGGAGAACATGCTGTTTCACCTCATTTTGGTGTGAGCGATGGACATTACAAACTGATCCGTTTTTATAAACGTTTCAATTCTTGGGAGTTATATGATCTTACTCAAGATCCATCTGAAATGAAAAATATTTATACTACTGCTCCCGCAAAGATTGTGAAGGATCTGAAAAAGAAATTAAAACGTGAAATCATGAAAGTGGAGGATCATGATGCATTAACTATCTTTAATAAAAAATTATAATGAAATTGGTAAACCACTATATTATTAGTCTGCTGACTTTAGTTGGCTCTGTTACTCAGGTAGAGGGACAGCAACAGAAACCTAATGTTGTTCTGATCTATGTTGATGATCTAGGATATGGCGACCTAGGAAGTTATGGCGCTACAAAATTAAATACCCCCAATCTGGATGCTTTGGCTTCGGAAGGAATCAGATTTACAAATGGTCATGCTACGGCAGCGACTTGTACGCCGTCTCGATATTCTCTAATGACGGGCAATTATCCATTCAGACAGACAGGTACAGGTATTTTACCAGGTGATGCTAAATTGATTATTCCTCAGGATAAAATAACGTTACCCAAAGTATTTAAAGATGCGGGGTATCAAACCGCTGTGATTGGGAAATGGCATTTAGGTCTTGGAAATCAAGTGGATAAGGACTGGAATGGGAGTGTCAAACCAGGTCCTTTGGAAGTTGGCTATGATTATTCCTTTATTTTTCCAGCTACTGCCGATCGTGTGCCAACTGTTTTCTTGGAAAATCATCATGTACTTGGTGTTAATAAGGAAGATCCGATAATGGTTTCTTATAATAAAAAAGTAGGTAGTGAGCCTACTGGTAAAGAAAATCCGGAGTTGCTGAAGATGAAAAATTCTCTTAATCATGGTCATGATAATACCATTGTGAATGGCATAGGTAGAATCGGATGGATGTCAGGTGGCAAAGAGGCTAAGTGGGTTGATGAAGAATTAACGTTAACATTTGCAGATAAAGCGATCCGTTTTATACAAGATCATTATCAAAAGCCTTTTTTCCTTACTTATAATGCCACCGAACCACATGTGCCTCGTATGCCTGCGACAATGTTTAAGGGTAAAAGTGGATTGGGTTATCGCGGAGATGCTATACTGCAACTGGATTATACTGTTGGACAACTGGTTAAAACATTAAAAGATAATAACGTATACGAGAATACGATTATTATTTTTTCTAGTGATAATGGACCTGTGCTGGATGATGGTTATGATGACGGTGCTGTTAGTCAGTTAAATGGACATAATCCATTTGGACCTTATAGTGGTGGGAAATATTCTGCATTTGAAGCGGGGACGCGTGTTCCTTTTATAATCAGCTGGCCAAAAATGATTAAAAAGGGTACTACATCGGATGCTTTAGTTTGTCAGGTTGATTTATTGAGCAGCTTTGCTTCTTTTCTGAATGTTAAATATCCTAAAGGGGAGGCTGTTGATAGTGAAAATACTTGGAAAAGCTTTATGGGTAAAGATCTGGTAGGAAGACCTTATCTAATAAAAGCATCAGGTACTTTGAGTGTATTAAAGGATAATTACAAATATATTAAGGCTGGTAAGGGCGCAAAAAGAAATAGCCTAGTCAATATTGAGCTTGGAAACGACGAGGTTGATCAATTGTATGATCTGCGCACAGATAAAGGAGAAAAAATCAACATTGCAAAAAATAATCCTGAAAAAGTCAATGAGCTGAAAGCGATTCTTGAAAAGGAAATGAATAAATAATTGACGGGGATTAATTTGATAGCTGGTATAAAAAAACGCATTTTTGCAGGATGTCATTTGCAAAAAAAATAATAGAATGGTATCATGATCATCAGCGTGATCTGCCTTGGCGAAATACAAGGGATGCTTATAAAATATGGTTGTCTGAAATTATTTTACAGCAAACCCGTGTAGAGCAGGGCATGCCTTATTACTTGCGGTTTGTGGATCGATATGCTGATGTTTTAGCTTTTGCTAACGCTTCTGAAGATGATATTTTGCATTTATGGCAGGGACTTGGGTATTATTCCCGTGGCCGAAATATGCATAAGGCTGCAGGAATTGTGCGTGATATGTATCAAGGTGAATTCCCTAAATCGTATGTAGAATTAATTAAACTGCCGGGAGTTGGGGAGTATACTGCAGCGGCGATTTCTTCTTTTTCGAATGATGAACAGCAAGCAGTGTTAGACGGAAATGTTTTTCGTGTTTTATCTCGTTATTTTGGTGTAGAGACGGCTATTAATACTCCTGCGGGTAAAAAAATCTTTACGCAATTGGCAAAGGATAATCTTGATCGAGACTATCCGGCATTGTATAACCAAGCGATTATGGATTTTGGTGCTCTACATTGTAAGCCAAAGGCTCCATTATGTGGTGAATGTGAATTGCAATTAGACTGTTTTGCCTATACGCATGGAATGGTGGCTGATTTACCTGTGAAAATTAAAGCTAAGAAAAGCAGAAATCGTTATTTTCACTACTTTATTATTCAAAAGGACGATGAAATTTTAATGTCTAAGCGTGGCGCATCTGATGTTTGGGAGAATTTGTATGAATTTCCTATGATTGAAACTTCTGAGGCTTTAGAAGGGTTGGAAATAACTGCTCATCCAGAGTTTTTAGCTTTATTTGGGCCAGAAGTTACAATAAGTTTGTTGCAACGGAATAAAAAACATGTTTTAAGCCATCAAAATATTTATGCGACTTTCTATAGCGTGTTAAGCTCTAGGGATTTGGAGCAAAAAAAAGTAAATTGGAATTATGTTTTATTAAAAGATTTGGATAAATTAGCTAAACATAAGCTCATATTTTCTTTTTTAGAAACAGCTAAATTATAACCAAATACCTTATATATTATGTCAGGAGTCAACAAAGTTATTCTAGTAGGCCATTTAGGCAAAGATCCAGAAATTAGATATTTAGACAATAATGTCTCTGTTGCTAGTTTTCCATTAGCAACATCAGAAAATTTTAATCGAGATGGAAAACGTGTAGAGCAAACGGAGTGGCATACAGTTGTTCTTTGGCGTGGATTGGCGGATGTCGCAGCAAAGTATCTGACAAAAGGAAAGTTAGTTTATATTGAAGGACGCTTAAGAACGCGTTCATATGAAGATAAAGAGGGTATAAGACGTTATTCTACTGAAATTGTAGCTGAGAACTTCACCCTATTAGGAAGGAAATCTGATTTTGAACCTCCTACAGCTCCCCCTGCTCAATCTCATGCAGATAAGATTGAGAATAAGGAGGTTGAAGTCGATTTTACAGAGAATGAGAATGATAGTGATCCATTACCGTTTTAGGTGCTGGAATATATTTCGAAAAAGAGCATCTTTTTTAATGATGCTCTTTTTTTGTGATTATTTTTTTGCTCTTGTTACATAAATTTGAACTTCACTTACGAAAACCCTTTATCTTTTATAATATTTTGGTGTATCTTTGAATAATTATGTTGCAAGATAAAATAACGCAGTATACTGAGGAAATTAAGCAATTTGCTCCAACTTCTTCAGCTGATGTAGAAAATTTCAGATTGAAATTTTTAGTTTCAAAAGGTATTGTTAAAAGTTTGTTTGATGAATTTAAAACTGTTTCTGTAGAAGAGAAGCGTGTTTTGGGTATGGTATTGAACGAGTTTAAACAATTTGCTGAAAAAACATACCAAGAGGCTCACGAAAAATTTGGTGCGAATAAATCACAGGCTCAAAAGAGTGAAGGTGATCTTACTTTACCTGGTCAGGGTTTGAAGTTGGGATCCCGTCATCCACTGTCTTTGGTACGTAAAGAGATTGTTGAGATTTTTAAGAAATTGGGTTTTATCGTTTCTGAGGGACCTGAAATTGAAGATGACTGGCATAACTTTTCGGCTTTAAATTTTCCTCCGGAACATCCTGCTCGTGATATGCAGGATACTTTCTTTATTAAAAAACAAGAAGGGAATGATATTACATTGCGTACGCATACCTCATCGGTACAGGTTCGTTTAATGGAAGCTGGTAAGCCACCTTTCCGCGCTATTATGCCTGGTCGTGTTTATCGTAATGAAGCGATTTCTGCTCGTGCACACTGTTTCTTCCATCAAGTGGAGGGATTGTATGTGGATGAGAATGTTTCTTTTGCGGATTTGAAGCAAACATTGTTTCACTTTGTGCAGGAATTATATGGTGAAGGTACACAGGTGCGTTTCCGCCCTTCCTACTTTCCGTTTACAGAGCCATCTGCTGAGATGGATATTTCATGTACAATTTGTAAAGGTGCAGGTTGCCAATTGTGTAAATACTCCGGTTGGGTAGAGATCTTAGGTTGCGGTATGGTAGATCCAAACGTTTTAGATAACTGTGGTATCGATAGTAAAAAATACTCTGGCTTTGCTTTCGGTATGGGGATTGAGCGTGTCACCAATTTAAAATATGAGATTAAAGATTTACGATTGTTTTCTGAAAATGATGTGAGGTTCTTATCTCAATTTGAAAGCGAAATCATTTAATGATAGAACGAATAGATTATTTAATCACATTATCTATACTTTTAATCAAGAAATTGATTTTAAAAGGTATAGATAATGTGATTTCTTTTTTCATTAATGCAAATAAATATGTGTTTGATAATGAAATTTTATTGATGAATAATCGTATTTTAAACGTTGTGGTTGCTCGACGTTTGGTTCATGTACTTAAATTTTCAAGATAAATTTATGGAAGCAGATAAAATTATTGAATCTATCAAAAGATCTGCTCGAGAGCTATTTCGTAAGTACGGTTATAATAAAACCAGCGTTAATGAATTGGCAAAAAGAGCTAATATAGCAAAAGCGACATTCTATAAATATTTTGATAGTAAAGAGCTGATTCTTCACGCTATTTTAATGGAGTATATTCAAGAGAATGTGAAGGATATTCTGAAAAAGAACGTCGGAGAAGAGGATTTGGCAGTTTTTCTGGGAAATACAATTTTGAAAGTTAGCCGCCTTACTTATACAGTCTGTAATGAATTTGTAGGTTGGGAATTTATTCGTGAATCTGCTAATGCGCAGGAGTATTTAAAGACGCTCTCCGATGATTTAGAATTTTTATTGCTGAGTTCTTTTATTCAAAATGATACCATTGCAGCTTCTATCTCCGAAAAGAAGCTGACTTTCCTTATTAAGACGAGCAAAAACATTGTATTTTCATTTGCATTTACAGCGGTTACAGAAGCAGATGTGCGTAAAAATTTCATTTCTTTTCAAAAGGAAATTCTTCCTTATTTAGTTCACGCAACTATTCATTAAAATTCTGATCAAAAAAGCGTAATTTTGCGCCAATATGAGAAGAAGAAATTCACAAGAAAGATTAGTTTTCAACGATATCGCGATTATTGATATTGCAGAAGAAGGTAAGGGTGTTGGAAAAACAGATGATTTGGTATTGTTTGTTGAAAAGGCAATTCCAGGTGATGTGGTTGATGTTGAATTGATGCGCAAAAAGAAAAGCTTTGGTGAAGGTCGTATTCAGACCTTGAAGAAAGCATCTGAATATCGTGTTGAACCTTTTTGTGAGCATTTTGGAGTATGCGGTGGTTGCAAATGGCAACATATGACCTATGATGCACAGCTGTTGTTTAAACAGCAGTCTGTAGAAAATGCGCTCACACGTATTGGCAAAGTTGATACTTCTTCAATGGAGCCTATATTGGCATCTGGGCAGACGGAATATTATAGGAATAAATTGGAGTACACTTTTTCTAATAAGAAATGGTTGACGACTTTGGATGATAATGTGGAAGATATGAATATGGATGCTCTAGGTTTCCACGTTCCGGGAAGATTCGATAAGATTCTTAATGTTAGTCATTGCTATTTGCAAGAAGATCCTTCTAATGTATTGCGTAATAGTGTTCGAGAATTTGCTGTCGCAAATGCGCTATCATTTTATGATTTACGTGATCATAGTGGCGTGTTACGTAATTTAATCATTCGTATTTCTTCAACAGGAGAATTGATGGTGATCGTGGTGTTCGCTTATCCAGAAGAAGGACAAGTTGAGCTATTAATGTCTTTCATTAAGGATAAGTTTCCGTCAATAACTTCTCTTCTTTATATTATTAATCAGAAAAAGAATGATACGATTTTTGATCAGGAAATAGAGATTTATAATGGACGCGATTTCATTTATGAGGAAATGGAAGGTCTTATATTTAAGGTTGGACCAAAGTCATTTTATCAAACGAACTCTGCGCAAGCTTATGAACTGTATAAAATAACCCGAGATTTTGCAGGCTTGTCTGGTGATGAACTTGTATATGATTTGTATACAGGCGCTGGTACAATTGCAAATTTTGTTGCTAAATATGCTAAGGAGGTTATTGGTGTTGAATATGTGCCGTCGGCAATTGAAGATGCGAAAATCAATTCGGAAATAAATGGCGTGAAAAACACGAAATTTTATGCAGGAGATATGAAAGATGTGCTAACGGCAAGCTTTATTGCTAAACATGGCAAACCTGATGTAGTCATTACAGATCCCCCTCGTGCTGGTATGCATACCGATGTTGTTGCACGACTATTAGAAATGGAATCTCCAAAAATTGTTTATGTAAGTTGTAATGCGGCGACTCAGGCACGTGATTTGACTTTATTGGCTGAAAAATATGATGTGGTTCGTATTAAACCTGTTGATATGTTTCCGCATACACAACATGTTGAAAATGTTGTTTTATTAAAATTAAAGGGATAATTATGGAAATAGAAGAGTGGTTTGGGGCATCGAAAAATAATGAAGATGATAGCCAAAAATCTAGTCCCCTAAAGAGTTTAAAGATCGATTTAGATTATTATAGTGATTCGATTAAGGAGATATCTTTAGAAATTATGGCTGAGGGCTTATCTGCGTATCCAATTTTTATAGCGCACCAACATGTTGTTAATGTCGGTGAATTGATTTTAGATCATGTCGAGCTAAAAACAAACTGGAGTATTAACGCTTCTACATTTGAAGAGCTTGTTGAATCAAATATTATTAAAGAGGATAGGAAAGACGCGTTTATCAAAAAGTTTAAGCGTGCACAGGATTTTATGTGTTTGTTAGTTATTGTTCCTGAAGGTGCAAATTTTGTCTTTTATCCTTATAAATAGGAATTCTTAAATATTTAAACTTTTTTAACAATTGATGTGTCAAACTATTATTACTTTTATTTAAATATGTATAGAAAAATAATTTGCCATATCAGTTTGCTTAGCTTCGTGTTCCTGTTTTTTTTAGGCACAAATGTTCAGGCACAACAAATACAGCGTATCTCAGGGATGGTGTTCGAAAAAGGGACTTCATTGCGTCTTCCGGAGGTGAATGTTCGTAATTTGAGGACAAATAAATCTGTTGTGTCCAATTCATTTGGTGTATTTGTAATTGAAGCATCTATTGGAGATAGTTTATCTTTTTCTAAAATCGGTTACGCTGAGGCGAAAACTTTAATTAGTGATCTTAAAGATTTCTATGTTGAATTGCAATCAGGAATTCGACTAGAGACCGTTATTATAGAACGTAAAACTAAGGAAGCGGAATTAAATGAAGCTATGCGTGACTACGGAAAGAAGGGCGTTTATAATGGTGGTAGTAATAAGTTTGGAACCTACTTGGCTAGCCCGGCCACTGCTCTTTATAACCTTTTTGGGCGTGAGGCTAAAAATGCAAAGCGTTTCAGTCGTTTTCTAGACAGTGAAAAAGAACAGTTGCAGGTGGATAAGGTTTTTTCTAAGGACGCTGTCCGAGAAATAACAAAATTGGATGATAAAGATTTAGATTCCTTTATGCGCATTTATAGGCCATCTCCGAATATGGTTGCAAATTGGCAACATTATGATTTTTTGGAGTATGTGCAACGTTCTCTTGCTGATTTTAATAAAAATGGCCGTCCAGAGGGGCTTACTCTTCCAGATATTGAAGTGAAGACACAGGAAAAATAATCAGTTTAATTTTATATCTGTCAACTATTGTCGACATTTTTGTTACTAAAATCGGCGTTTGTTGGCTATTATTTATTTTTTGGCATTCGGTTTGTTTCATATAGCTTTGGAATCACACTGGAAATATTATTTAAGATATTATAATTATGAAAATGAATAAGAAGTTAGCTGTTTTTGGTCTTACAGTGGCTACATCAGCAATGTTATTTGGGAGTTGTTCAACAATTCAAAATACAAATAATACCACAAAAGGTGGCGTAATTGGTGGGGTTGCAGGAGGTGCATTAGGAGCTTTAATCGGTAACAAGGCTGGTAGTACCGCTATTGGTACTATTGCAGGTGCTGCTATCGGTGGTGCTGCAGGTGTCTTAATTGGTAAGAAGATGGACAAACAAGCTGCCGAGATCGCTAAAACTGTTGAGGGTGCTGAAGTTACTCAAGCGGGTGAAGGTATCGTGGTTAAATTTGATTCAGGTATTTTATTTGATTTTAATAAATCTGATTTGAAAGCTTCTGCGAGAGAAAATATTAAAAACTTAGTTGCGACTTTAAATAAAGAGCAAGGTACTGATATCTTGGTTATCGGTCATACGGATAACGTTGGATCTTTAGATGCCAATCAAAAAGTTTCTGAAAACCGTGCTAATGCGGTTCGTGCATTTGCAGTTTCTCAAGGTTTAGCTTCCTCTCGTATCCGTACGGAAGGACGAAATTTCTCTGAGCCTTTGGAGAGTAATGATACTGAAGCAGGTCGTGCAGCAAACCGTCGTGTAGAAATTGTTATCGTTGCTGGTAATCAAATGAAACAAGAAGCTAAGAGCCAAGCTCAATAGGTCTGAAAAATATTTTATATTTAAAAAAGCGCTGATGTATCATCAGCGCTTTTTTGTTGGTTTTTATATTCATTTAGGTGCAATATTAATATGACAAACTGTCATCAATTCAATATTTATTCCTAACTTTGTAGTCTTTGAATTTTGAGCTATGTTAGATTTTGCGCATACAACTAAGGAACACGACGAGACGCGTCAAGGTGAAGCCTTATTGATTGAAAATAATGTTTCCAAAGGTAATGGACGTAAGTTATATATTGAGAGTTATGGTTGTCAAATGAACTTTTCTGATAGTGAAATAGTTGCTTCTATTTTATTGGAGACAGGATTTGAAACAACGAAAAACTATCAAGAGGCAGACGTGGTCTTTATCAATACATGTTCCATTCGTGAGAATGCTGAGCAACGTGTACGGAATCGTTTGAAAGAATTTGAATTTGCTAAGAAAAGCAATCCTGGTATGATCGTGGGTGTGTTGGGATGTATGGCAGAACGATTGAAAGCTAAATTCTTGGAAGAAGAAAAGTTAGTTGATGTTGTTGTTGGTCCTGATGCTTATCGTGATTTGCCAAATTTAATTTCACAGGTGGATGATGGAAATCGTTCTGTTAATGTATTGCTTTCTCGTGAAGAAACATATGCTGATATTAGTCCTGTTCGTTTAAACTCGAATGGTATCACAGCATTTATTTCGATTATGCGCGGATGCGATAATATGTGTTCGTTCTGTGTTGTTCCATTTACCAGGGGTAGAGAACGCAGTCGTGATGCTGAATCTATTGTGAAGGAAGCGCATGATTTGTTCAATGCAGGATATCGTGAGGTTACTTTGTTGGGACAAAATGTTGATTCATATAAATATACTGCCCCTACAATTGAAGGGCAGGAAGAAAGTGCTCCTGTTAATTTTGCGAACTTATTAGCATTGGTGGCTGAAGTGAACCCGTTATTACGTGTTCGATTCTCGACATCTCATCCAAAAGATATTACTGATGAGGTATTGCATACAATGGCAAGCTATGATAACATCTGTAAATACATTCATTTACCTGTACAGTCTGGAAATTCTAGAGTATTAGAATTAATGAACCGTACTTATGATAGAGATTGGTATATTAATCGTATTGATGCAATCAACCGGATTATTCCGGGTTGTGGTATTTCAACAGATATCATTACTGGTTTTTGTACAGAAACGGAAGAAGAGCATCAAGATACAGTGAGCATGATGGATTACGTGAAGTATGATTATGCGTTTATGTTTGCGTATTCGGAGCGTCCGGGTACATTAGCTGCTAAACGTTATGCTGATGATATTCCAGAAGAAATTAAGAAAAGTCGTTTAACAGAAATTGTTGCGAAACAAAGAGCACATAGTTTTGAACGTTTACAGCAATTTGTAGGTAAAAACCAACGTGTTTTAATTGAGGGTTTTTCAAAACGCTCGGATAAAGATTTTGCTGGTCGTAATGATCAAAATGCAATGGCTATTTTTCCTGTAGATGAACGTTATCAGGCTGGTGATTACGTTACTGTAATGATCGAGTCTTGTACTTCGGCTACTTTACTGGGTAAAATAGTAGATTAATTAGAATATAATAGAGGTCTTTATTCTTAAATTTAGAGGATGGATAATCAAGATATTAAGAATCGATTTGGGATTATAGGTAACTCACCTTTACTTAATAGGGCTATAGATATTGCCCGTCAAGTGGCTCCTACTGATATTTCAGTTTTGATCCAAGGGGAGAGTGGTAGTGGTAAGGAGGTGTTTTCACATATTATTCATCAATTAAGCGCGCGTAAACACGGTGCTTTTATTGCTGTTAACTGTGGGGCTATTCCTGAAGGAACAATTGATTCGGAATTGTTTGGTCATGAGAAAGGTTCTTTTACTGGGGCACATGAAGCAAGAAAGGGATATTTTGAGGTTGTTGATGGTGGTACTATTTTTTTAGATGAGGTAGGGGAGTTACCTTTAGGTACACAGGCTCGTTTGCTACGTGTTTTAGAGTCGGGTGAATACATCCGTGTGGGTTCTTCTAAGGTTCAGAAAACTAATGTTCGCGTAGTTGCTGCGACAAATGTTGATGTTTTTAATGCTGTACAAAATGGTAAGTTTCGAGAAGATCTTTATTACAGATTGAACACTGTCCCCCTTCGTATTCCATCATTACGCGAACGTGCGGAAGACATTTATTTGTTATTTAGAAAGTTTGTTGTCGATTTTTCTGATAAATACCGCTCGCCAAGCATACAGCTGACTGACGATGCACAACAACTGTTGAAGACATACAGCTGGCCAGGAAATGTGCGCCAGTTGAAAAATATTGCAGAGCAAATTGCCGTTCTTGAGAAGGAACGAGTTGTGGATGCGCGAATTTTACAAAATTATCTTCCTTCTGAAAACCGTTCTACTTTACCAGCAGTAGTTGCTAATCAAAGTGGAAAGGATGATTTTTCAGAGCGCGATCTTTTATATAAGGTTCTTTTTGATATGAAGAAAGATATGGTTGATTTGAAAAAATTGGTTGTTGAATTGATTCAAAATGGAGTTAATCCTTCCACGTTTGATGAAAATTCTCCCTATATTAATCGATTGTATCAAGAGGTTGAACCTAGTGCTGATCGGCTTCAAGATCATTTGGCCGCTTCACAGACATTGACTATACATCAACCTAATGTGCTGAAAAGTAACCCGGGTCAAGATGGATATTTAAATTATGATACACAAGATGCCGAAGAAGTTGAAGAATCGTTATCTTTAACAGAGAAAGAATCCGATTTGATTAAAAAAGCGCTTAAGAAGCATCGTGGTAAACGTAAAGCGGCAGCGCAGGAGTTGGGTATCTCCGAAAGAACTTTGTACAGAAAAATTAAAGACTTAAATTTAGATTTATAATCTCGTTTATGAAGAAGCTTAGATCAAGTTTGCTACCGGGTTTTATCATGATAGCGATGTTGTTTTTTACAACAAGCTGTGGTGTAAAATATGGTTTTACCGGTGGATCTATTCCTGATGGGATGAAAACAGTGAGCGTATTGTACTTTGAGAATATTGCATCAATGGTTTATCCAACCTTAAGTCAGAATTTTACAGAAGCCTTAAAAGAGCGTATACGTAATCAATCGCGGTTGAGTCAGGTTAATGATAATGCTGATGCAACTTTTGAGGGTTTTATCACGGATTATACGATTAGTCCCGCTGCTGTTGAGGCAGGAACGGATCGTGCTGCATTAAATCGCCTTTCAATAACGATTAAAGTAAATTATCATAATAAAATCGTTGAGAAGGATAATTTTGAACAATCTTTCACAAGGTTTAAAGATTTTTCTGGTCAATTGCAATCGGCTCAAGAGGAAACATTAAATAAAGAAATTATTCTAATGTTGACAGAAGATGTTTACAATAAAGCATTTGCTAATTGGTAGTGGTTTGAGATATGGAAAATAGACGAATTTCAGACGATATAAACTTGTTTCATCAAGCGATTAACAATCCGTTATCTCTTTCGGAATCTGATTTGTTGTCCTTGATTGCCAAATTTCCATATGCGCAGTCTCTTCGTTTTGCTTATGAAAGACACCTCTACTTGCTAAATAGGGAAGTTCATAATATTTCTTCGACATTGCTTTATGCTGCTAATCCAAATTGGTTATATGAGTATCTGCATAAAGCTGTTCCTGTTGAATTACCTATTGAAGTTGAATCGGATGATTATATTGCTTTCGAAGATACAATTGATGATGTACAGGAGGATTCAACTGCAGATCTTGATAATGGAAGAGAGGAACTAAATGCTTTGATTCAATCCGGTGTAGCGCATGATTTTTTTCGATTGGAAAAAACCGATGATATTCTGGAGGAGATTAAAGATGATATTTCTAATGAACCAATGTTATCTGTGGAGTCGACCTTTGTCATAGGTCCTGTGGATGAAGAAGTGCGTGAGGAAGAGCGGATCAGTGTGTATGACGATGAGCTGATGCCTTATAGTTTTTTATGGTGGTTACATAAAACTCGTTTAGAGCATGCAGATACGTACCAGCCATTTTTGAAGGCCCCAAATTATCATGCCCATTCTGCAGAACAGCATGTGACTCGGTTTAAACAGACGATTGATGCTCAAGTTTTGGATCAACAGATTAAGGAGAATATTTTTCATCTGCAGTCTCCTGAGGTTAAGTTAAGCGAGGAATTTAAAAATACGGTACCATTTCAGGTAGAGAAGAAAAATACGGATCATCTGATCGAACGATTTATCAAAGAGGATCCGCAGATAAAACCTCCTCCTGCTGATAAGATTAATCTGGAAAATAAAGCAAGGAAAAGTTCGGAAGATCAGTATTCGCTGGTGACTGAAACTTTGGCCCGAATTTATATCGAACAAGGATTATATCCTAAGGCTATAGAGGTTTACAAAAAATTAGTTTTGAAATATCCAGAAAAAAATGCGTACTTTGCGTCGGAAATTTTAAATTTAGAAAAGAAATTAACTTAATACATATAGAGAAATGCAAGGAATATTAATTGCTCTTATAATTTTGGCAAGTATTTTATTATCATTTTTAGTTTTAATACAAAATCCAAAAGGAGGTGGTTTATCATCAGGATTTGCTGGTGGAACTAATATTATGGGTGTAAAACGTACAGGTGACTTTTTAGAAAAAGGTTCTTGGGGATTAGTGATTGCGATCATGGTTTTTTGTTTAGCATTTAATATCGTAGCTCCAACTACAACAGCTACTGTGGGTGGTGGTTTGGGTAATCAAATTGAAACTCCTGCACAAACTAGTCCATTGAATTTAAATAATACACAACAACCTGCTCCAGCTCAACAAGCTCCGGCACAGAAAACTGTAACAGATTCAACTAAATAGGTTGTTGTATAGAAATTGAAAGCCCCCAAGTAATTGGGGGCTTTTTTTGTATTGTCAGTTTTGTAGCGTGACAGCCTGACAGAATGTGAATGAAATCTGCCAGTGCCTTGTTTTTTCGATGCAAATTTGTCTCAAAAGTCTGCTCTTGGCTCTTTGGCATAATTGCTGATGACATTTAGATATAATTGAAATAGAACTAAAAATAAAATATATTATGGCATTAAACATTAAACCTATCGGTGACAGAGTAGTAGTTGAAGCTGCTCAGGCAGAAGAAAAAACAGCTTCAGGATTATACATCCCTGATACAGCAAAAGAAAAACCATCACAAGGAATCGTTGTAGCAGTTGGAACGGGTAAAGTTGACGAACCTTTGACTGTTAAAGTTGGTGATAAAGTTTTATATGGTAAATATGCTGGAACTGAAATTACTGTTGAAGGTAAAGAGTATTTAATTATGCGTGAGGCTGATATTTACGCGGTTATTTAATTTTTTTATATAGTATCCAAATGTAAATAAATTTGGTCTCTTCTGGGATCAGGTGAAAATTTCAAAAATTTAAAGATAATGGCAAAACAAGTAAAATATAACGTTGAAGCTCGTGAAGCACTTAAAAAGGGTGTTGACACATTGGCAAATGCAGTAAAGGTAACTTTGGGTCCTAAAGGACGTAATGTAATCATTGAAAAAAAATTCGGTTCTCCGGTTATCACTAAAGATGGTGTTACTGTTGCTAAAGAAATCGAATTGAAAGATGCCTTAGAAAATATGGGCGCTCAGATGGTGAAAGAAGTTGCTTCTAAAACTGCTGATCAAGCAGGTGACGGTACAACTACTGCAACTGTTTTGGCTCAGGCTATCGTAGCTCCAGGTATTAAATCTGTAGCAGCAGGTGCTAATCCAATGGATTTGAAACGTGGTATTGATAAAGCTGTAGCAGCAGTTGTTGCGAATTTAAAATCGCAATCTCAAACTGTTGGTCAAGACAATAATAAAATCAAACAAGTAGCATCAATTTCTGCAAATAATGACGAAGTTATCGGAGCTTTAATTGCGCAAGCAATGGAAAAAGTAGGTAATGATGGTGTTATTACTGTAGAAGAAGCAAAAGGTACTGAAACTGAAGTTAAAACAGTAGAAGGTATGCAATTTGACCGTGGTTACTTATCTCCATATTTTGTTACAAACTCTGATAAAATGGAAGCGGAACTTGAAAATCCGTACATTTTAATCTATGACAAAAAAATCAGTAACATGAAAGAGTTGTTGCCGATTTTAGAAAAACAAGTACAAACTGGCAAACCATTAATCATTATTGCAGAAGATTTAGATGGTGAGGCATTAGCTACTTTAGTTGTTAATAAAATCCGTGGTTCACTGAAAGTTGCAGCAGTGAAAGCTCCAGGGTTTGGTGACCGTCGTAAAGCAATGTTAGAGGATATTGCTATCTTAACTGGTGGTACAGTGATTTCTGAAGAAAGAGGTTTCAAATTAGAAAATGCTGAATTATCTTACTTAGGTCAAGCAGAAAAAGTTGTTGTTGATAAAGATAATACAACAATCATTAATGGTGCCGGTAATGCTGAAGATATTAAATCTCGTGTTGCTCAAATCCGTTCTCAAATCGAAACAACTACTTCTGATTATGATCGTGAGAAATTACAAGAGCGTTTAGCTAAATTATCAGGTGGTGTTGCTGTTCTTTATGTAGGTGCTACTACTGAAGTAGAAATGAAAGAGAAGAAAGATCGCGTTGATGATGCTTTACATGCAACTCGTGCAGCTGTTGAAGAAGGTATCGTTGCAGGTGGTGGTGTTGCTTTCATTCGTGCTACTGACGCTTTAAAAGGATTAAAAGGTGCTAATGAAGATGAGACTATCGGTATCGAGATCATCAGACGTGCTATCGAGGAACCTTTACGTCAGATCTGTTTCAATGCTGGTATTGAAGGTGCTGTTATCGTTCAGAAAGTGAAAGAAGGTACAGGGGACTTCGGTTACAATGCTCGTACTGATGTATTCGAAAACCTAATTGGTGCTGGTGTTATCGATCCAACTAAAGTTTCTCGTGTAGCTTTAGAGAATGCAGCTTCTATCGCTTCTATGTTGTTAACAACTGAATGTGTATTAGCTGATGAGCCAGAAGAAAATAATGGTGCTGGTGCTCCTCCAATGGGTGGTGGCATGGGCGGAATGATGTAAGATCATTCTTCTTTACTAAATATAATAAAAAAGCCCTGTTGCAATTTTGCAACAGGGCTTTTTTGTTTATTTAATTAATGACGGCGTCTATACTTCTCGTAATATCCATCGTAATCAGATGGTGAATAGTTTCTTTTTATTCCCCATTCTTGAAGTTCATTGTTGAAAAAGTATAGCCAGTAGATTCTATATCCTGAAGTTGAATCTGCCGCATTTTCTAATTGTGCAGTGCCATATTCATAAATCTCTAATATACCGTCTTGATATTTTTTTGAGGCTACTACGGCATCCGGCTTTCCTAGTTGCTGAACAACCTTCTCTTTGGTCATGCCAACTTGTATTTTTGTAAAGTCAGGACCTTTTAGCATACTGCAGCTCACGATTAAAGTGGCAAAAAATAGCATCATCATTGTTCCGCTGATTGGATACGTATAATTTTTAATCATAAAATCAGTGTTTGTTATATAGAGCTGATATGTTTGTATAAGTTTAATTGTTTTAAAAATAATCTATACTATTTAAAATTTAATATACTAAAAACCTGAAGCGGTATCATCACCCCTCGGATCGGCACCTGTCTGGAGTTTTCCGTTGGATAATATTATGATATTTTCCACTCTGCCTATATTACCTCTGGGTGATATTTTGTACCCTGCATTTTCTAGACTTTTTCTTACTTTGGGAGTTATTGCATTTTTTTCTACATCAATCTGATCGGGTAGCCATTGATGATGAAAACGCGGGGATGAAACGGATTGCTGTGCATTTTGTTGATAGTCAATTACGTTGACTATCGTTTGGAAGACGGAGGTCATAATTGTTGATCCGCCTGGTGTTCCTACTACCATAAATAGCTTTCCATCCTTTTCCACAATAGTTGGTGTCATTGAACTTAACATACGTTTGTTTGGCTCGATGGCATTCGCTTTTCCGCCAACGAGGCCATAGATATTTGGAACTCCTGGTTTAACTGAGAAGTCATCCATTTCATCATTTAATATAAAGCCTGCGCCAGATACAAAGACACGTGATCCATATGAATTATTAAGTGTTGTCGTAATAGAAACGGCATTGCCTTCGGAATCGACGATATTAAAGTGTGTTGTTTCTTCTGATTCATATCCTGGAAATTTCGCGGCCTTTACATCGCTGCTTACGGTTGCTTTGGTTAAGTTTACGGTTTTTAATCTTTCACTGTTGAAAATAGAGTCTGTCAATTCTTTGACAGGTATTCTTATGAAGTCTGGATCACCTAAATACTTTGCTCTATCGGCATAAATACGACGTTCGGCTTCAACCATTACACGTACAGCGGAATCACTTTGGAATCCCCATTTTCCTAATGGATATTGTGCTACTGATTGTAATAGTGCAACTAAGGCTGGTCCACCACTAGATGGAGGTGCCATACATATGATCTTATGTCCACGGTAATATCCTGTAACGGGTTGTCGCCATACTGCTTTATAATTCTCAAGATCATTATAACTGATAATGCCATTGCCTTTATGCATTTCTTTAACAATGAGGTCAGCTGTTATGCCTTTGTAGAAGCCATCACGACCATGATCAGCAATTCTTCTAATTGTGTTAGCCAGTTCCTGTTGCTGGAATAAATCGCCTTTTTTCCAGCTGGTGGTTTTCAGTATAGGGGCGCCACTTGGGTTATATTTTTGAAAGCTTTCTTTATATTCGTTGAATTCCTCTGCCTGTTGTTTTGTAATCGGAAAGCCTTTTTCAGCTAATGCTATAGCAGGATTTAATAAAGTTTTCCAATCTAATTTGCCATACTTTTTGTGAGCTTCAACCATTCCGTCAACTGATCCTGGTACTCCTGCGGATAAATGGCCATATACACTTAGATCTTCTATTACATTTCCCTGCTTGTCTAGGTACATATTAGCATGTCCTTTTTCTGGTGATTTTTCTCTAAAGTCTAAAGCATTGATTTCACCTTTACTACTTCTGTAGACCATAAACCCACCACCACCTATGTTTCCAGCATTAGGGTAAACTACTGCTAATGCAAATTGTACTGCGACAGCGGCATCAATGGCGTTGCCCCCCATTTTTAGGATATCTACACCAACTTTTGAAGCTAAGGGATGCGCGGTAACAACCGCCGCCTTATTGAAGGTCTTGGCTTTTTTATCAAGTTCTAACGAAACTGTGCACGATTGTACTGACAGCGCCGCCGTAATAATAAACAAATAGAATTTGCTTTTTTTCATAATCTTAATTAGGTAGTTGTTCTATTTTTTCAAAATTTCCATCTACATGGTCAATTTTTATTTTGTATCGCTTAATGTTTGAAGGTGCTGATCCCACTCCAATTCCAATCATTCCACCTCCATATCCAAAACCTGATCCTATGCCTGCTGATATCGAGAAGCTCGTACTGTTTTCTTCTGCTAAACCATAGAAATAGTATTCGTCATTTTCCATTACAAGTGGATAATATCCATAACTTGTGGAGACATAGGTTTCGTCATTATCTACCACGGCATATATCTGTGAATCTTTTAATTTTACTTTTTTCCCTTTTTCATTGGTGTAATAATAGTATTTGATTTTGCCTTTTTTATCTTTCTCATCAACTAGCGGATAATCTGGTTTTTGGTTTTTTAGAGTTTCATAGCTCATATAAATCCCGTCCACGAGATGTTCTGCGGCATATAATGGTAATTTCTCTTTTTCCTTGTAATCAATGTTTTGGATATCATGTAAGGTTAATGATTCGGACGATATGTCTTTTACTTTTAAATTTTTACGAATGAATGAATCTATAATGAGGCTTCCTTTTTTTAATAATTTGTTGGAGACATCGATTCCTGAAACTTGAAAGCTACTGTCGATATGATTTAATGGGAAATAATTGTTCCCTTTTTTTTGATATAGATTTGCTCTGAAATCAAAAAAGCCCTTTTCTTTGATTCCACCACCAATTTCAGAAAATGATAATCTTCGAATTTGCAAAAGCAATGTATCTCTCTGCGTATTTCCATTACTGATTGTTTCTAGATATTTCTGCAATTGATCTTCAAGAGCTGGATTTGCAACTACAGTAGCGGATTTTCCTAATAAACCTTTTTGTATGATTCCGTAATGAGTTGTATCTTTTCTTGAATCCAGGATCTGGATCTTTTGGTATTGGCTACCATTAACGATTTCCTGAGGGTCATATTGAAAGGTAAATTCTTTATTTCTATCTTGTGCTGAAGCGTGTGTTAATCCTGTAAGTAAGATTGCTAAAAGCACATGGTGTTTTAATGTATGGACGTAATGTGTTAAATTCATTTCCAGAGGGAATTAATGATCTGCATTAAAGATAAAGAAATTAAAAGGCTGTATCAAGTTTCTTGATACAGCCCTTCAACAGTTTGCATGCAAACTGTATTAAAATTAATTTGATACTTATATAACGAACTAAATTATAGTAATGTTGTATTACTTTAATTTTTCATTGTTTTTATGTCGATCGGCGTCACGGATTGATTTTTTCTCTAAATTTTTTTCTAGCGCATCTGTTAAATCAATACCGGTTTGATTGGCCAGGCACATTAATACAAAGAGAACATCGGCCATTTCATCCGCTAAATTTACTTCTTTATCAGATTTTTTAAATGATTGTTCGCCATACTGTCTTGCCATAATTCTAGCAACTTCTCCAACTTCTTCCATTAGCATTGCTGTGTTTGTTAATTCATTAAAATAGCGAATACCTGTTGTATTGATCCATTTATCAATGGTCTCCTGTGCTTCTTTTATTGTCATAGTATTAGAAATTATCTTTATCCTGTGTATTCATTATGATGGTAACGGGCCCATCATTTAATAAATCAATTTTCATATCTGCACCAAATATTCCCATTTGCACTTCGCTGTTTATTAAAGTGCTAAGATAGTGGGCCATTTGTATGTACATTGGCTGTGCTTTATCTGGTTTGGCTGCACGGATAAAAGAGGGGCGATTTCCTTTTTTTGTTTGTGCGAATAATGTGAATTGGGATATAAGTAATATTTCACCACGTATGTCTAGCACCGATCTATTCATTAAACCGTTTTCATCATTAAATATTCGAAGATTGACGAATTTTTGTGCCATCCATTTCATATCTTCAATTGTATCTTCCTCTTCGATCCCAATAAGGATTAGTAAGCCGTCTTTAATCTGACCTGTTATTTTGCTATCGACCGAACAGCTCGCCCTGGAAACTCGTTGTATTACTGCACGCATAGGACAATATTAAGAAAAAAATGCCAACTATTGAGTTTGATCTGATTAAGTATTGTTGACGTCATGGATCTTGAAAATGCTGTAAAACAACTTGCGCCTTAAAATAATGTTGAAGGCGCAAGTTGTTTTATTAGAATTTTACGTTTAGGCTTAACATAAAATTTGTTGTAGCCTGTGGATAGTAAAAATTAAAATATTTTCGAGATGTACCGTCCATATAACCCCAAGTATATCCGTTGGTTTGATATTTTTCATTTAGGATATTGTTGACAGTAAGTCCAAGGTCTATATTTTTCAAACCTAATATGGAGAAATTATAAATAGCTCTAATATTGTTTACAAATGAAGGGTCTATACTTCTTACTTTGGCTGAACTATTGTCCAGATATTGTCTTGAAATATATTTTGATAATAGTGCAATTTCTACTGAACGAAGAGGGCGATAAGTGAACTCGCTTGATAAAATAGTTGCCGGAGAAAGTGCAATATCTGTTTTTTTAATGAATTCTCCACTCGTTTCATCCGTGTAATTTTTGATTTTGTTCTGACTTAGTCCCGCTGTTGCTTTCCAACCAAAGTACGCTGAAATTTTCCATGCGGCATCTACTTCTAAGCCTATTCTATAGCTATTTGGGATATTCATTCTCAATGGAGAACCTACATTATTAAGTGCTCCGGTCGGAATAAGTTGATCTTTATAGAACATACCATAAAAGTTCGTACCGATGTTAAATGTTTCATTATTGAAGCGGTAGCCAGCTTCGATATCTTGCATTTTCTCTGGTTTGGGATTGTTTCCTTTTAGATCAACAAAGTCATTTCTGACAGGTTCTTTACTAGCATAGGCATATGAGGCGTATAAATTTGAATTTTCATTGATGAGGTAAGTAATTCCTAATTTTGGATTTACAAAATTGAATTTTCTTTTAAAATCCATTCCTTTGATTTTATCGTCATCACCTTTTACTTGGTAATTAATATTACGATACTGTATATCCGCAAATAATAACCATTTTTCGAATGTAAAGTCTGCTTTCAGAAATGTACTGATGTCATCTTTTTTAGCATCATTGAGATAGTATTTATCCCCTAAGTTGCTGGCGGAAGCATATTTTGCCCAGATTATTTCACCGTAATGATCTCCCTTATATTGATTTGCAGCTCCACCCCATGTCAATTTTATTGTCTGTGAAGGATTATAGTTGAAGGAAAAGGTAGTCCCATAGAAGTAATTATCTAACCATCTTCTCCTTACCAAATCGGTTTGTTTGATGGTATCGGTTCCTGAAATGACTGGTGGTAAATTGTATTTTGAAAAGTCGTCTTCAGGTCGGAATTCTTCGTAATAGCCTGCACCTCTGGTGTAATGTAGTGCCGCATTAAAAATTAGTTTTTCATTGATAAAATTGGTGTAATGTAACTGGTGATGTGTTTGCGTGTAGTTGTCTGTTTGGTTTTTATATAGGTATTTGTTGTAAGTGCGACCAGAATTTAATAGATTTTCTGTTTCTAGCTGTGTATAGCCATCATTGACGGCATAATCTTTCATCCCCGCTACATCATTGTTTAATCTTGGCTCTGGTGTTCCGTACCAAGATTGATATGTTTTTTCCTTGCCAGAGAATACAATGGCCTTTAAAATATGTTTGTCACTATAATAACCTCCATCTACATAAAAAGACTTTAAATCGGAAGATGCTCGGTCGATATAGCCATCGCTCAAGATACGTGAGAGACGAACATTAAAGGCAAATTTATTATTTAGTAGTCCTGAACCTACTTTCAAAGTATTTTTCCAAGAATTATAAGAGCCGAAAGAGTTGTTGAATTCTACGTACGGCTCTTTTTCGAGTGTATTGGATTGTATGTTTAGTGATGCCCCGAATGATCCCGCCCCGTTTGTAGAAGTTCCAATTCCTCTTTGAATCTGGATACTCTCGGTAGAGGATGCAAAATCGGGAAGATTGACGAAGAATGAGCCCATACTTTCCGCGTCATTCAACGGAATTCCATTCAATGTTACATTTATGCGGGCATTATCAGATCCTCTTATTTTCATATTTGTATATCCTATACCTGCTCCTGCGTCCGATCCTATGACGACAGATGGTGTTTGATCTAGTAGGTATGGAATATCTTGTCCGAAATTGTTTTTAGCGATATCTTGTTTGCTAATATTTTTATAGGTTGTAGAAGAGTTGTTTTTGGCACGTGTTGCCATGACCAGGACTTCTTCTGTTTTTATAGCACGTGGTTTTAGAAAGATTTCAAGATCAGTATTTTGTACCAGATCAATCTGCTTCTTTTCTGTACTATAGCCTATGTAAGAGATTGTTATGGCGTATTGTCCATCAGGTAATCCTGAAAACTTTGAAGTGCCATTTCGATCAGTTGTTAAATTCTTACTCTGATTTTTTGTCAGAACGATACTTGCGCCCTGTAACGATTTTTTTGTTTCATTGTCTAAGACTTTGATGGATAAAGCGTTTTGAGCTGATACGGATAATGTTATTCCTAGAAATAGCACTGTGCTGATTAAATTTTTAATCATGTTTTTTAATTGAATTTTGAGTTAAACAAACTATTGCTAGGGGTTACAACAGTTTTTCACTTATTTAACTAACCTTTTCCCTCCGCCAGCATTATCTGGATCAGGTGCACAACACATAAATGTATTGTTGGGTATAATCTCAGCCTTTATTCGTGTTCGTAGAACAAGGCACCCCTTATTGATAATGCGAAGGTATTAAATAAAATCTGTACTAAAAATATAATGTAAAAATGGATGTTGAGGAATTGAGTTTTGGAATATCAATTTGTTTTGCTCGTAAAAATAAGTGGAATAGATTTTCGTTTATAGGATTGTATTATGATGAATGTTGTGTTGCTTTATCTTTAGCTTCTTTCGGATTTTAAAGTAGCTGTATTGATCCGGTTTCTTTTTTTAATAACTAAAAGGATGTCCATTTATAATTCCATGATTTATTGATGCTTCACTGACATAACGTCATTGAATCGCTACAAAAATGAATAAAATTGTGGTTTTTAGATAATATATTGGCTGAATTTAAACTTATTCCCTACCTTCAAAAAATATGCTAAAATTCAAACTTTTAGCTCATGTTAATTATTTTTAGCAACAAGGGAGTTTTTATTAAGGTTTAAATTTATGTTACATTCTTATAAGTTAATTTATCTAAAAGTCTTTGATTTTTATCACGATTAAATAATTAAACTAATTGTGTAAATTTGTTTTTTTTAATGGTAATATTTTTTTTACTAAATTTTGGCACGAATTTTAACGTTAATAACCACAGTTCCTTTGCGTTGACCTGAATGCTAAGTAACTATTAAAGTTTTTATAATAATGAAATATTTTAGCGCTACCTATATCTTACCAATTACATCTTTACCTATTAAAGATGGAGTGGTAAAAGTTAATGATGATGGTGAAATCCTTGGGATTTATGAAAGTAAAGACGTAGAATTGAGCGGCCAGCATATTGAAAAATTTGAAGGAGTTATTGTTCCTGGATTTATTAATGCGCATTGTCACTTAGAATTGTCCCATATGAAGGGTACGATTCCGCAAAAAACTGGATTACCAGCTTTTCTTTCTTTGGTTATGACAAGTCGTGGCACTTCTTTAAAAGTGATTGATAAAGCGATGGCTGCTGCTGATGAAGAAATGTACAATAATGGTATTGTGGCAGTTGGAGATCACGTGAATTCTGATAACACATCTAACATTAAGGAGTCTAGTAAGATTCTTTACCACACTTTTGTTGAAGTCTTCGGAGTAGAGCCGGATGAAGCTGATGGTCGATTGCAGGAGGCTAAGGATTTGATTCATGAATTTGATCCAGCACATTCTTCAATTACACCACATGCTCCTTATTCTTGTTCGAAAATACTTCTGAAGAAATTTAAAAAAGCGGTTTCTGATGTTAATATTATCAGTATTCATAATCAAGAGAGTGATGAAGAAAATCGATTGTTTCGTTATAAAACGGGAGGATTTATCGATTTCTTTAAAGTAATAGGGAAAAATCCTGATTTGTTTAAAGCTCAGGCTAGAAATTCAATTCAGTCATATTTACCATATTTACCTCATCCTAATAAGTTGATCTTGGTTCACAATACGTATACGTCATTGAAAGACCTTGATTTTGTGGACCGAATGGGCCGTGATATCGTATGGTGTTTATGTCCGAAGGCGAATCTTTATATTGAAGGTCAATTGCCAAAAGTAATGAACTTTGTAAACGATAATCAAAAAATTGTAATCGGTACAGATAGTTTAGCATCCAATGATAAGCTTTCAATTTTAGATGAATTAAAAGTGTTACATAAACATTTTGATAATTTAGATTTTCAGCAATCTATCCAGTGGGCTACTATTAATGGGGCACAGGCTTTAAATATCGATGATAAATTTGGTTCAATTGAAGTTGGTAAAAAACCAGGTCTTGTTCTATTAAAAAATATGGAACATTTTAGATTATCTGATAAAGTTACGGTGCAAAGATTAGCATAGTAAAATACTCAAAATCTTCTGTACTTTTGTTGATATGAAACATGTTAATATTTCTATCAAAGGAAAAGTACAGGGGGTTTATTTTAGGTTATCTACCAAAGCAGTTGCCGACCAATTGGGTATTAAAGGGTTTGTTAGAAATTTAGCGGATGGTTCTGTTTATATTGAGGCAGAGGGTGATGATTTTGCTCTAGATTGTTTAAAAGAATTCTGTGAAGAGGGACCTGAGCGCGCAGTAGTGGAAGAAGTGATTTGTGAAGAGGGCGTCTGGGAAGATTTTAAGAATTTTGAAGTGCTAAAAAAATCGTCTAAATAAATCTTAATATCTTGTCTGTTTTTAAGAAATTTGCTGGTCAAACCTTGATCTACGGTCTCAGTACTATCATCTCTAGATTACTGAATTTTGTTTTAACGCCAATTTTCGTTCGTAAATTTGAAGCTTCCACCTATGGAATATTTACGAATATGTATTCTTGGGCAGCTATGATCAATGCATTCCTAGCTTTTGGGATGGAAACAACCTATTTTAGATATTTACAGAAAGTTGAGGAGAAGGATAAATCTAAAGTATTCAATAATAGCTTTGTTGTCACCATTTTTACTTCTTTAATTTTTCTATTAACTATTCTTATTTTTTCTAATGACATTGCGCATTGGTTTGCAAAAGAAAATATTGACTCTGTAGGTCAATATAAAAGCTATATTTACTTTGTTGGACTTACTTTAGTCGTTGATGCACTTGCTGTTGTTCCTTTTGCCAAAGTTCGTGCTAATGGTCGGCCATTGCGCTACGGCGTATTGAAGTTAGTCAATATCATCACATTTGTTATTTTAAACTTGACATTCATTGTCTTCATACCTTATTTACTTCAAGATTTTCCGGATACTGAACCATATTTTTCTAGCTGGTATATAAACTCATGGTTGGGTTATGTGTTTATTTCTAATTTTGTAGCGAGTGCAGTGACATTGTTGATGCTGTTGCCCGAGATTAGAACATTTAATTTTAAAATTGATCGGGTGTTGTTAGGTGATATGTTTCGATATAGCTTTCCTATTTTGATCGCTAATATTTCATTTATCATAAACGAAAACCTAGATAAGATTTTAATGCCTGAATTATTACCGAAAAGTATTGCTGACCGAGATGTTGGTATATATGGTGCTATTGCAAAGATTGCTGTTTTCTTAAGCATTTTCGTGCAGGCATTTCGTTTAGGAGCCGAACCTTTTTTCTTCTCCTATGCCAAAAATGATAATTCGAAAAAGGTTTATGCAATGATCATGGAATATTTTGTGATTGCTATGATGGTTGTCATGATCGGATTGTCTGTCAATATTGAATGGCTTAAGTATTTTATTCAAGGAGGATCTGCTTCAGAGAGTGCAGAATATTGGTCGGGTCTATTTATTATTCCTGTTATTTTATTCAACTATGTGATGCTTGGGATATATATGAACCTTTCTGTGTGGTATAAACTTTCTGATCAAACACGATACGGTCTCTATATTTCAGGTATTGGGGCTTTAATTACAATTATATTGTGTTATATCCTGATTCCGCGCTACAGCTATGTCGGTGCAATTTATGTGACGACCATAACTTATGGTGTAATGGTATTTTTATCCTATTTTTGGGGACAAAAGAATTATCCAATTCCTTATAAGATCTTTAAAATTGGGGCTTATATGTTGGTTGGTACTATGATCGTTTATATCCATTACATAGTATTTGACCGGAATTTTTGGATTGGCAATATGATGTTGATTGCTTACTTATTGGGAACCGTTTTTGTCGAGAGGAAAACGGTAATGAAGATGTTGAAGTCTAAAAGTTAGAAGAAGCTATTTTTAATAAATAGCTTCTTCTGCAAAGTTATGTTGTATTTCGTCTAACACTTCTTGGATCTCTTCGAATGTCTGAAGACTGACTAATCGCATTCTGTATTCTTTAAAGTCTGGTATACCTTTAAAGTAGTTTGAATAATGACGACGCATTTCGAAAATACCTGTTTTAGGTCCTTTCCATTCAATTGATTTAACCAAATGTGTTCTGCACACATCTACACGTTCAGCAATTGTTGGACCGGCTAAACGTTCTCCTGTGTTGAAAAAGTGTTTTATTTCTCTAAATATCCAAGGATATCCAATTGAGGCGCGACCAATCATAATACCATCAACTTCATATTCCTGGCGCCATGCAATTGCTTTTTCTAAAGAATCTACATCGCCGTTTCCAAAAATTGGAATTTTAATGCGTGGATTACGCTTAATATCACGAATCATAGACCAATCTGCTTGCCCTTTATACATTTGTGCGCGTGTACGTCCATGTATTGATAAAGCTTTAATACCGATATCCTGTAAACGTTCTGCCACTTCATAAACATTTTTGGTGTCATCGTCCCAGCCAAGGCGGGTCTTCACAGTAACTGGTAGATGTGTTCCTTCCACGACTGCTTTTGTCATTGCGACCATACGATCGATATCTTGCAATAAACTAGCACCTGCTCCACGGCAAGCAACGTTTTTAACTGGACAACCGTAATTAATATCGATTAGATCTGGATTTGCTAATGTGCAGATTTCGGATGACTGTCTCATGTGTTCGATTTCGGAACCGAAGATTTGTATACCTATTGGTCTTTCATACTCGAAGATATCTAACTTTTTACGTGATTTTGCTGCGTCTCGAATTAATCCTTCTGAAGAGATAAATTCCGTATACATCATATCTACCCCATTTTGCTTACAAACAAAACGGAATGGCGGATCACTTACATCCTCCATTGGAGCTAGCAATAATGGAAAGTCTCCTAAATCTATATTTTCGCCAATCTTAACAGACATATTTGATTTTTTTACAAAGATAACAATTTTGAGATAGTTCTATTTATGGTGTTTTTGATATGAATGTCATATGATGATTTAGGAAATTCATGTTTTATTGTTTATTAATATGCAGGGCAGGTTTCTTGCTAAAATGTGCTTCTTCGTAAAGAGATTAATTAGTAAGGATATATGTTCTGAAGTTTTCAAAGTTGTTGGTATTTACAACGCTCGAATAAGTATAAATAGAAAACAGCTATCAATTTCTTTTGATAGCTGTTTTCTATTTATACTGGTGTGGAATATCACCTTTGCATCGTGTTGATTTTTATAATCTATTTTTGATATCTTCCGAACCTGTTGAGCGTTCTTTTGCTCTGTTATCTGAACCTCCAAATCGGTAATTGAATGATAAAATTGCTGTTCTGCTATCTGGATTTGATTTTCCTATTAATCTCACTGCATTGGATACTGTTTCATATCGACGGTTATTGGTATGAAATATGTCGTTAACGACCAGCTTAATCGTTGCTTTTTTACTTAAAATGCTCTTTTGTATTCCACTGTAAATAAGTCCGTAACTTTTGATATTCGTTAAACCAATGGTCAGACCAGAGTTATAATTTCCTCCAATCTCTACAGACCAATCTTTGGGTAGTTTGAAAGTATTTTGTGTATTTAATGATAACGTATTGCCTGATCTTTTGATTAGTTCATTTTCTTGTGGAATCTCATATTCGTTTCTGTAATAGTTTGCAAAATGTGTAGCTGTCCACCAGGAAAATAATTGTGTAGGAGCCATGAATGATACGCCAAAATTTTTGAATGAACCGATATTTTCGGGTCTTTCAAAAGTGATTTGTTTGTTTGTAGGATCTAATCCTATGATATCATTTACGACATTAGATCTGTCTGCATAATTTAACGTAAATATATATTTGTTAGCTAGTGTATAGTTAGCTTCATAAGCGTGCTCGTAAGCAGGATCTAGTTTTGAATTTCCTTCTGAATAGGAGAAGGGGTCTGTATAGACGCGGAATGGGTTTAGACTCCAGAAGGATGGACGCTCGATGCGATAGCTATAGCTTAGTTGTACTTTATGATTGTTATTGATGCTATAAGATAAAAATGCTGATGGGAAAAACTTTAAATAATCTTTAGAGAACTGTTCATTTAAAGTTATTTGATTACCATCGGTAGATGTGTGCTCTGCTCGTAATCCTACTTGTGTTGAAAATTTGCTCCAAGTTTTTGATAGATTCACATAACCTGCTTGTATCGTTTCTTTATAAATGAAGTGATTACTTGTCGATAGATCTGGAACATAACTCTCATTTAGCAATGTATCATACCGCAAATCGTTTTCTGTCCGGATATGACTTGCTTTCCAACCAGTTTCTAGCTTAAAAGTTTCATTAAAAGGGAGGGTATAATCAATTTTTGCAACATAAACCTTACTGTCTGAGGGAATATCGCCAGTGCGTGATGATAAGGGGCGTATATTATTTTGATTTTCATTACTGTATTTAGTATTTAGTGTTTGATCCATTTTGGAATAATGGTCAATCATATCAAAATCCACTTTTAGTTCATGTCCATTTTCGTTGAACTTCAGGTTATAATTGATGTTATATAACATGTCTTCCCATCTTTCTTTTCCTTCGGTTATGGTTGAAGCCGACCAGATGAGATCTTTTGTCGCATAGTTTCTAAAATAATTGGTGGTTGGTTCATATTTTGGATATTTACCAAAGCCTCCATTTACTAGAAATCCCAAAGTCTGTTTTGAACTTAAATAAAAATCCATACCAACTCTGAAATTATTTGAACGCAGTTTCGGTTGAATTTTGTTTTCCTGTTGGGAGTAGGTTTCTGGTTCTGCTTGCGTATCTTTATAAAAGTAGCGTGTTAATGAATTGTAATACTCTAAATTTTGAAAGTATTGATTGTAATTTCCGAAGATATTTATTTTTTCCGTTCTGTAATTTAGGTCTAAACTACCGCCTAGGTGTAATCCGCGACCTGCTCCCATATTTCCGGAAACAGCTCCGTTCAACCCTTGCTTCAATCCTTTTTTTAATACGATATTGATTATCCCTGATGTTCCTGCCGCATCTTGCTTGGCATTAGGATTAGTCATAACTTCAATTTTTGTTATATCGTTTGAGGATGTACTTCTTAACAAATTGGCTAGCTGATCTGCGGAGAGGTAGGTAAGTTTTCCGTTAATCATGATAGAAGCACCAGATTTTCCTTTTAAACTGAAGGTTCCATTATTATCTAGACTTATACCTGGAATTTTGGTCAAAAGTTCTAATCCACTGTTACCATCTGCTAATGCAGAGTTTTCTATGTTGAAAATGGTTTTATCTTGATGTTGTTCTATAAATTGCTTGCGTTTATTGATGACAACCTCACTCAGATAAGCATTGTTTTGAAGCAATACAATTTTCCCAAAATCATATGCATTCACGTGCTCGCTTAATATGAATTGAGATGTTTTAAAATCTTCGTGTGTCATATTTTTTATATGCACATAGTAATTTCCATATGGTGCATTAGGGAAAATAAAATTCCCTATGCTATCGGCAGTAATAATTTTTGCGACAGTTCCATCATGAACGCGATGTAAAGTTACTTGTGCATGGGGTACAGGTTCGTTCTGTTCATCTAGGACACGGCCCATGATTTTAGCAGAATTTTGAGCACTGGCAACAAATAAAGTAAAAACTAGAAATAAACTAAGTAAGTAGTTGCAATGATGAAACATGTCTGCAAGATTAAGATGTTATTGGATGAATAGATTTTGATTTTTTTACTTTTTTTTTCTTTTTCCCCCACCAGATATAGAAACCAGTAATCGGTAATGTTGCGCAAATAAGTGATGCTAAAAAATATATTATTTTAGTAGCCATTCCCCCAATGAATCCTGTATGTAAGGCATAATTTGCGCGCATTAGCCATTCTGTGGTATTGGCATCATCAATGGGACCTTGTTTTCTGCCTGTTAATTCTAGCGTATTACGATCAAAATTTAAGTCACGCCATATACCGTTTTCCATATCTGTACATGCATATACGGATTTATCCTCGGCTTCAGGGTAGTGGACGATAACGGCTTCTTTGTTATGGCGAGCATATTCATGGCGCACTTTATACCAGATTTGATCAGCAACAATCAATGCATCATTCAAGGGCTGATCATCAGGTATTTCTTTTTCAACTTGTTCTACTTTAGGTTTATTCGGGTATCCTCCGCTGAGCCAAACTACTGATTTGCGCATCCACGGGAAGCTCATGATTAACCCTGTAAGGCACATAACTAAGGCTATGGTTAGTCCGTAAAATCCTAATACATTGTGCAGGTCATAATTTACTCGTTTGAACCGCGCTTTCCATTTGATGGTAAAACTCTGCTCACGAGATCTTTTGTTCCATTTTTTTGGCCACCATAAAATAAGACCAGTGATTAGTAGTGAAAAGAATATAAAAGTACTCCAGCCGACTACTTGACGGCCGATCTTGTTCGGCATCCATAGATGACGGTGCCCCTCATCCATGAAATGAAAGAAATCTTCATGATTAACAACAGCTAGGATCTCAGCTGTATAAGGATTGACATAGACTAAACTATCGGAGTGGTCTAAACTTACTTTAACTGATTTATCTAAACCATAATACCAGGAACTAGCTATTTCTTTGTCTGGAATGGCTGTCTTTACAGCTTTGTAGATTGCAGATGGAGGAAGCTGATCTTCTGATCTTTGTGCTTCTACGCGAATATAATTTGTAGTGAATTCTTTGATGTCATGTTCGAAGACAAGTACACAGCCGGTTATACTTAGGATAACAACAGGTATGCCTGCCGCTAGTCCTAACCAAAGATGTAGCCATGCATTAATTTTGCTGAGCATAATAATTTAAAGCGCTATTTATAAAGTGATAAAATTTATTCTGTCAAAGTATTTCTTTGACAGAATAAATGGATTTTTATTTTTAGTAATTGATTTTACTCATGGACGAAACACCAGATACACCGACAAATTTTAAACCTCTTTTGGCTGTTGCATTATTGATGTCAATTGTATAGGTATAATATTGTTTGTCTTCTAAACTCTGACATGCATAGTAAGCTTTACTGCCATCTTTTTCAACAAATACGACGTCCTTATATCCTTGTTGTTCATGGGCAGGAATTTCTTTGATTTCAGTCATCTTTTTTGTCTGAATATCGACGATGTATAATTTTACTAATCCACCTCCTACACCTTCAGCTTGTTCGCCTTTATTATAAACTGTCATTAAGAATTTATCATCTTTAAGATAACTTCCTCTTGCAATTTTGCCATTTCCTAATGATTCAATATCAAAATAATAGTCTTTATCAAATTCATCAGTTCCTTTCTTAATTCGAAGAAATCCTGATTTGTTTTTAGAAGCTAAAGATGCTTCATTTGCTGAAAACCAAACGTATGCATCACCTTTGTTGTCTACAGCAAGACCTTGTTGTGCCCACCAATTTCCAATATGTGAACCACGTCCATCTCTAATTGTTTTTTCGAATTTTAGCTCAGGATAAGAGAAGATACCGATATAAGTAGTGTCGGTGGTTGTGAAATTACCGCCCCAGTTGTTTGATCCGTCTCCAGATTGAAAAGGAACATATATTTTATTTCCTACTTGAAACACGCCGGTCCAGATGGCCATTCTTTTTCCGCCTAAAACTTTGGATAGATCAACGGTGTTTTTATTTGCTATAGAGAAATTTTGAGCATCGTAATTTCTTAGGGTTGCCACTGGATTAACAATACTTCTATTTGTGGTACCTAATATAATATTTTTGTCTCCAAAATGTCCATAAATACCTGATGTCTCAGCATTTACTTGTTCATCTTTAAGTCTCTGGAACTCACCTTTACTATCAATGTTGTAAGGGGTTATCGGTCCTTGACCACCATATGTTAGTCCAAAGATATAGTTGTTCTGATTGATAAAGGATTGTTCTGTCGCTGGCATACCGTTACCTACAATACTGAGTGTTCCATCGCTTACATTATCTGTTGACAGGATATAATTACCTGAAGTTCCAGCTTCTCCACTACCTTGTCCATTTACGATAAAAACAAATTTTTCTCTTTTTCCGGAATTTCCGGTATCACTTCCTCCATCAGAAGGATTGTCTTTTGAACATGCAGTGATGGCTAAAACGCCACATGCTAGGGTCAGCATTTTTAAAGTGTTTAACTTTTTCATTGTATTTATTTATTGAATTGTGATTGTTATTTTGTACGTATAAAGTATCTGAACTTAATATTGAAAGATCTACTTGGCTTTTGCATTTCGAAATTGTCGAAACGTGTTGCATCGGTTAGATTATTACATTCTAAAGCGATATTATATTTTCCAGATGCTAAAGAATAGATGATGTTTACATCATGTGATACTTGTGTTGGGATTCTATATCTTTGAGATGGGGTCGCTAAACTTGGCCAATCTAAAAAGAACTCATGTATATATTGAAGATTATATCCTACCGTTAAAGTATTATTCTGTTTACCGACGTTGTGAAAATAGTAAGCCGCGTCAGCATTACCATATAAATAGGGCATATTTGGCATTCTATCTTTGTAGATACTACTTTGTATAATTTGCGAAGGTTCAACTTTAGTTGTGTTGATCAGGTTTTGGTAAGTCATATTTCCTCCGACTGAAAACAGGTTCTTGAAATAATATTTTAAGTTGATATCAACACTATTGTTTCGTACACTTCTTAGATTAGCACTTTTAAGTTCTCTTTTATTATTGCTGCTTAATGGTCCTACATACTGGCGTATAAAATCTTTAGCATTGCGGAATATGTAATTGGCATCTATGATAATTTGTTGGTTTTTTTGTAATTTTAAAGCATATGATAAACCTAAGTTGATATTATCACTACTCTCGGGTCTTAGACCAGGATTACCACTAATATTGATGGCATCACCAAATAATTCGGTATTATCGGGAAGTCGGTATGCTTTCTCATAGGAAGCTTTTAGTTGAATGTCTGGATTCAGGAAATAGGAAGTTGCTAAGCCATATCCGATTTTATTGATTGATATTTCCACATTCTCATAAGTTTCCTTCTCAAGTTCATTGAAGTATTTTCCATTTTGATTGTAGTTTTTTAGAAAAATATTAGCATCCCAACGATCAAGTATGGAGGTTCTATAGCCGATTCCTGTAATGTTTTTTATTGTTTTGCGTGGGAGCTTATTAACTTCTAAATCTGGATAGTAATGATCTTTTCCTTTTCTGTCAAATGTTGTCAACAAATGATTGATCATAATGCTATTATTCTTGTTAATTGCATAAGAGATATTGGCCGTAAGATTACCATTGTTGTTTTTGTAGCGGTAATCTGTTAAGTCATTTTCTCCTCCTGGAGCATTTGGATCTTTTGGATTTTTAGGTATACTTTCTCCTGTCCAAGTGAATCTTCTTGGGACGGTATCCAAACTTCTTTCCGTACCGAAATTGTATCGAGCGTTTATCGTTACATCTAAACCTGCTGTCAATAAATTTCTCTTGATGTATTTAAAAGTCGGCTGTACAATGTTTCCTTGGCTTTCTCGACCTCCATATACATCTTCCATATGATTACCCGTTTGGATTTCTTTCTTATTCTGGCCGAGGGTAATACCAAAAAGGAGCTGATCAGCGTATTTTTTATTAGAAACGCCCATATTATATACTAATGTTTCATTTCTGTATGCATCGTGGAAACGTTTTCTTCTTTCGGCGGGGTAAAATTTTCCAGTGTCAAAATTGTATGATCTTACATTTACCAAGTAATTGTTGTCCGAGTAATTTTGAAAAGCAGAAAGCATCATTGTAAAACCGTTGTTAGCAATGTATCCGGCATTAACTGAAATTTTGTGGGTGTTAAATGAGCCATATGAATATGAAGCATCTAAATATTTTCCCGGCTGGTTTTTGGTTACAATGTTGACTGCTCCACCTAATGCATCGCCGCCTAGCCATACGGGAACGACTCCTTTGTAGACTTCAACTCGTTCTGCAAAATTGATCGGTATGTTGTTTAACTGAAAGGACGATCCGAAATTATCCATGGGAATTCCATCAACGAATAATTTAACCTGATTGCCCGAAAAACCATTTAAGCTAAAATTCATGTTTGATCCTACGCCACCCGACTCTCGCAGTCTAACACCCGAAACACGATTTAATGCCTGACCAATATCCATTGTTGTATTGTACAATTTCTTCGCATCGATTGCTGTAACATTAAATGGTTGCTTTTGTATTTCTTTTGCTTCGGATCTTGCAACGATTTCGACTTCATCCATTGTTGTCTGTTGTGAAGCCAATTTTATAGATAGCACTTCAGTGTTTTTCTGGCTAATAAGAAAAGTTCTGTCCTTGGCTTTGAATCCAACAGCAGATACTCGTATAGTATAGTTGGCAAAAGCGATATTTTTTATTGAAAATAAACCGCTTTTATCAGCTTGGGTCACTTGATTTGTTTCAAGAATTGTAATAGTTGCACCCTCAATAGGTGTATTTGAGGTGGTACTTATTCTTCCTTTTATTTCTCCTCTCTTTTGTGCGTAAGCAGTAAACGATATGATTACATATAGACTTAACCATATTATTTTTAAATTCGACATCCCTTTATTTAGATTAATTATACATAGAGATGTTGCGTAACTCCAAATATACCGAAGGTCAGAGTGAGAAAAAGATTATAAAATGTGCTATTTGCTTAATTTTTAGGCTAATAAATTTTATACATCTAAATTTATTTAGTTTTTAGGCTACTCAGTTTTGGAATAAATTTATGAAGATAATGTCAAATTGAAATATCATCATTGATTAGCGGCATAAAAAGATAGATAGCGAATTAGGGAGTTAGCAAGAAGAAGAGAAAGGTTTAATACTGTTGTATGGAGACAATATTTCTTGGTCGAAGAGGTTTCAAAGCAAAAATCAAGTTGATTTTAAATTGATTTATTTAACAATATTCAAATGACAAGTGGTAAGATATTCGGAGCGAATTATTTTCAGTTATAAAAACTAATTTAGTTTGTCTATACGGACAATGAAATCTGTCTCTTTGTCTAATTTTAGTCCGGTACTTATCTTTTTAGTTTGAATATTGTATATCCAAACTTGATGATTATCATCTTTATCGTCAATGGTAATATATGCCTTACCATTCTCCACAAGAACAGATTCTTTGCGAGTTCCTTTATCGTAGGGTAGGGTTAGCTTTGTTGCTGTTTGTTTTAATAAATCTACAACATAATATTCAAATTGATAAGTTGAATGATGATCGCTGAAATCGTTATAAAGGTCTTTTCTTTCACTACGAATGATTGCTTCATTATTCCCTAAGTACCACATGCCATAGGCATGATTTTGATTTGTAGCGGTAAGATTAAAGAAATAGCTTGAATCTACTGTTGTTGTATTATTTGGTATTCTAAATATTGCGGTAGGTTTACTGAGATTGTTTCCTAAAGCAATTCCTGGGCAACTCATAAAATAGAAATTTCCTCTCTCATCATGAAAACTGTAAGACTGTACTGTATTGACTCCTCCTGGGTAGGTGGATCGGTTATCTTTTTGTATGCTTTTTATCTTTAGCGTTTGTGGGTCTAATGTTGCAAAATACATGGTGTCAATAGTCGTAAAATCTGTTTCGTTGATTACTTTATTGTATGTATATCCCAGTATGAGATTATTCTGATGTAATGTGCTGAATCCTATTGAAACTATCGGAAATTTACTTGGAGCAACTGGTAAATGTATTTCTTCTTTTTGTAGGATCTCGAACTTCTTTACATCTATTTTATAGTAGTGCAGTTTACTATATGTTTTATTGTCAAGCGTAAAAAGTAATAACGTATCTTTTCCTTGCCAATTCATATTTTCTATATGTTGATTGGACATCGGAATCGCAGCTATTTCTGTTAATGCATTTTCCTGCATTTCGAATTTTATGAATTTTCCACTTTTTATATGATAGAAAAAGCCATTATGTACGATGATGCTTCGATCAAAATATCGTGTTGGTAAGTCGATACCATCTTTCAGAATATTTATTGTCCCCGAATCTATAGAATTAGTTGTTACAATGGTATTTCCCAAATTCTTATTCATAATATACAAGCTGTAGTTGTTGGAACTACTGTTACTTTGGTCTCTACTCGAACAACCAATAAAGAAAACTATTAATAAAAGTAGAAGAGTTTTAGAAATAGGTTTTAATTGCATGGGAATTGAAGTTATTAATAGAGGCTTGTTATATAATGTTAAACTGTAATTTAAGCTGATTCTGAATTGTTGGTGCTAAAAAAGTGAGTTCCGATTGGGAGAGAATAATTTGCTTGCCTGTATTTTTGGAGTTTAGAATGAAATAAGTTTCTCCATTTTTTAATTCCTTTTTTTCTCTAGTTCCAATAAAACTAAATTCGAAATCTTTCTTTGGAATAATAACCATTGTACCCATTGAAAAAAATTCTCCAGTTTCTACATTAATTTTTGCTGTAGCATGCTTTCCTAAAATTAGTTCATAACTATTTTTTTCAAAATACTTTGAATTTGCACTTGTGCTATTATCAAAAATGGCATAACTAATTTCTTTATCTATATTGTTTTTATAGATAAAGAGGCCGAATAAAATTACGATTGAAGCAGCGATACTTATGTAACGTATTAGTCTTTTTCTATTATTATCAACTTTAATCGGGGCTGGTTCAATTATATTAGCGGCAATGTTTTCCCAGATCTGTGATTGGATATGGGACTTGTCAAATTGAGGAAGTGATAGTGGAGAAAAGTCCAAATTATCATCTACAAGCCATTCCTCCACAAGAATTCTTTCTTCTGGAGTGCATTGGTTTAAATGATATTTCTCTATCAACTTTTGATCAACTTTCATCGGCTTATATCCTTAATAGCAAAAATACAGGATTTCTTTTTTATTTAATTAATATATTCGGTTAATTCGGTTTTTAGCGTTTTTAAAGCTTTGGAAATGTGATATTCTACAGCTCGCTCTGATATATATAATTTATGGGCTATTTCTTTATTTGTTAAACCTTGATCTCTGCTCATTTGAAAAACATTTTTACATTGAGCGGGTAATTTATTGACTAATGATGAAATCTTCTCCGATAGTTCTTGAGCAATTAAGGGATGCTCTACATAGTGGTTTTCCGCTGTATTAATTATGTTTTCTAAATGATGTTGGCGCGTAACTTTATTACGTATATATTCAAAGGTTTTGAGTTTAACAGCTCTGATTAAGTATCGCTCAACTTCTAGAAGACGAAGATCATCACGCCGTTCCCATAATGATTTAAAAACTTCTTGAACGATTTCTTTTGCAACTTCTTCATCTTGGATATTTTTGATACAAAATGCAAACATACCTTCCCAATATTGAAGGTATATTTGCTCAAAGCTATCTTTATTTATGATAAAAATTTTTGTGTCCAAAATAAGAAGCGGCTACTTAATCTGTGATTTTAAGAAGCAAATATACTCTTATTTAGATTGGATTTAAATAGTTTTTATATTTCTTTTACAAATTCCAATAATGCTTTCCCCGGGTCAGTTGTTTTCATAAAATTTTCGCCAATAAGAAATGAATTATAACCAATGCTTTTTAATTCACGGATTGTTTGAGGGTCTGAAATTCCACTTTCTGAAACTTTAATATAAGTATCTGGAATTTTATTGACTAAGTCGTAAGAGTGCGCTAATGATACGGAGAAGTCTTTCAGATTACGGTTGTTTACGCCAATGGCATCAACTGTATCAAATAGGTTTCCTTTTAATTCTTCTTCGTTATGAACCTCCAAAAGTACATTCAGACCCAAAGTTTTAGCGTAATTGGAGAGTTCGCTTACCTCTTCATTGGTCAAACATGCCGCTATTAGTAAAATAATATCAGCACCATAGGCTTTTGCTTCAGCGATCTGATATTTATCGATTATAAATTCTTTACGAAGTAAAGGTATGGTTAATACTGATCGGGCTTCTTCCAGATCCTTTAAACTTCCTTGAAAAAAATCAGCATCTGTTAATACTGATATTGCAGAAGCGCCTGCATTTTGATATCCTTTGACAACTTCTGATACCTTGTTAATGTTGTTGATGACGCCTTTGGAAGGGGAGGCGCGTTTGTATTCTGAGATTATCCCCGTACGTTGTGGATCAAGAACGGATTCTTTTAGCGAATAACAAGTTCTACTAAAGAGCGGATATTCACTAAGTTCTTCGATAGAAACTTTTGCTTGAGCTTCTGAGACTTCTACTCGTTTTCGTTCAACTATTTTATCTAAAATTGTCATTTCTATTTTTTTAACCAGTTTTCAATTAGTTTTTTCCCATTCTCTGTCAAAACAGATTCTGGATGAAATTGTAATCCTTTTACGTCAAGGGTCCTATGGGACAGTGCCATGATAACACCATCTTCATCTGTTGCGGTTACTTTTAAGGTTTCAGGAAGAGATGAAGTTTCGACAGCCCAGGAATGATAACGTGCAATTTTACTGTGACTAGCGTAATCTTCAAATAGTTTTTCTGAATGATCTATAATAATTAGATCTGTTGCCACTCCATGTAGCGGTCTCGGCATATTATAAAGTTTACCTCCAAAAACTTCGGCAATGGCTTGTTGGCCAAGGCAAATGCCTAATATACTTTTTGTATCCGCATATGTGCGGATGACATCTAATAACAGACCGGCTTCTTCGGGAATACCTGGACCTGGCGACAATAAAATTTTATCAAAAGCAGCTACCTCTTCTAATTTGAATTTATCATTTCTCCATACTGTATATTCTTGATCACATTCTTGTAATAGATGAACCAAATTGTAGGTGAACGAATCGTAATTGTCGATTACTAATATTTTATGATTGCTCATGGAAAATTTCTGTTTCTTTATTAATGAAGTGATTGATGATTGATTGGAATACACTTTCTACGAGTTTTCCTTCAATTTTAAAATTAGTTGCCCAATCATTTCTTTGCTCGAACATGTTAATTACTCTTTGTTCCGCTTTAACTTCTTCTAATGAAGATTTATATTGAGCGGCTTGTTGTACATATTGCGCCCGTTGTGCAATAAGTTCAATGATTCTATAGTCGATACAGTCAATTGAACTACGAATGTGTGATAGATTGTCACAATATTCTAAAGGTCTAATCATAACGTTTCTGCTAATTCTAATGCTTTTCTCAAAGCTGCTATTTTATTATTTACTTCTTGTAATTCCATCTCTGGATCTGAATCTAATACAATTCCTCCTCCTGCTTGGTAATTCAATAGATTTTGTTTACTTAAAAATGAACGAATCATAATAGCATGATTAAAATCGCCATTAAAACCCATATATCCAATTGCACCGCTATAGAATGATCTTTGTTGGCCTTCATAACGATCTATTAAAGTAAGCGCCATATGTTTAGGGGCACCACTCAGTGTTCCTGCCGGATATGTATCACCCACAACATCAAAAGGATTGACTCCTGGTTTTAATTTGCCTGAAACTTTTGAAACTAAGTGGATTACATGGGAATAGTATTGTGCTTCCTTATAAGATTTTACCTCAACTTGGTTACAATGTCTGCTTAAATCGTTTCTTGCAAGATCTACGAGCATGACATGTTCAGCGGATTCTTTAGGGTCATTTTTAAGTTCTTCGGCTATTTTAATATCCTCCTCCATATTACCGGTCCGTTTAAAAGTACCTGCAATTGGATAAATTGTTGCTTCTCCATTTTTAATGGTCAATTGTGCTTCTGGAGAAGACCCAAATAGTTTGAAATTTCCGTAGTCAAAGTAGAATAAGTAGGGGGAGGGGTTGATGGAACGTAAAGCACGATATACATTGAACTCATCGCCTAGAAAAGGCGTTGAAAATGCGCGTGATGGAACAATTTGAAAAACATCACCTCTTTGAATATGTTCTTTTACTTTTTTGACCAATTCGCGATGTTCTTCATCTGATCTATTGGACGCCTCTTCTCCAGTTCTACGAAATGTATATTCGGGAAAGTTCTTATTTTGTATTAAATACTGTAGTTTATCTAATTCGGATTCTTCATCATTTAATAAATGTTCAAATACAAATAGTTCATTTCTAAAATGGTCTATTGCTATCACGTATTTATAAACATGATACTGTAAATGTGGAATATCCAGTTTTGGACTTGGAGCCGTAGTTAACTTGATATCTTCGAAATGTTCGATGGCATCAAATGTGAAATAACCAAAAAGACCATTTGAAATAATGTTACGTTCTGTTGAAATGGGTTCGCCAAATGCTTTTCTGAATGTAGCTACCTCCTCTTTTAAATTAATTTCTTCCTTATTTTTAAGGATGACTTTTTCGTTCGGATATGCAATTTCTAATTGCGTATTATCAAGTTTGATATGCGCAATGGACTGGCAACAGATGTAACTTATATTGTTGTCTCTGCTGTGGTAATCCGAACTTTCTAGTAAAATGCTATTTGGAAAGACGTCACGTAATCTGAGATAGATGCTAACCGGAGTTGTCGTATCAGCAAGCAATTTTTTGAGATTTGTTTTAAACGTGTATTTCATTTTATTCTTAATTTTTTAAACATAAAAAAACCCGATACTGAGTCGCATCGGGTTTGAACTTCCATAAATGGTTTTGGTTGATTATGAAATATTTTGACAATACCAATTAGTCCCCGATGCTTATTGCTTCAGGCCACCACCAATTTGTATATGTTCTAACTGTCGTCATTGTATCACAAATTTATAAAAAAAAATGATTAAGCAAACTTTTTATGATAAATAATCAATAAAATCTGAAATTTATTAGTCATTTAATAAATCTGGTCTTCTTTCTCGGGTGCGGATAAGCTGCTGTTCGTCTCTCCATTGCAATATTTTAGCTTCATGTCCACTAAGTAATACATCCGGAACTTTATGTCCTTTCCAGTCTGCAGGACGCGTATAAATGGGCGCATCAAGTAATCCGTCTTGAAAAGAATCGGATAAAGCGGAAGTTTCATCTGATAAAACTCCAGGTATTAATCTTATAATGGCATCTGTTAAAATTGCCGCTGGTAATTCTCCTCCAGATAAAACATAATCACCCACAGAAATTTCTTTTGTAACATAGATATCTCTAATTCGTTGATCAATACCTTTGTAGTGGCCACAAAGAATCATCATGTTACCTTTTGTAGATAAATTATTCGCGATTTCTTGATTGAGTGTTTCGCCATCAGGAGACATGAAGATAATTTCATCATACGTGCGTTCTGCTTGTAGTTTTTCTATACAAGCCGCAAAGGGCTCGATCTGCATAACCATACCAGAACCTCCTCCATAGGGATAATCATCAACACTTTTCTGCTTATTTGTCGCGTAATCACGTAGATTGTGTACAACAATTTCTGCTAAACCTTTTTTTTGTGCCCGTTGCAAAATAGAATGTGCAAAAGGACTATCTAATAGACTTGGAAGTACGGTAATTATATCAAATCGCATGAGGCAAAGATACACAAAATTGAAAATTACTATTATTATTTCTTTTATAGGAAATGATATTCAATTATCAATAAAGATATATGCTGAAAATTATTGACCATAATTCTTGTTTTTTCTTGTAGTTGTTAGGTATAATCATCCATAAAAATGGTGGGTACTATATTTATAAGATTGATTCGCTTATCTTTGCGGAAAATATAAGCGAATAAAAGTGATTAACGTAAATAATATTTCAGTTTCCTTCGGAGGAACAACTCTTTTTAGTGATGTGTCATTCTCAATCAATGAAAATGATAAGATTGCTTTAATGGGAAAAAATGGTGCAGGTAAATCAACATTATTGAAGATTATTGCTGGTGCAGGTAAACCTACAACAGGTAATGTTTCGGGACCGAAAGATGCAGTTATTGCATACTTACCCCAACATTTATTAACAGAAGATAATGTTACTGTTTTTGAAGAGACATCTAAAGCATTTGGAGAAGTTTATCAGATGCGGGATGAGTTAGAGGAACTAAATGAACAACTTAATGTAAGAACAGACTACGAAACTGATGATTACATGAAGCTGATTGAAAGAGTGTCTGAACTAAGTGAAAAGTTTTATTCAATTGAAGAGGTTAATTACGATGCTGAAGTCGAGAAGGTACTAAAAGGATTGGGATTTGAACGCACAGATTTTACTCGTCAAACTTCTGAATTTTCTGGAGGATGGCGCATGCGAATTGAACTGGCGAAGATTCTCTTGAAAAAACCAGATTTAATTTTATTGGATGAACCGACCAATCATATGGATATTGAGAGTATTCAATGGCTAGAGGATTTCTTGATGAATTCTGCAAAAGCTGTCATTGTTATTTCTCACGATAGAGCTTTTGTCGATAACATTACAAATCGAACAATTGAAGTAACGATGGGTCGTATCTATGATTATAAGGCTAAGTACAGTCATTATCTTGAGTTACGTAAAGATCGTCGTCTACACCAATTAAAGGCTTATGAAGAGCAACAAAGATTTATTGCTGATAATCAAGAATTCATAGACCGTTTTAGAGGAACTTATTCAAAGACGCTCCAAGTACAATCACGTGTTAAAATGTTAGAGAAATTGGAAGTAATTGAGATCGATGAGGTTGATACATCTGCTTTGAGATTAAAATTTCCACCTTCACCTCGTTCAGGACAATATCCTGTTATGGTTGAGGAGCTTACAAAAAAATATGATGAACATGTTGTTTTTCAAAAAGCAGATATGGTTATTGAACGTGGCGAAAAAGTTGCTTTTGTGGGTAAAAATGGAGAAGGAAAATCAACTATGATTAAAGCAATTATGGGAGAGATTGATTACGAAGGAAGTTTGAAAATTGGTCACAATGCTAAGATTGGCTATTTTGCACAAAATCAGGCCGCGTTATTGGATGGAGAACTTACTGTTTTCGACACGATTGATCAGATTGCAGTAGGTGATGTCCGCGTGAAAATTAAAGATTTGCTCGGCGCTTTCATGTTTAGCGGAGATGATACTACAAAAAAAGTAAAAGTCTTGTCAGGAGGTGAAAAAACTCGTTTGGCCATGATTAAATTGCTATTGGAACCTGTAAATGTTCTTATACTAGATGAGCCTACCAATCACTTGGATATGAAGACTAAAGATATTATTAAAGATGCTCTTCAAGATTTTGATGGAACATTGATCTTGGTGTCTCACGATCGAGATTTCTTAGATGGATTAGCTCATAAAGTCTTTGAATTTGGAAATAAACGTGTTCGTGAACACTTTACAGATATTAAAGGTTTCCTAGAATATAAAAAGATGAATAGCTTAAAAGATATCGAAAAATAATTTTTCTAATCTTTTAATCGCTAATTGAGAGGTAAGTATCCAAAATACTTACCTCTTTTTTTTGAATGTATTGATATCGAGTAGCCTTCGTTGCGATATTTTATTTATGAAGAATATTAAATGTTTTTTGGTTCAAATTAAAATACTAAATTTAGTTTATGTCAAGAATTTTTAAAAAAATTATTTTCACAGTTCTTACCCTTGTATTAATTCATGGGCCCTCATTTTCTTTTGCTCAATATGGCATTGAAGATCTTCCTAATCCTAAAATTAAGGGACAAAATTATTTTGTTTCAAATCCGGATCAAATTATTTCTAATCATGTAGTAGCAGAACTAGATGCTATTTCTTGGCAGGTCGATTCGATCACAAAATGTGAATTTGCGATTGTAATAGTTAATGACTATGTCGGAGATAGTGATTTTGATTTTGCATTAAATTTATTTAATGCTTGGGGAATTGGTAAAAAAGAGAGTAATAATGGATTACTTCTTTTTATTGCTAAAAACAGACATGAGTATCGATTTATATCTGGATATGGTATGGAGGGTATATTGCCGGATGCCTATCTTAAGCGGATAGGTGAAAAGTTTTTAGTTCCCAATTTTAAAGCGGAGGATTATGATCGTGGCGTTTTAGAATGTTCACGATTTATCCAGACTATCCTGACTGCTCCAGATGCACGAACAGAATTGGATCGCTTAATGCCAGAAACAATACCTTTCTGGAATTTTAAAAATCCACATTTAAAAAATTCATTACTAGTTCTTTTTGCTTTTGTAATCTTATATGTTTGGATATCAGTTGTGACTAAAATGACAAAGGGAAAGATTACAAAAAAAAGTAGTTATTTTCCTCCGTTAGTAAGCGGTTGTGGGTGTATGGGTATGCTGATGTTTTTACGTCTTTTATTTTTGCATTTGTTTTTGAAAATTTTGAACAAGTTTATCAAGTTAGGAATTTACCTTATTTCATTCTCGTGTTCGGTATCATAACTCTTGCTATGAAGTATAATGCGGGCGTAACGACTGTTATGAATTCTTATAAGGATGAGGAAAATATTCAGCAAGCAATTCGTAAATTTTTGAGATGGAACTTTCTTCCAATATTAGTAAGTCCTTTGGCTTGGATAGATTTTGGCAAGTCAAATAAAAGATTATATAAATATGAAGGACGGTTATTACCCCCAGATAATTCTGGTAATTGGTTGCGTATAAATAGAGATAATGCGGATTCAAAAATGAGAAATTACCTGGATGCAGGTCAATTAATGGAAGAGAAAATTAATAGCCGTGATTATGAAGTCTGGGTTAATAGTAAAACTAATGAGACTAAATTGATTCCCTGGGATGAAAATAAAACTATCGAACTATGTCCACAATGCCATTATAAAACATTTGAAAAAGATTTACGTAAAACTATTACAAAGGCGACCTATAGTTCTGGTGGATTGGAAGAAAAGTATGATCTATGTAAATATTGTGGTTATACAATCTCTCATGGAACTCAGAGTACGCCGAGATTGGTGAGATCATCATCAAGCAGTTCAAGTGGTGGATCGGGCAGATCTAGTGGTTCGGGTGGTGGTAGTTTTGGTGGAGGATCTTCTGGAGGTGGAGGCGCGGGAGGGCGATGGTAAAGCATTGTCCATTAATGTGATAGATGAATTTAGTATTTCATTAAATAAAAGGGATTTCCTAAAATATAGATCTATAAGTCTATATTATTGTTACAATTATCCAATTTTTCAAATTAAATTTCAAAGCTCTTTATTGTGCTCTAAGAGTATAAAACATCATTTCTTTCTGATTTTTTATTTTATGCTTTAGCATTTGTTTAATTTTAAAATATATTGTCTGATCTTTATTTTAAATTAACGTAATTTTATTTATTTTAAACTTATAATTTTATGAAGAAATTGATTTTATCTGCTGCGGCTGCGGTGATTATTTTTGCGTCATGTAATAATACGGATAGCAAAAAAGTAGAAGTAAAAGATACAACTACTCAAGTTAACACTGATAATGGTGTTGCGACAACAACTACTACAGAGACTACTTCGACAACTACAGTACCTAAATTTAGTTCTCCGGAAGTACAGCAATTGGCTGATGATTATACAAAATTTGTGAATGAGTATGTTGCCGCCGCTAAAGGTGGTGATGCGACTAAGCTTCAAGAATTAGCAACTAAACAACAAGAGTGGGCTACTAAAACAGCTACCGCTGCTAGTAAGTTTACAGCTGATGATGCTAAATTGTGGGCTGAATATACTCAAAAATTGGCTACTGAAATTACTGGAGCAGCGACTAAGTAAATCTTACAGCAATAAAATAGAAGAGGCATTCATTTTAATGATTGCCTCTTTTATCTTATGAAGATAGAATAATCTTAATCTTTATTATGTTACCGATTTTATTTCTTACTGATAGCATTGATTATGCCCTGTAAGTTTTCATTAAATTCCAATAATTGAACAAACATTTTATCATCTTTACCTAGAGCACCATGCTTATTGTCTTTTTGAAAAACCTTTTTGATTGCTTCCCAGCGCTCTTTTTCCTCTTTTGTTAAGATATCTGCTAACTCTTTAAGCTTTAATAAATTTGATTCTGTATCTGCAGTAAGCGTTTGTGATTCACTTTCATAATGTGTTAAAATAAGCTGATTAATTTCTTGATCGTTCATCATAGGAACGACTTGGGCGACCAGTTTGCTCATATTTCGATAAGAACCCTGTAATTTAAAGGGAGGCTCTGTTCGATAATTATCTTGCATAGCAGCACTGTTGATGTAGCTTTGATTTACTTTTATGACGATATTACGAATCTTAAGAAGATGCTGCGAGACTGCAAGGAAGTCATCAACGTCTTGCTTCAAATAGTTTCCTTCTAACTCTGGTAATTGTTCTTCTCTATTTTCTATATACCGTATGAGCGCGTAAAAATCGTTGAAACTTTTACCTGCAATTTTGTCAATTGCAGGATTTTCAACAGCAGCATTTTCAATTAAGCTTAAATTGAATAAGTAATCTGTATCTCCTATAACATCTCCTAAGTTGTATACATCAGCGCGATTGGCTAGCATATCAGGGATTCTAAATTTTGAGCCACTCTCTGTATAAGGATTTCCCGCCATTACGATACAAAATCGATTTCCGCGAAGATCGTAAGTCTTGCTTTCTCCTTCAAAAATACCGTCAATCTTTCTTTGTCCATCGGCTAGTGATATGAATTTTTGAAGAAACTCAGGATTGAGATGTTGGATGTCATCCAGGTACAGCATCACATTGTCTGCCATTTCAAAGGCTAGATTAATTTTTTTAAGCTCCTCTCGTTCACCAGATGTTTTAGCTTCAGAAGGATCGATCGATGTAATGGTGTGACCGATTGTGGGACCATTGATTTTCACAAAGTGTAGCCCCATTGTTTTTGCTAAATACTCCATCAATGTTGTTTTACCATACCCGGGAGGAGAAATGAGAAGAAGCATTCCCATTTTTGCTGTACGTTTATTTTCTCCAGCCACACCTAATTGCTTTGCAAAATTTGTTCCTATTAAAGGAAAGTAAACATCATTAATCAATTTATTTCGAACAAACGAACTCAATACTTTTGGTTCGAATTCGTTTATTTTTAGTTCTTTTTTATAGGCTGTGCTTAATTTTTCTTTTAATATGTTAAATGACTCGAAACGAGGTATATCTATATCGTGAAATTTTTCTAATTTTTGAATGAAAGAGTGAAAATCTATTTGATAACTTTCATTTGTGATCACTGGATGACTTCCTTTCAAATTCGCTACTGAAAGTTGATCCTTGGCTATAATAAGTTCGTAATCAATCTGATCAAACAAGATTAATGCTGCGGTTTCATTAATGTATTTTTCAAATTTAATTAAATGATCATTGCTCTCAATAAAAGCATATAGCCAGTTCTGAATTAAATAATAACGATCTATAAGACTGAAACCTTCATTGTTTATATCTCCTTCAAAATCTTTTAGGGTCTTTCTATCATGTAGGTAACGCGTAAACTCTTGTTTTAAATGATCGGCAAAGTCGGACAATGATAATTTATTGAATTTGCTAAATGTTTTAAAAAGGTATTTTGCAATGTTCTCTTTGTTTATTTGCGATAGATCCAGGTGTGTTTCCCAACGATTGACCTCATCATTCATTTCCTTTAGTATACTTTCGTATCGATTTGAATTTGGAAAATTCTTAAGGATTTGATTAGATGATCGGATAAGAGCTATTAATTTAGAACGAACGGATTGGTCCAATTGCTGCCAAAAAAAATGGGCTAATGTTCTTGTTTCAGGATCAAACTTTAATACATCTAATTTTTCCCCTAGGGTGTGAAGTTGTTCGTAGATCTGAAGGGCATCAAAATTGTGAACACCTTTGATATAAGATTCTACATAGTTTTGTTCTACAGCTTGATTAATGAATTTTTCTGCATTAAAATTGCTTTTGGATTGTGATGCTAGGAAAGTTTTATAAGCTAAATATTCGGCACGATACACAAGTTTGTTCTCAGAAATAATTTCTTGTTCCCAAATATCTTTATAAATATTGATCTCTTGGGCGGTCACTTTTTGATAGAAACTAGTTCCTGTCAAATGATAATATAGTTCGTCTTGACGCCGTATTAATGTTAAACCTAAGCGTTGGTTATTAACTGTGAATTTGTTTTTGCCAAGTTTAATTATATTTTCACCTTCAACATATAGTTCGGACTTATCTCTTAAAACTCTTAACGCATCTTCTTGTGATTTCTTAAGTAAATTCTCAAGGCTTTCGGCTTTAGATACATCTTGTATTGTTTTCAGTTCTGAAATAATATGACGAATCTTGTCGATCATTAAGTCGGTCGAGTAAAAACTTAAAATCTCTTCTTTCGTGAGTAAAGATTTTGCCTTATTTTCGATGTTTTTAAGGACACGCAGTGCTATCTGTTCAAGAGAAGAGGCGCGTTTATTGATTTGTTCAATAATATATTCGCGTTTCCCGTTGAAAGCTTTAATGATTTCATCGCGCTTATCAGCGATTTTTAAAGCAAATTCGTCAAATTCAGAAAACTTGCTTTCGAGTTCTTCTAAGTTTACAACAATCTTAGTATAATACTCGTCAACTTTTTCTGCCGAAGTTGATAATTCCAGGTAGTTAACAATTGATTGCTCTAACAAAGTGAGTTGAGCCGAAAATTCTGCAATGGCTTCAGAACTTTTTAGTGTATTTAATTTACGTGTTAATTGGGCTCGAACCTCATTTAATGAAGCGAAAATAACTGATATTTTTTCAATTATCTTTGTTGTATGTGTTGTGTCATCAATCTTTAAGCTATGAAGTATATCAATTAATAATTCCAAATCACTAGAAATAGCTTTACATCCATCCTCTATGGCTTTGGCATCGATAGCTTTTGTTACTTTGTCGACTTCATTCTTTTGGATGACAACCTTCTGTTCATATGATGTAAGTGCAGCTTCCTGTAATAAGAACTGTATTGTTTTCTCAGAAAGATTAGTCGCTATGTGGTGAAGCTGTTCCTCTAGTTCATTTATCCGATTGTTTTCAATATACTTTACATTGCGCAAGTCAATGACCTCACCTTGTAATTTACGTGTATGTGATAAATTATGTACCAGTTGATCTAACTGTTCATAAATCGAACTATTGACTTTAAAAACAAGATCTTCTATTTTTTTTTCTATTGCTGTTAGAATCTCTTCCGCATGTTTACGCTGAATCTGTACCTTAACGAACTCGTCGATCGCTGTGTTCGCAATTTCTTTTATATGTTGTAATGGTGTACCAAGATTTTGAAGAGCCTCATCATGGACCCAGAAGTACGAATCAATGATGGAATTTGATTTTTTTAGAATATCCTCATATAGGCCTTCATAGGAATCTTCTTTGTTAATCAGTTGAATGACTTCTTGAACTTCAGACATCGCTTGGACAATATCTTTATTGCCAATTTTGTATAAGGGATCATCTCTGCGCGATGCATTTTCTTTCAGAACAGCCATGTATGGAGTCTCCCATATTTGTACTTGATGGTGGCGCGTCGCTTCATTTTCTGTACGAAAATAGATTAAGCTTCCATCTTTAAATATGGTAAATCCATTGCAAACGATTGGGGTTTCTACAGATTGTTGAATAATATTGTAAGACATTAAAATGTATGTATTCGACTGCTCATGAGTGAAAACATATAGGTAGTCTTCTCCGTTAGGAGAGATTACTTTTTTTAGAAACTGAACATTTTCAAGGTTATTCTCAAAGGTTTTATGTGTGCCATTTTGAAGATAATATCCATTTGAGAAAATAATACCTTGATTATCTGGTAGCAAAATAGCAGATTCATTGAGCGTTTTTAGGTTGACAACCTCTTTAGTTCTGATGTTGAAAATGTAAGCGCGAAATTCTTCTTGAAAGGGTTTGATCCTAAGAGCAATCATATTACCTAAGTCAGCATAATGGTATTCTGCATCATCTAGCTGTTGATCAAGATTACTAACCTTTTCAGAATAAATTCCTTTACCTGACTCTGTATTATTTTCAATTTTAAATGTTATATCACCATGAATTGCTTCAATAAATACCTTATCTAAGATAGAAATATGGGGAAACCGACCCAATCTTCGATCTTCAAGGGTAGTTTTTGTCCAATCAAATTCATGTTGATTTGCTTTTTTAACTTCATGTATACTTCGATCATCTAAATAAGTTAATTTTCCATCTTTAATCAACCATTTAAATGCTTTTAGATCTTGTTCATTCTTGGTGGTTTGAAAGATCATATATAAATAGTTCTCTGTTTTTCTAAATTTGGAAAAAATTGAATCTCTATAATATTTGTATAGATTTTGGTAATCATTAACAAAATTTATATCATTTATGAAATCAAGATCTTGGGGAATAAATTGATTATCTTCAAATAAATAGATGCTAAATACGTCTTGTAACTGAATTTCGGTTCGTAATCCAAAATGTACATTATATCCGAATATGCAGATATTACCAATTGCTAAAATACCTCTTGATACGCAGTTATTATCTGTTGATATACGTTGATTTGCCTTTAATATAAAGTTGGTCGAATTAAATATTTCTTTTCTGGCGGTATTTAATAATTGTAATTTATCGGAAAGCGTTTCTTTTTGATGTTGAAGACGTTTTCTGATAATTTCGTAAGATCCAGAGTCTAAAGTATCGTTGTTCGCTTGTGTTTCTTGCATAATTCGAAAATAATCGTGGACTATTTAATCCGTGTTGAATTCTAATTTCTACCTGTGTTAGTATATAGTTAATGTATTGACTTTATGATTTTCATTTGGTGAAGTCAATGTTACATTTACAATGGTGAAAATCTAAATCATCTTTGGAAAATACTATATTATGAACAGTGTAATAAAGCTAATTATATCGTTGTCAACTTGAAAACAATCCGTTATCAAGTTGACATATGTGTAAAAATTAGATCAATTTTTTGTTTGATATTCCTAAGTTTTTGGCTAAACCGAATAACGAGTTGATGAAATTAGTATCTTCATTATCATCCGCATTTTTGGCTGCTTGTTGTAATTGAACCAAGGCAGCGGAGACAGTTAGATTTTTGATATCATTAGATGAAATACCATATTTATCGGCTAAGCCACGTACTTTTTCTGCCAGATCACCTTTTCCGTCTGGACCCAACAATGAATTTTTGATGTCTGTTGCATGTTTTGAATTATTGATTAAATGATCAAATCCTTTGGAATTAGAAACTTGGCGTACAATGTTTTCGAAGAACATAGTCTCACCTCCAACGATATCAATTTTTGCAGTTTTTAACGCTTCTGCCAATACAGATGCTTGTGAAGCTGCGATATCTTTTTGAATGCCTATTTGAGCCAATTCAATATCTTTTTCTTTTTGTAGTTGAAGCTTGAATTCTTCGTGATCTCTTCCAACACCATCTAACTTTTTCATTGCTTCAGCTTTTTCTTGAATACCCGTGGCTTCAGCAATTGCTTTCTCTCGCGTTACCTCTGCCTCCATTATTCCCTGCTTACGGCTTGCTTCAGCTTTTTTCTCGATGATAGATGCCTCTGCAGTACCCTGTATTTGAATTGCTTCTGCTTTCGCTATCATAACTTCTGCCTCAGATAGACCTAAAGCAGCATCCTCTTTCGCTTGTGCTTCGGCAATTATTTTACGACCTTCTGCTTCTTTTACTGATGCTTCTTTTTTCGCATCAGCATCGATTAATAACTCTTGCGCTTTTTTCTCGGCAACTTTTCTGCGGGACTCCGCAAAAATAACATCTTGCTCAGCTTTTTGTTCAGAAGCTATTTTATCTGCTTCAGCAGCTTTGACAGTTGATATTAGACGCTCTTCGGCTTCTTGTGATGCCGCAATAACACCTGCTTGTTTTTTTCGTTCAACTTCACGGAATACCTCTATATCTTTGACACCTTGTTGTTCTTCTACAACACCTTTTTCGAGTTGAACACGCTCTTTGATTACATTTTGAATATTTTTCTTTTCGATTTCAATTGAACGTTCCTTATCAATTTGTGCTAATGTGACAATTCTTATTCGCTCTGTCTCTTCCAGTGCACGATCTTTTTCCACACGTTCAGTTTCAACCGCACTAGTACGTAATTTGTTTTTCTCTGCAATGATAATCTGACGAAGCTTATTTTCTTCTTGAATAGCTAACTGTTCTTCTGTAGAGATGCGGACAGTTTCGGATTTTAGACGCTCTTCTTCTCTAACTTTCGCTATTTCAGCATCTTCACGAGCTTTAATATTGTCGATTTCGCGACGTTGTTTCTCTTCTTTTTCAGCTAATTGTCGATCTAACTCAAGTATTGCCTCACGCGTTTCTACATTCTGTTTTTTAATTACTTTTTCTTCATCACGACGTATTAAATTGGCATGAATATTCTGAGCTGCAGTTAGTTCAGTGATTTTACGGATACCCTGTGAATCTAAAATATTATCTGGACTTAAAAATTTCAATTCTGTTTGTTCTAAATAATCGATTGCACAGTCGTCTAATATATAGCCATTCAAATCTGTCCCAATAATATTTAGAATTTCATTTCTAAATTCCCGTCGAGCTTCGTACAATTCAATAAAGTCGAATTTTTTTCCTACAGTTTTTAGTGCTTCTGAAAATTTGGATTCAAAAATACTTTTTAACGTATCTGGATCACTCGCGCGCTCACATCCTAAATTTTGTGCTACACTGATTACATCATCAACAGACTTATTAACACGCACAAAAAATGCGACCTTAATATCAGCACGAATATTGTCCTTACATATTAATCCATCGTGCTGCATTCTGGATATTTCAATCTTTTTTACTGAAATATCCATTATCTCCATTTTGTGAAAAACTGGAATGACATACATCCCTTTGTTGAAAGCAACATTTGTCCCGCCAATCCCAGTTCTTACTATTGCTTTTCCTTGTGGAATTTTTTTGTAGAAAGCACTTAATACAATGAAAAATGCAAAAATTAGTAAAACTATAATTCCTACAATCAAGAGGATGAGACCTGTTATCCCATCTATAAATAAAAGAGTTTGTAACTGCATGGTTAATAATTAAATATTGTGAATGGTTATTTCTTTGGTTACGTAATATATTTTTTTGTCTTTTGATTCATCAACAATAATGACTTCATCTCCATATTCTATTTTTTCTCCATTTAGACTTTCTACATAAAGCCGTATAGGATCTCTTTCGATCAAAAATTCTGCTGATCCCAGTTTTTTTCCTTCTATTGTTGCTTTCATTTTTCCTATTCTCCCAAGGAAATCAATCGGTTCTTCCCCATGATATCCAATGTTTTTAAAAAGTTTTACAAGAGGTTTAGTGAAAAAATGCATTAATATAAAAGTGATGAAAAATATAGGAATTAAAATAAAAAGGGATTTCAGTCCCCAGGTGGCGGTATTTAAAAGTAATGAAGAAATGATCGTGATGATCCATCCAATAAATTTGAAAAGTGTAACGATGATCATAATAGGAACTTTGCCAACATTAATGAAATCCATTGCTTTTGCGAAAAATGATGGCTCTATATGTGTATCGGCGTCCGAATGGTGATGTAAATCTTGTGAACTGTCTACGTCTGTTACATCAGCAGTAGAGTGGAGGTGACCATCCAGGTCCACATCGCCATCAAAGAGATGTAATCCATCCCCCGCAAAGGACATAATTATCCAATATAACAGCGAAATTCCTGTCAGTACAGTCATGATACCGTTGGATACTGGATTGAAAAGGAGGTTGAATAATTCGCTCATAATGGGTTCGGTTTTGTTATAATTCTCTTTTGAATGTATAGTGAAATGACCAAGAACTTCCGCCGATCTCTAAATCTTGCATCGATACAAGTTCCCAGCCCTGAGCACCTAATTCGTTAAGTATTTCATCTATTCGATCTTCATCAAGTTTTGTCCCCCAAAAACCTTTAGGTTCGATTTTAATTGTTTTGTATTCAAATTTTCTCATCATTATTAAGTTTTAATTTTAAAGCTTCTAGTTCGGCATTGATGGAGTCCTTATTTGAAATTGTTTCATTGATTTCATCAATGATCGATTTATTCCCATGTGCAATTTCGCCATATGCTTTTGCTAACGCTTCATCTTCCTCTACTTTAACTTTCATTCGTTCCAGCATAGATATGGTACTATTTGAATCAATATTCGCCAATTGCTTATTGACCATCTTAGCGGCGTTAGACACTTTTACACGAGCTTTTAATGTGGTTAATTCGCTTTCCCATTTCGTAATGTTGAATTTGAGTACATCTACATTCTTATGTAATTCATCTGCTGACTGAAGATGAATTATACTTTGTTTTTCTAATTCTATCGCCTCTGCTATAAATTGCTTTTTTAATAAGAGAGCCTCTTTTGCTAAGTTTTCAGCTTTATCAACTTGAAGTTCTCCATTCTGTGCTTTCTTTAATAAGAGAATAGCTTTTCCTTCAAACAGGTTTGCTTCTTCTTGTTTTTTCTCAAAATTGCTTTTGGTACGAATTGCTAATGCTTTTACTTTAGCATATGCCTCAAGGGCTTGTTCTAAATCTTCTTTCATTTCCCGGATACCTTGTTCCGTCATTTTGATTGGATCTTCCATTTTTTCAACGACAGCGTGTATTTCCGCTTGACCAATCCTGAAAATTCTTTTAAAAATATTCATAATTACTATAATTTAGAGAAGTTAATTAGTTGATTGTAATACTCACTGATTAATAAGCTTAAAGAATTGATGGCTGCATCAAATTCATTTTGGTCAATATTGCTGATTTGTAGTGTGTATCTAAAAATTACTTTTTTACCGTCTTCTGTTAACGCGAAACCACCGTGGATCATGTCCCTATTTTTAATGAGTAGTGATTTAAACAATTCCATACTTTCATTGGAAATTGTAAATAAGTATTGTTCAAAAATTAAAATTGGATTAGCTATACCTACAATCAAATTGTGAATGCCATCTAATTCATTTTGAATGATGAAAACGCCTTCTTTCTCATCTTTATAAAAGATATCGTATCCGATATTGCTAATAAAATTTTCAATTTTTGAGAAGTACATAATTTAGTTTTTTATATATTGCATATATTCTTTGCATAAAGATAATATTTTTGCAAAAATATTTTGCAAAAAATTTTAATTTTTTTTTTAAAAATGACAAATATTGGTAATAATATAAAGAAATTAAGAAAGGTGAGAGGGTTAAGCCAACAAGCATTTGCTGATTTATTTAATCTAAGCAGAGGTAATATTTCGTCTTATGAAGAATTAAGAGCTGAGCCTAAAATAGAAACAGTAATGATAATTGCTAATTATTTTGGCATTCCTTTGCAGAGTTTAATTCAAGAAAATCTTTCTGTTAATCAAATTTTAAATTTCAGTGATTATTTTGAACCAGCTATTGTAACAAATAGCACAAAAAAATTAGCAGGTATTCCCTTATTGACCCGAGAAGTTATGATGAACAATACTGATTTGTTAAAGCAAATAGAGGGCGCACCACAACTTCAGCTTCCTATTCAAAGTAAGCATAAGTTTTTAGCCATTGAGTTTTCAGAATTGATTGCCGCTCCATTGGAATTGGAAGTTAAAGAGCAAAGTATACTAATTTTTGAAGGTATTGAAATGGAATATCTGCATCTTCTTCACAATAACTTGGGTTTGTTTTTGTCTGAAGAGGAAGTTTTTGTAGGGAAGTATGAGCAAAATGGGGAACAGATATCGCTGATTCTTAGCTCTTGGAAAAAAAGTTTATTTTCCTTGTCTGATATTCGATATTATTGGAAATTGTATGGAAAGTTTGAAAAAGTTTAGTAGTTCAATAGTAATGAAACATAGATATAATTAAAAAAATATGCCTAAAATATTTTTAGGCATATCTTGTAAGTTATGTTAGTTTTTACTACCTCCACCAAAAAGTTTAGCTAGTAGCCATATTACTAAAGCAACAACGACCACAACGATGATTATACCTGACCAAACTCCTGCTTTGAAAATACCTTCAATGACCGAACAGCTCGATAAAGAAAGGCAAGTTAACACGATTAATGATATTGGAAATATTCTTTTCATATGATATTGAGTTTAAATAAGAAACAATCATCTGGATTGAAATGTTTGTTTTTACTACTATTTAATTAAAATGGTAAGTCTTCTTCTGTAATTTCTTGACTAGAAATTTCTTCATTTCGTTTCCTTAATTTAGATTTATTCATAACAATTAAACTGTCGACTTTGATTTCTGTAATTGTCTTGTTATTTCCATTATTATCTTCGTATTCGCGGTAGGTAAGTTTTCCCTCTACTAGTAACTCTGAACCTCTTAGACAATATTTTTCTACAGTAGTATTAAGGTTGCCCCAGATCACTAAAGTATGCCACTGGGTTTCATCAACCCATTCACCAGCTTTGTTTTTAAATAGATCTTTGGTAGCTAAACGTAAGGTTGATACTTTAGTTCCGCTTGTGCTAATTTTTACCACGGGATCAGAACCTAAGTGTCCAATCAATTGAATTCTGTTTTTTAATCTGCTCATAACTTTGCTTTTAAATGTTTGTAAAATTGTTTAACTTCAATAAATGCATCCTTTCGAATTATGCTTAGGAAACAGAAACAAAAGTGAAAAGTAATTGAGATTTTAATCGGTTAATAAACGTTTGTAATCGACTATAACCGTTTGTAAGCGTTTGTTGTCGTTTATTTTATGATTTATGGAAGAAGAAATTAATTTAAAAAAATGTCTAGATTGTAAAAAGTCAATAAGGGGACGCTCTGATAAAAGATTTTGTGATGATGCCTGTCGCAATAGTTATAACTATAAACAGAATAGTGATCAAACGAACTTGATCAGAAAGATCAATCATACATTGCGTAAGAACAGGCGTATTCTACAAGAAGTTCTGGGAGATGAAGGGATACTCAAGATAAGCAAGGAAAAGATGTTGCTGCAAGGCTTTGATTTAAAATATCATACTCATAATTTCATCAATGCTAAAGGACAGACCTACTATTTTATTTATGAGTATGGCTATTTGGTTCTGGAAAATAATTTGCTGTTGATCGTGAAACGTATACCTAAATAGTTTTTGATAAATTTATTTTGAAATTTCAATTTTGTTTTAAATATTTGCAAAATCAATTAGGTATTCACAATTAATAATAGAAGAATATGTTTGCTATATTAAATAACCCTACTTCAATCCAAAAGAAGGATCTTGGGTATATTCTTCAGAATACTTTTTTCTCGTAGTTACTCCTCTTTTGACTTTATTTTGGTCTCGACAATGTTCGAGCAATTAATGATTTCTTTGGTATTTCGTGAGTCGAGGTATTTAAGATAATCTTTTATTTAATTATTGATCCTTAAATAGACATCGCTTATTTAAGGATCTTTTGAGAATTGATGCAATATATTTTATGAATAAATATGTGTTACAGGCATTGGATAGTTATCCATATTACCTAGAAAATACGTTAGAATCTTTGTCATACGCCTTGTCTTATGATGATTCAAATACGATGGCACTATGTCTGATGGGGAGACTTCATGCGGAACAGTTGTTTGATTTTGAACAAGCAAAGAAATATTTTCAAGAAGCGTTAGTACATAATTTATATGCTTTGGAAATTTATCAACCTTATATACAAACCTTGATTGATACCAATGCATATGAAGAGGCAGAAAAAACAATTGAGTTTGCTTTAACAATACCCGGAGTTTCATCTTCTTTATTTTTATTAAAAAGGGTACTTATATTGGAAAAACTTAAAAAATTTAAAAAAGCCTTAAAAGTATTAAATTTGGTTAGATTGGAAAATTTAGATAGTGAGATGTTGTCCACGATCAAAGACGTTGAAGATCGAATAAAAGGAAAACGGAAAATAGGACGTAAAAGCAAAAAATAACTAATTGACAGTTTATTCTTTCTAATTGAGGATAAACTCAATAGATTGTTTCTGAGATGAGATGAATAACACGTATATCCTTCCCCTGAATTAAAGAAGGGTATACGTTTAAATATTATGATGCAACAACGTCAAATAAACGCCTCATTTTCTTTTTCAATCAAATGATGTAAACTAATTAAATAAAAAATCTAATGCATTAAAGAGTTGAATATGACAGTAGGCAATGGGATTGGCGCCTAATGTCAACTATGGTATCAATTTCTCTCGTACTTTGGTACCCCTGTGGTCTGTGCCGTAAAATATGAGATATTCAACTTGCGTCCCTAAGCCTGAAGTTCCCTCTTTTTGTTTGATGAAAATACGATGGAGATTAAATTTGTGACCATTTAATGTGGTTTCCACATAAGGCTTTCCTGCTTTATCCATCTTGAGATATAAGGGTTGATTTTTGTAAGACACAATCTCAAACTCAAATGTATTATTGCCTAGTTCTTTTGTTATAATACCGTAGGCAAATTTTTGTTGGATACCAGTTAAAGGTTTAATTTCTCCTCCTTTATCATATAAAATCCGATAGTTATTGATAGGATTCTTGTTATTGAAATGCTGTTTATCACTCATATTTGCTTCATAAACATAGGTGTTATGACCTTCGCTATGTTGTATATAAAAAAGAGTGTTTGATTTGAATGGTGGAGTGGGATAGCCCTCTTGTGCAAAGGTATAGATTGATACAAAAAACAGAAAGTATAAAAGACAAGTGAAAGTTTTCATGATATACACTTTTTTGATTAGGGTAAATTTAAACTTTCTATATTAAAGTATTAAATAGAAACTATTATTTTTTTACAAAAAAAAGATCCTGAAGTGATTTAACTTCAGGATCTTTTATATTTATAATTCTAAAAATCTAAACTTATTCAGCTCGCAAGATTTTAGCAGCTTCAACCATAGCTTCTAAGGCAGCTTTAGTCTCTGGCCAAGCACGTGTTTTTAAACCACAGTCAGGATTTACCCAAAGTTGTTCAGCTGGAACTACCGCTTTTGCTTTACGTAATAATTCAACCATCTCTTCTGTACTCGGAACACGAGGAGAGTGAATGTCATATACACCTGGTCCAATATCGTTTGGATATTTAAAATCTGCAGCAAATGCATCTAATAATTCCATTTGCGAACGTGAAGTCTCGATAGTAATTACATCAGCATCCATTGCAGCAATATCTTCAATGATATCGTTGAACTCAGAGTAACACATATGGGTGTGAATCTGTGTATCGTCATCTACATTCGAAGATGAAACTCGGAATGAACGTACAGCCCAATCTAAATATTGTTGGTGATCAGCTTTACGTAATGGCAGACCTTCACGAATTGCAGGTTCATCGATTTGGATAATTTTAATACCTGCTTTTTCTAAAGCTTGTACTTCATCTAAAATCGCTAATGCAATTTGGTAAGTTGTTGTAGAGCGTGGTTGATCGTTACGTACGAATGACCATTGTAAGATCGTAACCGGCCCCGTTAACATTCCTTTTACTGGACGGTTTGTCAGGGTTTGAGCGTATGAAGACCAACGTACGGTCATATCAGCAGGACGGTAAACATCACCATAAATAACTGGAGGTTTTACACAACGTGAACCATATGACTGAACCCATCCGTTTTTAGTGAAGGCATAACCTGCTAATTGCTCTCCGAAGTACTCAACCATGTCATTACGTTCGAATTCACCATGAACTAATACATCGATATCCAATTGCTCCTGAAGACGGATTGTTCTTTCTGTCTCTTCTGCGATTTCTTTATCGTATTGTTCTTGAGAAATTGCGCCTTTTTTCAAATCAGCTCTCCATTTACGAACATCTTTAGTTTGTGGGAATGAACCAATTGTCGTTGTTGGAAATGCTGGAAGATTAAATTTCGCTTGTTGTGCTTCTTTACGAGCTAAGAAAGTAGATGTACGTTTAGCATCATCATCAGTGATATTTGCTGTACGTTCTTTAACTTCAGGCTTGTGGATTAACGAAGATGTACGACGGTCTTCCGCAGCAGCCTTATTGGCTTCGAAACGCTCAGCGGTTTTTGCATCTACTTCGCCTTCAGCTAAGATCGCTAAATCTTTTACCTCTGCTAATTTTTGCTTAGCAAATGCCAACCAATTTTTAACTTCTTTAGGCAATGACTCTTCATTATCTTCATTGTCTAAATCGAAAGGTACGTGTAATAATGAACTCGAAGGTCCTACTAATACACGGTCTTTGCCTAAAGCATCAACAGCTTTTTTGATTTGTGCTAAAGATTTTACGTAATCATTTTTCCAAATGTTGCGACCTTCAACTACACCCAAAGAAAGTGTTAATGAAGCCGGAACTTTGGCTAATATAGTGTCGAGTTGGTTTTCACCTCTTACTAAATCAACATGAACTGCGTAAACTGGTAAGTTTAGAGCTGTTTCTTCGTTGTCACGTAAAGCCTCGAAATAAGTCGTTACAATAATTTTGATGTCTTTAGCAGCAGCAGCTAATTTAGTAAATACACGAGTGTATAGAGCACGTGTTGCATCATCAATATCTAAAGCTAAAAATGGCTCATCAATTTGTACATATTTTGCACCAGCGGTAGCCAATTTAGTTAAGATTTCTTCATATACAGGAACCAACTTATCGATTAAATCGATACGGTTGAAACCAGATTCTTTTTCTTTACCTAATAATAAGTATGAGATCGGGCCAATTAACACAGGCTTCGTTTCAATACCTAAAGATTTTGCTTCATTATATTCATTTAAGAATTTCTCTGAAGTCAATTTGAATTCTTGATTTTTCACGAATTCAGGTACGATGTAATGGTAGTTGGTATCAAACCATTTTGTCATTTCCATTGCCGTTACGTCAACGCCATCTTGCTGGAAACCACGCGCCATTGCAAAGTAAAGGTCCAAATTGTATCCTTTATCTTCGTTATTTAAAAGTGATTGATATTGTGCAGGGATTGCACCTACAGTTAATGTCAAGTCTAAAACTTGGTCATAAAATGAAAAATCATTGGAAGGAATCAAATCGATGCCAGCATCTTTTTGAGTTTTCCAGTTGCCTTCACGGATTTTCAGTCCAGCCTGCAATAATTCTTGCGCGCTGATTTTTTTAGCCCAATATGCTTCATTGGCCTTTTTCAACTCGCGGAAGGCACCTACACGTGGGTAACCTAAGTTGTTCGTTAGTAACATAAATATAAAATTATTTTATTTGTTCAACCTTAACGAAGCAAGAAATTAGAAGGATTTTTTTATTCGAAATAAAAAACGATCAAAAATTCTTGAATCTATTTACTAAATTTTTTGATTGCTTTTAGAGAGGAGGGCACAAGATATATTTTGTGTCTAGCTTATCATTCCCACTTTTTGATGGGGTAGAATGTAGCACCTTGTCAATCGACAGGTTGCTAAGGCTTCATTGGGTCTATTCCCTCTGCCTTTCTCTATAAGCGCTGTAAATATCGGAATTAGTTTTATAAAAACAAATATTTTGTAACTTTTATATAAAAATGATAATAAACCAAGGTTTAAAATTGGAAATTAGCAGACAAACCAATTTGTTTTCCATTGTAAAATGGTATTGCCATCGTTAGGTAACTTGTTTTTTTTGATTGCAAGTGTTTATCAAATAATGGTAAGAGCCAGTATGCAATTTTTGTTCCCATAATACCAATACCAGCTCCCATGGCGACGTCAGAAAACCAATGTTTATGATTATACATTCTCAGGTAACCTGTTCCCGCCGCAATTGTATAGCCTGCAATACCATACCAAATGGATTGATCTTTATATTCTTGCCATAGAATTTCTGCACCGGTAAAAGGTACAGCAGTATGTCCTGAAGGAAAAGATTCTTGATCTGCGCGATCGGGTCTCCAAGTAGGTGTCGTTTTTTTTATGGTATATACTGCTGATAAGGTGATTGCATGGGCAATCGAACTTACCACTAAGCGTTGTTTTAAATTGTGCTTACTTGGTATTCCGAGTAAGTCAAGCCCAAAGACCGCTGCAGAAGGAATGAAAACACTAACATTATCAAGTTTAAAGGTTTTGGACGGATCATTATTAATTGAATTGTTTATTTGTTGATCCTTATGTTTGAGGTATGGGCTATTTAATGAGATTACTCCGTAAGTCATTAAAGCCGCAGGAACTATTAATTGCTTATAATTTATTGGCTTAGCATTGGTTTCAAAATCTTGATTATCATTTTGTAAAGTATCTTTTTGCGCATAAAGCGATGTAGAAGAGCAAAAGATTGAAAGGATTAAAAAAAATGGAATCGATAGTTTCATTGTTGCAAGATAAACAAAAAGAGATGTTTTTAACATCTCTTTATTATTCTAGTAATTGTGTATTAGCTAACCAATAATTTATAGCCTTTTCCATGTACATTGACAATTTCAACTTTGGGATCATCTCGTAGGTATTTTCTCAATTTGCTTAAGAAAACGTCCATACTCCGGCCTGTAAAGTAATTGTCATCATGCCAAATTTTTAAAAGGGCTTCTTCTCGAGTCAGTACATCATTCTTTTTTAGACAAAGTAGACGTAATAATTCCGCTTCTTTCGTTGATAGTTTTTGTTGCACACCTTTATGCGCAATTTGTTGACTTGTATAATCGAAGAAGTACTCTCCAATCTCAAATTTATCGCTTACAACCTGATCATCTTTCTCTCTTACAACACGCTTAAGCAATGCATTTATGCGAAGGAGTAATTCTTCCACTCGAAATGGTTTTGTGATATAATCATCGCCACCAAGTTCAAATGCTTCTGTTTTATCTTCCATCATACCTTTTGCAGTAGCAAATATGATGGGGGTTGTTGTATTTATTTTCCTGATTTCTCGGCCTACTGTAAAGCCATCTTTCTTGGGCATCATGACGTCTAAAATGCAAAGATCATAACTGCTCTTGCGAAATTGATTGACAGCTTCTTCACCATCTGTACATAAGGTGACATCAAATTTCCCTTTAAGCTCTAAATAATCTTTTAATAAATCTCCTAAGTTTGGATCGTCTTCTGCTAATAGTATCTTCTGCATATTCTTATGGTTTTGTTCGAATATTGATGATAATATACGAAATTAATATCGTTTTAAATTTAATTTTTTATGGGTAATAGAATGTCAAACTGCGTTCCCTTATCTTTATCGCTTTTTACTTGAATTTTACCATTCATTCTTTTAATAATATCATAAACATATGATAGTCCCAATCCAAAACCTTTTACGTTGTGGACATTTCCTGTAGGAATGCGATAAAATTGATCAAATATTTTTAATAAATGATCTTTTGCCATTCCAATCCCATTATCAATAATTGTAATTTGAATACTTTCTTTTGTATTTTTGGTTTTCACAATTATGTGTGGATTATCTTTACTGTATTTTATAGCATTATCTACCAAGTTGAAAAATACATTTGACAAATGAAGTTCATCTCCTACTACAATATCATTTTGTGCATCAAAGTGATGTTCAAATTTGCCACCTACTTTTTGTATTTGAAGTTGCATGCTGTCTAATACTGCTGAAAGCAGATCATTAATGTGAATAGGTGTTTTTTCTAACTTTAATGTTTCTTTTTCCAGACGGGCAATATCTAATACTCGTTCGATATGGTTACCTAATCTCACATTTTCATCATATATAATATTTGCAAGACGCTTTACTCTACGCTCATCAGATATGATCTCTGGATCTCGCAAGGATTCACTAGCTATCATAATTGTAGCAACAGGTGTTTTAAATTCGTGCGTCATATTGTTGATAAAATCAGTTTTCATCTCTGAAACTTTTTTCTGTTTGAATATGATTAATAGGGTATATGCAAAACAGCCAATTAATAGGAAAAGCAAAGCTATTGTAGGGAGCAATAGATAACTCATATTATCAACAATGATAGTACTTTTTCTAGGAAAATAAACGCTTAATCTTCCTGGAGGAGAACCAATATCTCCTTTAAATAGAGCTGTTGAATAACGAGTTATTTTATTTGGTTTAATAATATTATCGATGGTTTGTACACTGAAAACGATATTACTGCTATCGCGAACTTCAATATTAAAAGGATAATTGATATCTCTTTCTGCAAGTTCCTCTTTTAATAAGTTTTGAATGAGATTAATATTTAAGCGCTCTCTAAATGGGCGTTTGGATAGCTCCATTCCAATAGCAACATCTTCAATAAGACCGCTTCTTTTCCCGCCAATAGCTGCGATAGTATCAAATACATTTTTACCAGTTCCAATCAAATTCTGACCGCTCATATTTTCCAACTTATTTTCAAGATCTACTATTTTCTTAGCAATCTGTTTATTGAATCTTGGAGGTAAAGTCGCAATTTTATACTCAATTGCTTGCTTTAAGATAGGATCTATTGTTGGTATAACGAATCTTGCACTATCATCTTTTGCATTTTCTTTTGGTAGAAATTTGGTTGCTCCAATTTCTACATATTCTTTTATGACATGATCAGGACTGTTGTATTTGATGACGTCAATGCTTAATACATTTTCTTTACTTTTTCTATTGATGTAAGTCTCATAAAATGAATTTTCAATAGATACAACACTAGGAAATGTTTCTTTTAGTTGATCTTCAGCTTCTTTAAATTTTTCTTTTATGGCATATTGATCAGCTCTTAAGTTTTCCAGATCTCTTTGCATTTTCAATTGTTCAGCAAGATGCCTTTGCTTCTCCTGCTCAAATTGATATTTTTTGATATTGGTTTGCTGTTGCACTTTTGCAAAATCAATTACCTCCCGACGTTCTATTTTACCTGCGACTGCCGTTAAGGAAGCATTGACCGATTCGTCAAACAATTGTGATTTTTGACGATAGGATTCTCTGATAAAATAAAATTGCATAGCTGCCACTCCCAGTAATGCTAGGGTCATCAAGCTAATAATTAAAACTATGCTACTTTTCTTCATTTGTTACAAATATAGGGATGCTTTATTTGATTTAATTGCTTTTAACAATGTTTAACAAGCTTAATGTTTCATTATGAAGGATTAAGCTTTATTTTAGATAAATATTTTATAAAAATACTCGATATGAAAAAGATATTAAGTTTAGTTTGTTTCTGTATTTCATTTTTTGCAACACATGCATATAGTGTATCCAGAGATACATCAAGTGCTAAGTTTGGTACAGAGGGTAATAAATACGGATCGAAAAATTTTGATTTAAAATTGGAGCCCAATTCGGATGAACGTTTTAATGTAGTAAAATCGAATAGTCTGCCAATAGATAGGGAGGGTGCAGATTTGAATATGAGAGGAAGTCGCTACAAGTCTAATACTCCGGTGTTAAAGATTCCGACAGATCCAAATGTTCATTATCATATGCAACACAAAAAAACTGACATTGACGATGCAGCTCCGATACCAAATTCTTTTAAGAATGCTATCCCTTTAGGAGACAGTGGCAATTCTAAACTTGAGAATAAGCCTGTTCAACCTTTATATAAATTAGAGTTTTTACCCGATAGCCTGATGCATCGTCATGACTCTCCACTCAAACGTAATGGATATAAAGCTAAATGAAGATAATTAAACCATATTTTATGGGTGTTGCTTAAATTTTGACGGAGCTTTATTTTACTTGGTTTTTAGTTAAAAATATAGGTTCATACAAGGCAATGGGCAAATAACAACAATTAATTAGTCGCTAATTGCTATATATTGGCTATTGCCTAGATTTTGAAGTAAAGGAATTTCAGTAAATCTTGAGAATCAGCATCTAAAATTTAATAGTGCTCAGTAATTGTACTTATCATATTTTGCTGTACAAGAGGTTTATTTATTATACAACCTTTTAAATGCTATTGTTCTTTGCAAGCCATAATATTTATCATCGTTATGGTGGCAAATTGAATCCTAAGTTTTACGATATTCCTTATTAGATGTAAAAACTGTGTTTTAATTAACATTTAGAAAATAAAAATAGGTCAATTACAACTAAGCTATTGACGTTACTTTACCCCGTAAGTCTGTTTTAAAATGAATTTAACAGCATCTTTAATTCGATTTATTCCTTCTTCTGTTGTTAAGTTTATCTCACAAAAGGTACTATCTGTTGTTTTTGTATGCAACACAAGATAATATATACCAGCTACTAGTAAACTAGAGACGGCTCTAAGATCAACATCTTTTCCAGCGAGTTCTTTATCCGAATATGGGAAAAATAGGGCACTCATCTTCTCTCTAGTCTGCGTAACATGGGACATAATATCAGATTTTTCACTGATTTGCCAAAGTACTACTTTTTGCATTTCTTCATTCAATGTGAATTGATCAATTTGCTCCAGTAATAAGTTTTCAAGGAAAAGGCGAGAGCTAGTACCTGAGGCTTTTGCAAGTGTTTCCTCAGCAGCAATGGTTGCTTCTACCCAGTAGTCCTTACCTTTTATATATGTTTCGATAAGATTATCAACACTTCCAAAGTATACTGAGATTAATTTTCTGTCTACTCCAGCAGTACTGGCAATATTCGCGATTGAAAGTCCTGTATATCCTTTTTTTTCCAAAACTGCACCCACTGCTTGGATAAGTTTGGTCATCGTTCTACTTTTATCGTTCTTTTCTCCTTGATACGTTTTTCTGGCCATTGAAGTAATATATTTAGTTAGACACTGCCGTAATATATTTAGTTAAACTTTAGGATCAAAGTTAATTAAATATATTGCTTTCTTTCAATTAGATGCTTTTATCTTGTCTTAGTAAGATCAATTTTTTTGCCAATATGTTCAAAAGCATTTAAAACATGGTCTAAATGCTCCTTGCTATGTGTAGCCATTAAGCTGGTTCTGATGCGTGCATCTTTTTTAGAAACACCAGGATAAACAATGCAATTTGCATATACACCGGCCTCTAGTAGCATTCGTGCTACTTGCGCAGTTTTGTGTGGATCCCCAATCTTCACAGGAATTATTGGAGACTGTGTTCTGCCTATATTTAAGTTCAGTGAAAGAAGTCCGTTTTTAAAATAAGCAATATTTTCTGCTAATTTGGTTCTCCATTGTGGTTCTTCATCAATGAGTGCGATCGCTTTAATTAAGCCATTGGCGGCGGGTGATGATGTTGAAGAAAATACTTGTTGCCTAGCTTGATAGCGTAAATAATTTATAATTTCTGGAGTTGACACAATAAAACCGCCAATATGTCCAAATGCTTTGCTTAAAGTGCCAGAAATGATGTGAACTTTATTTAATAAATTATAAACTTCAATGCATCCTCGTCCTTTTTCACCTATTACACCGATGCCATGTGCATCATCTACCATTAAATAAGCACCATATTTTTCACAGAGATCATATATTTCATCCATTTTCGCAAGATCTCCATTTTGTGAGTAAACACCATCAATGATGACCAGTTTTGTCCTGAATTTTTTTTGAGCATCAACCAAAGCTCTTTCCAAATGAATCATACTATTATGAGGAAAACGTTTTGTGTTTGTGCTATTTAAACCTTCGTAAACACTAGCGTGTACTTCCATATCAACAATAGCACAATCTTCTTCTTTTAGTAATGATTGTAGCGTTGCTGTATTTGCTGTATATCCTGTTGTATAGACAATTGAGGAGCCTGTTGGTCTATTGAAAAAATCAGATAGTTTATCTTCAAGTTGAACATGATATTCATGATGGCCTCCAATAAGAGGAGATGCACCTGCCCCTGTTCCATATTTCATTATACCTTCAATTGCTGCTTGCTTCACTTTCGGATGCTGGGTGAAATTTAGGTAGTCATTTGAGACTAAACTGATACATTCCTTTGAATTTTTCATGAAGGAGGTTTTCACTTGAACGACTGGTCCACACCCTTTGGTAACGAACCGAAAATTCATATGATCATTTTCGCTCATGTAATCAGTAAATTCCTGAAAAGCAGTAGCTGATTGGACCATGTCATGGTTTGGAATATTTTCAAATTCCTTAAAGCTAGCCTTTGTAAAATCAATGTTGTGGTTAAGAGTTGGTAGCATTTTTTTCTATATTATTTAATTGGCTGTAAATATTATGAAATATAATGATTTATTTTTTAAAATTCCTTGCCTTGGTATTTTTTATTATAAATTTTATCTAATGATTTTGAGCATTTATTTTGTACTTGTTTTGGCATTCTAATTTATACCTAACTGTAGGTTAGGTATAAATTAGAAAATGGTGGATTTATAGATGATTTAGATTTTCTTTTGGCTCATTCTAGAGTTAAATAATACTTGGTGGCCAATCCGGAATGAAGAAGGTTGTTTAATTGCCAAAATTATCAATAAGTGTCTAGTTCAAGTAGGTGTCCATCATTCCCGATATCAACCCTGTTTTCATTAATTTCGATTTGCTGGGTAAGAACATAGCTACCTTGATAGGCATCATTTAAGGTTAAAAAAACCTACTGGAATAATAGTATTGTTAAAAAGGTACCTCTAAATCTTTACCGATTTTCATAGCTTAAAGCTGAACTTTACTTTATTTTTAAAATCCTTGACAGTAATCTCACTTGTTGTTGTGGTCCATCAACAAGCTCCTTTTCAGCGGTAGTTGAAAAGGTTGCTATTAATTTGGGTATGCTGTATTTGGGTAAGGTTGCTTAGTAGGTTTCGCCATCTTTTAATGGTGTTAGTTCTTTTATCAATGACGGATTGTTTGAGACGCGAAAGTAAAATGTGCTAATTTCTATATTCTCTTCAGGGGTATGCTCTTTGTCCTGCTGTGTAACATCTTTACTACTCTAATAAAAAATAATATGTACAAGAATAAACGATTGCGAAGGTACATATTTACTAATTTAGGAATATGGTAGAGACAATTTAGCTAATTGATTCTGTAGTAAATATCGGCTTAAATCAGGTTATTTTTTTTTATTAAATGCTTTAAATGTTTTGTATATGGGAACTATGTCATTTTTAACAATAACTTCTAAATATATATTGCAACAAAAAAAGCGCTCTCCAATTTATTCTTGGAAAAGCGCTTTTCTATTTTTTTAATATTATGCTGATTACAATTGGGAAACACGAATTGTGTTCGTTTTTCCTTTTTCGATTAACGGTGTCGATGCAGTGTTAATCACAATCGAACCCGGAGCGATATAGTTATTCTTAACAATAAATTTATTGACATCATGAATAGAACCGTCTGTACTGTCAAATTTGTCATAAATAAAGGTTTTAACACCCCATAATAAACTTAATTGACGTAACAATTTTTTAGTTCCTGTAAAAACCATGATATCAGCGTTCGGTCTGTAACTTGCGATTTCAAATGCAGTAGCACCAGAAGATGTTAAAACAGCAATTGCGGCAGCATCTGTTTTCTTTGCTAAATATACCGAAGACGCACAAATTGCATCTGGAATTTTAGTTCCATCGCTAATCTCACTAACTTTCTCATTATAATATGGATATGATGTTTGTTCCACGTGGATAATGATTTTACTCATTGTTTCGATAACGATTTCAGGAAATTCACCTACAGATGTTTCTCCGCTTAACATCACTGCATCAGCTCCATCAATAACCGAGTTAGCAACATCATTAACTTCCGCACGTGTAGCACGTGGAGTTGTGATCATACTTTCTAACATTTGAGTTGCAATGATAACCGGTTTTGATAAATCACGACATTTTTGAACGATGATTTTTTGTAAACCTGGTACTTCTTCCATTGGCATTTCAACACCTAGATCACCACGTGCAACCATAATTGCATCAGTTGCTTCGATGATAGCATCAATATTTTCGATAGCCTCGGGTTTTTCGATTTTTGCGATTACTTGTGCGTGGCTTCCTTTTTCAGCAATGATTTTTTTACATTGGTAAATATCTTCTGCTGAACGTACAAATGACATTGCAATCCAATCTGCACCATGGTCAAGTGCAAAATTTAAATTATCTAGATCTTCTTCTGTTAAAGAAGGAATTGAAACTTTTGTGTTTGGTAAATTAACACCTTTACGAGAAGTTAATACACCTCCATGTACAACCTCACAAGTAACAGTATCTTTATAGTTGGTGTTTAAAACACGCAATTGCAATTTGCCATCATCTAATAAGATGATTTCATTAGCAGCAACATCATTTGGGAAATTTTCATAAGTGATGTAAATTCTCTCTTCATCACCGATTAATTCATGTGTAGTAATTTCAACTTGTGAGCCATTTACTAATATAGCGCCACCTTCTTTCATTTTTCCGATACGGATCTTAGGACCTTGTAGATCGGCTAAAATAGCGACATTAAAATTAGTTTCTTCATTGATCGCATTGATGGTTTCAATTACTTTCAAATGATCTTCTTGACTACCGTGTGAAAAGTTTAAACGACATACGTCTACACCTTTAGCAATCATATTTGTTAGCACTTGTTTATCAGCAGATGCAGGACCTAGTGTTGCAACAATTTTAGTCCTTTTTTGAACTTTTTCCATTCTAATTTTTTTATTACTATGTATTTTTATTTTTATATAACTTCATTTTTTTTGTGAAATTATAAAACTCGTTTTACTAACGAGGATAATTTAGATTTAAGGGGTGTATCTTGTACACTATTAAATAGTTTGCTAAAATATCAGATTTTCTTTGGATTTCAATATTTTTGGTGATATTTCTTTTACAAACACGACTTCGGGTATTTTGTTTATATTTTTTACTATACGATCCAGGTCATCATCATCAATATAATTTTTGATTATTATAAAATAATCGAAATTAGGATGCTCAGGTATTAATAAATTACCTTCGATACTTTTATTGTTAATTAAATAATATTCTGTTTGAAATTTGGTATTTATATACCAGAAGGTAGTAAAGTGCTGCTTCGATTTTTTAGCATTGTCAAAAACAATATGATACTCTAATTCTTCAGAAGTTTTTTGCTTTAACTTTTGATTATGGTCAAATTTATCTTCTTTTCCTCTGACAAAATTTAGGAGCGTTAGCTTATTAATAAAATGGCAGAGACGGTAATCTTTTAAAGGAGATGAAATGGCAATAAGGACGAAGTCTAATTCGGCATCAAATTCTAGGTCCCATTTTAGTATCGTTTTGTTATTCAAAGTGAAAATTTAAGCTTGTGTTCTTGACGAAAATACAAAAAAATGATGCAAATGCTGTGAATTTAATGTAAAATTTCAATTAATTGCCTCTATGTTTGTACATATTAGGAATTATTGTTATACTTGAATACGGTTAGTTTATAGCGAGTTAAGGGTGTAGCTGTACCGGGTTGGGAAATAATTTGACAATCTAAAAATCAAATGGATTTTTATATTTGATGAAATTTATTTTTCTTTGCACAGATTTATTAAACAATTAAACTATAAAATCATGTCAGATATCGCTTCAAGAGTAAAGGCAATTATCGTTGAAAAATTAGGTGTAGACGAAAACGAGGTAACACCAGAAGCTTCTTTCACTAATGATTTAGGTGCAGATTCACTTGATACTGTAGAGTTAATCATGGAATTTGAGAAAGAATTCAACGTTGCAATACCTGATGACCAAGCTGAAACTATTGGTACAGTGGGACAAGCAATCACTTATTTAGAAAAAAACGTTAACTAACTAATTTAATTGGGCCAAATCGTATAAATGGAGCTTAAAAGAGTAGTAGTAACAGGATTAGGCGCACTTACACCAATTGGTAATACCGTTTCAGAATATTGGAATAGTTTACTAGATGGTGTAAGCGGTGCTGCTCCCATTACGCATTTTGATGCGTCAAAATTTAAAACCCAATTCGCTTGTGAAGTGAAGGGGTTTGATCCACATGAATTTATGGATCGCAAGGAAGCTCGCAAAGTAGATCCTTTTGTACAGTATGCTATTGCATCATCTGATGAAGCAATTAAGGATGCTGGTTTAATTTTTGAAAATTTAGATACAAATCGTATCGGAGTTATTTGGGGATCAGGAATTGGGGGATTGACAACTTTCACAGATGAAGTTGTAAATTTCGCAAAAGGGGATGGAACACCACGTTTCAATCCTTTCTTCATTCCAAAAATGCTTGTCGATATTGCTCCGGGACATATTTCTATGCGTCACGGACTTCGTGGACCTAACTTTTCGGCTGTCTCCGCATGTGCTTCGGCAACCAATGCGATGATTGATGCTTTTAACTATATCCGTATGGGTAAAGCTGATGTAATCGTAACTGGTGGATCTGAGGCAACTATTAATGAAGCTGGAATCGGTGGATTTAATGCAATGCATGCATTGTCAACTAGAAATGATGATCCTAAAACAGCTTCACGTCCTTTTGATAAGGATCGTGATGGTTTTGTTTCTGGTGAAGGGTCTGGTGCGATCATATTAGAAAGTTTAGAACACGCATTAGCGCGTGGTGCTAAAATTTATGCTGAAATTGGAGGTGGGGGTATGAGTGCTGATGCACATCACATCACAGCTTCTCATCCAGAGGGCTTAGGTGCTAAACTTGCGATGACAATGGCGGTTAATGATGCGGAACTAGATTTCACAGATATTGACTATATCAATGTGCATGGCACTTCTACTCCGGTAGGGGATATTAGTGAAACTAAAGCTATTGTAGATTTATTTGGTGAGCACGCTTATAAATTGAACATTAGTTCGACAAAATCAATGACAGGACACCTTTTAGGTGCTGCTGGTGCGATTGAAACTATTGCTTCTATTTTAGCTGTTCAAAATGATATAGTACCACCTACTATTAATCATTTTACAGATGATCCGGAATTGGATAACAGATTAAATTTCACATTTAATAAAGCTCAAAAGCGTATTGTAAATGCTGCAATGAGTAATACTTTTGGTTTTGGTGGTCATAACGCAACTATTGTTGTGAAGAAATACAAAGCTTAATATTACTTTATTTAAGTTATTAAAATAATTGGGATACAACAGGTGCTTTATACCTGTTGTCCCTTTTTTAGACTAAGATGCCTTTTTCAAGGATTTATAAATTATATTTTTCTGCTGACAAAGCTTATGTTAGAAAGCTCAAGAACCTGTTAGGTTTTGTCCCTGGAAACATACGACTTTATCAAATGGCTTTTAGGCATAAGTCTGTAGCTGTTGTGATCAAGGAAGGTTCCAAAAATAGCAACGAAAGATTGGAATTTTTGGGAGATGCTATTTTAGGTTCAGTGGTTGCTGAACTACTATTTAAAAAATACCCTTATAAAGACGAAGGCTTTTTGACTGAAATGAGATCTAAAATTGTCAGTCGTGTACATCTTAATCAACTTTCTCGGAAGCTCGGATTAAATGAGCTTATTCAGTTTGACGCGAGAATGATTAGCTTTCCCAATAAACAAGGCTCTTTGCTAGGTGATGCTTTTGAAGCACTTATCGGTGCCGTATATTTGGACAAAGGGTATGTGTTTACTAAAAATTTTCTATTAAACCGTATTATTAAACCACATGTAGATATTCACTTATTGGAACAAACGGAAACTAATTTTAAAAGTCGTTTGATCGAATGGTGCCAGCATAATGGTAAAGAGGTTGTATTCAATCAAATTGATAATCCTCCTGGTGAATCGAATAAAATGTTTTCTATTGAAGCAGTTGTACAAGGTGAAGTTTGTGGCCTAGGACAAGATTTCAATAAAAAAAGCGCTGAAAAAACAGCTGCAGAAAAAGCTTGTGAGTATTTGAAAATTTTAGAGCTTGACTAAGCTTTTTTCTTCTAAGTTCCAATAAATCCTTCTTAAATATTAACTTTGCCAAATGGCAACAGTAAAACCTTCTTTAGCAAAAGGCACACGTGATTTTTCACCTGCCGAAATGCTTAAACGTAATTATATTTTCAATACACTTAAGCGTGTTTTTAAAAAGTATGGTTACAGTGAAATTCAAACTCCTTCTTTTGAAAATTTGCAGACACTTACGGGAAAGTATGGTGATGAAGGGGATCAGTTAATTTTCAAGATTTTGAATTCTGGAGATTATTTGAGTAAAGCGCCCAATGATTTACTTGAATCCAAGTCTTCAACTAAATTAATCTCTCTTATTTCTGAAAAGGCACTTCGTTATGATCTCACTGTACCGTTTGCTCGTTATGTTGTCATGCATCAAAATGATATTTCTTTACCTTTTAAACGTTTTCAAATTCAACCTGTATGGCGCGCTGATCGTCCTCAAAGAGGTCGTTATCGCGAATTCTATCAGTGTGATGTAGATGTAGTGGGTTCTGAAAGCCTATTGAATGAAGCTGAGTTTATTTTAATCTATCATGAAGCATTGAAAAATTTGGGACTGCAAGATTTTACGATTAAAATTAACAACCGTAAGATTCTTTCAGGTATTGCTGAGATTATTGGCAAGCCGGAACTTATTGTCGATATGACAGTTGCGATCGATAAATTGGATAAGATCGGTTTAGAAGGTGTAAATAAAGAACTATTAGAACGAGGTTTTACAGCAGCGGATTTAGAAATTTTACGTCCAATTATTTTATTAGAGGGATCAAATCTAAAGAAATTGTCTGCCTTAAAGCACGTATTATCAAATTCGGAAATAGGATTAAAGGGAATAGCAGAAATAGAAGAATCGTTTGATTATATTTCTAAGTTGGATTCTTCAAATGAAGTTTTAAACCAATTTGTAGAGGTTGATATTACCCTAGCGCGTGGGTTGAATTATTATACGGGCTGCATTTTCGAGGTAAAAACGAATGAAGTCGCTATGGGGAGCATCGGTGGTGGTGGACGCTACGATGATTTGACAGGTATGTTTGGTTTGAAAGGATTGACCGGTGTAGGTGTGTCTTTCGGTGCCGATCGTATCTATGACGTTCTAGAAGAATTAAATCTTTATCCTGAGGCTAAGGGAGATTACACTAAGCTTTTGATTGTGAACTTTGATAAAGAAACCGAGTCCTTTACATTACCTCTTCTAAATCGCCTACGTAAGGCGAACATTGCAGTCGAGCTTTATCCAACAGCTGCGAAATTGAAAAAACAGATGAGTTATGCCGACAGTAAAGGCATTCCATTTGTTTTATTAATTGGTGAAGAGGAAGTTTCTTCAGGCCAGCTTTCATTGAAAGATATGCAAACAGGTGATCAAAGAAAAATAGATGAATCAAGTTTGATTGTTGAATTGAGCTAAAATCATATTTGTTACAAAACAAAAAAGCCAAAAGAATAATATGTCTTTTGGCTTTTTTGTTTGTTCTTTTTTTAATTTACTAAATTAAGCCAGTCATTTATTTGGGTATCTTCTTATGTCGTTTAAATCAAATGTCTTAGAACTGTCTAAAACAAGAAGAAAATTTGATTTTCTGACCAAAATATCACCCAAATTGATTAGATTTGTAGTCAAGATTAGTAAGAAATTCAAAACTTTGAAATGAGTTCAACACCTATAACAAAAGAGACATATTTAGAGTGGTATAGATCTATGCTACTTATGCGTAAGTTTGAAGAGAAGACAGGTCAACTTTATGGACAACAAAAAATCCGTGGTTTCTGTCACTTGTACATTGGACAAGAGGCAGTAGTAGCAGGTACAATGTCTGTTATCAAACCTGAAGATTCTTTAATTACAGCCTACCGTGATCACGCACATGCTTTAGCAAAAGGTGTGTCAGCGAATGAATGTATGGCTGAGATGTTTGGAAAAGCAACAGGTTGTTCAAAAGGAAAAGGTGGATCTATGCACTTTTTCTCGAAAGAACATAAGATGATGGGTGGCCATGGTATTGTTGGTGGTCAGATTCCATTAGGAGCTGGTATCGCTTTTGCTGAAAAATATTTGGGTACAAATAATGTTAACGTATGTTACATGGGTGATGGCGCAGTTCGTCAAGGTGCTTTTAATGAAACTTTGAACATGGCCATGTTGTGGAAATTGCCTGTAATTTTTGTTTGTGAAAACAATGGTTATGCAATGGGTACTTCCGTACAACGTACAACCAATATGCAAGATATTTATAAAATGGGCCTAGGTTTTGATATGCCTTGTGCACCAGTAGATGGTATGGATGTCGTAGCTGTACACAATGCGATGGATGAAGCTGTTCAACGTGCTCGTGCTGGGGAAGGACCTACTTTCTTGGAAATACGTACCTACCGTTACAAAGGTCACTCGATGTCCGATCCTGCGAAATATCGTACGAAAGAAGAATTAGAAGAATATAAAGGACGTGATCCATTATTGGCGACAAAGCATGCTATTGTTGAAAACAATTATGCTGATGAAGCTTGGTTTGCTGAAGTGGATGCTGAAGTGAAAAGTATTGTAGATGAATCTGTGAAATTTGCTGAAGAATCTCCTTTCCCTACAGCTGATGAATTGTACAAAGATGTGTACGTTCAAGAGGATTATCCATTTATATTAGATTAATATAAGTTACTTTAACTAGATAAATAAAATACAATGGCTGAAGTAGTTAGAATGCCGAAAATGAGCGATACCATGACCGAAGGGGTTATCGCAAAATGGCACAAACAAGTTGGTGATAAAGTTAATTCTGGTGATTTAGTTGCTGAAATCGAAACTGATAAAGCGACGATGGATTTTGAATCATACCAAGAAGGAACACTTTTATATATTGGTCCTAAAGAAGGTGAAGCAGTTGCTATTGATGCTGTTATTGCCATTCTTGGAGAACCTGGAGAAGATTTTCAAGCATTATTAAATGACGCTCCTCAGGCTGAAGAAGTGACGGAGAAAAAGGAAGTAGAAGGTTCTAATTCATCTGGGACTGAAGCAGCTCCTCAGTCTAATGTAACACCGGAGTCTTTAGGTGTTACAGTTATCACTATGCCTTTGTTAAGTGATACGATGACAGAAGGTGTAATTGCGCAATGGAATTTTAAAGTTGGTGATACAATCAAATCTGATGATTCTATTGCGGATGTAGAGACGGATAAAGCGACGATGGAGGTTACAGCTTATGCTGATGGAACATTGTTATATGTAGGTCTTGAGGCAGGTGAAGCTGCTAAAGTAAATGATATTATTGCTATTGTAGGTCCTGCAGGAACAGATGTAACACCATTGTTAAATCAAAAAGCTGCTCCTACATCTCAAGCTGCTCCTGCCGAAGTAAAAAATGAATCAAAGGTAGAGGCTAATGTAACTACGGAAAATAAAGCTACTGATGTAGCCGATGATTCTCGAGTGAAAGCATCTCCATTAGCACGTAAAATTGCTAAAGATAAAGGAATCAACCTGAATGAGATTAAAGGATCTGCTGATGGTGGCCGTATTGTAAAAAAAGATGTTGAATCTTACGTTCCAGCTACTAAAGTTGCTCCTGCTTCAACAACTGTTGCGCCAGTTGCTACTGAAACAAAAGCGATCACTTTACCTACTTTTGTAGGTGAAGAGAGATATACAGAAGTTGCTGTTTCTCAAATGCGTAAAACAATTGCACGTCGATTAGGTGAAAGTTTGTTTACTGCTCCACATTTTTACCTAACGGTAAGTATCGACATGGAAAATGCAATGCTTGCTCGTACGCAAATCAATGAAGTGGCTCCAGTAAAAGTTTCTTTCAATGATATCGTTGTAAAAGCAGTTGCAGTTGCATTGAAAAAGCATCCTGCCGTAAACTCTTCATGGAAAGGTGATAAGATTCGTTTTAATGAGCATACAAATATTGGTGTTGCAATGGCTGTTGAAGATGGCTTATTAGTTCCTGTTGTACGTTTTGCTGACGGAAAATCATTATCTCACATTTCTGCAGAAGTTAAAGATTTCGCTCAAAAAGCGAAAACTAAAAAATTAACTCCAGCTGACTGGGAAGGTTCAACATTTACAGTTTCTAATTTAGGTATGTTTGGTATTGATGAATTCACATCAATTATCAACTCTCCGGATGGTGCAATTCTATCTGTTGGTGCAATTCAACAAGTTCCTGTTGTTAAGAATGGTACTGTTGTTCCTGGTAATGTGATGAAGTTGACTTTAGGTTGTGACCACCGTGTAGTGGACGGTGCTACTGGTGCTCAATTCTTGCAAACATTAAAAGCATTATTAGAAAATCCAGTGAGATTATTAGCGTAATCTTACTTCGAATAAGTATATTCAAAAGGTCACTTTATATAAAGTGACCTTTTTTTATTGTTTTTTTCTTTTTTTAGTACTAAAATCAGCATTTTAGCATTAATACATTAGAAAAGAAATAGAATCCGTTAAATAGTGAAATTATATATACTAAAAAGCATAGTTGCTGTTCTTATCATAGCAACCGTATCGTGTAGTTCGAAAGAAGAAAAGCAAAAAAAAGCATTAGTTGAACAGGCTAAGACTGACAGTTTAAAACTCATATACAATCCATCTGAAGCAGATCCTAAAATTGAAGCTTTTATGCAAAATTTGCATAAAAGAGTAGGATTTAATGGTAATGTACTGATTGCAAAAAATGGAAAGATTTTATATCAGAATTCATTTGGTTGGGCAAATTATCTTTTAAAAGATAGTTTGAAGATTGATTCGAAATTTGAATTAGCGTCTGTTTCCAAACCACTTACAGGTATTGGTATTTTGAAATTGGTTGAAGAGGGCAAATTGAAATTGGATCAAACTATTAATGATTTTTATCCTAATTTTCCCTATCCAGATATTACAATAAAGCAATTATTGTCTCATCGTTCTGGATTGCCAAATTATGTTTATTTTTCGGAAGAGCATTGGAAGGAAAAAAAGAAGGGTATGACCAATCAAGATGTCATGAATATGCTGATTGAGTTTAAACCGAATCGCTATGGTAAACCTGACGGTAAATTCTTTTATAACAATTCGAATTTCATGGTTTTAGGCGCTATTATTGAAAAGGTAACTAATCAAAGTTATGCGGAATGGATGAAAGAAAATGTCTTTAATCCAGCAGGAATGACTAATACAGCTGCATTGTCAAAAGCTATTTATGAAAAAATTCCGACAGATGTTATCGGTCACGATAAGGTTTGGAGAAGATCTGTTGTTCAGAATTTTCAAGATGGCCCTCTGGGCGATAAGGGAATTTATAGTACAGTTCGGGATCTGTATAAATTAGATTTAGCGTTAAATGAAGGTAGGTTATTAAAGAAAGAAACGTTAGATTCTGCTTATGTGGATCGTGCGAAATCTAAAAATGGAATATTTGGATACGGATTAGGTTGGCGCACTTTTCACAGAAATAATGATCTAATAATCTATCATACTGGATGGTGGCACGGATTTCGCAATTTGTATGTTAGGGATCTAAAAAATAACGTTACGATTGTACTTTTATCGAATATGACTAATGGTAGCTTAGTTAAATTGGATGAATTGTATAAAATTTTAGGGATGCCTATCTTAAGAAAGGGAATATATAATGATGCTGGTAATGTGGCTGATGATGTTTAATAAAATAAGTAGTTATGAAAAAAACGCTAATAATAGGAGCGAGTACTAATCCAGAAAGGTATTCGTATAAAGCAGCCCATAAATTGAAGCAATATGGACATGATATTGTGAACGTTGGGCTTAAGAAGGGTGAAGTTGCTGGTGTCGAAATAGAACCTATGGGGCTTATTCACACGGATATTGATACCATTACTATGTATGTTGGCGCAGCAAATCAAAAAAGCTATTTTGATTATATTTTGGAAACAAAGCCAAAGCGGATTATTTTTAATCCTGGAGCTGAAAATGCGGAATTAGTAGCACTTGCAGGTGCAATAGGTATTGATACTGAAAATGCTTGTACATTGGTTCTTTTAAGTACAGGACAGTATTAAGTGGATTGATCTAGTTGTTTTATCATTGGATCTATCATCTTTATTAAATTTTCATAAAAAAAGGGTAATAATGGTTTCTGAAACCATTATTACCCTTTTTTCATGATTTTCTTCTCAAACGATTTCGTAAGTTTCTCTTGTGTGTCTACTAAAAAAAGTACATTTTAGAGCCCAATTGAACCCTATTTATGCGGAATTTATATATTTTTTTTATTTCAATCTTATGTGTTATTTGTCGTGCTCAGGGTCAAGACAAACCAATATTTCATATTCCTCAATTGGGTAAAAGTATTTACGAAGGGGTATTCACGGGGAATGGTTTACTAGGAACGATGACCTATTTGAAATCTTCACAAGCTGTACGTATAGATATTGGTAGAACGGATATTTATGATCATCGTGAAAAAAATCGTGAAAAGCTTTTTGATAAAGCTCGTCTGTCACTAGGGCATTTTTCTATAAACCTTAATGTGGACATTGATAGTATAGGTGGTGATATTTTTATTCAGCAAGCTTATTCTCAAACGAATATTAAGACTTCGGATGGTATGTTGCATATTAAAACGACAACACTGTCTGATGATAATATTATACTCATTGAAGTCATTAAAAAGGACTACCATGGGAACTACTCTTTTGACTGGTGTCCGGATTCTGCTATCAGTCCCCGTATGAAATTTGATTATACACAAAAACCTACTTATTATACTCGCAATCCTGAGGGAAAATCAGGCACTAGTAAGGGATTTTCTTTTTATAAGCAAGAGTTATTAGCTGGCGGTGGCTATGCAACTGTATATAAGAAAATGCTCGGTATGGACAATGATGTTTATGTTGTCTCGGTTGGATATAATCAGGTTAACAAGAGCTATCTAAAAGAAACAATTGATTATGTTGATCATTTTGATTCTAAAGATATTACTATAGCTTTGGAAAAACACCAAAATTGGTGGCGTAATTATTATAGTGCTTCTTCTTTGTCATTACCAGATAAAATTTATCAGCGTTTTTATGATATGCAGTTGTATAAATTAGCAAGTGCCACCAGAACAAATAAGCCAGCAATAGATTTGCAGGGACCATGGACGAGCGTTACTCCTTGGCCAGCTTACTGGATGAACTTAAATATGCAATTGACATATTCTCCTGTTTTCACGTCAAACCATCTTGATATCGCGAATTCTTTAATTCAAATGATTGATCAGAATGTCTCCAATTTGAGAGAAAATGTTCCTGTGGCTTATCGTTATAATAGCATTGCTATTGGGCGCTCATCTGCGAGCGATCTCTGGAGTCCTGTTCTCTTAGAGAAGGGAGTCTCAATTTCCGATGCTTCTGATGGTGAAAAAGAACTTGGCAACTTGCTTTGGTTATTGCATAGCTACTATTCTTACTATCGCTATGGCATGCAGGAAGAGGTATATGACCGCTTATTTCCCTTACTTAAAGAGGCGGTTAATTATTATTTGCATCTATTAGAAAAAAATGAATCAGGAAAATATCATATCGCTGTTAAAACTTATTCGCCAGAATATAAATATGGTTATGCTTATGATACGAATTATGATCTAGCTATTCTGAGATGGGGGCTTAGATCACTTATCGAGCTAGATGATGAAAAGAATAGGAAAGATCCTCTATATGATCGATGGCTCGATGTACTCGAAAATTTGATCGATTTTCCACAAGGTGTAAACGGTTATTTGATAGCTAAGGATGTTCCTTATGGTGAGTCACATAGACATTATTCGCATTTAATGATGATCTATCCTTTTTATGAAATTAATTGGGATCAAAAAGAAAATAGAGTTTTGATTGAGCGTTCAATTAAGTACTGGCAGAGTAAAAATCAGTTCTTGCAAGGTTATTCATTTACTGGTGCCGCATCGATGTATGCCATGATGGGAAGGGGAGATGATGCCTTAGCATCTCTTGATAATTTATTAAAATCTTATATTAAAAAGAATACGCTTTATGCCGAGTCGGGACCAGTAATTGAAACCCCGTTAGCAGCAATGACAAGCATCCAAGAACTGTGCTTACAATATTGGAATGGAAAATTAAGAATTTTTCCCGCTGTACCTACTTCCTGGAAAGATATTTCTTTTAAAAGGTTTTTGACTGATGGAGCTTTTCTGGTTTCTGCAAAGAGGAAAAATGGTATAACGCAAACTGTGGAGATCGAAAGTCAACATACGGGTACAATCAGAGTTGAATCGGGGATATCGGCTCCAATGATTGTGATTAAAGGAAAGGGTAAGTATGAAATAGATCTTGATGGAATAATTGTTTTTACACTTAATAAGGGCTCTCGAGCATTAGTTTATGAGAAGAAGTAGAAAATGCTATAAAATTTTAATGTTTCTCTTTTTTGTTATGTTGCAAATTAATGCACTTGGACAACACACCTTAGAGCGGCATCTTTCAGGTGCAGTTTTGACAAATACCGTTAATCGTATTGATGACTGGCGGTTGGAAAAGAAAAATGAATGGAAAAAAGCTATTCAAGCGCTATCAATATTGGAAAAGTCCCACATAATGAAAGTTGCGGAGGATGCGAATTTATTTACTTGGCCATCATTGTTAGCTACAAAATATCTTGAATATAAGACTGATGGAAACAGAACTCGCTACGAGGATGATATTAATACACGCAGGAGTATCGTATCGCATTTGGTTATAGGAGAATTGGTTGAGGGAAAGGGACGTTTTATTCCGCAGATTATTAATGGCCTCTGGTTAATGATGGAAGAAAGTACTTGGGTAAGTCCTGCACATATTGTAGTGCAAAAATCTGGAATTGGTTTGCCTGATCCACTGGACGATTATATTGATCTAGGAGCAGGTCGGGTAGCAGCTGATCTGGCGATGGTTTATTTATTGTTGGGCGATGAATTAAACCAAATTTCTCCTATGATTACTAAAAAATTGAAAGATGTCTTACAGAGCCGTATTTTAAATCCTTATTTAGTCCGAGATGATTTTTGGTGGATGGCGCTTCAGTCAAACAATATGGTTAATAACTGGAATATTTGGATCAACACCAATGTTCTTAAAGTAGCATTGTTAGTGGAAGAAGATGCTTCTAGATTGAAGATGATTATTCAGAAATTGGCTCATAGTGCGGATAAATTTATTGACTCTTACGCTGAAGATGGTGCGTGTGAAGAGGGGCCCTCTTATTGGCTACATGCTGGTGGTGAACTTGGACAGATGTTGTTGTGGTTAGAGGATGTGTCGGATGGAGAGGTGACATTTAAGGAGGAACATAAATTATTTAATATTGGCAACTATATCTTGAATTCTCACATTTACAGAAATAGATACATCAATTTCGCAGATGCAGAGGCGATACAAGTACCCTATCCTGCTAAAATATGGGCTTATGGTACTTTATATAATGATGATAATCTAAAAGCATACGCAAGCTATTTGACAACTCTAAAATCACCAAGTATGTCATTAGGAACAGTACAGGATTTTTTAATGCATGCGTCTATTTATAATGAATTAAGTAATCATCGAAAAGACTTTATAGCCCCCCAATTTCATTTTTATGAGAGTTTGGGACAGGCAACTATGCGGAGTTTAAATAAAAAGGGTAATTTATTCTTGGCTACGATAGGAAGTAATAATGGGGTAAGCCATAATCATAATGATGTTGGAAGCTATATGCTCTATTTGGATTCGACGCCAGTTTTAATTGATGTAGGTGTGGGAACTTATACCAAAGAAACTTTTAGTAGGAATCGCTATACATTGTGGAATATGCAATCGCAATGGCATAATCTTCCTATTATAAATGGAATACAGCAAAAGGATGGAAGGTCTTATCATGCGGAGGATGTCGAGTATATAACTAATAATGAAACTGCTCAATACCGTGTCAATGTTGCTAAGGCTTATCCTAAAGAAGCCGCAGTACAATCTTGGATGCGAACTATCAAGATGCATGCAGGAAATAATGAAATCAGGGTAGAAGAACAGTATCAATTGGAGGAATTTAAAAAACCACAATCGATTAGTTTCATATCTAAAATAAAACCTCAGTTAGTAAAGGATGGCTTTTTCTTACAATTGGATAATGGGAAAAAAGTCTTTATAAATTTCGAAAGGGAAACTGTTACTTTTTCTTTAGAAAATAAGGAAATCGAGGATCCACGATTGATTAAAGTGTGGGGTGGAATGCTTTATAAAATGAATGTTTTAATTAAAAGTATGGAATTAAGGAATCAAGTGATATATAAAATAATAGCGAATTAAGATTATTGTAAATTATGATGAAATTGAAAAGACAGATTATCATGGTATTATGTTCTGTTTTAGGAATATGTACTGTTCAAGGTCAATCCCGGGATCTGAAATTATCGAAAGAGTTTATTCAGCAGAATTTGAATGACGCAGCTCTCCAAATTAAAGTCTTGGCAAATGCAACACCCAATGGAAAATTTCCTAAAACTTTTGAAAATAATAAAGAGATCTTTTCATCATCCAGTTGGTGGTGTTCTGGATTTTATCCTGGTACACTTTGGTATTTATATGAAGGGACTCAAGATCAGGAATTATTAAAAAATGTAAAAGAGAAATTACCTAATTTGGAGAAAGAAAAGTATAATAAAGGTACACATGATCTAGGTTTTATGCTGTTTTGTAGTTTCGGCAATGGTTTACGTCTGACCGGCGATTCTGCGAAATATAAAGATGTATTAGTTACAGGTGCTGCTTCTCTTGCTTCTCGTTTTAATGAGAGAACAAAAACAATTCGGTCTTGGGATCACAAACCTTGGCATTATCCCGTTATCATTGATAATATGATGAATTTAGAGTTTTTGACGCAGGTTTCAAAAATGACTGGTAATAAGAAATATTATGACTTGGCTATAAAGCATGCGGAAACAACATTGAAAAATCATTTTAGGAAAGATTATAGCTCATATCATGTTATTGACTATGATGTGAATAGCGGCAAAGTTATTGGAAAAAAAACGCACCAAGGTGCTTATGATGAATCCGCATGGTCTAGAGGCCAAGGTTGGGCGCTTTATGGGTATACGATGATGTATCGAGAAACAAATAAAAAGGAATTTCTAAATCAAGCTAGACATATTGCGAAATATATTTTGAATCATCCGAATATGCCTCAAGATTTAATTCCTTATTGGGATTTTGATAAAGATAAGATTGATCAATCTAGTAAGATGTATGCTAAAAAAGATCTTCGGGATGTTTCGGCAGCCACATTGTATGCATCTGCTTTACTTGAATTGGCTCAATATACAAAAGGTAAAGAATCTGCCCTTTATCTTTCTAATGCAGAGACAATGCTTACTAATTTATCCAAAGAACCTTATAAAGCAGTTTATGGGACAAATGGCGGTTATTTATTAAAACATAGTGTGGGGGCACTTCCTTTAAATTCGGAGATTGATGTACCACTGACATATGCTGATTACTATTATGTAGAAGCATTAGTGCGCTATAAAAGGCTCTTGGATGGTGAACCAATGATTAAGGAAATCGCGAAGTAAATACAGTAAAGATAAAAGTAACAAAGGCCCCCATTTAGGCGCCTTTGTTACTTTTAAATCTATTCGTACCCTGCCCACAATCTTTTTTCAAATATTTAATCCCTTTTGTGTTTTAATTATCTTCATAGGAGTCTGCTATTTGCTGTGATGGATTATACCCAAATTGTTTCTTAAATTCCCTGCTAAAGTACTTTCTTTCAGAAAATCCGACTGCATAGGCTACCTCACTGACATTCATCGAAGATTTTAGCAACTCCTTCGCTCTGTTAAGCCGGTACATCTTCACATAATTATTGATAGAAAGGTTGGATATCGCCCGGAGCTTTCGATAAATAATAGGTGTGCTCATACCCATCTTTCGGGAGATAAAATTAACATCAAAGTCATCCGACTGCATATTATCTTCGATCAGTTGATCTAATGTAGCAATAAATTTAGCATCCAGTTCATTGTCGAAATCTGTTTTTTTGACCTGAAATTCCTTGCTCTTTTTATGACTGATTGCTATGAGATTCTGCACAGATAGAAACAACAGCCTATTGTCAAAAGGTTTTGTTAGATAGATGTTTGCTCCATATTGTAGGGCCTGTGTCTGTGATTCACTGTCTGTCACTGCAGTCAACAGGATAACAGGAATATGACTGGTTGCGATATTTGTTTTTACTGCCCGGCATAACTGGGCTCCATTCATATAAGGCATCATCAGATCAGATAAGATCAAGTCGGGAATATACTCTTGCGCTTTCGATAAGGCATCTTCTCCATTGACAGCCGTGATGACGGTATAGCTATCCTGAAATAAATGAACAATGGTATCCAAAAGCTCTCTATTGTCTTCGACAATCAGAATGGTCTGTTGCAAGGATCTGCCCAATACGGTTGGAGTTGTTGAATTTGATTCATCTATAATGGTCATCAGGGAGTCTGTAGGAGGGGACATGTTGACTTTTGATAGCTTCGGTAAACGTAGGTTGAAAATCGTCCATTCTCCTTTTTCATCTTTCATGGTAAAGCAACGGATCTCTCCTTGATGCTGTAGAACAATCTGCTTGGTTAAGGCTAGTCCGATACCAGTACCTATACTGTCATTTGCTTGTTCCTCCCGATAATATTCTTCAAAAATCTTGAATTGATTGTCCGTTGCGATGCCAATCCCGTTGTCAACGATGTTAATAATGATGTTGTCTTCGCTTTCAAGAAGCTCAAGATAAACTGTGCCATTCTCGGGAGTATACTTAATGGCGTTTGACAATAGATTGAACATGACCTTGTCAAATTGAACAGCGTCTATGGATTGTAACCCTACGGCATCCAATTGTCGGATATAATAATTGATATGTTTATTCTGGGCAAGATCATTGAGGAGATAGAATGTGTCTTCAATATATTCCCTAAAGGGGATATCGCTCTGTTTCAAGATGAAGTGCTTGTCATCAAATTTTTTGAAATCAAGTAGCTCGTTAACTACCCCCAATAATTTAGCTGTATTCTTTTTAATCCGTTTTATCTTAGATTGGGTAGTCGATAAGTTGGCTGTTTCGGTAATGATTTCATCCAGAGGTGACATGATCAGGGTAAGCGGAGTCCGGATCTCATGCGAAATTTGTGTAAAGAATTTTATTTTCTTTTCCTGTTCTCTTTCGGAATTGATCAACATCTCGCGTTCCACAACAAACTTAATGACAAAGTGTACCCCGAGTGTAAATAGTCCGGCGTATAAGAGGTAGGCCCACCATGTTCTCCAGAGCGGAGGTTTTATATCAATGTGTATTTGTAGTGGGGTACTGCTCCAGATGCCATCATTATTGCTGGCATATACACTGAGTGTATGCTGTCCTTCGGGAATATTGGTATATCTGACACTTGGTGTATTGGTTTCTATCCAACCTTTATCAAAACCTTCGAGCTTATACCGATATCTATTTTTCTGTGGTTTGATAAAATTGGAACTCGAAAAATTGACCGTTATAAAATTCTCGTCATAAAGTAATTGCAACGTATAGTTATTGGGTTGATCACTTTGCTGGATGCGACCATAGTTTAAGGGTGTATCTTGAAGGAATATATTTCTAAAAAGCACATTCGGTTTTTTCTGATTGAAAGTGATTTTTCGGGTGTCGATCGAAACTAAACCATTCAATGTAGTCACGAATAAAAATCCGGCTTCGCTGCTATAGACCTTAGACCCTTGCATATTCTTAACAGGGAGACCATCATACTGATTAAGGACAGTATGATACTTTGTGCTTGGATCGAAGAAAATCAGTCCATTTTTGCTGCTGATCCAGAAATGTTTGTCGATCATGACAGGCCAACCTAGGGTGTTATTGGGAAAATGGGCTTTAAGGGCCACATTATCCTTAATATCGAAATGATATAAATCCCCTTTCGAGGTAAGCCAGATATTGCCATCGGGCGCGACATAAAATCCATTGATGTACAGTGAGTCAATTTGCTTTATGGATCGGACAGTAGCGCTAAAAGTCTTTTTTCGAAATAGCTTTCCTGATTGCAGGAAATAAATCTGTTGTTTATCATCTGCCTGTATCTCATCTATTGTGTTTGCTGCTAGTGAGGAATCAAACTGTGGTGGTTTTTCCTGTTCCGCAATGTAAAGCCCCTTATTTGTGCCTAGATAGATTCGTTGTGCTGGATCTACGTAAATGCTATAAATATTGTTTTTCAGGTTTAAGAGATCCTTTTCGAGGAGATAATTTTTGGTGTTGCCCGATTTTAGGTCAATGATGGAGTAGCCTCCACCATATTGTGCGGCATATAATTTTTCATCCCGGACATAGAGGTCTTTTATCAGGTTTGATCGGGTAAATTGGGGTTGTGGACTAGTATTCCTCGTAATTTTATCAATTTTATTGATTCCTTCTTCTTCAGTGCCTATCCAAGCAGCATTCTTGGAAACGGCAAAACTACCCACGATATCACTATTCAACTGTTGACTTAATAGCGAACGTGTAGAGTAGGTTTGTATAGGGATAAAATCAGGATAAACTGCGTTGATACCCCCAAAATATGTTCCTAACCAGACTACTTTTTGATTATCGACAAAGATATCATAAATCGAGTTCTGGCTGAGGGAGTTTTTGATGGATGTATTATGTTTGTAATTTGTGAAAACAGGGGATCCATTGAAAACGGAAAGACCTTTCAATGTGCCAATTAATAGTTCTCCATTTGTATTTTTAATGATTTTACGAACATTATTGCTTAAGAGATTACTATTTCCTTCCGTTAGATTTTTCCAATTTTGACTGGAAAAATTAAACAGAAATAGACCATGTAGTTTTGTCCCTACCCAAAGCGTGTTATCTTTCACATACATCGTACTAAAGATTCGTTCCTTTAGTGGTAACTGTGGTAAGCCCAGGTTGCGGGTTTCAGATAGCCGCTTGTTTTTATAGGTAAATGATTCGATACCGTTAGCGCTAGCTATTGTATAGGAGTCTGCTCCTGTTTGAACAATAGTTTGTGTATGAGGACGGTCTAAAATTAATTTAAAATCATAAGAGCCTGAGGCGGGAATAGCTATATATAGACCCCTATTTGTACATAAGAAAATATGGGAGGATAGAATTTGTATGTCTGAGATAAGGACTTTCTCGATAAAGGGCTTTCCTCTTTTTAGGAGAGGCTTTCGTTTGTCTATATTGAAAATAAATACCTGAGTAGAGGTAGCTATAAAAAGATCATTATTGTCGTTTATACAAATCTTGTTGATATAATCTAATTTGTTGAATACGCTATCCTGAACTCGAAGGTTTATAATATTCTGTGAGTCATAAATAAACAGATTTGGACCTCCTCCAAACCAAAGTTTTCCATTTTTATCCTGAGCGATACTCAATACCGCCTGTTTATCTAATACATTGTCCTGTGTTAGTGTTTCAAAACTGAAATTCTGGGCCAAACAAGACATAAATGGGCAAAGTAGCCATGCGATAATGATCATGTTTTGGATCTGTTTTACAAGGAAATTCATAGATGAATAGAGGTTATACCATCAAATTTAAGATTTTACCCCTTAATATTTATAAAAATCACCCTAATAAATGACCGCACTTAATCAATTTTGAGCTTGTTAAATAACCAATTTTTAATTATAAAACCAATTTCCTAAAGTATGGCTAAGTTTTACGCAATAGGATTGTCCGCGATGACACTATTTTCTGTAGGTACAGTTCACGCCCAGCAGAAAGTAAATGTAACGGGACAAATCAAAGACAGTCAAGGAACACCATTATCAGGTGTAACAATTCGTGAGATGGGGGGGACGCTCGCTACTTCCACAAATGGATCGGGAACATATTCCTTATCTGTGAACCCTAACGCAACGCTAGTAATTTCTTATGTAGGATACCAAAATCAAGAGATTGTACTAAATGGCCGCAATGCCATTAATGTAACGTTGGAAAGTGCCAGCTCGGCGATTGATGAGGTTGTTGTTGTGGGGTATGGTAAGCAAAAGAAAGAAAAATTGCTTGGATCAGTGAGTACCGTTGATACAAAACAGATTGAAAACAGACCCGTCACAAACGTTTCAACGGCGCTTAGCGGTGTAGCAGCAGGGGTACAAGTCAAGCAAAGCACAGGTAAACCGGGAGCTGACGGCGCTACAATCCGGGTTCGTGGTATAGGGACACTCAATAATTCGGATGCCTTAGTTGTTATCGATGGTATACCTGGTTCAATGGATGCGGTGAATCCCAATGATATTGAAAGCATTTCAGTATTAAAGGATGCATCATCGGCTTCAATCTATGGAACGCGTGCAGGTAATGGAGTTATTTTGATCACAACGAAAAAGGGAAAGGCAAATCAAAAAACGCAACTTAACTACTCCGGTATCTTGTCCCGAACCAAGCCGATGGGAACTCCTGAGTTTGTGTCAGATTATGTGCGTCACATGGAGCTTATGAATGAGGGTACATTCAATTTGGGAAAACCTGCAAAATTTGCTGAATCTACACTTGATCTTTGGCGAAAAGCCAATGACGATCCCAATGGTGTACTAGCTGCATCTGGCTTGCCTAATTATATCGCTTACCCAAATACCGATTGGACAGATTGGATTTATAATTCGAGCTGGATTCAAAGCCATAATATTTCGGCAACAGGAGGTTCTGAATCGACCAGTTATATGCTTTCGGGCCGGATCTTCGATAATCCCGGTATTATGGAAAATACCGGCGCAAAGAAATACGAACTGAGAACAAACATAAGTACTAAAATCGGAGATCGCTTGACAATTGGAACCAATATGTTTGCATCAACTGAAGACCGGAAAAAGGCGAATGTTGACAATTTGTATAACTTTTTGCGACAATCTACTCCAGGGGTTTATCCGATGTATGATGGTCGATTTGGTGGTGCTGTGGCCGCCGAAGAATCCACCCAGTTGAACAATTTGATGCAATATCTCTATGAACCGCAGGGGATGGATAAAGTGTCGAATTTTAACTCGACTATTTTCGCAAATGTAAAGATCATTAATGGATTGACATTCGAAACCAAATTTAATTACCAAACGCGATTCCGTGAACAAACGGGCAGCTCAATCCCAGTTGATAAATATAGCTTTGAGACAAATAAAATCGTCTTTCCCAAAGGCGTTCCTGCTACGCAAGTACTATCGCAGGGGTACGAAAACCTTCGTACACTTACTTTCGATAACGTCCTTCGTTATGAAACCAGCATCGGTAGACATAATATCGGAGCGCTATTAGGGCATAATGAATTCAAGACAAAATGGTATAATTTCTCGGCTTCGAAAAGGGGTGTCATAGATCCGACGATTTCCAACATTGGTACAGCGAATGAAATGAATGCTATTGATGGCAACGAATACGAAACAAGTATGCGCTCCTTTTTTGGCCGTGTAAATTATGACTTTGACAGCAAATATCTTGTCGAATTTAGTTTACGAAGAGATGCATCTTCCAAATTTGGAAAGGATCTTCAAGCGGGCTATTTCCCATCCGTGGGTTTGGGGTGGTTGCTTTCAAGAGAGTCTTTTATGAAAGGTCTTGAACCATATGTCCAAAATGTAAAGCTTCGTGGGTCTTGGGGTAAATTGGGGAATGATATGAATAATAGCGATCCGGCTAGAGAAAATTATTTACCTGCATTTGCTTTCTACGGCAATGCAGGATACTCCTTTGGTGGATCACAAGTCGGTGGTTTGGAGTTGAGCAAATTTGGGAATAGATTATTGGCCTGGGAAGAGAGTGAAAATAGAGAAGTGGGATTGGAGTTTGCGACTTTTCGAAATAAAGCCTATGTCGAGTTGAATTATTACAACAAATTAACATCAGGCATATTGGTACCGGAGCAATTGCCACTGACCACAGGCACTACGGGTGCGCCGATTGTTAATTCGGCTGCGATGCGCAACAGTGGTATTGAACTTAATTTGACGTGGAAAGACAAGATCGGAGAATTCAGCTATAATATCGGAGGTAACTTTGCTTACAATAAAAACCAAGTAACAAAGCTCAAAGGTCAGTTAGTCAGAGGCTGGAATGACGTCAATGGTACAAATGTTTACAGCACAAATATCGGACAGGTTTCAAATGCGGTAGGTACCAATCAGCGGAATCTCGAAGGGCACATGTTTCAGGAATATTTTTTGAGACAGCGTTACAAAGGTGATGGTAGCTATTATGCTAATGGCGGGGCTGTAAATCCTAATGGCGGACCTCGGGATGGTATGATCCGCACGGAAGCTGATTACAAATGGGTGCAGGATATGCAAACAGCGGGATACAGCTTCTCACCTGTAAATAAACTGGGGGTTGAACAATTGTATTATGGCGATTTTTTGTATGCTGATCTCAACGGAGATAAGGTCTATGGAAATGAGAATGATCAAGATTTTACAGGGACATCTAACATTCCCAAATATATTTATGGTATCAATTTAGGATTTTCTTACAAAGGTTTTGATCTACAGATGCTCTGGTCAGGGGAAGGAAAATTACAATATTATTGGAACGATGAAGGTTATAGTAACAACATTGTCCGTGATGGTAACGGTATTTCTAAACGAGTTGCAGATGACCATTATTTTTATGATCCAGCTAATCCTAGCGATTCGCGAACCAATATAAGTGGATCTTATGCGCGTCTTAAATACAATGGAGAGACAATTAACAATGTTGCCAATAATTTCTACCTCTATGATGCAGATTTTATAAAACTGAGAAATTTGCAGATAGGCTACACCTTTAACAGTAAACTTACTGAAAGATTACATGTGCGCAATTTACGGGTATATTTCTCTGGTGAGAATTTGCTGATGTTTACGAAATTCCCTGGTGCAGATCCTGAAATTGGAGCTGGAGCAAAATATCCTACAATGAAGCAATATGCTTTTGGGTTGAATTTTGGATTTTAATACGAAGATACATGAAGAAGATACTAAATATCGAAAAACAAAGATTGTCTGCATACTGTAAACAATATAATAAATATATGTGGCGTATATCTGCGCTTGCAATTTTACTGGGAACTATGGGGTCTTGTAAAAAAGATCTATTGGATATTAGTTCGAATACCCAAGTTCCAGAGGATAAAATGTGGACAACGGACAACTATACTGATCTTGGTGTAAACGGTGTGTATCAAGCATTACGTTTTGGATATGCAACTGGTGGCACAAATAATCGGGAGCTCTATCAGTATGACCGTTTATCCAACACGTTGATTCCAAGAGGTGGAGATCCTCTATTAAATGCCTCCACGAATACTTCAAATTCACTTTTTGCGGATGTTTGGAGAGAACTATATGAGAGTGTTCACCGCGCGAATGATGCTATCTATGGATTAACAAATATTTCACCATCGGCCCCTGAGAAGAAAGCGCGTTTGCTTGCGGAGGTTAAATTCCTAAGAGCATTCTATTATTATCGGTTGAATCAGTTGTATAGAGGGGTGCCATTATATGATACACCGATTAACTACAATGAAGCAACCAAACCCAGAAATACAGAAAAGGAAGTTTGGGATTTTATCTTGAAAGATCTGACGGAATCTATCGCTGAGACGAATTTACCAGCAAAGTTGCCCGCAGGAAGTAAAGATTTTGGTCGTATTACGAGATCAGCAGCATACGCACTACGAGGTAAAGTTTATATGTATCTACAAGATTGGGATAAAGCAATCGCAGATTTTCAGTCAGTTAAAGATGCCGGACACCAGTTGTTCCCAGATTATAAGACATTATTTACTGCCGCCAATGAAAAGTCAGATGAGATGATTTTCTCAATTCAGAATATCGCTTTGGACAACTTTGGATCGACAACACAATTCAGTTTCGGAAGCCGCTCCGCTTTTGGCTCCAATTGGAATACCTACATGGTCAGTCCGGATTTTGTAGATTTATACGAGAACAAAGATGGTAGCAAATTTAGTTGGGATGACGTAATCCCTGGTTATAATGCGATGGCACCTGACAAAAGAGAGATATACTTTATTCGTAATAATGTACAACAGGTAGCTGAAGCAAATAAAAAGCCGTCGAAATACACTGACCTTATTGACCCGAAACGAGGATTGGATTTTAAACTTTATTTGCCTAATGGCAATGAGGAAAGATTAAAAAAGGCCTACGACAATCGTGATCCACGCTTAAGTGCAAATGTTATTCTCCCTTATTCAACTTTTGTTGGGACAAATCTCGGAGCTGATCAGACATTTACATCGAGATGGCCACATATTGAAGAATTTAATAATGTGTTTGATCTGCGCACTGACGATCAACCGAGATTTTTTTATATCCCGCGTAAATTTGTGTACGAAGGTGGAAAACCATCTATTCCGAGTCGTGTAGCTGGTGATATAGATTATCCAGTGATCCGTTATGCAGATGTGCTGTTATTGTGGGCAGAGGCACTTAATGAAAAAGGACAGGAAGCAGCAGCGGTGGCCAAAGTAAATGAAGTACGAACGCGGGCCGGGGTAGGACTTTTAAATAGTTCGGCTGTTACCACGGTTAAAGATAAAGCAGATCTTACCAGTCGTATCCGTAATGAACGTAGAAGAGAGCTGTTTGGGGAAGGGGTTATTTACTTTGACGAATTGCGGTGGAAATCCCTCAAAGATCAAGTTTTTAGCGGTAATGCGGGGAACAAACAACCATGGGGCGGAATCGTAGATAGGTATACCTATTTGGGAGACCAACTACTGGTATGGCCTATCCCAGAGTTAGAAAGGCAACGAAATCCTAGTCTAACACAGAATACAGGCTGGAATAATTAATGGAAATAAATTCATTCTGTAAAGAAACTGTTATCAATCGCTTGTGTAATCGTTTGCTAGAGCGATTGATTCTTTTTAGTTTGTTTTTCTATATTAAAATAAAGATTTTTAGTGTTTTATGTGAGCTTGTTGAGCATACATTATTTATAAACCATTATCGATGAAGAGAAGATCTGTATTAAAATTGTTAGGCGGTGCTGGCGTTGGTGCATTGACGGCATCGTTGCCAATGGGGGCGAAGGCAAGTGTTTTATCTGATGAAGGCATAAGTTATGCAGGGAATGACCGTGCTTATTGGGTTTCAATACTAAGCAAGATGGCTACACCTATATTAGATAATATCAGTAAACAGCAATGGCGCAAAAAGATGCCGATGGAGGTAAGTCCTACTTTTGACAGTAGAGATCCGGGCGTTGGATACCTCGAGGCTTTCGGTCGACTGCTGGCAGGTATGGCCCCTTGGCTGGCTTTACCTGATGACAGCTCCGAAGAAGGAAAGCTACGTAAAAAATTACGTGATCAGGCCTTATTGGGGATTCAATATGGTGTAGATCCTCAATCCCCGGATTATTTTACATGGCGAGGTCCTTCATCGCAAACACTGGTAGATGCAGCACATCTCGCCCTTGCGTTTCTAAGGGCACCCAAGGTACTGTGGGAACCATTGGATCAGGTAACAAAGAAAAGGGTTGTCGAAGAATTTAAACTACTACGTAAAATTAAACCTAATGAAAGTAATTGGTTGCTTTTTGCGGCCATGACTGAGACGTTTTTACATTATACCGGTGAGGAGTGCGCACGAGAAAAAATAGATTATGCTGTAAATAAATTTGATACAGAATGGTATGTGGGCGATGGGTGGTATAGTGATGGTGCTCACTTTAGTTTCGATCATTACAATGGTTACGTTATTCACAATATGCAGGTTGAAGCACTGCGCCATAATATAAACGTAGATAAGAAATACAAAGAAATGTTTGATCGTGCTTATAAAAGGATGCAACGATATGCACATCACTTGGAACGCATGATTTCCCCAGAAGGTTATTATATGGTAGTTGGTCGCTCTTCAACATATAAGAATGCTGCTTTTCAACCCTTGGCTGCAGTGGCTCTTGAAAATAGGCTGCCAGAGGATATTTCTAAGGGTCAGGTGCGAGCTGCCTTAACTGCAATACTGAGACATATTTATATTGATAAGACTTTTTCACCTTCTGGATGGCTTAGTATGGGAGTAGTTGGTGACCAGCAGCAGAATTTGGCAGATTACTATACGAATGCTGGCTCTATGTATGTAGCTTCTTTATCCTTCCTTCCTCTCGGATTGCCGGCTAATGATGAATTTTGGACTTGTAGTCCAGAAAAGTGGACTTCGCAAAAGTGCTGGAATGCGGAACAGTTTCCGAAAGATTATTATGTAAATTATTAAAAACTCAAAAAAATAACGTTTTAAATGAACATTCGAAATTATTTAATCCTATTTGGAATAGTAGGATTTGCTCTTCAAGGGGTTTCGTGCCAGACTAAAAGAGGGCTTGCCAAGAATAAGTTAAACCTTGATTCAGCTTTTGTGAATGAAAATCTGGAAGATGCAAAAAAACAAATTAGTTACCTCGCTGCTTCTGTTAAAGAAGCCGATATTCCTACGACTTTCCAAAATGGTAAATATGTGAATTGGGGGTCTAGTTGGTGGTGTTCTGGTTTTTATCCAGGTACTGTATTGTATCTTTACGAATATTCGAATGATACGAAATTGTTAGATGAGGCTAAACGAAAGTTGAAATATTTAGAAAAAGAAAAGAATAATAAAGGTACGCATGACCTGGGTTTTATGCTTTACTGCAGTTTTGGAAATGCATTAAGATTGACAAATGATTCTAGTGCTTATAAGAATGTGCTGAGTACAGGTGCTGCTTCTTTGGCTACACGTTATAAGGATGCGACAAAAACTATTCGATCATGGGATGGTGGTAAGAATTGGGATGGGCAATCTTGGACTTATCCGGTTATTATAGATAATATGATGAATTTAGAGTTTTTAATTGAGGTATCCAAGATGACAGGTAATTCAAGTTATGCTGACATCGCAATTAAACATGCGGATGCAACAATGATCAATCATTATAGAAAAGACTATAGTTCTTATCATGTTGTTGATTATAACAGTAAGGATGGAAGTATAATCTCGAAGAAGACTGCGCAAGGGGCTTTTGATGAATCAGCTTGGTCTAGAGGCCAAGCCTGGGGTTTGTATGGATATACCATGATGTTTAGAGAAACTAAGGATCAAAAATATCTACGACAGGCACGAAATATTGCAAATTTTTATTTGAATCATCCAAATTTGCCCCAAGATTTAATTCCGTACTGGGACATGGATCAAAATAAATTAAGTGCTTCAAGTAAATATTACAAACAGAAAGATCTGCGTGATGTATCAACTGCTGCTGTAATGGCTTCTGCTTTATTGGAACTTGCTCAATATACTGATGGGGCTGAAAGTCAATTATATATTGTCAAAGCAGAACAAATGTTGCGGTCATTATCTTCTAAACCTTATAAGGCGGAGTATAAGGAAGCTGGTGGTTATATACTGAAACATAGTGTGGGATCTATTCCACATGAGACAGAAGTTGACGTTCCATTGACTTATGCGGACTATTATTATGTAGAAGCTTTAGTCCGATATAAAAGACTGTTGGATGGGCAGTCTGTCATTAAAATGTAGATTATTGTTAATTTAAAAAGGCACATGAACTATCCGCAGATTATATGCTATGGATAGTTTTTTTGAGTTTTTTATGTTTGTATTGGTTGTATAATATCTTATTATTTCCCATTAAGCTCTGATAATTTATCTTCTTATTATATATTATTGAATTAGGATGCTCACTTACTGTTCTTGTTATTTCTCAATTTATTTTAATATCTCGATTAGTTAGTTTTTTAAATATTCGATCTAGACAAAAAAATAAAAAAATAATGTGCTAATAATTTGGTAGTTAGAAATTTCTTCGTACTTTTGCAATCCCTTATTGGGGGAAATACGTCTTGAGCGAAGCCCTACTGCTTCGATGGACTTTTAATTAATTAATTTACAACATGTCAGGTATTATTGGAAAAAAAGTAGGAATGACAAGCCTGTTTGATGCAGAGGGAAAAAACATTCCGTGTACTGTTATTCAAGCTGGTCCGTGCGTGGTTACGCAGATACGTACGGAAGAGAAAGATGGCTACGCTGCTGTTCAACTTGGCTTCGATGAAGCTAAAGAAAAGAACACAACGAATTCTTTAAAAGGGCACTTTGCGAAAGCAAATACAACGCCTAAGCGTAAGCTGGTAGAGTTTAAAACTTTCCCAGATGCAAAACAACTTGGTGACGTAGTTGACGTTACACTATTTGAAGAAGGGGAGTATGTTGACGTAGTCGGTACTTCTAAAGGTAAAGGTTTTCAAGGTGTAATGAAACGTCATGGATTTGGTGGTGTAGGTGGTGCGACTCACGGTCAGCACAACAGATTACGTGCTCCAGGTTCAATTGGTGCGGCTTCTTGGCCTTCACGTGTATTTAAAGGTATGCGTATGGCAGGTCGTATGGGTGGTGACAGAATTAAAGTTCAAAACTTACAAGTTTTGAAAATTTATGCTGATCAAAACCTAATCGTTGTTAGTGGTTCCATCCCAGGAGCTAAAGGTTCTTATGTAGTTGTAGACAAATAGGAAATGGAAGTTAAAGTTTTAAATTTATCAGGTAAAGAAACAGGTGCCAAGGTGCAACTTCCTGAGTCGGTATTTGGGTTAGAGCCTAACGATCATGCGATCTATTTGGACGTGAAACAATACTTAGCGAATCAACGCCAAGGAACTCACAAATCTAAACAACGTAATGAAATCGCGGGTTCAACTCGTAAATTACACAAACAAAAAGGTACTGGTGGTGCTCGTGCGGGTTCTATCAAATCTCCATTGTTTAATGGTGGTGGTCGTGTATTCGGTCCTCAACCACGTGATTACAGTTTCAAATTGAATAAAAAATTGAAACAAGTAGCACGTAAATCAGCGTTAAGCTACAAAGCAATTGATAACAATGTTGTAGTATTGGATGAAGTTAAATTTGACTCAATCAAAACTAAAAATTATGTTGCTTTTGTAAATGCTTTGAATGTAGCAGATGAGAAAACTTTATTGGTTTTATCAGCGCAAGATAATAACGTTTATTTATCAAGCAGAAACTTGAAGAAAGTAAAAGTAACAACTGTAGATCAATTAAATACATATGATGTATTAAATGCGGCTAAGTTATTATTTACTACAGGTTCGCTTAAAACTTTGGAGGAGGCATTAGCTAAGTAATATGGACATTATTAAAAAACCTATCTTAACTGAGAAAGCTTCATTTTTAACGGAAAAATTAAACCGTTATGCTTTCAAAGTAGATCACAGAGCTAACAAAATTCAGATCAAAACAGCTATTGAGGCTATGTTTGGTGTTACTGTTCTTGCGGTTAATACTGCAGTAGTAGCAGGTAAAGCAAAAAGCCGTTACACAAAAGCAGGTTTCGTATCTGGTAGAGCTCCTAAGTATAAAAAAGCTGTCATTACAATTAAAGATGGCGAAACTATTGACTTTTACAGTACTATATAATTAGAGATGGCAGTTAAAAGATTCAAACCGGTAACCCCTGGTACTCGTTTCAGAGTAGGCGCTGACTATTCTGACGTAACAACTAATGTTCCTGAAAAATCATTAGTAGTTGGAAGCAACAAAAGATCGGGCGGTCGTAATAAATCCGGTAAAATGACTATGCGTTACATCGGTGGGGGACACAAGAAAGTATACCGATTAATAGATTTCAAACGCGATAAAAAAGATATCCCTGCAACAGTAGCTACAATTGAGTACGATCCAAACCGTACAGCACGTATTGCATTATTGCATTATGCTGATGGTGAGAAACGTTACATCATCGCTCCAGCTGGTTTAAAAGTTGGAATGACTGTAGTAGCAGGTGAAAAAGTTGCCCCAGAAGTAGGTAATACTATTCCATTAGCAAATATTCCATTGGGTTCTATCATCCATAACATTGAGTTGAACCCTGGTCAAGGTGGTTCAATCGCTCGTTCGGCTGGTACTTATGCGCAATTGTCTGCTCGTGATGGTAAATACGCTATTATTAAATTACCTTCAAGTGAAACACGTATGATCTTATTGACTTGCGTGGCTACAATCGGTTCGGTATCTAATCACGATAGAAGAATTGAAGTGTTAGGTAAGGCTGGTCGTAACCGTTGGTTAGGACGTCGTCCAAGAGTTCGTGGTGTAGCTATGAACCCTGTCGATCACCCTATGGGTGGTGGTGAGGGTCGTACCTCAGGAGGTCAGCCTCGTTCACGCACAGGTGTTTTAGCTAAAGGCTTTAAAACACGCGACAAGAAGAAAACATCGAATCGTTACATCATTGAGAGAAGGAAAAAATAATGGCTCGTTCAATTAAAAAAGGTCCTTATATCGATCACAACTTAGAAGGAAAAGTTCTTTCTATGAATGAAACTAACAAAAAGTCAGTTATCAAAACATGGTCTCGCAGATCAATGATTTCTCCTGATTTTGTTGGTCATACCTTTGCAGTGCACAACGGGAATAAATTTATCCCTGTTTATGTAACGGAAAACATGGTAGGTCACAAATTAGGCGAATTCGCTCCTACGCGTACATTCAGAGGCCACGCAGAAAAGAAAAAATAATAGGTAATGGAAGCAACAAAAAAACTTAAAAAGTCTGTTTTAATAAAACAGCGCAAAGAGCAAGAGAAAGCTCAAATAGGAGGAGCTTCTACTGCCAAATTATTAAATTGCCCTACTTCACCTCGTAAGATGCGTTTAGTAGTGGACTTAATTCGTGGCGAGAAAGTAGAGAATGCTTTATATATTTTGAAGCATACAAGCAAGGAAGCAGCAATCCGTGTAGAGAAATTATTATTATCTGCAATTAAAAACTGGGAAGCTAAAAACGAAGGTAAATCAGTTGAAGATAGTCAATTATACGTTAAAGAAGTATCAGTAGCAGGTGGTCGTCAATTGAAAAGATTACGTCCAGCTCCTCAAGGTCGCGGTTACAGAATTCGTAAACGTTCAAACCATGTTACTTTGATCGTTGACAGTAAATCTAACGTTGAACAAAACTAATTTATTGAGAAATGGGACAAAAAGCAAATCCAATAGGTAGCAGATTAGGAATCATCAGAGGTTGGGATTCTAATTGGTTCGGAGGAAAAAACTATGCCGATAAATTAGTAGAAGACGAAAAGATTAGAAAATATCTTTCTGTTCGTATAGCAAAAGGTGGTGTAGCAAAAGTTGTTATTGAAAGAACTTTAAAACGTATCACAGTAACTATTCATACAGCAAGACCTGGTATCGTTATCGGTAAAGGTGGTCAGGAAGTTGATAAGATTAAAGAAGAGTTAAAGAAAATCACTAAGAAAGATGTTCAAATTAACATTTTCGAGATCAAACGTCCTGAGTTAGATGCAAAATTAGTAGCTGAAGGTATCGCTAAGCAATTAGAGGCTCGTATTTCATTCCGTCGTGCAATGAAAACTACAATTGCTTCGACAATGCGTATGGGTGCTGAAGGTATCAAAGTAATGTGTTCTGGTCGTTTAGGTGGTGCTGAAATGGCACGTTCTGAGCAGTACAAAGAAGGAAGAACTCCTTTACACACATTACGTGCTGATATCGACTATGCATTAGCTGAAGCATTAACTACTTACGGTAAAATCGGTATCAAAGTTTGGATCTGTAAAGGTGAGGTTTACGGTAAACGTGACTTATCTCCAAACATTGGTCAAGCTTCTGGTGTGAAAACGCGTGGTGGAAACGAAGGTGGTGCTGATCGCCGTGACAACCGTAAAGGTGGTCGTGGTGGTGACCGTCGTGGTGGAAACAATAATCGTGGTGGAAACAACCGTGGTGCAAAAAGAGATTAATTAATAATAAGATTTTAATATATCCCGTCTCTGGCGGGATTAAAATAGATAACGAACATGTTACAGCCAAAAAGAACAAAGTTCAGAAAGATGCAGAAAGGACGTATGAAAGGTAACGCTTCTCGTGGAGCAGAGTTAGCTTTCGGTTCATTCGGTATCAAATCATTGGAGGAAGCATGGATCACAAGCCGTCAAATCGAGGCAGCTCGTATTGCAGTGACACGTTACATGAAACGTGAAGGTCAAGTTTGGATCCGTATCTTCCCTGATAAACCTGTTACTAAAAAACCTGCAGAGGTACGTATGGGTAAAGGTAAGGGAGCTCCAGAATACTGGGTTGCCGTAGTCCGCCCAGGCCGTATGTTATTTGAAGCAGAAGGAGTATCTTTAGAAATTGCTAAAGAAGCTTTACGCCTTGCTGCTCAGAAACTTCCGGTTCAAACTAAGTTTGTTATACGTAGAGATTACGTAGAAGCATAAATCGTTGGTAATATCATTTTTTTAGCCTTAGGACCGTTACTCCTAAGGCTATATATAAACTAATGATAACCCAATATAACAACTGAAATAAAATGAAAAATTCAGAAATTTTAGAATTATCAACAGAGGATCTAGCTGCTCGTTTAGTACAAGAGAAAGCTGCCCTTAGCAAATTGAAATTTGCACATGCTGTTTCTGCAATTGAGAACCCTAATGTAATCAAAACGGCTCGTAGAGAAATCGCTCGTCTTAGTACAGAGTTGACTGCTCGTAAAGCTGCTGCTAAAAAAGAAACAGCCTCTGAGGCATAAATTAAAGTCGAAATGGAAAGACAATTAAGAAAAACAAGAATCGGCTTAGTAGTTAGCAATAAAATGGAGAAATCTATCGTAGTAAAGGTTGAGCGTAAAGTGAAACACCCTATCTATGGTAAATTCGTTAAAAAAACTACTAAATTTACTGCTCATGACGAAACTAATACCTGTGGTATCGGCGATACGGTATTAATTATGGAAACTCGTCCGCTGAGTAAGACTAAGAATTGGAGATTAGTAGAAATATTAGAAAGAGCTAAATAACATGGTACAACAGGAATCAAGACTAAATGTTGCTGATAACAGCGGAGCTAAAGAAGTTTTAGTAATCCGTGTGTTAGGTGGCACAGGTAAGCGTTATGCTTCGATAGGTGATAAAATTGTTGTTACCATCAAAAGCGCTTTACCTTCAGGAAACGTAAAAAAAGGTACTGTTTCTAAAGCTGTAGTTGTTAGAACTAAAAAAGAAATTCGTCGTAAAGATGGTTCTTATATTCGTTTTGATGACAATGCTGCAGTATTATTAAATAATAATGATGAACCACGTGGTACACGTATCTTTGGCCCAGTTGCTAGAGAATTACGTGAGAAACAGTTCATGAAAATTGTATCACTAGCACCGGAGGTTTTATAATTATGGCATACAAAAAAACAACAACAACTACACACAAAATCAAGATCAAAAAAGGTGATTTAGTGAAAGTTATCGCTGGTAACTCTAAAGGTGTTCAAGGAAAAGTATTGCAAGTTTTAGTGGATGCTAATAGAGCTGTTGTAGAAGGCGCTAATATCATCAAAAAACACACTAAACCAAGTGCGGCTAATCCTAATGGTGGTATTATTGAAAAAGAAGCAGCTATCCATATTTCTAACTTAGCTTTCATTGATCCTAAAACAGGAGCTCCTACACGTGTAGGTCGTAAAGTTAACGAAGATGGTAAAATTGTTCGTGTAGCAAAAAAATCAGGGGAGGAAATTAAATAATGACTTACGTACCAAGATTAAAAGTGAAATATGCGGAGGAAATCCGTACTGCACTTAAAGAAAAATTCCAGTATAAAAGTGTTATGCAGGTTCCTAAGCTTGAGAAAATCGTTGTTTCACAAGGTGTAGGTGCTGCTACTTCAGATAAGAAATTAATTGATAATGCTCTTTCAGAGTTAACATTAATTACTGGTCAACAAGCTGTTGCAACTAAATCGAAAAAAGATATCTCAAACTTTAAATTACGTAAAGGTATGCCTGTTGGTGCACGTGTTACTTTGCGTGATAACAACATGTATGAGTTCTTAGATCGTTTAATCGCTGTATCACTTCCACGTATTCGTGACTTCCGTGGTATCAATGATAAAGGTTTCGACGGTAGAGGTAACTACAACTTAGGTATTACTGAGCAAATCATTTTCCCTGAGATCAACATTGATAAAATCAACAAAATTCAAGGTATGGACATCACTTTCGTGACTAGCGCAGGAAACGATGTTGAGGCTTTAGAATTGTTGAAACAATTCGGTTTACCATTTAAAAATCAAAATACTAATAACAATGGCTAAGGAAGGATTAAAAGCTCGCGAAGTAAAACGCGCTAAATTAGTAGCTAAATTTGCTGACAAACGTGCTGCGTTAAAAGCTGCTGGTGATTATGCTGCATTAGATAAATTACCTAAGAATGCTTCTCCAGTTCGTTTACACAACCGTTGTAAATTAACAGGACGTCCTAAAGGATATATGCGTCAATTCGGTATCTCTCGTGTTACATTCCGTGAGATGGCGTTAGACGGTAAGATCCCGGGGGTTAAAAAAGCTTCTTGGTAATATCAAAAAAATAAGTAATTTTGCCCCAGCAAATCTTATATAAGATTTGCTAGGGTTTTTTACGTTAAAATTTATTAATCGATAAAAGGTCTGTCCCAAAGGTTGGGAAGGAAACCGTTGTCACAATTTTATATATAATGAATACAGATCCAATAGCGGATTACCTTACACGAGTAAGGAATGCCATTAAGGCCAACCACAGGGTTGTTGAAATTCCTGCATCGAACCTTAAAAAAGAAATCACTAAAGTTCTTTTTGATAAAGGTTACATTGCTAATTACAAATTTGAAGAGACTGGAGTTCAAGGCACAATTAAAATTGCTTTGAAATACAATCCTATTAGCAAGATCTCGGCTATTCGTACGTTGACACGTGTGAGTAAACCTGGTTTAAGAAAGTATGCAAGTGTTGAGACTATGCCTCGTGTTTTGAATGGTTTGGGTATCGCTGTTTTGTCAACTTCTAAAGGAGTTATGACAGACAAAGAAGCTCGCTTACAAAATGTTGGCGGTGAAGTTTTATGTTACGTTTATTAATCTAGGAAAATCACAAAGAAATGTCAAGAATTGGAAAAGCGCCTATCGCTATACCTGCTGGTGTAACGGTGACTGTATCTGACAAGAATTTAGTTACGGTAAAGGGCCCTAAAGGTGAATTAACACAACAAGTTGATCGTGACATTACAGTTGCTCAAGAAGATGGTAACATCGTTGTAACTCGTGCTACAGATCAAAAAAGACACAAAGCATTACACGGATTATACCGCTCTCTATTGAGCAACATGGTTGTCGGTGTAACTGAAGGATACAAAACTACTCAAGAATTAGTCGGTGTAGGTTACCGTGCAGCATGTACTGGTAATGTATTAGAGTTAACTTTAGGTTTCTCTCACCAGATTGTATTTATGTTGCCAAAGGAAATTACAGCAACAACTACTGCAGATAAAGGTAAAAATCCTACTATCACTTTGGAATCTATCGACAAACAATTAATCGGTCAAATTGCAGCGAAAATCCGCGGTTTCCGTAAACCAGAGCCATACAAAGGTAAAGGTATTAAGTTTGTAGGTGAAGTATTAAGAAGAAAAGCAGGTAAATCAGCTAAAAAATAATAACCATGGCAGGACATAAAGCATCTCGTAGAGAGAGAATCAAAAAAGGAATCAGAAAACACCTGGCTGGATCAACAGAGCGTCCACGCTTGTCAGTTTTTAGAAGTAATAAAGGTATCTACGCTCAGATTATTGATGATGTTGCAGGAAAGACATTAGTGTCAGCTTCTAGCACTTCAAAAGATTTTGCTGCTTCAGGCAACAAAGTTGAGCAGTCAAAAGCAGTAGGTAAATTGGTTGCAGAAAAAGCAGTTGCAGCTGGAATTAGTAAAGTAGTTTTTGACCGTAATGGGTACTTATACCATGGCCGTATCAAATCTTTGGCTGAAGGTGCTCGCGAAGGCGGTTTAGACTTTTAATCATAGAAGAAATGGCATTAAGCAATATAAAAAGAGTAAAATCAAGCGAGATTGAATTAAAAGATCGCTTAGTAAGTATCCAACGTGTAGCTAAAGTTACTAAAGGTGGTCGTACTTTCAGTTTCTCTGCAATCGTGGTTGTAGGTGATGAAAACGGCATCGTTGGTTTCGGTTTAGGTAAAGCGAAAGAGGTTACTGAAGCAATTACGAAAGGAATTGATGACGCTAAGAAAAACTTAGTTAAAGTTCCTATTATCAAAGGTACTGTTCCTCACGCTCAATATGGTAAATATTCAGGTGGTTCAGTTTTGATTAAACCAGCAATCGCAGGTACAGGAGTTTTAGCAGGTGGTGCAATGCGTGCCGTATTAGAATCTGCAGGTATTAAAGACGTATTAGCAAAATCATTAGGTTCATCTAACCCACACAACGTGGTAAAGGCAACTATTGACGCTTTAGCTAATATGCGTGATGCGTACACAGTAGCACAGCACCGCGGTGTCGATTTAAACAAAGTATTTAACGGTTAATTATCATGGCAAAAATTAAAATCACCCAGATAAAGAGCGTTATCGACAGAAGCGAGCGCCAAAAGAAAACTATTGAGGCATTAGGGTTGAAAAGAATCAATCACTCAGTAGAAGTTGAAGCTACACCTGCTATCATTGGTATGGTGAGAAAAGTGAATCACTTAGTAGCTATCAGCACTATTTAATATTAGCATATGGAAAGGGCTTTAGGGTCTTTTCCATTACTTGCTATCAATCAATTTTTTAATAGTTAGGACCTGTTTAGTGAAAGCGAAGGCCTAACACAATTTAGTTTTAAAATGAACTTAAGTAATTTAAGACCTGCAAAAGGTTCCGTAAAAAATCGTAAACGTATTGGTCGTGGTACAGGTTCTGGTCGCGGTGGTACTTCTACACGTGGTCACAAAGGAGCAGGTTCTCGTTCAGGTCATAGTACAAAGATCGGTTTTGAAGGTGGTCAAATGCCTTTGCAACGTCGTGTGCCTAAATTTGGTTTCAAAAACTTAAACCGCGTAGAGTATAATGGTGTAAACTTAGATGCTTTGCAAGAATTAGTTGAGAAGCATAATTTGACTATTGTAACTTTGGAAGAATTAGTTGCTCATGGATTAGTAGCTAAGAAAGATAAAGTTAAGATCTTGGGTCGTGGTGAGTTGAAAGCAAAAGTTGAAGTTACAGCACATGCGTTCTCGGCTTCTGCTCAAGCAGCTATTGAAGCAGCAGGCGGTTCTATTGTTAAACTTTAATAAATGAAGAAACTAATCACAACCTTAACCAATATTTGGAAAATAGACGATTTACGTACACGTATTTTGAATACGTTGCTATTTCTTCTGATTTACCGTATTGGATGTCATATTGTATTACCTGGAGTTAATCCTCAAGCTTTGGCTTCCGGTCAAAAAGAAGGATTACTTGGGTTGCTAGATATGTTTGCAGGGGGGTCATTCTCTCGCTCAGCTATCTTTGCATTGGGTGTAATGCCTTATATCTCGGCATCCATTGTTGTTCAGTTACTGGGCATCGCGGTTCCTTATTTCCAAAAAATGCAGAAAGAGGGTGAAAGTGGTCGTACTAAAATGAATCAAATTACGCGCTATCTAACGTTAGCGATTACTTTGCTTCAAGCGTTTGCGTATGTTAGAACTCAAATTGAGCCTGCTGCGAAAACATTAGCAGATCCTATGTTCACTATTCTTACTGCAATAGTTTTGACAGCGGGTACTTTGTTTGTAATGTGGCTAGGAGAAAAGATTACTGATAAAGGTATTGGTAATGGTATTTCCTTGATCATTATGACTGGTATTATCGCACAATTGCCAAGTGGTATTACTGCGGAGTGGGTATCACGTATGAGTAAAGGTGGTGGTGGACCAATTCCATTATTATTGGAGTTTTTAGCTTTGTTCTTTGTCGTTGTATTTACAATTTTAATTGTACAAGGAGTTCGTAAGATTCCTGTTCAATATGCAAAGAAGATTGTTGGAAACAAACAAGTGGGTGGAGTAAGACAGTATATACCATTAAAGGTTAATGCTGCTGGTGTAATGCCAATCATTTTCGCGCAAGCGATTATGTTTGTGCCAATGAGTTTGGGTCAATTTTTCCCTAATCTTCAGTCTGATTTCTTAACATCGTTGAGTAACTATACATCTGTTGCTTATAATGTAACTTTTGCTGTTTTGATTATAGCATTTACATTTTTCTATACAGCAATTATGGTTAATCCTCAGCAGATGTCTGATGATATGAAGAAAAATGGTGGATTTGTTCCAGGTATCAAACCAGGTCTAGAAACAAGTAACTTTATTGATCGTGTGATTTCAAATATCACATTCCCGGGAGCAATTTTCCTTGCGATTATTGCTATATTACCTGCTATTGCAAGTTTATTCGGTATTAATAATCAATTTGCGCATTTCTACGGAGGTACGTCCTTATTGATTTTGGTAGGTGTTGTGTTGGATACTTTGCAACAAATTGAAAGCCACTTATTGATGCGTCACTATGACGGATTAATGAAAACTGGACGTATAAAAGGAAGAACTCCTGCGTCAGTTGAGGGTGTAGATCAGTCGGCAATTTAAATTCTTTAGATGTCTAAAGTATATTATAAATCAGAGGAAGAAATAGAGCAAGTGCGTTTGTCTGCAAATGTACTTTCGCAATTGCTTGGTGAAGTTGCTAAGGTTATTAAACCTGGCATCACCACCTTATCTCTTGATAAGTTAGCTTACGAGTTTATCCATGATAATGGTGGTACGCCTGCGTTCCTTAATTATCATGGATTTCCATACTCACTTTGTATTTCTGTTAACGATCAGATCGTTCATGGATTTCCAAGTGATTATATAATCAAAGATGGAGATCTTGTTTCTGTTGACGGTGGCGTAAATCTAAACGGTTTTATTAGTGATTCAGCCTACACTTTTGGTGTGGGTAATGTTACTGAAGAGGCCCAGCTGTTACTTGATGTAACAAAAGAATCTATGTACAAAGGCATAGAGCAAGCTGTAGCTGGAAAACGTGTTGGAGATATCGGTGCAGCTATACAGGAACATGTTTCTAAATATGGTTTTGGTATTGTACGAGAATTAGTTGGACATGGTGTCGGTTTTCATTTACATGAAAAACCTGAGGTGCCAAACTACGGTAAACGTGGTGCTGGTGCTAAGCTAGAGTCTGGTTTAGTTATTTGTATTGAACCAATGATCAACGCAGGAAAGGCAGGCGTGAAGTTTTGGGATGACGGATGGACAGTAAGTACTGTTGATGGTAAACTGTCGGCGCACTTCGAGCAAATGGTCGCTATTCGAAAAGGTGAACCCGATGTGCTGTTGACATTTGAACATGTAGAGAAAGTTTTAGGTGAAAAATAGTTGATTTTCAATTATTTTATATATCTTTGCACTCCTGTTTGCAGGCTATTTAACAAAATAATAATCAAGAATATATGGCTAAACAAGCCTCAATTGAACAAGATGGAATAATTAGAGAGGCACTTTCTAATGCTATGTTTAGGGTGGAATTGGAAAATGGGCATGAAATCATTGCTCATATTTCTGGTAAAATGCGTATGCACTATATCAAAATTTTGCCTGGGGATAAAGTTAAATTAGAAATGTCTCCTTATGATTTGACTAAAGGACGTATCACATACCGTTATAAATAACGGATTGGTAGTCTGATAGTGCAAGCTTTTGAAAATATTAAAATCATGAAAGTAAGAGCATCAATAAAAAAACGTAGCGCTGATTGTAAGATCATTCGTCGCAAAGGAAAAGTTTTTGTAATCAACAAAAAGAACCCTAAGTACAAACAACGTCAGGGTTAATTATTTAAAAATAATCGCTAAACATATATGGCAAGGATAGCAGGTATTGACTTACCTAAAAACAAAAGGGGTGTTATCGGCCTTACCTACATTTTTGGTATCGGTCGTACAACAGCAGAGCTTATCTTAGATAAGGCGGAAATCAGTCATGACATTAAAGTTCAAGATTGGAATGATGATCAGTTAGCAGCAATTCGTACTTTGATTTCTGATGAGATTAAAGTGGAAGGTGCTTTACGTTCTGAAATTCAATTAAACATTAAACGTTTAATGGATATCGGTTGTTACCGTGGATTACGTCACCGTAAGCATTTACCAGTTCGTGGTCAACGCACTAAAAACAACTCTCGTACTCGTAAGGGTAAACGTAAGACAGTTGCAAACAAGAAAAAGGCTACTAAATAAAAATTAAGAAATGGCTAAAACTAAAAAAGCTGCAAAAAAACGTATTGTTGTAATTGAGCCTGTTGGTCAAGCACACATCAATGCTACGTTTAATAATATCATTGTAACTTTGACTAATAATCAAGGTCAAACTATTTCTTGGTCAAGTGCTGGGAAAATGGGTTTTAGAGGGTCTAAAAAGAATACACCGTACGCGGCAGGACAAGCAGCAAATGACTGTGGAAAAGTTGCATACGATTTAGGTCTACGCAAAGTAGAAGTATTCGTAAAAGGACCTGGTGCTGGACGTGAGTCGGCTATCAGAACATTACAAACTGTTGGAATCGATGTGACTACTATCAAAGATATCACACCACTTCCTCACAACGGTTGTCGTCCTCCAAAACGTAGAAGAGTTTAATTAGGTTAAAGATAAGATTCATTAGCTAAAGGCTAATAGATACTTTAAGAGAAAAAAAATGGCTAGATATACAGGACCTAAGTCCAAAATTGCCCGTAAATTTAGAGAGCCGATTTTCGGCCCAGATAAAGCGTTAGAAAAAAAGAATTATCCTCCTGGACAACATGGAGCATCTAAACGCAGAGGTAAACAATCTGAATACGCTATTCAGTTGTTAGAAAAGCAAAAAGCAAAATACACTTACGGGGTGTTAGAGCGTCAATTCGCTAATTTGTTTGTTAAAGCTGCCTCAAAACAAGGTATTACAGGGGAGATCTTCTTGAAATTATTAGAAGCTCGTTTAGATAACACGGTATACCGTTTAGGTATTGCCCCTACTCGTTCTGCTGCACGTCAGTTAGTATCGCACAAGCACATTACTGTTAACGGAGAATTAGTTAACATTCCATCATATAGCTTACGTCCAGGTGATGTAATCGCTGTTCGTGAGCGTTCTCAAACTCTTGAAACAATCACTGATTCAGTTGCTGGTAGAATCATCAACAAATACTCATGGTTGGAGTGGAATGCAAAAGAACTTACAGGTACTTTTTTAAGTTTCCCTGAGAGATCTGACATTCCTGAGAATATCAAAGAGAACTTAATCGTAGAGTTATACTCTAAATAATAAATAAAGTAGCAATATGCATAGTCCATTATGGATTATGCATATTCTATTGTATTGCAAGTATTATTACAAAAACTTTAAAAAGAAATAAATGGCAATTTTAGCATTTCAAAGACCGGATAAAGTTATCATGCAAAAATCTACAGATTTTGATGGTACGTTCGAATTTCGTCCATTGGAGCCTGGTTTTGGTGTAACCATTGGTAATGCTTTGCGCCGTATTTTATTGTCCTCATTAGAAGGATATGCAATTACGTCGATAAGGTTTTCAGGCGTTTCGCACGAATTTTCAACTATCAAAGGTGTAGTTGAAGACGTTACGGAGATCATTTTGAATTTGAAACAAGTTCGTTTTCAAAAAACTGGTGATCAAGGTGATAGCGAAAAGATATTTGTAGTAATCAATGGTCAAGAGCAATTCTCAGCTGGTGATATCACAAAATTCTCAAACAACTTTACAGTATTAAATCCTGATTTGGTTATCTGTAACATGGATAGCTCGGTTACAATTGAAGTAGAATTGAGCGTAGCTAAAGGTCGTGGTTATGTAAATGCTGATGAGAATAAAGTCGTTGATGGTCCTGTAGGATTAATCGCGATTGATTCGATCTTTACTCCGATTAAGAATGTTAAATTTACCATTGAGAACTACCGTGTAGAACAAAAAACTGACTACGAGAAATTGTTGTTAGATATTTCTACAGATGGTTCGATTCATCCAGAAGAAGCTTTAAAAGAAGCTGCTAAAATCTTAATTCAACACTTTATCTTATTCTCTGATGAGAATATGCTTCTTGAGTCTCAGACTAAAGAGGAAACTAAAGTTGTTGATGAAGAAATTTTACATATGCGTAAAATTTTGAAAATGGAATTAGTTGACTTAGATCTATCAGTTCGCGCATTGAACTGTTTGAAAGCTGCTGATATTCGCTCACTATCTGAATTAGTTACTTATGACGTAGCAGATATGTTGAAATTCAGAAACTTCGGTAAAAAATCATTAAGCGAAATCCAAGAATTGGTTAAATCGAAAGGTTTATCATTTGGAATGAACTTGTCTAAATATAAGTTAGACGAAGATTAATATATTAATAAGCGGCTTGTATATAATTCCCTCTGTGAAGAGACGGTATATACATTAAAATTAAATTAAAAATGAGACACGGAAAAAAAGTAAATCACTTAGGTCGTACTGACAGCCATAGAAAGGCAATGTTAGCTAACATGGCAACGTCATTAGTAAAACATAAACGTATTACAACAACTTTAGCAAAAGCTAAAGCGTTACGTAAATATGTTGAGCCTTTGATTACTAAATCTAAAAACGATACGACTCACTCTCGTCGTACTGTTTTCGCTTACTTAAAAGATAAAGAGGCTGTTACTATCTTGTTCCGTGAAATTTCGGAAAAAGTAGCTAATCGTCCAGGTGGTTATACACGTATTATCAAAATGGAAAATCGTTTAGGTGATAACGCTGAAATGGCATTTATCGAATTGGTAGACTATAATGAAATTTACGGTGCTAAAGCTGCTACTGAGAAAAAAGCAACTCGTCGTCGTGGTACTTCTAAGAAGAAAGCTGATACAACTGAAGAAGCTCCAGCTGAAACGGATGTTACTACTGCGTCTACAGAAGAAGAAAACAAAGACTAGTTCTTTAATTTTTTTAGATATAAAGCCTATCATGAAAATGATAGGCTTTTTTATTTTTAACGGATTTTTAGGAAGACTTAGCTATATTTGCAATGCATATCGGACTTATGTTTCTCATTTAATTATTTATTCATTATCAATGGACTTATTTAACGTTTATCCCATTAATCCAATCAATATTGTAAGAGCACAGGGCTCAACGGTGTGGGATGCCGAAGAAAATCCTTACTTGGATTTATATGGTGGTCATGCTGTGATTTCAATTGGTCATACGCATCCAAATTATGTTCAACGTATCACAGAACAATTAAATCAAATTGGATTTTATTCGAATTCTGTGGAGATTCCTATTCAGCGTGAATTAGCTCAATTATTAGGTAAAGTTTCTGGGAAAGAGGATTATCATTTGTTTTTATGTAATTCAGGTGCAGAGGCAAATGAAAATGCGTTAAAGTTGGCTTCTTTTTATAATTCAAGAAAAAAAGTGATTGCTTTTTCAAAGGCATTTCACGGTCGTACATCTTTGGCAGTAGCTTGTACTGATAATCCAAATATTATTGCTCCTGTCAATGAGACTGATAACGTCATTTTCTTACCTTTTAATGATGAAGATGCTATATCTAATGCTTTCAAAAATTATGGCGAGGAAATTTCATCGGTGATTATTGAAGGTATACAGGGTGTTGGTGGCATAAGGGAAGCGTCTGTTTCATTTCTTCGTCTGATACGCACACTCTGCGATCAATATGCTTCTGTATTTATCGCTGATTCAGTACAGTGTGGTTATGGCCGTTCTGGTTTGTTTTATTCTCATGATTATTCTGGGATAGAAGCTGATATTTATACTATGGCAAAAGGTATGGGTAATGGTTTTCCTATCGGTGCAATTAGCATCGCTCCAAAATTTGTGGCATCATACGGTATGCTGGGAACTACTTTTGGGGGAAATCATTTGGCTTGTGCAGCCGCTGTTGCTGTCTTAGAAGTTATTCAACAGGATAGTTTAATTCAAAATGCAGCGACTGTTGGATCTTATTTAATTGAAGAATTACGCAAGTTTGATCAAATTTCTGAAGTAAGAGGAAGAGGACTGATGATAGGTATTGATTTACCTAGTGAATTAGCGCATGTAAGGAAAGATCTGTTGGAAAAGCATAGAATATTTACAGGTGAAGCAAAGCCTACTGTAATACGCTTATTGCCCGCATTAAATACAACAAAAGAAATGGCCGATCAATTTTTAACGGCTTTTACAGAAATTTTGGAAGGTTAGTTTTTTGAATAAGATAAATATATGAAAAAGTTTTTTTCAGTTAAAGATGTTGCTAGTGTTTCTGAAATAGTTAAAGAAGCAATGGAGTTGAAAGCTAACCCTAACACTTTGGAAAGTTTGGGCAAATACAAAACATTGGGTCTGGTATTTTTAAACCCAAGTTTGCGCACACGTTTAAGTACTCAAAAAGCAGCTATGAATTTAGGAATGAATGTCATGGTTATGAATATGGATAAAGATGGCTGGGCATTGGAGACTCAAGATGGTGTCGTAATGAACGGAACTACTGTTGAACATATCCGTGAGGCCGCAGCGGTAATGGGTGAGTATTGTGATATTTTGGGCTTACGTTCTTTTCCTAAATTGAAAAATAGGGATGAGGATTACTCTGAAGATTTATTTAATAAGTTTATCGAATATTGTGGTGTTCCAGTTGTGTCTTTGGAAAGTGCAACCCGCCATCCTTTACAGAGTTTAACTGATATTATAACAATAAGTGAATATAAAGTCACAGAAAAACCAAAGGTTGTTTTAGCGTGGGCACCACATGTAAAAGCTTTGCCACAAGCGGTACCAAATTCTTTTTCAGAGTGGATGTGTCAAGCGCAGGTTGAAGGCTTGGTCGATTTCACTATAGCACATCCAGAGGGATATCAATTGTCTGAAGAGTTTACTGAGGGTGCGAAGATTTCAAATGATCTAGATCAGAGTCTCAAAAATGCAGATTTTGTTTATGTTAAGAATTGGTCTTCTTATGAGGAATATGGTGAAGTATATCCAGTTATTGAAAATTGGTTAATTGATAATGAGAAATTAGCGTTAACAAATGACGCAAAGGTTATGCATTGCTTACCAGTAAGACGTGATTTAGAATTATCCGCAGAGGTACTTGATGGGCCTAATTCTTTGGTCATTAAGGAAGCTGGTAATCGTGTATGGGCTGCACAGGTTGTTTTAAAACGTATGCTTGAAAGCTTAGAAAAAAATAAATAGGTCTGTAAATAAATTATTTTGGAAGATTTAGAGAGAAAGATGTCAAATAGTGGCCTTAATATTATAAAAATTGGTGGCAATATTATCGATGATGAAGTATTGTTAGACTCATTTTTGGAAAAATTTGCGGCTTTGCCTGGCAAAAAAATCTTAGTGCATGGAGGAGGAAAGATTGCGACACGTATTGCAACAGATTTGGGAATTGAAGCTAAGATGGTGGAAGGCAGAAGAATTACAGATGAAGCAATGTTGCGGGTTGTTACAATGGTGTATGCGGGTTTAACTAATAAGAATATTGTTGCAAAGCTTCAAGTTTTACAATGTGATGCTATTGGTTTAAGTGGTGCAGATGGAGGTACAATTAAAGCAATAAAGCGACCTGTTAAAGATATTGATTACGGCTTTGTCGGGGATATTTTGCACGATTCTGTCAATACTGCTTCTATTAAGAAATTTTTGGAAGCGGGATTTGTTCCTGTATTTTCTGCAATAACTCATAATGGTTTAGGACAACTTTTAAATACCAATGCAGATACGATCGCATCAGCTTTAGCTGTTGGGCTGTCATCATTATATGATACATCTCTAGTATATTGTTTTGAAAAAAATGGTGTACTTAAAGATATCAATGATGAACAGTCTGTAATTAATTCAATCCGTGCCGACGAATTTTTACAGTTAAAGGAAGACGGTGTTATTCATGATGGAATGGTACCAAAATTGCAAAATGCATTCGATGCTATACAAAAAGGTGTTCGGAATGTGTATATTGGTCATGCCAATAATTTGCACTTATTCCAACAGGGCCAATTTGGCACTTGTTTGACCTTAAAATAGAATTTTAATCATGAAAAGAATTACCATTATCGGAACGGGGAATATTGGTTTGTCTCTTGCAAAAGGATTAGTAAAAAATCAGTTTTGTAATGCGGATCAAATCACTTTAACAAGACGTAATATTAAAGCCTTAAATCAAGAAAGGGAAGATGGTTTTGTTGTTACAGATAGTAATATCGAAGCAGTTAGAGATGCCGATATTATTGTCTTTGCAATTTTACCTCAACAATTACGAAAAGTTTTGGAAGAAATAGCTCCGATAGTTCAAGGTTCTAATCAGGTTTTTGTATCTGTTGTATCTGGGGTAAGTTGCGTTGATATAAAAGAAGTGCTTGGTGTAAATGCATTGGTCGTAAGGGCAATGCCAAATACAGCAATTGCAATTGGTCAGTCGATGACATGTATTGCAACTGATAATGCACCTTCAGATATTGTGAAGGATGTAGAAGTTATGTTTGAAACGGTGGGCGCAGTTGTAGTTATTAACGAAGATTTAATGACTTCTGCTACTGCATTATGTGCTTGTGGTATTGCTTTTTTCTTGAGAGCTATACGAGCAGCTTCACAGGGTGGAGTAGAAATTGGTTTTCATGCGCATGATGCTCTTAAAATGGCTGTTCAGACAGCAAAAGGTGCCGCAGATTTATTATTGCAAACTCAATCACATCCTGAAAGTGAAATTGATAAGGTGACTTCGCCTAAGGGGTGTACTATTGCAGGGCTTAATGAAATGGAACACCATGGTTTCAGTTCCGCATTTATTAAAGGAATAAAATTGTCTGCACAAAAAGCTGGAGGCCTCTACAATGAATAATCGAGTTGAGTTATTTGAAGAAAGTTTAGCCTTATTAAAGTCTTTAATACGTACCCCTTCTTTTAGTAGAGAGGAAGAAGAAACTGCAACGATAATAGCACAATTCTTTACTGCGAAAGGAATTGTTCCCTACAGAAAAGCAAATAATATTTGGGTTTATAATAAATGGTATAGTACCGATAAACCTACGATACTGTTGAACTCACATCATGACACTGTAAAACCAAACACTGGTTATACAAGAGATCCATTTTCTCCAGATATAGTAGATGGAAAGCTTTATGGATTAGGAAGTAATGATGCAGGTGGATGTTTGGTTTCTTTGATTGCAACTTTTCTACATTTTTATGAAGACAAAGATTTAAAATATAATTTTTGTTTAGCAGCTACTGCTGAAGAGGAAATCTCCGGTAAATGTGGAATTGAATCAATTGTTTCAGATTTAGGAACTTTAGATTTTGCTATAGTAGGAGAACCAACTTTAATGGATTTAGCGATCTCAGAAAAGGGCCTAATGGTATTAGATTGCACTGCTCATGGCATATCAGGCCATGCTGCACGAGATGAGGGAGAAAATGCTTTATATAATGCATTAGCAGATATCGAATGGTTTAGATCCTACCAGTTTGAGCGTGAATCAAATAAATTAGGACCCATTAAAATGTCCGTGACGATGATTCAGTGTGGTGTTCAACATAATGTTGTTCCCGCAACTTGCGATTATGTTGTCGATGTTAGAACAACAGATGCATACAGTAATGAAGAAACATTAGAAATAATAAAACTACATGTACAATCTGATGTCCATGCTCGTTCAACACGTTTAAATTCATCTTCTATTCCAGAAGATCATCCTCTTGTTTTGTCAGGTGTTAGTCTTGGAAAAAAGACTTATGGCTCTCCTACAATGAGTGATCAAGCATTGTTGCGGATACCTTCTGTGAAGTTAGGACCGGGCTTCTCCGGACGATCGCATATGGCCGATGAGTTTATTTTCTTGGATGAAATTAGGAAAGGCATTGACGATTATATTAATATTTTAGAAAAAATCGTATAAACAAAAAAGCACAAAATATATTTTGTGCTTTTTTGTTTATACGATTAATAATTTAGACTAGACTAAACTAATCTGTCTTTTTATACTCTCTTCAAGAGATATAATAGTCTCAGTACGCTGAATTCCTTGTACAGATTGTATATCTTCATTTAATACTTTACGCAGGTGTACAGTATCGCGACAGATTATTTTTGCAAAAATACTATATTGTCCCGTGCAGTAATGTAATTCAACGACTTCTTTAATTTCTTTTAATTGAGCAACAGCATCAGAGTATTGAGATCCTTTTTCAAGGTAAATCCCTAAGAAGGCAGTGATATCGAAACCAACTTTCTGAGGATTAATAATTAAGTTGGATCCTTTAATAATACCTAGTTCTTCCATTTTTTTCATGCGTACATGTATAGTGCCACCAGATACAATTAACTTTTTTGCTATTTCTGTATAAGGAATAGACGCATCATTCATCAAAATTGATAATATCTGAATATCAAGATTGTCTAAATCGTAATTAGAATAGTTGTTTTCCATTAAAAGTGCTGTTATTAATTAAGTTAACCCAAACCGATAATTTATTACCAAATAGTCGTATCGGATTAAATTTTTAAATTTTTCAAAAATACTAAGATTTGTTGGTTTATCTATGTAAATTTAGTAAAAATTTTATATACATATTGTTAATGTGATATTTAAATAACAAATTTTGTATAGATTTTTATTGCTATTGGCATTTGATTTTAAAAAGATATTTATGGAAATAGAAGATGTTAAAATTTCAAGGAAGAAACCCATTTTTGCAGTAGGAGAGGGATTACATAAATACTTGAGACTATATCAACGTGATGCAAAGCTTCCTATTACTTATAAGGATCTTTTATCTTTTACTGAAACTATACCTGTATTGGATAAATACGGTAACGACACTTTTTGGGAAACGCCATTATATCCACCATATCTGATTGATCATTTATATGAAGGTTTGAAAGTAATATATGCTAAATTAAAGGCATCGGGTAATACCCGTATTGTGCAACATAAGTATATTGATCGTGTTGAGTATTGTGCGTTTGGTAATACAAGGCCTTTTCGAATTCGTATTGTAAACCGACTGAATGATGTTTATGATTATTTTTATATTAAGCAAGCTGATGCATCTCGTATTTATGGCTTAGAATTGGAGGAAATCTTATCGCCAAATCAGGTAAATTATATGGTCGATAATGAAACTTTGGTTGAGGAACATATTGTTGGAATCCCTGGTGATACTTTTGCCAAGCAACGGATGTATACACCAGATTATAATCTAACACGTATTTCTAAGGAGTTTGTTAAATTTAACGAACGTTGCATAATTACTTTGTTAGGTGATATGCGCGCTTATAATTTCGTCGTACAAATAACTCCAGATTTTGACGATTTTCAATTCAGAATTCGAGCTATTGATTTTGACCAGCAATTTTATGAAGGCAATCCAAAAGTGTACATGCCACAATTTTTCAAAGAAAACTTTCCTTATGTGAAACTTTCAATGGAACATTTGACAGAAAAAACGGTTTCTCAATATCAACAAGAAGAGCGATCATCTATTGTACATCGTGTACGTAGTGAAAGGCATCGGATCGCTGACCTTAGGGACGCATCAAAAACCCAACAATTATCGACAGAGGAAAATATAAAACAATTGCGTGAAGCTTATGCAATTTCTCATTCAAGTGAACAGTATTTGAAGTGTAAATCGATGACTGATATTGTTGAATTAAATGTGAAAAATGTTATAAGGCAAGTACAGCTATAATTACTTGATTCTTTTTTCATTATCTTTTACAAATGCACTCCAACCACTGTAACTTTTGCCAGTTTCGGAGGTCGCATTTTTTTGAAAGGAATGACAAACAGCAACAGCTAATCCATCTGTTGCGTCTAAAAATTCAGGGCTTTCATTAAATTTTAATAATGATTTGAGCATGCCTGCTACTTGCTCTTTGGTTGCATTTCCATTTCCAGTTACTGATTGCTTTATTTTTCGTGGAGCATATTCAAATATAGGAATATCAAAATTTAATGCGGCGGCCATAGCGACACCTTGTGCTCTTCCTAGTTTCAACATTACTTGTATGTTTTTTCCATAAAATGGAGCTTCTAATGCAACACTGTCCGGTTTATATTCCTCTATTAAAGCAGTAGTTTTTTTAAATATACGTTGGAGTTTCAGAGCATGGTCATCAAGATGCCCCATTTTCACGACTCCCATAGTAATGAGACTGATATTGTTTCCTTGTTCACGTATGATTCCGTAACCTAGAACAGCTGTTCCGGGGTCAATACCTAAAATAATTCTCTCTTTTGCTTTCTCCTTCTGCATGTGCAATATTACATTTTTTATTTCGTAACGATTCAAAAATGAAGATGTAATGGATACTAATATTGCCATAAAATAACTTTAGCTTTGATTAATATTTAGTAACATTGTGTCCAAAATTGATAAATGCTAACAAAGGTTCAAAAAAAATATAGCGGGATATTGATAAAAATTGCGGTACTAGCTTTTGCTGGATGGTATATTTATCAACAATTATCCGATCCTAAAAATCTTCTGAAGTTTGAAACATTAATCGCAGGTATAGATCCTCATTATTTCTGGTTGACATTTAGCTTAATCGTGTTCTTGATGTTTGTTAATTGGATGCTTGAAGTTGTAAAATGGCAATATTTGGCTATTAGAATTGAAAGAATATCTTTTGAACGTGCATTTCAATCGGTATTTAGTGGATTAACATGGGCTATTTTTACTCCAAATAGGATTGGTGAATATGGAGGTCGTGTTTTGTTTTTGAAACCTGAAAATCGAGCAAAAGGTGCTATAGCAATGGGAGTTGGGTTATTTGCACAACTTGTATTAACCAGTATAGCTGGTGCTTTAAGTATTGCTTGGTTTGCATGTACTTATATGGATACTCCGGTTTCTATAGAGTTTGGAATTTGGTTATTAGCAATATTGTATGCGACAGGTTTTTTAGTACTTTATTTTAATGTGCATTGGATTGATTTATTGGTTGGTCGAATTAAATTTCTAGAACGTATCAAACCTTTCTTTTCTATTTTGGAAGAGTATACTTTTAAGGAATTGCTTGTTGTCATATTGATATCGTTGGCAAGATTTATCATTTTTACTTCTCAGTACATTATTTTAATGTTGGTCATTTTACCAGAATTACCATTCGTGGCAATGATTTTGATGATATTTATTCTTTTCTTTGTGCAGGCCGCATTACCGACATTGGATATTTTTGATTTTAGTGTAAGAAGTTTTGTTGCAGGTAATCTTTATAGTTATATCACAAATCAAGAACTAGCCGTGATGGCAATTGTTTCTTGTATTTGGTTCGTTAATTTGATACTTCCAGCTGTTTTAGGTTCTATTTTTGTTTTGAAAATAAATTTTTTTGGTGATTCTAAGTCTTAGTTTTATTACGATAATATTGGCGATTGTGTATATCGCTCTGGTTCTGTATATGCGGAAAGGTTGGTTTGAAATACCAACTGTAATATCGAACTGTTTACCGGTCAAACGTATTTCTATTATTATAGCCGCACGTAATGAAGAGAATGGTATAGCACGTACTATTGATGCTGTACTTAATCAAAAATTTCCACCTGAACAGTTTGAATTAATTGTAATCGATGACCATTCTACTGATCGGACAAGTGATGTTGTATTGTCCTACGCGCACAGAGGAGTACAATTAATTCAGTTGAATGAGAGCAATAAATTGAATTCATATAAAAAGCTTGCTATAGCGAAGGCTATTGATTTATGTACAGGAGAGATCATTGTTACAACTGACGCTGATTGTAGGATGGGTGAAAATTGGTTAATGACAATCATTAGCTATTTTGAAACTCAAGACTTATATCTTTTATCTTCTCCTGTAGTGTATTCAGAAGAGAAATCATTTTTTGAAAGACTTCAAACACTTGAGTTTTTATATTTAATAGGCTTAGGCGCAGCAGGTATTGGTAATAAAAATCCGACAACTTGCAACGGAGCAAATTTGGCATATCGAAAAGATATTTTTTATGAAATGGGTGGATTTGCCGGTATCGATGAATTAGCATCTGGTGATGATGAATTATTTTTGCATAAAGTTGCTGCAAAATATCCACATAAAATAGGATTCTGTAAATCTACAGATGCAGTGGTTTATACCGATGCTAAGCCTACAATTAGGTCATTTATAAGTCAGCGGAAGCGTTGGGCTTCTAAGAGTACAAAATATAAAAATAAAGCAATTGTGTTACTCGGAATCACAATTTGGTTATTCAACTTTTGTATGCTTACCTGTCTTATCGTAGGTTTATTTTATCATTATTCCTATCTTTTTACTTTTTTGGTAGTATTAATCGCTAAAATCATAGTTGAATATCTATTTATTCAACCCTTAACTCAGTTTTCTAAGAGAGAGGAGTTAATGCGGTATTTACCAATTCTTTCCTCGTTTCATATAATATACCTCGTGTATATTGGTATACTTGGTAATATCGGTAAATATGATTGGAAAGGTCGGCAGGTTAAATAATCTAACCATTTTTGACTTTTAAACGGATCTTCTGTTCAGCTTCTAATACTATTTCTTCCAAAGTTTTATCAGTTTTATCAATAGGATCTAAAACTTCCCAGCTCATTTTGACAAAGGGTGTAAGAGGAAATAAGCCATTTTTAGTCATTTCATATGAACCATTTATTGCGATAGGAACAATTAGTGCATCGGGATTTTTCTTTAATAATGTAGCTATTCCGCCAACATGAAAAGGCTTCATTTTACCATCTCGAGTGCGAGTACCTTCCGGGAAAATAAAAGCTGACCAGTTTTTGGTCTTCATATTATTTGCAAGTTTTAATATTTCACCGATAGACTGTTTTGAGTCCTTACGGTCAATATTTGCTGCCCCACCATGTTTCAAATTGAAGGAAATACTTGGAATTCCCTTCGCTAGTTCTATTTTTGAAATGAATTTTCCATGAAATCTTCGCAGAAAATAGATCATAGCCGGTATATCAAATGTACTTTGATGATTTGCAACGAAAATAATGGGCTGTCCGGTTGGAATGTTTTTATTATCAGTAAAAGATATCGTATTAAACAGCAAAATATTGCAATAGGTGAGAAAGAAATTAAGAATATCGACACTCTTTTTATGTGCTGTATATCCGCCAAACTTTAGGCTCAACCATTGTATAGGGTGAAAAACTAAAAGGCACAAGGCAAAAAAGAAATAAAAAATGGGTGTCAGAATAAATCCAATAATCTTCTTCATGTTTAAATCTAATAATTATTTACAGCAAATATAATTATTAATATACTTTACGAATAATTATTGATCGCTCATATTTTAAATTATGTTTAATAATACTTTTATAAAATTTATATTATTATTAATAATATTTATATTTATAGAAGAGATGAAAAAATTTCCAAACATATGCCCTAGCTGTGATACAAAATTAGAGGTCAGTAAATTAACTTGTTCTTCATGCAATACTGAGGTTAGCGGTAAATTTATGTTGCCAATTTGGACGCAATTAACTCTTGAGGAACAGGATTTTGTACTTGAGTTTTTATTAAAATCAGGAAGTCTGAAAGAGATGGCAAGTCAATTAGGCAAGAGTTATCCTACCGTAAGAAATAAGTTAGATGATCTTATTGATAAGTTATTGGGTTTAAAAAATAATGATTAGTATGGTTTTTAAAGAGAAACAGTCTTTTTGGAGTTGGTGGATGGTGATTTTGATCGTCTTTTTATTATTATCGACTTTAAATTATGAATGGAATGATATAAAAGATGGTAATTTCAAAGAATTAAGTGTAAATCCTGGGTTTTGGATTATTGCTGTTATTATTATTATATTTTCGTTCATTAAATTAAAAACAACAATAAACTCTCAAGGAATCATGATTCACTTCTTTCCCTTTCTATTGAAAAGTAAATTTATTCCTTGGTCAGAAGTAGCACAGGTTTCTGTAAAAGATTATAATCCTATATACGACTATGGAGGTTGGGGGGTATCGCATTGGAAGAAAAGGTAAAGCCTATAATACCAAAGGATCACATGGGTTGGAATTGATCTTTAAAAGCGGGTCTAGACTTTTGATAGGTACCCAAAAGAAATGCGAACTCAATACGATCATTTCTAAGGTTAATCAAGAAATTTTAAATAAGGACTATGAATAAAATACTTTTAAATCCATTTGATAATCTTTCGGAGACAAAACTTTTATCTATTGGTCTTATTTGATTTATAATCGGCACTTTTGTAGCTTGTTTTTAGGAGATTCCTTTCCTGGGATGATGAGTTTTAAATCCAACGAGGCTAGCTTTTTACAATTATTATATCACAATATCTTAACAACATCTTTATTTTCAATCATTATATTTCTACTTGGAAAAATATTGAATTCGAGTCTGAGATTTATAGATATGCTAATAACCGTATTGGTTGCAAGGTCTGTTATTTATGCTATGGCTTTATTAAATACAACTAAATGGCTAAACCCGATAGTAGATTTAATTTCCAGAATGTAGTAAATCCACTGGGTAACCAAAATGTTGATAAAGCAGATTGAATTATCCCTTTTTTGGTGTTATTCTCAGCCTTTGCTTGCTGATCTATTTCTTCTATTTACTTATTTAAAGGATTTCTTACTGTTATAAATAGAAAAAAATTATAATGGCTTGATTTTGGTACTTGTTGTAATGTTAATGGAAGCTTTATCTTCTTTATTCTCTTTTATTACATATAATGATTAAAAAAATAGTTGGTACATTTCTCCTGTTGTTTATAACAATAACTGCTTTTTCCCAAACTTTCGTAGGGGACTGGAAAGGTAATTTGCAAGTAGGACATTCCAGTTTGGTTTTTATAATTCATTTATCTCATGAAAATGGTGTATGGAAGGCAACAGCGGATAGTCCAGATCAGGGAGCCTTTGGCATTCCCGCGAAGGCAAACGTTAATGGTAACGGAATCGAAGTACTGATTGAAGGAGGAATTAGTTATATCGGGAAAATGGAACGGGATGATTTAATAGGTGGTGAGTTTCAACAAGGGACATTTCGAGCCAAGTTAGATCTTATGAAAATAAAGGTAACCCCTAATAATATCAAGACAATAAGATCTCAACGTGTTTTTCCTCCTTATTCATACGATACAGTAGATGTCAATTTTAGAAATAAATATGATGATGTCCTATTAAGTGGCACCTTAACCACACCTAGACAAAAAGGTAAATTCCCTGCAGTAGTTTTAGTGACAGGAAGCGGTCCCCAGGATCGCAATGAAACATTAATGGGACATGAACCTTTTCGAATATTATCAGATTTTTTAACAAAAAATAATATTGTTGTTCTTCGCTACGACGATCGGGGGGTCGGACTTTCAAAAGGAAGTTTTATAAATGCCTCAATTGAGAATTTCAGTAAAGACGCAATGGCAGCAATAGATTTTCTAAAGGAAAGACCAAATGTAGATCCCGGCAAAATTGGTATTATCGGGCATAGTGAGGGTGGTTTAATCGCAGAATTGTTGGCTGGACAAAAATTTCCGGCGCTTTCTTTTATTGTTTCTTTAGCAGGTCCAGCCATTCCTATCGACTCTCTAATGGTATCACAGCTATATCGCATTGGTAAAGTAGCAGGCATGTCAGAACTAGCATTATCACATGCCAAAGAGATTAATAAAAGGAATTTTGAGGTTGTTAAAAGTAATAGGCCGCATATGGAGGCTATGGCAATGATTCTTGATAATATGAAAATAGATCCAGCACAATTGAATTCATCGAGTAAATTGGAATTAGAGACACTCTTGTTGCCATCTTATAGATATTTCATGCGGATTGATCCCATTCCTTTTATTAAAAAAATTACAGTGCCGGTTTATGCCGCATTTGGGAATTTAGATGTTCAGGTTCCTGCTGACCAAAATCTAAAAAGTTTAAAGAATAATCTACCATATAATCCAAAAACAGTTCTAAAGAAATATGAAGGATTGAATCACTTATTTCAAAAATCGACAACTGGGGCTGTTTCAGAGTATGAGCATATTAGTGAAACCATGAATAGTGAAGTCTTGAATGATTTAGTTAAATGGATAAAAAGCTTATAATAGTAACCTGTAGTTAGTATTATTTAAGTGACATCATCTCTATTTTAGTAAAAGTACGATAACGTTGTAAATTGGTTTTCTGTGATGCAACAGCATTTTTTTGCTCAATATTAACTTCTATGTAGTTTTCTAGTAAAGTAAATTCTTCTTTGTAATACAATTAGGTTTATATCTTTGTTTTACACTCCATCATCATGTTTATGATGGATACTATTGAACAAAACCTTTATTTTATTATTATGAATTTCAAGGCAATCGTCACCTTATTTTTCTTAACAATTTTAACCTCAGTTTCCTTTTCTAGAGAAGTTATTTCTTTCAATCAAGATTGGGCTTTCAAAAAAGGCCCCTTTACTACAGATCTCTTACAGTATGGGAATGTTTTTTCTGGAACATGGAAATCTATAGCTGTTCCCCATACATGGAACTCAAAAGATATGCAAGTACGTAATGATCGATTTACATCTAATGAAAAATTTTATGTAGGAGATGCCTATTATCGTAAAACTTTTATTCCCGAATCTTCTTGGAATGGTAAGCGCATTTTTGTAAAATTTGAAGGTGTAAATACAAACACAGAAGTTTACATTAATAATTCACCGTTGCCTGCGAAGAAGGAAAAGGGAAATGTAGTTTATGATGCGTCAGCTATAAATGGTAATTATCAGATTGTGGGAAGACATCAAGGGGGCTATTCTGCATTCGTGTTGGAATTGACTAATATGTTGAAATTTGGAGTTGAGAATGAGATTCTTGTAAAAGTTAACAATGAAGCAACTCCACAAGTAATCCCAGTCAATCATACGCTATTCCCTATGTATGGTGGTATTTATCGTCCGGTTGAACTTATTGTGACGGATAAGATTAATATTGCAGTATCCGATTATGCTTCTTCAGGAGTATATATAAGTCAAAAGGACGTTAATAAAAAAAGTGCATCAATAAATTTAAAAGTGAAACTTGAAAATAAAAATCATGACGCAAGAGATTTACAGGTGGTGTCAACGATTTTTGAACAAAACGGTGCTGTGAAAGCCAAGAATATAAAAAAATATCGTTTACTTCCGCAGGGTAGACAAGAAGTAATGCAAGACTTTAATTTAACAAATCCACATTTATGGCAAGGTCTGGAGGACCCATATCTATATAAAGTAGTTACACAGCTTGTTGATGGAAATACTGTACTAGATGAAGTGATTCAGCCTCTAGGTTTACGAAAATTTGAATTAAGAACAGGAGAGGGATTCTTTTTGAATGATATTAAGTATCCAATGTATGGAGTAACAAGACATCAGGATCGATGGGGAAAGGGTTCCGCGTTATCAAATGCTGATCATGATGAAGATTTGGCTATCATCAAGGAAATTGGAGCAACTACTATTCGATTAGCTCACTATCAACAATCTGCATACTTCTATGAAAAATGCGATAGTATTGGATTTGTTGTTTGGGCAGAAATCCCATTTGTTAATCGTGTAACGACGTTAGAGGAAGCAAATGCAAAACAGCAATTGACAGAACTTATAAGACAAAACTATAATCATCCTTCTATTTATACATGGGGTCTCCATAATGAGGTTTATACGCCTAATGCGTACACAATCGAGTTAACGACAAAATTAAATGATTTAGCTAAAACCGAAGATCCATATCGCTATACGGTGCAAGTGAGCGGCTATAATGTCATTAACCATGCTGTAAATAATAATGCAGATATACAGGGGATCAATCATTATTTCGGATGGTATAATGGCGTTATTCGTGATGTTGATAAGTGGGCAGATCAAATCTCAAAAGATTTTAAAGATTATAAAATTATTTTTTCAGAGTATGGAGCCGAGGCTAATCCTAGTCATCAACAAGAGGTTGTTGGAGATGTAGGTAATCAATGGGCGAATCCAGCATTTTTTCCTGAAGAATTTTCAACAAAGTTCCATGAAATACATTGGGGAACGATAAAAAGACATCCGATCTTTTTAGCGTCTTATCTTTGGAACACATTTGACTTTGCGACTCCGATTACAGCACTCAATGTTGAGCCAAGGAATTATAAAGGATTGGTTACGTTTGATAGAAAACTCAAGAAAGATCCTTTTTATTGGTATAAAGCTAACTGGAGTAAAGAACCTGTATTATATCTGACACAAAGACGTGTTATTGAGAGAGTAAACGAGATTACTCCGGTGACAGTCTATTCTAATTTAGGTACACCTATTTTGTTGGTCAATGGTGTTGAAGAAAAGAACTTTGTTATCGGAGAAACTGATGTCCATTATATTTTTCAAAATGTTAAATTGAAAGAAGGGGATAATATTATCCAGGTAAAAGCATCAGGGAAAGGTCAACAATTTGAAGATAAGATTACTTGGCATTACTTGAAAGATAACCCAAAGGCAATCAGTAAAGATGGACCGAAATCCAATAAAAATGAACATATTGGTTTGTAAAAAAGCATCTTTGTGCAATGCCCCCGAAAAGTTAAACACTTTCTGGGGGCGCGCTACTTTTGAGACCTTTTTATTAAGGAGTTGTTAATGCTACAGGTAGAATTTTACCATTATAATATTGATGTCCATTTTGAGCAAATTCCGCAATATATCTTCCCATCTCAAAAGCGAGTTTACCAGCTTCTATTCCCGGAAAAGCTGCTTCAAACATTTCAGTTTGTGCAGATCCAAGAGCAAGACAATTTACGCGGATACCTTTATCCTTAAATTCTTCAGCCAAGCACTCTGTTAATACTGCCAAGGCTGCTTTACTAGAAGAATAAGCCGCTAAGCCACTAAACTTGGAAGAGCCTTGAAAACCGCCCATACTTCCTATATTGAGAATATGAGATCCTTCGGGCATTAAAGGGACGATATGTTGAATCATATTAGCATGTGCCAATACATTGGTTTGAAACATCGATGCAATTTCTTCCAATGAACTATCCATAAAAGGTTTATTGATAAGCACTCCTGCATTATTGATCAGGATATCTACCTGTTCAAATTTTGATTTGATAAATGGTAATAAAGTTTGATAATCATCATAAACAATATCAAACTGAGCTGGATATAAATTACCCCCGTCGAAATTCAAATCCTTAGCAATTTCGTGAAGGCGCTTTAGTTTATCTGCAGATCGAGCAAGTGCGATAACATTATTTTCTTTTTTTGCCGTGAGATCCAATACAGCTTCAAACCCAATTCCACTGCTTGCTCCTGTTATTATAATATTTGCCATGTTTATTTATTTAATCTTCCGTCTGAGATTCTTCTATTTCTTTAACAGATGGTAATTTTTCGGTCCCTAATGCAGAGGGATGAAATATGTAGTACGAACCAGTAAAGGCCATGAATGCCGATATAATATAAAATAGTAGACTAATCAAGACAGCTAAATGTGAATCAAGATGAAAAAAATTAGCTCCCCACATATAAACTAGCTCTCGCATACCCAATCCTCCAACGGAAAATGGAATTATTGCCACTAATGAAGAAGCGAGAAAGAGAAAGAGATAAGGAGAAAATTTTCCATCAAAGCCTAGGGCGTATAATATCATAATAGCAGCAATTACTTGCATTGACTGTACACCTATTGCTTTTAGATGTGTTTTGATGAAATTTGCCTTAAAATTATTGAAAAATTTGCCTACCAAAAAATAATAAAGCGTTGTACCCAAGATAAATCCTAAAATTGTTAAGTAATTAGGAATTCCAAGTTGAGGCATAAAAATGATTAATGCCGCAATTATTAAACATAGCGCCCACAGACCACTTAATCGGTCAAAGAATAATGCTCCAAGTAACTTTCGACCTTTAATACTATACTTTTTTCGAAGAAAGTATATTTTATATCCATCACCTCCAACACCTCCAGGCAAGAAAAGATTATAAAACAAGCCAAGCTGATAAAGTTTAAAATTATATCTCTCAGAAACATGAAGTCCGATTGCAGTTAAGAAGCTAAGTAAGCGAGAGGATGATATTAGAATTGAGATGGCATATGCTAAAAATGCGAATAAAAGGAACAGCGGATTTGATTTTAATAGAGCATCTTTTAGATCTTGGATAGAAACCTTACTAAATACCCAATAAAGAGCAGCAACGGTAACAACTACTTTCAGTATATTCTTAACAATTTTCCAAATTAGTTTTTTATTCATTAGATATTTAAGTCTATGTTTTGACTTTATTCATTAATTCTCAAAGATATTAATTTGATTAATGATATTGTATTTATTTGGATTATGCTATTAGGGGATATATACGGGAGTATAATAGAATTAAGTAGATCAATAGGAAAATCGTGCATAATGAGAATTGCCAATTAATATCGACTCTTAAATATTTGTTTTTTAACATGACAATCAGTAAAACTACAAAAATGATAAAGAGCAATGCAGGAGCAACTACTGCCATTTCATTTGGAAATGCAACGTGTTTAGCATCTAAATTAGACTGGGTTCCCTTATTCGATAATATAGGAACAGAAGCTAGTGCTAAAAGTAAAACGAAAAGACGCAATAGTGATTTTGCTACAATCTTACTAATGGTATGATTTTTGGATGTCTCAATCATGATTTGTTGTTATATTTACAGCAAAAATACAATAAGTAACTATAAAATTAATGAATATGAATCGAGTTCTTTTATCTATCACAACTCTCATGTTGAGTTTGTTTCTTTTTTCGGCTTGTAGTATGCAACCAAAAGGAACAGCATCTAGTTCTTCATCTACTGCGATGTCTACAGGGCCTAGTGCCTCTGACTGGAAAGGAGCTGTAAAAGGAACTTGGGTTTTAAACACTATTGATCGCGAGAATTTACCCGCATCTTATACCATTAAAAGTGTATTTGAAGAAGCACCTGCTGAATGCTTTATAGGAAGTACTTGGACATTGCCAGGTAATGGCAAAGGAAACATCTCATTTTCAGCAGACGGTAAATTATGTGCCCCTGGTGCTTCCAGAGATATTATATGGTCTATCTTCAATCCAGGAAAGAATAACGGACAGCCACAGTTTCAGTTTAAAAAGATTTATGCTGGCGATAAAGCTAAAAATGTTATTACAGGCTACCGTTTAGATTTATCATACTCAGACGCTAGTAAATTAGTTATGCGTATGCCGGTAACCATTACAAATGGCGAAGCATATTTAGTGTTCACTTTTTCAAGAGTAAATTAAGATATTCTTTTTGAAGATAGATAAAGCTATAGGAAACTATAGCTTTACTTGTTTAAAATTTTTTATTTAACAAATTTTCTAATTTTAGAAATAGTACTTTGATCGAAAAAAATATTGTACAAAAAATTATAAGGGAGGTGGTTCATATCGCTCTTGGTCTAGAAAATAGAATATATATCAAGGATTTATCTGCTCATTTATATTGGATGGAAAAATCTCAATTTAATTTTGGGGAGGAATATGTAGCCAAAGATATTACCATACGTGATTTAATAAGAATGAGCTTTGCCGAATTGGGGATAGAAATAGAATTCTGTGGAAGAGGAGAATTAGAGAAGGGTGTAATTATTGATATTGAGGAGGAACGATTGGACCTGTTGAAGATAGACAAAGAATATATAAAATTTGGACAAACTGTCGTTAAAATTGAAGATCAAACCTCTGTTTCAATTGATTTGAATGGAACAATAGAAAAACATTTAGTACAGCACTATATTGGTCATTTCGAAACGGAGATTCATTTTGATAGCTTTATTAAGGAATTGATTATGAGTAATTTAATGATTGTGAAAAAACAGTCCTAATTAAGCTTTGAGACGCTTTGAGCTTGAAATGTTCAAAAGTTGTCCTTAAGACTTAAGATATTATTCTTTTAATATTGTTAAAATTTAAATTTGGAATAATATTTGTTGTAGACATGTATCTACTATGACTTAATAAGTCAAATATAAATGGAATTCAAGGGTAATGGAAACTGAATTAGTAAAAGGTAATAAGCAGGAAGAGATTAAGAAAAATACATCAAAAGTTTATTTTTTTATAATAGCAATCGCGGCGCTTATTGTCACAAATGTTTATTTTTATGTTAAATTTAAGTCTTCAGGAGAGAAGGTCTATGCACTAACGGTTGAAAAAGAGAACCTTGAAGTGGAGATCGATCGTATTGAAGCAGAGCTCGATAAAATGAAAATTGAAAATATTCAATTATCTCCTCCTTTAATCGAGAAAGAACAAAATGCAAGAAAAAAAATCATAGACTTACGAACTAAATTAGCGCAGAAACAATTGTCACAGAGTGATATTGATCATGCACAGTCGACAATTACTTCGTTGAAAAGTGAAGTTGCATATTTTAGTTTGGATGTTAATAGACTTATTCAGGAAAATAAAATTCTAGCGGAGAAGAATAGCTTATTACAAAAGGAAGTCTCAGCTTCCTCCACTAAGATTAGTAATTTGGAAAGCTCAAATACAAATTTAGCGTCAAAGGTAAATGTCGCTGCAGCTATCAAAGTTTCTAATATTGCGGTTTATGGACTACAGGAAAAAAGAAACGATAAAGTTGAAGTAGAGGAAAGGGCAAAGAGAGTTGATAAATTAAGTATAAATTTTAATATCGCAGATAATACCCTTGCAAAAGTGGGGAAAAAAGATATTTTTGTACGTATTATTGATCCTCAAGGTAATCTTATTATCAATCAGGATGACAATACTTTTTATGCACATAGTGAAAAACTCCAATATACTTTTAAAAGCACAATAGACTTTACCAATCATGGTGAAGAATATTCATTATATTGGAAAGACGATAAAAAGTTCACTAAGGGAGCTTATACTGTTCTTTTGTATGCCGACAATGCAATCATGGGAAGATCAACTGTTGTATTAAAATAGTACTATATACATTGTTTATTACGAGCCATACGATAAAGAAATAAGGAGTTCAATTTGAACTCCTTATTTCTTTACCTCGCATTTTGTATATTGTTAATCTAAATTCCGCCCAATCATGACGAATATTTTGCTATGAACCTCTGTATTTCGGTACAGTAATTTGAAATGTCGTTCCCTGATCCTCTATAGAATCGAATTTTACAGTTCCACCCATGGCTTCAATTGTTTTCTTAACAAAAACTAACCCAAGTCCCGTTCCGGAGCTTTTAGTCGTAAAGTTAATTTCAAAGATTTTTGCCCGCATTTCTTGTGGAATACCTAGGCCGTTATCCTTTATTTTAATAATGTATGTATCATGTTCTCCATTTGAAATGCTGATATCAATTTTTATTTTCCTTTTTCCAAAACCTGCTTCAATAGCATTTTTCAGTAAGTTATTAAACGTTCTTAATAATTGATCCCGGTCAGCTTCTACAAATATAGAAGCCTGATTTGTTTGATTCATTAATTGAATCTGAGCATGCGGATTTTGACTATATACAGCAATTGATTTATTAATTTTTTCCACCAAATTGACCTTTTCATATTTAGTATCTGGTAATTTTGCAAAGGCTGAGAATTCTTTAGCTATATGGGTTAAACTATTGATTTGTTCAATAAAAGATGCAGTGATACGTTTAAAACGCTCCTCAAATTTTGCATCGTTATCATGATAAGATTTTGTCAATTGTTGGATCCCAAGTTTCATTGGTGTCAGTGGATTTTTGATCTCATGAGCAACTTGCTGTGCCATTTCTCGCCAAGTAGACTCCCTTTCATTATCCTTTATTTTATTTGCATAATCCTCAAGTTTTAATATCATTAAATTGTATTCTTTAATAAGCCCACCAATCTCATCATTGCGTTGCCAAAATAAAGGTTCATTTTGTTGTCCAAGATTTGTTTGGGCTATTTTTTTACTGATCAAATTTAATGGTTCTGTGATTTTATTGGCAACAAAAGCCGCGTAAAAACCAAATCCAATGATTATTAGAGAATAGATATTAATTAATGTGTTTAAAAGTAGGTTTTTATTTAAGTTATCATCTTTCTGTGCATTAAAATTTGGTATACCCAGATACGCTATAGTAGCATAGTTTTCATCTCTAATAGTTGCATAACTGGATTCGTACCTAAAATCACCAACGACCTCCTCTTCAATAGTCTCTGATTTTTTAAGAAGGGAGAGTTTTCTAAATGCACTCGGGTTAATAAACGTTGATAAAATATTTAAATCATAAATCTTGGGTTGTGAACTGAATAATAGACGGCCCGATTTTGAATAGAGTGAAAAATCTTTTGAAAGCGATTCTGATAATAATTTCAGATAATAGATCAATCTTTCTTCTTTTTCTTCAGCAGTAGACGCTGTACTAACTATACTTTCAAGTCTTTTACTAATATCTGTTACAGTCTTTTCTCTTTCCAAAGTATTATTATACGAAAGTTGCATACTTATACTTACGAAAGATATAATTCCAGAGATCAAAATTGCCAGCACGATGGAGGATATAAACAATGTTTGTATTCTGGAACTGTATTGTATACTATTTACTAAAAAAAGGAAATGGTACTTTATGCTTCTGATTTTGAATGATTTATTCTTTAAAATTTTAAAGCCATATCTAACACAGGAAGAGATAGAAAAAAAGATAAAAATAACCAGAAATAAAAATGATGCGGTAGCTAAATATTCCCATGGTGTCTCTTTTGGATAACTAACTAAAAAAGTAGTATAATTATTAGGCCTGTACATGATATGAAAATAATCATCCCTACTATCCAAATTAATATATTCTCCCAATTTCTTCGGATAACCATTGTCATGACTTGGGTAGTTATATTTTCCATATTGGGTCACTAAATTCCCATCTTTAAACAATGCGATGGAACTATTATTAAATGACTGTGCCTCCATTTTATTTAATCTGGAATCAACTAGTATGTCCGGATAAGGCAGGCTGTAATTAAATGATCTATTCTTTAGATTAAGGTATAGAGAGACAGTGTTTTGTTTATCAATTTGAATATTGATAATAGAAAAATACTCATGAGTTCCCAGTTCGCTGTTTAATCTGTAGAAATTATTACTAATCTTTAATGAGTTTTTAATAACTTTTTCTCTGTACTCATCTACTTTATTGTTTTTGTAAGGAGCAAGCTCCTTATTGTTATTGTAGTAAAATCCCAAAAATTCATATCTAGAAAGATACCCACTAAGATATTTTTTTTCAATGTATTCACTTATGGTTTGTGTATTGGTGTTTGGTAAACTTATTTTAAATAAATGTTTGAGTTGCTCGTCATTTAAAATATCTTTTTCAATTTCAGTATATAATGAAATAGCATTAATGTCATCTTCTGCTTCTAAATTGCTGATAAAAAGCTTCATGTTCTCCAGTTTTTTCATTTTGAAGAAATGTCCATGGTAAATGGAAAAGATTGTAGATAAAAGAATGATAACGATGATATGTGTAGCTAGTCTGAACTTCTTTTTTAGAAACGAATTGAATGATCTTATTAATATTATAAGTGCAAGTAGGATATTAACGAGCCCATTATTTTCACTTAATGAAGTCCCGATCAAAATAAATAAGATGAGACAACTCAAGTGTATATTAATTAATACCGTATCTGATATCTGTAATTTTTTTATATTAGAAATAACCAGATCGATATATAATATTAATGTGACGAGACTTACGCACATAATAAAAAGGTCGATCCATGTAAATATATTTAGCTCAACAAGTTTTGTGAAATCTACCACAGTTGTAGTGGAGTGTGTAATGAGTGTCCCTAAAGTTCTGTAAAGAATAGTAAAGAAGAAATAGACACTTAGGATGGAAAGAACTGCAAAGATTATTTTCGAGCCTTTCTTTTTCAGATACTTCTCAATTGAAAATGAGTCTTTGATATTATATAGAAATAATATGAAAAGAAATATGAAAAAGACTGTAATAAGTAGTCCCCAGATATTTGGAAAAAGGTAGTTATAGGCATAATTTTTAGGATTAAATATGCCCAAATTAGCATGGATATTCAACCAATTAGAATTAAGGTCTAGATAACGTAATACAATTAATGCTGTAAGATAGAGTAAAATTCCAGGTATTATTTTTTCCTTATTTACGAGTAGTTTCGCGAGATTATGTATTAAAGTGATAAAACATGTTGCAGCGAGTATCCAGCAGAGTGTTTGAAGGATACTAAAAATATTTTGTACCTGACCAGATTTTAGTTTAATAGAAAATAAGTAAGTTTTGTCTTTGCTGTAAATATTTTTGATGCTTACATTATCATCATAATCAGCAATTTCGATGTTTGTACTCTTTGTTATTAAAGGAGAAAATGCTTTAGTGAAATATTCGTTATTAATGTTGAAATACTTTTTAACCATAACATAGGCTAAAACTGTCGTATTTCCGATCTCCTTCTTTTTAACAACAAATGAGCGATCATTAGTCGCTATATAGTTGACCGGATTTTTGAGTCCAGCATCAGTTAGCGGTACAAATAGGTTTGTACTCCAGAGTAGAAGTTCATGGTTTTTAAAAATAAAAAGTGCGATTCCCTCATCTTTATTATACTTTTCAAGTATATGATATGACTGCTCAGGATATTTTTCTGCATTTTTGAATGTTTTTAAAATAATTGGATCCGCAAATAATTCATCAATTACTTCTTCTTTTTCATGAATTTTAGATTCTAGATTGGCGGTTTCAAAATTTAAGATATCTTTACTAGTAATAGACTTTTGTAAAGTAATAGCAGTAACGATAAAGCTTAGCGTCAGCAGTATAAGTAAAATTCTTATTTTGGAGGATATCGGCACTTTATTATCTATTTATTGAGATTGAATATATAAATATATAAAAAAAGTCCTTACAAAAAGATTGTAAGGACTTATCTATAAAGTGATGTTCTTTTATCCGTGGATATCCTCTTCTCTGAAAAGCTTAGCACCTAGGTACTCGCGATTCATTCGAGCGATATTAGTCAATTTGATACCTTTAGGACACTCCGCTTCGCAAGCGCCAGTATTAGTACAGTTACCAAATCCTTCCGCATCCATTTGATCAACCATCGCCTGAGCACGCTCATAACGTTCTGTTTGACCTTGAGGTAATAACGCGAATTGAGATATTTTAGCAGAAACAAAAAGCATTGCTGAAGCATTTTTACAAGCTGCAACACAAGCCCCACAACCGATACATGTCGCAGACTCGAAAGCCTCATCCGCAATACGTTTTGGAATCAAAATGTTATTTGCATCTTGTGCACCACCCGTATTTACGTTTGTATAACCACCCGCTTGTTGGATACGGTCAAATGATGTACGATCTACCGCTAAATCTTTTAAAACTGGAAAAGCAGCTGCTCTCCAAGGCTCAATAACAATTGTTTGTCCATCGTGGAATGAACGCATGTGTAATTGACAAGTAGTGATACCATATTTTGGTCCGTGTGGACGTCCGTTGATCACTAATGAACACATTCCGCAAATACCTTCGCGACAGTCATGATCAAAGTAAATAGGATCTTCTCCCTTGCGAGTCAATTCATCATTTACGATATCAAGCATTTCTAAGAATGACATATCATCGGCGATATCATTTGCTTGTACAGTTACGAATTGACCTTTAGATTTATCGTTTTTTTGACGCCAAACTTTTAGCGTTAAATTCATATGTGCACTCATAATAATAATATTGAGTCATCAATTGACTACTAATAAAGTAGTCAATTGATATTATTTATAACTTCTTTGTGTTAATTTAACGTTTTCGAAAACTAACTCTTCTTTATGAAGAACTTCTGGTTGATTTTCACCTTTGAATTCCCAAGCAGATACGTAAGTAAACTCTTCGTCAATACGTAAAGCTTCACCTTCTTCAGTTTGAGATTCTAAGCGGAAGTGACCACCACAAGATTCTCTGCGGTTCAATGCATCATCAACCATTAATTCGCCCAATTCGATGAAATCAGCAACACGGCCAGCTTTTTCAAGAGACATGTTTAACTCTTCATTTTCACCTAATACCTTGGCATTAGACCAGAATTCTTTTTTCAGGTTTTGGATCAATCCTTTAGCTTTAGTTAATCCTTCAGCTGTACGGGCCATACCACAGTATTCCCACATGATCAAACCTAATTCTTTATGAAGATCATCAACAGTTTTAGTACCATTCAAGGCTAATAGCGCATTGATTCTAGTTTCAACCTCTTTACGAGTTTCTTCGAAAGCAGGATGATTTTTATCAATAGGGGCAAAAGAACCTAAGTTTGCTAAGTAATCTCCAACAGTATAAGGAATAACAAAGTAACCATCCGATAATCCTTGCATTAAAGCAGAAGCTCCTAAACGGTTAGCTCCGTGATCAGAGAAATTACATTCTCCTAACGCATATAATCCAGGGACAGTTGTCATTAAGTTATAATCAACCCATACACCACCCATAGTGTAGTGAACAGCAGGGTAGATACGCATAGGTTGTTTGTACGGGTTTTCGTCTGTAATCTGGTAGTACATGTCGAATAAGTTACCATATTTTTCACGTACAGTATCTTCTCCCAAACGACCGATTGCTTCCGCAAAGTCTAAGAATACAGCAACACCTGTTTTACCAACACCACGTCCCTCATCCACTGCTTCTTTAGCATTACGAGAAGCCACATCACGAGGTACCAAGTTACCAAAAGATGGGTACTTACGCTCTAAGAAATAATCTCTATCTTCCTCTTTGATATCAACAGCTTTCAGTTCTCCTTTTTGAAGTTTTTGTGCCAATTCAACTGTTCTCGGAACCCATACACGACCATCATTACGCAATGATTCTGACATCAAAGTTAATTTTGATTGGTGATCACCGGTAACAGGAATACAAGTTGGGTGAATTTGAGTATAACAAGGATTTGCAAATAAAGCACCACGTTTGTGAGCTCTCCAAGCAGCAGTTACATTACATCCCATTGCATTAGTCGAAAGGAAGAAAACGTTACCGTATCCACCAGTACACAATAATACAGCATGACCTTCATGTGATTCGATTTTACCTGTAACTAGGTCACGAGTAATGATACCACGAGCTTGTCCATCAATTTTAACAAGGTCAAGCATTTCATGACGAGTGTATGATTTTACTTTACCTTTATGAATTTGACGGTTTAAAGCCGAATATGCGCCTAATAATAATTGTTGTCCTGTTTGACCACGCGCGTAGAATGTACGTGATACTTGGGCACCACCGAATGAGCGGTTATCTAATAAACCACCATATTCACGAGCAAAAGGAACACCTTGAGCCACACATTGATCGATGATGTTAGTCGATACTTCTGCTAAACGATAAACGTTTGCCTCACGAGCACGGTAATCACCACCTTTAATAGTATCATAAAATAAGCGGAAAACAGAGTCACCGTCATTTTGATAATCTTTTGCAGCATTAATACCACCTTGTGCCGCGATTGAGTGCGCACGACGAGGTGAATCTTGATAACAGAAAGTCTTTACATTGTAACCTAATTCTGCTAAAGAAGCAGCTGCAGAAGCTCCTGCCAATCCTGTCCCAACAACGATAATTGTGAATTTACGTTTGTTAGCAGGGTTAACCAGCTTCATTTCAAATTTATGTTTTGACCATTTTTGGGCCAATGGCCCCGCAGGTACTTTTGAATCTAACATATCTTATATTTTATTTATTAGATCGTGCCTTATAGCACCATCCTAAAATATTGTTAACGGAAATAGAAATATAATGGCATCGCTGCGAAAAGAATTGGAATAACTACTCCAAATACCCATACTCCAATAAATTGAACCAATCCAATGTATCTTTTGTGATTGAATCCAACTGTTTGGAAAGCAGATTGAAAACCGTGAATCAAGTGGAATGCTAAAGCAGCCATTGCAATTACGTATAATGCTACTAGAGCAACGTTTTTAAAAGCAAAGTCTACCTGCTTATACAAGTCACGTGCTTTTACGATTTCAACACCATTTTCAACAACGACTGAGTAATCATGAAAATCTGACGCTTGGATCTCTTGATGAGTCGTTACACCATTCGACAGATCGGTACGATATTCGATATAAGGTGTTTGATCATTATGGTATTTCCACCAAAAATTTGACATGTGCGTCGCCAAGAATACTAAGATAACAGTACCTAAAATACCCATATTACGTGAGTTCCATTTGCTGTTTGCGCTTCCATCATAAGATGCATATCCAATAGGACGAGCAGCCTTATTTTTTAATGAAATCACGATTGCATAGATCACGTGAATAATCACCGAAGCATACAATAAATAAGACACAACCTTGATAGGTGTAAAATGCGTCATGAAATAGGCGTACTTGTTGAACGCTAAACCCGCGTCATCTTTAAATAACTGCAAGTTTCCAATCAAGTGAACAATTAGGAACGTACATAAGAAAAGTCCCGTTAAGCTCATGATTAGCTTCTTCCCGATTGAAGAACTTAAAACTGGCTTTGATTTACTCATTATTCTTTGTAATTTAATTTAATTAGGCAAATCTACTATTTGATATTAAATATGATACAATTTTGACAAGAAAAAGAAGTAATTTAGAACTATTCTAAACCGCTAATGAAAAAGGCTCGCTATTTTTGATAACGAGCCTTTTATAATTTGATTGAAAAGTACTATAAACTAAATAAACGATAGCCTAATCCTATACTCCACATATTAATTTTTGGATTTGCTTGACTGCTGTTGTTGATTTTGCTTAGTCCCATTTCATAACGTAGATCAACACGAAGACTTGAAACATCAGCACCCACACCAAATGCCCAAGATGTACCGTTCTTTTTGTAGCTATTTGGATCTAAACTAGGAATTATCTTATCTTGTTTATCATCTACTTTAAAAGAAAATATTGGTCCAGTTTGGATTCTTGCTCCAATTGGTCCTAAACCAAAACGTTTTCCTAATAATACCGGGATGTCGATTGTGGTTAATTTTACATCTGTTGTTTCTCCTCCTTCAGCTTTAATCGTAGTATTTTTGCCTGTAAGGTAAATCTCCGGTTGCACATGGAAACCTAATACACCAACACGCCCATACAAACCTGCTTGATATCCTGCTTTGTTGTCTGAATTGAAATACTTACCATCACTTTTAAATTTAGAAAAGTTTAAGGCACCCTTTAAACCAATTTCTACTCCTGGTAACAATTGTGCATTTGCAGTAGCAACACTACCACAAATTAATAGTAATGCAGGTAAAATTTTTTTCATAACTTTTATTTTCTATATAAATTGTATCTTTAACTAAACTTTGAACAAGTTTCAAATATAACAGCAAATTTTATACCTAAAAAATGATGGGACTTAAAATAACAACATTTGATTGGATTACAGCAAAAGAAAAAATAAAAAGAAAATATAATCATCTAAGTGATGAAGATTTAGTTTTCGAAGAAAATCAAGAAGAAAAATTGATTAACCATTTGATGGCAAAATTACACCGCGATCGAGAATATGTTTTATTTACACTGGCCAAGTCATTAAGTAGTATCGAAAGTAATCGTTTGTAATGGAAGAAATATCTTGGAATGATTTTGAAAAAGTGGATATGCGTGTGGGTACAATACTAAATGTTGTCGATTTTCCAAAAGCAAGAAAACCAGCTTATCAGTTAACGATTGATTTTGGTGATGAATTGGGAATAAAACAAAGTAGTGCTCAGATCACGGTGCATTACAGTAAAGAAGAATTATTAGGTAAGCAAATTGTTGCTATTGTTAATTTCCCCAAGAAGCAGATCGCAAATTTTTTCTCGGAATGTTTAGTTACCGGTTTTGCTGATGACAACGGGGATATCATTTTAACAACTGTAGAAAAAAAAGTGCCTAATGGTGCAAAATTAATGTAAAATGCGGTATATCGATTTTGAAGGAACATCTGTAGACAATGCTGACGATTTTTTTATGCAGCAAGCATTGAAGGAAGCAAAATTAGCATTAGCCGCAGGGGAGGTGCCCATAGGGGCGGTAATTGTGCATAAAGGTAATATTATCGGTAGGGGGCACAATCTGACACAGCGTCTAAATGATGTAACAGCCCATGCCGAGATGCAAGCCTTTACGGCTGCTGCAAATCATTTGGGAGGTAAATATTTGGTCGACTGCACACTTTATGTGACTGTAGAACCATGCGTAATGTGTGCAGGTGCAGCTTATTGGACACATATCAGCCGAATTGTATATGGAGCTCAAGATGAAAAAAGAGGATATTCTCAATTTCATGATAAAATTTTACATCCCAAAACAATTGTAGAGCATGGTAAGTTGGGGGAAGAATGTGCTGAACTTGTTAAATCATTTTTTCGTCAAAAACGTTAAAAGCTTAGTGATTATTTAATCGCAAAACGAAACATAAAGGTATATTAAACGTTATATTTGCATAGAAACAATCTTTAAATAAACATAAAAAATAATAATTATGGCATTTGTATTAGAAGCGCTACCATACGCGTCAGACGCATTAGAACCACATATTGATAAAGCTACTATGGAAATCCACCATGATAGACATCATCAAGCATATGTAGATAATTTAAATAAGGCAATTGCTGGAACAGAAGCTGAGAACTTATCTTTAGAAGATATCGTTAAAAATATCAGTAAATATCCTGCAGCAGTACGTAATAATGGTGGTGGTCACTATAACCACAAATTATTTTGGACAGTATTAGGTCCAAATGCTGGTGGTGAGCCAACTGGTGAATTGGCAACGGCAATCAATGAAACATTTGGTTCTTTTGCAGAATTGAAAACACAATTGCAAAATGCAGGAGCTACACGTTTTGGTTCTGGCTGGTCTTGGTTAATTGTAAATGCAGAAGGTAAATTACAAGTAACATCGACACCTAATCAAGATAATCCATTGATGGATGTGGCTGAAGTTAAAGGTACACCTATTTTAGGTATTGATGTTTGGGAACATGCATATTACTTAAAATTTCAAAATAAACGTCCTGCATATTTAGAAGAGATCTTCAATGTCATCAACTGGGATGCAGTAGCGAAAAATTATGCTGCCGCTAAATAGTTTTTAATTTTAGTAGCGAAATAAAAGCGGTAGAATGATAACATTTTACCGCTTTTTTAATTTAAGGGTTATTGAGATGGTACATAAATATATCGCTATGCTTGTACTTTTGGTAACAAGCATAGCATTGTTATCCTGTAAATCTAATATTGCTAAAAAGGAACCGCAATCATTTGAACAGTTGCCAGATCATCAGAATGGTCTGGTAGATACTGCAACATTTGCAGCAGGTTGTTTTTGGTGTGTTGAAGCTCAATTTAAAACACTTGATGGTGTACAGCAAGTTATTTCAGGCTATGCTGGAGGAGAAACGAAGGATCCATCATATAGCCAAGTCAGTACAGGGAATACAGGACATGCTGAAGTGATCAATGTTTTGTATGACCCCAAGAAAATAACATTCGATACCTTGTTAGAAGCTTTTTTTATCGCACATGATCCTACACAATTGAATAGGCAAGGTAATGATATTGGTACGCAATACCGCTCTGCAATTTTTGTTCATGATCAAGAACAATTAGAAAAAGTTAATTTTTATCTAAAAAAAATGAAAGAAGAACGGTTGTATGACCGTCCTATCGTGACAGAAATTAATCCATTTACTACTTTCTATAAAGCTGAAGATTATCATCAAAATTACTATGCGAATAATAAGGAAGATCGATATTGTCAATACGTGATTAAACCAAAATTGGAAAAGTTTAAACATATTTTTACCAGTACTGTTAAAGACTAATCCAATAATTGGAACACGGATTAAAATCTTGTAAATTTATGTTGAATTCTATGAATTCATTGAAATTCAGCTTTTTGAAAATATAAAATTATTACTATGATAAAAGGATTTTTTAATGTACCGACACCTACAAATGAGCCAGTGTACTCATATGCTGTTGGAACAAAAGAACGCAAATTATTAAAAGCGGCGATTGATGAAGCTCGTGCTAAGCAAGTTGACATACCTATGTATATAGGCGGAAAGGAAGTCCGTACTGATAATAAAGTATCTATCAATCCTCCACACGATCACCAACATGTTTTGGGACAATATAGTCAAGGTACTAAAAGTCATGTCACTGATGCCATTAATGCCGCCTTGGCTGCTAAAGGTGATTGGGAGAATTTGACATGGGAAGACCGTGCAGCAATCTTCTTGAAAGCAGCAGAACTAGCATCGACCAAATATCGTTATAAGTTGAATGCTGCTACCATGTTAGCGCAGTCAAAAAACCCTTATCAGGCAGAAATTGATGCAGCTTGTGAGTTTACGGATTTCTTACGTTTCAACGTACAGTACATGACAGAAATCTATGCACAGCAACCACCAGTATCGGGAAAAGGTGTATGGAATCGCGTGGAGCAACGTCCTTTGGAAGGTTTTGTATTCGCTTTGACACCATTCAATTTTACAGCTATTGCTGGGAATTTACCATCATGTGTTGCTATGATGGGAAATGTTGTCGTATGGAAGCCATCTAATGCTCAGATTTATTCTGCGCAAGTGTTAATGGAGATTTTTATTGAAGCAGGTTTGCCGGCAGGTGTTATTAACTTAGTATATGTATCTGGACCGGATGCAGGTGATGTAATTTTTAAACATCCTGATTTTGCTGGTATCCACTTCACAGGTTCTACAGGAGTTTTCCAAGATATTTGGAAAACAATCGGAGAGAATATCCATCTTTACAAGACATATCCAAGAATAGTTGGTGAAACTGGAGGTAAAGATTTTATTTTAGTTCATCCAACAGCAGATTTGCAAGTAACTAATACAGCATTAGTTCGCGGTGCATTTGAATATCAAGGACAAAAATGTTCAGCTGCTTCACGTGCTTATGTTCCTGCATCGATGTGGCCAGCATTGAAAGATGCTATGACTACAGATGTGAATTCATTCAAAATTGGTGGAACAGAAGATTTTACAAATTTCATCAATGCAGTTATTGATGAGAAATCATTTGATAAGATTTCAAAATATATTGATCGTGCAAAAGAATCTGCTGATGCTGAAGTTGTAATCGGTGGAACATACGATAAATCTAAAGGTTACTTCATTTCTCCAACTGTTATTGTGGCTAAAAAATCAGATTATGAAACGATGTCAGAAGAATTGTTCGGGCCAGTTTTGACAATTTTTGTTTATGAAGATGAGAAATGGGAAGAAACATTAGAAATCGTTGATAAAACCTCTATTTATGCTTTAACAGGATCAGTTATCGCTAAAGATCGCTATGCAATCGCACAGGCAACACTTGCATTGCGTAATGCAGCAGGTAATTTCTATGTTAATGATAAGTGTACAGGTGCCGTAGTAGGGCAACAGCCATTCGGTGGTGCACGTGGTTCTGGTACAAATGATAAAGCCGGATCAATGATCAACTTATTGCGTTGGGTATCTCCACGTACGATTAAAGAAACCTTTAATCCAGATACAAACTATAAATACCCTTTCTTAGAAGAAGGAGAATAATCAGAGTGATTATTGCACATAAAAAAGGCGTTTACATAGTAAACGCCTTTTTTATGTGCAATAATTAGTAATAATTATGCCTTTTTAAGATGACCTAATACATCGCCATTATCTTTGATCATTTTTATATCTAACGATTTCTTATCACCATTCACATCTATTATTGTACGTTCTCCAACCTTTGGACCGCCACCGATGAAGATCGTATAATTATGATCTTTGTCAGGCGGATAATACCCATATTTGTGCGTATGTCCTGTAATCATCGCATCAATTTTATACTTTTGAAATAATGGATGAAAGCTTGAGCGGTTATGTAATGTTCCGTGCCAGTCATCAGAGTGAAAAATAGGAATGTGGCTGACAACAACGGTATGCTGAGAGGCCTTTCTTTCTTTCGATTGCAAAACTTTATCTAACCAAATAGCCTGTTCTTTACGGTAATTGTCATAATCTACAGTTCCTCCATACACCTCATGTGTATCTGGTTTATCCTCCCCACTGTCTAATAGAATCCAGTAAATAGGGCCCAATTTGAAGGATTGATAAAATTTATTTTCAGGATAGCCAAATAACTTTTTGAAAAGACGAGAAAATGAACCCCTTGTTTCGTGATTACCGCGATTCATGATAAAAGGCCTGCTGGTTTCAAAAAATGAAAAGGGTTGAAGCAGTTTTTCTGTTATATCTTTTTGGTTTGTAACATAATGAAAAGAATCGCCATTTAGAATAGAAAAATCATATGCTTCTATATTATGGCTTGGAACTAAATCCTTATATGTATCTTTCGCTTCGTGTACATCATTATATATCAAACATCTAATTTTATCCTGATCTTTTTCAGCTAATTTGGCCGAAAAAATGTTGGTTTTAATTTCCTCTCCATAAACAATTTTATAAGCTTCAAATTTAAGAACTTCTTTAGCTACTATTCTATATTTAAAGACCCTAGGCGCTTCCTGTATAGTAAATTTAAATAAGTCAGTATTAGCCTCTAACATACCATCTTCGCTTTGATATATCTTGTCAATTACCTCGTTGTTGTCGTCCAAGATCTCCAACCATGCAAATGCAGGTTTGCTTAAAATGGAAAAGATACTTATACTCTTATTGATTTGATTTTGCAAATATGCTGGTACGATAAAATCAAATTTTTCGTTGTCGCTAAGTTCTTTTTTTTCCTCAGCCAAACCGATGCTTGGTAATGTTATGCCCGCTAAGGTTAAGGCCTCTATAAATTTTCTTCTATTGATACTCATTAGCTATTATTGGGCATTAATTTCAACATATACAGGTCTATGATCACTTGCATAAGTTTCAGATAAAACACGATGATTTTTAAATTTAAACTGACTTCCTTTATTTATCATGATAAAATCAATTTCGCGATCAGGATTTACTTCAGGTATTGTAAATCCATTTTTGATTTGACTGCGTGTAAATATTTGCTCTAAATTACGGATTGGTTGTTCTGCAGGTGTTGCATTTAGATCACCGACTAGAATAACAAGGCTTTTATCATTCTTAAATTTGTCAATGATAAAAGCCGTTTGCGCAAGCCTATTTTCATTTTTCAAATCAAGGTGCGTATTAGCAAACTTGACTACTTTTCCTTTTATATTTATATGGATTATGCCTAAACTTCTCTTCTCACTTTCAATTGGTGATGGAAGTTCGAAACGTTCACTTTTAACAATAGGGTATTTCGAAAGGATCACAGTCCCATACTCACCCGCATCTAGATTAATTCCTTTAGAAAAGAAGTAGTGCAAACCTGTGAGTTGAGCTAATTTCTTTGCCTGATCAATATTTTGGGATCGATCTAAGTTAACATCAATTTCCTGTAGACCAACTAGATCTGCATTTGTTTTTTTGATAATGGATGCGATCGTATCTAGATTGATAACGTCGGCACTTTCACTAGGAGGGTTAGCATGATGGATATTGTATGTTAATATCTTTAATTGTTGTGCCGAAAGTAGAAGCGAGCTGCAACATAAAATCGAAAGAATAAAATAAGAAAGGATATACTTTTTCATTAGCATAGGTTTTAGTAAATAAATATAGCCATTCTTTTGGAATGGCTATATTAAAAATCTATATGTAACGAAAAAATTAACCTTCTTCTAAAACGAGATTTGGATCTACGCCAGCAACTTCAGCTCTGATTTTTGCTTCTAGTTCATCTGCCAAATCCGGGTTGTCAAGTAATAATGATTTTACAGCATCACGACCTTGTCCCAATTTTGTCTCTCCATAGCTAAACCATGAACCAGCTTTCTTAATTATATTGTATTCAACACCTAAGTCGATGATTTCACCAACTTTTGAAATACCCTCTCCGAACATGATATCAAATTCGGCGATTCGGAATGGAGGAGCTACTTTATTCTTAACAATTTTTACTTTTATGCGGTTACCAGATACTTCATCAGAATCTTTGATCTGAGAAGTACGACGGATATCAAGACGTACAGATGCATAGAATTTTAATGCATTACCACCTGTCGTTGTTTCAGGGTTACCAAACATAACACCGATTTTTTCACGGAGCTGGTTGATGAAAATACAACAGCAGTTTGTTTTGGAAATTGTACCTGTTAATTTACGTAAAGCTTGAGACATTAAACGTGCTTGAAGTCCCATTTTGGAATCCCCCATCTCACCTTCAATTTCTGCTTTAGGTACTAAAGCAGCGACGGAGTCAATGACAATAATATCAATAGCTCCAGAGCGGATTAGATTATCGGCAATTTCTAAAGCCTGTTCGCCATTATCGGGTTGTGCAATTAATAAGTTCTCAACATCAACACCTAATTTCTGCGCGTAGTATTTGTCAAAAGCATGTTCAGCATCAATAAAAGCAGCTATACCGCCTGATTTTTGAGCCTCAGCAATGATATGCGTTGCAAGGGTTGTTTTACCAGAAGACTCAGGACCGTAAATCTCAATGATACGACCTTTAGGAACGCCTCCGATACCTAATGCGATATCAAGACCTAAAGAACCTGTAGAGATTGATTCAATGGGATCAACAGTAGTATCTCCTAATTTCATAATGGCGCCTTTGCCATATGATTTCTCTAATTTATCTAATGTAAGCTGTAATGCTTTTAATTTATCTGGGTTGCTCATATTCTTAGTATTGTTAAGTCAAAAGTAAGGAATAGTTTTTAATTTGCAAAATATTTTTACTAAAAAAATTAGTCTACTGTTTTTAACTAACTTTTTCTTTGATTTCTTTCACTTGGTGCGTTTTTTCAAAATATTTACACATGTAAGTAATGGCACATTTGTCACATTGAGGTTTTCGGGCTAAGCAAATGTAGCGACCATGTAATATAAGCCAATGATGAGCAATAGCGATGGTTTCAACAGGCAGATATTTGACCAGTTGTTTTTCCACAGCAAGTGGAGTTGTAGCTTTACTCGTGAGACCAAGCCGGTTACTAACGCGAAATACATGTGTATCAACAGCCATTGCAGGTTGATTGTAAACCACTGAAGAGATGACGTTTGCCGTTTTCCTGCCGACACCGGGTAGTTTTATCAAATCTTCTATTTTTTCAGGAACTGTAGAATCAAATACATCAACCAGCATTTTGGCCATTCCAACCAAATGTTTTGCTTTATTATTCGGATAGCTCACTGAACGGATATACGTGAATATTTCCTCAGCACTACTATTCGCCAAAGTTTCGGCAGTTGGAAATTGTTGGAAAAGTTTAGGGGTCACCAGATTGATTCGTTTATCTGTGCATTGTGCAGACAATATTACAGCGACCAATAATTCATAAGGATTACTATAATTTAATTCTGTTTGTGCATCTGGGATATTTTTAGAAAAATATTCTACAAAGGCTTTATATCTATCTTTTTTCAACATATCTACCAAAGATAGTTAAGTTTTTAAAATATAGAAAAGGCTTAATCTCCCGACTAAGCCTTTTTGTTGACTACAGATTTTGAGTAATTCAAAATTCTATCAATACAGGAATCACTTGGATTCATCATGATTTTTGGTAGCTGAAGTTTTAATTGTTGTTCCACATCCTCATCAGAGATTTTTACTTCTGTTTCGATGTTTTTAACTTCATTTTCTGTTGTAAAGTTTTCGACCATACGCAATCTTTGTTGTTACTGTTAAATTTATTAGTAAAACGTAAAACAAGATGCAAATATTATGTCAATATTTTATTTTTTCTTTTTAATGAGATATTCATTTGCTTTTTGCACAGCCATGTAAGCATTAACTATACCGCCTGAAATAGAAATATCAGCTAATTTGACTGTCTTATAAGAACCATCTTCCAGTTTAATTCGAACCGAATCATCTAACTTTGTAACAGAGTTCATGATAATCTCTTTTGTTTCAAGAGCTGATAACTGCGGGTAGTAAGAACGTAACATACCAGCAAGACCGGCAACTACAGGTGCAGCCATACTTGTACCCTGCTCTTCTTTGTATTCAGAGTGTGGAGCAGTTGAATTGATATATAATCCTGGAGCAAATACATCCACGGAAGCTTTACCATAGTTTGAAAAACTTGCCAGCAGCTCATCATCTTTCCGAGGCCCTGTCGCACCAACAGTAATCCATGCATCTGCAACGCCTGTTATAGCACCTAAGCTATCTGTATAAAATTTATTCGGATAATTAGGTGAAATATCATTATCCTCACTGTCGTTACCTGCAGCATGAATAAGTAAAACGTCTTTTGACATAGCATATTTTACTGCCTCATCTACCGTATTTTTATTATAAGCGTATCCTTTTCCGAAACTCATGTTAATAACCTTAGCGCCATTATCAACAGCATAGCGGATGCCATTTGCGACATCTTTGTCACGCTCATCTCCATCTGGCACTAGGCGAACTGAAAGTATTTTTACATCGTTAGCGACCCCTTTAATGCCAATATTATTTTTGCGATCAGCTGCAATGATACCGGCTACGTGTGTTCCGTGAAGTGCATCAGGACCTGTAACATCCGAGTTTCCATAATGATATTCACGTGCATCATCGTAGTTATCACCAACAATAGAACGTGAATCATATTCTTTATTAAGATGATAGGCGACTTGATTTCCGAAGTAATTTGCGCCTTCAGTTAAATCATCATAAAACTTTTCAAATCCGCCTGCTTTCTCAATTTCTTCTTTCGCAATTCTAATCGCAATCTTTTGACGGTTGCCCGGAGGATTGAGACTATCTAGATCTGCTGTTGTTATCGCAGACTTATCTTTATTGATGCTTTTGACAAGATTATCGACGTTCTCTTTCAATGCAACATAATTTAGTGCACCATATTTTGCTTCATCCAATTTCTCATTATAGGCATCTACCATTTTTAAATAAGCATTGTAAGCACGTTTTTCTTGGTCGGTCATAACGGTCGAAGCCGTTACTCCATCATATTTTGGAGCATGTTTACGGATCAGTCTTGTTAATTCCAAATTATCAAAATGCACGTTTTCACCAGTTGCGTTACCAATGAAATTCCAGCCATATTTATCATTAATGAATCCATTTTTGTCGTTATCAACTCCATTCGAGATACTGTCTTTCAAATTAATCCAGACTATGTTTTTTAAATCCTCATGATTGACATCAACACCGCCATCCAGAACGGCTACAATAACAGGTGTAGATTTTTTACCTTTTAGTAAACTCTCGTAAGTTCTTTCTGTACTTATGCCCAGTACACCATCTTTTTCATAATCCAGATTAAACCAGTTTTCAGGTACACTTTTATTCTCCTGAGCGTAGCCCAAAATGGGGGTTAATCCAATAGCAAATACATACAGTAATCTTTTTAAATTCATCTTTTGATATTTTGATGTGGTTACGATCTGCAAATATAATGCTAGTATGATGCTTAAAATGTTAATTTTTACTAAATAATACTGATACATCCGTATTTTTACCTTTACATAATTCTGAATTCTTTGGTTAATTCAGTCTTTTGATCATTACGAAAATTAGAAATATGATTATTTTAAGCGCTATAATAGGAACAGCACGAGCAGAGCAATATACTTCAGAACAATTAAATACAAAAGGTATTCAAGCTCCCTTAGCGGTGATTAAACCACATAAGAGAGACATTCACAACGATCAAGTGATCGATGATTATTATTGGATGAATGATTTCTTTAAGGAGGGGCCTGACGCTGAATTGGTAATTGATTATTTAAAAAAAGAAAATGATTATACGAATGCTGTGCTAAAGCCAACGGAAAAATTGCAGGAGCAATTGTTTCAGGAAATGAAAGCACGGATTAGAGAAAAAGATGAATCTGTTCCTTATCTTAAAAATGGATATTATTACTATACCCGTACAGAAGATGGGCAGCAGTATTTTAAGTTTTGTAGAAAAAAGGATGAGCTTAATGCGAGCGAAGAGATTCTGCTCGATATTGATGCCATGGCAGTAGGTTATGCGTATTACGCTGCTACAGGGTTTTCGGTAAGCCCCGATAACAACTTAATGTCTTTTGGTGTCGACACCGTATCACGAAGAGAATATACCATTTTCATTAAAAATCTACTTACGGGTGAAATCTATAAAGACGAAATACCAAAAACATCAGGAAACTCTACTTGGGCTAAGGATAATAAAACGCTTTACTATACGGCAAAAAATCCAGTTACATTATTAAGTGAAAAAATTAATAGACATACATTAGGAACCCTTGTAGATGATGATGTAACCGTTTATGAAGAAATTGATAATACCAATTACATAGGTGTCGGAAAATCAAAGAATGGTGAATACATATTTATTGAATCAGAAGGAACGCTTTCATCAGAAGTTTTTTATCTGAAATCTGATGACCCAGCTGGAAATTTTCAGGTGTTTCAACCAAGAATGAAAAATGTGCTGTACCATGTTACAGCTTTGGAAGATCGCTTTCTCATTGTAACAAATGACGAAGCAAAAAATTTCAAGGTTATGCAGTGTCAGCTTGGTATGACTAGTAGAGAACATTGGAGAGCATTTATTCCACATCGAGAAGATGTATTAGTAAGTGAGGTAGATGAATTCAAAGACTATTTGGTCGTTACCGAAAGGAAAAATGGATTGTCTCAAATAGCTATACACAACTTACACAATGAAGAACAGTATTATCTTGATTTTGGAGAAGTAGCTTATACAGTTTATCCCAGTACTAATGTTGAATACGATACACAAAAATTACGTTTCGGCTATACCTCGCTTGTAACACCTTTATCGACTTATGAGTACGATATGGTGACTAGGGAAAAAATCTTATTGAAGCAACAAGAGGTTGTTGGGGGCTATGATACGCATGCATATAGTACGGAACGGATTTTTGCAAAAGCAAGTGATGGTACTGCTATTCCCATTTCTCTTGTCTATAAAAATGGTATTAAGAAAGATGGTTCGGCACCTTTGCTATTATATGCATATGGTTCGTACGGATACGCGATAGATCCTACATTTAATAGTGCTCGATTGAGTTTGTTAGATCGCGGTTTTGTATATGCAATAGCACATATCCGAGGAGGTGAGGAGATGGGGAGACAATGGTATGAAGAAGGTAAAATGATGAATAAGATCAATACATTTACAGATTTTATTTCTTGTGGTCATTATTTAATTGATCAGAAATTTACAAGCTTGGGACATCTTTATGCACAAGGAGGAAGTGCAGGTGGACTTTTAATGGGAGCGATAGCCAATATGGAACCAAATCTATGGAATGGTATTATTGCACAAGTTCCTTTTGTGGATGTCGTGAATACGATGTTGGACGAAGGCATTCCATTAACAACCAATGAATATGACGAATGGGGAAATCCTAATGAAAAGGAAGCTTACTATTATATGAAGAGCTATTCCCCATATGAAAATATAGAAGGAAAGGAATATCCAAATATATTAGTCACAACAGGATTGCACGATAGTCAGGTTCAATATTTTGAGCCGGCAAAGTGGGTCGCGAAATTAAGAAAGATGAAAACTGATAATCATGTGTTACTGCTTAAAACGGATATGGAGTACGGTCATGGTGGGGCATCCGGACGATTTGACTATCTCAAAGATATTGCTTTAAGCTATGCATTTCTATTTGCTTTAGAGCATATAGAGAAGTAAATCATAAATAAAAAAAGCGCCTTTCAGGCGCTTTTTTTATTTATGATTTAAACTATCGATTTTTTCATCATGTTCGATTTGTCTAGAATCAATTTGATGTTGTTGATAATTATCCATCGCAACCTTGCTCGCCTTTTGCGAAACATATATTGCGAGAACAGCAATTACTGTGATAAGTGCAATTCCCCAAGCATATTTTTGTTTATCTTGTTTAACTAACCAATACATAAAAATAAAGTAAGGGATCCCGAAAATGCAATAAAAAATGATACTAGGAGTGTCCATATGCTGTTGTGTACTAATGGCGAACTTTATAAGATCACCGATGAAGCACAAAATTATCTAATTTTAATGAGAATACTAAAAGTTTCTATTTCTTTATTTTTTTTAGTATTGATAGCAAGTTATTAATGATTCTAGACATTTGTTACCAGATTGGTTTTTTTATTCATCAGTTATTCATTAAAATAAAATGATTTAAGTGATTGATTTATAAGTTGTAAGTTGAGTGGTTTTAAGTTTTTGTGGTTTTTTGTCATTTTATAAAAAATGCGTGCTATTATTGCAGAAAAGAAAAAAATTATTTTATACATTTGCAACGTCCTTTAAGAAGACGATAACTAGAAATGAAGAATAACAATACATTAAAATTCTCTTTGCTACATGCTTTTAAAAAGTTTGTTGGTAAGAGGTATTGTTCTTTTATTTTTAGGCAGATTCCAGTTCTTCGCTTTCGACGACCCATACTACCTCGGGCTTGATATGAGGTAGTGATCTTTCTTTTCAGTAATATCATCAGGTCCGATGATGGCGCTCCACGATTTTATTAATTGTTTTTTCATAACAAAACGCAATTTCGGTTGTTAGTTTTATTATTTGGGTCGTAAGTCAATGACTATTTCAGAATTTTTAATTATTCCCGCAAAACCTGAGCATGTTGCATATGCTGAGCAGATTTGCAATGAAATGTTCGAGTCTGCAAAAGCTCGAGGTACTGGTATTGCACGTCGCAAGCCAGAATATGTTGCTAATAAAATGATTGAGGGTAAAGCCGTTATTGCTTTACACAAGGATGGAAGATGGGCTGGGTTTGTCTATATTGAAACCTGGGGGCATGGTGATTATGTTGCCAATTCTGGTTTAATTGTCAATCCTGAATTTCGTAAAGTAGGTTTAGCCAAAGCAATTAAAAAAAGAGTCTTCGATTTATCTCGCGAAAAGTATCCACATGCAAAGATTTTTGGTTTAACGACAGGTTTGGCGGTTATGAAAATTAATTCAGAACTAGGTTATGAACCTGTGACCTATTCCGAGCTCACACAAGATGAAGAATTTTGGAAAGGATGCCAAAGTTGTGTGAATTACGATATCCTATTAAGTAAGGATCGTAAAAACTGTATGTGTACAGCTATGCTTTGGGACCCTGTTGATAAGGAACGCGAATTGAAAGAAAAAATTCAGCGAAAAGCAGAAGCAAAAGAAAGATTAGAGCGTATTACGCAGAAACAATCGTTGTTGAAACGTATAGAAGCAAAATTATGGAAATCAGCAAAGAAGTTTGTTGCAGCTAATTTCCATAAGAGTAAAAAAGTAGTTAAGGAGTTTTAAGTTTTTTATATTTTTGTTTAAGTCTCATTCCGAGGTTTATCAATGAATTAATCCAAAAAAATGAAAAAAGTAGTTTTAGCATTCAGTGGTGGGTTAGATACATCATTTTGTTGTATTTATCTAACACAAGATTTAGGTTTAGAAGTTCACTCAGTAGTAGTTAACACAGGAGGTTTTTCCGATGAGGAATTAAAACAGATTGAAGAGCGAGCTTATGCTTTAGGCGTAAAGTCGCATACAGCTATTGATGAAACAGAAGACTATTACCGCGAAACTATTAAATATTTGATTTTTGGTAATGTATTGAAAAATGCAACTTATCCATTATCAGTATCTGCTGAGCGAGTTTGTCAAGCGACTGCTATTGCCAATTATGCTAAGAAAATTGGAGCAGAATGTGTAGCGCATGGATCTACAGGTGCCGGCAATGATCAGGTACGTTTTGATATGATTTTTCATACCTTAATTCCAGGAGTGGAAATTATTACGCCAATCCGTGATTTGCAATTATCACGCGAGGATGAAATAGAATATTTAAATAAACATGGTGTTGAATATTCAGCTGAGAAAGCTAAATACTCGATTAATAAAGGTCTTTGGGGTACTTCAGTAGGAGGAGCAGAGACATTAACATCCAATCAGTATTTACCAGAATCCGCTTGGCCAACACCAGTAACTTCTACAGAACCTCAGCAGATTACGATTGATTTTGTAAAAGGTGAACCAACAGCATTGAATGGAAAAGCATTAGATGCGGTACGTGTAATTCAAGAATTACAAGCATTGGCACAACCTTATGGTATCGGTCGTGATATCCACGTAGGAGATACCATTATTGGTATTAAAGGCCGTGTAGGATTTGAGGCAGCTGCATCCGTTATTTTGATAAAAGCACACCATGCTTTAGAAAAACATACGTTGACAAAATGGCAATTATCTTGGAAGGATCAGATTGCAGGGTTTTATGGCAATTATATGCACGAAGGACAAATGCACGACCCTGTAATGCGTGATATCGAGGCATTTTTACAATCTACTCAGGAAACTGTAACAGGAAAAGTGATTATCGAGTTACACCCTTACCGCTTTGTCGTTATTGGTATCGAATCGGAATATGATTTAATGTCTAATAAATTTGGAACATACGGTGAAATGAACGCTGGATATACAGGTGACGATGTAAAAGGATTCTCTAAAATATTTGGTAATCAAACCATTATTTGGCATAAAGTTAACGGAAAGTAAGCATTGTTGTAATTCGTTTAATTCGAATTCGGCACTTATTTCTTTGTTAAAATACAATGGATCCCATGCTCACCATTTGAGATAGGGATCCATTTTTTACATACATTGGATCGATAGATGTGTCACTGGATATTCTAAATTAGTAGTCCATCCATCGTATCGTAGTACAATTAAAATCTAAATACTAAAAAATGATAAAAGTAGGAATAGTAGGATCAGCAGGGTATACTGGAGGAGAATTATTACGCGTGTTGATTTATCATCCGGAAGTTGAAATTGTATTTGCCAATAGTGCCTCCAATGCAGGCAATAAAATCTATGAAGTACACAATGATCTATTTGGTGATACGGAATTAACATTCTCTTCAGATTTTCATTCAGATATAGATGTATTATTCTTATGTGTAGGTCACGGAGATGCTCGTAAGTTTTTGGATAAAAATCCAATTGATCCTTCTGTGAAGATAATTGATCTATCTCAAGATTACCGTTTGAAAGCGAATACGGCGTACAACGGTAAGAATTTTGTATATGGTTTACCTGAACTGAATAGAGATAAAATTAAAACAGCTCACTATATTGCAAACCCGGGTTGCTTTGCAACAAATATTCAATTGGCTCTTTTGCCATTGGCAGATAAGGGTTTATTACCGAGTCAGATTCACGTGAATGCAACGACAGGATCTACAGGAGCAGGACAGAAACCTGGCGCAACTACACACTTCTCGTGGCGCAATAATAACCTATCAGCTTATAAATCTTTTGAACACCAGCACTTGCAGGAAATATCGGAATCCTTAGCACAATTGCAGGATGGATTCCTTCCTCAGTCAGATCAATCCTTACTAGAAAGAGCTGCAGAGAGAATCAATTTTGTTCCGCAACGAGGTGATTTTGCAAGAGGGATATTTTCAGTTATATACGTCGATTCAGATTTATCTGAAGAACAGGCTTATGAACTTTACGAAGCTTATTATGAGGGACATCCCTTTACCCATGTGAGTCGTAAAAATATTGATTTAAAGCAAGTTGTCAATACAAATAAAAGTATTGTTCATATAGAAAAACACGGTAACAAATTATTAATCTTAAATGCAACAGATAATTTGTTGAAAGGCGCATCAGGACAAGCCGTACAAAATATGAATTTAATGTTTGATCTAGATGAAAGAGCAGGGTTAAATTTGAAGAGTGTAGGGTTTTAAACATAATATATTGTTCATAAAAAAGGCTTCAAGATTATTCTTGAAGCCTTTTTTATAATGCTATTAGCTTTTATTGTGCTAATAATTTGATATCTCTTTCTACAGAAACATTATCACCAGTGATGGCATTACCATCTTTATCCACTAGTGTCAATTTTACTTTCACATCCCCTAAAGGTAAGCCATTGATTTCATATGGTCCCCATTTATCCAATGTGAACTGTTTCCCATTCACATCCGCTAATACTTTATTGCCGTCAGCTGCTAAAGTCGTGTTGACCAAGAAAAAGTCTAACAATAATACTTTCGTATCTTCACCCTTATATTCACCTTTTGGACGGCTATAGAATAATGATGGAGCTGTAACTGCTGCATCTTGAACTACTTTTCCATCCTTGTCAATCTTAAATTTAACCAATTTAGAAGCCTCAGTTGTCTTAATTGATTCATGGTAGGAGCGAGATAAGAATGACATCAGATAATGCTCTGAATTCAGCGCTAAAGTAACCGTGTTTTCTGGTTTATATAGAGCTGCATAAGGTTTATTGTCTAGTATAAAGTGAATGTGTTGACCATCATGAGAATTTGCCATATGATGCTCATGGGCAGTTTGTTCAGTAAGTTTAAAATTACTAACAGCATACTTTACAGTTACTTTTGCCGAATCCGTTCCAACCTTTTCAGATGTAATAGAGGCAATTTTCAAGTCAGCACCAGGAAATGCTTTCGAGTCCGAGACTGGTGTTACCGTGATTTCAGTACCAGCAACTGTATCAGTAGAAACAGTAGAATCCTGTCCCGTTGTTGTTTTAGTTGCGGTATTTTGACAAGAAGCTAATGTTCCTGTGATAGCCAAAACAGCAGCAACAGACTTTAAGATATTTTTTTTCATAATTATTATTGATTGATCATTCAATAAATATAAACAGATTATTTATGAAAAAGTTCACGATTACCCGAAAACTAAATCCAATGCCGCGAAAATATGTCTTTTAGCCGTAATTAAATCTTCATCTGTATGCGCATGCGAGATAAAGCCGACCTCATAACCAGAAGGGCCAAAGTATATACCACGATTCAGCAATTCACGATGCATCAATTTATATAATTCCATCGAATTTGGATCAATTTCGCTCGCTTTCAAAATCGCCTCTTGATCTGTAAAAGCAAACCAGAAGATCGAAGCAATCGTAAAGATTTTTACTTCATAATCCTTTTCTTCAATATAGTTTCGTATTTCAGAAACGAATGACTCCGTTTTTGCATTCAGGTTTTTATAGAAATCGGGCTGTGTTAAGACTTTACATGTGGCGATTCCGGCAGCCATTGCAACTGGATTACCTGATAATGTTCCCGCTTGGTAAACAGAACCATCAGGAGAAATACAGCTCATCAATTCTTTAGATGCTCCGTAAGCTCCAACCGGCATACCACCTCCGATAATTTTTCCATAGGTAATGATATCAGGTTGCACATCATAATAAGCGGCAGCACCTTCAAAACCTAATCGGAAACCAGTGATCACCTCATCAAAGATAAGTAAGGCTCCATTTTGTGTTGTTATCTCTCTTAAATAATGAATGTATTCTTTTGTCTGGAGTAAAAGACCATTATTGGCAGGAACCCCTTCAATAATAACAGCAGCAATTTGATCTTTAAATTGATCAAAAACTGCGGCCAACGCCGCTTTATCATTTAATGCAATGACAATGGTTTCATCAGCAAATGCTTTAGGAACGCCAGCAGAAGAAGTTTCACCAAAAGTAACCAATCCAGATCCTGCCTTTACCAAAAGAGAATCCGAATGTCCATGATAGCAACCCTCAAACTTAACAATCTTATCACGTTTTGTGTACCCTCTAGCCAAGCGGATAGCCGACATGACAGCTTCAGTACCTGAGCTTACAAAACGGATTTTTTCAATAAATCGATTGTTAGAAATAATCAATTCAGCCAGCTCATTTTCGAGAGCAGTAGGTGCTCCAAAACTTAAACCTTTGCTTAATTGTGCCGTTACTGCCTCACGAATCTGATCGTTGTTATGACCTAAAATAAGTGGACCCCAAGAACAACAAAAATCGATAAACTCATTTTCATCCGCATCCCAGATATGAGCTTTATCTCCTCTTTCAATAAATAAAGGGGTGCCATAAACAGATTTAAAGGCACGTACTGGTGAATTTACGCCACCAGGAAAATATTGTTTCGCTTTTTCAAAAAGTTGTGCCGACTTCTCCCTAGAAATATCAGCAGTTTTCGTGTGAGCGCTATTTTGTTGTGTCATATTGATTATAATTTACAGGACAAAAGTATCCAATTATTTACTAAAATCTCTCATTTCAGTGTAAGGAATAGCATTATACAAAACACCATCTAGATGTTATCACGATGAGGACTTAGCTATAACAGATGAAGCCCAAGGATTATCCTTGGGCTTCATCTGTTATTTAATAAGTTGTTTATTTAATCCAACCTTTTTCTATAGCTTCTTTAGCATGGTACGTTAAGATTGCAGTAGCACCTGCACGACGGAAACTCATTAGAGTCTCCAATATAGCGGTTTCTTGTAACCATCCATTACCAATAGCAGCTTTGATCATCGCATATTCGCCGGAGACATTGTACGCAGCAATAGGCAAATCAAAATTATCATGTAATGATTTAATGATGTCCAAATAAGGTAGACCCGGTTTTACCATTAAAAAATCAGCACCTTCTTCCAGATCTAATTGCGCTTCGATTAATGCCTCTCTGCTGTTAGCATAACTCATTTGATAACTCTTTTTGTCACCTTTTTTAGGAGCAGAACCTAAAGCATCACGAAAAGGACCATAGAATGAAGAAGCATATTTTGCCGTGTAGGACATCAATGACACATTGGTGAAACCATTTTCATCTAGAATATTACGGATAAAACCAATACGGCCATCCATCATATCCGAAGGAGCGATAATATCCGCACCAGCATGCGCATGTGCTAAAGCCATTTTACCCAGAACAACTAAAGTCTCATCATTTAGGATTTCTCCATTCTCTACAATACCATCATGTCCATCCGAACTATAAGGGTCCATAGCAACATCGGTAATGACACAAGCTTCAGGGAAATTTTTCTTGACCTCTTCGATTGCTTGAAGATATAGCGTACCTTTTCTGTAGCTTTCAGTTGCGAATTTATCTTTCAAAGATTCTTCGACAGCAGGAAATAAATCAAATGAATTTAATCCAAGTTTTAAACAGCTTTCAATTTCACGCAATAAGTTGTCAATCGAATAACGAAAGATACCTGGCATAGATGAAATTTCAGTTTTTTGATTTTGACCTTCTACAATAAAGAGTGGAAAGATCAAATTAGCGGTACTTAAGCGGTTTTCTTGAATCATATCGCGAATCACAGCAGATTTACGATTTCTTCTCGGACGTTGTAACATGTTATATGTATTAAAAAAGATTGGAAGAATGTTAAATCCTTCCAATCGTATTATGATTTATAGTCTAATCCAAAAATGGCCTCAGCTAAGCCAATTTCATCTGGTGAATAAGGCAACGTATAGGAAAGACCCATTTCATCAAAAATAGCAGCCGTAGAGCGTCCAATACAGATCACCTGTTGCTCAGGTTCAATTAAGTTATTCACAAAATAAGCCTCAGCATTGCTCGGGCTTGTAAATATTAAGACCTCAGCACTTGTTGCATTGACATTATCCTCAAGCACAGTTTCATATACAGGCATATTGATCACCTTGGTTTCTGGACTAAGCGCTTTCTGAATTGTTTCCAAAGAACCTTTTGCTCGAGGAATTAAAACCGTACCACCATTTGCCAGTGCTGCAAAGTTAGCCCCGATTTCTTCCATGTTAATTCCGGACTGTTCGCCAGAAAAATCAGCAACACGGTCAAATTTGCGCAAAGTCTCCTCAGATCCACGTCCAACTACTGCAATTTTAGTCTTTTTACTTAGTCGTGGCTCCAAGCTAAAGAAATGTTCAATTCCATTTTTACTGCCGAAGAAAATCCAGTCCACATGCTTTAAAATAAACGGATCCAATTTATTTATTATTGGAAATATTTTGATTAAAGAGCGTGCATCAGCTTGAATATTATGCTTTGCAAAGAAGCGGGATAAATAAGAATGTTCATCCAGATCCCGGCTTATAAAGACAGATTTTGGTAATACCCGATCTTTCGCATACTTAGAGAAAATTATTTCAGGTAATAGTGCCGGATCAGTTCCTTTCACATAAAAACGGTCAGGAAAATCATCACTGGTATCTGCGATAGAAGTCCATGCTTCGTACGTATCACCCACTTTACGGCAATAAGCACCAAGAGGGGCATGACAGCCAGCGTCAAATAGATTCAATACTTTACGTTCAACGGCGATGGTCTTCTGAACCTCCTCATTATTAATTGGCTGAAGAGCTTGAAATAATTCTGTATCAATTTCGCGGATCTGAATAGCCAGTACACCTTGAGCAGGAGCAGGAACTAATTCAACAGGAGGAATTTCCTCAATATGGAAATCCGAGATGTCCATATCGATTCTCGAAATACCAGCCTTTGCTAACATGATGGCATCATACTGCTCATCACGAAGTTTCTGCATACGGGTCTGTAAATTACCCCGTAAGTCTGTAAATTCAAGATCAGGTCTTATAGAAGATAGTTGTGCTTTACGTCTGTTAGATGATGTACCCACAGTGGCATTATGTTTTAAAGAAAGACGTTTCTTAATATCTACACAATCTTTATGAATAATCAATAGTTCTGCAGGGTTTTCGCGTTCAGATACTGCGGCAATGATTAATCCAGGAGGATTCACAGTAGGTAAATCTTTATGAGAGTGAACAGCTAGATCAATGGTTCCCAAAAGTAATTCTTCTTCCAATTCTTTGGTAAAAAAACCTTTTCCTTCGAGTTTATCTAAACGGAGATGTTGAATGATATCACCTTGAGTTTTGATGATTTTTAATTCAGATTCAATGCCAATTTCAGCCAGCCGATCTTTGATGAAGTTTGCTTGCCATAAAGCAAGTGCACTTCCACGAGTACCAATGATAAGTTTTCTATTCACAATCTATATACTTTACCTTATTTTAATAATTAAGATAGGCAAAAATAAATAAATAGTATTGATTTGTTGACACGTTACTGTCAGAATAAATCCAAATGCAGTGTGAAAAAGAGTTTTAGGACGCTCTTAATTAATTAACACCATTTTCGTTTACTTTGACTAAAATCTCTTTAGCCATTACCATAGGAACTTTGATGTATTTTTTTTCCATGTAATTAATAATCTTTTCCAATACATCACGCGCTTCCGGATCTAAGGCCTGAACCTCCGAAGCAAAAACTTCATTTAATGCAAAAGATTTGATTTCTTTAATTTTTTGTGGAACCTGACGCATAGCAACTTCAACGCGTCGCTGTTTAATGATAGGTAAAAATTCCTGAATATTGTCTGAAATAATCTTTTCAGCATTAGACAGTTCACTATAACGTTCTTCAATATTTTTGTTGGCAATCGCTTGTAGAGAACTTACCTCAATATAGTGGACCGCATTATTGGCTAAAACTTCAGCATCAATATCATTTGGAATGGCAAGATCAATAATGATTTTCTTATCCATTTCTCCATTTAATAAAGATTGATATAGGGTATTATCAATGATGGCCGTTGTCGCACCTGTACAGGTAATTAGAATATCAAATCCACCTTTATAGTTGATCAATTCCGATAAAGGATAGGCTTCAGCATTAAGTTCAGTAGCTAATTTCTGCGCATTTTCAACCGTACGGTTAAAAATTACAAAATTGCTGGATTGTTTTTTCTGAAAATACTTTGCTAAATTTTGATTGGTTTCCCCAGATCCGATAATCAGAATTCTTGGGTTCTCAACAGATTTAATTTCTTTTAATTTGCGGTATGCTAAAGAAACAACAGAAATTGGGTTTCTGGATATTTTAGTGTGGGTGTAGACCTCTTTTGCCGTTTTTACCAGACGGTCCATTAGCATGCGTAGGAAGTCACCGGTAAATCCAGCCTCTCGACATCTTTCGTATGCCCGACGGACCTGTGCTAAGATCTCCTTCTCACCAACAACCAAACTTTCAAGAGAACATGACATACGAAGAAGATGATTTAACGCATCCATACCCTCATATTTATTCACCTGACCTAAATAACATTGCAATCTTTCCTGAGGGACACAGAAATTGAGTTTCTCCATAAATTGTGCAATGAATTCATTTGTTAAGTCATGAGCACCATAAAACACAAATTCAACACGGTTACAAGTGCCAATATAGAATACTTCAGGAATATCCATGTTATGTTTTAGATTCATTAGTCTACTTTCTAACTCCTCATTACAAATAACTAGATTACCTAAATCTTTAAGTTCTACGTGTTTATGTGTGAATGCTAATACCTTAAGATTCTTCAAAGCAATACCCTCGATTAATTTTAACTCTGCAAATGTAGTTTAAAAGCTTTTGCTATATGTCAAAAATCTGTCAAACAGATGAATTTAGAATGATTACAAATAGTGTTAAATTAATGTTAAATTGGTGATTTTTAAATACTTGAATGTGAGTGCTGTAACTTATGTGACCAATATCATATTCAATATACAAATATATGAGCACGGTCACATATATTACACGCTATAACCATGATTAGACTACTTCCTAAAACCTGTTTAAAGAGTCCAATGATTTAGCATAGTTGATCATATGGATTAACCAAATTTGTCTTTAAATAGAGATGAAATAATCTCTTTATAGCAGTAAGAATTATCTTCGGTAATAGGAAATGTATAGTATGTATAAAATTACACCAAGTATATGAAGTAAACGGGTTTATAAGGATTTATTTTTTAATAAAAATAAATATCAAAACTCATCAGGCAGATGATTATTTTTGCGCCATATTAATTTGGATATTATGATTATCATCAGAAAAAGCTTAGCCTTATCAGGTTTGATTCTCTGCCTCTTAGCAGGGATGTTGCCGATGTTAAAGGTACCGATTAAGGGAAATTGGAACCTCTATCAAACAGATGCTGCATTGTTTTTTATTACCTATATGATTATAGGAATAACAGCCCTACTTTTCTTTGTAAGGCAATTAACAGGATATCGCTTGATGACTCGGGTAGCAGCAGTTTGGTACCTGATCAGTATTTCTGCCGTATTTTTTAAGATCAATAATTATTTCGGATGGGGATTTGCAGATCGGCTATTATCCAAATCAATACATATGCGTTGGGGGTGGATTGTCTACTTAGTCGGTATTGCACTTTTATTACTGAGTGTGAAAAAAGTTAAACAGATTGAAGAATAAAAAATAAGCTTGGAAATTTTCCAAGCTTATTTTTTATTCGGACGATGTGAAATAAAATGAGACTTCAGTTTATCTAAGCCTAAATCCTCTTCTTCTTTATCCAGTTCATATATCCATACTTTTTCGCCAAGGATATCGTTGATCTCCTTTGGATTCGTTAAATCGACAGGACGTACACGCTGTTCTTTTACAATTGGATTTTGGATCGCTTGCAAACTGTTGGCATGTCTGATAATCTGAAAACGGAATGTTGGCCATTTACCCACAGTAGCAAAATTTCCAGAGTAGAATTGAACAGAATCATGTTTACTGATTTTTTCAGCAAATATGCCTTTAGCCTTATTGACATTGGTATCCGCAATGCTAACCAGTAATTCATAAGAAGTTTGATTCACGAGATGCAATTTCGCTAATCCATCTTTATGATCACCAGAAATTGCCAGTAAAATACCCTTCTCAATAAATTTTGAAGGTATTTCTTCAGCTTGCTCATTAAGCTCATCATCATCACGGCGCATATTTCCATGCACTAAAGTCAATTTACTTGCCTGTACAGGTATTTCAAATCCAGTATCATCTGTTACACCGATGAGGTCATTGGATTGAAAGGAGGTGATATGTCCCTCGATTGGTTCATCTACAAACCGTACTAAATCGCCTATTTTGAAACCCATGTTATTTTAAAATTTTAGTATCAATAATTCTTAATAATTTTTCTAAATCTGTTTCATCATTATAAAGATGAAATCCGATTCTTATACCATTACCACGTGGAAAGCATTTGATATTGTTTTCCATTAATATATTAAAGTGCCCTTGATCAATCTGCAAATTAAAGATTGTACTTGTTTCAGCTCTGTTAATAGCCACTTCGGTTAATATTTTCCGTTTACCCAATTCCTGTTTGGCAAGCTTTACTAATTGTTGCGTATAAGCAGCGGTGTGTTCCAAACCGAGTTCGGACAAAAACTCCAGACCCTTTTGTAATGTTCCGTGAGATAAAGTATCTAGATGTCCGGGCTCAAAATAAAGCTGATCGATACCTTTTCCTGCCCACATTTTGTCAATTTCGACGTTTTGTGTGGCCAAGTTTGGAAACAAGATCTGTTTTCCATAATCACTAACAAGAAGGAAACCGTTGCCATAACCACCTAAAAGCCATTTATAACCGCTGGCACCAACAACATCAAATCCCGACTGGGAGAAGTCAAAAACTTCAGTTCCCAAAAACTGAGTACCATCACCAATTATAAGCAATTCCGGAAATTTCTCTTTCAATTGTTTAATAAATTCAAGATTGATTTTGATACCAGAAATGTATTGCACGATACTAAATATAAAAACAGTCGGTTCGTGTTTTTTAATAGCATGGGTAATATGCTCTTCCAACTTTTCATCAACAGGGGTTGTCACATGTTCAAAACCCCTAGAAATAACAGGAAAATTAACAGAAGGATAGTCTCCTTCAAACAATAAAATTTTTGAATCCTTTGGCAAGCGGTCCAACAAAGCATTGAATCCTGTTGAAAAATTAGCGGTGTTATAAACATTGTGAATAGCAGTTGTGAAGAACTTTCCGATACTCTTTTTTACCGCGAGATTAAATTCACCCTGTTTTTCACGCAGATCTGTTGCTGTTGAAAAAAAATCAGCATCTCTTTTCAGACGCCATTCCTTAGATGAGATGGGAATTAAGCCGGAACCTGGTGTAGTTAAATAAGAAACGTCCTCAGGGATATCAAAGTAAGATTTATAAGGTGTTTGCATTTTGTTCTTTTAATATAGACAGATATTCTTGTTGCGAAATACTTGTACCGCCCATAGAAGCCAAATGTGGCGTATGGAATTGACAATCTACAAATTTCAAGTTGAAATGAGTAGTTAAATATATGAGAGCAGCTTTTGAAGCATTAGATACGGTGGAAAACATACTTTCACCACAAAACACCTGATTGATATAAATACCATATAAACCACCTACTAATTTTTCATTCTCCCACACTTCTATGGAATGCGCATAATTGATCCGATGTAGTTCCTGATAAGCATCGATCATATCAGAAGTAATCCAGGTTCCGTCTTGATCTTTACGTTCAATCTTAGCACAGCTGTGGATGACTTCGGTGAAAGCCTTGTCGACAGTAATCGAAAATTTATCAGTTTTTAAGATTTGAAGCATACTTTTGCTGATTTTTAAATGCTCTGGAAAGATGACAAACCGTTCATGTGGAGCATACCAAAGTATAGAAGAATCTTCGCTAAACCAAGGAAATATACCATTCTCATAGGCTAAGATCAGTCTATCCGCACTCAAATCACCACCAACTGCCAGTAAACCATCTTCATCAGCAAGTTCAGGATGTGGAAAGCTAATACTATCAGGATCTAAGTTGAAAACCATTTTTAAAAATAGACAAAAAAACCAGATTGTTTAATCTGGTTGTCTCGTTTCTTTACTAATTTCTTCAAATATTTTATCCATATGCTCTACATATTCATTGGTGTCATCCAAGAAGAAATCCAGTTGTGGAACAATCCGAACTTGATTTTTAATTTTAGAGCCTAATTTGTAGCGAATTTCTGTTGTTTTAGTGCGGATTGCTTTTAAATCCTCAGGAGCTGTTTTGGTATTTAAAAAACTTAAATAAACTCTTGCTATAGCTAAGTCCGGTGTTACACGTACACGCGTAACCGTAATAAATGCCCCAGGAGCCCAACTATTACCTTCGCGTTGCAGTAATTCAGCTAAGTCCTGCTGTAATACACCTGCAAAACGTTGTTGTCTTTTGCTTTCTGTTCCCATCGTTTTAGTTTTTGTTTCGTGAAAATTCACCCTATTATAGGTACAAAGATAAATATAAAAAAGAATAAAGGCATATCTTGGAGGGATATGCCTGTATAATTTTGGTTTATAATTAGTTAGGGTTCAATTTCTTAAAGTTTAGAGACGTTATGGTCTATCATAGTTTGGTTTTTTTACGGTTTTAAAAGTAAGTGTTTGCTAACTTTAAAACGTATATTTTTATATTTCACTCTCCCTTATGATACAAACATATAAAAATTAAATTGTTGTCACAATGGGTGAATTAAAAACAAAGTAATCGCTCACTCACTATCGCTGTTTACTGAGTTTTAACAAACATTTAACATAAAAATATTTTTAATTAATATAAAATCATACCCACATTACTGTAAAACAATCGATCGAATTCGATCAATTGTCACATCGATCCATAGTATGAGCTGAACTTCAATTGTTTTATTTGTTTTCAAATGGTATTTTTGTCAAGTATATAAATAGCGTACTAAAAAAATGAAAATCTGGCAAAAAAATATAGATGTTGATTCATTTGTCGAATCTTTTACTGTAGGTAATGATCGAGTAATGGATTTGCAGTTAGCAGCCGCTGATGTTTTGGGATCTTTGGCCCATACTCGTATGCTGAATAGTATCAACTTGATGACCGATGAAGACCTTGCTATTGTACAGCAGGAACTGAAAAATATTTATCATGAAATTAGTGCCGGAGAATTTGAAATAGAGGATTCTGTTGAAGACGTACACTCACAAGTAGAGATGTTATTAACACAGCGGATCGGAGAAGCAGGAAAGAAAATTCATTCCGGACGCTCAAGAAATGATCAGGTACTCGTTGATTTGAAACTGTATTTCAGAACCGAAATCCAAAACATGGTCGGTAATACAGAGATTTTCTTTCAGCAATTGATTAAATTAAGTGAACAATATAAAGATATCCTGATTCCAGGTTATACACATTTGCAGATCGCTATGCCATCCTCATTTGGATTGTGGTTCGGAGCATATGCAGAAAGTTTAGTCGATGATTTGGAATTGATGAAAGCAGCATGGAAAGTATGTAATAAAAATCCTTTAGGATCTGCTGCAGGCTACGGATCTTCTTTTCCTTTAAACCGGACAATGACAACAAATCTATTGGGATTTGATGATTTAAATTATAATGTAGTCTATGCACAAATGGGCAGAGGTAAGACAGAACGTATCTTAGCACAGGCGATGAGTTCCATCGCGGCTACTTTAGCAAAATTTGCCATGGATGTCACCCTATACATCAATCAAAATTTTGGTTTCATTTCATTCCCTGCACATTTAACAACAGGCTCTAGTATTATGCCACATAAGAAGAACCCTGATGTTTTTGAATTGATCCGTTCACGTTGCAACAAAATTCAAGCATTACCCAATGAGATCGCATTGATGACAACTAATCTTCCTTCTGGATATCACCGTGATTTACAATTGCTAAAAGAAAACCTTTTCCCTGCATTTAAGTCATTGAATGATTGTTTAGAAATTGCAACGTTTATGCTAGAACATATTTCAGTGAAAAAAGATGTTTTAGATGATCCAAAATACGATTATCTATTCTCAGTTGAAGTTGTCAATAATGAAGTTCTAAAAGGTGTTCCTTTCCGTGAAGCCTATAAAAATATTGGTATTGCGATTGATGCAGGAGAATTCCAGCCATCAAAAGAAGTGAACCATACCCATGAAGGAAGTATCGGTAATTTAGGTAATGATCAGATACAACGTATGTTTAAAGAAGTAATCGCCGCATTTGGATTTGACAAAGTGGAAAATGCTTTGAGCCAGTTGGTGAAATAGTAACCAATTAGTCGGTTAGAAAGTTAGTGTGAAAAGTAATCTAACTTTCTAACCAATTCATGCTATTTTTCAAGAGAGAATTTAAAATGAGTTTCCGATATAAACTCTTCTCCCGCTTTTAAAACTGTGGAAGGAAAGTCCGGTTGATTGGGACTATCCGGAAAATGTTGTGTTTCTAAACAGAAACCTGCATAGGGCAGATAAACATTTCCTGATTTACCGGTGTCATTTCCCGTCATCCAGTTGCCTGTATACAATTGTACCCCTGGTTCACTAGTAAAAACATCTAAGCGTATACCCGATTTCGGAGCGTATGCCGTAGCGCAAGCTGTAGAAATAGGGCTGTTGTTGACAAAACAATGATCATATCCTTTGGCAGCAATCAGCTGTTCGTCATTAGCAGTAATATCCTGCGCAATGGATTTAAATTCTTTAAAGTTGAAAGGCGTTCCTTCTACCGGAACTGTTGCAATCGGAATTTGGTTCTCATCGACAGCAAGGTAAGCATCGGAGTTTATTTTTAACTGATGACTTAGAATATCTCCGGATCCCTCTCCATTTAGATTGAAATAAGTATGATTGGTCAAATTGATCACGGTATCCTCATCGCTGTCTGCTCTGTATTTGATAATGATTTCATTGTCATTTGTTAACGTATATGTAACCGAAACATTCAAATTTCCAGGAAACCCTTCTTCGCCATCTTTAGAAACGAGGTAAAATTCAGCCTGTGATTCATAACTGACACGACGATCCCATATTTTTTTATGAAAACCCTCAGGTCCACCGTGTAAACAATTGATGCCATTATTTATAGGAAGCTGATACTCTTTACCATTTAATTCGAACCTTCCATTTGCGATACGATTTGCAAATCTTCCTGCTGTGACACCGTGATATTGTTCATCAGCGCGATAGTAAAGACCAATATTGCTAAAACCCAAAGCAACATCAGTAAGTTTCCCTTTGTTGTCAGGGACAAGGATACTGACTATTCGAGCACCATAATCACTAAGGGCAACCTGCATCCCGCGCGTATTTTTTAAAATAATAAGGTGCGTGTTCTTCTCGTTAACAGTGCTGGTAAAATTATGGATAGACGGCAAATGATAGTTACTCATGATGATGGTTGTTTTGATTCCTTGTTAAAGATAAAGATTATAAACTTTTTAAAAAACGATTCTTGCTATTTATAAAAAATCAATTTCGAAAAAGCCAACGCACTTAGAAAATCAAAAAATGTATATTTGCAATATGTCTGTAAATACAAGTATGAATTGGAAACAATTACTATCCGCTAAACGCTGGGGGTATGAACATCGTGTCAGTGATAGTCATTTAATAGCACGTTCAGAATTTCAACGTGATTACGATAGATTGATTTTTTCTTCTCCATTTAGAAGATTGCAGAATAAAACGCAGGTATTCCCGTTGCCAGGAGCAGTATTTGTTCACAATAGACTTACCCATAGTCTAGAAGTAGCTAGCGTCGGAAGATCATTGGGACGTTTGTTTTACACAAAGATGAAAGACGCAGATTCAGAGATTGATGAATTATATCCCTATCTACAAGAAGTCGGCAATATGGTATCTGCCGCATGTCTCTCTCATGATCTGGGAAATCCGGCATTTGGACATTCCGGTGAAGCTGCCATTTCGACTTATTTTACAGAGGGTGATGGTCGTAAATATCAAGAACAGGTAACGAAGGAAGAATGGGCAGATCTGACACATTTCGAAGGTAATGCCAATGCATTGCGAATACTGACACATCCTTTCAACGGAAAAGATGATAAAGGATTTGCTTTAACCTATACATCTTTAGCGTCAATTGTTAAATATCCTTGTGCCGCGATTGATGGTCATATCAAGAAAAATCACCACCGTAAAAAATATGGATACTTTGCATCGGAAAGAGAAACCTTTGAAACGATAGCTGCAGAGTTAGGATTGTTGGAAGACCCAACGAATCCTAAGGGGTATTTACGGCATCCATTAGTCTATCTCGTAGAGGCTGCAGATGATATTTGCTATAATATTATCGATTTAGAAGACGCACATCATTTAAAAATTTTATCTTATCCCGAAGTTGAAGATTTACTATTACCACTATGTGGAGGAGAAGATTTAAGAGCCCGTTTGGATTCTCTTTACGATACCGCCAGCCGAGTAGCACTGTTACGAGCAAAAGCAATCAATACGTTGACAAAAGCATGTGTTGATGTATTTTATAATGAGCAGGAACAATTTTTAAAAGGTACTTTTCCATCTGCACTGATGGATGCTCTAGACGCTGATATCGTAGCACATCTCAAAAGAATTAATAAAATATCAGTAGCGAAGATTTATAACGCGCCTACGGTTGTGCAGATTGAGGTAGCGGGCTATAAAGTGATGAACGCGCTCTTGGCCGAGTTTGTTCCAGCTTATCTAAAAAAGAATAAAAATAGTTACGATGAAAAATTAGTAGCACTAATTCCACATCAATTTTATACAGACCAAGAAGATTCTTATTCTAAAATTAGATCCGTTTTGGATTTTGTTTCAGGAATGACAGATGTCTATGCCATCGATCTATATCGCAAGATAACAGGTATGATTATTCCTTCAATAGATTAAGCTTAAGAATATACAATATTAAAAATTTCGGGATTGTGAAAAGACACCTTTTCGCGATCGTGTATTTTATCTAAATAAAAAATATGAAAGTCGTTATTGCCGAAAAACCATCCGTTGCACGAGATTTGGCCCGAGTTATGGGTGCAAAAGAAACCAATGATGGTTACATTTCAGGAAATGGATATGCTTTCACCTATGCTTTTGGGCATTTGGTTCAACTGTGTACACCACAAGCGTACGGATTTCATAATTGGTCAATCGCAAATTTGCCCATTATTCCCACAGAATTTAAACTGGAATCAAAAAAGTTAAAGCGTGATGGCAAGCAAATTGATGATGCTGGTGCACTAAAGCAATTGAATACGATTAAGTATTTGTTAGATAAAGCAGAAGAAGTAATCGTCGCAACCGATGCTGGGCGAGAAGGAGAATTGATCTTTCGAAACATTTACTACTACCTGGGAGCAAAAGTTCCTTTTAAACGCTTGTGGATATCCTCGCAAACGGACAAAGCAATTAAAGAAGGATTTGCAAATCTCAAAGAAGGAACAGAATACGACAGTTTATATATGTCAGCGCGTTCCCGTTCTGAATCCGATTGGCTTATTGGAATCAATGCAACACAGGCTATCACCTTGGCCGCTGGTAATAGAGGTTTATTATCACTTGGTCGAGTACAGACTCCTACATTGGCCATGATTTGTTCTCGATATTTAGAAAACAAAGATTTCAAACCCCAGACTTTCTATAAAATTCAGGCCGGTTTTGAAAAAGAGAATATCAAATTCAAAGCTACTTCCGAAAAAATAGATAAAAAGGATGTTGCAGAAGAAGCTATTGCTAAGATTACCATTGGCTCGGAGGCCACAGTAACTAAAGTTGAAGCAAAAGAAACGAAAGAACAACCGCCATTATTATTTGATTTGACTTCCCTACAGCAGGATGCCAATAAGAAATACGGATATTCTGCCGATCAGACCTTAAATATAGCACAGACACTTTATGAGAAAAAAGTCATCACCTATCCCCGTACAGGTTCTCGTTATATTGGAGAAGATGTATTCGAACAGATTGAAGCATTATTTCAACATTTAGCCGATACAGCAGAAGAAGGTATAGCGACGATTTCACGTAATCTAATCGGAGCAAAACTCAATAAAAGATCTGTAGACGAGAAGAAGGTAACCGATCACCACGCACTGTTAGTGACAGATGAAAAGCCGGGAGCTTTGCTTCAGGAGCAGCGCAATATCTACAATATGATTGCTAAACGTATGGTAGAAAGTTTTTCCGATGTCTGTTTAAAAGATATTACCACGGTTGTGATCAATGCAGGAGGTGTCGAATTAATTGCAAAAGGAACAGTTATCAAGCAGTATGGGTGGCGCCTATCAGCAGATCAAGTTGAACTACCTGATGAAGATAAAAATACCGAAGATCATGATAATGAAAATGCCCAATTACCTAAATTGACAGCAGAAGAGTTATTGGAAATCTTATCGTTAGAACTATCCGAAAGATTTACCAAGGCAAAGCCGATACACACTGAAGCATCATTGTTAAAAGCAATGGAAACTTCGGGAAAAGAAATCGATGACGATGAAATGCGCCAGGCTATGAAAGACTGTGGATTGGGAACTCCAGCTACGCGGGCAGCAACTATTGAAACGCTGTTTCAAAGAGATTATATTAAGCGCGATAAAAAGAAACTCATTCCCACAGATAAAGGGTTGACCGTCTATAACCTGGTCAAAGACCGCTCCATAGCCAAAGTAACGCTAACGGGTAAATGGGAACAGAAACTGGAAGAAATGCGGGCCAATAAAGTTTCGTATGAGGTCTTTATGAAGCATATCAAAGACTACACCGAACGCATTACAAAAGAACTGTTGCAATTAAGAATTTCTATTGCCCATGAAGAAATCAAACCGTTGCAGAAAGGAAAGATAAAATGTCCAAAATGTGCAGCAGGGCAAATTCAGTTATTTGACAAAGTCGCACAATGTGACCATTATGCAAGAGGGTGTGATTTCAAAATATGGCGCACCTTGAATGGCATTATGCTGGAAGAAAAAGAGATGAAAAACCTGCTTGAAAAAGGAAAGACATCAACTTTAAAAGGTGTGAAGACAAAAGAGGGAAATACAGTAGATGCTGTCTTGACATTTGAAAATTTTAAAGTAGGAGTAGCGTAAATCGCTTATCTCAATAAAAAAGGGTATTTCCACAAGAGATACCCTTTTTTATGTACATGAGATTAAAACAAACAATATTAATTAGTCAAATTTGACCGTTTTAAAAAACGCATCAAATTTTGGTTCATTCTGGGTATAAGTTCCTGGGGTGGCGGTGAAATTTACAATATATCCAGTCCCATTTTTATAGAAAAAATATTGCTTAGAAACGTAGGATCTAAATTTTATAATAGAACTTGTTATGAAACATACGTATTCCGTTGAATTGATTTTTGTTCTATCAACTTTCATGGCAAAAGCGCTTACTCTTTTATATTCTTTTTCGGCGAGCTCGGCCGCATCTTTAATGCTACTGGATTTGATCGCAGTTATGGAAACTGAATTTTCAATTTCTTCTTTCTCCATTTCAGAATATAATTTTGGCATTCCCCAAGCTATAATCATGTAATTCGAACTGGGAGGAGGAGTTTCTTTGTAAACGGACCAATCTTTAGGGATTTCTGCCTCGAAACCAAATTCTTTATTTTTGTAAATTTCTTGACAGAGAGCCACATTGCAAATAAAATATAAAAGTACTGCTGGTACTAACTGGGCTAGTTTCATTTTGTAATTTAGATAATTAATTGTCTATCAATTTTAATTGGGACATATGTATCCTGAATATCGATACGATGGTTTATGTAAGAAAGATAATTATTTTAATTTATATTAAAGGATCTGAATTTTTATTTTGTGATGACTTTACTTTTTATAAAACGTGTACCTTTGTGCTCTATATGTCAACATCACTATACAATCCATTTAAAACATTTAAGTTTGATAACCAAACCTGCTTCCTGACAGGGAAGGAGCTTTCATCTGTGGACGAACAAATTCAGGTTTTTCCAGTATGGATGATGCGTGCCTTTGATTTAGAAGAAAAACCTTTTAAGATGTTAGACGAGTCTCTCGTCACTTATAAAAGTCTAAAACTTCCTTGTTCCGTAGAGGCCGCATTGGTAATTGAAAAAATGGAATCTGAGGTAGAACGTGCATTTGCACTAGGTTTTGATGCTGTAAGCGAATTACCGCAGATCACACTATTTCAGTGGATGTCTAAAATACTGTATGGTGTTGTATTTAATGAAATTCAGACCGGTATTCGCCAACAGACCCTAACAGGCGAAGAGATGAATTTCTCTCAGGTGCTCGTTCAGAAGTTCAAAAACTTGCATGCGATGTTGCAGTCCTTACTGCAACCAATGGAATTTGAAGGAACCAATCCATTTTCAATTTTTATCAGTAAAGTAGATAACCCTGCGGAAACGTTTAATTATCGCGATGAAATCAATACCCTGATTTTTTCTTTGAGAATGAATGACTTTGGAATTGTTGCCTGTTTACAAGATAATGCAACGAATAATATCTACCATGAAGATGTTTTAAAAATGGTAGAAGGAAAAACACTGCACCCAGTTCAATTTGAAGAAATAGCAGCACGTTATTTTTATTCTGTATACCTCTTCAACCGTCTTCCAGAATATACCTATCTCAATACCCCCAAAATGATATATGTCGAACCGATGCCTTTGGCAGATATGTCCATGAAGCCCATTTTTGACCACTGGCAGGTAAAGGTTTACGGTCAGGTATTGGAAAATTTCTGGAAACCTTGGGGTTTCATTTTATTTGAGATTATTAAGGATCCGGATAGTCCGATGAGTTTCATAACGGATGATAGCGGAAATTTCGTTCCACGTGAAGCAATTGAGCTACCACTTGGATAAAAAAAAAAGCCCTTAAATATTATTTACGGGCTTTTTTCTTTTTTTGTACAGGAGAGCTTCTTTTCTTAATATCTGCTAGATCGATCTCTTTTTTCTTCTTGTTTACAATCAAGATAAGCCCAAAGGGACCTAATATAGGAACGCACATGCCCAATATTGATAGTATAACAAAGCCCCCGGTTACATCTTTGAGCCTAAATAATCTGAATAATGCGATGGCCATTAATACAAAATGGATAATAGTCACCAATTGAACCAACGCTAATTTACTTGCATCCATATTTTATCTTGATAATAAAGGCAAATGTAACGAGATTCATTTGAAATAGGGAATCTATACAAATAAGATGCTATAAGATCCCTTCCATGATCGTAAATGCTTCATTGATTTCGTTCATCTGAATATTCAGATGCGGTCTAAAACGAATCGTCCTTTCTCCACAACCCAGTAAAATCAGTTTCTTTGCAAAAGCGTCCTTAATAAACTTGTCTCTTTCCTGCTCATTGGGAAAATCAAAAGCGATAAACAATCCTTTTCCTCTTATATTGCTTATCTGTCCATGCTTACTTGCTAAAGCTTCCAGTTTTTGAATAAAATGTTCACCCTTCTTAGGGATCTGTTCAATTAATTTTTCCTGCTCTATCACTTCTAAAATAAGTTTAAAGCGCATCATATCGGTAAAATCACCTCCAAAAGTCGAATTGATACGGGATGATTCTTTAAAAACATGTTTTTCTACGCGGTCAAACTTTGCTTTGTTGGCAAGCAAACCACAGACCTGAGTCTTCTTTCCAAATGCGATTAAATCGGGAACAACTCCAATCGTTTGATAAGCCCACATCGTTCCTGTTAAACCAATTCCAGTTTGTACCTCATCAAAAATCAATAAAATATCATGCTCATCACAGATATCGCGCAGAGCCTGTAGAAATTCTTTTCTGAAATGATTGTCTCCCCCTTCTGCCTGAATTGGTTCTATAATAATACAGGCGATATCATTCGGATGATTGTCAAGTGCATTTCTGATTTCTCGAATGGCTGTTTTTTCCTTTTCAATAACTGCCTTTAAAACAATTTCCGTGATCGGGAATGTTAGTTTTGGATTGCTGATGCGCGGCCAGTTAAATTTAGGGAAATACATGTGTTTTCTAGGATCCTTCGTATTGGTCAACGAAAGTGTATAACCAGATCTCCCATGAAATGCCTCTTTGAAATGAATGACCTGAGAAGCTTCCTTTTCAATTCCTGAAGCAAAATTTAAACGTGTCTTCCAGTCAAAAGCAGCTTTTAAAGTGTTTTCCACGGCTAAAGTTCCTCCTGCAATAAAAAAACAATACTGCAGTTCCTTTGGTAGCGCTACGCGTTCGAAGACTTGCATAAAATCAGCAAATTCTTTGGGGTAAATATCCGATAAAGCAGGTTTGTTAATCGCCATTTTACCTAAAAAATCTTGATGCTTTAGGAGATAGGGATGGTTATAACCGATAGCAACAGATGCAAACATGCTGAATAAATCCAGATAAGCATCTCCATTTTGATCGACTAGATAAGAGCCATGTGATTTTTCTATATCCATCACAATTGGAAAACCATCTGCGAGCAAATGTTTAGATAATATTTCGTGAACTGTACTCATGTCGTTGTCATTTAAAGGTTAAAGGTTATTCCTTGTGCCAAAGGAAGTTCGGTGCTGTAATTAATGGTATTGGTTTGTCTCCGCATGTAGGCTTTCCAGGCATCCGAACCAGATTCGCGTCCACCACCAGTTTCTTTTTCACCTCCAAAAGCACCACCGATCTCTGCCCCCGATGTTCCGATGTTGATATTAGCAATTCCACAATCTGATCCTTGTGCACTGAGGAATAATTCCGCCTCGCGCAGATTATTCGTCATAATAGCCGAAGACAGCCCTTGTTTCACATCATTTTGGATAGTGATTGCTTCCATGACATCACCTTGATATTTTATTAAATAAAGAATTGGAGCAAAAGTCTCCTGTTGAACTATATCATAATGGTTTTCCACTTCAGCAATCGCAGGTTTTACGTAACAACCGCTTTCAAATCCCTTTCCAGTGAGTAAACCACCGGTGACAATCAGCTTACCCCCTTGTTTCTCAATTTCAGATAGGGCATCTAAATAATGTGCGACTGCCTTTTGATCGATCAGTGGACCTACATGATTTTCTGGAAGTAGAGGATCTCCGATCTGTAGTTGAGCATATGCTTTTATCAATGATGCTTTGACTTGTTCATACACACTTTCATGAATGATTAATCTACGCGTTGAAGTACAGCGCTGACCGGCCGTACCTACAGCGCCAAATACAGCACCAATCGTCGTCATCTTCAAGTCCGCATCCGGTGTAATAATGATCGCATTATTTCCGCCAAGTTCTAAAATAGACCTGCCAAGGCGAGCAGCAACATGTTGTGCTACTGTTTTTCCCATTGCAGTTGAGCCTGTAGCAGATATTAAAGGAATATTAGTATCATTTACTAACCATTCACCCGCAGTCTTATCTCCAATTATCAAATTAGAGATGCCTTCTGGTAATTCTTTCTGTTTTAATATACCCGCCAAAATCTGTTGACAAGCTATGGCACATAAAGGAGTTTTTTCACTCGGTTTCCAGATTACGACATCCCCACATACCAATGCTAGTGCTGTATTCCATGCCCAAACAGCCACAGGAAAGTTGAATGCAGAAATAACACCAACAACACCTAAAGGATGATATTGATCGTACATACGATGGGAGGGACGTTCCGAATGAATGGTTGAACCATAAAGCTGACGGGATAAACCAACTGCAAAATCACAGATATCAATCATTTCTTGCACCTCGCCCATGCCTTCCTGTAGTGATTTTCCCATTTCATAAGAAACAAGCTTTCCGAGCGTAGGTTTTAATGACCTTAATTTATCCCCGAATAACCGAATCACTTCACCTCTTTGCGGAGCAGGAACAAGTCGCCAGATCGCATATGCTTTTTTCGCCTGAGCGCAGATATCTTTATAATCATTATGGGAAGAGCAAGTCACTGTAGCAATTACCTGACCATCAACGGGAGAACTGGAAGTAATATCCGCACCAGTTGCAAACCAATTTTGTCCCGTAGAAGAACCTAAATTGGTCGCTAGAATGCCCAATTCTTTTAATTCTTGTTTTATCATAATGGTTTATATTATTCGTTTATATTTTAAATATAATGAATTATATTCTAAATATTGGCTATATTTAGATATTAAATTATGACAGATATGAATTCAACATGTGATTATTTTAATATAGATGCGCTATTGTCTGATGAAAATAAGCTCATCCGACAATCCATTCGTGATTTTGTCACTACGGAAATAAAGCCAGTTATAGACCATGCCGCTCAACATCATGAGGATATTCCCAATCTGATGTTAAAATTAGGAGCTCTTGGAGCTTTGGGGCCTTATATACCAGTAGAATATGGTGGTGCAGGATTAGATCATATCGCTTATGGTATTATTATGCAAGAGCTAGAAGCAGGAGACTCCGCCATCCGGTCAGCAGCTTCCGTACAGTCATCATTAGTCATGTATCCCATTTTTACATTTGGAAGTGAAGAACAAAAAAAACAATACCTTCCCAAGCTGGCCTCAGGAGAATATATCGGTAGTTTCGGTTTAACAGAACCGAACCATGGTTCAGACCCAGCAGCCATGGAAACCCGTTTGTTAAAAAAAGACGGCCAATATATCCTTAATGGAGCAAAGATGTGGATTACCAATGCCCCGATATGTGATATAGCAATAGTGTGGGCAAGGGATGAACAAGATAAAATAAGAGGATGCATAGTAGAACGAGGTATGGATGGCTTCTCCACTCCTGAAACACTAAACAAATGGTCACTACGCGCTTCCAAAACCGGAGAGCTGATCTTTCAAAACGTAGCAATTCCCGCAGAAAATATTCTTCCAGAAGTAAATTCGCTCCGTGGACCTTTTTCATGCTTGAACTCCGCGCGGTACGGCATATCTTGGGGAGCAATCGGAGCTGCAATAGACTGTTACCAAACGGCAGTCAAATATGCGTTAGAACGAGAACAGTTCGGAAAACCGATCGCATCCTATCAATTACAACAAAAGAAATTAGCAGAATTCCTCACAGAAATTACAAAAGCTCAATTATTGTCGTGGCGCTTAGGCGTACTGAAAAATGAAGGAAAAGCAACCCCAGCACAGATTTCAATGGCAAAACGTAATAATGTACACATGGCATTAGAAATCGCTAGAGAATCAAGACAGATATTAGGGGCCATGGGAATTGTAGGAGATTTTCCGATGATGCGTCACATGATGAACTTAGAATCTGTGATAACCTACGAAGGTACCCATGATATTCACCTGTTGATAACAGGTAACGATATTACAGGAATTAGTGCCTTTTAATTTGCTCGAGGACTTGAGGTATTGACCGATGGTTTACTTTGAAATAAAAACATGAAGGGAAATCTGAAACCATATATCTCAGCTTTCTTCTACAATAGGAAGGGGAGAGGAGCTAAAAGAAACATTAAGAATGTGCAATTAGGCTTTGAAACAAATTAAAATAAGCCCTTACCATTTTATCCCAGCTGTAATGTCCTAAAGAATATGCTTGAAATTCTTCGCTTCTGTTCTTGAGAAGCGAAGGATGTTCAAGCGTATTTTTAATTTCAGAAATCCAACAATTCTCCTGCTCAGGAGGTAGAAGAACTCCATTCTTCTGATGGATGATCGCATCACTGATCCCTTCAATATCCGAAGCAAATACAGTCGCCCCACAGATACTAGCTTCCAGGCAAACCAAACCAAAACCCTCCATATCGCCTGCGACTTTGATGTTAGGCATAATGAATAATCCCGCGTGGCGTAACAAGCATTGCAAATCAGTCGTAGGAATTTTTCCGATATGCTGTAACCGATCTTTGAAATTAGGATCCCGTAAATAATGACGTATAGATTTTTGATCGGATGGAAATCCTAAGAACAACATCGTTAGATGCCGTAGAGAAGATGGGAGAGCATAAAGCAATTTCTCTTTCCTTGTTGAGGTTGGAGAAAAAGGACCTATTAAGATCAGCTTATAATCTGATGGAAGTTGAGGTAGCACATGTTTAATAAACCAGGAAATGCCTTTTCGTTTCACAGGTCTGCCTAGGGCGATGATGAGATGCTCGGCCTTTGTAGCAATTCCATATTTCGTTAAGACAGGTTCAATAGCCAGAGTGTTATCCAAGACAAGACTATGGTCTACACCATTTTGAATCACTTCAATCTTATCGGGATGAATACCACGATCGATGGAAGCCTCTCTTGTAGCAGTACTTACAGCTATTATTTTGTCAAATTTGTTGAATTGAGGAATAATTTTACGTTGAAAATAGGCTAAAGGAAAAACCACATCAAGGCCGTGAACAGTAACCACCCGTTTTAACTGTTCATAACCCTTATGTCTTAAAGACACAGCCGCAATCAGACCATCATTAAAATGAATAACCTTTATATTAGGATGTAATAAGAGCAACGCTAGAATCCGCTTATTTAAAAGGTAAAAAAATTTGATAATAGATTCATCCCCCTGATAAACTATTTTATGTACAGTTGTATAGGGAGCCAATCCGTTAATAAGCTCAAAGCTTTGTTTTTCCATCCCTCCGATAGTGGGCGGAAATTTATGACTTACACAAAGAATTTCCATATTAGGATAGTATCCCCCCTTTTTTAATTCCGAAATAAGCTAAAAAACCAAATGCAATCCAAAAAACTTGTCTAGAACGTCTTATTAAAGCGATGATCAACCAGATTTGAACCGTATAGATACCAGCACTGGTCAGTAAAATTTTATTCCCGAATTCCTCCACCCCAATTTGAGCAGGAATAAAAGCGCCAAAGCTTTTGATTATAATTATACCCATGTCCATAAATTGACTCAGGATAATCGGAATCGTAATACCTGAAAAGTATAGGATGAGGAAAAGCTCCAAAGCACCAACAGTCCAGTGTAAGAAAAAATAAAAATATGCACGATAACATTTGCACGGCTGATTTTGATGAAAAGTTAGTACCGCATTTAGGATCGTCTGAATACGTATACTTAGTTTTCGGAGTGTTTTCCAGGATAGCGTAGAAGCCACTTGTAGTTCTTTGGATTTCTTGAGAATAATAAAAATAATCAGTGGAATACAAAAAAATGTAATCACTAATATCCACAGTACCGCTATCAGCTGTTTAGGAATATTTTGATTAAAAGAGCTCATTAAAAACCAAAAACCAGAAATTCCAAATAATGAAAATTGCGTGATAATGGTCAAAAAACGCGATATGAAAACTGAATTTAAAATTTCTTGTTCAGATGTACCCGTCGGTTTCAGCAAGACTGTTTTTATATAATCGCCCCCAATTATGCTAGTGGGATTGAATAGTCCTATTGTTTCCCCGATATGTCGGATGCAGAATAGCTGCCATAAGGAAGTCCGTTTCGGTTTTTCGATGAAGCAATTTTGCCATCCCGCTGTAGCCAATACATAGGCTAAACCCGTAATGACTATAATCCAGAGGAGATTCCACCCTATGTTAGTAACTTCTTTTAATACTGCCTTAAGATCAATGTGACTGATAAAGACAAGCAATGAAGAGAGTACGACAAGACTAATTGTAATTTTGAAAATTTTTTTACGCATTAACCAACCTGAAATTTAATGATTGAATCATTAGCGGTTCTGTTCATTTGTTCTAAGTCTTCAAAATAGGTGTTAGCTAAAGAACTCCAGTCTATTGATTTGCTGAATTGTAATCCCGCATGTCCAATCTCCTTTCTTAATCTATTATCCTGTAGTAAGTATATAATGCGATTAACAAAAGCTGCCGCATCCTGCGGTTTACATTTAAAACCTGTTACACTTTCGGTTATTAAATCTGCAGAACCTCCGCCATCTGCAATAATGCAAGGTAACGCTGATGCCATGGCTTCAATAACGACATTACCATAAGTCTCGGAATGTGAAGGAAAGACAAATAAGGTTGAAGAAGCATACAACTTGGCAAGGTCATGATGATTCAATTTGCCTAGAAAGATAGCTTCAGGCATCTGCTGTCGACAAGAGTCCATTGCAGAACCGTCTCCAGCGACTATAAAATTGAAAAGAATGTTCTGTTGCTTTAATAAGCTGTAGATCGCGATCAGGGTTTTTAAATTCTTCTCCCAAACCAGCCTACTGGCAAATAATATCGTCGGATGCCTGTTTCCTGTTATTTCTTGTAGCCAATTGTGATCTTTTTTGTCTGGAGAAAATAGACTGTTGTCAATTCCACGTTTCCAGATCTGCATCAAGCTTGGGTTAATGCCCATTTTTGTAAGTTCGCAAACGATGCTATTTGTTGGAATATAGATTTTATCACAGTTATTATAGAATTTATTCTGTGTCTGGATAATTCTTTTCTTTGTAGGGCCAACCAAAAAAGTAAAATGCTTGAGATAGTAGTCAATATAGCTGACAAAGTGTGTATGGTAGATGCTGATGACCGGTATTTGATTTTTTAATGCATATCGCTGCCCGTAGAAACCTAAAAGAGAAGGTGTAGCAATATGAATAATATCGGGATTAAAATCCTGGAGTTTCTTTTTTAAGCGTTGATCTGCTAGCGCTGGAATCGCCATACTATAGTTCTGTTGTATCGGAATGCTTAAAGATGGAATTTTCAAGGACTCGAAATCTTGTACTTGATCTGGCCCTGTTCCATATATGAACAAAAATTCAAACCGTTTTTTATCGATGCGGTCGACAAGTTGAAAAATTGTTCGTGAAGCTCCGTCAAAGTCAGGAATCATTATCTCCGCAAAAAAAGCAACTCTTATCATCATGAATCATTTTTTCAAAGTAAGGAGCTCTATGTTTCCTTATGAATAAGGACATGTGAATAAATGATGTTTTTTACATTATCCCGGTATTATGGAAATATGAGTATAATATTGTTCTTACTTTTTTGAGGAGAGCAGAGTTAAGATCAATTAGTATTACGATACCTTCAACCTATGTTTAAATGAATGTATAGTGATGGTCTAATGAAAATTCCTCTTAGTAGAAGTTTTGGTAGAAATCTTGGATAATCATCCTATTCATATAGCCAATAGTAAGAGTGATTTTTTGTTCGATGTCCATAAACAGTTTTTGATTTAGAAAAAGATGTGATGCGGGCCATATTGCTAGAAAACTAAAGTTGTTATCAGGATCATACCATATTATAACCAGCTAGGAATCATGTTTAGATATAATAGAGGTATAACAGGGGGATAAGAGGGGGTTTATAGGGGGGTAGTAGGGGTGAATCCCTATAAACCCCCTATAAAATCCAAGTAATCTCTCTATAAATCCCTGCTTATGTAATAATCAGTTCCCTCTCAGATCCGGATCAGGTTATAATATGCCTTATTCCTGAGTATCTGTACGGGGGATAGCTGGCTATTGCAAAACAGCAGCACTTCTCAGGATCCCTTTTGTAGTATATACTATATGGTATAAAGTAAAGATGTCGGCCCTGCGAAAAGCATGAACAGGAATGAATCACATTATCAGCTATAGTAATAGTAATAGTAATAGTAATAGTAATAGTAATAGTAATAGTAATAGTAATAGTGTCGATGATGCCGCTGTACTGAAAAAGATATAATTTCTGCGGAACCATTCCCTAAAAGCATACTGCATCCATAAAAGACGGCCCAGGACGAACAATCCGCCCGCTACCCCTTTTTATAGTTCAAAGCCAGGATTGTCCGTTTCTCAGCCCCTGTAATAGGTCATGGGTAAATTTATCGGTCAGGTTATAAGCTGTTTACCGGTTCACGGTAAACTATTTCCGGAAAAGATTAGGAAGTGATTATAAAAAGTCGCTATCTTTGCACCACTCCGCAAGGGAGGAACGTCTGATCCGAAAGGATAGGCACTGAAAAAAGAAGGGTTTAATTCAGGTTAAACGCAGAAACAGCAGGAAAACAAAAAAAATAAATTTTCACATTTATTTTGGAGAAACCAAAAAGATTTCTACCTTTGCAGTCCCAACGGAAACGAAGGGAAACAGAAACAAGATCGATACCGGCGCAATGCCGACATCATAAAAGCCGAAGCGAGATGCGGAAGCGACAGAAGTTCTTTAAAAATATAATCATGTAACGTAACGAGTAGTGTTGAGAAACAACGAAAGTTAAAAAAATCAACCTGTTCAATTTTAGAATTAGAAATTAAAATACAAGACAATTCTATTTATTATAAATAGTCTTGATCTTACACTTCATTTTACAATGGAGAGTTTGATCCTGGCTCAGGATGAACGCTAGCGGCAGGCCTAATACATGCAAGTCGGACGGGATTCAGGGAGTAGCTTGCTACGAACTGATGAGAGTGGCGCACGGGTGCGTAACGCGTGAGCAACCTACCCATATCAGGGGGATAGCCTCTCGAAAGAGAGATTAACACCGCATAACATCATTTACCGGCATCGGTTTTTGATCAAATATTTATAGGATATGGATGGGCTCGCGTGACATTAGCTAGTTGGAGAGGTAACGGCTCACCAAGGCTACGATGTCTAGGGGCTCTGAGAGGAGAATCCCCCACACTGGTACTGAGACACGGACCAGACTCCTACGGGAGGCAGCAGTAAGGAATATTGGTCAATGGAGGCAACTCTGAACCAGCCATGCCGCGTGCAGGATGACTGCCCTATGGGTTGTAAACTGCTTTTGTCAGGGAATAAACCTTTCTACGTGTAGAAAGCTGAATGTACCTGAAGAATAAGGATCGGCTAACTCCGTGCCAGCAGCCGCGGTAATACGGAGGATCCAAGCGTTATCCGGATTTATTGGGTTTAAAGGGTGCGTAGGCGGTCCTATAAGTCAGTGGTGAAAGACGGCAGCTTAACTGTCGCAGTGCCTTTGATACTGTAGGACTTGAATCTATTTGAAGTGGGCGGAATAAGACAAGTAGCGGTGAAATGCATAGATATGTCTTAGAACTCCGATTGCGAAGGCAGCTCACTAAGTTAGTATTGACGCTGATGCACGAAAGCGTGGGGATCAAACAGGATTAGATACCCTGGTAGTCCACGCCCTAAACGATGATAACTCGATGTTTGCGATACACAGTAAGCGTCCAAGCGAAAGCGTTAAGTTATCCACCTGGGGAGTACGGTCGCAAGATTGAAACTCAAAGGAATTGACGGGGGCCCGCACAAGCGGAGGAGCATGTGGTTTAATTCGATGATACGCGAGGAACCTTACCCGGGCTTGAAAGTTAGTGAATGATCCAGAGACGGATCAGTCCTTCGGGACACGAAACTAGGTGCTGCATGGCTGTCGTCAGCTCGTGCCGTGAGGTGTTGGGTTAAGTCCCGCAACGAGCGCAACCCCTATGTTTAGTTGCCAGCATGTAATGATGGGGACTCTAAACAGACTGCCAGCGTAAGCTGTGAGGAAGGTGGGGACGACGTCAAGTCATCATGGCCCTTACGTCCGGGGCTACACACGTGCTACAATGGACGGTACAGCGGGCAGCTACATAGCAATATGATGCTAATCTCTAAAAGCCGTTCACAGTTCGGATTGAGGTCTGCAACTCGACCTCATGAAGTTGGATTCGCTAGTAATCGCGTATCAGCAATGACGCGGTGAATACGTTCCCGGGCCTTGTACACACCGCCCGTCAAGCCATGAAAGTTGGGGGTACCTAAAGCATGTAACCGCAAGGAGCGTGTTAGGGTAAAACCGATAATTGGGGCTAAGTCGTAACAAGGTAGCCGTACCGGAAGGTGCGGCTGGAATACCTCCTTTCTAGAGCATTCGGAATTGAAGCTCGTTACGGATACACATGATTTATATAAGAAACAGAAACATTTGAAGAAATGTGCCCATCCCTGAAAATGGATGGTCCAGAGAGATAGAATGATAAGCTAGTCCCGTAGCTCAGTTGGTTAGAGCACTACACTGATAATGTAGGGGTCAGCAGTTCAAATCTGCTCGGGACTACCATAAATACCACGGGGAATTAGCTCAGCTGGCTAGAGCACCTGCCTTGCACGCAGGGGGTCATCGGTTCGACTCCGATATTCTCCACATCCTTAGACGTGGGACACAAGATAAGAGACATTAGACACTTTATAGTTTCTGATATCTCAGATCTGATATCTCCGATCTAAAAGAAGAGTTCTTTGACATATTGAAAGAAAAAAAATTACAAGAGAAGACAACAGTAGAGACAATACTGTGATGTGCTCGATGTATTATGAAGACCCTCGGTCAAGGCCGAACGGATTAATGCGTAGCATCACGGTTATATATCAAAAAGCAACCCATAGTAGCAAAAGGGCTATGAGGTGAAGAAAGTAAATAAGGGCACACGGGGGATGCCTAGGCTCTCAGAGGCGATGAAGGACGTGATAAGCTGCGATAAGCTTCGGGGATTAGCAAATGTGAGTTTGATCCGAAGATTTCCGAATGGGGCAACCTAGCATACTGAAGGTATGTTGTAAAATACGCGAACGCGCTGAACTGAAACATCTAAGTAGGCGTAGGAGAAGAAAATAATAATGATTTCCCAAGTAGTGGCGAGCGAACGGGAAAGAGCCCAAACCAATAATGTTACGGCATTTTTGGGGTTGTAGGGCTGCGATATGGCATTAGCAAACAGAAGTGGAATGGGATGGGAAGCCCAGCGATACACGGTGATAGCCCTGTACACGTATAGAATGCTAGCCTAGCAGTACCCTGAGTACCGCGGGGTCGGAGACGCCCTGTGGGAATCTGTCAGCACCATCTGATAAGGCTAAATACTCCTGAGAGACCGATAGTGAACTAGTACCGTGAGGGAAAGGTGAAAAGAACCTCGAACAGAGGAGTGAAAAGAACCTGAAACCGTGTGCTTACAAGCGGTCGGAGCTGGCAGGTCCAGTGACGGCGTGCCTTTTGCATAATGAGCCTACGAGTTACTCTTGTCTGGCAAGGTTAAGTGGTTCAGCCACGCAGCCGAAGCGAAAGCGAGTCTTAATAGGGCGCATAGTCAGATGAGGTAGACGCGAAACCTTGTGATCTACCCTTGGGCAGGTTGAAGTTGCAGTAACATGTAATGGAGGACCGAACCGATAAACGTTGAAAAGTTTCCGGATGACCTGAGGGTAGGGGTGAAAGGCTAATCAAACTGGGAAATAGCTCGTACTCCCCGAAATGTTTTTAGGAACAGCGTCGGCATGGAGTCTTATAGAGGTAGAGCTACCGATTGGGTGCGGGGGAGTCAAATCCTACCAAATCCAGACGAACTCCGAATGCTATAAGATATGGCCGGCAGTGAGGCTTTGGGTGCTAAGGTCCAAGGCCGAGAGGGAAAGAACCCAGACCATCAGCTAAGGTCCCTAAATATACGCTAAGTTGAACTAACGAGGTCCGACTGCACAGACAGCTAGGATGTTGGCTTGGAAGCAGCCATTCATTTAAAGAGTGCGTAACAGCTCACTAGTCGAGCGGTCGGGCGTGGATAATAAACGGGCATCAAGTGTATTACCGAAGCTATGGATTCATGCATTATATGTATGTCTGGTAGGGGAGCATTCTATTTACGGAGAAGCGGTCTGGTAATGGGCCGTGGAGTTGATAGAAAAGCAAATGTAGGCATAAGTAACGATAAGGCGGGTGAGAAACCCGCCCACCGAAAGACTAAGGTTTCCTGATCAACGCTAATCGGATCAGGGTTAGTCGGGGCCTAAGGCGCATCCGAAGGGAGTAAGCCGATGGACAACTGGTTAATATTCCAGTACTTTTTATAACTGCGATGTGGTGACGGAGTAGTGACACTGCCGCGAACTGACGGAATAGTTCGTTAAAAGGCGTAGGTATAGGGACGGTAGGCAAATCCGCCGACCCTGCTGAAACCCAATAGTACAGCAAAGCTTCGGCGGCGCTGATAGAGCAGGTAAACAGACTTCCAAGAAAACCCGCTAAGCTTCAGGTTATAAAAACCCGTACCGTAAACCGACACAGGTAGTCGAGGAGAGAATCCTAAGGTGCTCGAGTGAATCATGGCTAAGGAACTCGGCAAAATGGCCCTGTAACTTCGGGAGAAGGGGCGCTTCCTCCAGCGATGGAGAAGCCGCAGTGAAAAGGCCCAGGCGACTGTTTAACAAAAACATATGGCTTTGCAAAATCGAAAGATGAAGTATAAGGCCTGACACCTGCCCGGTGCTGGAAGGTTAAGAGGGGATGTCATCGCAAGAGAAGCATTGAATCGAAGCCCCAGTAAACGGCGGCCGTAACTATAACGGTCCTAAGGTAGCGAAATTCCTTGTCGGGTAAGTTCCGACCTGCACGAATGGTGTAACGATCTGGGCGCTGTCTCAGCCATGAGCTCGGTGAAATTGTGGTATCGGTGAAGACGCCGATTACCCGCAACGGGACGGAAAGACCCCATGCACCTTCACTATAGCTTAACATTGAAATTGGGTACAGGATGTGTAGGATAGGCGGGAGATGTTGAAGTGGCTTCGCCAGGAGTCATGGAATCAACCTTGAAATACCGCCCTTTCTGTATTCGGTTTCTAACTCGGTTATGCCGAGGACATTGTTTGGTGGGTAGTTTGACTGGGGTGGTCGCCTCCAAAAAGGTAACGGAGGCTTTCAAAGGTAAGCTCAGTACGCTTGGTAACCGTACGAGGAGTGCAATGGCATAAGCTTGCTTGACTGTGAGACCAACAAGTCGAACAGGGTCGAAAGACGGACATAGTGATCCGGTGGTTCTGTATGGAAGGGCCATCGCTCAAAGGATAAAAGGTACGCTGGGGATAACAGGCTGATCTCCCCCAAGAGCTCATATCGACGGGGAGGTTTGGCACCTCGATGTCGGCTCGTCACATCCTGGGGCTGGAGAAGGTCCCAAGGGTTGGGCTGTTCGCCCATTAAAGTGGCACGCGAGCTGGGTTCAGAACGTCGCGAGACAGTTCGGTCCCTATCTGTTGTGGGCGTTGGAAGTTTGAGTGGATCTGTCCTTAGTACGAGAGGACCGGGATGGACTGACCGCTGGTAAACCAGTTATGCCGCCAGGTGTACGGCTGGGTAGCTACGTCGGGAATAGATAAGCGCTGAAAGCATCTAAGTGCGAAACTAGCCACGAGATGAGACTTCCTTATAGGGCCGTAGTAGACTACTACGTTGATAGGTTGCAGGTGTAAAGGTAGAAATACCATAGCTGAGCAATACTAATCACCCGAAGCTTTCTCAAGCAACGCAGACACTGTTGTCTTCCTCTTTTAGTTTTTCTTTCAATTGTCTATAGATTACAGGAGTATTTAGTATTTAGTACATAGTATTTAGAGAAGTCTAACTACTACTATCTAATTACTGCTGATCTAATAAAAACATTTTAGGTGCCTATATCGGCGGTGTCTACCTCTTCCCATTCCGAACAGAGAAGTCAAGCCCGCCAGAGCCGATGGTATTGCCGTAACAGGTGGGAGAGTAGGTCGGTGCCTTTTTTTATACAGAAGCCTTTGCTATACAGCAGAGGCTTTTTTGTGTTTATACCTTTTTTATGCTGAGAGCATAGCTATTCCTGTTCTTTCGGTAACTTCTGCAGACCCGTCATGCTCATCATTTAACCTATTCAGCTTCTACATCTTCTTCCTATCGGACAAACATAATGGCAGCTTCTGCTTATTCTTCTTTACTTAGTAAAGAGCACTTTTCCCGCCAAAAAACTTCTTGTTATTGAACTATTTTCTTTTTTCGGATAGTTGCTTAGAGGATTTGGTGAAAAGATACAGTACCACCCTTGCTTGACAAACTGAATTAGTTTCAGAATCATAGAAGACTACTCTGTTTATAAATAAGTAATTAACTGCCTATTGAAAGAAGGATTTAAGTTTTCTAATTTAAATTGTAACCACGATTTTACCAGCTCCTTTAATCATTCGCATAGAGACATGTGCTTGTAAATTCATCATATTATTTATTATAATTAGGATGTAATTCACTTTTCTAAGTATAAATGAATTATTTTTTAATCTAAAAAGCTGTTCGATGCTGCCTATTAGATATTGAGATAAAGTGTATTGAACTCATTTTTTGTTGCTATTATAACATAATCCTAGAATTTTGTATAGTGAATAACAAGAAAATAATTGAAATCTACATAAAAATAGATAAGGAATTGTTGTTATTTTTTGATGAGTTGACAATAATCTATATGCAATAGGTACAAAAATGCGCTGATGATGGGTGGGCGAATTGTATTTTTAACCAGGTATTTTAGACTTGTTGATGCATTAAGAAAGCATTGACATGATATAATACCCGTATAATATGGATATATGCTGTGGGATATGGGAAGAAAATGTATCCTTATCACTTCTTTTCAAAAAAAGTATTTTGATTTTTTGCAGGAATTTATTTTCTAAATGCAAGTTTATGATGTGTATTTATTAAGAAAATCCGATTCTTTTAAGAATCGGAATGAGTAATTGCTGTAAAGTATCATCCTTATAGGAATAAAAAGATAGATATTAGGCTAGAATCTTTTATACTGCTTAAGTACATTGAAGACTTCAGATTCGTAATTATTATGATTTTGAAGTCTTCAATGTAGCTACGCCTACAAATGAATCATCCAATGTTACAGTTAGTTAACCTTATTATGGAGAAATAAGCGAAAAAAGATTAGGAAGTGATTATAAAAAGTCCCTATCTTTGCACCACTCCGCAAGGGAGGAACGGCTGATCCGAAAGGATGGGCACTGAAAAAAGAAGGGTTTAATGAAGATTGAACGCAGAAACAGGAGGAAGACAAAAAAATAAATTTTCACATTTATTTTGGAGAAACCAAAAAGATTTCTACCTTTGCAGTCCCAACGGAAACGAAGGGAAACAGAAACAAGATCGATAACGGCGCAATGCCGACATCATAAAAGCCGAAGCGAGATGCGGAAGCGACAGAAGTTCTTTAAAAATATAATCATGTAACGTAACGAGTAGTGTTGAGAAACGACGAAAGTTAAAAAAATCAACCTGTTCAATTTTAGAATTAGAAATTAAAATACAAGACAATTCTATTTATTATAAATAGTCTTGATCTTACACTTCATTTTACAATGGAGAGTTTGATCCTGGCTCAGGATGAACGCTAGCGGCAGGCCTAATACATGCAAGTCGGACGGGATTCAGGGAGTAGCTTGCTACGAACTGATGAGAGTGGCGCACGGGTGCGTAACGCGTGAGCAACCTACCCATATCAGGGGGATAGCCTCTCGAAAGAGAGATTAACACCGCATAACATCATTTACCGGCATCGGTTTTTGATCAAATATTTATAGGATATGGATGGGCTCGCGTGACATTAGCTAGTTGGAGAGGTAACGGCTCACCAAGGCTACGATGTCTAGGGGCTCTGAGAGGAGAATCCCCCACACTGGTACTGAGACACGGACCAGACTCCTACGGGAGGCAGCAGTAAGGAATATTGGTCAATGGAGGCAACTCTGAACCAGCCATGCCGCGTGCAGGATGACTGCCCTATGGGTTGTAAACTGCTTTTGTCAGGGAATAAACCTTTCTACGTGTAGAAAGCTGAATGTACCTGAAGAATAAGGATCGGCTAACTCCGTGCCAGCAGCCGCGGTAATACGGAGGATCCAAGCGTTATCCGGATTTATTGGGTTTAAAGGGTGCGTAGGCGGTCCTATAAGTCAGTGGTGAAAGACGGCAGCTTAACTGTCGCAGTGCCTTTGATACTGTAGGACTTGAATCTATTTGAAGTGGGCGGAATAAGACAAGTAGCGGTGAAATGCATAGATATGTCTTAGAACTCCGATTGCGAAGGCAGCTCACTAAGTTAGTATTGACGCTGATGCACGAAAGCGTGGGGATCAAACAGGATTAGATACCCTGGTAGTCCACGCCCTAAACGATGATAACTCGATGTTTGCGATACACAGTAAGCGTCCAAGCGAAAGCGTTAAGTTATCCACCTGGGGAGTACGGTCGCAAGATTGAAACTCAAAGGAATTGACGGGGGCCCGCACAAGCGGAGGAGCATGTGGTTTAATTCGATGATACGCGAGGAACCTTACCCGGGCTTGAAAGTTAGTGAATGATCCAGAGACGGATCAGTCCTTCGGGACACGAAACTAGGTGCTGCATGGCTGTCGTCAGCTCGTGCCGTGAGGTGTTGGGTTAAGTCCCGCAACGAGCGCAACCCCTATGTTTAGTTGCCAGCATGTAATGATGGGGACTCTAAACAGACTGCCAGCGTAAGCTGTGAGGAAGGTGGGGACGACGTCAAGTCATCATGGCCCTTACGTCCGGGGCTACACACGTGCTACAATGGACGGTACAGCGGGCAGCTACATAGCAATATGATGCTAATCTCTAAAAGCCGTTCACAGTTCGGATTGAGGTCTGCAACTCGACCTCATGAAGTTGGATTCGCTAGTAATCGCGTATCAGCAATGACGCGGTGAATACGTTCCCGGGCCTTGTACACACCGCCCGTCAAGCCATGAAAGTTGGGGGTACCTAAAGCATGTAACCGCAAGGAGCGTGTTAGGGTAAAACCGATAATTGGGGCTAAGTCGTAACAAGGTAGCCGTACCGGAAGGTGCGGCTGGAATACCTCCTTTCTAGAGCATTCGGAATTGAAGCTCGTTACGGATACACATGATTTATATAAGAAACAGAAACATTTGAAGAAATGTGCCCATCCCTGAAAATGGATGGTCCAGAGAGATAGAATGATAAGCTAGTCCCGTAGCTCAGTTGGTTAGAGCACTACACTGATAATGTAGGGGTCAGCAGTTCAAATCTGCTCGGGACTACCATCTAGATTTGAGATGACAGATATGAGATCTGAGACGTAAAGTCTGCTTTCTCTGTTCCGGAATCTATAATCTACACCACGGGGAATTAGCTCAGCTGGCTAGAGCACCTGCCTTGCACGCAGGGGGTCATCGGTTCGACTCCGATATTCTCCACATCCTTAGACGTGGGACACAGGATAAGAGACATTAGACACTTTATAGTTTCTGATATCTCAGATCTGATATCTCCGATCTAAAAGAAGAGTTCTTTGACATATTGAAAGAAAAAAAATTACAAGAGAAGACAACAGTAGAGACAATACTGTGATGTGCTCGATGTATTATGAAGACCCTCGGTCAAGGCCGAACGGATTAATGCGTAGCATCACGGTTATATATCAAAAAGCAACCCATAGTAGCAAAAGGGCTATGAGGTGAAGAAAGTAAATAAGGGCACACGGGGGATGCCTAGGCTCTCAGAGGCGATGAAGGACGTGATAAGCTGCGATAAGCTTCGGGGATTAGCAAATGTGAGTTTGATCCGAAGATTTCCGAATGGGGCAACCTAGCATACTGAAGGTATGTTGTAAAATACGCGAACGCGCTGAACTGAAACATCTAAGTAGGCGTAGGAGAAGAAAATAATAATGATTTCCCAAGTAGTGGCGAGCGAACGGGAAAGAGCCCAAACCAATAATGTTACGGCATTTTTGGGGTTGTAGGGCTGCGATATGGCATTAGCAAACAGAAGTGGAATGGGATGGGAAGCCCAGCGATACACGGTGATAGCCCTGTACACGTATAGAATGCTAGCCTAGCAGTACCCTGAGTACCGCGGGGTCGGAGACGCCCTGTGGGAATCTGTCAGCACCATCTGATAAGGCTAAATACTCCTGAGAGACCGATAGTGAACTAGTACCGTGAGGGAAAGGTGAAAAGAACCTCGAACAGAGGAGTGAAAAGAACCTGAAACCGTGTGCTTACAAGCGGTCGGAGCTGGCAGGTCCAGTGACGGCGTGCCTTTTGCATAATGAGCCTACGAGTTACTCTTGTCTGGCAAGGTTAAGTGGTTCAGCCACGCAGCCGAAGCGAAAGCGAGTCTTAATAGGGCGCATAGTCAGATGAGGTAGACGCGAAACCTTGTGATCTACCCTTGGGCAGGTTGAAGTTGCAGTAACATGTAATGGAGGACCGAACCGATAAACGTTGAAAAGTTTCCGGATGACCTGAGGGTAGGGGTGAAAGGCTAATCAAACTGGGAAATAGCTCGTACTCCCCGAAATGTTTTTAGGAACAGCGTCGGCATGGAGTCTTATAGAGGTAGAGCTACCGATTGGGTGCGGGGGAGTCAAATCCTACCAAATCCAGACGAACTCCGAATGCTATAAGATATGGCCGGCAGTGAGGCTTTGGGTGCTAAGGTCCAAGGCCGAGAGGGAAAGAACCCAGACCATCAGCTAAGGTCCCTAAATATACGCTAAGTTGAACTAACGAGGTCCGACTGCACAGACAGCTAGGATGTTGGCTTGGAAGCAGCCATTCATTTAAAGAGTGCGTAACAGCTCACTAGTCGAGCGGTCGGGCGTGGATAATAAACGGGCATCAAGTGTATTACCGAAGCTATGGATTCATGCATTATATGTATGTCTGGTAGGGGAGCATTCTATTTACGGAGAAGCGGTCTGGTAATGGGCCGTGGAGTTGATAGAAAAGCAAATGTAGGCATAAGTAACGATAAGGCGGGTGAGAAACCCGCCCACCGAAAGACTAAGGTTTCCTGATCAACGCTAATCGGATCAGGGTTAGTCGGGGCCTAAGGCGCATCCGAAGGGAGTAAGCCGATGGACAACTGGTTAATATTCCAGTACTTTTTATAACTGCGATGTGGTGACGGAGTAGTGACACTGCCGCGAACTGACGGAATAGTTCGTTAAAAGGCGTAGGTATAGGGACGGTAGGCAAATCCGCCGACCCTGCTGAAACCCAATAGTACAGCAAAGCTTCGGCGGCGCTGATAGAGCAGGTAAACAGACTTCCAAGAAAACCCGCTAAGCTTCAGGTTATAAAAACCCGTACCGTAAACCGACACAGGTAGTCGAGGAGAGAATCCTAAGGTGCTCGAGTGAATCATGGCTAAGGAACTCGGCAAAATGGCCCTGTAACTTCGGGAGAAGGGGCGCTTCCTCCAGCGATGGAGAAGCCGCAGTGAAAAGGCCCAGGCGACTGTTTAACAAAAACATATGGCTTTGCAAAATCGAAAGATGAAGTATAAGGCCTGACACCTGCCCGGTGCTGGAAGGTTAAGAGGGGATGTCATCGCAAGAGAAGCATTGAATCGAAGCCCCAGTAAACGGCGGCCGTAACTATAACGGTCCTAAGGTAGCGAAATTCCTTGTCGGGTAAGTTCCGACCTGCACGAATGGTGTAACGATCTGGGCGCTGTCTCAGCCATGAGCTCGGTGAAATTGTGGTATCGGTGAAGACGCCGATTACCCGCAACGGGACGGAAAGACCCCATGCACCTTCACTATAGCTTAACATTGAAATTGGGTACAGGATGTGTAGGATAGGCGGGAGATGTTGAAGTGGCTTCGCCAGGAGTCATGGAATCAACCTTGAAATACCGCCCTTTCTGTATTCGGTTTCTAACTCGGTTATGCCGAGGACATTGTTTGGTGGGTAGTTTGACTGGGGTGGTCGCCTCCAAAAAGGTAACGGAGGCTTTCAAAGGTAAGCTCAGTACGCTTGGTAACCGTACGAGGAGTGCAATGGCATAAGCTTGCTTGACTGTGAGACCAACAAGTCGAACAGGGTCGAAAGACGGACATAGTGATCCGGTGGTTCTGTATGGAAGGGCCATCGCTCAAAGGATAAAAGGTACGCTGGGGATAACAGGCTGATCTCCCCCAAGAGCTCATATCGACGGGGAGGTTTGGCACCTCGATGTCGGCTCGTCACATCCTGGGGCTGGAGAAGGTCCCAAGGGTTGGGCTGTTCGCCCATTAAAGTGGCACGCGAGCTGGGTTCAGAACGTCGCGAGACAGTTCGGTCCCTATCTGTTGTGGGCGTTGGAAGTTTGAGTGGATCTGTCCTTAGTACGAGAGGACCGGGATGGACTGACCGCTGGTAAACCAGTTATGCCGCCAGGTGTACGGCTGGGTAGCTACGTCGGGAATAGATAAGCGCTGAAAGCATCTAAGTGCGAAACTAGCCACGAGATGAGACTTCCTTATAGGGCCGTAGTAGACTACTACGTTGATAGGTTGCAGGTGTAAAGGTAGAAATACCATAGCTGAGCAATACTAATCACCCGAAGCTTTCTCAAGCAACGCAAACACTGTTGTCTTCCTCTTTTAGTTTTTCTTTCAATTGTCTATAGATAATGCTTTTTAAAGAGCATATATCACATAAAAACATTTTAGGTGCCTATATCGGCGGTGTCTACCTCTTCCCATTCCGAACAGAGAAGTCAAGCCCGCCAGAGCCGATGGTATTGCCGTAACAGGTGGGAGAGTAGGTCGGTGCCTTTTTTTATACAGAAGCCTTTGCTATACAGCAGAGGCTTTTTTGTGTTTATACCTTTTTTATGCTGAGAGCATAGCTATTCCTGTTCTTTCGGTAACTTCTGCAGACCCGTCATGCTCATCATTTAACCTATTCAGCTTCTACATCTTCTTCCTATCGGACAAACATAATGGCAGCTTCTGCTTTTATGATATACATACCCATGCTTATAACCCCATTAGTTTCAGAATCCATAATTATTACTTATTGATTGCTCCTCATAGTGGCATTAGATTCTTTTAATATGTTGATTGATTCTTCAACATATTACTAGGATTGTGTTCAGTTTGATAACACATTATTATTTCATAGTATATTTTAATAATTCATAAGATATGCCAACGAGCTCTTCAGATTGAGGTTTATTAATCCAAAAGAAGGACTTCAGAAATGATTTTTATTTTAATAACAGATACACGTCTCTGCGTTTCATGATAAGAGAATTCAGGATGCTATAAATTATAATTCAGAAGTTTCTTCATTTAATTATGAACAAGATTATTAGATGTAACTAATTGGTTACTAGAATTTGAGAAATATCTGAATGCTGGATGTCACTTTGCAAACGGTTGTTTATTTTAAGCAAACGATTGCTTTGTTTTTTTATTTTTAATTACCGATTTTCTAGTGTATTCTTGTTATAGAAAAGGTCTACGGCTGATTCTATAACTAATTATTGAACGACTGTTATCATTAAGTTTGATAATCATTTCAAAGACTGTTTAGTTTGTTTTAAAATAGGTGATTTTAGAGGGGCTTTCTATGGCCCCTTTAATTTTGTATGTAAATTAATCTATCAAAATATGAATTCTAATAGAAGAGATTTCTTAAAGAAAGCGGGTATCTTATCATCTGTAGCGGTGACATTACCAACTTTAAATTCCAATGTATTGGCCGCAACAAAATTCAACATGTCCGGTCATGCGGCCCCTAAGATTGATAAAGTGCGTGCAGCAGTTATTGGTTTAGGAATGCGTGGTCCTGGTGCTGTGGATCGTTTGTCTTACATTGATGGTGTTGAGATCGTTGCGTTATGTGATAAACATGCAGATCGTGTAGAACGGGCTCAAGGTATCCTGCGTAAGAAATCGCTGAAAGATGCAAAATCTTATTCTGGTGAAGAGGGATGGAAAGACATGCTGAAAAATGAGAAATTGGATTTAGTTTATATCTGTTCTCCATGGGACTATCATACTCCCATGAGTATCGGCGCAATGAAAGCTGGTGCGCATGTTGCGTGTGAAGTGCCGATTGCCTTAACTCTTAAAGACTGTTGGGAAGTGGTTCGCGTATCAGAAGAAACGAAAAAACATTGTATGATGTTGGAGAACTGTTGCTATGATTTCTTTGAAATGCTAACATTAAACATGACGCGTCAAGGTCTATTTGGTGAGCTGTTACATGGCGAAGGAGCATATATTCACGATTTATTGGACTTAAATTTTGCGAAAAATGGTTACGATAATATGTGGAGATTGCGTGAAAATATTAAGTTAAATGGTAACTTATATCCAACACATGGTTTAGGTCCGGTTGCGCAATGTATGAATATAAACCGTGGTGATAAAATGAATCATTTAGTTGCTATGTCTACAAATGATTTCCAAATGGGCGCTAAAGCGAAAGAATTGGCAGCAAAAGATTCTTTTTATCAAGAATTTGTTGGTAAGAACTTCCGTGGTAATATGAATACAACTTTAATCCGTACAGAATTGGGTAAGACAATTATGTTGCAACATGATGTGACTTCGCCAAGACCATATTCTAGATTACATACATTAAGCGGTACAAAAGGTTATGCGCAGAAATATCCTGATGAAAATATTGCGTTTGGACATGAATTTATCTCTAAAGATAAAATGAAAGAACTGTATGCTAAATATACACCTGAACTAGTGAAATTTATTGGTGAGCAGGCAAAACAGGTAGGTGGTCATGGTGGAATGGATTTCATGATGGACTGGAGATTAATAGATTGTTTGCGCAATGGTTTACCATTGGATCAAGATGTTTATGATGCAGCTTCTTGGAGTTGTATCGTTCCTTTAAGTTTTGATTCTGTAAAAAACAACTCTAGAACGGTCAATATTCCTGATTTTACTAAAGGTGCATGGAAAACGAATAAGCCTGTAGATATCACTTTAAATGGTGGTGGTACAACGAAAATACGTTCAAAAGAAGGTAAAGTAAGCGGTGTTCAATTAGACGTATAATCTTTTTGTTAACTATTAGAAAGGGAGAGCGGTTATTGTTCTCCCTTTTTTATTGACGATCGTTTCACTTCTTGTTTAAAAATATCTAAATTGTAACTTTATTTGTTATCGACCGACCTATGTACAGGAATATATTCTTTTGTGTCCCATGTTTTGTCTTATTGACTTCATGCTTCAGTAACAGTAAGCCGAAAGGTAATACTGCCGATCTCTTTGTTTCGCAGGATTCTTCCCGCTGTTATATGGCAACAAATATTCCCTCTCGATTTTCGAATTTAGATACTGCGCATCATATCGTTGAAGGGGCTGGTATTGATCAAGTTAAAATGGTCAAGGTTACAGGTGGATATTTTATGATGGGTTCGGATCAGTTTGTTGATGCTAAACCAGTTCATGAAGTTAAAATCAATGATTTTTTAATTGATGAACATGAAGTAACAAATGGTCAATTTGAAGCATTTGTAAAAGCGACCGGTTATGTAACTGTGGCTGAAAGACCGTTAGATCCAAAGGAATTTCCAGGTGTAGATCCGGCGATGTTAAAGCCAGGTTCTGCTATTTTTTCACCACCAAAAGAGGTTCAAGGTTTAACCAATCATCTGCAGTGGTGGTCTTATGTCGTAGGGGCTAATTGGAAGCATCCTGAAGGTCCAAATACCAGTATTGAGGGTAAAGAGGACTTTCCTGTTGTACACATTGCTTATCAAGATGCTGAAGCCTATGCAAAGTGGGCAGGAAAACGTTTACCAACAGAAGCCGAATGGGAATACGCAGCACGTGCTCGTACATCAAATCCGATGACCTATTATTGGGGAAATGAATTGTTGGATAATGATCGTTATTTGGCTAATATTTTTCAAGGACAGTTTCCTGTTCTCAATACGAAGTTAGATGGTTACATCGGTACGTCGCCAGTTAAAGCTTTTCCTGCAAATTCAATCGGTCTGTATGATATGGAAGGGAATGTTTGGGAATGGTGCGCTGACTTTTATCGTCCTGATTATTATGCAAAAAGTACTGCCGATAATCCTAAAGGTCCAACTGATGCATATGATCCCGATGAACCGGGGGCTGTAAAACGAGTACAACGGGGTGGATCGTTTCTCTGCAATGATCAATATTGTGAGCGTTATAAAGCAGGTAGCCGGGGAAAGGGTGAGATTAATAGTCCGACAAACAATGTAGGATTTAGATGCGTTAAAGACATTTAACTCGTGAACAAATATGATCCTATAAAAAAAGCCTTCTTAAATAAATAAGAAGGCTTTTTTATGCAATAAGAGTTTAAGCTTATTTCGATAAGAACATCGATTTTTTAGCAACTAAATCTCTAAAGTAAGGGTCATTTAAATCTTTGATGAAACGGATAGCTTCACCTGTAGACTTCATTTCTGGACCTAACTGTTTATCAACTTCAGGGAATTTAGAGAACGAGAATACAGGTTCTTTGATTGCCCAACCTTGTAATTTGCGCTCGATTTTGAAATCTTTCAATTTGTTTACGCCTAACATGATTTTTGTTGCGATGTTGATGTAAGGTACATCGTATGCTTTAGCGATAAAAGGAACTGTACGAGATGCACGTGGGTTTGCTTCGATTACATATACATTTTCACCTTTCACGGCGAATTGAATATTTAATAGCCCTCTTACATCTAATGCTTTCGCTAATTTGATCGAATACTCTGCCATTTTATCTTGTACAGCTTGTGATAAGCTAAATGGAGGTAGTACTGCGTAAGAGTCACCAGAGTGGATACCTGCAGGTTCGATGTGTTCCATCATACCAATGATGTGTACATCTTCACCATCACAGATGGAATCAGATTCTGCTTCTTCAGCACGATCCAAGAAGTGGTCAATTAGGACACGGTTTCCAGGAAGGTTTTTCAATAAGTTAACAACTGCTTTCTCTAAGTCATCATCGTTGATCACGATGCTCATTCCTTGACCACCTAGTACATATGATGGACGAACAAGAACTGGATATCCAACTTCGTTCGCAACTTTGATTGCTTCTTCTGCCGACTCAGCTACACCATACTTAGGATAAGGAATATCCAAAGATTTCAATAGATCTGAGAAACGACCGCGATCTTCAGCTAAATCCATATTTTGGAAATCTGTTCCGATGATCTTAACACCAAGTGCTTCTAATTGATCAGCCATTTTAAGAGCTGTCTGACCACCTAATTGAACGATAACACCTACTGGTTTCTCTAATTCAATAATTTCGCGAACATGTTCCCAGAATACTGGCTCAAAGTATAATTTATCAGCCATGTTGAAGTCCGTTGAAACCGTCTCTGGGTTACAGTTAACCATGATTGCTTCGAATCCTGCTTCTTTAGCAGCTAATAAACCGTGTACACAAGAGTAATCAAATTCGATACCTTGACCGATACGGTTAGGACCTGAACCTAATACAACAATTTTTTTCTTATCAGAAGCTACTGATTCGTTTTCTTCTTCAAAAGTAGAGTAGTAGTATGGTGTTTGCGCAGGGAATTCCGCAGCACAAGTATCAACCATTTTATAAACACGGCTAATGCCTAATGCCTTACGACGGTCATATACTTCATCTTCCGTTACATTTCCTAATAACCAAGAGATTTGGATATCTGAATAACCTTTTTGTTTCAAGGTCATGAAGAAGTCTTTTGGAATATTGTTCAATTGGTAGCGGCGAAGTTCTGTTTCTAAGGCTACTAATTCTTGAATTTGTACTAAGTACCATTTATCGATACGGGTTGCTTTGCGGATAGATTCCAATGGAACACCCAATTCAAACGCATCTTTGATATGAAACAGACGATCACCACTTGGATGCTCAAGGCTATGCATGATCTCTTCTAAATTGCGTAATTGACGACCATCAGCTCCTAAACCTGCGCGGTTTGTTTCTAATGATTGACATGCTTTTTGAAGTGCTTCGATAAAAGTACGGCCGATTGCCATTACTTCACCTACCGCTTTCATCTGCAAACCTAATTCCGTATTTGCTCCTTTGAATTTATCAAAGTTGAAACGAGGTACTTTTACGATTACATAATCTAAAGTTGGCTCGAAGTAAGCTGACGTTGTTTTTGTGATTTGGTTTTGTAATTCATCCAAATTGTAACCAATCGCTAATTTAGCAGCAATTTTTGCAATGGGGTAACCCGTTGCTTTAGATGCTAATGCTGAAGAGCGAGATACACGAGGGTTGATTTCGATTGCGATGATGTCTTCATCCTCCGGATTAACAGAGAACTGTACGTTACAACCTCCTGCAAAGTTACCAATAGAACGCATCATCAGGATTGCTTGATTACGCATGTCTTGGTAGCATTTGTCGGATAAAGTCATCCCTGGAGCAACCGTGATTGAGTCACCTGTATGGATTCCCATCGGATCAAAGTTCTCAATAGTACAGATGATAATTACGTTATCATTGGTATCACGTAATAACTCTAATTCGAATTCTTTCCAGCCTAATACTGCTTTTTCAACTAATACTTCGTGAGTAGGAGAAGCACTTAAACCTCTACTAAGAGCTGCGTCGAATTCATCTTTCGAGTGTACAAATCCGCCACCAGTACCAGCTAAGGTATAAGAAGGACGAATCACTAATGGATAACCAATTTCTTGCGCTGCTTCTTTACCTTCTAAGAAAGAGTTAGCGATTTTCGAAGGTGCTACACCTACACCGATATCAATCATTAATTGACGGAACTCTTCACGGTTTTCTGTTTTTTCAATTGCAGCAACATCAACACCGATAACTTTAACGTCGTATTTTTCCCATAGTCCGATGTTTGAAGCTTCGATACATAAGTTTAACGCTGTTTGGCCACCCATAGTAGGTAGAACGGCGTCAATCTTTTGTTCTTTAAGAATTTCTTCAATACTTTCTACAGTTAAAGGAAGTAAATAAACGTGGTCTGCAATGACTTTATCAGTCATAATCGTTGCAGGGTTCGAGTTGATGATGGAAACTTCAATGCCTTCTTCTTTTAGAGAAAGGGCTGCTTGAGATCCCGAATAATCAAATTCACAGGCTTGACCAATTACAATTGGACCTGATCCAATGATTAAAACCGATTTAATGGAGGTGTTTCTTGGCATTATATCTAGTTCAAAAAATAAAATTTCAAAGTATGAACAAAGACAATCAAAAATGCGCTTCGAGAAGGGTATATTCCGACCGCTTTGTCGGAGTGCAAAATTACATTATTTTATTTGATTTTCCGATATTTATTTTCAGATAAATCATTTATGTACGGGAAGATAGTCAAAAAGAGAGCAACAGCACATTTTTGTAATACCGCTGCTCTCTGTAAAGAATGCATTATTTAATAGACAATCAGCTCATCCGCAAATAGAAATCCTTTTTTCGGATTTGTTGCTACGACACGTACAAAACGTGCTTGTTGAGGCTTCGCTAATTTCAATTCAAACCGTTTGAAAGTTAAGGTTGGGTCTTGATCAGAAACGTCGTTCTGTACGATACCGACCTCTCTGAAAGTTCGACCATTTTCGGATAATAAAACTTTAAATTCTCCAGGCATATATACGCCAGGACCTGTAATCTGCATGAAATTCATGGCAACACTATTGATCTCTTCACGTCGCTCGAAATCAACAACAACATCAAGATCTTTTAAAAATCCTTGCCATTGCCCATCTTGGTATGTTAACCCGCCTTTAACACCGTTTGTTAATGTCAGTTCTTTCTGTGCAGGATATCCATCGTCCCATTTATTTGTATAAGAAACAGCTTTTCCTATTGCTTTATGAACATCCAGTTGGATCGTTTCGATGGGTCCGACCTGAGTTGAATCTAAAAAGTAAGCTGCTTTAACAATCGTAGGAACAGAGAGATCAAATGAATTGTTATAAGGGGTTGCTTGATAAGTGGGTTTTGATCCATCTATCGTAAATCGGATATTATCTGCATGTAATTGTTCGGTCGTTAATGTTACCGTATTTGAGGCCTTCTTTGCATCAAAATCTACGGAAGCTTTTACATTGTACGATGGTCGATAATAATTGATATCGAAGTGCTGTAAAATTTTATAGTGTGATTGCAGTCTTTTATGGAAGTTCGGCCAATTTTTTAGATCAGCTTTTGTCCAGACAACTTCAGCTAAAGCTAATGTTCTTGGAAAAGCCATGTATTCTAATTGTTGATAATTAGGCATGTATTCTGCCCATAAATTTGCCTGAGCACCTAAAACATGCTTAATTTTATCTTGCTGAATAGCAGCTGGAATAGGGTTGTATTCATAGACTTTATTGATAGGAAGGTATCCGCCAATTGTTTCAGGTTGCGTTCTAGGGTCCGTTTGGTATGAATCAAAATAAAGGTGGGATCCTGGGGTCATGATGACATCGTGTCCTGCATTAGCCGAATTGATACCTCCTGATTCGCCTCTCCAGCTCATCACAGTAGCACCTTTTGTCAATCCTCCTTCTAAGATTTCGTCCCAGCCGATAATTTTACGACCTTTAGATTGGACATATTCATCCATCTGTTTAATCAAGTAACTTTGAAGTTCTTCTTCAGATTTTAAACCTTCTTTTGCTTTTAAAGCTTGACATTTAGGACAGGTTTTCCAATGTTTCTTATCGGCCTCATCTCCTCCAATATGAATGTAAGGTGAAGGAAATATGGCAATAACTTCATCCAGTACATTTTTTAAAAACTCATAAGTTTTCTCATTACCGACACAGAATTCAGATTGTGTATACGGTTTACCGGAGCAGGATAATTCGGGGTAAATGGCTAAAACTTCTTCAGAGTGTCCAGGCATTTCAACTTCAGGAATGACATTAATCCCCCGTTGCGCGGCATAGGCTACGAGTTCTCGGGCTTGATCCTGTGTATAGAATCCACCACTTGCATTTGGAGTTCCTGCATCCACATATTGACGGCCATTGTTCCACCAGTCTTTCCATTTTACATGCGTGCGCCACGCCGCTTTATTGGTTAATTCTGGGTATTTCTTAATCTCTAATCTCCATCCCGCTCCATCAGTCAAATGCCAGTGCAGATTATTCAATTTGTAGAGAGCCATAACATCTACAAATTTCTTCATAATAGGGAAAGGAATAAAATGACGTGAAGGATCTAAATGTAATCCGCGATATGAAAAACTTGGTTGATCTTCGATATCCACAGCATTTATCTGAGCAGGATCGTCCTGTAAGTAGCCGAGTTGAACAAGTGTGTAAATGGCATTGATGACAGGGGCAACTTCATGAGCTAAGATAACAATTCCTTTATCAGTAATACCGATGCGATAGGCTGCTTTATCTAGTTTATCTGTTTCCTCAGCTTTTAAGATGCGAATTCCTTCTTTGGGGGCTTTCTTTATCTTTTTTACAATTTCGGTCGTAATAGATGTTATAGCCGGATGTTCCGTTAGTAACTGACTGGCATTTATGAATTCTTCTGAAACATAAACTTTTGGAAAAGCTGGAATTTGATAAGAACCAACTGCTAGTGTAAGACTGCTGGGTTTCGGTATTAAGTCAAAATTTTGCTGAGCAAATATTTTTAGGGGTAAAAGTCCCGCTAAAAGTACCAAAGTTACTGAATGGCTAAATCGCATGTGAATTGGTATTTAATATGATGTTTTACAAATATCATAAAAAAAACAATACGTTCAACTGTATGATATGTGGTGACAATGGTTATTATGATAGTATTCAAACAAAATGTCGATAAAAAATTACATTTATAATCATTAACTTTGCATCATGATTGAACTTCCAGTTATCCCTGCAACACAAACACAGCGTAAGCCAGATTGGTTGCGTGTAAAATTGCCAGTTGGTAAAGAATATAGACATGTAAGAGGACTAGTAGACGAGCATAAGCTACATACGATCTGTGAGAGTGGAAACTGTCCTAATATGGGTGAGTGTTGGGGTGCAGGAACTGCTACATTCATGATTTTAGGCAATATTTGTACACGTTCGTGTTCGTTTTGCGCTGTATCAACGGGGCGTCCCAAAGCTGTTGAACTGGATGAACCAGCGCGAGTTGCTAATTCGGTTAAACTGATGCAGGTGAAACATTGTGTCATTACTTCTGTCGATCGTGATGACTTGAAAGATGGGGGGTCTATCATTTGGGCAGAAACAATCAATGCTATTCGTCAAGAAAGTCCTACTACCACTTTAGAGACTTTGATTCCTGATTTTAAAGGACAATGGGAAAATCTTGATCGCGTGCTTGCTGTTCGTCCAGAGGTTGTATCTCACAATATTGAAACCGTAAGACGTTTGACTCGTGAAGTGCGTATTCAAGCAAAATATGATCGTTCATTAGAATGTCTTCGTCGTATTTCTGAAGCCGGTCTGCGTACCAAATCGGGTATTATGCTTGGTTTTGGAGAGACTGAGGAAGATGTTATTGAGACAATGCAAGATTTATTTAATGTAGGGGTTGATATTTTAACAATAGGTCAATACTTACAGCCGACTAAGGCTCATCACCCTGTAGTGGAGTGGGTTACACCTGCGCAGTTTGATAAATATAAAGAAATAGGTTTAAAAATGGGATTCAAATATGTTGAATCTGGTCCATTAGTGAGATCTTCTTATCATGCAGAAAAACATTTGTTTGATATGCAATAGAAGAAAAAATATATGTTAGAAAAGCCCTTACTATAAATAGTAAGGGCTTTTTTTTGTGGTTTTTTGATTTAAAATTGGCATATTTAATTTATGACTGCATTGGAACATTTCAAAACCTTATATCTTATTGATGACGACTTAATGTTGTTGTTTTCTCAGATTATTGAAACAAAGGAATTTTATAAAGGAGATATAATTTTTGAACCTGATAGCTACTTAAAATATATTTATTTTGTAGAATCTGGCTTAACACGGATCTTCTACTATAAGAATGGTAAGGATATTACACATTATTTCTTTGGACCCAATACATTTAGTACAGGTATAGAGAGTGTTTTCTATCAAAAACCCTCTTTATTTGGTTTTCAAGCCTTGACCACATGTAAAATTTCATTCATACCTTTTCAACATATTTTGGAATTAGCAAAGACTCACATTGTCGTGAATCAGATCATTCAAAAAGTTTTACTCGATTCGGTGATCAGTTTCTCCAATCGGTTTTATAATATGCAGTTTCAAACGGCTATGGAACGATACCAATTATTATTAACAGAAAATTCGGAACTTCTTAAAAATGCTTCTCTAGGACATATTGCCTCATATTTAGGGATGTCGCAACAGACTTTATCGGTAATAAGAGGACAACTTGATTAATTTTTTCCTTTTTAAGATATCTTAAAAATTAAATCGTAAAACATACGCATCTTTGTATTGTTACTTAATATACTAATCGACCCTTATGCGAGTTATGAATATGTTAGTTAAAAAGATTTCATGCTTTATATTTTTAATGCCTTTTCTGTTTCAAAATACAACGTTTGGACAGCAAGGTATTAGTCCCCAGCTAAAAGAATTTATTCAAAAGGCAATTCAGAATAATAGCGATATTAAGAATAGTTATTTAGAAAATCAGAAAACCCTTTTAGATAAGAATTCTGTGAGCGGAAAGTTATTACCCCACATATCTGCTATGGGTATGTATGGATATCTCAATGCTAGTGGTGAATTGGATCTTCCAACAAAAACTCTTCCGATCTTGGGACTGAATCTTTTTGAAGGTGCACAAAAATTTAATACCTCTTCTCAGGTTGGCTTTGCAGGTGTAAATGCGACACAGGTTATCTTTAGTGGTCTACAGATTACGAATGGGAAAAAAGCTTTGGATGAAAAGTATAAAGCACAGCAGCTGATGACCGAGGCCGGTTATGAGGGCCTTGCTCAGGAAGTGGTGCAGACTTTCGACCAGATCATGTTATTGAAAGAAGTTGATGCCTTGATTGCTGATTCGGAGAAAAGATTGAATAAGGAGCATCTTAAAGTAGTAAAAGCGATCGAGAATGGTTTGGCTATACCTTACGATCGTGATAAAATTAAATTGGCTATGCTGGAGTTAGAAAGCAAGAAAGCCGAATCGACCAATAGTCGTGAACTCTTATATTTTAAATTGGAGGAATTGACTAAAATGCCTCTAGATAGTCTTAAGACAGTGAGCTATCCATTGGAACTAGCGATTGTAGATCCGGTACAACCTGCTGTAGAGAACAGGAAGGAAATGCAAGCTTTGGCGAGTTCTCAACGTGCGTACGAGTATGTACTGAAAAAAGAAAAGGGTGCAAAATTACCACAGATTTTTGCTTTTGGTAGTGCTTTTTATTTCAACGCCTTTGACACAAAGTTCAAATTCAAAGATGTACCGCTTGCCGGTGATCTTAATTTAAGTGCTAATCATTTTCAGATGGCACCGGGTTTTGCTGTAGGGGTTGGTGTTAAGTGGGATGTATTTGATGGAAATCAACATCGAAATAATATCAAAAAAGCAAATCTGGATCTGGTTATGAATCAGAATAAATGGAATGATACGCGGGATAAACTAATGTTGCTGCAACGTAAGACAAATTCGGATTACCAGTTGTCGATGAAAAAAATGGCGGTGCATGAACAGCAGATAAAAATTGCAAATAATAATCTTTCATTGGCATCAAAGCAATTTGAAGCTGGATTAATAGATGTAACGGAAAGGTTAAGTGCAGAAAATGAGCTTTACAAGCAGTCACTTAGTTTTTATAATCAACTTTTATTACAGCGTACTGCTGTTTTAGAATTATTAAAATCACAAGGAAGTCTTTATCAATCATTAGTGAAATAATTATGAGAAAATATATATCTATACTTGGAATCGCGGCATTAATGCAAAGCTGTAGCAATGAAGCTCCTCTTAAAAATACTTTTGAGGGAAAGATTGAGCGGGATCAGATTGCTGTAACGACCAAGATTCCTGGCAAAATACATCAGATTTTAGTGAGTGAGGGCGATGTTGTGCAGGCTGGTGACACCTTGATGATTTTGGAGTTTCCAGAGGTTGAAGCCAAATCTATTCAGGCTAAAGGGGCTCTTGAGTCTGCTGAGGCGCAATATAAAATGGCTGTAAAAGGAGCAACAGATAATCAGTTGAAGCAATTGCGAGCGAAGCGTGATGGGTTGCGTGAGCAATTTGAATTTGCACAAAAATCACTGAATAGAATGCAAAACCTCATTAAGGACTCTTTGGTTGCTCAACAGCAATACGATGAAGTTTATATGAAATTTCAAGGAGCAAAGAATCAATATTTAGCTGTTCAGGCCGAACTTGCGGATGCTGAAAACGGTGCCCGAATAGAACAGCAGAAAATGGCGCTGGGACAAAAGGAGAGAGCAATAGGGGCAGTATCCGAAGTGGATGTTGCAACGAAGGAACGTTTTATCATCGCGCCTCAAAATATGACAATTGAAACCATAAATTTAAAAGTCGGGGAACTTGCTTTGGCGGGATATAGCTTAATTTCTGGTTACTTGGTGGATGGTACCTATTTTCGGGTTACAATTCCTGAAAAGCAGTTACATAACCTGACGGTAGGAAGTAAGCAGCAACTTTCATTTCCATATTTAGAGAATAAAAAAATAGAAGCTGAGGTGGTTTCCATTAAAACATTGAGTTCTTATGCGAATATTGCTACGGCTTATCCTGATTTTGAACAGCAGGAATCTTTGTTTGAGGTAAAATTGAAACCTGTGCAAAAAGATGGTTCGGATAAATTATTGACTAAGGCGACGTTTATTCTTCATCTTGATAACACAAAATAAGTATTATGCGCACATTCGTATCCTTATTAAAACGAGAATTTAGGCTCTTTTTTCAAAATAAAGTGTTATTGATGCTTTTTGTGGGCGCACCTATTTTATATGGGGTGTTAATTGGGGCAGTTTATCAAAAGGGTAAAGTGACTCATCTACCTATTATCGTTGTAGATCAAGACAGAAGTCCGCTAAGCAAGCAACTGATCACTATGTTTAATGAGAGTGAGGTGATTTATGTTGCAGCAGTTTTGCCAGATGCTTTTAATGCAAAACAAGAGGCATTGAAACATGAAGCAACGGTTGTGGTACAGATTCCGAAGAATTTTGATTCGGATGTGAACTATAACCGTTCTACGGAGTTGACGCTCTTTGTCAATGCAGCCAATACATTAACTTCTAATTATGCGAGCATGGCGGCGAATGTCTGTGCAGCAACATTAAAAGCTGGTATTCAGATTAAAGCACAGCAGAAGAAAGGTGTCCCAGGGTACGTAGCCAATCAGCAATATGAACCTTTTAAAACTACAATCATTAAACAGCATATTAAAAGCGGAAACTATTTATATTTCATGCTTCCGGGCGTGCTATTAACTGTATTACAACAAGTGATGATGTTAGCTTTGGCATTAAGTTTTGCATCAGAGTTTGAAAAGGGAACATTTAAGGAGTTAGTATCTAAATCGTCTAATGTGCTGCTCCTGATTTTAGTGAAAATAGCGCCTTTTTTGATCATGTCCGTAGGTATTTATTTTCTTTATTATGGTTTTTCACTTTTTTATAGAATGCCTCTTGAAATACCAATTGGTCCGTTTTTATTAGGAACTGTATTCTTCTTACTCGCAGTTAGTTTTATCGGTATACTGGTGAGTATTATTATTCCGAGTCAACTTAAAGCAACCGAGATACTCATGGTTATCGCTACACCAAGCTTTATCTTGAGCGGCTTTACTTGGCCTTTGAGCCAGATGCCTGATTGGGTAGTCTATATATCTAAATTGATTCCGCTGACACATTATTTAGAGATCTTCCGGGTGTTAGTGATAGAACAGGGGGCAGTTGCAAATGTGAAGTCCTCGATCTTAGCGCTGGCTTTGACAACAGTTGTTTGTTTTATTCTTTCATTTATTCTATTGTATTTAAAAGTTCGAAAAATAAAGAAGGAGAATACACCAGTTGTTAAGGAGATTGAATGATGTGTATGAATATAAGGATATGTGCATGAAGGTTAAAACATACAGTTTTAATATTTTACAAATTTCAGTTTAAAAATAATTTCATTACCTGTAATCATAATTATTATAATACAATAATAAATGATTTTTGATTTTAATTTATTGTAAGTAAGTGTGTTAAATAATTTTGGGATTGTTTTGTGGCACTTGGTTTGAGCGATTCTTATCAAAATAAACTAACGCTATCTTCAATTATGAAAGCAATAAAATTTTCAGGAATAACTGCAGCTATCGTTGCCTCTTTATTGGTTTATGGAGCAGCCTCAGTATCTGCGCAACAGACGCATCCTGTGAAAAAATCGGAACCAAAGGTGAAGCCAGCAGCACCGGTTAAAGAAAATCCTGAGGCGGCAAAGGATTCAACTGCAGGAAAAAAGACTCCTGACAGAAAGGGTAATAAAATGATGCCTAAAGCTAAGCCACCAGGTAAATAAAGAACCAGATTAAAGGGTTTTATGACTGATCTCATAAAACCCTTTTTTTATTAACCATTAGTAACGTTAAATATCTGTTAACGTGCTTGTTGTTAAGGTGTTTTGGCATTTGTTTTGATTTTTAAAACTAGTTTTACACTTAAATATATTGGGTTATGAATACCTTAAATTATTTTAAAAAAATGGCAGCATTAGCTGCATTTGTTTCTGTGTTTGGTATTACCATGAGTACTGCACAAGAAACTACTCCAAACAAGGCTGTTAAAAAAACAGAGAAAGCGGTGAAGGATAATACCGTAAAAGCAAAAGAGACAGCTAAAAAGGAGAAGGTTTCCGCAAGTAAAACGGTAAAAGCTTCGGAAAAAGTAAAGGAGAATGCTGCAAGTACAAAACAGGTCGCTGAAAAAGAAAGTAAGGTCGCTAAATCAGATGCCGTTAAAGCTACTAAAGCTGCCGGAAAAGCGAAGGATGAAGCAATAAAAGCGAAGGAAGTAAATAAGCAATCAGTTAAGAACGAAAGCGCTTTATCAAAAGCGGAATCTGAAAAAGCGATTAAATCAACTGAGAAAGCTAAAAGTAATGTGACAGCTTCAACAAATAAGGTGAAAAAATCGACTGCAACTCCTACTAAAGCAACTGCAGGCAAGTTATCTTCAGAGAAGTATAATGGTCATGATGTATATATTGGCCCAGAAGGTGGCAAATATTATATCAATAGTAATGGTAATAAGACTTATATTCCAAGAAATTAATTTGAATCTGCAAGGCTCATTTGAGCAAAGCAAATGATTTGATAATATCAAAAAAGGCTATTCGAATAACTCGAACAGCCTTTTTCTTTTTCAAAAATCAAAATAAATGATTAACAGTACTCGTCAAATGCAGCTGCTAAATTATCAGCGATCATTTGGGCAGAGCGACCTTCAATCATATGTCTTTCTATCATGTGAACTAATTTGCCATCTTTGAATAATGCCATAGCAGGGGAAGATGGAGGATAAGGCAACATATAGTTTCTAGCTTTATCAACAGCTTCTTTTTCCATACCAGCAAAAACAGTAACAAATTTAGTTGGATGTTTTTCATTTTTTACTGCCGCTTTAGCAGCAGGACGAGCATTTGCTGCTGCACAACCACATACTGAGTTTACAACCACAAATACAGTTCCTTCTGTAGCAATAGCCGCATCAACTTGCTCAGCAGTTTTTAATTCTTCGAAACCTACATCTGTAAGCTCTTTACGCATTGGTTCTACTAAATATTCTGGATACATAATCTTCTTTTTTAAATTTAATCATACAAATATAAGTGTTGTTAGGAGCTAAGTCAAGACGTTAGTCTCAAAACAATGTCAGAATTTTACAGCTTTCAAATTCAACGTTTTGATTTAAAGGTATTGAATGGTATTTTTGCTAATAAATTTAAAACTTAAAAAGAATAATATATGTCATCAGTAGAAAGTACGTACGTACCATACAAAGTTAAGGACATCACCCTTGCTGAATGGGGCCGTAAAGAAATAGAATTAGCGGAAGCTGAAATGCCGGGTTTAATGAGCCTTCGTGCTGAGTTTGGTGCTGCAAAACCTTTAAAAGGTGCGCGTATTGCGGGTTGTCTTCACATGACTATTCAGACAGCTGTTTTAATTGAAACTTTGGTTGAACTGGGTGCTGATGTGACTTGGTCATCTTGTAATATCTTTTCTACACAAGACCACGCCGCTGCTGCCATTGCAGCTGCTGGGATTCCCGTATATGCTTGGAAAGGTATGAACGAAGAAGAATTCAATTGGTGTATTGAGCAAACATTATTCTTTGGTGAAGAGCGTCAACCGTTGAATATGATCTTAGACGATGGTGGTGATTTAACAAATATGGTGTTTGATAAATATCCAGAATTGATCGCTGAAATCAAAGGTTTGTCTGAAGAAACAACTACTGGTGTTCACCGTTTATACGAACGTATGAAGAACGGGACATTACATTTACCAGCTATCAATGTTAATGATTCTGTTACAAAATCTAAATTTGATAATAAATATGGTTGCCGCGAATCTTTAGTGGATGCTATCCGTCGTGCAACAGATTTGATGTTGGCAGGTAAAGTTGCTGTCGTAGCGGGTTACGGTGATGTAGGAAAAGGTTCTGCAGAGTCTTTACGTTCTGCTGGTGTTCGTGTTATCGTTACTGAAATCGATCCTATCTGTGCTTTACAGGCTGCTATGGAAGGATTTGAAGTGAAAAAATTTGCTGATGCTGTTAAAGAAGCTAATATCGTTGTTACGACTACAGGTAATAAAGATATTGTTCGTCCTGAGCATTTCAAATCAATGAAAGACAAAACGGTCGTTTGTAATATCGGTCACTTTGATAATGAAATTGATGTTGCCTGGTTAAATGAAAACTATGGTAATACAAAAATTGAAATTAAACCTCAGGTTGATAAATATACGATTGACGGTGTTGATATCATTTTATTAGCAGAAGGTAGATTAGTGAATTTAGGCTGTGCTACGGGACATCCTTCATTCGTAATGTCAAATTCATTCACAAACCAAACGTTAGCGCAATTGGAATTATGGACGAATACGGCTGCTTATGAGAATAAAGTGTACACACTTCCAAAATATTTGGATGAGAAAGTTGCTCGTTTACATTTAGCGCATATCGGTGTTGAACTGGATGTGTTGACTGAAGAGCAGGCTTCTTATATTGGTGTTACAGTTGACGGTCCGTTTAAAGCGGAAGCTTACCGTTACTAGTATTCACTTTGTTAAAAATAAGAAAGGCGATCTCTAATCAAGATCGCCTTTCTTATTTTTATCTCATTTCTTTTGCCATTCCAAAGCTTTTGTGACATTAGGATGGATAACTATTGATTTTTGTAGCTCTTCTCTAGCCTATTTTAGGTTAAAATACGATTTATTTTGCGGTGCTACCAAGATAAAATCTTTTTTATGATCAATATTACTTTTGACATTTCTATAATCGGAGTCTATGAATTATAAACGAGCTTAGATATCAGTTTAATACAAATGGCAAAAAAGCTATTTGCTTTTAATCGCCTTAAGTGCATTTTCAAAACGTTCAGCTCCTAATCCGGAAATAATGGCATATCGCGCATTGAGTTGATTTAATTCCTGTTTCCACACTTCCATAAAGTGTTCACGTTGCTCCGGAAAATCGCGTAATGGATCTTCCTCCCATGGTAGGTCGATATCCATGAGTAGGAAAAGGTCATATGGTCGTTGTTGTATTTCGTTTTTTACTTCCTGAGGTGTATCACCAAAGAGATGATCACACCAGATTTTGACAGTCAATATCGTTGTATCACATATCAACATATTATTATGAGCTAAAGGTATTAAAGTGTCTTCAAGCGCGATTTGTCCATAATACATATTAACTTCATCTTGCAGCGTGTATTCATTATGCAAGTTTTTACAATATTCACGTGCAAATTCAGGAACGCAAACCGTGTTGAAATGTCTTGCTATAGCCTGAGCAATCGTTGATTTACCTGTTGATTCAGGTCCAACGACAGCGATCTTCATTAATTCTGGATTTGATGTACTCATTTGTGCGCATAAAGTTAGGCATCTTGTTTGGACATTATTGCATAAAAGTACGATAAGTGGACTTCCAGTCTCTATAACCTCCCCAAGCAATCACGGCAAATACAAAATATAGAATCGCCGTTAGCAATAAACCTTTATGTAGGTAAAGTGGAATATAACAGATATCTACAAAAACCCACAGTAGCCAGTTCTGCAGTACTTTTCGTGTCATTAAAAATTGTGCAACAAAGCTTACGGCAGTGCAAAAACCATCTGCATATGGAACGTCTGAATCGGTCAGCTTTTGTAGAAAAGTGCCAAGCAAAGCAGTCAGGATTCCGATAGTAATTATCGTGAACAGCATTTCACGTTTTGTAAAGGAGACAATAGGCTTATCGTTTTCTCTGATTTTCTTTGACCAATAATACCAGCCATAAATGGCTGTACCTAAAAAATAGAGTTGTAATACAGCGTCCCCATATAATTTACTATGATAGAAAATATAGCCATAGGTCACCACACTGATTACGCTAATGGGCCAATTAAGGATATGTTGTTTAGTGGCGAGATAGACACATAAAAAACCGGTGATGGTACCGATCCATTCAAGCATGGTCGTCTGGGCAAATTGTTGTATAATCTGCTGTATAATTGCTGGCATAGCTCTCGTGTCTTTAGAAGTAAAGATACGAATTTAGCAAAACCGTTCATTTGTCCAAAAGTAATTTTAGGACATCAACACTTTAAGATGAATTGCGCACTATTAGAGCTATCGTATCGAACGATCTTTAAGGTGCTCAGTCACTATTTTCATTTATTGTACTTGCTTGTTTGCACAAGTCGTACTGGCAAATGATTCTGGTTTTGCCTTAAACACAAAACCCATTCCCATAATGTAACCCATGGCTTCTTTTAATGCGACATTAGATTGAAAATTAGGGTTGGTATTAATGTCTGCATGGACTTCCAAATCGACTTGGTATTGCTCTAGGAGTGGACAAAGTGCGTAAGCAACGTCGATGGATTTTTGAACTTCGAGGAGCATCCGTTCTTTAATGCCCATCAGGTGATTTCTTTTATCTTTATGTACGAACATAAATCCGCCTCGGTGTTCTCGGAGGAAAACAATAACGGTTGCAAAATCAATAGTTCCTCTTTTAATCTGTGAATCTGTCCCGATATAGACTTTGAGCTTATTGCCTAGATCTATTTCTTTTAAGATGTTGGTTTCAACAGCATCCCATATGGATGTCTTGATGCTTTCGCCATTGTATTTTTGCCAAGTCATATAAAGATAAGTTAGTTTGTGTATGTGCGTATTTCATTTTGTTGTTTAAATTTACTGATATATAATGTGTTAAGAGCGATGCTCTGTATTAAGTTTTTACTACTAAATTATTAAAAGACTAATGCTTATTTCCAAAAGCAAGGTCTCCCGCATCGCCTAAACCGGGTACAATGTACGCTTTGCTTGTCAGTTCATTATCTACTGCTCCGACCCATATTGTCGCTTTGGGTAAGAATGCCTGCACATGTCTAATACCTTCTTCGGAAGCGATGGCAATAACAATATGTAATTCTCTAATTGCATAATCATTTAAAAGATCCTTACAGCATAGTACGGCGCTTTTTCCGGTGGCGAGCATCGGATCGGCAACAATGACAATTTTGTTATCCAGATTTGGGGTGTTTACATATTCTTTATGGATTTCAAATTCACCACTTTTCTTGGTGTGACGATAGGCCGCAATAAATGCACTGTCCGAGTGATCGAAAACATTCAACAAACCTTGATGTAAGGGTAATCCTGCTCGCAGAATAGTTGCCAAAACGGGTTGATCAAGGAGCATCTGCGTATTTGCAACACCCAATGGAGTTTCTACATCTACAGGTGCATAAGTCAGTGTTTTACTGATTTCATAGGCAAATATTTCCCCAAGGCGTTCTAGATTGCGCCGGAAGCGCATGCGGTCTTTCTGAATGTTGACATCACGTAGTTCGGCAATGTATTGATTTGCGATGCTGTTCTGTGTGCTGAGGATATTGAGCATATCGTGTAGATTTTAGTGATTATACCAATTTACACAAATATTATTACTTATTGTTTGTTTAAACGGAAAAATAGTTGTGAATAGCAGACTCATTGAATAATATAAATGCCTCATTTATTTTGATTAAATTTGTATTACTTGAATAAGATTTTATGAAGTTCCAACTTACGTCTGAATATAAGCCTACTGGAGATCAACCTACTGCAATCAAAGAATTGGTGCAGGGTTTAAACGAAGGAGAACAATACCAAACACTCTTAGGGGTGACTGGATCTGGAAAAACGTTTACAGTGGCGAATGTGATTCAGCAAACACAGAAACCGACTTTAATACTCAGCCATAATAAAACATTAGCAGCTCAGCTTTACGGAGAGTTTAAGCAGTTTTTTCCTGACAATGCTGTCAATTATTTTGTCTCTTACTACGATTACTATCAGCCGGAAGCTTTTATCGCTTCATCGAATACGTATATTGAGAAAGATCTAGCGATCAATGAAGAGATTGAGAAATTACGTCTTGCTACTACAACGGCACTGATGTCGGGAAGGCGTGATGTTATTGTTGTATCTTCTGTTTCCTGTATTTATGGTATGGGTAATCCTGAAGATTTCTCCAAGTCGATTTTTCGATTTGCTGTTGGGACAGTGATTTCCCGTAACGCATTTTTGCATCGCTTGGTTGAGATCTTGTATGCGCGTACGACGACTGAATTTAAGAGAGGTACTTTTCGTGTGAAGGGAGATACAGTAGATATTTTCCCAGCCTATTTGGATTTTGCCATTCGCGTATCATTTTTTGGTGATGAGATTGATGAGTTGAGTGAAATCGATCCGGTAACAGGAAAGACCTTAAGTAGAATGGAAGATCTAGCTCTTTTTCCTGCAACACTCTTTGTAACACCAAAGGAAAAGTTTACTTCAACGATCTGGGCAATTCAAGAAGAGATGGTGCAACGTAGGACACAGTTGGAAGAGGAAGGAAAGATGTTGGAAGCGAAACGTCTGGAAGAACGTGTTAATTACGATCTGGAGATGATGCGAGAGCTTGGCTATTGTTCCGGAATTGAAAATTATTCGCGGTTTTTTGATGGTCGTGAGCCTGGGATGCGTCCTTTCTGTTTACTGGATTATTTTCCCGAAGATTATTTACTTGTTATAGACGAAAGTCATGTAACGATTCCGCAATTACGTGCCATGTATGGTGGAGACCGTTCCAGAAAAATTGCTTTGGTAGAACATGGTTTTAGGTTACCGGCAGCGCTTGACAATAGGCCTTTGAATTTCCCTGAATTTGAATCTTTGACGAATCAGACGATTTATGTTTCTGCAACACCGGGAGATTACGAGTTACAGCAGACGGAAGGTGTTTTTGTTGAGCAAGTTATACGGCCGACAGGGTTGTTAGATCCGATTATTGAAGTTCATCCTGCGATTAATCAGGTGGATGATTTCCTTGAGGAAGCAGATAAGGCCATTAAAGCCGGTGGACGTGTGTTAGCGACAACGTTGACGAAGCGTATGGCAGAAGAGTTAACCAAATATATGACTAAGCTGCATATAAAAGTTAGGTATATTCACTCTGAGGTAAAGACATTGGAACGGGTCGAAATTTTAAGAGGATTGCGTCTTGGTGAATTTGATGTTCTGGTAGGGGTCAACTTATTGAGGGAAGGTCTTGATTTACCTGAAGTAACATTAGTCGCGATATTGGATGCTGATAAGGAAGGTTTTTTGCGTTCTCAGAGATCATTGATTCAGACAATCGGTCGTGCTGCGCGTAATGACAAAGGGCGTGTGATCATGTATGCAGATCGGATGACAGATAGTATGGCTGCTACTATTGATGAGACTACCCGCCGTCGTGAGAAACAAATGAAATATAACGAAGAACATCATATTACGCCTCGAACTGTCGGAAAAACTAAAGAGGAGATTATGGAGCAAACCTCGGTCGCTGATTTCAATGGACTGGAGCCGAAGATATATGTTGAGCCAGATCCTTCGGTAGCCATTGCCGCAGATCCGGTGTTACAATACCTAGGTGAGAAAGAGCTTAAAAAAGCGATCGATACAGTTCGTAAGAAAATGGAAAAGGCAGCCAAAGAAATGGACTTCTTAGAGGCCGCTAAACTTAGAGATGAGATGTTCTCCCTAGAGAAAATATTTGATGAACGATTTAAATAAAAAAAGGGCTTAAGCCCTTTTTTTATTCTTTTTCTTTATATAAAGTTTTGTCGCCTTTAATTAATGTCCAGCAATGCTGATCCTGAATTAACTTGTAATCCTGATTTTCATATGCATATTCTTTGACGTGTTTCAAGACAATGCTTTCTGGGCTTTCTTTTAGAAAAACCTCTGCGGCATGTTTCTTATCATCAATAATCAGAAATGCCGCTGTTTCATAGCTATCTGAATTATTAACGATATCCAATTGTATCTGTTCAAAAGGCCTAACACAGCTATCTTTTAAAGTTGACCAAGTGTATCCTGCACTGGCGATACAGCCGTGCTTGTCTTTATCACCGCCCACTGTCGCTGTTTCTTTGGATTGGGCAGCCTCCTTGTTCTTTTGTTGGCATGAAACGAACAAAAGCGAAGCAACCATGATACTGTTAAGTAAACGATTCATATATGATGGTGTTTTGAATTGAGAGTATTCCTACACAAATTGTACCATATAAAATATACCTTTTTGGTAGATAATTTTTCATAAACCTTTCTTTTGTCAAAACGCTTCTTTATTTTTATAAGAATAAGTAATTACCTAAACAAAATAAACACAAAAAAATATATGAAAAAGCCAATTGTTGTTATCAAGTTTGGCTCAGCTTCTATTACGACAGCGGACGGGGAGGTAGATGAACGGATCGTATTGGAGATTGCAAGACAGGTTGCTCAAATACAACAAAAATATAACGTCGTTCTGGTTTCTTCAGGAGCAGTTGCGGCAGGGAAAAAGTTTTTGACACGGTATTCGGGGACTTTGTCAGAAAGAAAGGCTGCAGCAGCTATTGGTAATCCTTTGTTATTGCAAATTTATAGTACTTATTTTCGACCCTTTAAAATTGCTTTAGCTCAAAGTTTATGTGAGCGTCAGCATTTTGCAAATAGGAATCAATTTGTGCAATTGAAGAATACTTATGAAACTTTATGGAAAAATAACATTATTCCTATTGCCAATGAAAATGATGTAGTGAGTAATAAAGAATTGAAATTTTCTGATAATGATGAGTTGGCGACTTTGATTGCAGTTGGCTTTGGTGCTGAGCAAATTTTATTTACAACTTCGGTACCTGGAGTTATGGATTCGGAAGGAATAGTTATCCCCGAATTAAAAGTGATCGATAAGGCCGCACTTTCTTTAGCAAGAACAGATAAGTCTTCTGTCGGTCTTGGTGGTATGACGTCAAAATTAAATTTTGCACGGTTGGCTAATCAGATGGGGATACGGGCTGTTATTTTTAGCATGCAAACTGAAAATGCCTTGCTGAAAGCGATCGAAGGTCAAACGGGTACGATCTGCATGGCACAGCCTAAAAAGGTTTCTTCCCGCAATAAATGGTTAGCAAGTGGAAGTTTAATTAAGGGTAAAGTAATTATTGATAGAGGTGCTGTAGAGGCACTTTTGCAACGAAAAAGTCTCTTACTTGTTGGTGTTAAAACCTGTGTTGAACAGTTTGAGGAAGGTGAAGTGTTCCATATTTTTGACGAAGATGATCAAATCATTGCTGTTGCTAAATCTAAGTGGGATATGGGCGATTTAATGAAGAATGTAAAACGTAAAGATATCATTTTAGCACATGCTGATGATATCGTATTGTTATAATATGGAAAATATCACAGAGCAATTAGAGGCAGCATTGGCTGCAACAAGGGATATAAATCAATTGGATTCAGATACAAAAGCGCATATTTTAACTGATCTGGCAGAGGCATTGCGAGCACAGGTTACTGCTATTCTATTTGAAAATGAAAAAGATCTGAAATTATTAGATGCAGATGATCCGAAAAGGGATCGTTTGGTTTTGAATACCGAAAGGATGGAGGCTTTAGCAAAAAGTGTGTTGGATGTTGCTAAACTTCCTGATCCTTCCGGAAAGTTATTAAACCAGCAGGTTTTGGATAATGGTTTATTGTTGGAAAAGAAAGCAGTTCCTTTGGGGGTAGTCGCGGTTATATATGAGTCTAGACCGAATGTGACTATTGATGTGGCTGCATTATGTATTCGATCGGGCAATGTTTGTCTGTTGCGGGGTGGCACGGATGCTTTTCATACAAATCAGATATTGGTTGAGATCATTCAAAAAGTTTTGATTCAGAATCATTTAAATCCAAATATTGTTCAATTACTGCCAACAGACCGGAAATTTGTACAAGAATTACTTACGGCAACAAAATTTGTGGATATTATTATCCCCCGAGGTTCGCAATCATTGATTGATTTTGTTCGTGCGCATGCTAAAGTACCCGTTATTGAAACAGGTGCTGGGGTGTGTCATACCTATGTAGAGCAATCAGCAACAATCGATAAGGCAGTTGCTATTGTTGCTAACGCAAAAATATCCCGACCTTCTGTTTGCAATGCATTGGATACGATATTATTAGATGAAGAGATTGCTGATTCATTTTTAGATGGAATTATCGTTCCCTTTGAAAAGGAGCGGGTGGAAGTTTTTGCTGATGAACGGAGTTATGCTATTTTAGAGCGATTGGGATACCCTTATTTGCAACAAGCAAATGAAGTTGATTTTGGGCGTGAATTTTTAGATCTTAAATGTTCAATTAAAATATTAAACGGACTGGAACAGGCTTTGACGCACATTGCTACTTATTCCTCCCGTCATTCAGAATGTATTGTTTCCAATGATTCGGAAAAATTGGAACGATTTATGAATGCTGTGGATGCCGCTGCGGTGTATGCCAATGCCTCCACGCGATTTACAGATGGTGGAGAATTTGGTTTAGGAGCTGAGATCGGTATTTCTACACAAAAGCTTCACGCTAGAGGACCTTTTGCCTTAGAAAAATTAGTGACTGAAAAATGGTATGTAACGGGTAATGGACAAATAAGATAGTATTTAGTATGGGAATTAGATTTGAAAGTAATTCATTGTTGAATTGGACAAATGAAATGGGTAAGTTTTTGAGATTGCTTGTCGATGAACAGCATGTTTTTGATGAACCGTGTTCAGTTGTTTTTGATAGAGCTTATGTTGAATTTTTTAAGACTAATCGTGATAATTTCCTTAAAATAAGTGGGATAGAGTTATTGCAATATGCGAAAGAAGATTTGGAAGTGGAACAGATAAGGCCACTAGCCTTGGTACTGATGCACGATGGTTTGAAAAGTAAGGATCTTCAAGAACAGCAAACCTTACTTTTAAAATCTAAGTTATTATTAAATTATGTAATGAAAGAAACCTCTAGCTTTGCATTTGAAGATTATGGCTATTTAGCAACAATAGATGGTAAGCTTGTTTAATGGCAGATAAAATTTGATCACTTTTTAATCTGCTATCCTTAAAATAGAGGAAAATTTACAGATTCACAGGGCATGATCGGTTACCCTGTGAATCTTTTTATTTTAGTATCTCTCTAGCGATGACTAATCGCTGTATCTCAGAAGTTCCTTCATAAATCTGTGTGATCTTTGCGTCACGCATCAATCTTTCTACATGGTACTCTTTTACATAGCCATATCCACCATGGATCTGAACGGCTTCAATACTTGTTTTCATCGCAACTTCGGAAGCATGTAGTTTGGCCATTGCCGCTTCTTTGCTGTAGGGCAACCCCTGATCTTTTGTCCATGCTGCTTTATATGTCAATAGTCTTGCGGCTTCTATTTCAACTTCCATATCTGCGAGTTTAAATTGAATAGCCTGATGCTCTGCAATTGGTTTTCCAAAGGTTTTTCGCTCTTTTGCATAAGCAAGAGCAAATTCATAAGCACCTGCGGCGATACCTAATGCTTGGGCCGCAATACCAATTCTACCTCCATCTAATGTTTTCATGGCAAATTTGAATCCAAATCCATCTTCACCTATGCGGTTTTCTTTAGGGACTTTAACATCAGTAAATAAGAGTGAGTGGGTATCTGAGCTTCTGATGCCAAGTTTATTCTCTTTTGGTCCAATTGTAAAACCAGGCATCCCTTTTTCTACAATCAGTACATTTATGCCGCGATGTGCTTTTTCGGGATGCGTCTGTGCAATGATGAGGCAAATATCGGCATTACCGCCATTTGTGATCCAGTTTTTAGTGCCATTTAAAAGGTAATGATCTCCTTGATCTATTGCTGTTGTGTGCTGGGATGTTGCATCTGAACCCGCTTCAGGTTCGGATAGGGCAAAAGCGCCTAGCTTTTCTCCAGAAGCTAAAGGTCTTAAGTACTTTTCTTTTTGCTCTTCGGAGCCGAAAGCTTCTAAGCCGTAGCATACAAGAGAATTATTAACAGACATGATCACTGCAGCTGATGCGTCGATTTTAGCAATTTCTTCCAAGACCAAGGTATAAGCTAATGCATCAAGCCCTGCACCTCCATACTTACTGTCGACCATCATGCCCATAAATCCTAATTCACCCATTTTCTTCACCTGGTCGTAAGGGAATAGTGCTTTCTCATCCCGTTCTATGACACCCGGTTTTAAATCCTGCTGCGCGAAATCTCGGGCAGCTTCCTGAATCATGCTATATTCTTCGTTTAATTCAAAATTCATAATGTGTACATTGGTAATGGTTTGTAAGTAAATATACTTATTTTATTATTATGCTTGCATAATAAAGTTTAATAATTTTTAACAGGTTTTTGTAAAAAACAAAGCTTAGATTTTGTTATGAATAAAAATCTACTATATTTGTAGAGTATATAGTGTATTACGAATTTAAAAAAGAAAGATATGAGTTTAAGATTAGGAGATGAAGCGCCAAATTTTAAAGCGCAGACGACGATAGGAGATATTGATTTCCATGAGTTTATTAAAGATAGCTGGGTTGTGTTTTTTTCGCACCCTTCTGATTATACACCTGTTTGTACAACTGAACTTGGACGGACAGCGAAATTAAAATCGGAGTTTGATAAAAGGGGCGTGAAAGCAATCGCTCTAAGTGTTGATCCTGTTCAAGATCATTTGGATTGGATACAGGATATCAACGAAACCCAGAATACTACTGTTAATTTTCCGATTATTGCTGACGAAGATCGTCATGTATCCGAATTGTATGATATGATTCACCCCAATGCTTCTGCAACGGTAACAGTACGTTCAGTATTTATTATAGGGCCAGATAAAAAAATTAAATTAACACTAACGTACCCCGCATCTACCGGTCGTAATTTTGATGAAATATTACGTGTTATTGATTCTTTACAGTTGACTGCCGATTATTCTGTAGCTACACCTGCGGACTGGAAACATGGAGAGGATGTGATTGTGGTTCCTGCTATCAAAACAGAGGACATCCCTGCAAAGTTCCCGAAAGGCTTTAAAGAAATCAAACCTTACTTAAGAACAACTCCACAGCCTAATTTATAATTAGGAGTATATTATTCATAAAAAAAGGCATCAATTTGAATTGATGCCTTTTTTTATGGGTCTTAAATGTGATTAATATACTTTCACCATGTATATATAATCTTGCATTCTTTTTATTTGCTCTGTTCTTGAAAGACCAGAGAGCATATTTTTCTTATTTAATTTTACTTGCCCTTGCAATGAATCGGCAGGTATTTCATCTAATGCTTTCAATATCGATTTTGTTTTGATTGCAAAACCGGCACCATCAATCCCTCTTTGTTTACCGGAGATAATACCGATAACATTTCCTTTGGTGTCCATTACTGGACCACCGCTGTTACCCGGGTTAACAGGGATTGAAATTTGATAAGCGATTGTATCACCGGCATATCCTGTCGATGAACTCAAATATCCTTGCCCGTACACGGCCTCATCCCGTGGGAAACCTATCGTATAAATATCTTCCCCTAAATCTGATGCTGCGGTTTTAAAGGTGTATGGTAAAGTTTTGCCTCTTTTAAAGTTAGCATCTTCAATTAGTAGTATCGCTAAATCATTGCTGGCGTCCGAATGGATTACCTGTGCTTTGTATGATTCCCCTTTATTATTTTGCAGGTATATTGAATCTGCACCGCTTACAACATGGTAGTTGGTCACGACATAACCATTATTTGAAACCATAAACCCTGTAGCTCCATATTGACTGACAGAAGATTCACTTGCTTTGGTTGATTTATTATTAATACTTTTCAGCGCAGCATTATGTTCATTGACATCTTTCTTCACATTATTCATGTCACGCTTCAATGCACTGTAATCTGTATTAGCTTTATCAATATTCTTATAATATCCTGAAATCCATAATGTGGAAAATACGGCAACTACGGCTACCGAAGCAGCTACTAATGAACTTGCTTTCAATTTTTCCCATAAAGAGATTACTTTTGTTTGCTTCATCGGAATCACTTTCGCCTGCTGATGCGACTGGTGATAACTTTTAGCGGACTGTGCGAGTTGCTGTTTAAAATCAATACGTGACTGTGTATCTTTAAGATTGTCAAGAAATTGACGGTGTTGCGTTAGCTGTGCCGAGAAAGAAGGGTTTTCTGCACAGAAAGATTCGAAAGAAGCACGCTCTTCTTTTATCATTTCATCCCTGAGATAGCGATCTGCTAATTCAAAAAACTCTTGTTGACTCATCATACTCATTGTTTGTTATACTAATTTCTTTACTGCATGAAAAATAGTTTTTTCAATCTTTGCAGGCATTTGTATTTTTGAGTTTTGGCATTGTCAGTATTGGTATATCCAAACTTCTCGCAGATCTCCTGCATGGAATGGTTCTGGATATAGAAATCGTGGAGAATGGTTTTACAAGGTTCTCCTAAAAGAGACATTGCGTGTTCCATTTGGTCAAATTTTTTGTCAAGCTCCTGATGTCGCTCGATATCATCGTTATCCGGTAACGAATCTTCATAACCTCGGATATCTACTGATCCAAAACCTGCACGATTTAACTGCTTAAGCCAAAGTCTTCGGCAAATCGAATATAGATAGGTTTTAAGTTTACTGCTTAATTCAAAATTACCTTTAGAAACCTTGTCATAAAGAACAATCACGGCCTCTTGGAAGATATCTTTTGCCTCATCTTCGCTTCCGTTATTTTGAGAAATCATATGGGCAATAGATGGATAGTATAATTCATATATTGCATCCAATGCAATACTACTACCCGATTTAATACCGGCTATGATTTGCTCATCATTTTCGAGCTTATTTGATTTACTGATCTTACTCACCTATTAATACCTTAATATAACTAATAGTAACCCAACGAGTTTAATATTTGTGTTGTTTGGTAGAAAAACCCATTCTACGTAGGGCCAAACCTACTCTTTTTTTTTGATAAGCGTAAATTTTTTAAACGAAAAAAATAACGGTTTCGTGTGCATCAAGTTTATTTTTGATTTTGGCCACTTAGATCTTTCTGATGCTTTCCTGATTAACTTTTTGAATGGAATGGCACTAATTCATCTTTAGAGCCTATTTAAAAATCATATATGAGAGAAAGCAGTTTTACTATTAATGCGCTTTCTAAAAGAAATGCCCACCGATATTGCCTTCTAATTTGATGCTACCTTTTGAAATGCTAAAAACTAATTATGTGTTGGTTATTGTTAAAGGGAATTAACTTGGTGGATTAAAGATAATATGCTATTGTACCGTATCTGTAATGTAATGATAATATAGGTGTACTGTAACTTAATAAGATACACTAAACCTACATAATACCTACATAATACCTACATAATATCTATATAATCTATTCACGAACAGCATCTTTAATATTACTTAAGGATGAAGAGCAAAGGAGGATAATTGAAAAGCGTTTTCATGGTTTAACAAATAATCAAAGATTATGTCGAAATTAAGAACTGCTAATGGAAAATATTGAACGGTCCGCCATAAAACTTTATTGAACAAAATTTAAACAGGATCTTATATATAAATTTTACGCAATCGAATGATTAATTGTAGGTACTTGTATTTCATTATATTGCTTATATTTTTGTGGACAACCTCTATTTAATAAATGAATATGATCAAATCATTATCTATGCGAATAAGCTGTGTCATGGCAGTTTTATTAGCATCGGCCTTTCAGGCGAATGCACAAATCGGAGATCCGATTGCGGGCTTTCGTTATGGGGTCGAAACGATTCCAACAGGTAAAGAGTGGGAGTCTCCCCAAGACCTCGCGCTCAATAAGGAGCAACCCCATGCTTATTTTTTCTCTTTTAAAGATGCTGATAAGGCTCGTAAAGTATTACCGGAAAATAGTGAGTATTGGCAGTCTTTGAACGGTACCTGGAAATTTAATTGGGTAAAAACCCCTGATGAAAGACCGAAGAATTTTTTTGATCCTAAAGCAGATGTAACAGCTTGGGATAATGTTGGTGTTCCAATGAGCTGGAATATAGCGGGCATTCAAAAAGATGGTACGCTAAAATATGGTGTGCCTATTTATGTTAACCAACCGGTTATTTTTCAACATCAGGTAAAAGTGGATGATTGGCGCGGAGGTGTTATGCGTACTCCTCCGAAGCATTGGACAACGTATATCTATAGAAATGAAGTCGGATCTTATAGACGCTCATTCGAGGTACCAACCAATTGGGACGGCCGTGATATCTATATTAATTTTGATGGTGTAGATTCATTTTTTTATCTATGGATCAATGGGAAGTACGTCGGTTTTTCAAAAAACTCACGTAATGTAGCTTCTTTTAATATCACTGATTATTTGAATAAGAAAGGTGAGAATGTTGTCGCTGTAGAAGTGTACAGGAATTCAGATGCTTCTTTTATTGAGGCTCAGGATATGTTCCGTCTTCCGGGGATATTTAGAACTGTCGCTTTAACAGCAAAGCCGAAGGTTCAGATTCGTGATGTTGTCGCCATTCCAGATCTGGATGAAAAGTATCAAAATGGAACTTTAAGTATTAAAGCTGAAATCTTAAATAAAGATAAAAAAGTTGCTAAAGGTCATCAGATTAAATATTGTCTCTATGCGAATGAACTTTATAGCGATGTTAATACAGCTGTAAAATCTATTTTGGTATCTAGTGATGTGGTAGATATTAATCCGAATACCTCATCTATCGTTAAAGCTACTCTTCAAGTTGAAAACCCCAATAAATGGTCAGCAGAGCGTCCATACCGTTACACACTTGTTGCTGAATTAAAAGATAGTAAAAACCGTACAATAGAAACATCTTCTCTTTATGTTGGTTTCCGTAAAGTGGAAATTAAAGATACAAAGGCTTCTGATGATGAGTTTGGTTTGGCAGGACGTTATTTCTTTGTAAATGGTAAAACTGTAAAATTAAAAGGGGTAAATCGCCACGAATCAAATCCTGAGAAAGGAAAAGTGGTGACACATGAGCAGATGGAGCAAGAAATCATCTTGATGAAGAAAGCGAATATCAATCATGTTCGTAATTCACATTATCCAGATGATCCATATTGGTATTACTTATGTGATAAGTACGGAATCTATTTAGAAGATGAGGCTAATATTGAAAGTCATGAATATTACTATGGCGATGCTTCTCTTTCACACCCTCCGGAATGGAAGAATGCACACGTAGCACGTAACTTGGAGATGGTTCATGCAAATGTAAATCATCCTGCTATTGTTCTCTGGTCATTGGGTAATGAGGCCGGCCCAGGAAACAACTTTGTAGCGGCATATGATGCGATTAAAAAATTTGATACATCACGTCCTGTTCAGTACGAGCGTAATAATAATATCGTTGATATGGGATCAAACCAATATCCTTCAATCGAATGGGTTCGTCAAGCTGTAAAAGGGCAGTTTAAGATGAAATATCCTTTCCATATTTCCGAATATGCACACTCTATGGGGAATGCATCGGGTAACCTGATTGATTACTGGGAAGCGATTGAATCGACAAATTTCTTTATGGGCGGAGCTACTTGGGATTGGATCGATCAGGCCATGTATTTTTATGATAAGCAGTCTGGTGAAAAGTTCTTTGCTTATGGAGGTGATTTTGGTGATAAACCTAATGATGGAACATTTGTCAATAACGGATTGATTTTCGCAGATATGAAGCCAAAGCCACAATATTATGAGGTAAAGAAAGTTTACCAGAATGTGGGTGTTAAGGCTGTTGATATTGCACAGGGTAAAATAGAAATCTTTAATAAGAACTATTTTGTTTCTTTAGCGGATTACGATATCGTTTGGTCTTTATATGAAAATGGTGTGGAGATACAGAAGCCTGTCTCAGTAGTAAAGGGTGAAACAGTGGAAGCACGTGAGAAGAAAGTGGTTACATTACCTTTGGACTTTCAAAAATTAAATAAACAATCTGAATACTTTGTTAAAGTACAGTTCTTATTAGCTAAAGATCAATTATGGGCAGCTAAAGGATATTTACAGATGGAAGAACAGTTGTTTGTTAAAGCCGCAACAGAAAACCCTACTATAGCTGCTGTTCAGACAAACGCTAAACTAAGCATCGTTGATGAACAAAAGTTAAAAGTAATTAAAGGTTCAGATTTCATTATTAAGTTTGATACGGAAAATGGTAGTATTTATAGCCTAAGCTATGCTGGTAAACAGGTTATTCGTGATGGTGAGGGACCTAAATTAGATGCTTACCGTGCACCTGTAGATAATGATAACTGGGCTTATCAGCAGTGGTTTCAAAAGGGCTTACATAATCTGAAGCATAAAGCTTTATCCAGCTCGATCTATACCAGACAAGATGGGGCAATAGTTCTATCATTTATGGTCGAATCGCAAGCGCCTAATGCAGCGACTATTCATGGTGGTACTTCTGGAACATATACGATTGAAGAACATAAAGACAAACTTTTTGGCGCTAATGACTTCAAGTTTACAACAAATCAGGTCTGGACAGTGTACCAAGATGGTTCGCTCGAATTAGCCGCTAATGTAACATCCAATGATGAAACGTTAGCTTTAGCCCGACTAGGTTATGGTTTGCAATTACCAGAACAATATAGCAACTATACATATTATGGAAGAGGACCGATCAATAACTATGCAGACCGTAAAACTGCACAAAATATAGAGTTACATACGAGTACGGTTAAAGATCAGTTCGTTCCATGGCCAAATCCTCAAAGTATGAGTAATAATGAAGAGGTGCGTTGGACAGCTTTAACGGATGAGTCGGGGTCTGGTGTGGTCTTTATTGCCAAAGATCATATGTCGACATCTGCATTACCCTGGAGTGAGATGGAAGTTACCTTAGCAAGTCATCCCTATAAATTACCAAAAAGCTCAGGTACACATTTACATGTGGATGCGGCAGTTACCGGTTTGGGTGGCAATAGCTGTGGGCAAGGACCTCCATTGGAACAAGATCGTGTGAAAGCAAAATCAACTTCGTTTGGCTTTATTATCCGTCCTGTTGCTAATCAGGATTATCGTCAGAAGTCTCAAGTTTCTCTAGCGGGTGATGTGCCGATCTCGGTATCAAGAAGCCGTAACGGCGACTTGCATATCGCAAGTGAGCAGGTAGGTGCGGAACTATATTATACCATTGGTAAAGGAAAGCCACAAATATTCAAAGCTCCTGTTAACTTACGTGAAGGTGGTATTGTGACAGCATGGGCAAAGGGCAATGAGAAATTGAAAGCTTCTTTCCAATTTCCTAAAATAGAAAGTATCCCGATGCAAGTTATATTTGCTTCGAGTGAAGAAACAGGGGAAGGTGAAGCTTCTAATTTATTAGATGGTGATCCAAGTACAATTTGGCATTCGATGTATTCAGTTACTGTGGCACAATATCCGCATTGGGTAGATTTTGATGCGAATGCAATTAAAACCATTAAAGCCTTTACCTATACCCCACGTCAAGGTGGTGGTAATGGTACCATTAAAAGCTATAAATTGCAGGTGAGTATCGATGGCAAGAACTGGAGCGAGCCAGTTGCTGAAGGTAATTTCGAAAATAATGGAAAACCGAAGACCGTAACTTTGGCTAAGCCGGTAAAAGGTCGTTTTATTCGTTTTACAGCACTAAGTTCGCAAAATGGACAAGACTTTGCTGCAGCAGCGGAATTCTCTGTGAGCGCAGAATAATAGCTTTATAATAAAGCAGGAGAGAAGCCTTAGTATGCCTTGCATATTAAGGCTTCTTTTTTTGTCAGTATCTATATATTGATCGGAATTTTAGATTGTATGTTTAATTTAGACAGTTAGCCAATGATAATCTTGTCTTGCGCTATTGTGGGTCAAAAATGATGTTAGGGTAGAGACTTGCCACAATAATCTGCTAGATCTATCTCTGGGTTTGAAAAATAGATGAAAAGCGTTAAAATAATAAGGTATTTAGATGTTCATGAAGTTGAACATGTCTTGCGTTAAGCATATTTCGTATAGCTATACTAAAAGCTATCTATAGAAAATGTAATAAAAAAGAATAGGTGAATTAGGGAGAAGTTCTAATAAACAAAAAAAGCTTTCAATTTTCATTGAAAGCTTTTTTATTCCAGCGGTCCGGACGGGACTCGAACCCGCGACCCCATGCGTGACAGGCATGTATTCTAACCAGCTGAACTACCGGACCGTTTTTACTTTTTTTGGCGGTCTGGACGGGACTCGAACCCGCGACCCCATGCGTGACAGGCATGTATTCTAACCAGCTGAACTACCAGACCGAAAAATGTAAAATGTTATTTAAAATTGGCGGTCCGGACGGGACTCGAACCCGCGACCCCATGCGTGACAGGCATGTATTCTAACCAGCTGAACTACCGGACCAAATTTTAAATGTTGTTAAAGAACTATTCGAGATTACTCTCTTATTTCTGGCGGTCTGGACGGGACTCGAACCCGCGACCCCATGCGTGACAGGCATGTATTCTAACCAGCTGAACTACCAGACCGTTTACCTTCTCTCTTGAAGGTGTGCAAATATAGCGTTTATTTCTTTATTTGCTAATATTATTTTAAAAAAAACTAGTCTACGGCTCCGTCTTTCATCTTTTCTGCATTCTCAGCGAACTGTAATGCGTCGATAATCGGCTGAATATCACCGTCCAAAATAGCTGGTAAATTGTATGTTGTCATTCCAATACGGTGCTCTGTAAATCTTCCCTGAGGGTAGTTATAAGTACGAATTTTTGCAGAACGGTCACCGGTTGAGACTAAAGTTTTTCTTTTTGCTGCAATATCGCCGTTCTTTTTGTTCAATTCGATCTCGTAAAGTTTAGTACGAAGCATTTCCATTGCCAATTCACGGTTCGCTAATTGAGAACGTTCTACTTGACATACCACTACAATACCAGAAGGTTTGTGAGTCAACTGTACTTTTGTTTCTACCTTATTGACGTTCTGACCACCGGCACCACCTGAACGTGACGTATGCATCTCAACATCTCCTGGGTTGATGTCAACATCCACTTCTTCAGCTTCTGGAAGAACAGCAACAGATGCCGCAGAAGTATGGACACGACCTTGCGTTTCTGTATCAGGAACACGTTGTACACGGTGTACACCTGATTCATATTTCAATTGCCCGTAAGTATCTTCACCCATTACTTTCAAGATTACCTCTTTATAGCCACCAGAAGTTCCTTCCGTTACATCCATAACCTCAACTTTCCAGCCTTTGGTTTCAAAGAAACGGGTATACATACGGTATAAATCTCCGGCAAATAATGCCGCTTCATCACCACCAGTACCACCACGAATCTCTAAAATTGCATTTTTGTCATCTTCCGGATCTTTCGGAATCAGCATCATGCGGATTTCATCTTCCTTCTCTTCTTTTGCAACTAATAATTCATCAAGTTCTTCTTTCGCCATATCGCGAAGTTCTTGATCTTTCTCATTGCTGATAATATCTTTATTGGTATCGATATTGCTTACCATATTTCTGTAAATATGGTACTGATCTACGATTTTGCCTAAATCTTTGTATTCTTTATTTAATTTGGCAAAACGCTTCATATCTTTGATGGTCTCTGGATTGCTTAATTCAGCCTCCACTTCTTCCCATCTTTCTTTTATCGCCTGTAATTTTTCTAACATAATTCACATTATTCAAACCCTGCGACATGCGCAAGAGCTTTTAAGCTTACAAAAGTAAAGAAATTTTGTCGATTTAATAATAGTTCTATTGCTTAATGTGAAGAAACTGCCTTCAAGCCTACAATAGATGCGATAAGAGTGAAAATGAAGAATATGCGCCAAAAATCTGCAGGTTCTTTAAAGAAGAAGATTCCGATTAAAACTGTTCCTACGGCACCAATTCCTGTCCAAACTGCATAAGCAGTACCGAGCGGTAATGTTTGCGTTGCTTTGATTAGTAAACCCATGCTTAAAAACAGGGAAAGGACAAATCCGAAATACCAAAGATACATGGCAGAACCTTCGCTTTGTTTTGCCTTTCCTAAGCAGGTGGTAAACCCAATTTCAAATAACCCACCTAAAATTAATAATATCCAATTCATAGCCTTTTTTTTTGCAAAGATGGATACAATTAGCGTAATTATTTTTTACTAATGTTAAAAAATTACCGAATGTTGGCGCGGATACGGCTTAGGGTGACTTGGGAAATTCCTAAATAGGAGGCAATGTAACCTAATTTGATACGGTTGATATAAGTGGGGTATTTGTCTAGCAGATCCATATATCTACTTTGTGCAGTATTGAAAAGTTTGGACATCGCTCTCTGTTCAATTTTAATAAACTCGTACTCTGCAATTTTTCTCCCTAAGTTAGCAATGCGAATATTTTCTTCATACAACCTAAAAAGGGCGGGAGAGTTTATTTTAAATAAAGTAGCATCTTCTACAATAGCAATGTTTTCATATCCAGGCTCATTTCGGGCGTAGGTATTGATCGACATCAGCATACAGCCTGCATCATTAAAATCAAGTGTGATTTCTCTATTAGGAACTTCATAATAGACGCGTGCTAATCCTGATGATAGTATGTAGATATCATGTTGCAGTTTGTCCTGTTGTATAATGATGGTATTCCGAGGGATATGGACTTCGGTCGTAATAGCTTCTATAGCCTCAATGTCATCTGCTTCTAAGGGGTAGTAACTCAAAAGGCAATCGCGTAAACTTTTTTTTATTTCGACCATTTTTCAAGTTTTAGTTTATGACCATCCCAGACTGCATAGGTCTGGTAATTCATCCATTCACCTAAGTTTATCACTCGGCTCTGATCCGAAAGTTTGATGTCATAAGGTAAATGACGATGTCCGAAAATGTAGAAATCATGGTGCTGCTTGGCTTCCATTTCTTTTGCATAACCAATGAGCCATTCCTGATCTTCACCTAAAAAATGCTCATCTTCATTATTAGCAAGTCGACTGTGTTTTGACCAGCGTGTGGCAATGCCGATTCCTAAATTTGGGTGCAATCTTGCAAATAGCCATTGACAGGTCTTACTTCGGAAGAATTTTTTTAAGATTTTATATTTACGATCTCCCGCACCTAAGCCATCACCATGATGGAGATAAAAAGATTTTTGATCTCGGTTTATGAGTAGTTCGTCATCGACAATAGTTGCTTGCAGTTCGTTTTTAAAATAATCGAACATCCACATGTCATGATTTCCTTTAAAGATGGTTAATTTGACTCCCTTATCCACCAATTCTGCCAGTTTTCCTAGAAAACGAATATATCCTTTTGGTACAACGGTACTGTATTCAAACCAAAAGTCAAAAATATCACCGACTAAATATAATTCAGCAACATCATCTTTAATATGATCAAGCCAAGATATAATTAGACGTTCCCTTTCTTTGGATTTACTTTGTGGATAAGATCCCAAATGAAAATCCGAAGCGAAATAGATATTTTTTCCTGTTGACATGTGGTCAAAACTACCTAAATCACTTCGGATTTCAAACTTCGATAAATTTGTTTTTTACAATTCTAATTTTTAATGGAAATAACATCCATTAAAAATTACCATCAGCGTTTTTCTTTAAGCTGTTTGATGAATGGTGCTAAATATGCTTTTGCTTCGGAATCCAATGATTCAATTGATTTATTCAATTTTGAAGGAGCGATTTTTTTTATGGCCAGCAATGATGCACTTAATACAGCATAGGATTGTTCTTTTAGACCTTTTTCAATAATAGGCAAGTATTTATGATTATCGCTATTTCCTAATGCGGCCAATGCTGAAGCTCTTACTTTCGTTTTGGGATCCTGTTGCGCCATGGAGATAATTTTTGCTTCAACACTATTTTTAACGGATGGATCTGTTAAATCCAATCCTTGAATTGCAGCAGCTCTAAGATCTTCTTCTTTGTCGTTTAATGCTTCTATTAACAATTTTGTTGTTTCCGTATTTTTATTGTGTAAGGCATATCCAATAGCTTTAATACGGTTATAATAGGTCGGTACATTTTGATATTGATACGTATAGTCGGACATTGTTTTATTATCGATAACCTCACCAACCAATATTTTAGCAGGATCAAAATCGATAAAATCAGGTTTTTGTTCAAAAGGAAAACTAAATTCCTGTGCTCGCTGATTAATAAGAATAGTTTTAGTCTCTTTTCCATTTGCCGTATAAAAATCGATGCTTAAAGGTAAAGTGAACGTTTGTAAGCTGACATCCTGCATCTGCTTAATGGCTAATTTCTGCGTCCCATTTTCATAAGTATATTGGATATTTAAAATAGGATGACCGCCTTGATAATACCATTGATTGAAATATGGACTCCAATCTTTACCTGTTATTTCTTCCATAGCAAGTCGAAGCTGGTGCGTTTCTCCTGTTTTATGGGCATTGTCTGTTAAATATTTTTGTAACGATTTATAGAAAGCAGCATCTCCCATCTGATTTTTTAATGCATAGAGAATTACCGATCCTTTTGAATAGGAAATATTATCAAACATATCTTCTTTATCGTTATAATGAAAGCGTGCTAAGGTAGGGCTTATTCCATTTTTGGTCGATCTTAAATAACTTTGCAGTTTTTCAAACCGAGATTTATCTTCTTTATCTTGTCCGCCATCATGACCGCGCCATATCACCTCTCCAAATGTTGCAAAAGATTCATTCATGGTCAGATTTGACCATGATTCGGCTGTTACTAAATCACCGAACCATTGATGAAATAGTTCATGGGCAATAGTTCCTTCCTCATTATCATCTAGTAATTCCCGTGTTGTCTTTTGTACCGGTTCACCATGTAAAGTTGCGGTTGTATTTTCCATAGCTCCCGATACATAGTCTCGCGCAACTACTTGGGCATATTTATTCCAGGGATATTCTACGCCTAAAATTTGACTGTAGTAAGCCATCATTGCTGGTGTTTTGCCGAATATATCTTTCGCATATGGAGCGTATTTTGGTTCGAGGTAATAATCTACCGGAATGGATTTGTAGTGATCATTTGTTATTTTGAAATCACCAACGGCCATCATAAATAAGTATGGAGCATGAGCTTGGGTCATTTCCCAAGTATCTGTTCGGGTACCATCCGTATTTTTATGCTGTGCTGTTAACGCTCCATTAGAAAGGGTTGTATAGTGGTCCTGCACCGTAATGGAGATTTCAGAAGTAGTTTTTTGATTTGGTTTATCTATGGTAGGAAACCAGGCCGAAGAGGCCTCCGTTTCACCCTGTGTCCATATCTGGATCGGTTTATTTGGAACTTTTCCATCCGGGTTGATAAAATACAATCCTTTTGCATCGGAAATTGCCGCACTGCCTTTGGCTTTTAATTCATCTGGTTTAGAAGTGTAGGCTATATAAATGGTGTATTTCTCGGTCCCTTGAAATGGTTTTCCTAAGTTAATGAATAGCGATTCGCCATCATAATCATATTTGAGTGGTGTTTTTTGATTACCTTCTTGTAATGCAATCTCTTTTATGTCCATCCCCTTGGCATCTAAGCGTAAAGAGTCGGTCGGATAGAAGTGAGGTTTTAGCGTCAACCATTCTTCTCCATATAGGTAGCGTTTTCCGTAATCAAATTTTACATTCAGTTTAGTATGGACCAAATCATTGATTTTAGTCTCTGTGGCCCGGTATTGATTGATCGGTAACGCTTGATTAGGTTGTGCAAATACTGTTGTTAAGCTGGCAGCAGTTAGTACACTTAGCGTTAAAAATATTTTATGAATCATTCGATGTTAATTTATACTTAGGCAATTTGCGATATTTTCTGTAGTAAACGAATTTTGTTGAAAAAATGTTTGCCTAATCTAATTATTTAAGCGACGCTGAAACACGTTATAATTTATTAAATTTGTTTATAACCTCATTTGAAAAAAACATGAATAAAAAACTGAGTTTAATTTTAACAGTAATAGCTATGTCGTCCGTACATCTTGGAAACGCACAAGAATTGAAATATCCAGAAACAAAAAAAGGTCAGGTAGTTGATCAGTTCTTTGGCGAATCAGTGCCAGATCCTTACCGTTGGTTGGAAAATGACTTAGCAGCGGATACAAAATCTTGGGTTGTTGCACAAAATAAAGTGACGTATGATTATTTAGCTCAGATTCCATATCGCGATCAGCTGAAACAACAATTGACAGATATTTGGAATTATGAGAAAGTTGGAACTCCTTTTATAGAGGGTGCTTATACTTATTTTTATAAAAATGATGGTTTGCAGCAACACGCCGTTCTATATAGAAAATCAAATAAAGGTGGAAAGGAAGAGGTCTTTTTAGATCCAAATACATTTTCTAAAGATGGATCAACTTCTTTGTCAGATGTAAGTTTTTCAAAAGACGGTAGTTTGATGGCTTATTCTATTTCAGAAGGAGGCTCGGATTGGAGAAAAGTAATTATTTTGAATACTGCTGATAAAAAACAAATTGGTGAGACGTTAATTGATATCAAATTCTCAGGTATTGCCTGGAAGGGGAATACTGGATTTTATTACTCCAGCTATGATAAACCGAAAGGCTCAGAATTATCGGAGAAAACAGATCAGCATAAAGTTTATTTTCATCAACTAGGTATCGCTCAGGCAAAAGATAAAATGATTTTCGGTGGAGCTGCTGTTCAACGCCGTTATATCGGTGCCAACTTAACGGATGATGAGCGGTTTTTAATCATTTCTGCCGCAAATACAACGACCGGCAATGAATTGTATGTACAGGATTTATCTAAGCCTGGAAGTAAGATCATCAACATCTTAAGTGGATTTGACAGTAACACAAGTATTATTGATAATGATGGCGATACTTTTTATGTGCAAACAAATTTAAATGCACCAAATAATAAATTGGTGAAGATGAACATTCGTCAACCTGAATCGAAGAACTGGATTGATGTTATTCCTCAAACGGAAAATGTTCTTGAAGTTTCGACTGGTGGCGGTTATTTATTTGCTAATTATCTTAAAGATGCAATCTCAGTTATTGAGCAATACGATTATACAGGAAAAAAAATCCGTGAGATCAAATTACCGGGTGTAGGAACTGCTGCAGGTTTCTCCGGTAAGAAAAAGGAAAAAACAATCTATTACGGTTTTTCAAATTACATCACCCCATCTACAAGTTTTACATTTAATGTAGACAATGGACAATCTGAGGTTTATATTAAACCTAAAGTGAAGTTTAATTCAGATGAGTTTGAATCTAAACAGGTTTTCTACACATCAAAAGATGGAACAAAAGTTCCAATGATCATCACGCACAAAAAGGGATTGAAGCTGGATGGTAAAAATCCGACCATTGTTTACGGTTATGGTGGCTTTAATATCAGTTTGACTCCTGGTTTTAGTGTATCTACAGCCAATTGGATTCAAAATGGTGGCGTATATGCTGTCGCAAACTTACGAGGTGGAGGCGAATATGGTCAAAAATGGCATGATGGTGGCCGTCAGTTTAATAAGCTGAATGTGTTTAACGATTTTATTGCCGCAGCAAAGTATTTACAGAGCAATGGCTATACTTCTCCTGATTATACTGCACTATCTGGAGGTTCAAATGGAGGATTGCTCGTTGGGGCAACCATTACCTTAGATCCAACTATTGCAAAAGTAGCTTTACCAGCAGTAGGAGTGCTGGATATGTTACGTTATCATACATTTACAGCTGGAGCAGGTTGGGGATATGATTATGGTACTGCTAATGACAGCAAAGAGATGTTTGATTATCTGAAGGGATATTCACCTGTACATAATGTTAAAGAAGGTGTTTGTTATCCTGCGACTTTGGTTACCACCGGAGATCATGATGACCGTGTAGTGCCTGCACATTCTTATAAGTTTGTTTCAGAACTACAGGCAAAACAGAAGTGTGATCGTCCTGTTCTCATTCGGATTGAAACAAAAGCTGGGCATGGGGCAGGCCGTTCTACAGAAGTGGTGATTAATGAAACAGCTGATAAATATGCTTTTACCCTGTGGAATATGGGAATTAAAGCACTAAAATAAATATCATTTCAAAGTAAATCCACTCCCGACAAGAGTGGATTTTTTATTAAAAGAGCTACTTTTACTTAAAACAAACTAAGATGAGTACAAAAGCATATGCAGCCTTTTCGGAGGCGGAAGATTTAAAACCACATCAGATTCAACGCCGGGATTTGCAGGATAAGGATATTTTTATTGATATTCAATATTGTGGTGTTTGCCATAGTGACATTCATACAGCAAGAGCAGAATGGGGACAGCCTCATTACCCCGTAGTTCCTGGTCATGAAATTATTGGACGTGTGTTGGCCGTAGGACCAAATGTGACAAAATATGAGGTCGGTGACCTTGTTGGTGTAGGCTGTATGGTCGAATCATGCAAGCACTGTAATCCTTGTGATGAAGGGTTGGAGCAGTACTGTGAAAGTGGGATGATCGGCACTTATAACAGTGCTAAATCTAAATATGGTGGTATTACCTATGGTGGCTACTCGGAGAATATCGTTGTAGAGGAAGATTTTGTCCTGAGTATCCCGACAACAATTGATGTGAAAGCAGCTGCTCCTTTATTGTGTGCAGGTATTACAACATGGTCGCCTTTGCGTCACTGGAATGTGAAAAAAGGTGATAAAGTTGGTGTAATTGGTCTTGGAGGATTGGGGCATATGGGTGTTAAATTTGCGAAAGCGATGGGTGCACATGTTGTCATGATTACAACTTCTCCAGAAAAGGGTGAAGATGCAAAGAAATTAGGTGCTGATGAAGTTTTGATTTCTAAAGATGCGTCACAATTGCAGGCGCATGCAAATACGTTTGATTTTTTATTGAATACAATTCCAGTGGGTCATGACGTTAATCCATATTTAAGTCTTTTAAAATTGGATAAAACAATGTGTATTGTAGGAGCTGTAGAGCCATTGCCTGGAGTTCATGGTGGTTTGCTGATCGGTAAGCGTAGACACTTAGCAGGATCGTTGATCGGTGGCATCAAAGAGACGCAGGAAATGTTAGATTTCTGTGGTGAACACCAGATCGTTTCAGATGTTGAGGTTATCAATATTCAAGATATCAATAATGCATACGAGCGTATGATTAAATCAGATGTGAAGTACCGTTTTGTAATCGATATGAAATCATTGAAAAACAGTTAATAATTTCTGCGGTATCGAAAAGGGTTGAAAATAAATAATTTTCAACCCTTTTTCTATTTAATAATTATGTTCAAGAGTATTATAAATTCCAGGTTGGGATATCACTTTTCATTTTAGCTAGTGTATCCTGATAGTTATCTTGTTCGCCTTCTGTCGCTAGAGATAATGCTTCTTCTTGCCATTTTATAGCATTTATCTTATCTCCTTTTTTATACAGTAGATTGGCATAGGTGTCTAAGTATGCGCTTTTTACATCTTGTTCTACAGCTCTTTTGCTCCATTTTAAAGCTGCGTCTAAACATGCCGCATCGGTACTGTTTTCAAAAATTTCCCAAGCATAACTATTCAATTGATTTGAATTTAGATCTTCTGATGTTAAATAGCTGTCAACAATATTTGTTAAAGAAGACCAATTACGCGATTGTACATAATACTGTGCCTTCATCAATTTGAAGATTGGGTCAAAATTGATATTTGCGTATTTGTCGGAAATTTCTGTTTTTAAAGCTTCCCAATTAGGTTCTGTATTGAAATCGATTTTAGTTCCTAATACTTCATTGATGGCCACAGTGGCAAGTACACGATTTGCCGCGCCGTTTTTTTCTAATAAAGCATCAATTTTTTCAGGATTATCCCGTAGTAGCTCGAAAGCTTTAGATCGGGATGTGCGTGTGTTTGCCACGAGATAGGCAGCACATTCTTTCGTTAAATTTTCAGGTTTGGTATGGGAGATAATGATATCTTCAGCTTGTGTCACAGTAGCTTCATCATAAGCTGTGTTCGCAGCTCTAACCATTCGGTGCGCTAAGGCTAAATCTGTTGGATTCTCGTTAAACGCTTTTAACAAAGCATAATACTGTGTTTCAGGTTTTAAAGCATCTTTACTCCGCTCAATGAATTCATCAGCATCGCCACCTCCGACCATACGGTGCACAAGTTCACCTTGAGGATTGAAAATTAAGAAGGTAGGATATGCGGCAATTTTGTAGTCTTTACCGAACCGTTCGGCTTCTTCATACCATGCTTTCACTTCTTCACTATCCTTGTCCGTTTTATCCATTTGGATTTTGGCGTTAACAAATTTAGAATTGAAGAAATCTCCCACTTTTGTTTGTGGAAATACACTAGCACTCATGTATTTACAAGGACCACACCAGGTAGTAAACAAATCCACAAAGATAAATTTGTTTTCTTTTTTTGCTTTTTCTTTAATTTGGCTCCAGTTCAATCCGTGCTCAAATGTTATTCCTTTTTCTTGACCTATAACGGCAAAGGGTAAAATAAGGAGGAATAATAATATCTTTTTCATAACCAGTCTCTAAGAAGTTGCTCACTTAATCATTTCTTGAAATTAAAGTTATGTAATAAAATTGTAAAAAAAATAGGTTACAGAAATTTATTTCTGTAACCTATTTGTAGAATGGTGCTTTTTATAAGCCTAGATCTTCATTTTGGACTTTAAACCTTTTTGAATTCCGTCTTTATGAACTAAAAGTGATGTTGTTTTGTAACGAACAAACTCTTTTGTGACATACAAGTAACCTTTATAATCGTTTGTCACACCCCAAGAGTTTTTAACGATATAATACTCTTTACCTGTTTGATCTTTGGCTAATCCAACGATGTGCATACCGTGATCATCAGTTGTTTGGTAGTTGTCGAAAGCAGTCTGTCTTTGTTCAGCTGTAATTTTAGCCTCAGGTTTTGGTCCAACAAACATTTCTTGTTGTTCTTGTGGGGTCATTTGCTCGAATGGTTTTGCAGGGACATACGCCACACCATTTTTCCAGCTAAAGCTTTTCTCAGAAACATCTGTTGCCCAAGCTACTGTATAACCATTATTCAATGCATTATCAATGATATCAGTTAGGTCATTGATTTGAACATTATAAAAATTATCAAATGACCAGTTATCAGGAATCAATAATACAAATTTATTGTAGTAAGGTTGATCTGTAACAGAAGCAATACCGACATATTCATCAGGGTTAATACCAATTACTTGATCAGCAAATGTACGTGGTGTATAGCTTTTACCTTTGTATTGGAAGTTTTTAGGGACTTCACCTAGGTACGAATCCATTGCGGCAGTGTACGCTTTTTCCCAGTTTGGAGTTAACGTTTTGCTTTTTACAAAAGTAGCTAACATGGCATCCAACATATTGGTCATTTCACCAAAGTTGTTTTTATCAGATCCATAGTGTAGGCCTGTGTACTCTGTTTGTGGCAAAGCACCATAGTGGCGGAACGCATTTAAAACATCATGAAATTGTCCACCCTCGCCTAAAGATAATCCGCCGTGTAAACGCACGTAGTTTTTTGCTTTTCCTAAATAAGTATTACGAGCAGAGAAAATCTGTGAAATTTCTACAGGTTCTTTTCCCATACGGATCATTTCAGACTCGAGGAATGAATTCCCAGAATATGACCAACAAGTACCGGAAGAACCTTGGTTTTTGATCGAAGTATTTTTTAGATTAATGATTTCGGTAAAAGTGAAGCCAGCCTTACTGTTATCATTTTGATTTGTTTTTAAGGCATTGATTAAATTATCCTGAGCCTGTACTACTTGTAATGAAGCTGCAAATAGTGATGCTGCCAATACGAGTGATTTATTCCAATTCATTTTTTAAAAGTTAATGATTTTATGATGCTAAATTAAAAATAAATTCATTTACCATCATGACATTCTTACAATTTGATTGTAATAAAATTGTGCTTAACAAAAAAACGGGGCTTTTAAAGCCCCGTTTTTTATTAATTTTCTATTTTGAGATCTGGTTTTTTAGGAAATACCAATGACGCGACGACACTGATCACCAAAATACTGACGATAATAATCAATGAATGTGATGTTGAAAAACCAATTTGTACCAACCAGTGATGCAGTAACATTTTTAATCCAATGAAGATTAGTAAAAATGCTAATCCTACCTTCAAGTAATGGAATTTGTGAATGATATTAACCAGTAAGAAGAACATAGAACGCAATCCTAATACCGCGAAGATATTAGAGAAAAATACGACGTATGCATCTTTTGTTACCGAGAAGATCGCTGGAATAGAATCTACAGCAAAAATCAAATCGGTAAATTCAATTACCAGCAGAACCAAGAATAAAGGTGTCATATATTTGACACCATTTTCAATATGGAAAAAGTGACCACCATCTAATTTAGGCGTTACCTTAAAATATTTAGATGCAAATTTTACCACAGGATGGTTTTGTGGATCCACTTCTTCCTCTTGATTTCTATTTAAGAACATCTTAATACCGGTAATCAATAAGAATCCTCCGAAGATGTATAAGATCCACCCGAATTTTGTAATCAATGCTGCTCCTAAGAAGATGAATATGAAACGCATTAATACGGCTCCAATTACGCCCCATACCAATACTTTATGGTAGTAACGTTCTGGAATACCAAAAGATGAAAATAAGAGCACCATAACGAAGATATTATCGACAGAAAGGGCATATTCTACTACATAGCCTGTTATAAATTCTAGGGCTAGGTTATTATTGTATAACGCAATGCTTCCTTCCAGATCTCCAGGTATGATTTTAACGTCATGCAGATGAGCTTTGATGACTTGTTGCAGATGATCTAGATCTTGAATGTTGTGTAATTCATGGCCATAGTGACGTAACACCCAGTAGAAGCCTAATGCTAATAATACCCAGATTATACTCATGATGGCGGCACTTTTTAGGGATACAGTTTTGTCTCCTTTCGAAAACACTCCTAAATCGATCGCTAACATTAAAATAATGAAGATTAAAAATCCTCCAAAAAACATGATCTCGTGACTCATTTTCTATTTTTTTCTTTCAGTTGTAAATTTGACAAGTTGTAGTAACCCTGTTTTATATTCATTATCAGGAAATTCATCTAATATTTTAAAAGCATCTTTTTGGTAATCCAACATTTTTTCTGTTGCATATTCCAATCCACCACTTTGTCTTACAAACGCGATGACTTCTGCTACTTTTTTATTGTCATCATTATGGTTTTTTACCAGATTGATGATTCTTCTTTTTTCTGATTTGTCCGCTTGACTCAATGCATATATCAGTGGTAGAGTCATTTTTTTCTCTTTGATATCATTACCGAGTGGCTTGCCCACATCGTCGACTCCAAAATCAAATAAATCATCTTTTATCTGAAAAGCGATACCGATTTTTTCGCCAAATGCATGTAGTTTCTGAACGGTCGCCGCATCGGCTCCCGAAGATGATGCTCCACAAGCACAACAGGAAGCAATCAATGAAGCTGTCTTCTGACGGATGACTTCAAAATAGATTGATTCTTCGATATCCAGTTTCCGCGCTTTTTCAATCTGTAATAATTCACCTTCACTCATTTGTTCAACGGCCTCTGAAACAATTTTCAGTAAGTCATATTCATGATGCTTTACTGAGAGAAGCAATCCTTTGGAAAGTAAAAAATCTCCGACTAGAACGGATACTTTATTTTTCCAGAGTGCGTTCACAGAAAAGAAACCTCTTCGTTCATTTGCATTATCTACAACATCATCATGGACCAATGACGCTGTATGAAGTAACTCAACTAAGGAAGCGCCACGATAGGTGGATTCTTTTATACCGTTGCACAGGCCTGCCGAAAAGAAAACAAACATTGGACGCATCTGTTTTCCTTTGGTTTTCACAATATATCCTGTAATACGATCTAATAGAGGGATTGAACTTTTCATTGAAGCTTTAAATTCAGTTTCAAAAGTTGCCAATTCCTTGAGGATGGGACGTTGTATTTCTTTTAATTTCAGCATGCAAGATGGTTAAAAACCACTATAATCTCCTTAAATGTCTATAAATATAAGCAATAGATTATAATGAATCTACCGCATTCTCTAATTTTTGGTACCATTCGTCACCATATTCCCGAATCAACGGGTCTTTTAGAAACTTGTATACGGGAACCTGTAGTTCTTTTCCAAAAGTACATGCATCTTTGCAGATGTGCCATCTGTCGTAATGAAGCACATCAAATTCAGGATAATTTGTCGTGCGAATAGGGTATAGGTGACAGGAAATTGGCTTTTTCCAGTTGATATCTCCAAGCTCATATGCTTTTTCAATGGCACATTTTGTGATACCATTTTCCCAGGTAACATAGGCACATTCTTTATTGCCATCGACACATGGGGTTGTTAAATCTCCGTCCATATCAATCACATGTGTGCCTTGATCTTCTATGGCTTCTATACCCTTAGCTGTCATGTAAGGTTTTACTTTTGGATATATCTCCGCAAGTATGGCCAGCTCATTTTGTTTTAATGGAGCGCCGGAATCTCCTTCTATACAGCAAATGCCTTTGCATTTGGAAAGATTGCATACGAAATCATTGTTAATCAAATCTTCGTGCACTAATACATTTCCTACTTCTATCATGATATTTTTTTATTTTGAATAACTCGCACGCTGTCCGAGTTTATGTTTCAAGCCTTCGGCTTTTAAGAGTTCTAATGTCACAGAACCAATTAAAATGTCTACGTTAGCTTTTACTGGGATACGATTCCCATCATTGGTTACCCAAAGATATAACTTACTGTTTTTCTTGAAAATTCGACCTGGCTTTATTTCAGGACTGAATTTAAGACATTCTAATGATCCTAAATCTGTTTTTATGGTTTCTACACCAATATATTTGATGCCTAATGTGGCGATTTCGTCGTTTAAGAAATAAGTCAATTTAAATGACTCTCCTGGCTTGACAGACGAAAGGTCCAAATTGCGCGCAAAATAGTATGCTGATAGTAAATCAAATGTTTGAGATACTACACTTTTAAAGTCTCCTTTGTTTCCGCTTACTGATCTTGTCTTTTGGTCGAAAGTAACCTTATCATTCCTTCTGTAGCCTCCTTCTCGGATGTTTTCAGTGTAATAATAAGGAAGATAAGTCTTACCATCTATATAGGAGTTGTATTCGTTCTTTACTGTATATAAAGCAAATGCTCCGGCAGTTTTCCCAGTTGCATATAACCGAAATGCAGGCGCCCCACTACCTGATTTAGTATCTGTTACCGTCAATAGGCCAGTTGCCGCAGAGAGAAAACCATACTTTAATTTGTACTCTAATTTTTCTCCGCCTTTAAAAGCGGATTCTTTCAAATGAGGAAGTTCTTGAGCAAATATCTGACCGCAGAAACTGAGCACTAAGAGTATTAACGAGACTAGCTTTTTCATATACGTAAGAATACAAAAATATTTTGAAATTACGAATACCGCTATTTACGTTTAAAGACAGGAACGGTAGAACAAGGTTCTCCATACATGATACTTTTCGCAACTTTTGCCAAGGCAGTAGTGAACTGAACGAAAGCCGATTCTGGAATTTTGATATCTCCACATCCTTTTACAACTACGCGTTGATCTGTATATTCAGACATGTCAATTTCGGCTATAGTTTGGGCGTATAGTATACGTTCCAGTTCAACCAGATCTCCAAATACAACAGTCTTTGCAAATGGTTCTAATTTGGTCGCTAAGAGCATATATGCCCATGTCTGGACAATAGCATCAGTCGAACATGTAATTGCGACATGTTTGCCCGCATATGCTGACCAGTCATGTGTTTTTATAAAATCTCTAAAGTCTTTCTCTTTCAAGATCAGGCCATGAAATAGATTGTCTTTAATATCATATTCAACAAGTTCACCTGTTGGCTTGAACTTCGCAAGATCTACAGTGATAATACCACTCTGAGCAACTTTATTTACAATGTCGGTTTGAATATCCATATCAAATAATAAAAAAGCCGGACGATATACTCGTCCGGCTACAAAGTTAATTAAAATTATCTTAAAAGAATTTCACGCGATTGTCAGTGATTTCTGATTTATCTTGTAAAGCTTTGAAAATTGAAGCCCAAGAACGTTGCAGTTTTCCGGCTAAAATTTGTTTTTTCTGAGCATTTAAATCAGGAATCGCAGCAGGGTTAACAAAGCCATTCACTTGAACAGCGTATACACCTTGTGCACCTTCAATTGCTTTAGATGGTTTGTTCGGTTGTAAACCAAATACAGTACCTACCACTTTGTTTTCTAAAGAAACTCCAGGGATAACTGGATTTGCCAATACGATATTTTCAACTGCTACTGGAGTTTTACCTAATTTCTGTCCTACCTGATCAAGAGAGCTAGCACCGCTTAAGGCAGCATTCATTTTCTCTGCCAATAGTTTTGCTTTAACTGCATTTTTTACAGCAGGCTCAATATCTTTTTTTACAGTTGCTAAAGGCAAGATACCTTTAGGTTGTACATCTACAAGGCGTGCTAATATATACGATTGTTCTGTTTCAAAAACACGATCAGAAATATCATCTTTTTTAGCTTCGAATGCCCATTTGATCAATTCTCTTGGAGCTTCATTGCCGTCTAATGTATTATCCATTGCTAAAACACGAGTTGCAGTAGTTGCTTTCAATCCTAATTTTTGAGCTTCTTGAGCAAAGTTTTGTGCTGTAGCTGCAGTCAAGAAAGCATTTGCTTTGCTATGTGCCGTGTTTAATGTTTCTTTACCGCTGATAATCGCTTTATCTACGATCGCAGCTTTAACATATTTTGCAGAACCAATTTGATTCTCGATTTTGATGATATGTACACCAAATTGTGATTCCACAACTTTAATATCACCTGTTTTTCCATTGAATACAGCGTTATCAAAAACAGGAACCATTTGTCCACGAGGGAATGTTCCAAGTTCGCCGCCATTTACTTTACTACCTTGGTCAGTACTGAATTGGACAGCTAGTGAAGAGAAGCTTTCTCCCTTCGCTAATAAACCTTTGATTGAGTCTGCTTTTGCTAATGCTTTCTGAACACCACCTTCAGCAGTTGCATTCAATAAAATGTGACTAGCTTTTACGGAGTCAGGTCCAACAGTTGTTTGTGCTACTTTAGCAATTTCAAATAGACCGTTAGATTCGTAAGGACCAACAATAGTTCCAGCCGGAACATTGAAAAGTACTGAATCCAATGCTGGACTTAATTGACCTTTTTTAACAAAAGTGTAAGGGTATTTATTGTCGGAGTTGATCGATGCAAATAAAGAATCGTTTGTTGAAGCTGCTAATTCAGTTTTCAATCTATTGATAGTCTCTTTTGCATAATCGATATCTTTTGCAGTAGGACGTGCATCTACAACAACATACTCGATAGAGCGAGTTTCTTCTTGATTTTTAAATGAGTTTTTATGCTCATCGTAATATGCTTGATAATCAGCATCCGTGATTTTAATTTCACTATCCTTAACGCCAGCATAATCCAATAATACATATTTGAAATTTGCTAATTTATTGCGTTGTTGATATTCATCATTAGCTTCTAAAGATGTAACATAAACACTGTTGTTTAATAAGCTTGAGTATTTATTGTTCAAACGTTCTTCCTTTACAGCTGCTAATAACATTTCCCACTGTTGTGCTGCCTGAGGATTACCTGCAGTGTTTAATTGTGAAATGAATGTTAACAATTGGTTACGATTAAATTGACCTGTCTGTGGATCAGTAAAAGCTTGAACGATTTGATTAGAAGGACGATTACCAGTTACTAAATCATTTAATTCATTCTTACCAACCTCTAAGCCGATTTTTTCAATTTCGCTTTTTAGGATTTCTTTTTGCAACAATTGATTCCATACCTGTTGTACAGCATATGATTTCATTTGAGGAGTCAAGTTACCACCCATTTGTTGCTTAAACATTTCTGCTGTTTGATCAACTTGTTGGTTGAATTCTTGGAAATCGATTTTCTCTCCATTTATTTCTGCTACGCGATTTTGGTTTTTAGCCCAAAACGGAGTTCCAGATTTGACAACATCTCCTAATAAAAATGCTAGAATTGCCACAGCCATAGCTCCAGTTAAAATGAAACCAGCTCGGTTGCGCAAAAAGCTCATTAATCCCATAGTCTGTTTATTGTGTTTATTATTGTTTAAATACTTAAAATACCATTATTTAGGAAATAGTATGCCTAAATGCGGTGCAAGATACAATTTTTATAAAAAAAAGAGTAATTATTTCTGATTAAGGGAAACTTATTTCATCCAAATTTGTTTTGAGCAAATTTTATTGACCAAATGAAGGGAACATACTATTGTCTTTTACGAGCATGACACCTGTTGAATTTTGGATATTTATTTTTTTAAAATCCTTATCAGAAGTAAAGGAAGATCCTTGCAGGTTACCTCTATTATCTTTGAAATAGGCCGTTATAGGCATATTATTATAGAAAGATTCTTTGCCTTCATCGTAGATGATTTCATCTGTTTTAATGATTGACCCGTCTGCCATCGTTACGACAACGTTCTTTTTGAAAGTTGTTGTTTTTGCCGCTTCATGCTGAATCGCATAATCCGAGATAATACGTTGTGTTTCTTTAACATCTTTATCATAGAATATGATCTGGATACCTTTAGGGAATTCATACACTTGCGTACTATCATGTTTAATGCGCATTTCAGGAGCAGTCATCCGTGCTTTTACGATCGTTGAATCGCTATAGATGACGTCGACGTGACGAGAGATATCAACGGCTTCTTCTTTTTTAAGATTAGCGATCCGATCTACTTCTTTTAAATCGGGTTCACAAGCTGTAAAGAAGATTGCCCCTACTGCAATGAGGAGCAGTAGAGGCAATGTATAATGCTTTTTTGAGGCAATTGTATGTGTTGCCATATCAGTCTCTTGATTAATCAATGGAGTTTCTTCTAAACCAACGGTCATTTAAAGTAAAACCAACATTCAAGTTGACGTATCTCTCTCTGATCAAGCTATTGTTCATGGTTCCCATTTGTCCCAGTTCTGCAGAGATATTGATTTTGGAAAATGCACCACTGTAAGGATTTCTTGCTAATGGAAGGCCAACACCAAAGGTAATAGCCATATCATTGATATCCTGTTTGTTGATAAAGTATTGCGTTCTGTTATAACGGAAGCCGATACGGTAATCCATTAAGCTTGTGTATTTAAATGAAGTTGGATCTGGTGTGATTTGTCCACCGATTGCAAATCCATAATTTGTTTTTAAGTTTTCTTCGTTTTTTCTTACCTGAAATTTCGACCAGTCTGCATATTTGAATTCTGCCCCTACTAACCAACGGTTTGTTCTGGCAAAAGTAATACCTACATTATGTTTTAATGGAAGGTTTAAATCTCTTCTTGTTCGCTCAGTTTGACTCACTGTATCCAAAGCGATGTTTGTGTCGTCACTATTGTTTGAGGGTAGCGTACGCGTTACAAATGATGTTGTGCGGTCATGGATCGCATTATTCAATGATCCCGAATAACCAACTGTTATAGAATATTCTTTATTGATCGTTTTGTAATACTGCGCTCCGTAGTCAAAGCTTACGCCTTGGATTTCACGTTTATCTTGTTGTTGTACGTTCAGACCGTAGTTAAAGGGCAATTCAAGTCGGCTAAAATCATTTAACGTACCAAATAGGTAAGAAATATTAGCTCCGACACTGAAATTCTTCGTGATATTAACACCGTATCCGAAATAAGCTTTTGTTAACCCACCTTCTCCGGTAAATGTTTTTCTGTAATTAACGGTATCTATTTTTTGTGTACTGTTTGAGTTGTAACCTAAATCTGAGTATGGTAAAAGACCGATACTGATACCGCCCGCTTTTTTCATTGGGAAGGTCATTGTGATATGACTGAAAGCAAAATCTGCCGTATTATCTGACTTATTTTTCGAACTCAATTGGGTGAAATTTCCATATAGACCGGCATCAAAAGTACTGAATTGGGCAGCAGAGTATGAAGCTGGATTACTAGGATTCGTATTATAAACTGAACCGAAGTAACGGACACCCGTGGATAAGCCACCCATCGCACGATGTTGAGGTAGTAGATCTTCACGCATTTGACCTAAGCCAAATTGTGAATAAGGTGATGCAGACGTCGACTTCTGCGCAAATGCTGCTGACGAGCTGTATAATAAGCCTAAAGTCAATAACACTTGAGGTACTTTACTTGTAATGGAGCTTAAAAAGCGTTTCTGCATGATTATAGATTAAAGTTGCGAAACTTTTATTTTATATAAATAATATATTAAAGTTTTGTGTTTCAAAGATTCTAAAAATATGCGAAAAGATCGGTATAACGGGTTAAAAATCTGTTCAAATTTATATTTTAAGATGATCCTATCAGCATACAAAACTATTTAATTTTTGCGACCTTGTAGAGTTGATTTTGTTAAAAAAGGTTAAACTCCTGATAGCTAAAATTTTAGAAAAACTGAAAATACAGTATTGTTAAAATAATGATTGCATATACACTCTCAAAAAGCCATTTTTTCTTTGCATGTGTGAAATAATAAGCCATATAAATTGCCAATGGAGGTGCACATAGTAGAAAGTGTGTTTCGGTTATTTGCTTGTTCCAATAAAAGGAACCAACTGCTAATAACAACATGAAAAATAAGAGCTGAAATGATTTTCGAATATGTACTACGCTCTTAAAAAAATTATCTTTTAGAATGATGAGAAAAAGTATCAAATTAAATACGATGGGTATAAGTACAAAGTAATCATGAATTTCCATCGTTACTGTTGTTGGAAATGTTTTCGTCAGCGGTAGCCAGATGCTATAGAAATCCTTAAATCTCCCTAACCAAAGGTAGATTACCGCAAGGATAAAATAGATGGTTGCAAAACCCAACAACGGTGAAATCCATTCTCTCCAGTTGAATGGTCTGAAAATGATGAGACTGATCCAAAGTAATAGAAACATGATGATGAAAGGGAAATAGATCAAGCTACCGATAGCTACGATCATGCCCAGGTCAAACATCAGTGCCTTGATATCTTGTTGCCGGTATAAACTTAATAATTTGCTCAGCATCCATACTGATATGAAATTACAGATCAGGGTAGGTGATATAACCAGAAATGGTAAAAACAAACTGGCTAAAGTCAAATACATCAATGCAACAAGAAAACTTGGTTTACCCAACAAGTTGAAATGACCGATGATTCGATTTAGGATGGTCGCTTGAATAATGGTTAATCCTAATGTCACCAGCACATTCATTTGCGGTGATAAGGTATTGATACCGTCCTTTCCGAGTAAATTACCAAGTGCGGGCTCAAATAGGATAGGAGTCAGGCTTTCGGGCAGATGAATGAATACGCCAAAGCATAAGAAAAATCCTATAAGTATAAGAAGAACGATATTAATGGGCGTGAATTTCCTAAATTGACTGATAATCATGTATGCCTTGTTACAAGTTGTTCTCTACAATATTACTATTTAATTCCGAATTAGGTTGATTAAAACCAACAATGCCATCACATTTTTGATATGATAGCATTGCCTTTTATAAGATGATATTGTAAAATTATTTTTGATTTTGTTTCTTTTCTAATCTTGTTATTTTCCTATCCAGGATAAACAAATAACCAGCTATTCCTAAGAACAAAACGAGCATAACCAAAACAACCACGTATATTTTACCTGAACTTCTTAGTCCGGTCGCCATATCAATTTCGCTTTGTGCAAAGATGTTTAATGTTGTCATGAAGACTAAAGCGATTGATAGTGATAACTTTTTCATATCAATTGTAATAAGATTTTTCAAAAAATTAATTAATTTCATTTTGCTTCTGTTCGATGATACGTAAACGGTAGCGTAAGGTAAACATCCAAGTACCGATCAAAATCCACCCAATGACGGCTGTATAAAATACCGGTCTTAACTGATTGTTCATGTCCAGGTTACTGAAAGCGCTATTTCCTCCGCTTCCTGGGTGCAGTGAATCAGTCAGTTTTGGTAAGATATAAAGCAAAACAATCATGATAGGAAAAGCAAAAATATTATATACGGCAGATATTTTAGCTCTTTTCTGCTCCTCTTCAAGCGCATTTCTTAAGACCAAGTAGGCCAAGTACATCAATGTCGCAATGGCAGATCCATTCAATTTAGGATCATTGGGCCATGCTTCTCCCCAGGTAATATTTGCCCATAGCATACCTGTGGCTAATCCCATAAAACAAAATGTAATCCCGGTATTTACAGCTTCTACCGCCATTAAATCATACTCTTGCTTACCCGTATTCAAGTACTTGATGCTGTAGATAACAGATATTGTATAAAGGAATAGCATTGCAAACCACATCGGGACATGGAAGTAAATATTTCGGATGGTTTCATGAAGAAGGAATAAAGCAGGTACTGGACCTAGTAGCCCTGCAATGATGACCAATGAAATTAAGACTACTGCCAAAATTTTCCACCAACTTTTTCTCATTTTTATGAATATTTAAAAACTGTAATTGTGCAATTAATCACGCCAAAGGTAAGGAAATAACAATAAAGAAACAGTGATTGTGATGATATTAATTGCAATTAAAACGACGATTTCATTCAAACTTTCTGCTCTATCCATACCCTGCATTGCATTCTGTGACAGCTTAATCAGTACAATAAGCAACGGAATAATAACGGGAAAACTCAGGATGGCCATTAAAGTGCTGTTATTTCCAGCTTTAGAAGTAATACCCGAAACCATAGTGAAAACAGAAGAAAAACTGACACTGCCCAGGATGACTGCAAAAAAGTATAAAACGGGATCGCCTAATGGATTTTTAAAAATTACAGAGTAGGTGATGTATGCAACTACGGCCAAAAATGCCATCAAGCACATATTATAAAAGATTTTAGCGAGTATAACTGCTTTCGGGTTTACGATGGAGTAATAATAAAGTTGGCGTTGTTGGTTTTCTTGTGTAAAACTCTTATTAATGGCATTCACCGATGCGAAGAGCATGATAATCCAAAATAAAGCGTTCCATACCGTAGCATCTACAGATTTGAATGCTTGATAGCAAACAAATACTGTAGATATTACATATAGTAAAATGCTATTGATGGCATATTTGGATCGCCACTCTAGAATAGCATCTTTATAGACTAAAGTTTTTACTTGTTGTAGTAAATTCATACAGCGCAAAGATACAAATGAAATGTAATAAGCTGAATGAATAGTGCAACGAGGAAGTAAATTTTAAAAGGTTTTAGGCTTTATCAACTTTGCTTTTTGCTGTATCGACAGCATCGTCAACGTGATCTGCTAATTTATGAGCAGCGCTATTGGTATTATTCAATGCTTCTCTGCCTACTTCTTTTGCTTTATTTTTTAAAGCATCCACTTCATCAGAAGCTTTATCTTTCAATGATCCAAATCCTTCAGCAGCTTTATTTTTTAAAGCATGTAATTCTTCGGAAGCCTGGTTTGCTAATTTCCGAGCTCTTTTTGCTTCTCTTTTTGATACATCTTTTAGAGAACGAGTCAGATCTTTAATTCCGTCATTAGCACGACTTAATTGTTTCTTGCCATCATCAGTACCTAATAAATACCATGCTGCAGCACCTGCTGCTAAACCTATTAACGCAAATGCAACTAATCCATTTTTATTTTTCATATCGCTCATATTTTAATATACTTCTTTCAACTATGATACCAATTAAACAGTTGATACAGAGAAAAGTTTTAAATGGGCTTATGAATTAACATTTTTTTACACTTCAATCTTATGTTTGGATTGCAATGAGTACAGGTGATGGTATAGTCCACTACCTTTGCTCATTAATTCGATATGATTTCCTGATTCGGACACCACGCCGTTTTCGATGACCATAATTTGATCCGAGTCTACAATAGTAGACAATCGATGTGCGATGATAATGGAAGTTCTTCCTTTCATTAATTCTTCAAGTGCTAATTGTACTTGTCTTTCTGATTCGGAATCCAATGATGATGTTGCTTCATCCAGGATAAGGATCGCAGGATCTTTCAATAAAGCGCGCGCAATTGCGATACGTTGACGTTGACCTCCGGATAATTTAACCCCTCTTTCACCTACCAGTGTATCATAGCCCTCCGGGAAATTCATAATAAAATCATGTGCATTTGCACGTTTTGAAGCTGTAATGATATGGTCAGCATCAGCGTCTAGGCGTCCATAAGCAATATTTTCACGAATAGTACCGCCAAAAAGTAAGACGTCTTGTGGAACAATGGCGACTTGATTACGGATGTCAGACAATAAATAGTCAGCGCTGCTCATCCCATCATATAGAATCTCTCCGCTGTCAGGTTTGTAAAATTGCAAGACCAATGAAGCAATAGTTGACTTACCGATACCACTCGGGCCGACGATCGCAATTTTTTGTCCAGCTTTCGCATGAAAGGTAATATCTTTTAATATTTTAATATCAGGTCTGCTAGGATAAGAGAAAGATACATGGTTGAAAGTCAGATCACCATGAAAATGTTTACGGATCTCTTTAGAAGATTCATCGATTGTGATACTTTCCTGTTCTTCCTGTAGAATTTCCAGTACGCGTTCGCTTGCTCCCAGAGCTTTCTGAATATTGGCATAGAGTTCTGGAAAACTACCCATAGATCCAGCAACGAACATCGAATATAGAATGTAAGTGGTCAAATCTCCAACAGACATTTCTCCTAAAAACACTAGCGTAGAACCGTACCAGATCACTGCAATGACAGCACCAAAGATACAGAAGATGATAAAGGAAGCAAATGCACCACGATATGTTGCACCTTTTACTGCTAAGCCAACAACGGCATCTAGTTTATTGGAATATCTGTTTGATTCATAATATTCATTGACAAAAGCTTTAACATTGCTGATTCCCTGTAATGTCTCTTGCACGATGGTGTTAGATTCTGCCAATTTATCTTGAGCCTGACGTGATAGATTTCTGATGAATTTACCAAATACAATAGCTGTTACAACGAGTACTGGCAAAATGCATAAGTTCATTAAAGCTAGCTTTGGTGATACAAAAACTAATAATGCAACACCAAATGCTAAGCTGATACACTGTCTCAAGATTTCAGCTAAAGTAGTTGTCATGGTGTCTTGTATCTGCGCTAAATCTGCAGATAACCTACTATTGAGTTCGCCAACGCGACGATTGGCAAAATACTCCATGGGAAGTGATATCAATTTCTGGTATGAATCCCGGCGAATTGATGCGAGAGATTTTTCTGCAATCTCCACAAATAAACGAATTCTAAAAAAAGAGACAATGGAAGTAAAAGTGAGGATAACAAAAGCGATGGATCCTATTTCAAAAACATCGGCTGGGAGCCATGTGTAAGTTTGTTTTCCTTCAGAAGCATCAATCATTGCACCTAAAAGTGCTGGGAAAGTCAGCATTGCCAAACTTGAAAGTATCAAGAAAAGCATTCCTAACAAAAACTTGGTTCTAAATGGTTTTAGATACGCTAGTATTTGTGCCGCTCTTTTTAATAATTCCTTATTAAGTTTCGGTTTTGGTAGTTCTTCTTCTTGCTTATTTCCGCTGTTAAATCCTCTTGCCATAGCACCAATCAATTTAATATTGAGACCTGCAAAAGTAACTACTCTTCATTAATCACTTATCATCCTTTAGTAATTTTTTGATTTCGATATACGAAATAACTCAGAACAGCTATGATAGCGAGGGCGATATAAAGTAAAATATTTGAACTATTGTCACTTCCTTCTAGGTTTTCTATATCTTTTTTGAGTTTCTCATTCTCTTTTTGCAGCTTATTGATGGTACCCATGTAAGCAGAAACCTGTTTGTCATATTCCGAAGCTAGATTCTGGAACTTCTGTTTTTCATCATCTTTGATGCTGATGAGTCTACGTGTTTCCAAAAAAATATTGTTGTCAGTGATGACGATATTTTTTAAAATATCTATGGTGCGCTGCATATCATCTTTCGATTTAAAAAGCCCAAATATGGCTGATTTCTTTTCCAGACTTAGATCGTATTCTCCAAATTTTACTTTACGATCTTCAATAAGTTTATTGACACGCATACGTTGTGCCTCAAAGGAAGTTGAGTCTGCATTTTGTGCGCTAACAGCAAAACCTGTCAGAAAGAATAGAAGAAAAGAAAGACTTTTTATAAACTGCATATTCAAATGATATTTTTTTAAAATCTTGGATAAGACAAAAAAAAGGAATAAAAGTTTAATCGCTCGTTTTGTTATTAATTGTGGAATTCGATTCTGATGATATGAGATTCATCATCAAATAATCCTAAGAGCTGACTTGCGTTTGCTTTATTCATAGCGATCTCCAGGTAATTACTGATTCCAAACAAACATAGTTTTTCTCCCTCCGTTACCTCATTGTAGTTCCATGATAAATTAGTGATGGTTTCACTTCTTTTAAAATAGAGTGTGAAGCTTCGACCTTTTTGTACACGGTTAAATAGTTCCTTGGAGATATTGGTAATCGCATTTCCAAAAGCATCGACATAGACGACATTACCGCGGATGGTATCATTGTCATATATAGGTTGTAATGTGACTTTTTCAACGGTTTGATCTATGGAATTGCCAATATCCGTTAATTTACCGCCTTTAGCAATGTGACAGGCCGATTTGGTCAAAATATCAGCAAGTGGAAAATGTAAGTATCGAAGATCCTGAATCAAATTAAGTTCAACAAGTTCTTGAGGTTTATCACCATTTAAGAGTAAGCTAAAGATGCCATTGTCAGCACCTACAAAGAAGTGATCATTATACATCATTGCCACGTAACGTGATCCTTCATGAAATAAGGTGTTGATTCCAATGATATGGACTGTTTTTTTTGGGAAATAATGATAAGCATTGGCCAGCACAAAAGCTGCTCTCGGAATATTGAAGGCAGGTATTTCGTGTGTAATATCAACAATTCGAACATCCGGAAGTTCCGATATCAAACTGCCTTTAAGTGCTGCTTGATAGAAATCTTTATGTCCTAAATCTGTTGTTAATGTAATAACTCCCATTCTTCTTAATTACCCTTTATGATATACCCTAGAATTCTTTTTGTTAAGGTTTTAATATATAAACTTAATCCTCAAAATTAAAGTAAAATTAACTCAAAAAAAAGAAAAGGTACGCAAAAGTACGTAATGTCTTCTGATAAAAATAAATAGAATGTACATATTCGATCCGATCGATTTGAGTTGGATGTTTTTAATCTTGATATCCACCAATATAAAAATAAAAAATGAACTCTTTTTTTTATTTTTGTTGCATATTCTGATGCTAAAATTGATATTAATACTGTATTTTTGGATATTGGTTGATGTTTGTAGGTAACAGGCCAATATGGAAATAATTCACCTTAAATTGAATGATTTGAACGAATTACAAATTACATTGGATGCTATCAATTTAGCGATACTTTGGGGCGCTCAGAATGAGCACTTTGACTACATAAAAAAACAGTATCCAAAATTGAGAATTGTAGCTAGGGGTAATGAGATGAAGGTATTGGGTGATGAAAAGCAACTTGAATCTTTCAAAAATTCCTTTGACGATGTTATCAACCATTTGGAAAAGTACAATAAACTTTCCTTAATGGATTTGGAAAACCTGATGCAGACAACTTCGGGATCTGCTGTACTGGAAGAAAAAATGCTTGCTGATAAAGCTGCAAGTGTCGGTTCCGAGCCTATTGTTTTTGGGCCTAATGGCATTATTGTGCGTGCACGTACACCGAATCAAAGAAAGATGGTGGATAGCATCACGAACAATGACATCCTTTTCGCTATAGGTCCTGCAGGTACAGGTAAAACCTACACCGCTGTTGCCTTAGCGGTCCGTGCATTACGCAATAAAGAAATCAAACGTATCATCTTAACACGACCGGCTGTTGAAGCTGGAGAAAATTTGGGCTTTCTTCCGGGAGATCTAAAAGAAAAAGTTGATCCTTACTTACGTCCTTTATACGATGCGCTTGATGATATGATTCCAGCAGAAAAACTTAAAGGATATCTCGAGAATAGAACCATTGAGGTCGCTCCGTTAGCTTTTATGCGTGGACGTACTTTAGATAATTGTTTTGTGATTTTGGATGAGGCACAGAATGCAACCGATATGCAATTGAAAATGTTTTTAACCCGAATGGGACCGACAGCAAAATTCATTGTTACGGGTGACGTGACGCAGATCGATTTACCAAGAAAGAATCAGTCAGGACTAGCAACTGCTGTACGATTGCTGGATAATATTGAGGGTATTGATATTATACATTTAAACGGTTCAGATGTTGTGAGGCACAAATTAGTGAAACGCATTTTAGAGGCTTACGGAGATATTTAATAGTCAATAATAAATTTGAGATAGAGAGATACTATCCATTCATCAATATATGAACGCAATACAAGAAACAAATTTCAATTTCGAAAATCAAACCTCTTTTTACAGAGGTAAAGTACGTGATGTATATACCATTGCTCATGAATATTTAGCTATGGTGGCTTCAGATCGTATTTCGGCATTCGATGTGGTTTTACCAAGACCTATCCCGTATAAGGGACAGGTGTTGAATCAGATCGCTGCAAAATTTTTGAAAGCAACGGAAGATATTCTGCCAAACTGGGTAGTTTCTGTTCCGGACCCAAGTGTTACCATTGGTAAAATGTGTGAGCCTTTTAAAGTAGAAATGGTGATCCGTGGCTATTTATCTGGTCACGCTTGGAGAGAGTATAGTGCAGGAAAACGTTCGGTATGTGGCGAAGCGCTGCCAGAGGGATTGAAAGAAAATGATAAATTACCAGAACCTATTATTACTCCCACGACAAAAGCAGCAGTAGGTCACGATGAGGATATTTCAAGAGATGCTATTTTAGCAAGAGGGATCGTGAGTGAAGAAGATTATATCCAGTTGGAGAAATATACAAAAGCATTATTTCAACGAGGTACTGAAATCGCAGCCGAAAGAGGATTGATCTTGGTGGATACCAAATATGAATTTGGCAAAAAAGATGGTCAGATTATTTTGATTGATGAAATTCATACACCAGATTCTTCCCGTTATTTTTATGCGGAGGGTTATGCTGAACGTCAGGCGAGTGGTGAAGCACAAAAGCAATTGTCGAAAGAGTTTGTACGCAAATGGTTAATTGAAAACGGATTTCAAGGTAAAGATGGACAGCAGGTTCCGGAAATGACAGATGAAATAATAAAATCAATTTCTGAGCGATATATCGAACTTTATGAGCATATTGTAGGCGAGAAGTTTGTTTATCCAAATCAAGAAGATGTTTTGGAACGTGTAGAACGGAATGTGACTCAAGCTTTAAAACAACTAAAATATTAAGAGAAAGGATCTAAATTATGAAATATACGATTGATAAGCATGACCGCTATATTGTAATAGAACCGCTTTGTGATAGCTTAGATGCGGAAAAAGCGATTAAATTAAAAGGTGAGTTTTTGTTGAGAAACACGGTTGGTCAACGTAATATTATTTTAGATTTATCTAATGTGCGTAAAATAGACGAAAGCAGTATTCGCTTGGCACTATTGGCAAATCGTCTTTGTGATTCAAGTGGTGGGCTATTCATTCTAGCAAACTTGGACTCTGAAGTCCTTGAGGTATTGGAAATGTCTCACCTACAGACCAACTTTACGATCGTAAACTCTGTTAAAGATGCTGAAGACCGTGTTTTTGCACACGAAATTGAATTAGATTATAGAGGAGAGAAAGAAAAATAATATGCGATTTGAAGTTTTGATTTTAGGGAATAGTTCCGCAACGCCTATGTATGATAGGCATCCAACTAGTCAAGTCGTAAACTTCAATGAGCAATTGTTCTTAATTGATTGTGGAGAAGGTACACAAATGCAGCTTAGCCGTTATGGCATTAAAAGCAATAAAATAAATCATATTTTTATCAGTCATCTGCATGGAGATCATTACCTCGGTTTAGTTGGGTTATTGTCCTCCATGCACCTGATTGGGCGTAAAAGTGATTTACACCTTTATGGACCAAAGGGACTTGATGAAATATTGGCTGTTCAGTTTAAATATTCAGAGACATTACTTCGCTACGATCTTATTTTCCATGAAACTTCTGCCGAAGAACCACAGGTTATTTTTGAAAATAGAACCATTAAAGTAAGTACATTCCCTTTGACTCACCGAATTCCCTGTACGGGCTTTCGCTTTGACGAGGGACAGCGTTCACGCCACCTACTTGTAGAAGATATTGAGGAGGCCGGTATTCCTGTTGCTTATTATCAATTATTGAAAAACGGGGTGGACTATGTTCGTGAAGATGGGCAGGTATTCAGCGCATCAGACTATACTTTACCTGCACCATTATCCCGCAGTTATGTGTATTGTTCAGATACCATTCGTACAGCAAACTACTTACCCTATATTCAACATGCGACATTAATCTACCACGAATCTACTTTTCTCCATGAGATGGTCGATCGTGCAAAGGAAACTTTTCATACGACAGCCTTGGAGGCCGCAGAGATAGCAAAGGAAACGCATGCAGATAAATTATTATTAGGTCATTATTCTGCACGATATAAAGATTTACAGCCTTTATTACTTGAGGCGCAGTCTGTTTTCCCGAAAACGATGCTATCGCAAGAGGGAAAATGGTTTTCGGTATAATGTTATTTGTAAAATCTCCCTGTTATATTAAATTACGCCAAAAATTCTCAGAAGGGAGCAATAAAGTTATATTTGAGCAGCATGCGTCAATACCTATGAACTAACAATAAATAAGGCTAAATTTCTATTGATCTGTAATTATATTGTGGATGTAAGCAAATTTATCTAAGTTTACGATTTAAAATTTAATAATTTAATGGACACTCCATTCAACTTAACGAAACTTTTACGGGAAAATATTAAAAATCTCGTACCTTATTCTTCTGCTAGAGATGAATTCAAGGGGGAAGCATCTATCTTAATTGATGCCAATGAAAACGCTTTTGGTTCTCCTTTAGCGCATAACTATAACCGTTATCCAGATCCTCTGCAACATCAACTTAAGCATAAGCTAGCACATATTAAAGGAGTGCCTGCAGAGAATATGTTCTTAGGTAATGGAAGTGACGAAGCTATTGATATCTTATTTCGTGCATTTTGTCGTCCAGGTGTTGATAATGTAATTTTAGTCCCACCTACATACGGCATGTATGAGGTTTCAGCCAACATCAACGATGTTGCTTTTCGGAAGGTAAATTTAACAAAGGAGTATCAATTGGACTTAGAGGGCATTGAAAATGCTGTCGATGAGCATACTAAATTGATCTTCATTTGTTCACCGAATAATCCAACCGGTAATACGATAAATCGTCATGATATCGAAACCATTTTGAACAACTTTGATGGTCTGGTTGTGGTGGATGAAGCTTATATTAATTTTTCACAAACTAAATCCTTTACTCAGGAATTGGCCGAATACCAAAATTTAGTTGTTTTACAGACGCTTTCAAAAGCATGGGGCTTAGCAGCTTTACGTTTAGGGATGGCCTTTGCAAGTATCGAAATTATTTCGGTGTTCAATAAGATAAAACCACCGTATAACATTAACCAAGCGACACAGGATATTGTTCTGGAAGCATTAGATCAAGTTGATCAGGTTAATGGCTGGATCAAACAAACTGTGGTGGAACGTGAAAAGTTAGTGCAGGGATTGTACAAACTGGATATGGTCCAACACATTACTCCTTCTGACGCCAACTTTATTTTGGTAAAAATGAATGATCCAAGAGCAGTATATGCCTATTTGGTATCACACGGCATCATTGTACGTGACCGCTCGAAAGTTGAACTTTGTGAAGGCTGTCTTCGAATTACAATCGGTACACCAGAAGAGAATCGTATATTATTGGAAAAATTAACCACAATCAACATATAAAATAATGCCTAATCAGCTAAAACGTGTATTGTTTATCGACCGTGATGGTACTTTAATTTTGGAGCCTGAGGATCAACAAATTGATTCTTTTGCTAAACTTAAATTTTACCCAGGTGCATTGCAATACCTTCCACGCATCGCGAAAGAATTAGATTTCGACTTAGTATTAGTTTCTAACCAAGATGGTCTGGGTACAGATGTTCATCCAGAAGAAAACTTTTGGCCTGTCCATCAATTTATACTGGATACATTTGCGGCTGAAGGTGTAGTTTTTTCTAAAGAACATATCGACCGTACGTTTCCTCATGAAAATGCGGCTACACGCAAGCCAGGTATTGGTATGCTATTGGATTATTTCGATCCTTCACAATATAATCTAGCACAGTCTTTTGTTATCGGAGATCGTGTCAATGATGTAAAGCTGGCTCAAAATCTAGGTGCTAAAGCTATTTGGCTACGTAATAATGATGACTTGGGGGCTTTGGAAAATGTGCAGATTGATGCAGAAACAATTGGTCTTGAAACAACCGACTGGAAGTCTATTTATGAATACCTGAAGTTAGGAACACGCACCGGTGAACATCATCGTAAAACGAATGAAACGGATATTTATATCAAATTGAATTTAGATGGTTCAGGAAAAGGTGATATTGAAACAGGTTTGCCATTTTTTGACCATATGCTGGATCAGATTGCCCGTCATGGTGCAATCGATCTGACAGTAAAAGCGAAGGGTGATTTACATATTGATGAACATCATACGATAGAAGATACTGGTATTGCGCTGGGAGAAGTATTCTTAAAGGTTTTGGGTGATAAACGTGGTATTGAACGTTATTCATATACATTACCTATGGATGATTGCTTAGCGCAGGTTGCTTTGGATTTTGGTGGCCGTAATTGGATTGTTTGGGAAGCTGATTTTAAGCGTGAGAAAATTGGTGATATGCCTACAGAGATGTTTTTCCACTTTTTCAAATCATTTTCGGATGCATCTAAGTCTAATTTAAATATCAAAGCTGAAGGTGACAATGAGCACCATAAGATCGAAGCAATATTTAAGGCCTTTGCCAAATCAATAAAGAAAGCTGTACGTCGTGATGCTGATAATATGGAGCTCCCGAGTACGAAAGGAGTTTTGTAATCGATAGATTAGAGATATTAGATTTGAGACGATAGATAATAGATTGGAGACCGTATATTGTTTCCTAATTTCTAAAAAAAAATAGAATATAAGAAAATCAGATATCTTCAATCTCATGTCTGATATTTATTATCTGACATCTAAAAAGACAAAAATGATAGGAATTATAAATTACGGAGCCGGTAATATATTTTCATTGACAGCAGCTTTAGATCGTGTTGGACTAGCCTATGGCATGGTCAACAAGGAAGAAGAGCTGGAACAATATGATCGTATTATCATTCCTGGAGTAGGGCATGCAGGTGCAGCGATGCAAAAACTGCGTGACTCAGGTTTAGCTTCATGTATCCATAACATTGATAAGCCTGTTCTGGGTATTTGTGTGGGCATGCAGTTGCTAACGGATTTCTCAGAAGAAGGAAATGCCTCTTTATTATCCATTATACCTTTGAAGACCTTACACTTTGATAAAAAAATCAAGGAAAAAGTTCCGCATATGGGTTGGAATAGTGTATCGATCAGAAATGACAATCCATTATTCAGCAATATAGAAGATAATGCTTATTTTTACTTTGTACATTCGTATTTCATTGAGTATGATGCGAAATACACGGCAGCAATGTGTGCTTATGGATTGCCATTTTCGGCCGCTATAGCAAAAGGTAATTTTTATGGTGTGCAGTTTCATCCTGAAAAATCAGGAAAGGCTGGCGAGCAATTATTAGTGAATTTTTCAAAATTAAGTTAGAAAATAAAAAACAGTTTACAATGTATATTATACCCGCAATTGATGTATTAGATAAGAAAGTTGTTCGTCTAAGAGAAGGAAATTATGACGATGTTACTACTTATGAAATCAGTTTAGAAGAGCAGATTGAGAAGTATCATGCAAATGGTACAGAATTGGTACATATCATTGATTTAAATGGTGCAAAAGGTGATTTTAGTAATCAAGAATATTTATTTGATATCATTCAAAAAACAGAAATGAAAATTCAATACGGTGGCGGTGTTCGCAGTATTGAAAAAGTTAAAGAATTGGTTGATGCTGGTATTTACCGTGTTATTGTTGGTACTCAGGCAATCACTAATCCATCATTCTTGGAAGAATTAAGTACCTTGAATGAGGGTAAAGTTAAATATGCCGATCATATCGTTATTGCAATTGATGTATTGGACGAGGTGATTAAATATTCAGGTTGGTTGGAATCTTCTCCAATCAAGTTAATTGCATATATCGACAAATGTTTAGCTTTAGGTTTTTACCGTTTCTTATGTACTGATATCAGCAAAGATGGTAAATTAGGCGGTGCTGGTGTTGAATTATATAAAAAACTATTAGATCATTCTCCTATAATTAAATTAATCGGATCTGGTGGTATCAGTTCAATGGAAGACATCAGCAACTTAAAATCATTGGGAAGAATGGAGTCTGTTGTTGTTGGTAAAGCGATCTATGAGAATAGAATTTCAATTGAAGAGATTAAAGATTGGAATTTGAAATCGTTAATTAACTTCTAGGGATGTTAGCAAAACGTATAATTCCTTGTCTTGATGTTAAAGATGGCCGCACAGTAAAGGGAGTTAATTTTGTTGATTTACGTGATGCTGGTGACCCAGTTGAATTGGCATGGCAGTATTCTGAACAGGGGGCTGATGAATTGGTCTTTTTAGATATTGCAGCCACGCATGAAGGGCGTAAAACAACTATTGACCTGGTTAAGGCTGTTGCGCGTCAGGTCAATATTCCATTTACAATCGGAGGTGGAATTAACGAAATGAAAGATGCTGAGATTTTGTTGAATGCTGGAGCGGATAAGATTTCGATCAACTCTGCTGCTGTTCGTAATCCACAATTGATCAATGATCTTGCCGCAGCGTTTGGTGCACAATTTGTTGTTGTTGCGATTGATACGCGTTTTCTAGAAGGTCAAAACTTTGTCCACTTAAGTGGAGGCCGTATCAAGACTGATATCAAAACGGAGGATTGGGTACACGAAGCTCAGGAAAGGGGGGCAGGTGAGATTTTGCTGACATCTATGGACCATGATGGAACGAAGAATGGATTTGATAATGGATTATTGAAAAAAATCAATGATGCTATTACTATTCCGTTAATTGCATCCGGTGGTGCGGGTAATCAGCAACATTTTGTCGATGTATTTCAACAGGCAAATGTAGATGCCGCTTTGGCAGCATCAGTGTTTCACTACGGTGAAATCCTTATCCCAGAATTAAAGAATACTTTAAGGAGTAATGGTATTGTAGTACGTTAAATTTGCTTACTAAAGCAACTCTAATGACTTCATACCATGTACTCGATACTAATTAAAAGAAATGTTAGATTTTTCAAAAAGTGACGGACTTGTCCCTGTAATTGTACAAGACGCCCAAACATTGGAAGTGTTAATGCTCGGTTATATGAACGAAGAAGCATGGCAAAAAACACAAGCCGAGAAGCGTGTTACTTTTTTTTCAAGAAGTAAAAACCGCTTATGGACTAAGGGTGAAGAAAGTGGGAACTTTTTAGAGGTTGTTGGCTTACATATTGACTGCGATAAAGATACGGTATTAATTAAAGCGAGACCTGCAGGCCCTACTTGCCATACAGGTAGCCGCAGTTGTTTTAATACTGATTTTAATCAAAACTTCTTGCTGGAGCTAGAGCGAATCATCAAGCATCGCTATGAATTTCCTTCCGATGAATCATATGTTAATCGTTTGCGTTCAAAAGGAATCAATAAGATTGCTCAAAAAGTAGGTGAAGAAGCCGTAGAAACTGTTATCGCTGCATTGACAGAAACAGAGCATGATTTTATTAATGAAACTTCTGATCTATTGTTTCACCTTCTCGTATTATTACGCGAAAAAGGAATTTCATTAGAGACAATTGCTAAGAATCTCGAAGGTAGACATCAATAGTATTGTTCTACGTTATTAAGATGTATAAAATTTGTAAAAAAGGCACCTACGGGTGCCTTTTAAGATTTATAATACGCTGTAAATTTACTGATATAGCTTCTAGTTGATGTAAATTTAGCTAAGTTTGTATAGGGTAATATGATTATGGATACATTAGAAATGGAATTAGCAGCAACATTAACTGGACATCAAAATCCTATCTTCGCTTTGGAGAGAGGATATTTTACCAATACGTTCTTTTCTGGAGGAAATGATAAAGGTGTAGTGGAATGGGATTTGCAAACGAAGTCATTCAAGCGCATTCTTTGTGCTGTAAGTTCTTCAATTTACGCCTTGCATCTTATCCCTAATACCTCTTTTTTGGCGATCGCACTTCGTGAGGGTAAAGTTATGATTGTTGATGTTGAAAATCAAAAATTAATAGCGAGCATTCAAGTTTCTAAGAAAGCAATTTTTGCCCTTCAGAGTATTCCGACCAAGAATGAGCTGGTTGTCGTAGGGGAGGACGGTATTGCTAGTGTATGGTGTTTGACAGATTACAAGAAGATATATGAATTTGCTATTTCCTCAAATACAATCCGTACGATTGCTCTTTCTCATGATCAAAAGAAAATCGCATTTGGAGATAAGAACGGGGATATATTTTTATTCTCTGCAGAAGATTATCATTTTCTATTAGCGAACCAGAAACATACCATGCCGATTACGAGTCTGATCTTCTCTCGTAGCGGACTTGAGCTCTTGAGTGGAGCTAGAGATGCCGCATTGAAAATCTCCGACGTAGCAACTTTAAAAGAGCAGCATGGGTTTGTTCCGCATATGTTTACCGTATATGGCATTTACCCACATCCCAGTTATCCAGTATTTGCGACGGTTAGCCGGGACAAATCTTTCAAAATTTGGGATGAGGAAACCTATGCTTTACGCAAAACAGTCAGTCGTGATAAATTTTATGACTCGCATACTTTATCGATCAACACCGGACTTTGGACTACTTCTGGAAAATACTTTCTCACTGCAGGTGATGATAAATTAATCAAAGTCTGGGAGATGAAATTGTCTTAGGTATTCTTAAGAAAGCAAAGCAACTATTTCAGTTAAATATTGCTCATCGACAGCATCGAAATCGTTGAGTTCGCTACTATCTACATCTAGAATACCGATGATGTTGTTGCCCTTATAAACAGGGATAACAATTTCTGATTTTGAAAGTGAGCTGCAAGCGATATGCCCGGGGAATTCATCCACATTGGGTACGATAATGGTTTTATTTTCTTTCCAGGAAGTTCCGCAAACGCCACGACCATACTGGATACGCGTACAGGCTACTGGTCCCTGAAAAGGTGCTAGTACAAGTTGCTCACCCTCAATCAAGTAAAAACCTACCCAGAAAAAATTGAACTGTTCCTTCAGTGCTGCGGCAATATTTGCCAGGTTAGCGATTTGATTCGTTTCACCGGTGATCAAGCCTTTTATTTGAGGAAGAAGAGCAATATATTGTTCTTCCTTTGTTCCTTTTTTAATTGTTAAATCTTCTGCCATAAAAAAAGCGCTATTATGCTGTTCAAAGTTAACAGAATAATAGCGCTTGTTAAAAATAAATAATCTTTCTTTACAACTTTTTCAAAGCTAATTTGATCATTCCTTCGACGGTCAGATTTGGATCCGTTTGGATGACAGTATTTAAAACTTTTTCTGAGGTAGCTTTATTGAATCCTAACATGACCAAAGCAGATAATGCTTCGTCTGGTACAGATTGTGCCATTGGAATCGTTGATAAGGATTCTACACCTTGTTTTTTTAGCTTATCCTGCAATTCTAAAATCAAACGTTGCGCTGTTTTAGGACCAATACCTTTTATTTGCTGAATCAGTGTAACCTGACCATTTACAATAGCAGATTGTATTTCTTCCGGTGTATTGGATGAAAGGATCATACGCCCTGTATTTGGACCAATACCTGATACTGAAATCAGATTTTCAAATAGTTTTTTTTCACCTTCTGTTGCAAATCCGTACAAGGTATGCGCATCCTCCCTAACCTGAAAAGAAATGAATAGCTTACATTGCTCCTGGTCTTTAATCAAGGAAAAAGTATTGAGGGAAATATGGATATAATAGCCAATCCCACCCACGTCGAGAATAACATGGGTAGGTGCTTTATGTGCTAATTTCCCGTTAAAATATGCATACATAGCGATACGGAATTAATTACCTTGTTTTTCGTGAGATTGTACATCGACAACAGCGATCGTTACCATATTCACGATTTCGCGAACTGAACTATCCAATTGTAATACGTGAACTGGTTTGTTCATACCTAATAAGATTGGACCAACTGCCTCGGCGTTGCCTACTTCCTGTAATAATTTGTATGCAATATTTCCAGATTCCAAATTCGGGAATACCAACGTATTTGCTGGTTGTCCTTTCAATGTACTGAATGGAAAGTTTGCTTCTAATAGCTCACTGTTTAATGCGAAGTTTGCCTGTAAATCACCGTCTGCAACAATTTCAGGATGCTCCTTGTGTACGATTTTAATTGCCTCACGTACTTTTGTAGGTGTGTTACCTTCGTTAGAACCGAAATTAGAATAAGAAAGTAATGCAATACGAGGGCTTACATTCATTTTTCTAACTGCTTTATCTAACAATACGGTGATGTCTGCCAACTCTTTTGCTGAAGGCTCTTTGTTAACAGTGGTATCTCCTAAGAAGATAGGACCTTTTTTTGTTAACATCATATACATACCTGCAATACGGCTACCTTCTTTTGCTCCAATAACATGGATTGCTGGTTTGATCGTATTTGCATAGTTTTTTGTTAATCCAGAGATTAGCGTATCGGCATCGCCAAACTGTACCATGCTAGCTCCGAAGTAGTTGCGGTCGATTAAAAGTTTTTTAGCATCTAATTTCGAAAGACCACGACGTTGTCTCTTCACAAATAAATGTTCAACATATTGGTTGACACGTTCTGTTTCCATTTCTTCAAATGGATCAATGATCTGTACGCCTGCTAATTCAAAACCGTACTCATTAATTAAAGCATTGATTTTTCCTTTTTTACCTAGCAAAATAGGAACTGCAATACCTTCTTCTTTTACGATCTGCGCCGCACGAAGTGTTTTGTAGTTATCTGCTTCAGCAAAAACAACACGTTTAGGATTACGTTTTGCTGCCATTGTCAAGTTGCGCATAATAGCATCATCTTGACCTAATCTTTTACGAAGAGTTTCTCTGTATTTATCCCAATCTTCAATGGTATGTTTGGCAACACCAGATTCAATCGCCGCTTTTGCTACTGCTACCGAAACTTCAGTGATCAAACGTGGATCATTAGGTTTTGGGATGATATAATCTGCTGAGAATTTTAGATTATTGGTGTTATATGCTAAGTTTACTTCTTCTGGAACAGGTTGTTTAGCTAGATCAGCAATCGCTTTTGTCGCCGCTACTTTCATCTCTTCGTTAATCGCTGTAGCACGTACATCTAAAGCACCACGGAAGATGTAAGGGAAGCCCAATACATTATTTACCTGGTTCGGGTAATCCGAGCGTCCTGTACCCATAATTACGTCGTTACGTGTCGCAATTGCTAGATCGTAAGCGATCTCCGGGTTAGGGTTTGCCATTGCTAATACAATCGGCTGATTAGCCATAGTCAATAACATCTCTGCTGTCAACACATCTGCAGCAGAAAGTCCGATGAATACATCAGATCCGTTTACCGCATCAGCAAGCGTATGGATATCACGATCGGTAGCGTAAGTTGCTTTCATCGCATCTAACGTTTCACGGTCACGACGAATAACACCTTTACTGTCTAACATGACAATATTTTCTTTTCTAGCACCAGCAGAAACGTACATACCTGTACATGAAATAGCTGCAGCGCCGGCACCGTTTACAACGATTTTTACATCCTCGATCTTTTTGTTGATCAATTCGCAAGCGTTGATCAAAGCTGCACAAGAAATAATTGCTGTACCATGCTGATCATCGTGCATGACCGGAATATTCATTTCCGCTTTTAAGCGTCTTTCGATTTCAAAACATTCTGGAGCTTTAATATCTTCCAGGTTGATACCACCAAAAGTCGGTTCCATTGCTTTTACGATGTTGACAAACTCATCCACATTTTTAGTGTCAAGTTCAATATCGAAAACATCAATATCAGCGAAGATCTTAAATAATAAACCTTTACCTTCCATAACTGGTTTACCGGCTACAGCACCGATATCTCCAAGACCTAAAACGGCCGTACCATTACTAATAACTGCAACTAAATTACCTTTTGCAGTATATTTGTAAGCATCTTCATTATTTGCAGCGATAGCTAAACAAGGCTCAGCAACACCTGGTGAATAAGCTAGCGATAAGTCTCTTTGAGAATTTGTTGGCTTGGTTGGCACAACAGCTATTTTACCAGGTCTACCCATTGAGTGGTAGTCTAATGCCGCTTGTTTACGATTTACATTACTCATTTTAATTCTTTTATATAGTGCTAGTTTGTTAAACTAAGGTTACAAATGTATCATTCTTTTTTTGAGAAAGAAATGATAATTAGTCAAAAATTTATTCTGAAGTGTCAATTTATTTTAATACATCAAGAAGTGTGAACATTCGTTTGCGCATAGCGCTAGTCGATCCTGAGTAATTATTCACTAACAGTGTGAAGGTAAACTTTTGTCCTGTGCTATTATTTTGGATACCTGTATAGCCCAGTGCACCTCCAATTGTACCGCTTTTCATCTTCATATTATTGTATTCGGGCAGACTTTTATAGAATTCCGGGAACCAGGATTGTGATTGAGCATATTGCATAATTTTGTTCATTGCAGCAGTCGTTACCCTATTTTGTGGAGAGAGACCGGACCCATCCTGATTGTTGAGTTCACTGCTATTGATCTGCAATTTATTCTCCCAATATTTTTGAATAAAGGATGCTCCCTCACTCGTTTCAGTCTTTTGTGCCGTTTGGTATGCAATTGCTTTCAATAATGCTTCACCGTATAAGTTGATGCTTTTTTGGTTGAACCAGTAGATAATCGCAGCAAGATCGGGTGATTCATGGGTGTCCAGAAGATGTCTTGAGATTTCTGTTGTTGAAATCGCTTTGCTGTTACTTGGTGATTCAGCAGTTTTAATGCCGACATTCTTAAGTGCTTTTGTTAATTGAAAGGCAACATCATAAGCGGGATCCGGTACGGAGATTTCAATTGTTTTTTTGAGATCTGAACCATACGTGCCCCTGATGTAAATATTTGTAGCGTAAGGACCTGAATAAGCATATACATTGTCGCCCGAGCCGTTTTTTCCGGTAGTCACTTCGTTCGTGATTTTTACATAGGAAAGATCCGCAGTGAGCTTTTGTATTGTTGCTGGTTTTCCAAGCGCATCGTTAGGTGTGAAAACTACCCCTACGGTATTTTCTCTCCAGTTTAGTGAAGACACTCCTGCACCGTAATAGTTTCCAATATCGGACCAGATCCAGCCACCTGGAACTTTATATCCTTGATAGCGGCTATCATCACCGATGATACGGCCTTTTATTTCCTTAATACCTGCATTCTGGATTGCGTAAATCCATTTGTTGAGTATTTGTTCTTCACTGGTTTCAGGGTAACGGTTACTTCCTAAGGTAGGATCTCCACTACCTTCAATAATAATATCTCCATGGAGCACGCCGTCGGCCTGTATCGTTCCGGTATAAGATAGATTGGTTTTAAATTTAAAATCCTTGCCTAGGATATCAAATGCTGTGCTGGCGGTGATAATCTTCATCGTAGAAGCCGTTGCTAATCCTATCTCTTGATTATGCTGAAAAATGGGTATTCCTGTGCTTGCATCAAATACGGATAGCGATGCTGTACCATTTTTTAATGAAGGGTCTTTTTCAAATTGACGGTAAGCTTCTTCAATTTTTGTTTTTGTTGCTGACTGTGAAAAAGTAGGAATACTGTATAACGGGGATAAGCAGATACTGAGAAGGGTAAGGGATATACTGGTTTTCATTAATATTAAATCTTTCTGTTTTCATAAAGATACTATTGTTTGATCAAAAGTGTTTAATATGAAAGTCAAAAGTTACCCTTGAAAAGGTGTTTACTTCTTGAAATTTTATAACTTGCATGATCAAATTAAAGAAACAATGACGCATTCAGAAAAATTGACGGCAATTAGAAGTCTGATGAAAGAGCAAGGTGTTGATGGTTATATCATTCCTTCTTCTGATCCGCATATAAGTGAATATTTACCAGATCGTTATAAGTGTATCGCTTGGACATCAGGGTTTACAGGTTCAGCAGGTACTTTAGTTATTACACAGGATTTTGCTGGTCTGTGGACAGACACCCGTTATTTTGTTCAGGCAAATGAACAGTTGGCAGGAAGCGGTTTCGAACTTGTGAAATTAAAAGTTCAAGGGAATGCGGAGTACGCAGATTGGTTAGGCGAGCATTTAACAAAAGGTGCCAAAGTTGCTTTTGACGGTAATTTAGCTTCTTTGTTAGTTGCACAATCTGTTCAACAAATCTTGAAACCTCTTGATATTGTAGTTGACGGTCATGTGGATCTATTGTCTCCATTGTGGGAGGGTAGACCGGCTTTGCCTTTAGCAAAAGCATATTTATTGGCCGATACGACAACAGGTCAATCTACAAAATCTAAATTGGCGGCTGTTCGCGCTGTATTGGCCAAGAATAGAGCACAGGCACATCTGGTTTCTTCTTTAGATGATCTAGCTTGGTTGCTTAATATCCGCGGACGTGACGTACCATGTAATCCTGTTGTTTTAGGATTCGTTTATGTGACAGCAGATGAAGCTATTTTATATATTGAAACAGCTAAATTAGACTCGGAAACGGTTATCAGTTTAGAAGCTTCCGGTGTAACTGTTAAGCCTTATGAGGAAGTGTATGCACAAGTGAGCAATCTAGCTGTAGAATCTATTTTGATTGATCCGAAAAGAACTTGTTTTGCTATTTATGATTCTATTCCTTCTGGCGTAAAAATCATTGAGAAAATCAATCCTTCAGCTTCTCTGAAAGCCATTAAAAATGAAGTAGAGATTGGACATACGCGCGAAACGATGATCAATGATGGTGTTGCGATGACTAAATTCTTTAAATGGCTGGAATCGGCAGTGCCTGCCGGTGGTCAATCTGAGATTTCTATAGCCGCAAGATTACAAGAGTTTAGAGAGGAGCAACCTGGTTTTAATGATATTAGTTTTGGTACCATTGCCGGCTATTTAGACCACGGTGCATTGCCACATTATTCCGCTAGTAAAGAAAGCAATTACGATTTAAAAACGTCAGGGCTGTTATTGGTCGATTCGGGAGGTCAATATCAGACAGGAACAACAGATATTACGCGTGTGGTTTCGTTGGGAAATATTACGCAGGAAGAGAAGGAAGATTATACAATTGTATTGAAAGGTACGATAGAAGGTAGCCAGGCTATTTATCCGCAAGGATCTAAAGGCTATCAGATTGATGCGATTACACGTCGTCCGATTTGGGCTACATTACGTAATTATGGCCATGGTACTGGTCATGGTGTTGGTTTCTTTTTGAATGTGCACGAAGGTCCGCAGACATTTAATGCCGCAAATATTGATGTTGCAATTGAAGCGGGAATGATCAGTTCGATTGAACCGGGGTTATACCGTGAGGGAAAACATGGTATCCGTATTGAAAATCTTGTCTTATCAAAACATGCTGATTCTTCCATATTCGGAGAGTTTATGGATTTTGAAACATTGACAATCTGCTATATTGCAACAGATCTAGTTGATAAAACGTTACTGGATCAGCAACATATAAACTGGTTGAATCAGTATAACCAATGGGTTTATGATAAACTGGAAGGCAGATTGAATGATGATGAAAAGGCTTGGTTGAAAACCAAAACGCAAGCAATTTAAGATTATTTAAAATGTAATATAATAGGAAAAGGAGATCATATGATCTCCTTTTTTAGTTTAATGTAACGGGCATGCTATAACGTTTTAATTTTTTAAAATTAATGCTACTTTTGTTGAAAGACCAAATCACTATCATGCGTAAAATCCTATTTTTAAGTTTTATTTTTTTCTATTCTTCTGTCTTATTCGCACAGAAGAACCTGATACCGATGCCTCAGCATTTGGAGATATCAAAGCAAGGTTCCTTTCCTTTAAAAGGAAATCTAACCGTTGGAGCAGGGGCATTTGAGACCCAAGCAAAATATTTGGCTAATCAATTAGAAAGCTTATTACAGACGAAAGTTACTCTTAAAAAATCGGGACCAATCCGATTTCAGAAAATCAACAATACTGTCTCGGAAAAGCATGATTATTATGAATTAAAGATAGGTCCTAGTGGTGTCTTCATAGCCGCTTCTACAGAAAGTTCCGCTTTTTATGCTGTTCAAACTTTGTTGCAGCTTGTGGAGGAGAACCAAGCTAGTGGAAGTATTCCTGCTTTGGAAATTAAAGATTATGCGAAGTTCACTTATCGTGGTGCACATCTTGACGTCAGCAGACATTTTTTTACTGCCGATGAAGTGAAATTATTTTTAGATTATTTATCGCGTTATAAAATGAATAAGTTTCACTGGCATCTTACAGATGACCAAGGATGGCGTATTGAAATCAAAAGTCATCCGAAACTTACCGCTATCGGAGCATACCGTGCAGTGACAGATGATGTGAAAGATTCTAAATTAACTAAAGATGGCCGTTACGGCGGATTTTATACACAGGAGCAGATTAAAGATGTTGTTGCCTATGCAAATAAACTACAGATTGAAATAATCCCTGAAATTGAAATGCCAGGTCATGCTCAGGCTGCATTGGCTGCATATCCTGAACTTTCTTGCACTGGGGGTCCTTTTCAGGTAGGAACAACTTGGGGTGTTATGGATGATATCTATTGTCCTAAGGAGGAAACTTTTGCGTTATTGGAAGATGTGATCGATGAAGTTGTTACACTTTTTCCAAGTCATTATATTCATATCGGTGGCGACGAGGCACCTAAAACAAGATGGAAAACCTGTGCACATTGCCAGGAAATGATTAAAAAAGAAGGATTAAAAGATGAGTTCGAGTTGCAATCTTATTTCATCAAACGGATGGAAAAATACATCAATGCAAAGGGAAAAGATATTATCGGCTGGGATGAATTTTAGAAGGCGGTCTGGCTCCAAATGCCACAGTTATGAGTTGGACAGGTATTGAAGGTGGTATTCATGCCGCAAAGACAGGACACGATGCCATCATGACTCCCGTCAGTCATATGTATCTGGATTATTATCAAGGGAATCCGCAATCTGAACCGTTGGCTTTTAATGCTGAACTTCGCTTGGATAAAGTGTATAGCTTCAACCCGATACCCAAGGAGTTGAATGCGCAAGAAGCAAAGCATATCTTGGGACCACAGGCCAATATGTGGACGGAGTATATTACAAATTTTAAACATGTTGAATATATGTTGTTTCCTCGATTGTTGGCTTTGTCTGAAGTGGCATGGGGAACATCAAAACCGGAAGCGTATAAATCTTTCGAAAACAGGGTGATTCATGAGTTTACTTATCTGGACAGAAAAAAGATCAATTATAGTAAAGCTATTTTTGAATTGAATGGTAATATCGTTTCCAGAGACGGAAAGATGTATTATGAATTGTCAACAATCAAAAATGATAATACGATTCGCTATACTACAGATGGAACAGCACCGACTGTTCAAAGTGCCGTTTATAAGGAGCCTGTTGTAGTGGATAGAACAATGACCATCAATGCTGCAAATTTTAGTGCTGCACGTATGGTCGGTTCGGTCCTGAAGCAGGACTTTGTAATCAGTAAATCTACTGGGAAATCTGTTCAACTATTGCATGAGCCAAATGAAGCATATCAAGCTAACGGTACAGCAACATTGGTGGATGGAGTTTATGGAAATAAGCAGTATTTTAAGAAAAACTGGTTAGGATTTAATGGTAAAGATTTAGTGGCTACGATTGATATGTCTGAGCCAGTTTCATTTTCAAATGTGGAACTGAATGTCGTTGATCAAAATGCGAGTTGGATATACTATCCGCAAGCTGTTAAAGTTTATATTTCTCAGGATAATCAAAATTTTACTTTAGTAAAAGAGGTGGGAAAAGAAGTGATCGCCGTATCTAAAGGGACCATCAAATTGTCGTTTGAAAAGCAGACTGCTAAATTTGTTAAAGTTGAAGTGCAACATCTGAATAAGATTCCTGCAGGATCTGGTGGTGCGGGTTCGCCGGCTTGGTTATTTGTGGATGAGCTGTCGGTATATTAGTATTTATCATACCTATTGAAATATGCTAAAGAGCTACTTTAGGATCTGAATACAGACAGATTCATAAAGTAGCTCTTTTAATTTGTCGGATGCAAGATTAAATAAATAGCATCATGTTATGCTTCATTATTGAGTTTGCGGATCAATTCATACAATTTAAGTTTATCTATGGGTTTCAAAATGTATCCATCAATGAATGGATAGTCTTGAATTTGTTCCCTATCGGTCCTGCTTGTTGATGAACTTATGATATAAATGTTCAAAAGATTTAAAAAGTCATGACCAAACTCTTCTAATTTATCCATCATTTCCCAACCTGTCATAAAGGGCATGTTAATATCGACAAATATTATTTCTGAAGAAGGATCGAGATTTTCCTTTTTATTTTCAAAATACTCTAATGCATCTAGCGCATTTTCAAATAAGTTGATCTGTAGCGGAAAGTCTGGAAAACTCTTGATCATGTTACTGAAAATAACGCGTAAAATAGCATTATCATCGACAAGGGTGACAGTTCTTATTTTTATAGTATTGGTTGATCCCATTTAGTTGTTTTCTAAAAAATTTACTAAAAAAGTAGTGCCGTTATTTGGCTTGCTAATAACATCGATCTTACCTCCTAAAGATTCAATCTGATAGCGTGTGATGAATAAACCTAGGCCTTTGCTATCAAAGCCACGATGAAAAACTTTTCTAAACATAAAGATTTGCGATTTGAATTTGGGTAGGTCAATGCCTATTCCATTATCTTGGATGCTCAATAAGGTTGAATTATTCTGTTGATATGTTCTGATATGAATTTGTGGCTGAACACGGGGAACGGTGTATTTTAGTGCATTGCTAAGCAGATTATAAATAATACTTTCGAGATATATTCTAGAGTATTGCAAATACTCAATCTCAAAATCTGTTGTCAGGATCACTTTTTTACTATATATCTCTGCTAAAAATTGATCATATACCTTTTTAAAAATTGTAGGCAAATGACAGTTCACCTTTTCTATGTTTCTATTTTGACTAATTTCTAATATCTCTGATAGCTCTTGCAACGTATCTGTTAGACTGTTGTTACTACTTTTCAGTAGTCTAAAATATTCTTTGTTAACTTCTTTTCTGTTTTCATCTTTCAGTTCATCGATGAGCATATGGATATTGCTTACGGGCTCTCTTAAATTATGGGCTACAATATGATTAAACTCTTCCAACTGGCGCACTTTAGTTTCCAGATCTATCTTGACAATTTCGATTTCCTTTTTTTGCCTTTCTAAAATTTCAAGATTCTTTTTACATTCCGATATGTCCTGTAGCTGAACAATAAAAAAAGATACTTCATTACACTGATTATGTACTGCCGAGGTGGTTACTGAACACCATACATAGTGGCCGAGTTTATGGCGGTACCGCTTTTCTAACATGAAGCTGTCTATTTCTCCTTTTAACAATCGTTGACGTTGCTTATAATCATTATCGATATCGTCAGGATGTGTGTAATCAAAAAAGTTGGTGCAGGATAGTTCATCTTGCGAAAAACCTAAAATTTTAGTGAGCATTTTATTTGCATCAAGGCAATAACCTTGAATACTTGTCAATGATATCCCTAATCCGGAGAAATGAAAAGCTTGATTGAATTTATGTTGATTATATCTAATTTTCTCAAGCGATTTAATTTTTTGGGAAATATCGGAGACAACAACTGCTACACGATCTTTTGCTTTATGTATGGGTTTAATTTTTAATTTGAACCATCTACCTTTATGCGTATCAAAAGGAGAAGGAAATTCCATATGATAAACCTTGTTATAGGTTAATGCCTTATTGATCAATGGTAATGTTTTTTCGGCCATTTCCGAAGGAAATAGATCTGCAATATTTTTGTTCAAAAATTGCTCTGGTTCATAAAATAATAAATCCGGTTCGCTGGTCCAATAGTTTTTGAAAACTCCTTCTTTAGTTACTTCAAAGACAATATCATCGAGCGATGTTATTAAAAGTTGAAGTTCTTGTTTGCTATCTAGTAACTTTTTGTTTTCATTGACGAGTGGGGAAACATCCTGAATGCTGATGAGCATGTGGATATCAGGTCTATCAGGTATTAATTTAGAGCTAAAAGAAAGCCAGATAAACGTATTGTCTTCTGTTGTGATACCGTAGATCATATCACGCTGAACCGCACCAGTCTCCAATGTCCTAAAAAATGATAATTCATTGGGATGTATCGGATGTTGACTTTCTTTGCTGTAGAAGACCAACGCCTCATGTATTTTTTTATGTGCTATTTTGTCATAAGGTAATAAGGATTTCGCCTGATTATTTAATGCCAAAATATGCCCTTCACAATCAAGCGCAACTAATCCTTCAAAACCTAAAGTTTCTAGAAGTATATTTTGTTTGTCCAATGCTTGATTGTGAAATTTCATTCGCAATTCTAGTTGAGAAAACCTGTTTTTCTAATGTTGATGCATGCAAATGTGCACATTTTCTTGAAATTTAATAGCAAAACTGCATATTCAAATGTATATTAATGGCCTTATATGCTATACATAACCCATATTTATTTAATTTTTTCTAACCAAATACTGTTTAACCAAAGTTGTTGATTTCCACCTGTCTGGAACGTGATCTTTTGTTTACCTGTTTGACGAATATGAAATGTACCTATGGAAGTGTTCACAAACTCATCGGTGTAATTATTCTCGTTCGGTTCTACTACCATTTTTCCATTTGGTGTTAGTTTTCCTGAAGCTGTTTGATTGCTTGTTTGAACCTTAATTTCTACCGGATCTGTATTAGGATTATGTGCAGATACATCTATTTTATAAGTTCCTACTTCAGGAAAATCTATCTCCCAGACAATGGTTTCTCCAGCTGTTTGAATATGGTTAGGTTTTTTTCCGTCATAACGAATTACTTTTAATTGTTCTCTGTTTTGTGCATTAGTACTATTTAAAGCAAAACCACCAAAAGTGGACTCAGCAACGATATCTTTATCCAGTTGCAATGGTTCATTGTAATGGATTACTATGGTAGATACATAGTTGTCTGTTTGCTTATTGGGAAGATGTACATGCAGGATGCCACCAATTTGTTCAAATTTTAAATTTTTATTGTCTGTCGTTCCTTGTATGGATACCTGTGCTGGTTTTGTTTTAATTCCTGATATCCGCAATACCCGATCCAGTGGCCAATTAAACACCTGAGCATATACATTTGTTTGTTTTCCTGTAGTTTTGGTTGTTAAATACCCCCAATCATGCTGGTTGGCTCTTAGATCTAGACCAGTTGCCCCATAGATACTTTCTCCATGTTTATTGAGCCATTTACCGATATCTTCAAGTCTTGATACACTTTCATAAGGTACAGTACCATCTGCACGAGGTCCAATATTTAAGGTAAATCCACCGTTTAGGCTAACATTTGAAATCAGCGAATTGAAGATCTGACTGGTTGATTTCCATTCATTTTCTTGACCGTTGTAGCCCCACGAATGTGCAATAGTACCTGGTGTTTCCCACGGATGTTGAATGTATGAGGTTCCAAATTGATTATCGCCGAAGGTTTCAAAATCAATATTTTTCTCATCCGTAGGTAAACCTAGTCTTGAATTAATCAGGCAGTTGGGCTGTAAGGTATGAATAAGCTCCACAACCTGTTCAAGCTGTTCTTTTTTAATTATTGATTTTTGATACGGAATCCACATATCAAACCACATAAGTGCGATATCGCCATAGTTTGTTAAAAGTTCACGTAATTGTGGTATTACTTTTTCCTGCCAATACTGATTGTACTGGGTGTCGGTGACATGTCCTGTGAGCTCCTGATTATGATCCCAGGCATATGGGTGTTCCCAGTCAATCCAATGTGAATAATAGAAACCTAGCTTCATGTTATGTTTTTTACATGCTGCAGCTAATTCTTTGATGATATCTCGATTGCTTCCGCTTAATTTACTAAGACTATAATTCCCAATTTTGGTATCCCAGATGGCTACACCGTCATGGTGTTTTGTAGTCATGATGATATATTTCATGCCTGCCTTTTTAGCAAGCAGTACCCATTCTTCAGGATTGATCTGATCCCATACGAAGCGTTTCGCTAACTCACCATATTCATCTTTAGAAACCCGGTTTCGATAGCGGAGCCATTCTGCGTAATTGTTGATATAGCGTAGTTTTTCGCCTTTCCACAATCCTTCTGCGCCACTGTATAAACCCCAGTGTATAAACATCCCGAAGCGATCATGACTAAACCATTTGGTTTTAGGATTTTCCTGGGCAAAAAGTGTAAATGTTAACGTTAAGAATAAAGAAATAGTAATTGAAATTCTTTTCAGATTTTGTAGCATAAAGGTTCCAGTTCTTATGTCTTACTAATATAGTGAAAAAAATCTTACGTAGGGCTAGTGATAGATGATTTTGGTTATTCTACTATCTTAGTTTAGGCGTAGTTATTTCAGTTTTATTTTTCTTACTTCTTGTCTAATAGGATAATAACTATTTTCGATTTTTACCTGAGCACATTTTATTTAAATTGAAAACGCACCGTTACACAAACGTAGGTTCCTCTCTTTTAATTTTTAGGGAGCAAACGAAGATCAGATGATTACCAGATTATGTCTTTTAACATTACTTGTTCAGTGTTTGTTCAGTGCTTGCTCAGTGATCACTCAGTGTAGACTGTATCAATAATGACTGATTACTGTCTAAAAATTGGTTAAAAATTGGTATTAGTTATCATATGGTATTAGGATGTTCCCGTTCTAACTTGATTATCTATAAAACTAATCAGGTAATTCAGACAATCTTTTGTCATCCTAAATTGCTTTTAGCACATCAAATTCGTGGAACCGTATGGTGAGTTGTTCATCTTTATCCAAGAAGAGCTCCGGATCAAGTTATAAGTAGTCTTCCAAATGATTTTTTTCATTGAATTGAAATCCAACTAACCGTTTGAGAATTGCGCGTTCCATAGACATATTTCCGGACAATTGATCGAGATTGGATTGGAGTGCCCGATACACTTGCTTATTTAGCCTGTTGATCATCTGTGAGTCGTAAAGATTCTGGTGAATCTCTGTAAAGCCAAAGCTGAACTATGTAGCTGTAAAGTATAGATGTTATTGTAATTCATATCTTTTGTATAGATATTTTATACAAATAATTTAAAATTACAATATTTAATATATATTTGTATATTAAATCTATACTAATTATTTATTGTTAAATCTCTAATTATGCAACTTAACACCCAATTATTGGTCGATCGATTGGTTCAGCGGATTGATTTAGATCGTATTTTTTTGTTTAATTTTCTCAATGATAGCGACGAAAGTCCACATCTTTTATTAGTTGTTAATCCTATAAAGGGTATCTCTGTTCAAAGTATTGAACCTATTATCCGCCTCTGTATGGCCGATATGCCCGATATTCCATTCCATGTGATCTGGACAGGGGAGTGGAGTAATCAGTTGAAAAAAGGAAGCCTTTATTTTACGTATGCTTCTTTGCCTGCACACCTGCTTTATCAGGCAGACAGCAAAAAGAGCCCCATTTTAGGGGGTAAGCTCGTGATCAGTTTAATGGAAATGTCTCATGTAGACTATGCTAAAGGCAAAAATTTAGCCGATGAATTTATGTTCGCATGTTACAATTTTCAATCTAAAACGGATTATTTTCAAGCAACTGCCATGTTGCATCAGTTTATTGTGTTGCGGTTAAAAGGATTTCAAACCATGGCGGGTGTAACGATTGGTAAAGCACAAAATCTGGAGCATATTCTTAAACTGATGCGGGGCACTTTACCTGGACTTTTTAAGATTTTTACTTATGATGCCCATAGTACACCTTTGTTGCGGTTATTGGATACTTGTCATAGTTATTTGAAGAAAAAGGATCGTCTCGATATTTTAGAAGAGGAATTTGAGTTTTTACTGGCGCATTGTCAGGCATTTGGTCAGGCTTTGGATAGTATGGTTGATTATATTTGGAATGGCGTAGCGGTATATATTAAGGAGAAGAGTGATCGTGCTGCTGCTGTATCGGTAGCTAAAGATACTGTTGCTATTATGGCTAAAAAATCTCATCCAATAGTTTCAGGGCCTGCTACATTGGAAAATTTTTCAGGTTTTCCATGGCCACAAAAATATAAGGATGATGCTAATTTACTTCTTGATAAGTTGTATTCAGGCTGTCATCCAGAACAGATCTTATTGGTCAATTATCAAACTGACGGCTTATCACATGGTAATCCTTTTCAAGAGCGTGTTGCTCAAGAGGAGAATGGTATCAAAGTTGAACTTTTTCTGGTGGTGCTTACTAAACGGAACTCACCCTATACATTTCAGATTAGGAAAGTGGGTGATGTTCGAGCATCAGTTGTATTTCTTGATTTGCCTTATGTGGAAAAGCAGTTGACTCTTGGAGGCCGGTTTGTGAGTGTTGTCTGGCAGAAGTCTTGGATTTTGCGGCAAAAGTCTACTTTCAATTCTAAATTGGTACCTGTAGTAGTAGATTGGTCTGCAAAATTTGAGAAAATTAAAATCATATCAGAAAATGCTGTTGTTGTGATGCGTAATATATTGATGACGATAACAGACTCTCCACTATTGATGGCAGATACGGCTTTGTTGCTATTGCGCGAATTGTACAGTATTGGTATACAGACCTATCTGCGATGTGCTGTGGGATATATCCCTAAAAATACTGATTTATTGGATCTCATGGAGTGGTCTGCTATTGCCAGTACCGATGTAATAGAGGGTATTCTGAATGATAATGAACTCGATATGTTGATCCTTTCCATCATTTTGAAACCACAGGAGATCTGGTGGAAAAGTGCGGCAATGGATATGGATGATCAGCATAAAAATTTAATCATAACGCGTGCTCGTTCCGTGGTTGAATTGTATGAACGACTGTTAAAAGCCGTCGTTAAATCTATAGAACAGCGTATCGAGCAAGTTAGCTAGGGAATAAACAACAAACAATAAATTTATGGGAATTAATAAAGTACAGGATAGCCAAGAGCTCTCCTTAGCCACTGCTTTGCCTAAACGGAAGTCATCAGAACCTTTTCAGATTCCTTGGGAGGATGGAGATCCTTTTAAAATGGGAAGAGAATATCTTTTACAGTTTTGTAAAAGGAAGTCTTTTGGGATCGATTATTCCGGGCGGATAACAGTTCATGTAAATGGTATACCTCCACATTTTGAGATTCGTAAACCTGGTGTGGAGGAGGTTGTTCAGATTAAAGTAAGTCGTGATTATCTTGAAGTTAATTGTAGTTGTGGGAAAAAGGCAAAGGGACTTTGTACACATGAAGCCCGTTTTCTTTACGACAAAATACCAGATAGTAGGGATCTTTACTTTAAAGGGCTTTATCCCAAAGTTCTGGACGAACTCTTACCGTGGCAACTCAAGATGCTACATTTTGAAATAGAAGATTTTTACGGTAGTATCAATTTAAAGATATGCAACCATACTACATATGGTAGGATGTTTAAAGTAATGGGACAGTCGTCGAATGATGAACAAAGAATCCAGATTCCAGATAGTCATATTATCGCGGACATGCCAGCGGAGAAGAGTGATAACGTTAAGTTTTTTGTTCCGCTCAATTTTTTGGCTTTTGGAATCCCTGTTGTTTTTCCATTTAAATCCAGGAGTCCGAATTCCGATTCTTTTACAAAGAGTTATTTGTTTGATGAATTACAGACCGTACTTTTCTTGAGCCCAAAAGATGGATACCTAGAGCGTTTCTGCAAAAGAATTGTCTCTCTTATTCTGGCTGATAAGGCTTTTAAAGAAAAGAATCTAGGTAGTTTAGATTTTTATAGTCATTATCGTAAGAACCAACAACAGATACTGCAGGTCTGGCGCGATCTATTATCGGATCCAATATTTAATATTAACCTTAATTTCGTCAGTACAAATCGATCATATCAATATGCTTATCAGATCAATTTAAGTAGAACTTACGGCCTACATAGTTCTCAGGTTTTGCTGGCAGCAGATCGATTAACAATAAAAGCACATCTTTATGATGAAGTCGTTTATCAAAAGCTCGTCGTGGAGGTATATGTAGATGGTATTCTTCTCGAAGAACCTACTTTTCTTGATTTTAAAAACTGTTACTTCTTAAAAATCAGTGATGCTCAGGTGCTTTTTATCGATAATCTTGAAATGGAATATCTGTTGCGCCGCTTTCGGGCTTTTGACTTTACTGTCACGGCTCTGCCGGAGCAGTACGCTGATTTTTTGACGGATTTGGTTGTTCCGTTGAGTAAATCTTGCTCTCTTGAGATTCACTCTCATCAGGAAATAAAGAGGAGACATGTTCTCTACGATCCTGCGTTTAAGCGGATGCTGACGATTCGTGAGCTAGATAACTTTCTTCATCTGGAGGCACATGTTGTATATGAAAATATAGGAACTTTTCCACTGAAATGGGATGCTAATTTGGTAATTGCACCGAAACAGGAAGACTTTACTTATTTTATGCGCGACAAGATACAAGAGGAGGAATTTCGAAGTTTTATTTTGCAACAGCATCCCTCTTTGGCATCATCTACGGCTGATAGTAACTGGTTTATCCCGATTGATTTACTTCAGCATCGTAGTTGGTTACATGATTTTATTGATAAGTGTAAGTCGGAGGGTATCTTGATTGTACTTGAGGAACTTCAAGTTGGTACTTCCTATTATCAACATCAGCTCAATTGTACGGTACGGAATATTCATTTTGAAAATAATCAATGTGCAATTTTGTTGGCTCCTAAATTTGGCAATCAGGCTATGACAATCTCTGATTTTGAAGATCTGATTATGGAGGGACAGCAAGTATTTCGATTGCCCGATTCTTCTTATGGAATTATAATGAAAGAGGTTCGACATCTCTATAAGCCTTTATTTTTAAGTTCGGTTCGGGATGAAGACAGCTTAGTGCTCAATACGGTACAGCTTATTTCGCTACAGCCTAATTTGGAAAAGATAGATGCTAAAATTATTCAAGGGAGCATCCGAGAACGTCGGGAGAAATTGATGAATATGGATGAGATGCCTTTGCTGAATGTTCCTGATACTGTGTTGGCGACATTGCGCCCTTATCAACAGGTTGGATTCAGCTGGATGGCTTTTTTGAATGAGTTTGGTTGGGGTGGTCTTTTAGCGGATGATATGGGATTGGGTAAGACCCTGCAGGTAATTACTTTGCTAGAGTATTATTATCATGCAAATCCTCAAGGTGCTCCTTCTCTTATTGTATTGCCCAATACGTTGTTGTTTAACTGGGAGCAGGAATATCAAAAATTTGCGCCGAACCGTCTGGTTCGAGTTTATCATGGGAAGTTACGAGCGCCTGTTGCGGAGTTAGAAGCGGGGACTGTTGTGTTGACGACATACGGTACGTTGATGACGGATGTGGAAGAGTTTGAAATGACGACATTTAGCTATCTGGTTATGGATGAGTCGCAGGCTGTGAAGAATCGGAATTCAAAGCGTTTTGAATGTTTGTCTGAGATAAAAGCATCTTATCGGATCGCGATGACCGGTACGCCTATTGAAAATGGGATTCAGGATATCTATTCACAAATGATGCTGGTCAATCCTGGTTTTTTTGGTAATTATCGAAATTTTAATAAAACGTATAAAGGTGTTAAGGATGAAAATCTTGTACAGGAAACTGTGGGAAGCCTTCAAAAGGTGATCGCACCTTTTATACTTCGCCGCACTAAAAAACAAGTGGCTCTTGATCTTCCCGAAAAAACAGAAACTGTCCTTTATATGGATATGCTTCCTGACCAAAGGAAGGTTTATGATCGATATAGGAAACTTTTTAAGGGGGAATTGAAAGAGAATCTAAAAGGAAAAGATGCATCGAAGTCTAAGTTTTTGGCTATTGAGGCGCTCAGTAAATTGCGGCAGATCTGTAATTCTCCGAGCTTGATTAAAGGGGAGGTGTTAACGAGTTCTTCAGTGAAATTAAATTATATCGATGAAATTTTGGATGAGGTTGTGCCAGGGCATAAGGTTTTATTGTTTTCTTTTTATACGTCTATGTTGCAATTGGTGGGAAAAAGAATCGCTGAAAGGGGTATAGACTATGCGTATTTGGATGGTAAATTGAATCAGTTGGATCGGAAGAAGGCGGTGGAAAGGTTTCAGAATGAGGATGATTGCCGGATCTTTTTGATCAGCTTAAAAGCTGGTGGTACGGGGTTGAACCTGACGGCGGCGGACTATGTCTATATTTTGGATCCTTGGTGGAATCCTGCCGCAGAGGCGCAAGCGATAGACCGTTGTTACCGCATCGGTCAGGATAAACATGTGATGGCTTACAAAATCGTGTGTAAGGATACGGTGGAAGAAAGGATCTTGGAGATGCAGGCGAGTAAAAAGAGTGTGGCTGATGGGTTGATTTTGGATGAAGCGAATCTGATGAAATCGTTGAGTAAGGATGACCTGCTGAAATTATTTGAATAACCTTTATAAACTTCAATTATGAAAAGTGATGTTATAATTAAATCCTCTTATTCGGGGATGATGTATGCTAATGATTTTCAACGTTGGTATACTTATTTTGATCGGAGGCTCAAGGCTGAATGGAGTCCTTCTGATCTTTCTTTTTTACTCGGTAAGCCTGATCATTTTTATATGGATTTCGAGAAACTATTTGAGGTTTCTAAATTTTTATTATCTGAATCTATTTTACTAGATCGCATTTATGCTTGTTCGAAAGTTGTTCCAATGGAATTTTTTAGGGAACCTTACGAAGGTTCTACAGAGCGTATTGTTCGTGTTAAAGTAGTCGAAGATGAGGTTAAATGGTATTATAAAATCGAATTAGGCTGGACGTTTCAGCGGGGTAAAGATAAACCTGCTGCTCCTTTGCTTTATCTGGAAGAATGGAAGCCGGAAATTAATCTTCTACTGGAGTCTGATGCCATGATCCATGTGCGCTCTAGATTGGAAGGATTGTTAGCGAGAGGTGGATTTGAAGAAGGAAAATCCTCGTGGGAATTATTTCAAGAGGTGCGGCATACGGGTTTGTCGAAATTGATCATTTACCCGAGACACTTGAAAAACTGTTTGTATCAAATGATTCAGCAAGGAAAAATAGTAGTACGCAATGTAGATGATCGTTATTGTTTTAGTTCTGTGAAATAAGAGTGATTTAATATGATAGAATTATTTAAAAGTGACAAGGAGAAGCATCGTTTTTCTTCAACGATGAAGTATGCAAGTTCGATCTATTTTTTGCTGTTGCATCGAATAAGTTGCGATTACAGTCCTGAAGAGCTTTCATTCTTATTAGGACAGGATGATGACTTTGTATATCAATTAGAGCGGTTTAAGATATCTATGAGTAATCTAGAACTGATGACTCACCTAACTTGGGTTTTTGAAAAAAAGGAGCTAAGTTTTGAATCTTATGATGACAAAACTAGTTATGAGTTTGAACTTGGGGTTTGGGTGGAGAATGGGGTGAGATACTACCAAATGGATTATTTTATTAATGCAGTTGAAAGCATTTCTTTTTTTAGATTAATGGAAAATCTAAATATCAAAAGAATTGAAGATGCTGAAAGTCCAAGTTCATTTGAACGGGGTGTATGCCAAACATTTTTTGAAGCGATATTGTCCACCGATTATTTTAAAAGACCTAGGACAGCTAGACAAATTAAGGATTGCCTTGACGGCCATTTGGAGGATTATAAGATTCCTGTTATTTATTTTAAGAGAGAGTTGGATTTGCTCTGGGGTAGGAAGGGAACTGCTCCTCTAAAAAGAAGCAAAGCAAATAGCTATAGTTATCGGTATAGCCTGCATAAATAAACGGAAGTTATTATTTTTTAAACTAAAAATCTATGAAAAATATGGATTCAGAGGCTATTGCTATACCACAAAGTTTTCAACTCGCTTGTCAGCTTTTTGGTATTAAAGTGGCTGACTTTTTACAGCTTTATGTAAATCATTTTTCTTACATAGACCTGCATTTTGATGACAAATCTGTGTATTCTTTGGTAACTAAATCTTTCGATTATGTGATTCCAAAACAAGAAGAGGATAAACATAAATTGAATATTGAATTAACTGCAATAGAGCGCGATAAGGGGGTGAAATTAGTTCAGAGGCAAATTAAACTGGCCATGAACAGAAACTACAGTTATTCGCAAAGGAGAATGAAGGGTAAGCTGTTGACGAATCAACTTTATGATCTTTTTTCAAAAGATTGTGAGATAAAGAATGTCATTTATCTGGATGAAGAAACCAAGATAACACTAAATAAAGATTTGATGTTTAGATCACTTGTTTCGGGTATTTCGGCAACGCAGTTTTTGAATGGTATCATGCAATGTGTGGCGATCCCAGATTATCTAGCGAGAATACATTTAAATAAATCCATCTATAACCCAGTTTTAGGTGTATTTATTAGGGTATTTGATGGTTACGGTAGTATACGTGATAAGGAATTTCAAGATTCGGTACCATGCAGAGAAATGATGATGGAAATTCAAGAATTGAATAAGCGTTATTTCTTTTGTAGAGATGTGGACGAGAGAAAAGCGCATTATCAGGGATGGTTAAATAACTATTTAGAAAATAACAGTTTAAGTTAATGATATGAAGAATTTAGAGAATATTAAGCTCACTGATGAGTTTAAACAATTTTGTGATATTTTTAATTTCACACCTGAAAATGTTATTCAGGCTTTTGTTGATAAAGTTGATATAGCGGCGTACATGTGCTTTCCATTGGATCCTGATCGATGGGCCAATTTGTTTATGATGGAGTATTTAATTAAATATACGGATTCGGAAGGAGCATTGCAGGCTTACTTTGAATTTGGGGAAAAGTGGGCTATGATTATGAGAGCAGGGGAAAAGGATGCTCTTGAGAAAACTAAAAAACTGCTGGAGGATTGGCATAAATCTGTATTGGAAGACCGTATTAATCAGATTATGATGGGGGATGACGATAAGTTACAAAAATAAAAGTTTGAGACCTAACAGTTGAATTATCATGTTATGTTTACGTAAAGCTGTAGCACTCCTTCACTTATTTGCGTTATCTTTATACTAACGATATATAAACTATGACAAAAAAAATTTTTTATGGTGTTGCTGTTCTGGCTTTAATTAGTAGCTGTGCAAAAGATAGTGGTACTCCAGATCCTGACTTTTCGAAAGATATTCAAGTTCGATTGGGGGCATATGTGTGGCATCCTGTTATAGGGAACGCGAAGGAAACCGATTATAATCTAGATGACTGCGAAATGGATAACAGTTACCGCTTTATCTTTCAGGAAAAGTCAAATCAATTGAATCTGGATAAAGGGGTGAAAGTCTGTGAGGCGAATAAAGGAGCTTTTGAGGAGTTTATTTTCAAAGATGAGAATAATACAGGCTTTACTTTTAATAAAGAAAAGGGTACGATTAAATTTGCAAATCAAGATCAGTATTCTTCCTATACCGTAGTGGTTAATGGGGATAAACTGGTGTTAACGAGTCAGAATAATAATCCTGCGGCTTTTGTTAGGCCCGTGAAATATTATTTTAAAGGGGTGAAGGCTCAATAATTTGATATTCGCGTGAATGCATCCAATTAGTGAAGGCGTTCTGCTGGGGTTGAAAAAAACAAAATTTCCTCTGAGCCTAATATTGAGCTATAAAGAGAAGGATTGAGTTATTCGTTATTGGAAAGATTTGAAATGACTACTCGTCTTTATAAAATTTAACAGACCTTGAGAAAAGCTCATATTTTTTATAATCCATTCTAAAGAGAAGGATATTTTTGGTCAAGTTATTATCAGATTACGGTAGGAAGAGGATCGTTTATAACGCGTTTACATTAGTCATAAAAAAGGACGATCAAAATCGTCCTTTTTTATGTTTGTTACTTTTAGTAATATTATTATGATGTATTACTGATTTCTAATGCTAAAACGTTAATTTAGGGGTTTACAAACCGACCGATGGTCTCTTTTATACAATCTTAAATGAAACTTAGCAGTATATTTTTTAGTGGAATGTTATTTCTAGCGATTCCAAACTTACAGGCGCAGCAGCCAGCTTATAAAAACAGTAAACTTCCGACAGAGAAAAGAGTTCAGGACCTATTGGGGAGAATGACTAAGGAGGAGAAAGTTGGTCAATTGTCGAAATTGTTGGGTTGGGAGATGTATGAGAAGAGGGCTAAGGGTATCGGTGTAAGTGCAAAACTGAAAAAAGCAGTTCAGGAGCAGCATATTGGTCTGCTCTGGGCAACCTTGCGTGCTGATCCGTGGACTCAAAAAACGCTGTTAAATGGTTTGAGCCCTGTGGAAGCGGCACGAGCGACTAATGCGATTCAACGCTATATGTTGGATAGTACCCGTTTAGGTATTCCTTTGTTGTTATCTGAAGAAGCTCCGCATGGTCATATGGCTATAGGTGCTACTGTTTTTCCTACAGCAATTGGTCAAGCAAGTACTTGGAATCCAGTTTTAATTGAACAGATGGCGGCTACGATTGCAAAGGAAACTTACGCTGTAGGTGGAAAAAATGGTTATGGTCCTGTATTGGATCTAGCACGTGATCCACGGTGGTCACGAACAGAAGAGACTTATGGTGAAGATGCGTACTTGATCGGGCAGATGGGAAGGGCGATGGTGAAGGGCTTCCAGGGTGATGTAATTGGGAAAGAAGATAAAATAATTGGTACACTTAAACACTTTGTTGCCTACGCTGTTCCTGAAGGTGGTCATAATGGTGAAGGTGTTTCTGTCGGTGAAAGAGCAATGCGTCACCATTATCTGTATCCTTTTGAACAAGCTGTTCACGCAGGAGCAGGTTCTGTGATGACGGCTTATAACAGTATTGATGGTATTCCTTGCTCTGCAAATCCCTGGCTACTGAAAGATGTATTGCGTAAAGATTGGGGATTTAACGGTTTTGTCGTATCCGATTTATTAAGTATTTCTGGATTAAACGGAGGGCACGCCACAGCTTCTACTGCAGCAGAGGGAGCCTCACAAAGTATACATGCCGGTCTTGATGTAGATTTGAGCGGTACAGGATATGGTGCTAATTTATTGGAGGCGGTCAATAGCGGTCTTGTAGAAACTTCAGTTCTTGATACTGCTGTGGCACGTGTACTGCGTATGAAATTTAATCTGGGTTTATTTGACCGTCCTTTTGTGGATGAAAAACTGGTTGCAAAAAAGGTAGCTACTGTTGAAAATGTGACTATAGCACGTAAAGTAGCTCAGGAGTCTATCGTATTGCTTAAAAATGAAGGAGACTTATTGCCTCTGAAGAAAACGGTTAAACGTATTGCAGTTGTTGGTCCTAATGCGGATAATGCCTATAATCAATTGGGAGACTATACTGCTCCGCAGGCTGATGGTAAAGTGAAAACAGTATTGGCTGGTATCCGTGCTGCGGTAGGTAAGGGGACACAGATTGATTACGTGAAGGGCTGTGCTATCCGTGATACGCTTAATAGTAATATACAAGATGCGGTTGCGGCGGCGAAGCTGTCGGATGTGGTTGTTGTGGTATTGGGTGGTTCTAGTGCCCGTGATTTTAAAACAACTTATCAAGCTACAGGTGCCGCAAATGTCGATATCAATGCAGTTAGTGATATGGAAAGTGGTGAGGGTTTTGATCGTGTCTCTTTGGATATGATGGGGCATCAGCTACAGTTATTACAGGCTTTGGAGAAAACAGGTAAACCTATTGTGCTTGTGACCATCATGGGAAGACCTTTGAATTTGAATTGGGCAGCTGCACATATCCCCGCTATTGTGAATGCCTGGTACCCTGGGCAGGAGGGTGGACTTGCGATAGCTGATGTGCTGTTTGGAGATTATAATCCTGCTGGACGCATGCCGATTTCAGTACCTCGTTCTGTAGGACAGTTGCCAGTACATTATAATCATAATAAACCTAAACATCATGATTATGTGGAGATGTCGGCTAAGCCTTTATATGCTTTTGGCCATGGTTTGAGCTACAGTAAATTTGAATATGCTAATCTTGTTGTTGATGTGAAGGAAAGTGCAGACGATTTTGCTTGTACGGTTGCTTTTGATGTGGAAAACAAAGGACTGTTAAACGGTGATGAGGTGGCTCAGCTTTATGTTGTGGATGAGGTTAGTTCAGTAGTTACAGCTATCAAACAATTGAAACGATTTGAACGTAAGTCTATTGGGGCTGGTAAGCGTGAAAGGGTCACTTTTCAATTGACTAAAGAGGATCTGAAGCTTTGGGCTGTGGATAACCGGTGGAAAACTGAGAAGGGAAAATTTAAATTACTGATTGGTGCAGGATCTGATGATGTGCGACTGGAAGGTACATTGGAATTGAAGAAGGACTATTTGTAGGAAAAATAATACACTCGGAAAGTATACTATACTTGCATCTTTAATGATCCTACTCGTTTAGGATGTAAAATAAAATTGGGGCTGTCTATTATTGACAGCCCCAATTTTATTTTAATACAATGTGTTTAATATTCTTTCTATTCCAGGTATAGGTAATATGTATCAAACCATCATCATCTTGTATTATTGTCGGGTAGGAGTATTCATCCCCCTTTTTACCATCTTCTAAGATCAATGCATCTTTCCAATTCAGACCGTCTTTAGATAGTGCCACGCGTAGTTTCGTACGTCCTTCCCACCAATCTTTTCCGGCAAGATCGGGATTATAAACGATCATAAATTTTCCATTGTTTAGACGTATTGCGTCTGTTGCCGCATTTGGATTAAGCAGATTTGTAGCTTGCCAAGGTTGCCAAGTCTTTCCGTTATCGTTGGAAAAGGAGCTCATGACTTTATTCTCTTTACTGCGACACAGGACTTGAATTTTTCCATCTGCATGTTGTACAACACTCGGTTGGATCACCTGAATGGGGCTATCATGGTTAATGTTAACAATTGACCACGTTTTACCTCTATCTGCGCTGATCTCTAAATGAGCTTTCCAAATTTCGTCTTTTGACTCGGTGCTTGAAGGGGAAAGGATAGTACTATTTTTTAGGGTGATGGGTTTGTTTTTGATGGGACCTAAAATGTTTTGGGGTAATGCTTTCGCTGTTGACCAGGTATTGCCCTTATCTAGCGAATATTTGTAATAACCTTTCCATTCTCGAGGATTAGGTCCTATTTTATAATAAAGATATAGGCTGTCCGATGCTGGATGTTGATAAAATACAGGGTTCCATGTTGGATAGCGTTTGTCTCCAAGGACTCCATCGGCAACTTGCACAGGGGTCTGCCATTTGCCATTAATATAATGTGAAGTCCAGATCACAACATCGGGATTGGATTCATGTGTACCTCCAAACCAGGCGGCAATTAGGCTATCTTTTCCAATTTGTTCGATGGTAGAGGCGTGGCACTGTTTGAAAGGTACCTGACCTTCGTTAAAAATCTGAGTTGATGTTAATAGTGCTGGTCTATAATTATTGCAAGAAGAAAGGATAGTTAGTATGATTATAGAAAAGAAGAATAGTTTGTTCATATAAGTTTATTTGGTCCTGCACTTTTTCATATGTTAAACGAAGTACAGGAGTCTTTTTGGTTTTATTTTTTAGTTCGTTAATGTTTTAATATCTGATATATTGATTCCGGTAAAGCAATCGTCCTGACAATTTCCTATGACATAACCGCATGATGAGATCATCCCATTATTTTTCGTTTCAAAAAATATCTTTTTCTTTTCTTGTGCTACAAGCCATTCACCTTTTGCCTTGGTATAAACGTCATCGAGTGTCATAATTTCAGTTGCTCCTAATCCATTATATTTTCCTAATTCTTTTTCAGATTCTGACCAGCTGAGGTATTCTTTTAATGTAATCTTCTTATCCTTGAGGTATGTTTTGAATGCTTCCGTTATATTTGCTTCAATTGCTTCAATTTTCTCATCTGTCCAGCCCGTAGCCGGCGAGATAAATTGATTACCAAACCGCTGAATGAGATGCTCTCGTTTTGTTACTTTTCCATTGATGACTGATATTGTTGTTGTGGCACTTTGTGTCATTAATGAGGTGTTTGTTTGGTATTGATAGGAGTTATAGCTTTCTTTTTTGAATTCTTTAAACTTATCAAAGCTCTCTTCAAATTGATTTGAATATTCAAGGTCGCTATTTTTACAGGAAAATACAGACAGACTCAATAATAAAGATAAGGTGTAAATGATCTTTTTCATATATAAGTATATTGATTGGTTGAAAAGATAACGAGGTTTGACGAAATATTGCTACAAAATAAAGGAAGCCACTTGTGTGGCTTCCTTTGTTAAGATTATTTAATTTTAATTAACGTCCCAGAAAAGTTTGGTGTTGACATTATCTTGTGCTTTTACAGCGTCGTAATTCGTCCCGTTATTAGACAATTCAGATTGTGCGATGTTCCATCTAACAGGTACGGTTTTCTGTCTGTCTGACGGTGCTACTCGGAAAGCGAAAGTTGGATAGTCCAATCTTCTCACTTCTGACCAGTTTTCTGTAGATTGAATGATATTAAAATGTAACCATTTTTGCATGGCAATAAGTTGAATCTTATTTCCTCCCCAGCCCACATTTGAAATATATTTATTTATTTGTTCTCCTGTAGTAGGGGCAGGAACAGCCACATCATTATTGTTACTTGCTGTACGAATATTTTGTTGCATTTCAATTGAAGCTCTGATACCATCTTCGAAGGAAGTTTTTGCTGAAGCATCGTTTCCACCTCGTAATCTAAATTCTGCAATTAAAAATTTAACTTCAGCAGCCGTTATCAATATACCCGGGAATCTCTCATTTCTGGAATATGTCGAACGGTTGTAAGTCGTAATTTTACTAGGATTTGTTGTTGTGTTAATCAGTAATTCAGCTTGCGAAGCAACAGGTAAAGCTGGATCTAATCCCATATATTTCCCTGCTGCGCCAGGTCCTGGTTCGAACATATATGGCAATCTTGGATCAGCTTTGGCTACCATATCGTCAATCATAGTCTTCCCCGCAATATTATTGTTCCAGCTTTCAAGGGCGTCTCTAAATCCTTTGGAATTAATATCTGTAGCGATATCGACGATATCTACCTGGATATTGTCTTTGTTCTCTAATACTAATGGGGCACTGTTTAGAATATCAGCAATTTCTTGATTGGTTCTCGCAGAAAAAGCTTGAACTTGTCCAACTCGGGTTAGCATACGGAGGCGCAATGAATTGCAATATTTTCTCCATAAATCCAAAGATCCTGAGTTTACTAAATCCTGGGTTTTGAAACCTGTTAAAATACCAGGGGCAACCTTAAGATTTGTAAGTTCAGTGTTAATTGCTTTCAGATCATCTAACATAGCAGTGTATATGTCAGTAGCTTTATCATATTTAGGATAAGAAATTGTATAATTACCTCCATTCGTACTTAATTTTCCTGCTTCCGACCAAGGAATATCTCCATGCAAATCAACTTGCTGCTGGGTCATATCATAAAAAAATATTTTAGCAGCCAGATAAAATATTTTCTTATCATTCTTCTCTAATTCAGGAGCAGCATTATAGATTTTTTCAAATTCTCTAAATTGTGTTAGGCCTTGATAGTATCTTTCCCAACGATCTGTAATTGCAGCGGCCCCCGGTGTTAGTTGTTCATCGGCATTTTGCCAGCCAATTGTTTGGATATAGCGATGAGTTGTGGGCGCAAGGGTTACAAAATAGTTGCGGTATGTAGGGATAACTAATTCACGGTAAGTATATAATATTCCTGTAAATTGTTTTTCTATAGTTGTCTCAGTAACCTTTGATGGGTCACGATAGAGTTCATCAAAGGATGATTTTTTACAAGATGTTATTGTCGAAAGTGAAGCTGTACATAGCCCAGCGATCACAAAATATTTATTAATTTTCATAATTAGAAACTTGCTCTTAACATTAAACCATATGTTCTTGTTGCAGGACTTGTGCCAGCATTAGATACTTGATTAACCCAATACGATCCTCCTGTCATTTGTTCAGGATCTAAATCTTTGATACTTCGGTAGATAAAGAATAGATTACGACCAAACGCTGAAATTTGAATGTTTTTTGCTTTTAGTTTAGACGTAACCGATGAAGGAAGTCTATACCCAAATGAAAGTTCACGCATTTTAATATAATTGTTATCTTTTACGTAGAGACCATAATTAGAGTTTGAATATTGAGGGCCACCCCAGTTGTAGGTCTGTGCATAGTAATAAGCCTGTGAAATGATATTACTATTTGTTGAACCATCACTTAATGTACCTTGCATTAACATTCCGTCATGAAATACTTTTTCACCATTGGGTCCTGAGCTGCCATTGGTTGCAATTCCTTTACCACTTGATAAGTAGTAACTTAATCCGCCGTGTTCTGTATCCATTGCATTTAAACTTTCTTCTAGTAAGCCTCTGCTGATCATCCAATTAATACCTGTTGGCATAACTTGTCCACCCCAGCGGAAATCAATTAGTGCGTCTAGTGTAAAGTTTTTATATGTAAATGTATTAATAAAACCACCTGTCACCTTTGGCATAGCATTACCCGCTTTGATCCATTTGTCTGCATCTAATTTGTAGAGTCCGTTGTCTGACACAATTTTGTTACCATTAGCATCTAGTGCATTAGGATGAACCATGATATCTCCCATTGATTGTCCTACTACTGCTACTAATTGTGCAGCATTGCCATCATAATCTCTTAGTAGAAGTTTTGATTCTTTTCCAGGAAGTTCCTCAACAACGTTTTTATTTGATGCAAAGTTTAGGACAGAATTCCATTTAAAGTTTTCGGATTGAATTGGTGTACCTGTAATCGCAAATTCCCAACCTTTATTTCTAAGAGTACCAACATTTGCTAAGATTGAAGAAGAACCTGATGAAATCGGAAGTGTAAAATCAAGAATTTGATTAACGATTTTTCCATTATAATAAGTAAGATCAATACCTAATCTATTTTGAAACATTTTAGTTTCTAAACCAAATTCAAATTCATGTTTATTCTCTGGTTTAATGAGTTCGTTTCCGAAACTCGATGTAGGTACATTAGTGTAAAGAGTCGGTAATGAGCCCCCTTGAATTCCTAAGGAATTCTGTGTATAGCTCAATGCGCTTCTGTAAATATCAGGGTATTTTCCCACGATACCAAAAGATCCTCTTAATTTGGCGTAATTGAAGGCCTCTGGTAAATCAAATGCTTCCGATAAAATTAAACTTGAATTGACTGAAGGATAATATAGTATGTTACGATCCGGATGCATTGTTGATACGACTTCTCTTCTTAGCGTTCCTTCAAGAAACCAATAGTCTTTGAAGTTAAAGTTCAATGTTCCGAAAAATGCATCTTGTAGTCTGTTTCGTTTAAGGCTATAACCTCTGCTTAAATTTACTGAAGAACTTACATCAAACCAATCTCTTACACTTAATCCTCCACTTGTAGCAGATTCCACATCGGTACTTAAGGTTTTTGTAGCAGTATAACCAACCATTGCACCTAATTTAATATCTTCAGTTATTTTCTTGCTATATGAAGCAAGAAAATCTGCATAATAAATGTTTGCATTTTGATTTTTTAACGAGTAGTAACCCGTATTCTCAAAAGCCAGTGGTCTTTCGTTTGGTTGCTTATCTTCAATTCTTCCTCCTGTAATATCTGCCGAGAAGCGGGCACGTAGAGATAGATCATCAGTTACTTGATAGGTGTTCGTGAAAGATCCGATGAGACGATTTGAATATTCATCATATTGTTTTGCCTTCACATTCCACATATAATCCAAAACATCTGCTTTGTAACCGTTGTATCTTAAATTTTCATCAGGTGTTAGACTTTGTGCTGTAGGACCATCAATAACATACTTATAACCCAAACTTGTTCTATATTTGTCAAGATACCATTCTGGATTGTCGAATGTGGAAATCATTCCCGTAAAGTTGTTAATTAGACGATCAGTAAGGAAAGGTCTATTATGTGTATGCTGGTTAATAAAATTGACTGTAACGTCAGTGGTTAGTTTCTGCCATAATTTAAAACTAGCACCTAGGTTGGCAATATTCTTTTTATTATAAGAATCTAGCGAAGTCATTTGATTATCTTGACGTGTCAACGAGAAGCGAATATTTGAAGTTTCTGTTGAATGTCCTAAAGCCAAGTTTATTGTTGAATTATTGGGATTGTTGAATAATTTATTATAAGAGTTTTGGGCTACATATGGTCTAACTTTTCCATCCCATGAAATTATAGGTTGTCCATCAAATTTTGGTCCGAAGTTGATTGATGCAGGTAGTACTCCTCTTGTAACACCATCAATAGCACGATCAGCTCCGTAATAGAAAAATTTATCTTCTGCTTGCCCACCATTAGCATATTCTTGACTATATCCAGGTCCTCTTACATCTTGAAATCTTGGTAAATAAGCGATCTGATCATGTGTATAAGTTGCATTGAAATCAATAGAGAAACCTTTTCCTCCTTTTCCAGATTTTGTTGTCACCATAACAACTCCATTGAGTGCTTCAGATCCATACAGTGCCGCCGCAGAAGCTCCTTTCAGAATAGTGATGTTCTCGATATCTTCTGGATTCAGGTCTTCAAGACCATTACCCCGTGCACGTTGGTCGCCCCAGTAATCACTATTGTTAAAAAGGTTTTGGCGCATTGGAACACCATCTATAATTACTAGAGGTTGTGAGCTGCCTGTAATGGAATTTGTACCACGAATATTGATGTTGATCCCCGAAGTTGCTCCACCTGGAGCCGCGGAAATACGGACACCAGGTGCTTTACCATATAATGCTCCTGCAAAGTTAGGACTTCCTGTTTTGGTTAGCTCTGCAGCTCCAACTGTACTCATGGCATATCCCAGCTCTTTAGGGGCTCTTTTTATACCCATTGCGGTTACAACAACTTCATCCAGTGCTGAAGCATCTTCTGTTAAAGTAGCATTAACCGTTTTAGTTGAACCAACTACAATTTCTGTTGACTTGTAGCCAATATTGGAAAAACGTAAAGTTTCACCTTGTGAGGCTTGGATTGTAAAACTACCATTTGCATCTGTCTGTGTACCGCGAGCTGTTCCTTTTACGGAAACGGTTACACCGGCGACAGGTCCTTTTGCATCTGTTACTCTCCCGGTAATAGATTGCTGTGCGAAAAGGGAGGATGCACTAAATAAGGTGCATAATGCCAATCCCGCACTTTTTTTGTAAAAATAACTCATAACGAATGGTTTATAAGTGTGATTAGTTTGTGTGAAAAAGTGTTTGTATAAAGTTTTCTATGATAAAGGCTGAAGTTCCTAGACTTTGTGCCTGTTTATTGGTATCAGATATTTTTAGTTGTGTGGCCTGTGCTAATCGTGGGATACAAAATTCATTGATTGCGGTTTGGATCTGAGGCATTAAAATTGTTCCTGCCCGAGCTCCTCTTCCACTAATGATGATTGCTTCAGGATTGAGGATATGAATTAATGTCGCAATACCTTTTCCCAGCATATAGCCTATTTTGCCTAAGTTGGCAACAGCTAATTGATCGCCATTTAGCGCACTTTCTAATAGTGCATCGCCCTGAGCTAATAGATTATTGTGCTGATCTTCTTCTAAGCTTGATTTTTCTCCAGCATTAATTGCTGTCTGTACGTTTTTTACTGCGGCGGTAAGAGAAGCTTCTACTTCAAGACAGCCCTTTTTTCCGCAGGAACATAATTCATTGCTGTCACTAAGCGGAATATGACTGAATTCACCAGCGTAACCGCTTGATCCTTTGAATATTTGGTCGTTCACGATCATGCCCAAACCTACACCCCAGTTGAGATTGATGACTAATGAACTTTTTATGTTTTTAGCAGCACCAAATTTTTGTTCTGAAAAAGCAATACACGTGGAGTCATTTTCAATGATCGTTGGGATTTTAAAATGATCGAAAATATGTTTTTTAATATGATGTAACTTAGATTGTTTGTCATATGAATCATTAATACCTTTTTCTGTATCCACAAAACCAGGCATACTAATACCGATACCTAAGAAATTGGTAGCAGGTATGTTTGATTCTGCAATTAAGTCTTCAGTTAGACTAATGATTGTTTCTAAAGCTTTATTGCTGTTTTTTAATGGATTATAGTTGTCGACATTTTCTGCTATGACGTTATTTTCTAGATCAAATATGTAAATAGATGTGTAGAATTGGTCTAGTGCAATAACTAAGGTATAGGTGTTTAAATTGTTGTTTATTTTAAATTGGATAGCTCTTCTGCCACCAGTAGAAGCTGCGAGGTCATTACCTTCAATTAAATTCATTTCCAGTAATGAATTTACTGATTTTGTAATAAGTGGAATACTCTTATTAAATGTCTTGCTCAACTGCGCAATCGATTGCAGTTTTTGAAAGTAAATTGCTTTTATAATCTGGTTATTCATAATTGGATTGGTTTTCCGTAATAGTAAAGTTACAGCAATATTATTAAGATGCAAATACTTTTTGCTTTTTTTTAATAAGTAAATTTTCTTAATAAGGGGAATTAATATCATTTTAATCTAGTGAAGAGATTTAGATTAAGATTTCGATATTTTGTGGGGAATTAGAAGGGGAAATTAAAATTTTTAGGAACTTTTTTATTTTAAAGCTATTTTTTGAAAAAAGATATAAGTTTCGAACAATTGTAACAGGATTCGGAGAGATGGAGGAAAAAAAACCCTACTGCAGGATCAGATGCAGTAGGGTTTGTGTAGTTATTTATTATTAAACCTTATTTCGATTTTAATTGAATAACGGTAGCATAGTTTAATTTAGTACCTGGATTCTTAATAACAATTTGATTTTCCTTTTGTGTCCATTTCAATTTTCCTTTGTGACCTAAGATACTCATGTCTTTAATTTTGAAATTCTCAGGAACGTTGAACGTAAACTCACTTGGTTGTTTATAGCTGTCACCTTCTACAATATGGAAAATATTGACGGTCTTGCTATCCTTACTTCTGGTATAGTAGTAATCTCCTTCATGATAGGGTGCAATAGGTCGGGTAGCATAGACTGCTCCTTGGTTGATCTGCATCCATGATGCTAATTCTTTTAATCTGTCGTAAGCCGCTTGATCGTAATCCCCGTTTGGTCCAGGCGCGATATTCATTAAATAATTGCCACCCCTTGCGATAATTTTGATCAAAGTTTCTACAATTTTTTTAGTTGGTTTGTATTGATCATTAGGAACATAGCTAAAAGAGTTGCCCATGGTAATACAGCTTTCCCAAGGGATGTCTAATGTATGTTCTGGGATGGCCTGCTCTGGTGTGACATAATTTTCCCACTTACCCGGTACAGTACGGTCGACGACAATGATGCCGGGTTGGTTCTTACGGGCCATATTTCCGATACGGTCCATATCAATATCTTGTTCTACCTTAATGGTTCGTTGCCAGTCAACAGATTGGTCAATGGTTTTGAATGGTCTTACCCAACCGCCGTCTAGCCATAAAATATCCACTTTTCCATATTCAGACGTCAATTCATTTAATTGGTTGTAGGTATAGTTTTTAAACTTCTCCCATCTTTCAGGATGTTTTTGCGGATCGTAATTTACGTTACGGTCTTTAGGCGGGAAATAGTTCCACCAATAAAAATCGGTATGCCAATCAGGTTTGGAAAAATAAGCTCCAATTTTAAAACCATCGCTACGGAAGGAGTTGAAAATTTCTTTTGTAATGTTGGCTTTTGGGTTTTTTGAAAATGGTGTATTTGGGGAGGTGACTTTGTAGTCAGACTCTTTCGTGTCAAACATAGCAAATCCATCGTGGTGTTTTGTGGTAAATACGACATATTTCATCCCGGCAGCTTTTGTGGCATCGGCCCATTTTTTAGGATCGAAATCTGTTGGATTGAATGTTTTTTGTAAATTTTCGTAGTTCTTTACATAATCATAGTAGTTTTTGCCGTGCTCTGGTTTACGTTGTGTCCAACCTTCATCTTCCGGACATAAGCTCCAGCTTTCGACAATTCCCCATTGACTGTACGTGCCCCAGTGCATAAAAAGTCCGAATTTCATGTCCTGCCACTGTTCTAGGTTTTCAATAACTAACGGGTCTGTTGGTTTTTGATAACCAGAAGATACATTGTGCGCTTGTCCAAATGCTACTGTAGCTGTTGTCGCTATTAGAGCAGTTGATATAATTGTTTTTAATGTTAGCATGTATAAATATAGTTAAAATGATAAAAAGAAAGCCGCCATTTGGCAGCTTTCAATAGGTATGTTGTGGGTTTAATTAATTTACATCCCAGAAGATTTTGGTATCACGCGTATCTTTTGAACGAACAGCATCGTAATTCTCCGAGTTAACAGAGATCTCTCCGGTAGGATATAAGAATCTTAATGGTAGAGTCGAATAATTCGCTGCCCCGGCTGTTAATATCGTGATTTTTGGGTAGCCAGTTCTTCTGTATTCAGACCACGCATGTTGTGCTTGTAAGAATCCGTAATGCAGCCATTTTTGAGTTAAAATCAGTTCTAATTTTTGTGTTGAATTTCCACTATATTTTGCTGTTGAATTGTCAACGAAATTAGTGATTACGGCATCGGTAGGCTTTGTTTCTGTTTTTAAGCCAGACGTATTTAAATTATTAAGATAATAATAGAAAGTAACGGATTGCTTAAGTGCTAGATCATAAGCGGCTTTCGCATCTGTGTCATTTCCCCATCTTAAAAGCGCCTCAGCTTTAGCAAAGTTTGTCTCAGATGCTGTTGCAACTATACCTGGCAGTTTTGCGTTATCAAAGAATGTTGCTGAATCCAGCACTGCATATTTTTGATAATTTGTTAATATGTCATTTTCAGTGAAGGTTATCGGCATGGCATTATATTCCTTATTTGGGGTAAATATACCATCTTTTGTCACACCGAATTTATCATAAAATACAGGGATACGCGGGTCATCAGCAGGTTTCATTATTTTATTTAGCATGTAATCTGTAGCATATTGATTATTGCCCTCTGTTAATGCTTCACGTAATGTTCCTGTGTATGTTGTTAATGGTTGGAGCAAAATATCTGTACTACCAGGAACGTAGTTTGCATTAGAAGAACCGTCAACTAGCGGGTATGTGCCTGGATCATTCAACATTTCTAAAACTTCTATTTTAGCTTTACTTTCGTCTACATTTGAAATTCGCATTAATAAGCGTAAACGTAAAGAGTTGGTATACCGTCTCCATTTATTAAGACTACCGGCATTTAAAATATCAAACTTTGAAAAATCTCCGGTGGTTGCCGCTTTGCTAAAATAAGTGTTAATTTCTTTCAGATCGTCTATAAAAGAATAATACAGTTCTTTTTGATCATCGAATTTTGCTTTTTTTGCAATACTTGTTAAAGGTAAACTCCCAGCTTCTGAAAATGGAATATCACCATAATTGTCAATCAGCTTTGAAGCTTCATCGTACATAACAACTTTGCCTGCTTGTAGGAAAATTTCTTCCTTCGCTTGATTTTCTTGGCTTAATTCTGCATACGCAGCTTCCATCTTTCGATAGACACCTAATACGCCTGGAGCATAGAAATCTGTCCAGTAGCCATAGGAATAACTGTCATTTGGCTGGTACATCGTATTGTTCGGTATAAAAGACGATGTCTGACTGTATATTGTTTGATTGGATAGAATAAATGTTCTGTAATGCCAATAGGATGGGCGAACTCTATCGTTGTTTAACAAATCTGCAAAAAAGCCAGGTATACTAGCCTCAGTGGTTTGATCGGGATTGTTAAACGCATCTTCCAATTGTGATTTACATCCTGTAAACCCAAGGGTAGATAGCGTTAAAAATAATAGGATATAAAATGATTTATTCATGATTAATTACGATTAAAAATTAGCATTCAATGAAAACCCGAAACTTCTAGTAGCAGCATTAGAACCCACATCTACACCTTGGGACCACCATTGATTTCCAACAGGTGATTCTGGATCAAGATTTTTTAGTGTTCTGTAGAAATAAAATAGATTTCTACCCATTAACGATACTCTAACGTTGTTTAATTTGAGTTTTTGTGTTACAGAAGATGGAATTCGGAAACCAACTGAGAGTTCCCGCATTTTTACAAACGAATTATCATATACTGCTCCTTTCTCAGTCCATGAATCCGCTCCCCAAGCGAAGGTATTCATGTAATAGTCAGCGGCGCTTAGGTGTACATCATTTTTCTCACCAGTATTCTGATTTACACCATCCAAAGTAACACCAGTTTCTCTGTATTCCAAGGTGTTTTCATAAGCACCGGTTCCCATGGCATATTTCTGATTTTCAGAAACCATTTTACCCCCTAATCTATAATCGACGGTGAAATCTAATGACCAATTTTTATAGTTGAATGTATTAGTCATACCACCTATTGCCTTTGGTAATATATTTCCTACATATTTATACTTTGTTTTATCAATAACATAGTAACCTTCATCAGAAATTAGATTATTACCCTGATCATCTTTAGCAATATCGTAGGCATAAATATTGCCTAATTTTTTACCTACTTCGGCAACGACTTTTAAGGAGTTCTCATCTGCGCTGTAGAACGTTAGCATATCGCCGCCACTATTTAATTTATCCACCATAGTTCTATTGAAGGAATAGTTTAGACGGGTATTCCAACTGAAATTTTCACGCTGGATAGGAGTTGCTGTTAATGAAACTTCTAGACCATTATTTGAGATACGACCTACATTCGTCCATTGAGAAGTTGCTCCTGATGATGCTTCTGTTGTTAGATTTAGAATTTGATCGTCAATGTAATTATCATAATAGCTGATATCTAAACCTAATCTGTTTTTTAAAAATTTAAGTTCTAATCCATACTCCCATTCGTATTTCATTTCAGGCATAAGTCCCAAATTTCCATAGCTACCATTATATGTCAAAGAAGGTACAGATCCATTAATTGTAGCTATTGCATTTTGACTATTTGCGACATTTGCAACATATATTCCGGCATCGTTTCCGACAATACCGTAGGACACACGTAATTTTCCAAAATTGAAATTTTGAGACTTCCAGCCCAGAGCATCACTAAAAATAAAACTTCCGCTTACAGAACCATATTTGTAGTTGTTGTTGCCGGGAGGCATGGTGGAAGAATACTCGGAGCGATAAGTACCGTCTAAATAAGCAAATCCTTTATAACCAATATTGGCCATTCCGAAATATGCATATTTTATTTTTTTCTTACGCTCATTCCCTGTCGTCGCTGGTGCATAGCTATTGCTGATACTAAACCAATTTTCTTTCACAAGCCCACTTTGTGTAGTAGACGATTGGTCATCATAATTTTCTTCTCTAGATTGAAAACCTGCACTTACACTGTAATCCCAATCACTGTTTATTTTGTTAGCATAAGTCGCTAATACATCGCCATACAGTATTGAGTACAGTCCTTTTGAAGTGCTGAATCCACCGGAACTATTCGTTGTTGAATTATAGCGTGTTGCATGCTCGTTGTATTGTTTATTTGTGATGGCTGCCGAAGTAAAATCATTACCGATACGGCCTCTTAATTTGAGGTGATTCACGACATCCCAATTTAAGGTGGCACTTGTTAACAAGCGATTTTCTGTTTCGTCGTAGCTATTTTTATATTGAGACCAGAAATAATCCAACAAATTATATGGTCGAATGGCATATTTGAAATCCTCATCACGACCAGTAGTAGCTACAGAATATTTATAGCCATCCGAAGTTTGATATTTTTCTTTTAGAACAGACATGTCTTCTGTACGACTAAAGAAACCTCCAAAAGATCCGAGAACTTGTCCTAGTAATTGCGATCGATTATGAGTTTCTGTATTTGTATAGTTTGCAACGAGATCCAATGACAATTTTTCGTGCATTTTTACTGTACTATTTAGATTGAAGGTATTTCTACTTTGTTTTGAACCCGGACTTGTACTTTTATAATCCATACGTGTACCGCTCAAACGATAGTTCACTTTGTCTGTTTGATTTGAAATTGCAAAGTTAATATTTGAATTATAACCATTGTCAAAGATATCCTTAAAGTTATTTTCGCGTGCTTCGTATTTCTTGGTTGTTCCATCCCACCAATTTACTTCTTCACCAGTAAATTTTGGGCCAAAATTTCCGTATGAACGGAAGTATGGGCGTCTTCCTGAGGGTGAGTCTTTATCTGCGATCCAACCCTCCGCATCAGCACCGTTCGCTAGATTGGTCGCAGCGTCATAACCAGGGCCATAGATATTTTGGAATTTCGGTAAGAATGCGGCACGTTCTATAGAACCATTATAGTTAAAATCAATACCTAAACCTTTTCCTTTAATGCCTTTTTTAGTGGTGATGACAATAACTCCACTTGCCGCATCAGATCCGTATAGTGCACTCGCCGCAGATCCCTTTAAAATAGTCATACTTTCAATATCGGCAGGATTAATATCTAACATTCCATTACCACGGACACGTTGGTCATCCCAATAGTTATTGTTATTGGCGCCTTTGGTTCCATATTGTTCATCATTACGAATAATTACACCGTCTACAACATAAAGGGGTTGACGTTGGTAATTTAAAGAGTTAATACCGCGAATTTGAACATTTACAGCACTTGATGCGCCGCCAGGCGCTGTAGTAATTTTTACGCCAGAAACTTTACCATATAAGGCTGATCCTATGTTCGTATTTCCTGCTTTAGTAAGTTCCTCTGCTTTGATGGTGCTAACTGCATACCCTAAAGCTTTTGCATCACGTTTGATACCCATTGCTGTTACGACGACTTCGTCTAATGCAGAAGCATCTTGCGTTAGTGTTACATTAATCGATTTAGTTGAGCCAACAGTAATTTCAGTAGTTTTGTATCCAATCGTTGTAAATCGCAAGATTTCTCCCTGTGAAGCCTGGATGGTAAAACTGCCGTTTGCAGTGGTTTGTGTCGCTCGTGAGGTTCCTTTTATGGTAACTGTTACGCCAGATACTGGTCCTGAAGCATCTTTTACTGTTCCGGTAATGGATTGCTGTGCGAATAAGGATGATGCACTGACTAAAGTGCATAAAGCTAATCCCGCACTCTTTTTCTGAAAATAATTCATGAGTTATGATTTATAAGCTAATTAGTTTGTAGTTATAAGGGTTTGTAATGTGTTTTCTATAATAAAGGCAACAGTCCCAATACTTTGTGCCTGTTTATTTGTTTCTGATATTTTTAATTGTGTTGTGCTGGCCAATCTAGGTATGCAAAATTCATTTACTGCAGTCTGAATCTGAGGCATGAGTATGGCGCCGGCTTTGGCTCCCCGGCCACTGATGATAATGACTTCAGGGTTGAGGATATGGATTAATGTAGCAATGCCTTTTCCTAACATATAGCCAATTTTTCCAAGACTGGCAATAGCAAGCTGATCACCCTGTAATGCATTCTCCAGTAAAGCATCTCCTTGTGCTAATAGGTTATTATACTGCTCGGCTTCTAAACTCGATTTTTCTCCGGCCTTTAAAGCATTCTGTACATCTTTTACTGCAGCGCTGAGGGATGCCTCTACTTCTAAACATCCTTTTTTTCCACAGGAACAAAGGGTGTTGCTATGGCTTAGCGGTATATGGCTAAATTCTCCTGCATAACCACTCGATCCTTTAAATATTTGACCGTTTACGATCATGCCTAATCCGACTCCCCAATTTAAATTGATGACTAACGCATTTGTTGTCTTTTGTGCCGCGCCAAATTTTTGTTCGGCAAAAGCAATGCAGGTGGAGTCGTTTTCAATAATCGTCGGAATTTTAAAATGATCAGTGATGTGTTTTTTAATGTGGTGTAGGTTACATTTTTTATCGTACGAATCATTAACGCCTTTTTGTGTGTTTACAAATCCGGGCATACTGACACCAGCCGCAATAAAATTGGCTAGTGGAATCTGTGACTTAGTAATAAGCTGATCAGCATAACTGATGATGTTTTGGAGTGCTTCTGACTCGCAAGAAAGGGGATTATATTGATCAGTAATCTGTTCAATTATTTTGTTTTCAAGATTATAAATGTAAATCGATGTATAATATTGATCAAGCGCAATAACTAACATATAATGAGAAAGGCTATTGTTTAGCTTGAATTGAATAGCGCGTCTTCCTCCCGTTGATGTCGCAAAACCATTACCCTCAATAAGTTTCATTTCCAGTAAGGAATTTATTGATTTGGTAATAACCGGAATACTTTTATTAAAAGTTTTACTTAGCTGTGCAATTGATTGGGATTCCTGAAAGTAAAGTGCTTTTAAGATTTGGCTGTTCATCATTAATAATCTTCGTATTGTCGTATTGAAAGCATAAAGAAAGCAAAATTTATTTGTAAATTCAATTACTTTATAATATTTATTAATAAGTAGTGACGTCTTCCTCTTTTTTTATCAATAATGAATAGTTTAATTTGATTTTATTTTCAAAAGTTTTTTGGAATGTAACAGACGTAAAAAGCTCGCGGATTTTTTTACAGTTGTTATGCATACTTTATTGCTTCTACTTTCTTATGTTTTTGTTTCAGGTGATGATGGATAATATTGGTGTCATTTAGATATTATTAAGAAAAAAATAAAAGTCCGTGTTTATGCTATTTTAAATTAAAATGCGCGTAAAAGTGAACAGTAAAATTGTTATTTTTATGCCATAAACAAACTATTTTATGAAACAGCGTTATTATTCACTTGACGTATTCCGAGGAGCTACAGTTGCTCTGATGATTATGGTCAATAACCCTGGAACATGGGCTCATATGTTCGCACCATTAAAACATGCCGGTTGGCATGGCTGTTCCCCAACAGATCTTGTTTTTCCTTTTTTTCTATTTGCAGTTGGTAATGCCATGTCTTTTGTTATTCCTCGACTTCAGGAAGCTGGAGATGTTGTATTCTGGAAGAAAGTGATCAAAAGAACGGTTTTGATTTTTGCTATTGGTTTATTCCTTAACTGGGCTCCGTTTGTGCAGTGGGACGGTGATACACTTGGTCTGAAACATTGGGTAAATCCAAATAATCCTGAAAAGGGTATCCGGATATTAGGTGTACTTCAGCGCATTGCTTTGGCGTATTGTTTTGCTTCTATTCTGGCTTATTACTTTAAAGAGAAGGCGTTAATCTGGATTTCTTCTGTTATCTTATTGGCTTATTGGGCTATTTGTGCTTTTGCTGGACAGGCAGGAGATCCTTATAGCCTTGCAGGTTGGTTTGGAACTCCGATTGATATACAGCTATTAGGAGTAGCTCATATTTATAAGGGAGAAGGTGTGCCTTTTGATCCTGAAGGCCTGATGAGTACATTACCGACTATTGTACAAGTCGTTTTTGGTTATCTTGCCGGTACTTATATCAAGAAGCAAGGGCAGGTAGATTGGTTATGGTCTAAGGTTTCTGAAAGTAAAGAGCCTCATTTCAAATTACTTTCAGGGTTATTTGTAACGGGGTTTATTCTGGTAGTTTTAGCATGGATCTGGTCATTAGGTTTTCCGATCAACAAAAAAATATGGACAAGTTCCTATGTGCTGTACACAACGGGATTAGGAATTATGACCATCGGTGGAATGATCTGGTTTGTTGAAGTACAAGGTGTGAAAAATGGTTTGACTAAATTTTTTGATGTGTTTGGCAAAAACCCACTTTTTATCTTTGTACTAAGTGGTGTTTTACCGCGATTGGTAGGGCTGATCCGTATTCCGGATGGGGTAGGAGATGATGGAACTGTTTTATACACCAACGCATTTACCTGGTTTTATATATCAATCTGCAAACCTTTACCAGGCCCACCAGAGGTCGGTTCTTTCTTTTACTCGTTATGCTTTTTGGCCTTGATGTGGGGTATATGCTATTACTTGGATAAAAAGAAAATCTATGTGAAAGTTTAAGGTATTCCTTATTAATGCAGAACGAATTTTAAGTTTATTGTTATCAGGTGTTTTGTCCCTCAATTGATTTCAACTTTATGTAAATTACCAGGTGCATATTAAGGTGGCACTTTAATATTACTGCGTTACTACTTAAATTTTAATCTTCATTTTCTTTGCAGATTAAAGTTTAAGTGCTACCTTTGCAGTCAATTAACAAAAATTTTTAACGCTTTAATATTATTTCAGAGATGTATTTAAGTAAAGAGTACAAAGCAGATATCTTCGCGGAATTTGCAGGTTCGGCAACGAACACAGGTTCTACAGAAGGACAAGTAGCTTTATTCACTAAGAGAATTGCTCACTTAACTGAGCATTTGAAAAAAAACAGAAAAGATTTTAACACACAACGTGCCCTACAAATGTTAGTAGGTAAACGTCGTTCATTATTAGCTTACCTGTACAAAACTGACATCAACCGTTACCGTGCGATCATTAAAGGTCTTGGTTTACGTGATATCATCAAATAAGCTTTTAGTTATAAAAACTTTAGAAAGCCGTCTCTTTGGAGATGGCTTTTTTTTGTCGCTAAATTTTGAAATGATGATCTTATGCTACTTATTATTATAAAACCACCTTCAATGGTTAAGGGTAGCATGATAATTACTGTCATAAATGCAACTTACGTCAGTTTGATTATAAATATTTTACCTTATCTTTGCGATGAAATTAAAATATTTTTAATATAGGTATGCTGCCAAAAGATGAAAAGCATATCGCAAATAACAACGAATGAGTTATAACGAAATCAAAACAGTAATTGATATGGGCAATGGCTCCCAGATCGAACTTTCTACTGGTAAATTGGCTAAACAGGCTGATGGTGCAGTAGTTTTAAAACAAGGTGATACGATGCTTCTAGCAACAGTCGTTTCTGCTAAAGAAGCGAAATCTGGAGTTGACTTTTTACCTTTGTCAGTAGATTACCAAGAGAAATACGCGGCGACAGGCCGTATTCCTGGCGGTTTCTTACGTCGTGAGGCACGTTTGTCAGATTATGAGATCTTAATCTCTCGTTTGGTAGATAGAGCTTTACGTCCTTTATTCCCTGAAAACTATCATGCAGATACGCAAGTAATGATCTCTTTGATCTCTGCAGATAAAGATATTATGCCTGATGCATTAGCTGGTTTAGCGGCTTCTGCTGCTATTGCGGTTTCTGATATTCCTTTCAATGGACCTATTTCTGAGGTTCGCGTTGCTAAGATCGATGGCCAATTGGTGATTAATCCAAAAATGTCTGAATTAGAAAGAGCAACTTTAGAATTTATCGTAGCTGGTTCTGCTCAAGATATCGGTATGGTTGAAGGTGAGTGTAGTGAAATTTCTGAGGCTGAAATGGTAGAAGCAATTGCTTTTGCGCATGAGGCGATCAAAAAACAAGTTGCTGCTCAAGTTGAATTAGCAAATTTAGTCGGTAAAAATCTAAAACGTGAGTATAACCACGAGCCAACTAATGAGACTTTGAGAGCTGAAATTTTCAGTGCGACATACGATAAAGTATATGCTGTAGCAGCTTCTGCTTCTGCAAAACATGACCGTTCTGAAGCCTTCGCAAAAATTGCTGAAGAATTCAGAGCGACACTTCCAGAAGAATTGGATGAGGATACAAAATTCTTATTCAAAAAATATTTCCATGATGTACAATACGATGCAGTTCGTAATTTAGTATTGGACGAAGGAAAACGTCTTGATGGACGTGATGTACGTACTGTACGTCCAATCTGGTCGGAAGTAAATTATTTACCTGCGGCTCACGGTTCGGCTGTATTTACACGTGGTGAAACACAATCATTGACTTCTGTTACTTTAGGTGCTAAAGATGCAGAACAAATGATCGATGGTGCTTTCATCAACGGTTATAACAAATTTATCTTACACTACAATTTCCCGGCTTTCTCTACAGGTGAGGCTAGACCAAATAGAGGTCCAGGTCGTCGTGAAGTAGGTCACGGAAATTTAGCATTACGTTCATTGAAACGAGTATTGCCTGCTGATACTGAAAACCCTTACACGATCCGCGTTGTTTCTGATATTTTAGAATCTAACGGTTCTTCTTCAATGGCAACTGTTTGTGCTGGTACATTAGCATTATTAGATGCGGGTATTAAATTGAAAGCTCCAGTTTCTGGTATCGCGATGGGTTTAATCTCGGATGAGAAAACGGGTAAATATGCAATTCTTTCTGATATCTTAGGTGATGAAGATCATTTAGGTGATATGGACTTTAAAGTAACGGGTACTGAAAAAGGTATTGTTGCTTGTCAAATGGACTTAAAGATCAATGGATTGAAATGGGAAGTTTTGACACAAGCTTTGGATCAAGCGAAAGAGGCTCGTCTTCATATCTTAGGTGAAATGAAGAAAACAATTTCTGAGCCACGTGAAGATTACAAACCTCATGCTCCTCGTATTGTTCAGATCATCATCGATAAAGAATTTATTGGTGCTATCATCGGTCCAGGTGGTAAAATTATCCAAGAAATGCAACGTGAAACAGGTGCTACTATTTCTATTGAAGAAGTAGATGGTAAAGGTATCGTTCAGATCTTTGCGGACAATAAAGCTGCTATTGATGATGCAAGTACACGTATTAAAAATATCGCTGCTAAACCTGAGGTAGGTGCTACTTACGAAGGTAAAGTGAAGTCTATTATGCCTTTTGGTGCTTTCGTTGAAATCATGCCAGGAAAAGATGGTTTATTACACATCTCTGAGATTGATTGGAAACGTTTTGAAACGATGGATGGAATCTTTACTGAAGGTGATAAAGTAACGGTTAAATTATTGGATATCGACAAACAAGGTAAATTGAAACTTTCTCGTAAAGCTTTATTGCCTCGTCCTCCTCGTGAAGATAAACCTGCTGCTGACGCAGCTCCACAAGCGTAAGTTTTAAAAACTTAATCATATAAAAAGCTCACTGAAAAGTGAGCTTTTTTTTGCTAAAAAAAACAGGCTGTCTATTTGACAGCCTGTTTTCATTTGTTATAACATGATAACGGATTCTATTTTAGATACTTCTTTGTAATAATCAATTACTTCATCGGCATTATTGACAAAAGTCTCTACGGTGATGGACTTGTATTTACCACCTGATGATTCTTTTTCCGCGTATTTGGTGCTTGCATGCGTAAATACTTGTTTTACTTGCTCTATTTTCTCCAAATCGGCTTTTACAATGAATTTGAATTTGTACAAGGATGGAAATTGTTCTACAGCAATCAATTTTTCTTTGAAATTTGTATAGAAATCTTGCTGATTATTTCCGTCTTCAATATCTTGGATATTGATGTTGTTGTTTAATTCTGACATTTTTAATCTCCTTTTGTTGATTATTATCAAAAGCTATTCCATAAATAGTGGCCTGACAGACTTGCAGATTAATTGTCGACTGCAATAGGTCTATCCTGTGGTGCTTTACCCCAATTTTTGTTTGGTGTACTGCTCATTTCAATTTCGATCGTACCACCTTTTAAAACTTCGTCATAAGTGATGAATGATTTGGAATACGATACGCCATTGCGTTTTATACTTTTGATATAGCTGTTTTTCTTCGCTTGGTTTTTAACCTGTATCGTTAACTGTTTATCATTTGGAAGGGTAATTGTAGCTTTTTCCATCATCGGTGATCCGAAAACATAGACACCGCTGATTGGATTTAATGGATACATACCCATTGCTGAAAACACATACCAAGCACTCATCTGTCCAGCATCGTCATTACCACACAAACCATTAGGTTTGCTTGTATAAAATTCCATCATGGCTTTACGGGCAAGTGCAGAACCTTTCCAAGCTTCTCCTGCATATGCATACAAGTAAGGGATATGGTGATTGGGTTCATTGCCTTGAGCATATTGACCAATAAGACCAGTAATATCATTTGAAGCTTCTCCGCCCAGATCTGAAGACATTGTTGTGAACTCGTCAAGTTTTTTTAAGAAGTTTTTATCGCCTCCAAAAAGATTGATTAGGCCTTTTACATCTTGAGGAACTAACCAGGTGTATTGCCATGCATTACCCTCACAGTAATCGTTTTCGCGGTGTTTAGCCATCAATGCGTTGAATGGTCTTCTAAACTCACCGTTAGCTTTTCTTCCCACAAAATGACCTACTTCTTTATCAAAATATTGCTCATAAAGCTTATATCTCTTCTCAAAATATGCAGCATCTTCTGTTTTGCCTAATTTCACCGCCATTTTGTAAGCACTATAATCTGCAATAGCATATTCTAATGCCCAAGCTACAGATTCATGATCCATGCTGTCAATTGGAATATATGTTAAGTCACGTACGAATTTTAACCCGTTTTCGTAACCCATTGCGGTGGTTTTTACTGCTTCCCAAGCCAATTCGTAATCTTTCTCATCTAAAATCCCTTTGATAACTGCATCAGCTACTACAGGTATTGCCGGTAATCCAACCATAGTATTGGTCTCATTACCCTGTAAATGCCATACCGGTAATTTTCCCTGTTGCTGATAAATCGCCAGCATGGTTTTAATAAAATCCTGATTGATCTTACGATCCTCCAGTAAATTCATTAACGGGTGAAGGCCACGGTAAGTATCCCATAAAGAGAATACGGTATGGTTGGTAAAATCCTGTTTTTCGTACACTTGTTTGTCTGTACCTAGATAATCGCCATTTGCATCATTAAAGATGGTCGGTGCAAAATAGGTATGATACAAAGCGGTATAAAAAATGGTTTTGGTATCTGCATCTCCTTCAAATTGAATTTTATTTAAAGTGCTGTTCCATTTGTCATTTGCTTGTTTCTTGGCATCTGCAAAATTCCAGTTCGGCATTTCCACCTGTATGTTTTCTAAAGCATTTGTCGTACTTACAGATGAAAGACCAACCTTCACTTCAATGGTTTTATTTTTTACAGCATCAAAAAATAAAGCAGCTTTAATCGCTTGACCTTTTACGGTAGAAGAACCCAATTTTTGACTGTTCTCCTCATAGAACTGCACTTTTTGGATAGGAACAGATGTTTTTAAAGCAAAATATACTTTTTGATCACTTGCCCAACCTGAAGAAAAGCGGTATCCGACGAATGTGCTGTCATTGATTTGCTTAATGTACGAGTCTGTTGTTTTATCCCAGTTCATCTTAAAAGAAAGGTCGATGAATAAGTGGGCATTGTCCGATTTATTATAGACATACTGATGATAGCCAACACGCTCAGTTGCTGTTAGATTTGCCTGAACTTGGTAATCGTCTAATAGAACACTGTAAAATCCAGGCTGGGCTATTTCATTTTCTTTTTTAAAGCTAGATCCATATCCAGTACCCATCTTGTTAAACTCTGCAGGTTTTAACTGTACTTTACCGTTTGCAGGTACAATCATAATATCATTAAGATCGCCAATACCGGTACCACTAAGATGTGTATGGGTAAAACCCAGAATTTCTTTGCTTTTATAATTGTAACCACTGCACCAGTCCCAGCCATTAAACTGATCCCAGGTCTGTGCAATCTGAGATGGACCTAATTGTACAGCTCCTAATGGCACATTGGCTCCGACAAATACGTGTCCATGATCTTCGGAACCGATAAAAGGGTTCACATATTGAGTCAAATTTTGTTGAGCCATTAAACTTAATGGCGATAATGCAAGAATACTTAATAAAATTTTATTGTAATTCAATTGAATCATAATTAATTAGTTTGATCTTATTTAGGGGTGAAATATAGCATTTTTTTTGCTTAATAAATCCTTTTAGCTTAAATATTTTTACAATATATGGCGTTATTACTTTATTTTTTTTTAGATTAGTAACTCATATTATAAACACATTATACTTAATGAAGAAGAGAATTTTGATCAGTGATATAGCAAAGGCTTTAGGGGTTTCGGTTACTACGGTATCTTTTATATTGAATGACAAAGCCAAGGAGAAGCGTATAAGTGAGTCATTGACAAAGCGAGTTCTTGATTATGTTAAAAAAGTCGGCTATAAACCTAATGAACTTGCTAAAAGTTTACGTACAGGTAAAACGAAAATTATCGGTCTCATCATCGAAGATATTTCAAATCCATTCTTTGGTAATATCGCGCGTTTGATTGAAACTAAAGTTTATGAGCAAGGATATCGGATTATCTATTGTAGTACCAATAATGATAGCGAGAAGACCAAAGAGCTGATCGGTATGTTCAATGACAGACAGGTTGATGGTTTTATCATTACACCTTCCGAAGGAATTGAGGAGACAATTTCTAATTTGCTTCAATCTAATGTGCCTGTTGTTTTATTTGACCGCTATTTGCCGGATGTGGAAACAGATTATGTTATCGCTGATAATTTTCAAGGCGCCTTTGATGCCACCGTTCATTTTAATGAGCAGGGCTATAAACGAATCGGTCTAGTGTCGTTATACTCTGATCAGACCCAAATGCGGGATCGCCTAGATGGCTACATGAAAGGTATGGATCAATTTAAAAAGCAGGTATACATCAAGAAAATACAACTGGACGCATCAGAAGCAGAGGCAATTGATGACTTACATGAGTTTGTTGTAGATAATCGCCTGGATGCTGTTTTATTTGCAACTAATTATTTGGCAATTACAGGACTTAAGTCTGGGAAGAAACATAATTATAAATTACCGGCACTAATTGCATTTGATGATCATACGGTATTTAAATTGCACGAACCTGCCATCACTGTTGTTTCGCAACCTATTGAAGAAATTGCGGATCACATTATCAATATTTTATTGCTAAAATTGCAGGGTAAAGCCAAATCAATAAAACATCTGACACTACCCTGCGAATTGAAAATACGTGAATCTTCTATTTTGAAGCAATAGTATCTGCTACAAATACCATAGAAATGGAGTTGACACAATGACGTGTGTTTTTATCGGTCAATCTTTCGCCGATGAAAACATGCCCGAGGTGTGCTCCACATGCGTTACACAGAATTTCTGTTCTTCTTCCATCTGCATCTGTTTCTTTTCGTATGGCCCCTTTGATTTCATCATCAAAACTAGGCCAGCCACAATGCGAATCAAATTTATCTTCCGAACGATAAAGTGCCGCGTTGCATCTTTTGCAAACGTAAGTTCCTTTTGTTTTATTATCCAGTAGGGTGCCCGTGTAAGGACGCTCCGTTCCTTTGTGAACAATAACATGTTCCTCTTCTGGCGTTAATTTGTTATATTTTGTTGAATCTTCCATTGTCTTAAAGATTGATGTTTGTTTTGAAGCTTGATGCGTCTGTGCATTACAGGAGGTTATTAAAAAAATCAAGCCATATAAAAATACTAATTTTTTCATGATAACTGCATATCTGTAAAGTTACAATTCTCTAATCAATTCTTTGTCAGCATACTGTTATCAAGAATCACTTTCGGGTAGTTTTGAATTTTTTTATGTCCTATTGATGTCTTAAATTTGAGGCTTATCAATTTCCGCCTTGAAGTACAAGAGGTGGTTTAAATCTGCATTAAATAGTCATTTTAAAATAATTTAGAACGATTATAAATTGATAAATAACGTCACAAAATTGTCAGGGATTTATTAATAAGTTATACTTTTGTGGCATTACTAGGCAGAGTGTGCTCTGTTTAGAATGGTGTTTAAATTTTTATATTCACAAATAAATAGTATAAAGTGTTAAATATGAGAAATATCTCATCCGTTTTGGGAAAACTTGCGAGGATAGCGTCAATGAGTTTGGTGCTGTTATTTGCCGTTACGACGCTGCATGCGCAAGATGTCAAGGAAGGTGAAAAAATCTTCAAAGCAAAGTGTACGAGCTGTCACAAAGTTGATAGAAAAGTTGTTGGTCCTGCCTTAAAAGGTATAACCGAAACTAAGTCTGAAGAGTGGTTGATTAAATGGATTAAAAACTCTCAAGCTTTAATTGCTTCCGGTGATGCCGATGCAATTGCAATTTTTGAAGAGTACAATAAATCTGTGATGACTTCTTTTACAGATTTGTCAGATGATAATATTAAGTCAGTATTGGCTTATATTAAAGCTGAGTCTGTTGAGAAACCTAAAGAAGATGGTGCTACAAGTGGTGGAGCTGCGAAAGATGACAATGCTAACATGTTTATGATCTTCGGATTAATAGGTGTTGTTGTTTTAGCAATTGTTGTTATCGTTGTTTTAAACCGTGTTATCCGTACTTTAGAGAAAGTAATCGCAACAAATCAAGCTGCTGTTGAAGCAGAAGAAGAGCCTCAAACGAGTTCTAAATTCCTTGCTTTTGCTAAAGCTTTTGTTAAGAACAAGAAATTAGTCGGATTTGCTGTATTAATGCTTGTTGCTTTATTGGCTGTTGGTGGTTGGAAAACCATGTGGAACGTAGGTGTTCACACAGGTTATCAGCCGGTTCAACCGATTAAATTCTCGCACCAATTACACGCAGGTGTAAACAAAATTGAGTGTCAATATTGTCACGGTGGTGCTTTCAAATCTAAAAATGCATCTATTCCTTCTGCAAATGTTTGTATGAACTGTCACAATACGATTACTGGTTCTGAGCATTATGATGGTGAAATTTCACCTGAGATTGCAAAAATCTACCGCGCATTGGACTTTAATCCTGAGACTCGTACTTACGGAAACAATCCTAAGCCGATTCAATGGGTTCGTATTCACAACTTGCCAGATTTTGCTTATTTTAACCACTCACAACACGTTACAGTAGCAGGAGTAGAGTGTCAGACTTGTCACGGACCTATTGAAACAATGGAAGAAGTATACCAATACTCGCCATTAACAATGAAATGGTGTGTGGATTGTCATAAGGCAACAGATGTGAAATCAGATAACAAATACTACGAAGACTTAATCAAAGCGCATGAAAGCATCAAAAAAGGTGAAAAAATGACAGCGGCGATGATCGGTGGTCTTGAGTGTGGTAAATGTCACTATTAATAATTATTCAGAAATACGCAATCTTATATACAGCTTAAATGGATAGCAATAAAAAATATTGGAAAGGTTTGGAAGAATTGAAACAAACACCTGCTTTTGTAGAAAAAAGCAAGGGTGAGTTTGCCGAATCTATTCCTGTAGAAGATGTCTTAAATGAAGCAGGGTTGAGTACAAAAACTCCTCGCCGTGACTTCTTAAAAGCATTAGGTTTTGGTGTTGGGGCTGTTACTTTAGCAGCTTGTAACAGCACTCCTGTGCATAAAGCAGTTCCTTATTTAATTAAACCAGAGGAAATTACTCCAGGTATTCCTAACTTTTATACTTCGACTTTTAACGGTCAGAGTATCTTAGTAAGAACGCGTGAAGGTCGTCCTATTAACGTAGAGGCAAACCCGAACGCAATTGGTTTAAATCAAGGTACAGATTCGGGAACTGCAGCATCAGTTTTAGACTTATATGATGAGTCTAAATTAAAAACAGCCCAAATAAAAGGGCAGGATGTTGAATGGTCTAAATTAGATAGTACTGTTATCGCTGCTTTAAATGCAGCAGCTACTGCTGGAAAACAAATTACTATTGTTGCAAGCACAGTAAATAGTCCTACTACATTGGCTGCAATCGCTAAATTAACAGCGAAGTACCCAACGACTAATTTGGTTCAAGTAGACGCTGTTTCTTATAGCGCTATTATTGAAGCGAATAAAAACTCTTTTGGTAAAGCAGTTGTTCCTTCATACAATTTTGAAAAAGCAAATGTTGTTGTTTCAGTAGCAGCTGATTTCTTAGGAACTTGGTTAGCGGGTGAGGAGCATACACAACAATATATTAAAAACCGTGATTACAAATCATTGAAAAATGGTAAGATGTCACGTCACATTCAGTTTGAGTCAGGTCTAAGTATGACTGGTTCAAATGCCGATGTGCGTATCGCAATTAAACCTTCGGAAGAAGCAGCTGTTTTAATTTCATTATATAATGCAATTACAGGTTCTTCTTTAGCAGGTGGTATTGCTGCAAAAAGAGCACAAACTGCGGTTACTTTAGCGGCAAAAGAATTGTTAGCGAACAAAGGTGCTGCTGTTGTGGTTGCTGGTTCGAATGATATTAACATTCAAACATTAGCAAATGCGATCAACAGTGCATTAGCTTCATACGGATCGACAATTGATTTAGATAATTTCTCTAAACAACATCAAGGTTCTGACGTTGCATTTGCACAATTCTTGACAAACGCAAATGCAGGTCAGGTAGGTGTTGCTTTATTCTTAAACAGTAACCCTGTTTATGATTATTTCAAAGCTGAAGACGTTAAAGCGGCATTGAAGAAAGTTGATTTTACATTATCTTTCTCTCAACGTGCTGATGAAACAGCTTCAGAATTGACTGCTATTGCTCCAACAAATACATTCTTGGAGTCTTGGGGTGATGCTTCTCCAAAAGAAGGTTTATTCTCAATCGTTCAACCGACAATTAATCCTGTATTTAACACACGTCAAGCGGATCAATCTTTATTGGTTTGGGCAGGTGATACAACAGATATCTATTCATTCGTTAAAAACCTTTGGACTTCAACTATTTTAGCTGGAAGTACAAAGAACTGGAATAGCGTTTTGCAAACAGGATTTGAATATAAAGGTGCAAAAACTGCAGCTTCTTATTCATTCGCTGGTAATGTAGAGGCTGCTGCTAGTGCTGCTATCGCAGCTGCTAAAACAGTAGTTGGTGAGTTCGAATTGAAATTATATGAATCAAGCGCTTTACGTGACGGTAGATATGCAAATAATGCCTACTTACAAGAAGTTCCTGATCCGGTTTCAAAAGTAACTTGGGACAACTATGCTGCTATTAATCCTAAAGATGCTGAGAAATTAGGATTGGGTGAAGATGCAACAGTTACTGTTGAAGCTAACGGTTACAAAGTTGAGTTACCAGTTGTTCAACAACCGGGACAAGCTTTGGGTACTGTTTCAGTAGCTATCGGTTACGGACGTACTAAAGTTGGTAAGGCTGGTAATAATGTAGGTAAAAATGCTTACCCTTTTGCAAGCTTAGTTAATGGTACAATTCAGTTTGTAGCTAAAGCAACTATCGCTAAAGCGAATACCATTTATCAATTAGCGCAAACACAAACACACCACACAATCGAAGGTCGTAACATCATTCGTGAAACTACTTTCGCTAAATATTTACAAGATCCTAACTCAGAGTCAGGCCGCTTTACAGATAAACACAAAACGTATGATTTGTGGAACAAGTATGAGCAACCAGGTCACAAATGGGTGATGGCAATCGATCTAAATGCATGTACTGGTTGTGGCTCTTGTATCGTTGCTTGTAACGTAGAAAACAATATTCCTGTTGTAGGTCGTGATGAGGTTCGCCGTCGTCGTGAGATGCACTGGTTACGTATTGACCGTTACTACACGATCGAAGAAGATGGTAAAGAATATACAAAAGAAGCGGATATTGAAAAACTGAATAGTTTCGAAAATGTAACCGTTGTTCACCAACCGATGTTATGTCAGCATTGTGCACATGCACCATGTGAGACGGTATGTCCAGTATTAGCTACTGTTCACTCATCAGAAGGTTTGAACCATATGGCTTACAACAGATGTTTCGGAACACGTTACTGTGCGAATAACTGTCCATATAAAGTACGTCGTTTTAACTGGTTTAACTACTGGAATGATTCACGTTTTGACAACTACTTGAATAATGAGTTTACACAATTGGTATTGAATCCAGATGTAACGACACGTTCACGTGGGGTTATGGAGAAATGTTCGATGTGTATCCAACGTATCCAAGCGGGTAAATTACATGCGAAAATGGAGAACCGTAAAGTAAAAGACGGCGATATCCAAATGGCGTGTCAACAAGCATGTTCTGCAAATGCGATTATCTTTGGTGATGCTAATGATCCAGAATCAGAAGTATCTAAAGCATTACGCAATGAGCGTGTTTATTACGTACTTGAGGAAATCAATGTACAGCCGGGTATCGGTTATATGACAAAAGTTAGAAACACTTTTGAGGCGTAATCTTGTTCATTATTTGAAATAAAAATACTATGTCATCGCATAACGAATCAATATTAAGAGAACCATTAATGACCGGTAAGGACATTACGTATGCTAAAATTACGGATGATATCTTACTACCGGTTGAAAATAAACCGAATAAAGCATGGTGGATCGGATTCACTGTAGCCGTATTAGGTGCTTTATTATGGGTAGTCAGCGTTAGTTATACCTTTTGGACAGGTATCGGCGCTTGGGGTCTGAACAAAACTGTAGGCTGGGCTTGGGATATCACCGACTTTGTATGGTGGGTAGGTATCGGTCACGCAGGTACGTTAATTTCGGCCGTATTATTAATTTTCCGCCAGAACTGGCGTAATTCTATCAACCGTTCGGCAGAGGCGATGACGATCTTCGCCGTTATCTGTGCCGCAACGTATGTTGTAGCTCACATGGGGCGTCCTTGGTTAGCATACTGGATTTTCCCTTTGCCAAACCAGTTCGGATCTTTATGGGTTAACTTTAACTCACCATTAGTATGGGATGCATTTGCGATCTCTACATACTTCACGGTATCCTTAGTATTCTGGTACTGTGGTTTATTACCGGATATCGCGACTATTCGTGACCGTGCTACTGGTTTAAGACAAAAGATTTATTCTGTATTGTCTTTCGGTTGGAACGGATCAGTAAAAACTTGGCAACGTTTTGAGATTGTGTCAATTATCTTGGCAGGTATCTCAACTCCATTGGTACTTTCGGTACACACGATTGTATCTTTTGACTTTGCAACTTCTGTTATCCCAGGATGGCATACAACAATTTTCCCTCCATACTTCGTTGCTGGTGCGATCTTCTCAGGTTTTGCGATGGTGCAGACTTTATTGTTGATCTTACGTAAAGTAATGAATTTTGAGAATTATATCACGATGTTCCACATTGAAGCCATGAATAAAATTATCATGACGACAGGTTCTATCGTTGGTATTGCATATTTAACAGAGTTATTCATCGCGATGTATTCACAATCGGAGTACGAAATGTACGCTTTCCAAAACCGTATGTTTGGTCCTTATGCTTGGGCTTACTGGTCAATGATGACTTGTAACGTAATTTCTCCACAATTATTCTGGTTTAAGAAAATCCGTACGAGTATTCCTATTTCATGGATCTTATCAATCGTGGTAAACATCGGTATGTGGTTTGAACGTTTCGTAATTATCGTGACTTCATTACACCGTGATTATTTACCTTCATCTTGGGCTATGTTTTACCCAACTTGGACAGATGTTGGTATTTTCGTTGGATCGATCGGCTTATTCTTTACATTGTTCTTATTGTTCTTACGTTTCTTACCAGGTATCGCGATTGCAGAGGTTAAATTATTGCTGAAAAGCTCTAGTTTACAACAAAAAACGAAATTGGTTAAAGAAGGCGCATTCCCAGCTGAACAAGTGGAATACTTTAGAGATTCTTTAGGTAAATATGATTCGGTAACAGAACAAGAAATTAAAGAGTTAAAATAATAGCAATGGGCAATACAAAATATATATTAGGTAGTTTTGCTGATCCGGATGAAATGATGCATGGGATCGACAAATTGCAGAAAAATAATGTAAGCATCTATGATTGCTTTACTCCAATGCCAATTCACGGTATTGAAGATAAATTGGGCGTTAAACCTTCGCGTTTGCCTATTGCAGCATTTTGCTTTGGAGCACTAGGAACAACATTAGGATTCAGTTTATTGTACTATACAATGGTACACGACTGGCCAATGAATATCGGCGGTAAACCATCATTCGCTATCCCGAACTTTGTTCCAGTAACATTTGAGGTGACTATTTTAATCTGTGCCTTGGGTATGGTTGCAACTTTCTTTTATCGCAATCATTTATTCCCGGGACGTACACCTCGCGTAATGGATTTAAGAGCTACAGATGATCGTTTCGTTATCGCTATAGATGCTCGTGAGAACACAGACCATGCTTTGATCGATTCTTTATTGAAAGAAGCCGGTGCTGTAGAAGTTAAGTACAATGATAGAAAATATGTTAGTTATGAATAAGAAGAATTTACTAGTTACAGTATGTGCAGCTCTGTCGTTGACAGCAGTCGTTTCTTCTTGTGGTGACAAGACTACTCGTAGTACAGGTTGGGAGTTTTCTCGCAACATGTACGATCCGATTGCTTTCAATCCTGATCAACCAAACGAGAATTTTAAAAACAAGCAAACTGCACAAACACCTCCAAAAGGTACAGATCCAATCGGTTTTACCAGATTTGAATATGCTAACACTTTGGAAGATTACGAACGCGCAGGACGTGAAGTTACTAACCCTTTTGAGTTAACACAGGCAAGACTTGAAAAAGGCCAAGCTTTGTTTACTACTTACTGTGCTGTTTGTCACGGACCAGAAGGTAAAGGTGATGGTTCTATTACAAAAGACCGTGAAATTACAGATTCTAGAGGCACACGTAAGCTTGAGAATTTCCCTAATCCACCGTCTTATCATAAAACGGATGCTGCAAATTCTTCTCGTGGCGGTATGATGGCTGATTTGACAGATGGTAAGATTTACCATACGATTTATTACGGTCACAACTCAATGGGATCGCATGCATCGCAGTTGTCTCCTGAAGAACGTTGGGAAGTTGTTATGTACGTTCATGAATTACAAAAGAAATAATCTAACATCAGATAAATAAATGGGAACTCACAATCATCATCACGATTATAATTTCAACGAGCGATTCGAGTTTGCTGGTAAAGCAAAAACATTCAGTATCATCGCAATCGTTGTTGGTATAGCTGCAGTAGCCTACGGAATGCTTATGGGCGATCATATTCTAGTAGAGCGTACTTATGCTAACTTATTATTGATGGGTTATTATTTTACATGTGTATGTGCTGCTGGAGCTTTTTTCCTAGCATTACAATATGTAACACAATCTGCTTGGTCAGCTGGTATCATCCGTATACCTCAGGCTATGGCAGGTATTTTGCCTATTGCGTCAATCATTTTATTAGTGATTGTTGCATTGGGATTAAGCACTCACAATCTATACCATCACTGGTATGCAGAAGGTCTTACAGATCCGAATAGCCCTGCTTATGATAGTATCATCGCTGGAAAGTCATGGTATTTGAATTTTTCAGGTTTTTTAAGTCGCCAGGTAATTTTTATGGGACTATATAGTATTTTTGCCATTATCTTAGCGAAATTGTCTTATAAAGAAGATTTAGAAGGTGGTTTAAATTCTTATAAAAAGAGCTTTAAATTATCAGCTATATTTTTAGTTATTTTTGGTTTCACAACTCCAATTTGGTCATTTGATACCATCATGTCATTAGAAGCACATTGGTTTTCTACGATGTTTGGCTGGTATAACTTTGCAGCAATGTGGGTTAGTGGTCTTTGTGTGATTACAATTATTTTAATTGTATTACAAAAAGCAGGTTACATGAACTGGGTAAATGAAAATCATTTACATGATCTAGGTAAATTGATCTTTGGTTTTTCTATCTTCTGGACTTATGTTTGGTTTGCACAGTTTATCTTAATCTGGTATGCTAACATGCCTGAGGAAACTGTATATTTTTACAAACGTTGGGAGCCGGAATATAAACCATGGTTCTGGTTAAACATTGTTATCAACTTTTTAGCTCCTTTATTGCTTTTAGTTGATCGTGATGCAAAACGTAAGAAAAATGCCATGTTATTCGTTGCGATTTTATTACTAGCAGGTCACTGGTTAGATTACTATATCATGATTATGCCTGGTACAGTTGAATCTCATCGTGGGTTTGGTATTGTAGAAATTGGTACAGCACTTGGATTTGTAGGTTTATTTACATTCTTAGTAATGAGTAAATTGAGTAAACAGAGCTTAGTGGCTAAAAATCATCCTTTCTTGGATGAGAGTTTACATCACCAAATATAGTTTCGCTTTTAAAGGGATATTACGTAAAATCGTTATAAAGAAATGAGCTTTAAATTAAATAATAGATTCAAATCCATCTCAGGTTTGGTCCTTGCAATCGGGTTGTTATTCACAGTCCCATCGTTTGCAAGCCAAGATTCTGTAGTGGTAGATACGACTAAAGCTACGGAAGCTGTTGCAGCTAATGCAACAGCTGCTGGAGCAAATGTTGTCGATTCGGCTACAACTGCAAAAGCAGAAGTTGCTGCGTCAGCAGGTACGGCTACAACAAAAGTTGACGCCAAAGCTGCAGAGGTAGAGAAGAAGATAGACCCTCAAGTCTATAAAAACTTCATTTATTATGTTTTATTATTCTTAGTTATCTGTACAGTTGTTGCTGTTATTGGTAAAGTTATCTCAATATATGAGTTAACAAATAAGATGAATAGAAAGCATAATCCTTTAGCATCAAATAGTTTCCAGGCATGGTTATTATTCATCTTCCTATTTGTTTTCTTAGGAGGTGTTTATTATTCATTCTCTCACTATGGTGGTATGTCTTGGAGAGACGCTGTAACAGAGCATGGTGCGAAGATCGATACGATGTTTATCATCACAACAGTTATTACAACTTTTGTATTGATCATTACACACATTTTATTATTGACGTTTACGTTCATTTATAGAATGAAGAAAAATGGTAAAGCTTACTATTTACCACATAACAATACGATTGAAAAGATTTGGACGATCGTTCCAGCTGTTGTTTTGACAGTATTGGTATTATTTGGTTTCTTTACTTGGAGATCAATTACAAATGTGCCAGAAGATTTACAAAAATCTGCTCTTCAGATTGAAGTGTTAGGTGAGCAATTTGCTTGGCATGTGCGTTACCCAGGTTTAGATGGTCAGATTGGAAAACGTAATTATAAATTAACAACTCCGACTAATCCTTACGGTATCGATTTCAATGATAAAACTTCATGGGATGATATTCAAGGTGCTGATATCGTGATTCCGGTTAATAAGTCTGTTCGTTTCCACATCATTTCGAAAGATATTATTCACTCATTCTACATTCCTGATTTCCGTGTTCAGATCAATGCTGTACCGGGTATGACGAATTACTTCCAATTCACTCCTACTGTGACGACTGAAGAAATGCGTGAGCGTATGAATGATCCTAAATACGATTTTGTTATGTTATGTAACAAGATATGTGGTCAAGGTCACTATAATATGCAGAAAAAAGTAATAGTTGTTAGTGAAGCGGAATATAAAACATGGTTAGCGACGCAAAATAAATATTTTACTGAGGATTTACAGAAAGAGTTTGCCGCTAAAGAAGTAAAAACACCACAGTTAAAAGATAGCGTAAACCTTACTGCTTCATTAAATTAATTAGAATAATTGAATTTTAAAAACGAATATGTCAAGTACAGTTATTTCGCATAGCGCTGAGCATCACGATTCGCACGGACATCATCAAGAGTCATTCATCTCGAAGTATATCTTCAGTGGTGACCACAAGATGATTGCTAAGCAATTTTTGATCACGGGTATTTTCATGGCGGTATTTGCTATGATCTTATCCATCTTATTCCGTATCCAACTTGCGTGGCCGGATAAGGAATTTCCGATTCTGGAAGTATTCTTAGGTAAATGGGCTGAAGGTGGTCGTATTGCCCCTGATTTTTTCCTTTCTCTGGTAACCATTCACGGTACCATTATGGTATTCTTCGTTTTAACAGCGGGTCTATCGGGTACTTTTAGTAATTTACTGATCCCTTATCAAATCGGTGCACGCGATATGGCGTCTCCTTTGATGAATATGTTGTCCTACTGGATGTTCTTTGTAGCTTCGGTTATCATGATTGCTTCTTTCTTTGTTGAAAGTGGACCTGCATCAGCTGGTTGGACAATTTATCCACCGCTATCTGCAGTACCTACAGCAATTGCAGGGTCTGCTACAGGTATGACTTTATGGTTGGTAAGTATGGTTCTTTTCGTAGCATCACAGTTGATCGGTGGTATTAACTACGTAAGTACAATCTTGAACATGCGTACTAAAGGTATGGATCTTTGGAAAATGCCTTTAACAATCTGGGCTTTCTTCTTAACTGCCATCGTAGGTATGTTATCTTTCCCAGTATTAGTATCAGCAGTTGTTTTATTGATTTTTGACCGTTCATTCGGTACTTCTTTCTATTTATCAGATTTAGTTGTTCAAGGTCAGATTTTACCTAATGAAGGTGGATCTCCAATTTTGTTCCAACACTTATTCTGGTTCTTAGGTCACCCGGAAGTTTATATCGTTGTTATGCCTGCATTGGGTCTTACTTCGGAGGTTATCTCAACAAACTCTCGTAAACCGATCTTTGGTTACCATGCCATGGTTTACTCGTTAATTGGTATTACAGTTTTATCATTTATCGTTTGGGGTCACCATATGTTTGTGACAGGTATGAATCCTTTCTTAGGAGGTGTATTTATGATCACAACATTGATTATTGCAGTTCCTTCTGCGGTAAAAGCATTTAACTATATGGCGACATTATGGAGAGGTAACATCCGTTTCACTCCAGCTATGATGTTTGCTATTGGTTTAGTATCTTTCTTTATCTCAGGTGGTCTTACAGGATTATTCTTAGGTAATGCAGCATTAGATATCAACCTGCACGATACTTACTTCGTTGTAGCCCACTTCCACTTGGTAATGGGATCTGCTTCGATCTTCGGTATGTTATGTGGTGTTTACCATTGGTTCCCTAAAATGTTTGGTCGTATGATGAACACTAAATTGGGTTACTTACACTTCTGGATGACATTTATCGGTGCTTACTTGGTATTCTTCCCGATGCACTTTATGGGTATTGATGGCGTTCCACGTCGTTACTATGCATTTACTGAGTTTGCCTTCATGGAGAAATGGGTTTCTGTTAACATGTTAATTACTTGGGCAGCTATCGTTGCAGGTTTAGGTCAAGTAGCTTTCTTGTTCAATTTCTTCTACTCCATTTTCTTTGGAGAAAGAGCTCCTCAGAACCCTTGGAAGTCCAATACATTAGAGTGGACTACTCCAGTAGAACATATCCACGGTAACTGGCCAGGAGAGATCCCAACAGTACACCGTTGGCCATATGACTACAGTAAGCCAGGACATGATGAAGATTTTATTCCTCAGACTGTACCTTTCTCAGAAACAATGAGCTCTAATTTCCTTCATGATTTCGAAGGTAATGAAGAAGCTGAGCGTATCCAGACAGAATGGGATGCTCAAAATAAAAAATAAGTAAAATGAATATTTAGAGTAAGTTGTGCGAAATGACTTACTCTAAATATTATTGATAACCAAAAAGGTAAAAGATATGTTTCCAGCAGCTGAAAAGCGTTTTATTCGATCCAATTTCATTACAATAGTTGTTTTGTTTTTAGTGATTGTAGCTGGAGGTGTTGTACGTAGTACGGGGTCTGGAATGGGATGTCCCGATTGGCCTAAATGCTTTAATCGGATTATTCCCCCTACGGATGTATCACAGTTGCCGGTTGGTTATGAAGAACATTATATAACAGGTAGAGCTAAGAAAAATGAGCGATTTGCCAAGATGATTGAATTCTTTGGCTATCGTGATTTGGCAACTAAAATTCGTCATGACAAAAGTATTCTTGCACATGAAGAGTTTAATGTAGCAAAAACATGGACAGAATATGCCAATCGTTTAGTTGGTGTTGTAGCTGGTTTTTGTTTACTGTTTACAGCCATCTATTCTTTTACCTATATTAAATCTAAACGATCAATTTTTATTTGGTCGGTGGTTAATGTTTTTGTTGTTGTCGTTCAAGCTTGGTTGGGTTCGATAGTTGTTTCAACTAATTTAACTCCTTGGGTGATTACAGTACACATGCTTCTTGCATTGGTTATTGTAGCAATCTCCATCTATACCTACTTTAAAGCAACAACATTACGGGATAAGTCCATCCTGATTAACCGAGATTCCAGTGGATTAAAAGTACTTGCTATCGTCTCTTTAGTGTTGATGTTAGTGCAGGTTGTCTTCGGAACAGAAGTACGGGAAATTGTTGATATGTTGACAGCTTCCGGTATGCCTAGAGAAGATTTTATACAAAATATTGGCCAACATTTTGAAATACATCGTTGGCTAGCATATAGTTCTTTGATTTTAGTAATTGTATTGTTCTTTTTAGTGCGTACAAAGTTTAGTAGTAGTACAGTTCAAGCAAGATTTGGTACGCTACTCTTTATTTTAGTAGGTATTCAGATGTTATCGGGTATTATCCTGGCAAGATTTGCTGTTCCTGCATTCGCACAGACAACTCATTTGGTCATTGGCAGTCTTTTATTTGGATGTCAATATTATTTGATGTTGTTGTTAGGAAAATCGCAACGTTAATTGAATGAATGAAATGGATGTATAAGGTAATTTAGTTTTTACTTTGTACAAACAATTAAAAAGAGGACATTTGTCGCTATGAAAGAATTTATTTCTGATTTCAAGAAATTAGTTAAGTTAAGACTGACATTAACGGTTGTTTTTTCGGCATCCATCTCTTTTTTGATCGGAGCAAAGCAACTTGGAGGGGATATTTTGTGGATCAATTGGTTGCTATTGACATTAGGAGGCTTCCTAGTGACAGGTGCAGCGAATGGTTTCAATGAGATTATCGAAAAAGATCTAGACAAGTTAATGACCCGTACTGCTGACCGTCCGCTTCCTTCAGGAAGAATGACAACTGGTCAGGCCTTGATTCTAAGTTTATTTATGGGAATCTTGGGAACTTTGGTTTTGGTACGTTTGAATTTTGTTGCGGGATTATTATCGGTGTTTTCCATATTGTTATATGCATTTGTGTATACGCCATTAAAAAGAAAATCACCGATTGCTGTATTTGTAGGTGCCTTTCCTGGTGCATTGCCACCATTGATTGGTTATTTTGCTGCATTTAGTCAAGATGACTTAGCGATCTACAGTCAAACGAATGAAAGTGCAATCATTATGATTCCATTTATTTTGTTTGGAATTCAGTTTTTGTGGCAATTCCCACATTTCTGGTCTCTAGCATGGGTGATTGATGACGATTATAAACAGGCGGGTTTTAGGTTATTGCCAACAACCAAGCGTGATAAGATTTCTGCTTTTATGGTCTTTCTTTCGGCATTGATCATGATACCAGCAGCATTTCTTCCCATGTATTATGGTTTCGGAGGCTGGATCTTTACAGCTGTTTCTGCGATAGGGGGTGTGTTCTTTGCTTATTATGGCTTTCAGCTTTTTAAGAATCAGGATATTGCTTCGGCTAGAAAAGTGATGTTTACTTCATTTTTTTATCTTCCTATTACGCAATTAGTGTTATTATTTGACTTTATACCTTTGAAATAATGTTAAATCAAGGAGTACAACAAACTGACGAGAAGTTAGTATCGCGTAAGGCTCAAAAATTCACCCTATGGTTGGGGATGCTGGGTATGTTTATGATGTTCGCAGCATTGTCCAGCGGTTTTATAGTCTATACGGCAAGTGGTGTTGATAAAGGACTTAAAACATTATTACCAGATACTTTTATCTATAGTACGATGGCAATTGTTTTAAGTAGTGTTACCATGCATTTTGCTTATAAGGCAGCGCAGGTAGGTAATTTGGCTAGACAGAAAGCGTTGCTTTTTGCTACCTTAATTTTGGGAATTATATTTTTTGCGCTACAGGTTTATTCGTGGGAAATATTAACAGAAAGAGGCGTTTATTTTGTGAATAACAATGCGTCACAGTCTTTTGTTTATGTTTTTACAGGAATGCACTTAGCACATATTATTGCGGGAGTGATCGTGTTGATTACCGCTTTAGTGGGAGTATTTAAACCACTTCCTCCAGACGGCAATCAATTCCGCATGAATCTAGCCACTATTTTTTGGCATTTTCTCGATCTTTTGTGGATTTATATATATGTTTTCTTACTTTTGAATCAATAATAGTAAACAATGAGTACAACTGTATCACAATTGGATAAGGTAAAAACCGGTCCATGGAATGGTGGAAAATCACCTTGGAATTTGGAATACGGAAAAATCATGATGTGGTTTTTCTTAGTTGGGGATGCCTTTACATTTTCTGCGTTTTTGGTTTATTACGGAACGCAACGATTTGCACATAGTACATGGCCAGATGCGGATAAGATTTTCCAATCTATACCAGGTATTGCAGAACACGGACAACCTTTAGTGTTCGTTGGTATTATGACTTTTATTTTGATTATGTCTTCTGTGACTATGGTTTTAGCTGTAGAAGCAGGGCATCGTAACTCAAAAAATGAAGTCGTAAAATGGATGTTATGGACAATACTTGGTGGTATTGCTTTCGTAGGCTGTCAAGCGATTGAGTGGACTCACTTACACCATGCTGGTTTCTGGTTTGGTCAAAACCCGGCTACAGGTTTAGAGGGTGATGCTATTAAAGATGCTTTGCAACCGTATTTTACACATGATATCTCCTATACTTCAGCGTTGCAGTTTGCCAATCTGTTCTTTACGATCACAGGTTTTCACGGTTTTCACGTTACTGTAGGTATTATCTTAAATATTATCGTCCTGTGCATGACTTTGAATAACACATTCGAGAATCGCGGTTCGTATTTAATGATTGAAAAAGTAGGTTTATACTGGCACTTTGTGGATTTAGTTTGGGTGTTTGTATTTACATTCTTCTATTTAGTATAATTATAAGTTTTTAATTTTAGAAAAGCTATGTCACAACATCACGATAATATTGCTCATGAGGAGCACGGACACGGAGAAGGAATGGACAAAAAGGGTATCTGGAGAATTTTCTTCGTCCTTTTAGCATTAACTGCTGTCGAATTCTTAATCGCATTGGGGTTTGTTCATCATTGGCAAATCTTAGCAAAAGGTGCTTTAGTTAATACCATCTATATTGTATTAACATTAGTAAAAGCTTACTATATTGTAGCTTACTTTATGCACTTGAAATTTGAGAAATCCAGTTTCATCGTTACTGTAAGTATTGTATTTATCTTCATTATTTATTTTATCATTTTAATGCTAACTGAAGGTAACTTCTTATTGAATGATTTGCATCCTCACCAGTTGTGGGAAAATAAATAAAATAAATGGGTAAAAATACTGGTAAAAATAAAGGTATTCAAACTATCATGATCCTGGCAATAATATTATTATTGCCAGGATTTTTGTATGTAGTGCTGAATAGAACTGGAATGGCGAATTCGTATTCTACTTTGCCAATATTCGGTCAGAAAGAAGTTCCAGGTACTACCCATCGTAAATGGGGCAGAGATATCATGGATACAATCTATCATGAGGTTCCAAATATGTCTTTTATCAACTACGATGGCAAACCCGTTGAGCTGTTTGGGAAGGATAGCGCTATTACTGTTGTACATCTTTTTTATTCAAGAGATAAGTCGTTTTCGACAACAATGATTAATAGCCTAAATAAGATATCTGGTGAGTTTAGACATAATAAGATGATTAAGTTCTATTCTGTTTCTGTCGACACGACTTATGACACACCCGATGTATTAAAAAATTACATTAAGAATATTGATCCCTCAGATAAAAGATGGTACTTTGTAAGTAAACCAAATTCGGATATCTTTAAATTTGCAAAAGATGGTTTACTGCAGGATGCTTTAGCCACAGCAGATGTCAATAATCCTTTTGTTGTAGGATCATCTTACGTTTTGATTGATACGAAACGTAGGATCAGAGGATTTTATGATATCACGATGAAAAAGGAAGCGGAACGCTTAAGTGATGAGATTAAATTGTTGGTTGTGGAGGAAATAAGAAATCATCCTCCAAAGATTGAAACTAAATAAAATGGGACAAACAGCAGAAGAGAAGAAGTATAATAAGTGGATTGTCGTTTTATCGGTTGTTATACCACTTGTAGTAGCAGCTTTGTTTGGCGTTAATTTACGCAAATTAGGGTATGATGTAGAGCCTTTGGGATTTTTGCCCCCTATATATGCAACGATCAATGGTATCACTGCGGTATTATTGTTCTGGGCGGTTTTAGCGATTAAAAAAGGTAATCGTAAATTACATGAAAGATTAATTAAACTTTGTGTATGTTGTTCTGTTGCGTTTCTAGGGATGTATGTTGCTTATCATATGACCGCTAACTCTACACCATACGGTGGAGAGGGCATATTACGCCCGATATACTATTTTATATTAATAACACATATAGTATTATCTGTTATTATTATCCCTTTTGTACTGATTACTTATGTAAGAGGTATTGCCGGGTCGTATGAAAGACATAAAAAGATAGCACGTATTACTTACCCGATGTGGTTATATGTAGCGGTAACGGGTGTTATTGTATATTTGATGATTTCACCATATTATGTTCACTAATTAATTCAAAAGTTATGACAAGTGCGTGGGTATATCAATCAAATCGTTTCTTTACTGATGATGAAGCGTTATTGATTCAAAACAGGTTGGCAGATTTTGCCGCAGGCTGGAAAGTGCATGGAGAACCTTTATCTGCTCAGGCGGAGATTAGGTATAACTTGTTTATTGTGCTATCCGTGGATGAGCAGATTGCTGCAGCATCTGGTTGTTCAATTGACAGTTCCGTTCGCTTTTTGAAGACACTAGAAGCAGATTTTGATATTCAGCTTTTTGATCGTATGAACGTTGCTTTCAAAAAGGAAGGTCAGTTGCATGCTGCATCCAGATCTGAATTTGAAAATTTAGTAAAAGATGGTCAAATTGACGACACAACTGTTGTCTTTGATAATACGATCACCTCTTTAGCGTCTTTAACTGATAAATGGCAGATTCCTTTTGGAGAAAGTTGGCATAAACGAGTTTTCGGCTAGATAATAAAAGAAGCGATGATTGATTAATCATCGCTTCTTTTATTATAACCTGATCATATTTTTGCTATTCTGGTATTTGGTAATGATCCATGTAACGAACAATACTATTTGCTCTACGATTGACATATGCTGAAGGATTTCGGGCATCCCACTGTCTTGGATTGGGCAGGATTGCAATGATCAGTGCGGCTTGTTTCTTTGATAAGGTAGATCCTGATTTTTTAAAGTAATACTGGGATGCAGCTTCTGCTCCATAAACACCTTGCCCCATTTCAATAACATTGAGATAGACTTCCAGAATTCTTCTTTTACTCCAGAATGTTTCGATTAAAACAGTAAAGTAAGTTTCTAAACCTTTTCTAAGCCAAGAACGCTTTGGCCACAGGAATACATTTTTTGCTACCTGCTGACTGATTGTACTTCCCCCACGTAATTTTTTTCCATCTTTATTTTTCTCTATAGCTTTTTGAATAGCATCAGTGTCAAAACCCCAGTGCGTCATGAAATGAGCATCTTCACCTGCTATCGCAGCACGTTTTAGGTTGTCCGAGAGCTCATCGTAATTTAACCAATCTTTTTCCAGTTTAAATCCTTTATCAGCTGCCTGTAACTCAAACCCACGTTGGATCATGAGCCAGGTAATAGGTGGATTGATCAGTTTAAGTGCGAGTACCCAAAATAGAGTTATTGCAAAGAAACCTCCAACAATACGTATTGACCAAGTTTTAACTTTTTTTTGCCAACCTGTTTGAACCTTTTTTTTCTTTACTTGATTCGTTCTTTTAATTGCCATATCTTTTGAAAAACAATGCAAAGGAACGAAATATTTTGCCCAATTGTTATGTTCAGTATTGTTTATGATATGCTTTTTTTTAGATGTTCTTTTTTACAAGCCTGAGATCGAGGTAATGGATATTCTTCGGTATGTATGTATATTGAAAAATGATTTAAGGCGAAAAGAGAATTAAGTTTTTCATATTCTACGAGATCGTTTGTCTAATCAGGTAGATTATGTTATTTTTACGGCTTATTATCAATAAACGAAATCCAATTGGCAAAGGCAGAAAAAAAGGTAACTCCATTAATGCAGCAGTACAATGCGATCAAGGTGAAATATCCAGGTGCATTATTGTTGTTCCGTGTAGGTGATTTTTATGAAACATTTGGTGAAGATGCCATTAAGGCCGCCAGTATTTTAGGGATCGTACAAACTAAGAGAGGAAATGGAACCGAATCGGAAACTGCTCTGGCAGGTTTTCCGCATCATTCTCTGGAGACTTATTTGCCAAAACTTGTCCGTGCAGGTCAGCGTGTAGCTATCTGTGACCAATTGGAAGATCCTAAGCAAACCAAAACCATCGTTAAACGTGGAGTAACAGAATTGGTGACTCCTGGCGTTTCTTATAATGATAATATTGTCCAACAGAAGTCCAATAATTATTTAGCCTCAATTTATATTGAGAAAACGCAGATCGGAATTTCTTTCTTAGATATTTCTACTGGTGAGTTTTTAGTCGCACAAGGTACGCAGTCTTATATTGACAAACTTTTGCAGGGATTTAAACCAACTGAAGTCATCATGTCGCGTAAGCAATCCAAAGAATTTTTGGAGCTATTCGGGAGTCAGTATTATACCTATATGCTAGACGAATGGCCTTATACTGGAGATTACGCAACAGAGCACTTATTGAAACATTTTGAAGTTAATTCAATGAAGGGTTTTGGTATCGACCGGATGCCTATTGGGATGGTTGCTGCCGGTGTTGCCTTACATTATCTGAATGAAACAGAACACCGCAATCTGCAGCATATTTCTAATATTTCGCGTATTGAAGAAGATCGTTACATGTGGTTAGATCGTTTTACAGTTCGTAATCTCGAACTGATCGGATCTGCAAATGAAAATGCGACGACTTTATCGGATGTTTTGGACCAAACTGCTTCTCCCATGGGGGCGCGTTTATTAAAACGTTGGATTGTAATGCCATTGAAAGATCGTAAATCAATTCAAGAGCGTCTCGATGTGGTTGCTTACTTTTCTGAGCATAAAGATTTACGCGATGCCTTGATTCAAGAGATTAAGTATGTAGGCGATCTTGAGCGGCTTATTTCTAAAATTGGTCTTCAGAAAGCTTCACCCCGCGAAATTGTACAGTTGAAACGTGCCTTATATGCTGTTGAAAAATTAAAGGAGCTAACGAATCAGGAAAATTCTGAAGCCCTTCGAGCCATTGCTGATCAGCTGGATGTCTGTCGTATCATTCGTGATAAGATTGAAAAAGAAGTTTTCGCAGAACCTCCTGTTGCCTTGAATAAAGGAAATGTAATTGCTGATGGTGTGGACGATGAATTGGACCGTTTACGTAAGATCGCTTTCGGAGGAAAAGATTATTTAATCGAAATCCAAAAGAGAGAAGCAGAGGCAACTGGTATCCCTTCCCTTAAAATTGCTTTTAATAATGTTTTTGGCTATTACTTAGAAGTTACCAATACACACCGTGATAAGGTACCTACAGAATGGATTAGAAAGCAGACTTTGGTGAATGCCGAACGCTACATCACCGAGGAGCTAAAAGAATATGAAGATCAGATTTTAGGTGCTGAGGAAAAAATTCAGGTCATTGAGAATCGTCTTTATGCCGAATTGTTAATTGCTATTGCGGCTTTCATTAAACCGATTCAATTGAATGCCCAGTTACTGGCGAAATTAGATGTGCTTTTGAACTTTGCTGTTATCGCAGAAAAGAATTATTATGTTCAGCCCGACATATCAGAAAGTAAAGTATTAGATATTAAAGGTGGTCGTCACCCTGTGATTGAAAAGAAAATGGCCATTGGTGAAGATTATATCACGAATGATGTTTACTTAGATAATACGACGCAACAGATTATCATCATTACTGGTCCTAATATGGCCGGTAAATCGGCGCTCTTGCGCCAAACGGCATTAATCGTACTCATGGCTCAGATCGGTTCTTTTGTTCCTGTAAAGGAAGCAAAGATAGGTCTTGTGGATAAAATCTTTACCCGGGTAGGAGCATCTGATAATTTATCGTCCGGTGAATCAACATTTATGGTTGAAATGAATGAAACGGCCAGTATCATGAATAACCTCTCTGACAGGAGTTTAATTTTATTGGATGAAATTGGTCGAGGAACAAGCACTTATGATGGTATCTCTATCGCTTGGGCTATCGCTGAATTTCTTCACAACCATCCTGCAGCTAAGGCCAAAACATTGTTTGCTACTCATTATCATGAATTGAATGAATTGACCAATTCCATGCCCCGCATCAAGAATTATAATGTGACGGTTAAGGAGATGAACAATAAGGTTATATTCTTACGTAAGTTAGTTCCAGGAGGCTCAGAACATAGCTTTGGTATCCACGTAGCTAAATTAGCAGGTATGCCACCAAAATTACTATCCCGTGCAAATGAAATCTTAAAAAGATTAGAGCAGGAGCGGACTGGTGGCGAACAGATTAAGGATAGTATGCGCAAAATCCAAAAGCAAGCCTATCAATTACAGATGTTTTCGATTGATGATCCCGTCCTTGAGAAAATCCGTGATATGCTGAATAATTTGGATGTGAATACGTTGACCCCTGTGGAAGCGCTTATGAAATTGGATGAGATCCAGCGGTTATTGAAAAATTAGAATCTGAAAAATAATTCAATACTTCCGTAGTGGTTGTAGATGTTGCTGAGAAGATTATGATCCCACTGGTATGGGGTATAATGATATCCAGCTTCTATTCCTATATAATTTTTTCCTTTAATCTGACGCATTCCTGCCATACTAAGTCCCAAGTGCATAGTATTCACAGTATGTAATTTTGTGGAATTTCCGCCGGATATATAATCGCCATAGCCATCGTAATAACCATCTGTATAGATATCTTCAGATATTCCTGTGTCGACCATATCTATTCCGATATTAAGTTTAGGAATGACAATATACTTGGTGTTATCATAGATTTTGTAACCGACAGCTCCGCCAAAAAATAAACCGAAATTGGAATTCACAGATTCGCTCTGATCGTAATAATTGTAGTCAAAATTTTTATCGTTGCTATTGATACGGACCTTAAATCCCCCTTCAAATATAAATGACTTTTGGAGCGAACTCATAATAGTAAAACCAAGAGAAAGATTAGGTCCAAATGTGGTGTTTTTTCCACCTAAAGGACCATATACACCTATATATGGAAGAAAACCTATCTTAGACTTATTGTAATAATCTGCTAAAGCTAATGTCTCCTCAAGTTCCTCTTTTACTGCATGCTCTTGTTTTTCAGGTACCGTTTGTTTTACAGATGATGCCTGGTTACGCAATAACTCTTCGTTCGAAAAAAGATTTAAGATGTCAATTTCTGCATCGGAAAGCGTATAGGATTGAGACTGCAATAAAGCTTTTGCACGTGTTTTAATGAGCTGGTCGATCGGATGTCTTAGTGGAACATAATTATATTGTTGTTTATTAGATTCATACTGATAGGCAAAATCCTCTCTTGCAGCATCAGCAAAGCGGTTCAATAATTGTTCATCAAAACCATTGTCTAAATAACGCTCGATGGCATTGCCACTACTTTGTTTAGCGATGATCAAATGTACTATTTTGATTCGCTGAACAAGTTCTATAGTCCCACAGCTTTGTTCTATCTGAGCTAAGATCGATGCTAATTTATCGTACTGGTTTGCATTTAATATCTTAGTCAAGGGGTCAAGCGAGCTGTTGATCGTTAGTTCGCATTTATCTTGTGCAAAGGATGAAGGAATGATCGTGAATAGGGTGATAATACTGAAGAGAATAACAGAAATATATCGGTTCATACGTATTTGTTTTTATTGACCTAAAGTAATAAAAATTTATTCAAATATTGTAAAGATCAAATAGTGCAACGGTTTTAAAAGAATTATCTTTGTGACAATGGCTTCTATATTTCAGTTTAAAGAGTTTGCCGTTGATCAATCTGATTGTGCGATGAAAATTAATACCGATGCTGTGTTATTAGCTTCACTCGTTCATGTTGAATCCTCGGAACGTATATTAGATATTGGTACAGGTACAGGTGTGATTGCGCTTATGTTAGCACAGCGCTGTGCGGATAGCGAGGTGATCGCTGTGGAAATTGACCCTGCAGCCGCGAAGCGTGCAGCAATAAATTTTAGAAACTCCAATTTTGGAGACCGAATGGTGATGCACGCTTGTTCATTTCAAGATTTTACTGATACAGGCTCTTTTGATTTTATTATTTCTAATCCGCCATTTTATACCGATTCGTTGCATAATCCCGATGCGAGGAAGAAGTTGGCCAGACATACCGATCTTCAGTTTTTTAACGAGCTGTTGACCTTCGCAGCAGACAAACTACAGGTAGATGGGCAATTGGCTTTGATCGTTCCAAAACTGTTGGCCGATGAACTGAAGGATATTGCGGAAACTTTGGATTTATGTTTAAAAGAGGAGATTCAGATCCGATCTTTCAAAGGTGATGCCGTAATCCGCAAGATAATTGTTTTTCAGAAAGCTTATCGTGGAGTTTCAACAGTTTCTGATTTTATAATTTATGAAGCGAAAGGTGTTTATTCAGAAATGTATAAGACTGCTTTACGACCTTATTTTTTAGCTTTTTAGTATGACAAGAATTGGATTGATATCAGATACACATGCTTATCTGGACGAGTCGGTGTTTAAGCACTTTGAAAACTGTGATGAAATCTGGCATATTGGTGACTTTGGGAATGCCGAAGTTGCAGACCAACTGGAAGGTTTTAAACCTTTACGTGGAGTGTATGGCAATATCGATGATCAAGGACTACGTCATCGTTTTCCCGAAGATCTGAGGTTCACCTGTGAAGGCGTAGATGTTTGGTTGACACATATCGGCGGATATCCCGGTAAGTATGTACCACGGATAAAAAAGGAGATAACTACTCATCCTCCCCAGCTTTTTATTACGGGGCACTCGCATATCTTGAAGGTGATGTATGATCAGAAGTTAAAATGCCTGCATCTAAATCCAGGGGCTGCGGGAAAACAGGGCTGGCACAAAGTGAGAACACTTATGCGCTTTGAAATTAATGGCAGTAAAATTGAAAATTTAGAAATTATTGAACTTGCAGGAAGGTAGCAACTCATTATAAGCTGTCGCGTACTTCCAATAAAAAGCTCTTTAATTTTTCTAAAGAATCGACGACGCGCTGATTTTCTTTAGCTTCAGATTTATTAGTGCGCAGATATTCACGTGCACCTTGAAGGGTATAACCTTTATCTTTAACCAGATTGAAGATGATTTTTAAATTAGCAATATCATCTTGGGTAAATAGACGATTTCCTTTTTTATTCTTTTTTGGTTGAATAATATCAAATTCACGCTCGTAGAAACGAATTTGGGAGGCGTTGACATCAAACATGGTTGTCACTTCACCCATCGTGTAATACAATTTATTAATTTCGCGCTCTTTGTAAGGCATACTAATCTGTTAATTTTTATATAACAAACTTAGATAAATTTGTTGAATATCGTTGCACCTAATATAAAACAAATTTATCGTTCTTTCCTCTACCATCAAGAATTATTTTATAGAGGAAATATACAATGTAAGATAGATAATAAAAATTATCTATCTTGATTCGTAGTAATTTATAGTATTGGATTTAATTTGAAAAGATATGATTTTGGTTAGTCGGTTTTGGACAAAAGTATTTTCATGGGGAAAGGCTGATGCCATTACTATTTATCCTTTTATTTTTCTAAAGAAGCGTATATTTAAAGATAACCGTCAATTGATCAATCATGAGCAGATACATATGAGGCAGGCGGTGGAATTACTCATCATATTCTTTTATATCAGTTATCTTATTGAATTTTTATTTCGTTATCTGCAGTACAGAAATTTCCATCAGGCTTATCTGAATATATCTTACGAGCGGGAGGCTTATGCGAATGAGGCTGATTTTGATTATTTATCCAAGCGGAGATTTTGGGCTTTTCTAAAGTATCTAAAAAAATAAGAGCTCCAATAGTAGGAGCTCTTGTTTTTTTCGGTGTTCCACCGAAGATATTTTAAAGACCGATTATTATTTAATCAATCTCAAGTATGTTGATACTTTTTCTTTTAATTGTCTTCTGTCTACGATAAAATCCAGGAAGCCGTGCTCTAAAATAAATTCTGAAGTCTGGAATCCTTTAGGAAGATCTTTTTTGATTGTTTCTTTGATAACACGTGGACCTGCGAAACCGATTAAAGCTCCAGGTTCAGCAATATTGATATCTCCTAACATGGCGTAAGAAGCGGTAACACCTCCTGTCGTCGGATCTGTAAGCAAACACACATAAGGCAGTTTTGCTTTAGCCAATAGGGCTAATTTTGCCGCTGTTTTTGCCATTTGCATCAATGAGAATGCAGCCTCCATCATACGGGCTCCACCTGATTTGGAAATCAACATAAAAGGAATGTTATGTTCGATACAGTAATCGATGGAACGTGCAATTTTCTCACCTACTACAGAACCCATAGAACCTCCGATGAAGTTAAAGTCCATACAAGCGATAACCAGTTCCTGCCCATCGATTTTACCATGGCCAGAACGAATAGCATCAACCAGACCTGTTTTAGCCTGACTTTCTTTTAAGCGTTCTGTATAAGGTTTTGAATCGAAGAAATTGATCGGGTCACCTGAGCTTAATGTCGGGAATAATTCAGTAAACTCGTTATTATCAAAAATGATTGAAAAATAAGCTGCAGAACCAATTCTAAGGTGGTATCCACAGTATTGACAAACGTAATTGTTTTCGATTTGTTCAAGGTTCAACAACGGTTTTTTACATGATGGACATTTGTTCCACAATCCGTCTGGCGCCTCTTTTTTATTTTCTGTTGCCGTGTTAATTCCGGCTTTATCTCTTTTAAACCAACTCATACGATAGTTCTAATTCAGTTACAAATAAACAAAATTATTTTGTTTAGTAGAAGTATTCCTTAAAATTGCTGTGTATTTACGATTTGTGAAAGGAAGCTGACCCGAAATTTTGGGCATAAAAAATGGGTAAGCTCCTTTTATCGCACCGCTCAACCAAATACCCTTGCTTTGTTCCCAACCTGGGGGAGTCAATGGGAGCTGGTCGTAAAAGACTTACCCGTCACAAAAGTAGAAAAAAAATCCTTCTAAAGAAAGATATTTTGCTATTAGTGCTTACTTCGCTGATAGTCAATAAGAATAATTTTAAGTCTTGTCTTTTCCATACTCGCCACAGAGCGAATAATACCCAAAAAGACCTAGACCAAGTGAGATAATTGGTGTTAAAATGAACATAATAATGATTCCGAATACTAAATCTTCTTGATGTCCGATCATTATTTTAGGAATTGCGAGCTCAAAAAGACAAAAGTATGCAGTAAATAGCGCCAGCGCAATCCAAAGAATCCCTAATATTTTTTTTAGTTTATCCATTGTTGAGGTGATTAGGTTTATTTTTAATATACAACGATCCGATTATGAAACATACAGCCGCAATAATGATCGGATACCAGAGTCCTGCCAAATAAAATTCAGGATCCTGAGCAATTTGCGCATTTGTCGTCAGGTAAGTCGAAATTGCAGGCAATAAGCCTCCGAAAATGCCATTACCGACATGGTAAGGTAAGGACATGGACGTGTAACGAATTTTAACCGGAAACATTTCCACCAGAAATGCCGCGATTGGTCCATACACCATGGTGATGTATATGATCTGAATAAATATCAATGCCGTTAAACCTATGCGGTTACTACCATGCACAGTTACCGTTTTTTTAATGAGCGTATCTTGTTCGGTCGATTGATCATGGCTTATTTCTTGAGAACGTGTTCCATCAGTATACTGGATGATCGTTTGAAGCTTGTTATCGGCCAATTTTAATGTATTGGTCGAGCTCACTTCTTTTGTGCTGGTATCCGCTAGTTGATACATCGCTTTGTATATAGGTCTATAGGTACAAAGTGCCAGTAGCATACCCAAAAGCATAATCCATTTACGGCCGACTTTGTCACTTAACCAGCCAAAAAGAATAAAAAATGGTGTTCCGATCAGCAATGCCGTTCCTAAGATCATATCAGCTTCGTCCGAATTGAGGTGCATCACAGTTTTCATGTAACTCATGGAATAGAATTGTCCCGTATACCATACGACTCCTTGTCCCATAGCTGCGCCAAATAAAGCAAGCAACACAAATTTTAAGTTATACCGGTTTCCAAAGCTTTCTTTTAAAGGATTTTTGCTTGTTTTACCCTCTTCTTTCGCTTTGGCAAACTCGGGCGATTCACTCATGTTTTTACGGATGAGGTAAGACACATACACCATCAATATGGATAGAATAAATGGAACACGCCATCCCCAGGCGTCAAATTGTTCTTCGGTCAAGATGTATTTTGTTACGAGTATAACAACCAAAGAGATAAATAAACCGAAAGTTGCTGTCGTCTGTATCCAGGATGTCCAATAGCCACGTTGACCTTCAGGGGCATGTTCTGCCACATAAGTTGCCGCTCCACCATATTCACCACCAAGTGCCAGCCCTTGCAATAAACGTAAGATCAGTACCAGTAAGGGGGCAAGAAAGCCAATGCTCTCATAGCTGGGTATACAACCGATCAAGAAAGTGGCACCTCCCATGAGCAACAGTGTAACCATAAATGTGTATTTTCTTCCGATAAGGTCTCCTAATCTACCGAAAAAAAGTGCACCGAAGGGTCTGACAACAAAACCAGCAGCAAACGTGGCTAAGGTAGAAAGGAAAGCCGCAGTCGGATTGTCCGCAGGGAAAAATTTGGTTGAAATGACGATGGATAAACTTCCGAAGATAAAAAAGTCATACCATTCAATCAGTGTTCCCATGGAGGACGCACCGATTACTTTCCAAATAGTTTTGGTATTTGTATTTTCTTTCATTTAGATTTATAAGGTTGTTTAGGTTTAAATTTTATACATTTTTCCAGGTAAAGAGGTGATATGACCATTCATCTCCATTTCGAGTAAAATCATCGCAAGTTTACTTTGTGGCCAGTTACAGTAACGCGTGATGTCGTCAATACCCACTTGCTGTTTACCCTGGAGAAAGAGATAGAGGTGCAACTGATCTTTATTTAACTCAGGAGGTAGGAGTGGGAGCTGTATACCTGTTTGTTTTTCTGAAGTTTCCCAATTCATCAGGTAGCAAAGATCTTTCGCATCCCGGATCAGATGTGCGCGGTTGGTTTTAATTAAATAATTACAACCTGCCGAATAAAGCTGATCTATTGCTCCCGGGAATGCGCATACATCGCGGTTATAGCTATTTGCTATTTCAGCAGTAATGAGCGCGCCTCCCTTTGTGGCCGCCTCTATGACAATCGTTACATCAGACATGCCTGCTATAATGCGATTTCGCATAGGGAAATTTTGTCGGTCAAGATTGCTGTCTGACGGAAATTCGGTTAGTAATCCACCTTGTTGAAGCATTGCTGACGCTGTTTCTCTATGAGTCGCCGGATAAATCCGGTCTAGTCCATGTCCTAATACACCCACTGTTGGTATCCGATGCAGTAAAGCATTTTTGTGAGCCATGATATCGATACCATAGGCCAGTCCACTTACAATTGTGGTATCAAGAGGCTGCATCTGTTCAATGAGCGTATCGCAAATTTTGCGACCATAGCTGGTGGCATTTCTCGTTCCGACAATGCTGACCATACGTTCTTTATTGAGGTCGGCATTCCCTTTGTAATATAAGACCAGTGGTGCATCCTCACAATTTCTCAATTTCTGAGGATAATCCGGATTATCTATCCATAAAACTCTTATCTGGTGTTTTTCAACAAATGCCATTTCTTTTTCGGTTGCTTCCTGATAGTTTTTCGCAGCGATTTCATTAGCTGTTCGACTGTTTACTCCTGGAATTTTTGCTAAAGTACTGGCATTTGTCTCTAAGATTTCTTGCACAGAGCCGCAGTGCGTAAGCAAAGCTCGCGCAGTTTTAGGTCCTACCCCCTTAATTTTGGTAAGTGCTATTTGATGATAAAAGTTCATATTCGGTTATTTAAAGATAATAATATTTTACTGAAATTCAGGCTAAAACAGTTTTACTTTTGGTATCAAAAATGATTAGAAAAGAATTTTACTTTCATATTTTAGAGAATTATGAGATAGCTTGTATCTTTGTTTGAAATAAAAATATATGACTATGGAAATGAAAGAACCGTTTGATATAGAAATTGAAAATATTGTTTACTCGGTATTCCCAGAAGAGGAAGATACTTATGTGATTTTTAAAGAAGGGGTAGAATATGTACAGATTATTAAAGATACAGAGAATCTGTGGTTGAAAACCAATCCTGAGACTGGTTTACCAATGTTTGGTATGGATGAAGAGATTAATGCGATTGGCAAAAAAATTATAGAAGAATTGGGTTAATAATTCAAGATAGATAGACAGTTAAACAAAGTTAAAATCGTCGCTCATATTTCTTTTGTTGTTATTTTTAAATAACTAATTATAAAGAAATGAATCCAGGTCGCTTATTTTTTTTGATGTCTATCTGTCTGCTTTTATTTTTTAGCCGGGTCAAATCTTCATCTGCTCATTTTGTTTTTTCCTATCAAGATACCACTCTTCGGAATAAAAAAATAATTAATCAGGATACCAATATACTGGATACTGCGCTAATAGTTGGGAAAAAATTAACGGCGGAAGAGAAAATGGCCGAAAAGCAGGTTACATATAAGTCCATATACTTTTGGGGAGATACCAAAAATATGGTGACCTTGCCATATCAGGGCGGTCTTGCCGTTAATCTCAATAAGTTGTATAATCTTTTGAGTAAGAAGGGTCGTGCTTCTCGGAGACTTCAAAGACTATTCGAGCGGGAGTTCGAGCAAGACAAAGTCTTAGCACAATGGACTGCGCTAACTGAAGCCTACACGTCTTTAACGGGAGACTCTTTGGTTAAATTTCGTTCTTATTATGAACCTTCCTCCAAATGGTTGCGCAAGGCAGACCATTACGATCAGATTGCTTATGTGCAGCACAGTTTAAAAAACTACCTAGATTCTGTCGAAATCATTCATCAACGTCTGAGTCTCCCTAAATTAGAAATCTTAAATCCCTAAATTACATCGGAACATAAACGACATATTTCGTTTCGAAGAAATCTTCTTTAAAATAATCGGAAAGTGGGTGCAGCTCAGCTTTCAGTCGTGACTCTTTAATTTCTTCTTTAAGATCACCACCTTTTAGATATAAGATACCGTTAGGAATTCCATTTTTATCCTGTTTAAGGAATTTATTGCGGATCCAAGGAGCAAAATCTGCTAATCGTGTTACAGCACGTGATACAACAAAATCATATTTGTCGTCCAATTGTTCTGCACGGATGTGATCTGCTTCAACATTCTCAAGTCCTAAAGCAGACGCAACTTCGCGAACAACTTTAATTTTTTTTCCGATCGAATCTACTAAATGAAATTTTACTTCAGGAAATAAAATAGCCAATGGTATTCCTGGGAATCCTCCGCCTGTGCCAACGTCTAAAATACGAGTGCCCGGAGCAAATGTCATGACGTATTTTGCAATACCTAAAGAATGTAATACATGATGCAGATAAAGGCTTTCAACGTCTTTGCGTGAAATAACATTGATCTGATTGTTCCAAAACGGATAAAGTTCTGCAAGTTGTGCAAATTGTGTTTTCTGAACTTCTGTTAAGTTTGGAAAATACTGATATATGATGTCTACTGTAGGATTCAAAGTGAAAGTTTTAAAATATGAATATTATTTCCAGCTAAGTGATTTCTTTTTACGGTTGAATAGTCCGTTGATGCAAATATAGAAATAGTAGATGATGTCTAATAATGGTAACCACCAAATGAGGTCAGAAACTGCTAATTTCTTATATATTGCCCTAAAAACAATGAGCTGTGCAAGTAGGCGAATTAGATATGCAGCTACAGGTACGTACCAGTAATTAGGGAAAATAATCGCAGTCAGGATAATCGTAAAGTAGAATAAAAATGAAGTGATCAATTGCATACCCAACATACGCTGATGTCTTTTTTTGTAGATAACCGAAGCGCCCGAATGCCGTGCTTTTTGTTTGTAATAGCTTTTCCAGGTTGTTTTAGGTTCTGAGTAAACGATAGCATCCTCATGAATGGATATGGCTACATTTTTCTTCGTAGCGTTTTCATTTACAAAAAGATCGTCATCACCAGATTTAATGTGCATGTGTGATGCAAATCCCTTTTTACTGAAAAATAACGTTTTTGTGTAGGCCATGTTTCTGCCTACAGCCATGTAAGCATCTTTTTTTATCGCATACGATAAGTAACTCATTGCTGTATGCGTTGTCTCGAACCGGATAAGTTTATTGAGAAAACCTCTATATTTAAAATAAGGGGAGTACCCGATGACAATCTCTGTATCCGGTTGGTTAAGTGCTCCAGCTATTTCTTTTAACCAATTGCTTGAATTTGGATTGCAATCAGCATCTGTGAAAACCAGTTTTTCGTAAATAGCAGATTTAATTCCTAGGGTAACGGCGAATTTTTTTCCATGCTTAAGCCGTATATGTTCCTTAATATCGACAATTCTTAAGTTATCATATTGAGATTGATATTCTTTTAAAATCCATTTTGTCTCGTCAGTAGAGTAATCATTAACAACAATCACTTCAAATTGGGGATAATCCTGCTCTAAAATTGATGCTAAAAACTGCTTTAGATTTTTTTGTTCGTTATGTGCACAGATGATGACAGAAATAGGATCAAATTGATCTTGTTCCTGATAAGAATGCACTTTATGACGACTCAGTTTTCCGTATACAATTATAATATAGTACAACTGGATGAGCAGTAATAAACCGATGATGCCAAAGGCGATATAAGGGTAATAGAAGGCGTATTGCTGTACGATGTTCATAGGTTGCAAAGATAGTATGTTCCAAGGATATTTGCTTTAATAATGTTTTTTGTGCTGTAAATGTTAAAATCTTGTAAAAGGTCAATCTTTGCATTGCTTTTTATAGTATTTTTGCAAAGATTTTAAAAAAAGCATGTTGGGGAATTTGCTTCTGAAACAGTAAAAATCATCAAATTAGAATCCCCAAAAAATAAAAGATTAATGAAATTCACTCTTCAAGTACAAGATAAATTTTCTAAAGCGCGTGCAGGTGTTGTTGAGACAGCTCATGGAAAAATTCAAACTCCCATTTTTATGCCGGTTGGAACAGCTGGTACGGTCAAAGGTGTGCATCAGCACGAATTGAGAAATGATATTAAAGCTCAAATTATTTTGGGAAATACTTATCATTTATATCTAAGACCGGGACTGGATGTTTTGAATAAGGCAGGTGGTCTTCACAAATTTAACGGTTGGGACCGTCCAATTTTAACAGATTCTGGAGGTTACCAAGTTTATTCATTGTCAGACAATCGTAAGATACGAGAAGAAGGTGTGACGTTCCGGTCACATATTGATGGTTCAAAGCATTTATTTACTCCTGAAAATGTGATGGATACACAACGAGTAATCGGTGCGGATATTATCATGGCTTTTGATGAGTGTACTCCTTATCCATGTGACTATGGGTATGCCCGTCGTTCGATTGAAATGACTCACCGTTGGCTGAAAAGATGTTGTGATCGTTTTGATAGTACAGAACCATTATATGGATATGACCAGACATTGTTCCCCATTGTTCAAGGATCAGTATATAAAGACTTACGTGAAAGATCTGCTGAGAAAATTGCGTCTTTCAATCGTGAAGGAAATGCAATCGGTGGTTTATCCGTAGGAGAGCCTGCTGAGGAAATGTATGCGATGACGGAAGTTGTCTGTAATATTCTTCCAGAAGATAAACCTCGTTACCTAATGGGGGTAGGTACACCAATCAATCTACTTGAAAACATCGCTTTGGGTATAGATATGTTTGATTGTGTAATGCCAACGCGTAATGCACGTAACGGTATGATTTTTACACGTCACGGAACGATCAATATCAAGAATGAAAAATGGAAAGACGATTTTTCTCCAATTGATCCAGATAGTGATCTTTACTCAGATCAAGTATATACAAAAGCATATTTACGCCATTTAATCCGTTCGCAAGAACTTTTAGGTGCACAGATTGCTTCTTTACATAACTTACACTTCTATTTATGGCTGGTAAATGAGGCACGTGAGAAAATTGTAGATGGTACATTCTACGATTGGAAAAATAAAATGGTCAAAGTATTAGGTCAACGTTTGTAATTTTTTTGCATCTTAGTAGTATTATGTTTTCTATTATCGATCGTTACATTATTAAAAAGTACTTGAGCACATTTGTGTTCACGATGGCTATTTTTACAGTCGTCATGGTCATTTTTGATATTTCTGAGCGATTGGATGATTTCTTGAAATATAATGCTCCTATGGACAAAATTATATTTGAATATTACGCAGGATTTATCCCGTTTTATTTAAATTTCCTTTGTCCTCTGATCAATTTTATCGCTGTTATCTTCTTTACTTCGAAGATGGCCGATCAAACGGAGATCGTACCCATATTAAGTGCCGGCTATAGTTTTAACCGGCTTTTAAGACCCTATATTTTTTCTGCAACGCTTATATTTGCAGTTTCTTTTGTCTTTAACCTTTATATTATTCCGAAAACGAATAAAATGAAGATCGGTTTTGAAAATGTGTATGTAAAACCTTTGAAAGATAATACGAAAGTGTCCACGCATATGCAGATTGATAAAAACAGTTATGTATACATAGACAACTTTGATAACAACTCCAAGATTGGATATAAGTTTGTACTGGAAAAATTTAAGGGTGATACCTTATTGGAAAAAATGATCGCTGAGCGTATTACATGGGATTCTGTAACGACTAAGTGGAAAATACATGATTATACAAACCGGATTATTAATGGTCTTCATGAACGAATGGACAAGGGTACCGTAAAAGATACCACTTTGGATATGAAGCCGAGTGATTTTGAACTGTATGATAATATTTTTACAGCCATGGATACGAAAGAGCTGGACGAGCGTATCCATAAAGAGGAAATTAGGGGTACAGGGATGATGACAGATCTTAAATTGGAGAAATATAAACGTTATGTCTATCCTTTTTCGGCATTTGTGCTTACTTTGATGGGCGTTGCCTTATCCTCTAAGAAGGTCAGAGGAGGTATTGGTCTTAGTTTGGGTATCGGTATCGGATTGAGCTTTACCTACATCGTGTTCATTCAATTTGCCACTATGTTCTCATTAAAAGGAGGGCTCCCTCCTTTGATTGCAGTGTTAATTCCCAATATTACATTTTTAATTATTGCAATCTATTTGGCTATAAAGGCGCCAAAATAAACAAACCGACAATGTCAAAAATTAAAATTAATCAGAATGTTCTTATTCTGCATTTAACAATCCTGATATGGGGTTTTACAGGAATTTTGGGTAATTTGATTTCGATATCTGCTATACATCTTGTTTGGTATCGGGTTTTGATTGCGGCGATTTCTCTATGGATTTATCTTGCCGTTAGCAAGCAGCAGATTCTGGTAAAAAGAAAGGATTTTATCTCTTTCATAATGGTCGGAGGTGTCGTAGGGCTTCACTGGGTACTCTTTTTTTATGCAATTAAGGTATCTACAGTATCAGTAGCTTTGGTAACATTATCTTCTTTGACATTGTATACTTCTATTTTGGAACCCCTGATCAATAAGAAAAAGATCGCCCTAATGGATATGTTAGTTGGTGTAGTGATAATAATGGGTATCTATATGATATTTCAATTTGAATCCAATTATATTGAAGGTATTCTTGCGGGCTTAGCATGTGCATTCTGTGCAAGTATTTTCTCGATTGCAAATGCCAGAATGGTTAAAAAATCAAGCGCTACCTTGATCACATTTTATGAAATGCTGGGTGCTTTTTTCTGGGTGTCAGTTTTTATGTTATTCAGTGGAGATTTTAATGAAAATATGGTTCTCAATCAATCGGATTTAATTTATCTATTGATCTTAGGGGTATTGTGTACTGCCGTTGCGTATGTTTTAGGTGTTGCTGTGATGAAAGAATTGAGTGCTTTTACAGTTGCTTTAACGACAAATCTGGAACCTGTTTATGGCATTTTATTGGCCATGCTGATCTTCGGTCAAAAAGAGACGATGAGTTTAGGTTTTTATGGTGGTGCTGCCATTGTTTTAGGTGCAGTTTTCTTCTATCCTTACTTAAAAACAAAAATCGAGAAACGGAAGCAGGATTTGGTTATTAGAAAAATCTATTAATTATCTATTTTAGCTTTATATATCTGCTCTTGTTACAGAACGGAATTTAATGGATTTATTGCGTATCCTGATAAAAAAAGCGTGCTTAAAACTGATTTTAAGCACGCTTTTTTTTGACTTAGCACTGGATTAAAAATCAAATGTTCCGATGGTCACATGCTGCTCTTTGGTTTTATCTAAGTACAGGGGGATGATTTTACGTTCCTGTTTTCCGGAGCTATAATAGGTGAATATTTCTGCCATAACTGCTGTTGGACCTGCTAGCGTTAGCGAATTATCATTATAAAAATCTACTTCGACTTTATATTTTCCTTTGACTGCTCTTTTTAATAGAAATTGTTCAGGGCCATATCCTCCGGTAAAATCATTACTTAAACGTCCTCCCATTGCAGTGCTATTATTGCTGTAAAAGCATTTTTCTCCATATGGATCTGTCACCCAAAGATCTATATCTGTATTGTTTGAATTCCAATTGATCACTACACGAATATCAACAGGAAGATCTGCAGTGAGTTTTTTGCTGATGTTATTGCTATTAACATGAGTCTGGTTTAATTTTAATAAATTATTTAACTCCATCACAATAATTTCTTCAATACCATCGTCGCGATCGGCTGCTTCAGGGGAATAACTTTGCGTTAGGATACTATATAATTGATCAAAAGCTTTTTGATATTGTTTATTATCTAATAATGCTAAAGCATAATCGCGGTGGCTTTGCGGATCCATAGGACGCCAGTCTACGATTTTCTTATTGATGTAAAGTTCATATTGATATTGTTCCCATTGTTTAAGTGTGTAAGCTATTGTCTTAAATAAATCTGCATTTTCAATTTGAAGATCTGCAAGTGAGCTCAACACTAATAATGCTTTATCTTTTGTGCCTTTTCGAAAGAAAAAATTAGCAACGTCAAAATAGAAGCTCGGAGTACCCAAATATGCTTGGCGAAGTTCGAGATATGTTTGATAGGGATTCGCTGATTTTTTTAAGACCTGCAGATACATATTGTCATTTTTAATGTCAGGAATGGTGATTTTTGCACCAGCAGTTATTCTGTCACTCACATCAGTGCCGGAATAATGCTGTTGATCAGAAACTGGGTCTTCTAAATCGCTTAATATTATTTCCTTCAGATTTGAATATTGATCATCTGCTAAAAACATCTGTCTGCTTTCTGATGATACCATTTTTGATGTTGCAGCTTGTGCATTATTGATTGGATGAACTTCGGGCTCTACAAATGATTCTTCTACGATCCTGTTAGGCTGTGGATAACTTTTCTTTGCTTTGAAGTCGGTCTGCCACCATTTTTTTAATTCTTGGACAGCGGTTTCAGCCTGTGCCAATAAATCATGCATACGTTCCTCCCGAAGAACGCTTTGTTCTTTAATCAATTTATGATAAGCTGGAAGCAATTCTGTTGGAGGCAGGATGGCATATCGTACATAATCTTCCACGGTTTCCAATACAATTAAACTTGTGTTACGGGTAACAATACCAAATTGCTTACCAAGTTCTTCAATACGTTCTTTATTTTCCGTGTAATCAACATCTAATGTTGCAATCTTTTTCTGAGCCCAGATTTTATGAATATCCAACTCATTTTCTTGATAATTGATGTCAATTTTGACTTCTTGAGTTGCACGATTCCCGTAGCCAAAGAGTAAGGTAATCTGTTTTAAATCGTTGTTTTTTCCGAGACCTGAAATCGCGATATGATCCTGTACTTCTGTATGGATCGCTGGATATATTTCTGAGAAATCAGCATGTTCTTTGATCCCTAAAAATTTTAAATTTTCTGAACTTAATTTCTTGATACCGTCAATAGGTGATGTGTTCAATAGATTGAGCGTTTTTGCACCAGTTTTTTTGCTAATGGCCTGGAGTGTGCTGTAATCTGCAATAGCAGAAGAAGAGATACAATATGTTGGTTTGTTGATGGTTACTTGATTTGACCCAAATGTGGATAACCCTTCGGTAAAGAAAAGATATTCCTCCGCTTGCAGCACTTGATCATTCAATTTTGAATAGTCTGTTCCGCCATCATAAGTTAAATGCAAGAGATAATTTTTTAGAGCAGTCCAATTTCCCTGTTCTATGTGAAATGTTCCCGCTTTTACATAGCTGATATTCAGTAAGCCCAGCTCTATAGTTAAATTCTTTTTTTGTTGTATGATGAGATCCAGAAGTGCTAATTCTTTTTGAATGTCCTTATCTTTAGCACTTAAAGAATTGTCCCAGATGATCCCAATTTTGTTTTTCCAGGTTTTTGCTTTCGAAGGAGCATCGATAAATATATTGCTAAGGAAATAGAAAGATTGATCTTGATTAACCTGTGTCAAAATGATGTTCTCATTTGGTCGCTTAGGTAGTCCAATAACTAATGATTTTTCAGGTATAAAATTGTTTTTAGCTATAGCCGCTTGATAAATGTGATTTTTTTCTGAAAATATGAGTGATCCATCTGGTTTGCTGATCAATGTCGGTACCTGGTCTGTTTGGTAGATATTTACCTGAAGTTTAAACCGCTCGATCGCTTGTTTATAGGCTAAAGGTAAATGGTATTGAAAACCAGTCGAAGCATGGAATTGTAAATTCTCTTCATAAGTTATGCTAATGGTTCGTTGACCTTGTTCAGGTATAGGATATATTCTGGTCTTAAAATTATTGCCTTCTACACGCTCTAATAATCCAGGATCTACACGACGAGATTCAATACTTTCGAAGACTTCAGTCCCTTTGTTTTTATCAACTGCAACAGCTTGACGTAGTTTTCCATTAATATCAAGGGCGTATCCTGTTACCGAAACACCTTCAGGCATGGGGAATGTCAGTATGCCCTCCAAGTCTTTGTTTTCATTATTACGGAAGGTCATTGTCATCGTTGTTTTCGCGATGTTACCAAAAATATTAACTTGAATATCGAGCTCCTGTAGATTAACTTTTGCCTGATCTTTTGGATCATTCGATATTTTTAAGCTGGGAATAGGTCTATTTGGATTATTCTGTGATTTAATATTCTCTCCCTGAAGTAGGAGACATAAAATCAATGCTATTATGAGGATCTTATTCATATTTTTTGAATTAGCTTGCTGTGTTCATTTAAGATGATGCATCTTAGTAACGAATTCCATAATTAACCGCAGGATTAAAAAACTTCATGTAGGTTGAAAATCTTAGTCCCGGTTAAAATGAATAAAAGCTTTTTGAGATCAGCGAGGGTCCATATGCTACTCATCTTTGAGATGAAATAACCGGATGAGTCAGTGACAGGAAGTGCTATAAAAGAATAAACCCCGTAAATATATTTACGGGGCTCATTCTTTTCTATTTAGGATTGGTATTAAGCATATTGATGAATAGCTTCTTTGCTTTCAAGCTCCGAATGCCCCATTAGGAATTCGTCTACTTTTCTAGCACACTCACGGCCTTCTGATATCGCCCATACAACTAATGATTGTCCTTTCCTACAATCTCCAGCTGTAAAGATCTTATCTACCGAAGTCTGGTAAGCTTTATCTGTCGCAACTATATTTCCTCGGCTATCGACTTGAACACCCAGTTTTTCTGGCAATTGTTGCTCTGTATGTTGATAACCGACAGCTAAAAGAACAAGATCTGCCGGAATTTCTTTAGGCTCTGATTGACCTAATTTTGTTCTTCTACCGAAATCATCTACTTCGTATTCGACCTCTATGATCTGAACAGCTTTGACATTTCCATGGTCATCACTGATGAAGGCTTTTGTTTCGGTTGCCCAAAGTCGGTCACAACCTTCTTCTTGTGATGATGAAGTGTTGAAGGTGATTTTATCTGATGGCCATGGATTATTCTTTAATCGTTCCTTTGCAGGGATTGGTTTACGTGCGATCTGGGTAATGCTCTGTGCCAGTTGTCGATTGGAAGTACCGATACAATCCGATCCAGTATCACCGTCACCGACTACGACTACATGTTTTCCTTGGGCGATGATGTGCTCTTCCGTGTATTCAATACCACTCACTTTTTTATTCTGCTGTTTCAGAAAGTCCATCGCGAAATGAACACCCTTTAATTCTTTTCCAGGAATATCCAAATGCCAAGGAACAGTTGAGCCTGTTGCTAAAATAACAGCATCAAAAGAAAGTAACTCATGGTGGGAGATGTTTTTGCCAACCTCAGCGTTTACGTTAAATTTAATACCTGATTCCTGCATCACCGAAATCCGGCGGTCAATAATTTTCTTGTCTAATTTAAAATCTGGAATACCATAACGGAGTAAGCCTCCCAGTTGATCATCACGTTCAAAAACGACAACGTCATGACCAGCTTTATTTAATTGTGCGGCTGCAGCTAAACCCGCAGGTCCTGATCCAACAATAGCAACTCTTTTATCTGTTTTAATATAGCTTTTGTTAGGTTTTACATAACCTTTATTGAAAGCAATTTCAATAATATGTTTTTCAATTTCTTCAATGGTAATAGGAGAACTGTGTATACCCAATACACAGGCCGATTCACATGGAGCCGGACAAATTCTTCCTGTAAATTCGGGAAAGTTATTTGTTGAGGTCAATATGTTGTATGCATCTTCCCATTTTCCATCGTAAACGGCATCATTAAACTCAGGTATTACATTGCCCAAAGGACATCCTGAGTGACAAAATGGAATACCGCAGTCCATACAACGTGCGGCCTGTGTATTCAGTTGACTATCTGTGTAACCCTTGTTGAATTCCTGAAAATTCTGTATTCTGTAAGCTACCGGTTCTTTTTGCGGAAGCTCACGATCGTATTCTTTAAATCCTGTTATTTTTCCCATGATTTTTCCTCCTGATTATGCTTCAACTAATTTTGTACGTAATACCTGTTTGTATTCTTTTGGAAATACTTTGATAAAGCTGTTTTTCTCAGCAGTCCAGTTTTCGAGAATATGTTGTGCAATTTTGCTGTTTGTGAGTAAAATATGTCTTTTTAGCAATGCAATAATTGCGGTTTCATCTTCTTGTTCCAATGGATCAAGATCAACCATTTCAGTATTACAATTGTCTCTAAATGTTCCTTGCTTATCATAGATCCAGGCGATACCACCGCTCATACCAGCGCCGAAATTTCTTCCAGTAGCTCCTAAGATAAGTGCACGTCCCCCGGTCATGTATTCACAACCATGGTCGCCAAGTCCTTCTACTACTGCCGTAGCACCTGAATTACGAACAGCAAATCGTTCGCCGGCTTGTCCATTAATAAAGAGATGTCCCGATGTAGCACCAAATAGAGCAACATTACCGATGATGATATTTTCATGCGGTATCAATTTACTTTCTGCTTTCGGATAGATCGCTAATTGTGCACCAGATAATCCTTTACCAACATAATCATTCGCTTCACCTTCTAACTCAAATGATAGTCCTTTTGTTGAGAATGCACCAAAACTCTGTCCCGCAGAACCTTCAAATTTGTAATTGATGGTATTATCAGGTAAGCCTTCGGATCCGTATAGTTTAGAAATCTCATTCGACAATAGCGTACCGATGGTACGATCCGTATTTTTAACCGTGAAAGTTCCAAAAACTGGAGTTTTGCTTTCTAAGGCATGTTTCGCTTGTTTCAATAATCCCCAGTCTAAGATCATACCCATGCCGTGATCTTGTTCTTCAGTATTGTAAAGAGACTGATTAGGATCGTTGGGCTCAACATATAATATGCCTGAGAAATCAATTTTGGAAGCTTTCCAATGATCTATGTTCTCACGTTTTTTAAGGAACTGTGCTTTTCCTACCATTTCATTGATGGTACGGAAACCCAATTCTGCCATGGTCTCTCTGATTTCTTCGGCCATGAAGCGGAATAGGTTAACAATGTCCTCAGGTTTACCGGTGAATAATTTTCTTAATTCTGGATCTTGTGTGGCTACACCTACTGGACAAGTATTCAAGTGACACTTACGCATCATGATACAGCCACCAGCAATAAGGGCAGCAGTTGATACGCCCCATTCTTCTGCACCTAATAAGGTTGCTACAACGATGTCCCGTCCAGTTTTTACCTGTCCATCTGCTTGTAGTACGATACGGCTTCTAAGTTTGTTTTTCACCAAAGTTTGGTGTGCTTCTGCTAATCCCAATTCCCAAGGTAAACCTGCGTGCTTTGTCGAACTGATCGGAGAAGCTCCTGTTCCTCCGTCAAATCCTGCTATCAGAATAACGTCGGCATGTGCTTTTGCGACACCCGCAGCAATAGTTCCAACACCCGCTTTTGAAACGAGTTTGACATTGATACGTGCAGCACGGTTTGCATTTTTTAGATCAAAGATTAATTGTGCTAAATCTTCAATCGAATAGATGTCATGATGTGGTGGCGGGGAAATTAACCCTACACCTGGCGTTGAATGTCTTGTTTTAGCAATCCATTCATTAACCTTAGGTCCAGGAAGCTGACCGCCCTCTCCAGGTTTAGCACCTTGAGCCATCTTGATCTGTATTTCGTCTGCCTGTGTCAGATAGTTAGATGTTACACCAAATCGTGCTGATGCCACTTGTTTGATTGCAGAACGCATGGAATCGCCATTCGGTAGGGGCTGATAACGGAGCTCATCTTCACCACCTTCTCCAGTATTTGATTTTGCACCGATGCGGTTCATCGCAATTGCCAGTGTGCTGTGTGCTTCATGTGAAATAGAACCAAATGACATCGCACCTGTGGCAAAGCGTTTTAAAATATCACTAGCTGGTTCTACTTCTTCTAAAGGAATTGCTGTTCTATGTTTAGCAAAATCTAATAAACCACGCAGGGTGAACATCTGTTCTTTTTGGTTGTTTATTTTTTCCGCATATCTTTTATAAGTAGCATAGTCGTCATTGCGACAAGCCTGTTGCAGAAGATGTACAGTATCAGGGTTCCAAAGGTGTCCTTCACCTCTTCGTTTCCATTGGTAGAGACCACCTTCAGGAAGTAACGTCTGTGGAGTACGGCTTTCTTTGAAATTCACCCAATGTTTTGTCAGTACTTCCTGTGCAATATCATCAAGGTTTAAGCCGCCGATACGGGATACAGCACCGCAAAAATATTTGTCTACAACAGTTTTATCTAAACCTAATACTTCAAAGATTTGTGCACCATGATACGACTGCAGGGTCGATATTCCCATTTTTGAAAATATCTTTAATAATCCTGCATTTACTGCCTTTACGTAGTTTTTGGAAAGTTCAGGCCATGTTAATTCGGTTTCGATTTTACTTTGTTCTTTCATCGTACGAATACTCGCAAGCGCCATGTAAGGATTGATTGCGGTGGCTCCGAATGCTAGTAAACATGCAAAATGATGAACTTCCCAAGCATCTCCAGCTTCTACAACAAGACCAACAGCACCGCGGTTTCCTGTTTTAATTAAATGGTGATGTACTGCAGATACAGCTAATATAGATGGAATAGGTGCATGTTGCGAATCTATCGCACGATCTGAAAGTATTAATACTTCGAATCCATCACGTACAGCATCATCTGCATAACGACAAAGACGTTCTAATCCAGCTTCCAGGGAACCATTTTGACCATCTGCTCGGAAGTAAGATTGTAAAGTTTTTGCCTGAAATACACCCGTGTCTATTGACCGTAGCTTTTCTAATTCTTTCGAGGTCAATATCGGATGTTCAAGCGTAACGCAGTGACAGAATTTTTTATCTTCAATGAGTATGTTGCCTGCATTTCCAATGAATGTTGCTAGACTCATAACCAAACGCTCTCTTATTGGATCAATAGGAGGGTTTGTCACTTGAGCAAAAAACTGCTTGAAGTAACTGGATAAGTGTTGCGGTTGATCGGAAAGTATAGCTAATGGTACATCAGATCCCATGGAACCTGTTGGCTCATACCCGGTCAATGCCATTGGTGTTAGAATTGTTTCTAAGTCTTCTCTCGAATATCCGAAAGTCTGCTGATACTTAAATACCGATTCTTTAGACAGGTAGGTATAGGTAACTCGAGGCTCAGCCAATTCTGTTAATTTTATTTTATAACTGTCTAACCAATCGCCATAAGGCTGTTGACGTATTAAGTCACCTTTTACCTCTTCGTCAGATAAAATTTTACCTTGTTCCATATCGACCAAGAAAATTTTACCAGCTTGTTGTCTTCCCTTTTTGATGATTGTTGATTCATCAATTGGAAGTGCTCCTGCCTCTGAAGCAACGATAACACGATGATCTGAAGTGATGGCATAGCGTAACGGACGCAGTCCGTTTCGATCTAAGGTTGCACCAATGGACTTGCCATCAGTAAAACAAAGAGCAGCTGGACCATCCCAAGGCTCCATTAATGTGGCGTGGTATTCGTAAAATGCCCGTTTTAATGGATCCATTTGTGTATTGCCATCCCAAGCTTCAGGTACCAGCATCAGCATCACATGGGAAAGACTACGGCCACTGTGTAATAAAAGTTCTGCAACATTGTCTAGACATGCAGAATCAGATTGACCACGGTCTACAACAGGTAGTAAGATCTCCATCTCTTCTTCTGTAAAATAAGGAGACGAAAGCGCACGCATGCCTGCGTAAAACCAGTTCAGATTTCCTGTTAATGTGTTGATCTCACCATTATGCGCTAACATACGGAAAGGCTGTGCTAAAGACCAGGAAGGGAAAGTATTGGTTGAAAAGCGAGAGTGTACTAATCCAAATGCAGAAACAACTCTTGGATCGCGAAGGTCTTTAAAATAAGTGCCAACTTGGTAAGTTGTCAACTGACCTTTATAAATAATTGTTTTGCAAGATAAGGAAGCGAAGTAAAGCGGTAGTGGGTATTCTTGATATTGTTTGATTTTTTGGATAATCAAACGTCTGAGGACAAATAATTTGCGTTCAAATTCTTCAGTGTTATGTACGGTCTCGGGTCTGTCGATAAAGAATTGAACTATTTCGGGTTCAGCGCTTAATGCTGTCGGGCCTATACCTGCTCTACTTACTGGTACATCCCGAAATCCAAGGAATTTCATATCCCTTTCAGTAGCCGCTTCTTGTATAACTGTTCTGCAAATTTTGTTCATTTCAGGTTCTTTGGGTAGGAAAACCATTCCTGCTCCATAATATCCTGGTTCTTTAAGTTGTATACCCAGGTTAATACATTCTTCCCAAAGAAACTCATGTGGTAATTGGATCATAATACCTGCGCCATCTCCACTCTCTGGATCACAGCCACAAGCACCACGATGCTCCATATTTTCTAACATGGTCAAGGCATCTTTTACCTGTGCATGTGATTTTATTCCTTTAATATGCGCTACAAAACCAACCCCACAGGCGTCATGCTCAAAACTCGGGTCGTATAGCCCTTGCTGATTTGTGTTACTTTCAATCATCTTCCTATTCAATTATTACTTTGCTAATATATGAATAAAAACATTAAAATATTATAGATTTTATAAATTATTTTAAATAAGCTTATGTTATTTGTAAATAAAAAGTCTTTTATTGCTGATATTGTATTTTGGAAGAGCTTTGTGATTTGTTTTTTGAATGAGCATGTTACGTGTTGTAATAAATGATTTGTATTATCTTAATGATTGGTGACGCAGTTTTAAAGCGGGTTCATCAAGATTATCTGCCTTTTACTTGATTAAAGTATGCTTCACTCTTTATTCGCACTTTGTTCGGGAAGCCTTCGGTAAAGCTCTACCTTTTGTCTTCTGTTTGTCTACTGTTTGTCTTCCGTTTGTCTACTGTTTGTCTTCCGTTTGTCTACTGTTTCAGTATAGGCGAGGTATAGGATGGGTATAGGATCGGTATAAGCAAGCCGAATCCTTTTCGAACCTTTTGCGAACGAAGGGCGAAATGAACTCTTACTTTATTCAATTGTGAATGACTGCCGTTTGACTTAAGTTCGAGTTTGCTAGGGGAGAGATAGGAGGCAGGTCCCACAGTTGTTCGTGTTTTATTCGGTAGGTGTTCGCCACCCTGCCGAATACCTGTCGAATAATAATCGAAGGGTACTCGAACCAGACTCGAAGAGTTGTCCTGCCAGTGCCCTAGCAATGTCGGAGTAAGGCGAAAGAACGTATGCACTTGTATGGACTTTTACGGACTTCCATGGACTTTCACGGACTTTCCTTTGCGCATTGTATTCCGATCTCAATAAGAAGTCGATCGGAGACAGGTCCTTAAAAAATAATAGATTTCAGTATATAACTAATTCTGGAACGGATAAGCTTTGCGCTATATTTTAGATATTCTTTATCTATCTTAGCTTTTGTTATTTTCGCTGTGAGGTAGGAAATACATAATAGTTTAAACCATGAAAATCACTGAAATAGAAATTTATAGATTAAGCATTCCTATGGAGCCTTTTGTCATTGCAACAGGCACTATGGATTTTGCACAGAACACCTTTATTCGGATTCTTACGGATACCGAAATCGTTGGGGTTGGTGAATGTTCTGCCTTTCCTATGATTGTAGGGGAAACCCAGGACACCTGTTTAGTGATAGCGCGTGACTTTGCGAAGTTATGGAAAGGTAAAGATCCTTTAAATATAGAGGAGCGTCTCGCAGAGCTAAATATGTATATAGCCGGCAATACAACAATAAAATCTGCATTTGACATGGCTTTATATGATATTGCATCAAAAAATGCAGGAGTTCCGTTATATCAATTTTTAAAAGGTATTCCACGAGAGATCGTAACCGATATCACTTTAGGTATCGCCAGTCCGGAAGAAATGGCAGCTAAGGCAAAAGAGTTGTACCGTGCAGGGGCTGTGATGTTGAAAGTGAAATTGGGCAAGGATCCTAAAACGGATATCGCAAGGATTCGGGAAATCCGTAAAGCGGTCGGCTTTGATATGCCGATTCGTATTGATGCAAATCAAGGATGGACATACGAAGGTGCTGTAGAAGCTTTGCAGGGACTGGAACCTTTTAAGATTCAGTTTTGTGAACAGCCTATGCGTACTTATTTAGATCATTTGCTTCCTGAACTTCGTACCGAAACAACGGTTCTGATCATGGCAGATGAATCTGTTTATAGCCATCATGATGCGGAGCGCTTGTGTCGTGCAGATGCCTGTGACTATATTAATATTAAATTTTCAAAATCAGGAGGCATTCATGAGGCATTAAAAATCGCCGCAATAGCTGCTGAATTTAATATTCCCTGTATGATAGGGGGGATGCTTGAAAGTCGATTGGCTTTAGCCGCGAAAGTTCATTTTGCTTATGCTGCGCCGAATGTGAAGTTTTATGATTTGGATACTTGTATGGTCGGCCATCTAGAGGATCCTGTTGTCGGTGGTATTCAATATAAAGGATATCATATTCATCTTTCGGATCTTCCGGGTATTGGTGCTGATATTAACCAGGAATTTTTGGATTCCTGTGAGCGATGGGTAATTTAAGATTGCAAATATTTTTTAACATTTGTTAAAAAATGCTTGAATAGCATGCTGTTTGGCAGACCTCCAAGCTTAAAATAAATAATATTCAGTACCTTTGCTACACTTATTATTTTATTAAAAGTAACAAAATATTATGAGTACACAAAAAGGTCCTATTTCTCAGTTTATTGAGGAAAATTACCTTCACTTCAATGCTGCGGCATTGGTGGATGCAGCTAAAGGTTATGAGGCTCATCTATTAGAAGGTGGTAAAATGTTAATTTCTTTAGGTGGTGCAATGAGTACTGCTGAATTGGGAATTTCTTTGGCTGAAATGATTCGTCAAGATAAAGTACATATCATCTCATGTACAGGTGCTAACCTGGAGGAGGATGTTATGAATTTAGTAGCACACTCACATTACAAGCGTGTTCCTAACTATCGTGACTTGACTCCAGAGCAAGAAAGAGAATTATTAGATCAACATTATAATCGTGTTACAGATACTTGTATTCCTGAAGAGGAAGCATTCCGTCGTTTACAGAAACATCTGGAAGATGTATGGCATGCAGCTGAAGCAAAAGGTGAGCGTTATTTACCACACGAATTTTTATACCAGGTGGTTAATTCTGGAGTGTTGGAACAATATTACGAAATTGATCCTAAAAACTCTTGGATTGTTGCTGCTGCAGAGAAAAACTTGCCTATTGTTTGTCCAGGATGGGAAGATTCAACGACAGGTAACATCTTTACTTCTAATGTCATCAAAGGTAAATTAAATGTTCATACAGTGAAATCTGGTATCGAATATATGATTTACTTAACAGAGTGGTACCGTGCTAACTCTTCTGGTAAGGGTGTTGGTTTCTTCCAAATCGGTGGTGGTATCTCTGGTGATTTCCCTATTTGTGTTGTTCCGATGATGTACCAAGATTTAGAGTGGGAAGATGTTCCTTTCTGGTCTTACTTCTGTCAGATCTCTGATTCAACAACATCTTACGGTTCTTACTCTGGTGCTGTTCCAAATGAAAAAATCACTTGGGGTAAATTAGATATCGATACACCTAAATTCGTAGTTGAGTCTGATGCAACTATTGTTGCTCCTTTGATTTTCTCTTATATTTTGGGTAAATAATAAGAATATGTCGAATTTACTGACTACAGACCCCATTGCTTTACAGGCATTCATGTCCGAGACTATATTCGCGACGGCCGATGCTGTAGAAGCTTTTTCGGGTCAGTCTGAATCGGTATCTTCACCTTTAAATCCTCAACAGGTTACTGCTCATCAGGAATCTGTTGAGGAATTTATATATCAGGGCTCTAAAGCAAAAGGAATTCTGTTTATCTTAAGATATCCCGCTTATCCTTACTTTTCTCCGGATGCAGAGGAGGCATTTGTAAAGACAATTGGGGCGCTTAAGCTAACAGTTGCTGATGTTGCGGTTGTTAATTTGGCCAATGCACACAATCCAAATGACTTTAAGCGAATCATGTCATTTTTCACTCCTAAAAAGATTATTCTTCTAGGCGTTGAACCTTTATCATTAAAGTTGCCTGAGATTGCGCATAACTCCTATATGCACGGTCGTATTGCGACAGTCTTTAATACATACAGTTTTGAAGAGATGTTTGCAGACATGGTTAAGAAAAAAGCTTTTTGGACTGAGTTTAAGTCATTAATTCAACATCAGAGCTAGTCTTTAGCTCGGATAATTAGCTGTTTTTTCTATTATATTTAATACATTTGAATAAAATCTTATTCGGATGATTGAACTTATTTTTGCGACTAATAATGCACATAAATTGGAAGAGGTGCAGGCTATTGTAGGAAAGAAATTCCTACTTAAATCTTTGGCTGATATTGATTGCCATGAAGATATTCCTGAAACAGGTGTTACTTTTCATGAGAATGCAAAACAGAAGACAGATTATTTAGTCAATAAATATGGATTAAATTGTTTCGGAGATGATTCTGGGTTGGAAATTGATGCATTAAATGGTGAACCAGGTGTGTATTCGGCCCGTTATTCTGGTAGCCGTGATATGGAAAAAAATATCAATTTGGTTCTGGAGAAGTTAGCAGGTATCGCTAATCGTACCGCTCGATTTAAAACAGTGATTTCACTTAACCTAAACGGTCAGCAACATTTTTTTGAAGGTAGTATTGAAGGCCACATTATTGATGAACGTAAAGGTGCGGATGGATTTGGTTATGACCCTATTTTTATACCAAATGGCTATAGTAAAACATTTGCGGAAATGACTGCAGACGAGAAAAATAGTATCAGCCACCGGGCAGTCGCTGTTCAGAAATTAGCCGCGTTTTTGAGTAATTAGAAATGAATATAAAACGAATATTTTTTAAGAATAAGAATTTTAAGTTTGGATATTATGTGAAAGCTAGTTTCCGGGAATATTCATTTTTGCCTTTGTTTCGATCCAAAAGAGTAGCAATGATCAACAATCTTTCTTCTTATGACCATGCTATAATTGATCGTCTGGCTTATTACAATAAGCTAGATGAAATTCAAACAGTGGGAGAGGGTGCTTGCTACTTAAAGGATATGAAGAGACCTAAAAAAGGTTCGGTTTATTATTTTGATCTGAAAGAATATTTACGATATTTTGACGGTGATCTTCGAATAGATATGATTCCAGGTGATGTTGTTGATATTCCCAAAACACCTGCAATTGTGAAAAGCAGACCTATTGGAGGAAATAACTGCAATTCAGTATTGCTAAATATGGATAAAGTCAGGCATTTTAATTTTATCAAAGATGAGATTGCTTTTCGAGATAAAAAAAATATGTTGCTGGGACGCGCTACAGTTCAACAGGAGCACAGAAGCCGTTTTTTTCAGATCTATTTTGATCATCCTCTGTGCGATTTAGGAGATGTCTCTAAAAAGAATCAACATAAAGGCTGGTATAAACCTGCGATTTCAATAACAGAACATCTACATTATAAATTTATACTGGCCTTAGAAGGAAATGATGTGGCGACCAATTTAAAATGGGTGATGTCATCAAATTCTATTGCCGTAATGCCAATTCCAAAGTTTGAAACATGGTTTATGGAAGGGTTATTGATCCCTGATTATCATTATATACATATCCAAGATGATTATTCGGATTTAGAAGTGAAATTAAATTATTATATCGAAAATCCGGAAAAGGCAGAAGAAATCATTAAGAATGCACATCAGTTTGTGAAACGGTTTGAGAATCAGATGGTAGAAGATCTGGTTTCTGTCCTGGTATTAGAAAAGTTTTTTATAAAAACTGGTCAAAGAGCAGTATTATAGCAGTGAGTGTTGCTTTTCAATTTAGTCAGCTGTAAATCGATGTTACTTTAATTAAGCGAACGCTAGAATAGTCTATTTTATTTTTTTCAAAGTAGATTATAATGGAGCTAAAAATTTAGAAGAAAAACTATGTTAATCGATATTCAGCATCTTCATATATCTTCGCTCGAAGATGATTTTCAATCGGCTTTATATCAGATTTTTATGTTCGAAAATCCGGCGAAATTTTCGGTTGATTTTTCAAATTATTCCAGCGCGGCTTATAGTTTGGTTTTTTTATCTCCTTATCAACATTTCAAGTGGCAGGGGACAACACCGGCTTCCATTATTAAATTGGAGTTCCATGGTGATTTTTACTGCATTGAATATCATAAAAAGGAAGTTGCTTGCAATGGTTTATTATTTAACAATATCTACTTAACACCATTTGTGACTATTTCTCCGATTTTATTTACTGAAATAAAAACAATTTTTAATAAAATTGAAGTGGAGAAAGATGGAGGAAGTCCATTTTCTGAATCTGTATTAAAATCTTATCTACAACTTGTTTTGGCTCTTTGCAGTAAAGAAAAATCTCTTCAGCTTGTTCATACCGATGTTTATCAGAACGAATTGACAGTTAGTCTAAAATTTCAAGAACTATTGGAGTCTGCTTTTCTTTTTGAGAGATCGGTGCAATTTTATGCAGATGAACTTGCTCTTGGAGTAGATTCATTCAGCAAAAAGGTTAAAAAAGAATTTGGAAAATCTCCTTCCCAATTGATCCAGGATCGTGTTGTTCTTGAAGCAAAAAAAATGTTGCATCTGACATATTTATCTGTCAAAGAAATAGCTGCAAAACTTCAATTTGAAGATGAGTTTTACTTTAGCAGGTATTTTAAGAAGAATGTTGGTATTTCTCCTTCAGGTTTTCGAGAGCGTGTAGGGATCTCCATTGTGGCTAAATAATCTATTGAATTTACCGATTTGTCCATGTCATAGCTGATTTAAAAAATGGAAGTTTGTAGCTATATCAAATATAGACAACTATGTACAGATTTATTTCTTTTCTAGCGGGACTACAAAATCAATTTATTAATTTTTTACGTTTTGCAGTCTTTCTTGTGATGGCATGGATAGGTGGTTTAAAGGCATTTCAGTACGAAGCTGATGGTATTGTTCCATTTGTAGCAAATAGTCCTGTTATGTCTTTTTTTTACAGCAAGAAGGCACCAGAGTATCAGCAGTATAAAAATCCTGAAGGTAAAACTGTTCAAAAAAATGTGGATTGGCATAATGAAAATAGGACATATCTATTTTCTTATGGCTTGGGAGCGGTTATTGTCGGAATTGGATTTTTTGTTTTATTAGGTATATGGTTTCCGAAAATAGGATTGCTTAGTGGTGTTTTGACATTTGGGATGTCCCTCGTGACTTTATCATTCTTGATTACCACGCCAGAAACATTTGTGCCAAATTTAGGTGGTGATTTTCCGACACCTCACTATGGATTTCCCTACCTTTCCGCAGCAGGGCGTTTGGTTATAAAAGATATTATTATGTTGGCAGCAGGTCTTGTGATCGCTGCAGATAGTGCTAAGCGCTTGTTGGTTTCCGAAAGACATTAACTTATTTGAAGATCATCAACAATGCGGTATTACTGATAGGCCGCATTGTTGATGATCTTTTAATTAAATCTTACTTTTTGATCGGTTCTTTATTTGGAGAAACTGCTTTAATAAGAGTGCTATCTTGTACGGCCTGCAATTTTTCTCCTTGAGCCTTACTATCCATTTTCTGAATTTCCCGCTTAGGCGTAGTTTGTTTTTTAACTTCTTCTTGAGGCTTTTCCTCGGGTTCGCTTTCTATATTCTTAATTGTTTTCTCTTTAGGTTTTCCCTCTTTGTTTTCAGCCTCGGGAACTTTAATCTCGTCTTTTGCAACAGATCGTTTTCTATTGAGTAAATCTTCTTTTGACTTCGGTCTATCTTCCGGCCTCCAGATAAACCCCGGTAGAAATTCTTTTTCTTGCGTTAACTGGGCAATTGGGTAGACTTTACCATCAACTTTTCTAATGGAAACATACTCTTTCAATTTATTGTTTTCCATGTAAATTTTAATGCGGCTGCTGCGATCATGGAATAATTCTGTTGCTACATTGGTTTCTTCATTGACGACATAAATGATGTTTTCGGCATTTCCATCAACGAACATCCGCTCTAAACTGTTTTTATCAAAGAATCCGGTTATTTTACGGCCTTTTAACTGATTGTATTTAGCGGAGTCCAAAGTTGCATTTACCATAAAAGCATTACCTACAATTAACGTATTGTCCAGTTTCTGATTCACAAATTGCAGAAAAATCGTATCACCGGATATTTGAGATTTCTCTGCCCAGATCATCGGTTTTCCCATTAGCCTGAACATAGAATCTGCCATACCATAGTAAACGGAATCTGCTACAGCTTGAAAATCGGATTTAAACATGCGCACATTATGGTATGCTTTGACAATACGGGTTTTTGCTGTGTCGGGCGGAGCTGCAGGTTTTTCATGATTGTTTTTCGCAGCTTTAAGAGCTTTATTAAAGATCTGATCACTATAATCTGCTTTTGGGACGACTGCATTTTTTCGCAAAATACTGTCAGCCTTACTATTTTTCTCTAATTCAAAACGATTTAAATCTTTTACAACAGGTTTTGCTGTTGTTTTTTCAGTATTTGGACTTGCTTTTTTAGGCTCCTGTTTGGTTTTTTCTTTTAAGACAGCTTGCTTGTCTTTAATTTTCTTTTGAGGTGCATCGTTATTGATTTCCTTTTTTCCTAAGGTATCACCTTTCAGCTGCAAAGAATCTAAACCTGCTGTAAAATCGGTATCCGTACTATCATTATCGTCTCCATAATCTTCATCTACCTCTACATCTAGCTCACCACCGTCACGGCTTAGTTTGAAATTTTTGGGTATGTAGGTGCTTCGGAGAATCATTTTTGAGAACAGGGTATCTGCAGTCATAAATATAGAATCCATCTGTACAGAGTCCTTAGGTACTACTACAGGATCTAATTTGACTAGTTTATTCTCTCCCTTGTTATCATCTTTTGAGACAACTTCTTCTTTAACCTTTTTATCTTCTTTTTCTTTCTTCTTTACCTCTTTTTTGTTGGACGGATTGGTTTTTATATTTCCAGTATTTGTTGAATCACTTTGCGTACTATCTTTTTTGACGACAGAGATGATCAAGGGCTTGTCGGTCATCGTGATGGATTCATCCGACTGTCGATATAATCCTTTGTCCCCATAGGCATAAAACTTATCGGTCGTATCGACAAATACAACATTACGGATCGCTTCTCCTTCTCCGGTTCGTCGGTCATAATGCAGCGTATCTCCTTTTAGCATTTTACTGCCTTCGGTATATAGATTTTTCTTTGTGAAGTTTGCTACGCCGGTATTGGTATTATAATCTCCTTTTTCTGTATATAGATTTTCCCCTTTATTCCCTTTGATATTGGTAGGGGTATAGAAGTAAGTCATACTGCTAGGCGAATTATACTTCATTGAATCCGTGTATATTTTGACATTTGGTGTTCGTACCACGACTTTTTTATTGAAAAAGGCATCTTGTGTATTTTCGAAATAAGTCGCATTGGTACTCGTAATGGTATCTGTACCACTAGTGATACGGCCGCCACCATAATAATTTCCAACACTACTTCTCATGTTATACTGCAGATGATTGGTCGTAAGTATGGAAGACCGACTGACCATACGGACGTTTTGCGTTAGCGTTGCATTTTGTGAAGCCGCATCGTAGTGAAGTTTATCCGCGAATATTTGAGTCCCGGTAGGCTGTGTAATGATCACATTGCTATAAGCTTCAAAGAACTGGCGCCCTATGTCGTCTTTATGTAAATAACCGCTATCTGCAGAGAGGGTAGATCCTTTATGTTCATAAACCGGTCTGTAAAACATTGCATTGCCTGTTTTTGAATTGAGAACACTGTAAGAAGACGACAATAAACGGAGTTCATCTTGCTGTTGTGCAGATGCTAGCATGAGGCCCAGGGCCATAAATATAAAGGACAAAAAGTATTGTTTCACAGAGACAAAAATATGTATTTTAATTGAACTTGTTGATTAATGGTAATTTTTCATTTAAACAAATATATGCTCAAAAAATATACATTATCTTTGATATATGAATTTGCTGGAAAGATTAACATTTTTTATCAAAGATAACAGCCTTTTTGAGGATGATGATAAGATCTTGTTGACAGTGAGCGGTGGACGCGATTCGATGCTTTTGACTTTTTTATTGGCAAAGGCCGGTTATCAGATAGCTATTGCTCATTGTAATTTTAAATTACGTGGTGCAGAATCTGATCTGGATGAGTGCTTGGTTCGGGATTTCGCTGAAGCGCATGGTATCCCTTTTTATGTGAGGCATTTCGACACAGAGCAGATAGCTTCCGAAAGAGGAATTTCTATACAGATGGCTGCGCGCGAACTGCGGTATTCCTGGTTTGAAGAATTAAGAGAAGCGTTAAGTTTTGACAAAATAGCTGTTGCACAGCATTTGAATGATCATATTGAAACGGTGTTGTTAAATCTATCCCGTGGAACAGGCCTTCAAGGCCTACAGGGCATTCAGGCAAAACGCGACCGTCTGATTCGTCCATTACTGTTTCTTAAAGCAGAGGAAGTATTGCATTATGTCCAGGAATATCAGATTCCATACCGTGATGATCAATCCAACTTTTCGACAAAATATGCGCGTAATAAAGTACGTATCGACATTATTCCGCAATTTAAAAAAATGCAACCTGATTTTGAACGTATTTTTGAACAGAACATTGCTCACTTCAAGGAAAGCTATGCTTTGTTGCAACAATTCATAACACCCCTTCGTAATGACCTTTTTATAAAGGAACAAGAAGCTTGGATTATTGAAAAGGAAAAGCTTCGGAAGCATATAACGGATCTTCCCCTGTTGTATGAATTATTTTCACCATTTTGTTTTAGTAAAAGTGTGCTGACCGATCTCCAATCTTGTTTTGATAAGGAATCAGGTCGATTGTTTCAATCTGAGGGATACGATCTGTTACTTGATCGCGATTTTTTGATTATTCGTGAAAAAGAGTATAAGCAGGAAGATGAAACCATTATTACTTCAGAAACTAAATCTGTATCTTGGAGAAATTATAGTTTTTGTTGTGATTATAGTCATGATGTTTCTATTGTTCGGGATAAGCAGATTGCAAAAATAGATACTAATCTTCTGATTTTTCCTTTGACGCTAAGAGCTTGGAAAACGGGTGATTATTTCTATCCTTTGGGAATGACAGGACGTAAAAAATTGAGTGATCTTTTTAATAATTATAAGGTGAATGTTTTTGAAAAGGGAAATGTTCCAATTTTAATAAACGGTAACGGCGATATCATCTGGGTAGCAAACTATCAACTTGATAATCGATATAAAATAAGTGGAAATACAAATAAAGTGTTTATTTTAAGCTGTAAATAACATGATAAAAGAAGGACTTCTATATACTGAAAATCAATATTTGGGGCGGGACCGTGTTTGGATAAGTGTACGTCTGGTTCTGGCCTTGTTTTGTTTTACAGCTGTTTATCTCAACATAGATCAATTACTTTCCAGCCAATTGTTTTTTTTAGTCGGAATAGCGATTATTATTACCTCTGTGGTCATGATGTATCTATTGCTGTACCGTATCGAAGTTTTTGAAGGAAAGGTGATGTTGAGTGGCTTATGGACTACGCGCTTAGTTAAAATTGAATTGAGTTCAATTGTTAAGGTGGAAAAAAAACCATTTAGTAAGTTTTTCTTCAATAATCCTGTTTATAATCTACATATTAATGGTAAGATTAAGTTTTATGCAGGTGGGAAAGATGCGGTATGGTTAACAGATAAAGATGGTCTGGTGTACGTAATTGGTACGCAACGTCAAGAGGAATTATTTCGTGCAATTGAGACAGCGAAGTCCAAAACAAACCCTTAAAAATTGTTAAATCGAATATACTGACATTTTTAAGACAACTGTTTTGAACGAGATTCTTTATTTTTGATTAAAATGACAACGAATATAAAGTTATGGCAGGATTATTAAAATTTTTATTGATTGCATTCGCTGTATGGTATTTAGTTAAATTCTTAATTCGATTAATATTACCATTTGCAATGCGTAAGGCTGCAGAAAAGCTTATGAAAAAAGCGCAGCAACAAGGTGGCTCTACCTATACCAATGGTGGTGGCTCGTTCCATTATGAAACATTTGGTCAAAATAATAACAGTTCGCAATCAGCTCCAAAAACAGATGGTCGTATATCGGTAGATTATGTTCCACCTAAACAAGAGTCAAAAAGAAAAGTGGCTGACAATGCTGGTGAATTTGTGGATTTTGAAGAAATAAAATAGATGAGTTGCTACGCTAAATAGCGTATCTTTGTGCTATGTGGTTGCGTCAGCTTTCAGTTTTAAATTTTAAAAATTATTCAGAGTCTTCTTTAGAATTCCTACCGGAGGTAAATGCTTTTGCGGGGGATAATGGTGTTGGTAAAACCAATCTTTTGGATGCTATACATTATCTTTCCCTATGTAAAAGTTATTTTAATCCCATCGACTCGCAACATATTAAACAGGGCCAAGACTGGTTTATGTTGCAGGGTTCATTCGAAAAAAACGAATTTCAAGATGTTATTTCCTGTAGCATCAAACGTAATCAAAAGAAACAATTTAAGAAAAATAAAAAGGATTATCCTAGATTGGCTGATCATATCGGTCAGTTTCCTTTGGTAATGATCTCTCCTAATGATACCCTAATTATTACTGATGGCAGTGAAGAACGCCGTAAATTTATCGATAATGTCATCTCGCAGACAGATAATAAATATCTGGATACGCTTATTATTTACAATAAAATCATTGCCCAGCGTAATATGCTATTAAAGCTGGCCAAACAAATTGGGGTATTGGATCTTGGTCTTGTTGAAGTGCTAAACATGCAACTCGATGAAGTTGGTACTGTCATTTATAATAAACGTATTGCTTTTATGGCTGAATTTCAGCCGGAATTTGATCGGCATTACTTATACCTGACTGAAAATGCAGAGACTGTCCAGCTTGTCTATGAATCTCCTTTGATGGAAGATTCATTTTTGAACATTTTGGAAAAGAATCTGGAACGCGACCGCGCACTGGAGAGAACCACAGTGGGTATACATAAAGATGATCTAATTTTCACCATCCACGGAGGTATGCCCTTGAAAAAATTTGGTTCTCAGGGTCAGCAAAAATCATTTTTAATTGCACTAAAATTAGCACAGTATTCCTTTTTTCAACAAAAGAAAGGCTTTAAACCGCTATTGCTTTTGGATGATATTTTTGACAAATTGGATGATAAACGTACGCACAAACTGATGCAGATGGTATCTGATGATGAATTTGGTCAAATTTTTCTAACAGATACAGATGCAAAAAGAATTAAGCGAATTTTTGATGCGATTGCCAGTCCAGTGCGTATCTTTGACATAGCAGGAGGTGAAGTTTATGTATAATAAGAAGTATAAGGGCGGATTGGAATATATTCGTTCGAGTGATGATATCACAATAAAAGAGGCGATCGACCGTCTTTTGGATGTTTACAAATTGAAACGTAAATTTGAAGAAACTTCTATTCTGGCAGTATGGCCAACGTTGATAGGTAAGGCTATTGCCAATCGGACAAAACAGATCTATATTAAAGACAAAAAGCTCTTTGTAAAGGTCGAGTCTGCTGTAATTAAAAATGAACTTGTTTTAATGCGCAGGCAGATATTGGGACGAGTCAATGAGCATGTTGGTCACGTCATCGTTGAAGAACTTGTCGTTTTATAATTTAATTCTCAAATCTTCAGTATTAGGAGATGAATACATTTTTTCAAGATCAAATTGCGAAGCTTTTTGATGTTTCCCACAATAATCTGACCGCCATATTATCTTCTTTTGTCGAAGAGGATCTTTTAAAAGGAACATATTTTTTAGAGCACGGTAAACGCTGTGATCGATTGAGTTTTATTCAGTCGGGTATTGTCCGCGTGTTTAAAGAAAATGCTTCAGGCGAGGTTACGCAATGGATAGGGCAGGAGGGGTACTTCGTTACTGATTTATCTTCGTTTCTTTTTGATGAGCCTGCCAGATGGAGTATTCAGGTCTTAGAGGATACGAAGTTACTTTCCATTTCTAAACAGGATTATCTTTTATTTGAACAGCAGATCCCTGATTGGAACCGGTTGGAAAAAAGATTTATAGCCAAATGTTTTTTACAATTGGAAGAGCGCATATATAACTTTATAGCGCATACGGCCGAAGAACGCTATCATTTATATTTTGAACAGCATAAAGCGCTGTTTAACCGAGTGCCGCTTCAATACATTGCGTCTGTACTGGGTATGTCTCCAGAAACATTGAGCCGAATAAGAGCAAAAATTAATTCTTGATAAAAGTCAAGTGTATGGTTATTTTAATATACTAGTTTTGGTATATGAAAGCACATATCGAACAGACAATTACTATTAATACATCAATCGAATCAGTTTGGAATGTATTAGCTGATTTTAATAGTTACTCTATCTGGAGCCCTACAATTAAGCATTTTTTTTCTATTCCAAGCGTTGGAGAAAGATCGAAGGTTAGATTGGAACAGCCTGATGGACCAAGTATGACCATGAATCCGATATTTTTAGTTATCAATCCTCAGAAGGAGCTTCGTTGGAAGGGCAGTCTTTTTATTCCAGGTTTGTTCGATGGCGAACATTATTTTATACTCGAAAAAAAATCTGATCATGCAACAGTTGTGACTCAAGGTGAATACTTTTCCGGAGTGTTGGTTTATTTTTTTCGAAAGATGATTTATGGTGTAACCTCCAATGGTTTTAAGTCTTTTAATGAAGCTTTAAAGAAACAGGTGGAGAACAGGAATATTTTATAGATATTCCTCTAAGTTTCCTTTGCCAGCTCTGATAACTTCAAATTCGCCCTCTGTAAGGTCAACTACTGTAGAAGCAACATTATCACCATAACCACCATCAATTACTAAATCGACTAGATTTTCATATTTTTCATGGATCAATTCTGGATCTGTTGAATACTCTAGAATGTCATCTTCATCTCGAATGGAGGCTGTTACAATGGGATTACCAAGCACACGTACGATTTCGCGTACGATATTATTATCAGGAACACGGATACCCACTGTTTTCTTTTTGGAACTTAATAATTTTGGAACTTGACTGCTGGCATTAAAGATAAATGTAAATGGACCTGGAAGGGCTTTTTTTAATACTCTAAAAACGGTTGTATCAAATGGTTTGGTATACAAAGATATATCTGTCAAGTCATAGCAAATAAAGGATAGATTGGCTTTATCTGCCTTTAATCCTCTAATTTCACAAACTTTTTCTATTGCTTTCTGATTTGTAATGTCGCATCCTATACCATAAACCGTATCGGTGGGGTAGATGATGACTCCACCTTTTTTTAGAACGTCAACAACTTGCTGTATTGACTTTTCATTGGGGTTATTATCGTAAATTCGGACTAACATAACGTTGAGATATAGTACTAAATTACAAATTATTTATAGATAAAAGAAAAACGGTCAAAACTGGATATGTTTTGACCGCTTGCTATCGTATTGTTATCGATTAAAATTCTGCGTTGTTCGGTGTACGAGGGAACGGAATAACATCTCTAATATTGGTCATTCCTGTTACAAATAATACCAAACGCTCGAATCCTAGTCCAAAACCGGAATGCGGAGCTGAGCCATAACGACGTGTATCTAAGAACCATTCCATTTCTTCCGCAGGGATGTTGACTTCAGCCATACGTGATAATAACTTATCTAAGTTTTCTTCACGTTGTGATCCGCCCACCATTTCACCGATTCCCGGGAAAAGAATATCCATCGCGCGTACTGTTTTGTGTCCATTAGCATCTACATCATTTTGCTTCATATAAAATGATTTGATCTCCGCTGGATAATCAATCAGGATCACCGGTTTTTTATAATGTTTCTCTACTAAATAACGTTCGTGCTCGGACTGTAAATCAGCTCCCCATTCATCAATTAAGTATTTAAATTGTTTCTTTTGATTTGGTTTACTGCGCTTCAATATGTCGATCGCTTCTGTATAGGTTACGCGTTCGAAATCATTATTCAGTACAAACGTTAATTTATCTATTAGATTTAATTCTGCTCTTTCTGTCGTAGGTTTATTTTTCTCCTCTTCTAATAAACGTGTTTTTAAAAATTCAATTTCTTCAGGACAGGTATCCAGCGCATACTTGATGACATACTTCAACAAATCTTCTGCTAAATCCATGTTATCTTCCAACTCATAAAATGCCATTTCTGGTTCAATCATCCAGAATTCTGCTAAGTGACGGGTTGTATTAGAATTTTCAGCTCGGAAAGTTGGACCAAAGGTATAGATATTCCCAAGGGCCATAGCCGCTAATTCACCTTCTAATTGTCCTGATACGGTTAGATTAGTAGATTTACCAAAAAAGTCTTCTTTAAAATCAATATCACCATTTTCTGTACGTGGAATATTATTAAGATCTAATGAAGTTACACGGAACATTTCACCAGCACCCTCTGCATCAGAGCCAGTAATAATTGGCGTATGCATGTAAACAAAATCTTTGTCATTGAAGAATTTGTGAACAGCAAATGCTAAGGCATTACGTACTTTAAAGACAGCATTGAATGTCGTTGTACGGAAACGTAAGTGAGCGATTTCACGTAAAAATTCTAAGCTGTGTTTTTTAGGTTGCAAAGGATATTTTTCAGCATCTGAATCACCTAAGATCGTCAACTCATTTACTTTGATCTCAACTTTTTGACCTTTACCTTGTGATTCAATTAAATTTCCTTTTACGCGTAATGCAGCACCTGTTGTGATCCTTTTTAATAAAGCATCGGGTGTGTTTTCAAAATCAACTACTGCTTGGATGTTGTGAATGGAAGATCCATCATTGATTGCTATAAATTGATTGTTTCGGAAAGTTTTAACCCATCCTTTAACAATAACTTCATGCCCAAATTCAGTGGCATTTAATAATTCTTTTATACGTGTATGTTCCATTTTTATTGTGGCATTTCAAATCAGGTCTAAATAATAGATCAGGATCTTATTTTTTTGTATGAAACTCAAAAATAGGGTATAATTTATAAAAATCCTTTATTTATTTAGAAATATTCGGTATTTGTTTTAATTAAAAAAGCCTCTGAGATTTCAGAGGCTTTTGATATTGTTTTAAAGGGAAGAATTATCCTTTTAATACTTTAGTTACTAATTCAGCAGCTTCTTGTAATTGAATTGCAGAATAAACTTGTAAGCCTGAATCATCAATTAATTTTTTCGCTTCAGCAGCATTTGTACCTTGAAGACGTACGATAATTGGCACAGGAATATTTCCGATTTCATTATAAGCATCGATTACACCTTGCGCAACACGGTCACAACGAACGATACCACCGAAGATGTTAATTAAGATTGCTTTTACATTTGGATCTGATAAAATGATATTGAAACCAGCTTTTACCGTTTCAGCATTTGCAGTACCACCTACATCTAGGAAGTTAGCAGGCTCACCACCAGCAATTTTGATGATATCCATAGTTGCCATTGCAAGACCAGCACCATTTACCATACAACCTACGTTACCGTCAAGTTTTACATAGTTTAAGTTAGATTTACCAGCTTCAACTTCTGTAGGATCTTCTTCCGTTACATCACGTAATGCTGCATAATCCGGGTGACGGTATAATGCGTTCTCATCTAAGTCTACTTTCGCATCTACAGCTAAGATTTTATCATCAGATGTTTTTAATACAGGATTGATTTCGAACATAGAAGAATCTGTTGAATCGTATGCTTTATATAAAGCAGCAACGAATTTCACCATTTCTTTATGTGCACCACCAGTTAAGCCTAAGTTGAAAGCAATTTTACGTGCTTGGAAACCTTGTAAACCAACTTTAGGGTCGATTTCTTCTTTGAAGATTAAGTTTGGAGTTTTCTCTGCTACTTCTTCAATATCCATTCCACCTTCTGTAGAATACATAATGATATTACGACCTTTAGCACGGTCTAATAACACAGATACATAAAATTCTTTAGTTTCACTTTCACCAGGATAGTAAACATCTTGAGCAACTAATACTTTATTTACTTTTTTACCTTCAGCGCCAGTTTGAGGAGTTACTAATTGCATACCGATGATATCTGTAGCACGTTGTGATACTTCTTCTAGGTTTTTAGCTAATTTAACGCCACCACCTTTACCGCGACCACCAGCATGAATTTGAGCCTTGATTACAACCCAGTCAGAATTGTATTCTTCTTTCAATTTTTTAGCAGCTTCTACAGCTTGCTCTGGAGTTTCAGCAACAATACCTTCTTGTACTCTTACGCCAAAACTTTTAAGTATTTCTTTTCCTTGATATTCGTGAATGTTCATTGCAAAAATGTTTGTGTTGTAAAAGTATTATTTTTTAAGTGAATGGTCAAGTTCTGAAGCATAAATTTAGCTTAAATTGACTTTTATTATATACTACTTGGCGGATATGGAGTTAAAAGGTCTTGATTTATTCAAAGGTTTTGTTCATAAAAAATATTTAACTTTGTCATATGATGTTACAAGCCAAAAGTATTTTCAAATCATACGGTCCTTTACCTATATTAAAAGGGGTGGATATAGAAGTTGCAAAGGGTGAAATTGTGAGTATTGTTGGAGCTTCTGGAGCTGGAAAAAGTACGCTTCTTCACATTTTAGGGACCTTGGATTTAGCAGATAAGGGAGAACTGTATATCAATGGAACCAACATCAGTGCACTGAATGCAAAAAAACTGAGTGCCTTTCGCAATGAACATATCGGGTTTGTTTTTCAGTTCCATCACCTACTCCCAGAATTTACGGCTTTGGAAAATGTGTGTATCCCAGCATTTATTAAAGGTGTGGGGCGCAAAGATGCAGAAGTTCGTGCGATGGAGATATTGGATTTATTAGGTGTAGCACATCGGGCTAGCCATAAGCCGACTCAAATGTCTGGTGGAGAACAACAACGTGTATCTGTTGCTCGTGCCTTAATTAATAACCCTTTTATTATTTTGGCAGATGAACCTTCAGGAAATCTAGATTCTGAAAATGCTACAGCATTACATCAGTTGTTTTTTGACCTAAGGGATAAATTTGAACAAACTTTTGTCATCGTTACTCATAATGAAGAGCTGGCACGTATTTCGGACCGTACTATTCATATGCGTGATGGAATTGTGATCGTATAGTATGTATACAGTCATTATAAGTCACTTAGAATACATAAACCGCGATAAATGTATTGCTCATAATAACTTTAACGCTTAAAAAAACACTTTATTCTGATGAAAAAAAGAATACTAATAACCTTTGGAACTAGAGGGCTTGGGCAACGTATTGCAAAGCTATTAGGGGATGAATTTGAAATCTTTTTTGCGAGTTCTGAGGAGATTCCATCACTGTTATTAAATTCAGGCAAGTATTTTAAATTGCCTGCGGGGTTAATGCCAACCTATGCTCACGAAGTATTAAAAATAAGTTTAGATCATCAGATTGACTATGTCCTGCCATTGGGAGGTTATGAATTTGAACCTCTAGCCGTGGCCAAAATATTATTTGAAGAATATGATATTAAGGTAATTGTTCCAGCTCAGGATGTTTTACAAGATTACTATGTGATTGAAAATCCACCAAAAGAATTATCACTTGCTTTATTAGTTGATGGTAAGTCATTGATTGATGATTTTACAACTGAACATCCTGGATTGGATGGTTTGTTTGTGGTATCGGATTCAGGTGATGATTTTGCCTTATGTGCTGTTTCAAAAGATTAATTGTTTTATGTTAAGATATCAAGATTTCCCAACGGATAAAAAGGTATTTATTTTTGAACTGGATGACGTTATTTATCCAAAACGGGACTATTTATTACAGGTCTATTATCTTTTTGCTAATTTTCTTGAATTTACAGAGACCTTTCCTCCTCAGGCTGATTTGGTTACATTTTTTAAGAATCATCTAGATAGTCAAGGAGAAGATATGATCTTTGAACATGCTGCCGAAGTTTTTCATTTTGATTTAAAGTATAAAGAGCATTTCGAAAGATTATTTGTTAATGCTGTTTTACCCGTTAAATTATTGATGAAAGATGGTATTCCAGAATTATTAACAGCTATTGTTAATGCAGATAAACAGATCTGTATTTTGACGAAAGGGAATCCGCTTATGCAGTTGAATAAAATAAAACATATGGAGTGGGGGCCTTTGGCATCTAAATTAAAGGTTTATTTTGTTGATGAGTTAAAATTCCGCAATTTGGAGCCTCTCGATTATATAGCTGATGAGCTACAAATAGCTAAAAATGATTTTATATATCAAGATTGTTAGTTTTTCGATTTAGCCATTGATTATCAGTTGTTTAAATTTATGTAATTAATTGCTTTTTTCTAAAATTAAACTCTAATTCTAAAAAATATGCTAAAAAATGTTATATTTATCAGAATGTAAATTTAGTGAGATTCGACTATGAGTATACAAGGAGATAAACCAACAACAATTAAGGAAATAGCGAAGAAGCTGAAAATTTCACCCTCTACTGTATCTCGAGCGTTGAATGACCATCCAAGTATTGGATTAGTGACGACCATGCGTGTGAAAAAAGTTGCTGAGGAATTGAATTATGAGCCTAACCAAACGGCGATATTTTTTAAGCAACGCAAAACTTTTACAATCGGTGTTTTATTACCAAGTCTATCTGAACCATTTTTCTCTTCTGCAATTAGTGAAATTGAAAATGTTTCCAACGACCGTAAGTATACCGTGATCATGGGGCAATCTTTGGACGATGCCGAAAGAGAAGAGAGAATTTTGAAAACCTTTAAAAGCCATCGTGTTGATGGTGTTTTAATGTCAGTAGGTAAAAATACCACAAATCTTGAGTTTCTTGAAAAGCTAGAAAATTCTGGAACACCAATTGTATTCTTTGACTGTGTACCCGATATTCCTAAAATTAATAAAGTTGAAAGTGATCTAGCAACGGGTATGAACGAAGCTATTGATGCTTTCGTTGCTCGGGGTCATGCTAAAATAGCACTTATTAATGGTCCACAATTGCTTCCTGCAAGTGAAGAACGCAAAAATTCCTTTTTATCCGCTTTGAAACGTAATGGCTTGGACTATGATGAAAAGTATATTGTGAATACGGATTTAACGACTGAGGGAAATGAGGCTGCTATGGAGAAACTATATGCCTTACCGGAAAGGCCTACAGCAGTTGTGTCTTTTAATGACTTTGTGACTTTAGATGTTATGAAGGCTGCCCGAAACAGAGGTCTGGTTCTTAATCATGATATTCACTTTATTAGTTATGCTAATTATCCTCTCTGGAAATATATGGAAAATCCTCCAATGGGATGTATCGAACAATTTCCAGGAAACCAAGCTAAGAAAGCAGCTGAGATTTTATTTGAAAAAATAAATAATCCTGATCTTGCTCCACAACAGATTGTATTTAAGTCGAGATTGATTATGTAATCATTCTTTTAACATAAAATAGAAAGGGCTTATCATTATGATAAGCCCTTTCTATTTTATGTTGTCCGTTACCGTTATAAGTGTATCACTTCATCGTAAGCATCGGCACAAGCTTCCATAATAGCTTCACTCATAGTTGGGTGAGGATGGATCGCTTTAATCATTTCATGACCAGTTGTTTCTAATTTTCTTGCTACAACAATTTCAGCAATCAATTCCGTAACATTTGCACCGATCATATGAGCTCCTAAGAATTCACCGTATTTTGCATCAAAGATAACTTTTACAAAACCATCTTTTGCTCCGGAAGCAGATGCTTTACCTGAAGCAGAAAAAGGAAATTTACCCACTTTAACTTCGTAACCAGCTTCTTTTGCCGCTTTCTCAGTATAACCTACTGAAGCAATTTCAGGAGAACAATAGGTACATCCAGGGATGTTGTTATAGTCAATTGGTTCTACATGAAGACCTTTAATCGCTTCTATACATAAAATTCCTTCTGCTGAAGCAACGTGTGCAAGAGCTTGTCCTTTTACGATATCACCGATAGCATAAACGCCGTCGATATTTGTTTTATAATAATCGTCAACCACAACACGGCCACGGTCTGTTTTTACACCAACTTCTTCAAGACCTAGGTTTTCGATATTTGGCATGATACCTACTGCTGATAATACAACTTCAGCCTCGATAACTTCCATGCCTTTAGCAGACTTGATATTTACTTTACTTAAAGTACCTGAAGTATCAACAGATTGTACTTCAGATGAAGTTAAAATGTTAATGCCTTGTTTCTTTAAGCTTTTTTCTAATTGTTTTGATATTTCTTCATCTTCAACAGGAACGATTCTGTCCATGAATTCTACTACTGTTACTTTCGTACCAATTGCATTGTAGAAATATGCAAATTCGATTCCAATAGCTCCAGATCCAACAATCACAAGTGATTTTGGTTGTTTTGGTAATACTAATGCTTGTCTGTAACCGATGATCTTTTTACCGTCTTGTGGTAAATTTGGTAATTCACGTGATCTTGCACCAGTAGCTAAAATAGTATGTTTCGCGGTGTATTCTTTTGATGAACCATCTGCAGCTTTAACATCGATCTTACCACCGGTTTTAATTTTTGCAGTACCATTAATGACGTCAATCTTATTCTTTTTCATTAAGAATTGAATACCCTTGCTCATTCCATCTGCTACGCCACGACTTCTTTTTACAATAGCATCAAAGTCAGGCTCACCACCTTGTACATTAATACCATATTCAGCAGCATGATTTAAATATTCAAAAACTTGTGCACTTTTTAATAGAGCTTTCGTCGGGATACAGCCCCAATTTAGACAAATACCTCCTAAAGATTCGCGCTCGATGATAGCAGTTTTGAAACCTAATTGTGAGGCTCTAATGGCAGCAACATATCCACCAGGACCACTACCAATTACAATGATGTCGTAATTCATAAAATAATTATTGTGTAGTTGAATGCTCAATCTATTTCTGAATTTCTTGAGATTCAGAATAGCAAAGCTTATTCAAAAGTACGCATTTTTTCTGAATGTTATAAAATTGAGCGACATTATATTGGCAGATTTTAATAAGCGCACGTCATTTTAAAGATTAATATGTCAAAGGAAGGTCAAAGCATTCAGAAAAAATATCCATCTCACTAAATAATTCTATTTTTGGGATTACTTATTTTTAAATCAAGTTTTTATGCTCCGTATTTTTAGACAAATAGCACTTTGGGAAGCTGTTTCAACCATTTGTTTGTTTTTCTTTGCTATGCCGATGAAATATTTTTTTGAAACGCCCGAAGCGGTGAGAATTGCAGGCTCGATTCATGGCTTTTTTGTCGTCATATTTGTCATCATGTTGATCATGTGCACAGTAGAATATAAATGGAACTGGAAAAGACCATTGACTTATTTTGTCTTATCTCTAATTCCTATTGTAGGTTTCTGGGTAGAATTGGATGTGAAGAAGATTATTAATGGACAAAAGAAATAGAAAATAAAAAAGGATGATTTATTCATCCTTTTTTATTTTATCAATACCTACATAAGCATAAGTAATTTCGGTGCGTCCGTGCGGTGTTGGTGTGCCTTCTTTATTAAGGTTGACAAAAACTAATTTGTCGATGGATAGAATTGTTTTTCTCGTAATTTTGTTGCGAACCTCACATCTCATCGTGATGGATGTTGTACCAAAATTAGTTGCTTCTATTCCTAATTCTATAATATCACCTTGTTGAGCCGAACTGACGAAATTGATTTCAGAAATATACTTCGTTACTACATGTGAATTTGCCAATTGCACAATTGCATAGATAACGGCCTCTTCATCAATCCATCTCAATAGGGTCCCCCCAAATAGTGAACCGTTAGGGTTTAAGTCTTCTGGTTTTACCCATTTTCTTGTATAGAAATTCATGTTTTATTTTGGGCTTGGTTTGTTGAAAAAGAAAGGGGAAAATTTTATTTTCCCCTTTTTAGTATTTTAAGCGTGAATTGCTCTATTCGAAGTTGCGGCTAACGCAGCTTCTTTTATTGCTTCCGTATATGTCGGGTGTGCATGGCAAATGCGACCGATATCTTCTGCTGATGCGCGATATTCCATCGCTACGACTGCTTCTGCAATCATATCAGCAGCTCTTGGTCCAATCATATGTACGCCAATAACTTCATCAGTTTCAGCATCAGCTAATATTTTTACAAAACCATCCGTATCCATCGAAGCTTTGGCACGACCAGAAGCTTTGAATGAGAATGAACCCGTCTTGTATTTAACACCAGCTTCTTTTAATTGCTCTTCTGTTTTACCTACAGAGGCAACTTCAGGCCATGTGTAAACAACACCAGGAATTAAATTATAATCGATATGTGGTTTTTGACCAACAATGCTTTCTGCTACGAAGATACCTTCATCTTCTGCTTTGTGCGCTAGCATAGCACCTTTGACAACGTCTCCAATTGCGTATACACCTGGAACGATTGTTTCTAAATGATCGTTCACTGTGATTTTTTTACCTCTTTCTTCAACAGTGATGCCGATATTTTCTAAACCTAAATTATCCGTATAAGCAGTACGTCCTACAGCTACGATACAGTAATCACCTTCTAATGAGATGATTTCACCTTTAGGGTTTTCAGCCGTCACAGTTACAGTTTTACCTTTTGAAGTTGCTCCTGTTACTTTGTGGCCAGTATAGAACTCCATACCAACTGATTTTTTCAAAACGCGTTGTAATTCTTTACCTAAACCACCATCCATAGTTCCGATGATTGATTTTGCAAATTCTACAACAGATACTTTAGAACCAAGACGAGCGTAAACAGAACCCAACTCAAGGCCAATAACACCACCACCGATTACGATTAAGTGTTTAGGAATTTCTGTTAAATTTAAAGCTTCTGTCGAAGTAATAATTCTTTTTTTATCAACAGGTAAGAATGGTAAATAAGTAGGTTTCGAACCTGTAGCAATAATTACATTTTTACCTGTAATTTGCTCAGAAGTACCATCATCTTTTGTGATTTTAATGGTGTTCTTATCTACAAATGAACCAATTCCTTGGAAACTTTCAACTTTGTTCTTTTTGAATAGGTATGTGATACCTGCAGTATTTTGATTGATAACATCGTCTTTACGAGCAATCATCTTCTTAATATCAACTTTTAAATTGCTTAAGCTAATACCATGTGCTTCGAAAGAATGTGCAGCATTGTGGTAATGCTCAGATGAATCTAATAAAGCCTTTGAAGGAATACAACCTACATTTAAACAAGTTCCTCCAAAAGTGTTATACTTCTCAATTACAGCAGTTTTTAACCCTAATTGTGCACAACGGATTGCTGCTACATATCCGCCTGGTCCACTTCCAATTACTATTACGTCGTATTGCATCTATTACGTTTTAAATGTTTGAGCAAATTTAGTCATAATTAACATTATAGGAAATCTATTTTGTTAAAAACGTGTATAAATTTGAAATAGTAGTCTCGTTATAATGTCATAAAAAAAGGCATCCCTATTTAAGGAATGCCTCATTGAAATATTTCTGAATGATTATTCTGCAACAATCTTTCCTTGCATTACACCGTAATGTCCTGGAAAGCTACAGATGAAATCATAAGTTCCTTTTTCTAACGTGAAGGTGATTTTATCTGTTTCACCTGGACCTAATAATTTTGTATGTGCAATTACAGAAGAAAGTGCTGATTTAGGTACATATTCATCTGCTTGAGCACCAGCTGCTTCAGCGCCAAAAGTCGCTAGGTCAGTTCCTGGTTTTAAAATGACAACATTATGCCCCATAGATTCTTTAGGCATAGTACCAGCATTCTTAAAATTTAACTCAACGCTCTCTCCAGCTTTTACGCGGAATAGGTTTTTATCATATTTCATTGCATCATTACCTTCTAAAGCTAATGTATTAGAAAGCTCTACATTCTCAATTCCAGGGATTTTTTCTGTTTCTGTTTCAGCAACCTCTGGAGTTGTTTGTTCAGTTGTTGAACTGGTTTCTTTTTTCGTTGAATCGCCACCGCAAGAAGCAAAGGCTACTGCTAAGGCAATAACTGGTAAAACAAATAATTTTTTCATTATGTTAATTATATTTTTACTAAAAATAAGGAAAATATTGCTTTTAATTGTATTTTTTGCGTAACATTTTTTCTATCATTTCATGTAGGTGGTTTGGATCGAAAGGTTTTCCAATCACATTGTTCGCTCCAGCATCAAGAGCTTCCTGTTGTTCTGCCTCAAGCACAGATGCGGATATCGATATGATGAGAATATTCGAAATTGCTGGATTATCATGCTGTCTGATTCTACGGATAGTCTCAAAACCGCTCATAATAGGCATATGTGAATCCATGAAAATAATGTCAAAATCTTCACTTTCTACCTTTTCAAGTGCGGCTTTACCATTATTCGCAGTTTTAATTTCACAGTTCCAAGTTCTGAGGATATTAGCAAGCATGAAACTATTCAATTCATTGTCTTCTGCCACTAGAATTTTTAAATTATCGAAACTTTTGAGTTCTGAGTATAGTATTTTTTCAGGTTTAGACTTTGTGACTGCATTTGTTCTGTCAAACCAGCAGTCAAATGTAAATTTACTCCCTTTTCCATAAGTACTAACAGCAGTAACTTTTCCTCCTAACAATATGGAGAGTTTTTTCACAATTGCTAAACCAAGACCTGTTCCTCCAAATTTTTTCGTGATTCCATCCTCACCCTGTTCGAATGCAAAAAAGATTTTCTCCAAAGAATGTTCCGGTATACCTATTCCAGTGTCGGTAACTTGAAATTGTAGGTGAAGTTTTGAAACATTGCTATCAATTAAATTGATATTTAAAGTGATACTGCCTTCTGCAGTAAATTTGAAACTATTTGATATGAAATTGGTGAGAATTTGTTTTAATCGCAATGGATCTGCTAAGAAAAAACTATCTATTTTTTCATCGATATAAATAGAAAAATTTAGACCTTGATGAATCGCTTTATGTACAAATAGATTTTTGAGGTCGTCTGTTATATCATGTACGGAGGTGGGTTCAATTTCTAGTTTCATCATTCCGGAATCAAATTTGGAAAGATCTAAAATATCATTTACGATATTAAGTAAATTGAGCGATGCACTATTTAACTTATTGACCCAATCTTGTTGTTCAAGTGAAAGCGGTGAGTTTTTTAACATTTGAGCGATCCCCATCACACCATTGATTGGTGTTCTAATTTCATGACTCATATTTGCTAGAAAAGTTTCTTTGGATTTTCGGGCTAATTCTGCCTCTTCCTTTGCTCGTATAAGTTCTTCTTTGGAGTTCTCTAAAGCCTGATTTTTTTCTTTAATCTCGTTTTGAGTTTGCACCTGCTGAATAAAGGATTTTACTTTAGCAATGGTGATTTCAGGACTTAGCGGTTTATAAAGGTAGTCGACAGCCCCACTGTTCAATCCTTGAATGAGATATTTTTCCTCTTTAGATATAGCCGTAACCATGATGGCAATAATGTGGCTGGTTTTCGGATTATGCTTGATAAGCTCCACAAATTCGAACCCATTAATGTCTGGCATTTGTACATCAACCAATGCAATATCAATGTTTTGTTTATAGCAGATACGAAGTGCTTCATTAGGATCTTGACTACTGATAATATTGATACCTACAATATCATTTAATAATGCTGTAAGGCTAATGAGATTTTCAATTTTATCATCAACTATTAATAAGTTTATATTCTTCATTATACTAGTCCATTTAAATGATCAATGTACTTTACAATTTCTTCTGTTGTATAAATATGATGTTGAGCATGTAAATCGATAGCGGCTTGAGGCATTGTAGGAACTTCTGCAGAATCTGGATGTTGTACTATACATATTCCGCCCCTATTTTTAATTGCTAATAAGCCTTTTGCACCATCTTGATTCGCTCCCGAAAACAAAATTGCGATACAGTTCTCTTTATAAACTTCGGATGCTGATTCAAATGTGACATCAATCGAAGGCCTTGAAAATTGGACGGGTTCTGAATTATCTAATGCAAGTTTGAAATCAGGTTCTATCAATAAATGGTAACCAGGGGGCGCAAAATAAACCTTTCCTCCTTGAATCTGTTCTTTATCTTCAGCCGATTTAATTTGTAGGGCATAGTTTTTTTTTAAAACTTGCTCAAAATTAGATTCAAATTTTGGGTTACGATGAACGATTACAAGTATTGGAATCTGAAAGTTCTTCGGTATTGATTTTAATAGATTTAAAATCACACCAAAACCTCCGGCAGATCCTCCCAACAGTAATATTTTATTGCCCTTATTCATATACGGCTAATTTTTTTAATGCGTGTTCGTTTTAGTGTTATTATTAAGCTCGTTTATAGCGTTAATGAAATCTTTGTTATGTACTGGATCTCGCCCGCTTACGAAATAGCTTATTCCATATGATATTTCTTACGCTATTTTTTGATAGATATTGTTTTTTTTATCAATTAACTTGAATCGGTTTGCGTGCTTATAGTTGATTAGGGATTCTTTTGATCCTAAGCATAGAAATCCTAATTTGCACAAAGAATCATAAAAAAGATCAAGAACTTTTTCTTGTAATTTAAGATCAAAGTAGATTAATACATTTCTACATGTAATTAATTGAAATTCATTAAAAACACCATCAGAAATTAAATTGTGAATAGAAAATAGTATATTTTTTTTTAGATCATTCTGAATGGTGGCCGCATCATACATCGCGGTATAATACTCGGATAAAGAATGTTCAGTTTTTGTTTTAATATAATTTTCGGAATACTCCTTAAGCTTTGTTAAGGTGTAAATACCTTTTTTTGCTTTTTCTATAACCTGCGAATTAATATCAGTACCATATATAAACGATCTGTTGAGTAAATTAGCTTCTTTTAGTAAGATAGCTAGGGAATAAACTTCTTCGCCTGTAGAACAGCCAGCACTCCATATTTTTATATGTGGATAAGTTTCCAGATAGGGGAACAGTTTTGTGGTTACAGATGAATAAAAGTCGGGGTCCCGAAACATCTCTGTAACATTTACCGTCATTTCTGGGATGAAATAATGTATAAAACCTTCCTGATTGATCAGATTTGATTTAAGACCAACGACATCCAGTTTATTAATATCCATGATGCGGGTAACTCGTCTTTTTAAAGATGCTTTTGAATATCCAGAGATATCTAATCCATGGAAATTTTTTATGATTTCTATAACGTCGTCTAATTCGGAATAGTCTAACATATCTAATTCTATTTAACTAACCCAAACACGGATCAATGAAATTAATTTGTCAATATCAATAGGCTTACTGACATAGTCATTGGCACCCGCTTCGATAGCTTTTTCTTTATCACCTTTCATCGCTTTTGCTGTTATGGCAATGATGGGTAACTCCTGATACTTTTTATTTTTACGGATATTGGCAATGGCTTCATATCCATCCATAACGGGCATCATAATATCCATTAATACCAGATCAATGTTATTTTCTAAATTGAGAATATCAAGCGCTTCCTGACCATTATTGGCAATTTCAACATGAATATTTAAACTTTCAAATGCACTTGTTAACGCAAAGATATTTCGCATATCATCATCTGCTAATAAAATTGTTTTGTTTTCTAATGTTTTTTCAAGTTGAAAATCATTTGCTTTATCAATTATCCTCGATTTATTTTCTGTTTTCTGGTCAATTTTATTCAGGAAAAGGCGTACTTCGTCTACTAATCTGTCGTTTGACTTGGCAGATTTTAAAACCATAGCTTGTGAGTGTTTTAAAATTCTAGTAGTCTGTTCAGAGGTCAATTCCATCGCCGTGTTGATGATGATAGGAGTTTCATTGTATGTCTCTAAGGATTTTATTTCGTCTAGTAATTCTAACCCTGATTTATCTGGAAGATTTAAATCTAAAATAATACAATCGTAATTATTCGCTTTATTCTTCAATAATTCAAGAGCTTTATTGGCATCATAGGCTTGATCTACGGTTAGTTTTTCATCTTTTAGCCCGTGCTTAATAAAATCGCTTTGTACTTTTTGGTCTTCAATAAGTAAAACTCTTTTCATAACATTTGAAAGCATGGATTGAATTTTTTCAAACGTGTTTTGAAGAGTTTTTTCAGAAACGGGCTTAGCCATAAATCCAATTGCTCCAGCATTGATTGGTTCATTGTCCAAATAGGTGCCCGCAGACATCATATGTACAGGTATTGAGGAGGTCTCCCGATTTGCTTTTAAAACTTTGAGTACATTCCAGCCATCAATTTTAGGAAGCATAATATCCAAAATAATCGCCTTTGGTCTTAGTGCCATTGCCTTTTCTAATCCTTCTTCTCCGTCATGGGCAAGTATGACACGGTAATGATATGCTTCGGCATAATCCTTTAGTATTTCTGCAAAAATCAAATCATCTTCAATGATCAACAAGGTATTCAGGTCATCCGGATTTCGAATTATATCTTTATTTTCTGGTAACAGTATTGAATCATCGGTTTCAGTGGACGGGATTATTTTTTCCGTATGTTCCTCATTAGATTTAAGTGTTTGAATGGTACCAGGTGCAGTACGTAGTGGCAATGTAAAGATAAAGGTGCTTCCTACTCCGATTTCACTCGATAATGTGATTCGACCACCTAGTAATTTTGCAGTTTCTCTACATATTGATAATCCTAAACCAGTTCCACCATATTTGCGGCTTGTAGAACCATCTTCTTGTCTAAAAGCTTCGAATATGAGTTTTTGTTTATCAGCAGCAATGCCAATTCCAGAATCGATAACTTTAAAAGTAAGTTCATCACCCTTATTTATATCAATATGAAGTGTTACATTTCCATTAGGATTGGTGAATTTGAAAGCATTTGATAGTAAGTTTTTCAAGATCTGCTGGATCCGATATTCATCCGAATAAAAATGAGTAGGCACATCGGGAGAAAGAGCTATCTTGAAATTTATTCCTTTGTCTTCCGCAGTATTCTTGAAGAAATTTAAGATATAATCGATGAGATCTTTGTTGTCAATGTTCTCTTGTGCCAGTTCCACTTTGCCCGATTCTATCTTAGCAAGATCAAGTAAGTCATTGATTAAATGAAGTAAATCAGTTCCTGCATTATGGATCACACTGGCATATTTGATTTGTTCACTAGTTAGATTGTCTAGTTTATTATCTTGTAATAATTTTGCTAATATTAAAATACTATTTAAAGGCGTACGCAATTCATGGCTCATGTTTGCCATGAATTCTGATTTGTAATTTGAGGCTGACTCGACCTCTTTGATTTTTAAAGCAATGTTATCTTTTGCTTTTTCTAATTCATTATTCTGCTCCTGTAGTAATTTAGCTTTTTCATCCAGTTCATTATTTGTTTGTACGAGCTCCTCTTGCTGTACTCTCAATTCCTCTTCGGATGCTTCTAGCAAATTCGTTTTATAACTTAATTCCTCATTCGTTGTTCTCAGTTCCTCCTGTTGCGCTTCTAATTCTTCCGTTTGTTGCTGTAATTCTTCATAGAGTTCCGCCATCTTTGAATGCGCTTGCGCAACTTTCAAACTAACAGCTAATATTTTGCTAACGCGGTGTAAATATTCAATATTTTCATTTTCATTCTTTTTGTCTTTTGGACATACTAATTCAATTATACCAATAGATTGTTCTTCATATACGATCGGAATAAGATAGAGATTCGTTTCAAATTGATCAATTAACGAAGACGCAATCTGATATTTGTTTGCATTTACATCGCGAATGATCGTTAATTTTTGATTATTAATCACATCACTGAGTATCCCATCTCCTTCTGAAATAAAAGTTTTAATAGGGACATCTAATGGGATTCCTTTATTTGCTAATAGGGAAAAAAGGGTACTATTTTCTTTTTTGACATATACTGTACCAGCAAGAGAGGAAGTCGTTTTACAGATATTATCGAGTCCTATCGTTGCAATTTGTTTTTCATTAAAATCGCCTCGTAGGTTGTGGTCTAAAGTGTTGATGTTATTTAAAATGGAGTTGTCTTGTTCAACTTTAGAGGTTAATTTTAAAAGGGCTGTATTGGACTTCTTTTCATCAATTATACTCTTTTTTAATGTTTTAAAAACATTAAGAACAATGATGAATATATAGATCATGATTGCTAGACCCACAAAAACTAAAAAGTAAGTTAAATACCTGATATTTTCTAATCTATCTGTTGATTTTTTAATTAATTCTTTTCTTTTATCGATTAAGTCTTTGGAGATTATAGAAATCTGATTTTGAATATCAGCTCGTTTATTGTTTACATTTAGCGCTTTAAATTTGTTTTCCTTACTTAACGAGATGGCTCGCTCGAAGTCATAGAAATCTAAAATGGTATTTTTTAAATTATTTAGCTTGTTAGCATCAAATGTGTAGTAGCTGTCCTTTTTGCTTAAGTTTTTTATAGTTTCAAGGACCACAGTTATTTCACCAGCATAGGGTGCAAATACACTTGCATTTTTTTCTGTATAAAACTTAAGTTTTGCATCATTTACTCGGGCAACACTATTCTTGATATTATCGATGAGATCAAACTTTGCTTCTGCTTTTTGTATAAGGTCTTGTTCATGAGCCGTACTTTTATCCAATTGGATGAAAAATAATAACGATGCCGAAAGTATGATTAGAAATGAAAATATAATTCCAATGATGAGTTGTTGTTGAAAACGTAGCTTTTTCATCTTGATATAAGAGTAATATTTTTTGATAACACGTTAAAATAATACGCTAATTGACATTAGAGTAATAGCATAATAATTTTCTGATTTCTTTTGATTCCTTATTTATCATTCAAATGCGTCAAAGAAAGCTGTTCTTTAGCGTTTTTCAATAATTTTTAAGGGAAAAGTGGCAAATTAGAAATCAATGCTAGTTCTAAGTAAAAGTAGTAAAAAAATGAGGAAGTACTCGTAGTTTTTGAGGTTAATATTTGGAAGTTGAGTTTGGTTGTATTTTACTTTATTTACACTTTTTAAATTGTTTTGGCTCATGTTTGATCATAATTTGATATCTTTAAGACAATTACTATTTAATTAATCTAATCAAATGGATCCAAATTTTTCTTTCGCTTTAATGATTATAGGCTGTATTGTAGCCTTGTTTCTATTGCTTTATTTATTACCTGTAAATCTTTGGTTTACCGCACAGCTTTCTAATGTTAAAATTAGTTTATTGAACTTGGTTTTGATGCGATTACGTAAAGTACCACCTTCTTTGGTCACTAACGCAATGATAATCTCAACAAAAGCAGGGCTAAACATCACATCTAATGAAATTGAAACCCATTATTTGGCGGGGGGAAATGTTAATAGAGTAATTAAAGCTTTAATATCCGCCGATAAGGCAAATATTCCTTTGAGTTTCAAGCTTGCTACAGCTATTGATTTGGCTGGTCGTGATGTATTTGATGCTGTGCAGTTATCAGTAAATCCTCAAGTTATTAATACACCTCCAGTGGCAGCTGTTGCTAAAGATGGAATTCAATTAATAGCGAAAGCAAGAGTAACTGTTCGCGCCAATATCAATCAATTAGTTGGTGGTGCCGGCGAAGAAACTATCTTAGCGCGTGTTGGTGAAGGTATCGTAACAACGATAGGCTCGTCGGAAAGCCATAAGCAGGTCTTAGAAAATCCAGATCGAATCTCTAAAACTGTTCTTTCAAAAGGACTTGATAGCGGTACGGCATTTGAAATATTATCTATTGATATTGCAGATATAGATATCGGTGAAAACGTAGGAGCAAAATTGCAGACAGATCAAGCTGAAGCTGATTTGAAAGTTGCTAATGCAAGAGCAGAAGAGCGTAGAGCAATGGCTGTTGCAAGTGAACAAGAGATGCGTGCCAAGGCACAGGAAGCAAGAGCGAAAGTTATTGAAGCCGAAGCACAGTTACCATTAGCTATGGCGGAAGCTTTTAGAAATGGAAATTTGGGTGTAATGGATTATTATAAGATGCAAAATATACAGGCAGATACAGACATGCGAACTTCTATTTCCAAACCTGGACATGATACCAGAGGACAGCAGAAAGATTAAAAGCTGATGTAACAGATTTTTTATACGAATCAACAACCGATTGCAGTTAAAATGCAATCGGTTGTTTTTTTTTAAATATTTTGGACTGTTCTATATTCCTATTCCTATCATTATATTTAGTGCTATAATTAATTATTATAAACATGAAATCAATAAAAAAGTTATTATTTCTCTTCCTTTCTTTGAATCTGACGCTAGCTTACGCACAGTCTTTGACATCGGGAAAAGAGAATTTTGTCCCTATTGGAGGTAATAGTTGGGAGTATCCGAATAGCAATCATAGAGAATCTATTGTAAAGAATGGAAAGATTGAAAATTGGAAAGACAATAAACGGACAGTAAAAACATTTGTTCGCTTTGGTAAAACTGGTCAGGTAAATCTTTCCGTTCAGGTACTTGAAGCCAATGCTGGTGGGAAATTCACTTTTACATTCGCTGGTAAAAGCGTTGATGTAACAATAGAACCGAATCAAAAAGGACTGATCAATGTTGCTGATTTTAGTATTGCGGATACCGGATATCACGCAATTGAATTAAAAGCAAAAACTACAGCTTCATTGTATCCGACAATAGGTGGTTACGTTTTGAAAGGAACAGCTTCCGATGGTCAAATGAACTATGTTAAAGATAATGAAGATAATTTCTTCTACTGGGGTAGAAGAGGGCCGTCAACCCACATGGGATATCAACAACCGAAAGATAAGAATATAGAATATTATTATAACGAAGTTACTGTTCCAAAGGGTAGTGATGTGGAAGGATCTTATTTTATGTCCAATGGTTTTAATGTAGGATATTTTGGTATGCAGGTAAATAGCAGTACAGAACGTCGTGTCTTATTCTCCGTATGGAGTCCTTTTACAACAGATGATCCTAAAGAAATTCCTGATGACCATAAGATTATTTTGAAAACAAAAGGTCAAACTGTTCATACAGGCGAATTCGGAAACGAAGGCTCTGGTGGACAAAGCTATTTGAAATTTAATTGGAAAGCCGGAAGTACTTATAAATTCTTATTGCGAGGTAGACCTATTGCAAATAATTATACTGCTTATACTGCTTGGTTTTATGCGCCTGAAGTAGGTAAATGGCAAATTATAGCCGAATTTGAACGTCCTCAGACGAATCAATATTTAACAGGCTTTCATTCTTTCTTAGAAAATTTTAACCCTGATCAAGGTATTTATCAACGGGAGGTACAGTTTTCAAATCAATGGGTAGCCGATGACAAAGGGGACTGGTTCGAATGTACTGAAGGTAGATTTACCATTGATAATACTGGCCGTAAAGGTTACCGTATGGACTATGCCGGTGGCGTAAATGAGAAAGGGTTTTATTTAAAGAATTTTGGGTTCTTTAATAAGTATGTTCCGTTTGGTAGTAAATTTATTAGAAAAGCAACAAGAGTGAAGCCTAATATTGATTTCAAATCACTTCCAAGATAATAACGTTTTTTTAAGGAATTATAGCTGTAAATAGTTTATTTGCAGCTATTTTTTTGTCTTGCTAGTTGTTTAAAAAACAAAACCCTGGTGATGGGCACCAGGGTTTGTTACTAACCAATTATAAACCTAAATTATGAAAAGACATTTTTAATAATCACTGTTTTTAAGTAGTGATTTGATACAGCAAAATTAATGATAAACATTTGATATTATGTTATGTGAATGTCATTTCAAATATTTCTTGATGTCATTCATCATTATTCCCCTGCAATAGATAACCTTAATTATCTCCTACAAAGATACATCAAAAAACCTATTTACTCCAAATGTTTTTGAATTAAAGTTGTCTCCACAATATGTGTTGTGACATTAATATGATTTTTTGTCTATTTGTAATAATAAGTTGTCTTAATAGCTGTAAATTTTGTATTATTTTGTATTGTATTTCGAATTATATATTACTTATTTTTGAAAGAAAACAGCTATGATTTTTGATAATCTTAAAAAAGTGAAAGCTTTTGTATTGGACGTGGATGGTGTGTTGACTGATGGGCGTGTGCTGGTCAATGAGGCTGGTGAACAGTTGCGCACTTTTAATATTAAGGATGGTTATATCATGCAGTTAGCTGTTAAGCGGGGTTATCCAATCATCATTATTACAGGTGGAAATTCTACTGGTGTTGTTAAAAGACTAAAGGGGTTAGGTGTTCAAGAAATTCATTCAGGAATCTCCGATAAGATTGGAAAGCTGAATGAAGTCCTGGCTTCACTGAGCCTGAATTTTGAAGATATCCTTTATATGGGAGATGATATGCCAGACTTTGACTGTATGAAACTGGCTGGTCTAGCCACATGTCCTGCTGATGCTATTGAGGAAATTAAAGGAATTTGCCATTATATTTCTCCAAAAATTGGTGGTGATGGGGCTGTACGAGATGTCATGGAAAAAGTATTAAAAATTCAGGGTAAATGGCAAATGGATACAACAGTCAAAAGTATATAAGTAATGATAAATTTAGAGAATAGACAAATAATACTGGGCTCTCAATCGCCGCGAAGAAGCCAATTGTTAAGTGAATTGGGTTTGAAGTTTGAAGTGGTGGTCCGCGAGACGGATGAAGTTGTCGATGAACTTCTAAAACCTATAGCGGTAGTGAAGGCCATTGCGACAAAAAAAGCTGAGGCTTTTCTTAATGATTTTGAAGGGGCTGTAATCATTACTGCAGATACTATTGTTGTTACCTCTGATCAAAAAATATTAGGAAAACCCAAAAGTAAAGCGGAAGCTTTTCACGTGTTAAAGATGTTATCTGGTGATATCCACGAAGTAATTACTGCAGTTTGTATTCTGGAAGATGAAAAATTAATTACTTTTTCGGAATCCACTGAAGTAGAATTTTATCCGCTTAGTGATGATGAAATTAATTTTTATATTGAAAAATATGAGCCATTTGATAAAGCGGGCTCTTATGGAATACAAGAGTGGATAGGTCGTATCGGGATCAAAAGTATCAAGGGAGAATATACAAATGTGGTAGGATTGCCAACAGCTCGACTCTATCAGGAACTAAAGAAACTAAAATAAAAAAGGGAACCGCTAACTTGGTTCCCTTTTTATTTTAGTTGATATGAAATCTTACACCGGTGTAGAACATTCTTCCCGTTAATGGTCCCCATAATAGAGACGTGTCAAAGTAAGATCCAAATGGATCATCTGCTCCTAAAATTGGATTATGTTGGAAATAATTTGTTAAGTTTTCACCACCGACATAAATTGTGAAGTTTTTATTTTTTCCAAAATCTTTACTTACCTGCGCATTCATCGTTACATAAGCATTTGATTTTGTTGCTACCTGATATGCAACTGGGTTTTCTATTGTTGAAGGTATTCTTTTATCTCCTACAATATTTAAGGTATAGTCAAAGCTCCATCCTGATGAAGGTAATGTATAAGCTAGATTAGTAAAACCTCGGTGCTTAGCCAATAGCGGTTTACTTTTTCTACCACTTTCAAAGTCAGTTTGAACATCGAGTAAACGATATGCAAGTCTTGTTTCTAAACGAGGAAGAGGATTGAAACGTAATTCTGCCTGAAGACTATTTGAATATGATTTACCTGTTAAGTTATAAAAAGATATTTCTCTAGGGTTTTCATAGTCAACTACGACCTGATTTTCAAAACTGTTTCTAAATAACTCAACCGATGCAGTTGCCTCTCTGTTGAACAATCTGAAACTTTGATCAATTGTAAAGCCAGTATTCCAAGAAACTTCAGGATCTAATCCGTAAGCATTTTTAAAATTGTCTGGAGATTTGATAATTAATGTACGGCTACTTGCTAGTGCAGACATATTTTCGGCAATAATGTTAGCCGTTCTTTGCCCTCTACCAGCACTTAAACGCATTGTATTACCTGTAAAAGGTGCATAACGTAAATTTAAACGAGGTGTAGTAAACCAACCGTACAATGAGTTATAATCTTGTCTTAAACCTACGACGGCATCAAATTTTTCATTTGGACTGAAAGTATATTCTACAAAAGCACCGGAAACAGTTTCTTTTCTCTTAAAATTCTGAACATCCAGATATAACTCATCATAGTTATCATAATTTACCGAAGCTCCCACACGGTATTTGTGAGCTACAGTTCCGAGAACATCTTGAAATATCAAATTGGCATATCCATTCTGTTGTTCACCATTATAATTTTTTAGACCAAAATAACTTTTTTGATTATAGTTTGAACCTGCAAGTTGTAGACCTATACTGCGGTGTCTGTTTTCTGGAAATACATAGCCGATTTTAGCAAAACCTTCGATTCTTTCAATATCAAAACCTAGACCATATCTATTGGTAGTTCCTTTATCTGTTTTTTTGTTAAAATCTGTTTGACCACCTGTACGGTCATCATTTAAATATTTAATTCCAAACTGTGCCATGAAGCCTTTTCCATTTTCGTAGTTCCAACGGTTTACTCCGGAAAAGAGGTTTCCAACAGGGATATCACGAAAACCGTTATCACTGAAATTCATTGTTTTATTATACATGAAATTATCATGTAACAGGACAGCGGTAGACCAATTGTTGTTTATTTTTTGAGCTAAATTTAAGTTTACATCTGTTCTTCCCATGTTGTTTGCATAGGCATTGAAATAAAGTCTGTCCGAATTTTGAGGTTTTTTAAGTTCAACATTAATTTGTCCAGCCATGTTTTCATATCCATTTGCAACAGAACCAATGCCTTTTGCAATTTGAATAGATTCTATCCAGCTTCCAGATATCGAATTTAAACCTAGTGGGGCTGCTAAGCCTCTAGGTCCAGGTAAGTTCTCTACAGTAAGCTGTGTATATATACCGCTTAATCCTAGCATTTGAATCTGTTTAGAACCTGTTACAGCATCATTACTTACGACATCAACAGAAGCATTTGTTTCGAAACTTTCACTTAAATCACAACATGCAGCTTTAAATAGTTCTTTAGTTGTTAATACCTCTACACGTGCAGGATTCATTCGATTGATGAAGTTTGATCTTCTGCTTCCTGTTACTACCACCTCAGATAAGACATTGCTTTTTGCGTTTATCATCAATACTTCATGCAAGTCTTTTATAGTAATCGTATCCGATTGCATACCTGCAAAACTCACAACGATCTTCTTAAAATTTCCATGATGCTGTAATTTGAAAACACCATTTTCATTTGTTCTTGCATTTTTGCTTTTATCTTCTAACCAATGGATATTAACACCTGTGATTGGATTGAGGTCTCCTTTTTCATTTTCTTCAACAACTACGCCCGTTAAAATGTGGTTGTGATCATGATGATCATCTTTCTTTGCTTTTACATCCGTAATTTTACCGTTTTCCATTCTCGGATATAAACAACATTCATGTAATTGTTCATATACTTGATCATCGGCACGTACATTGTCTACATCGTGTCCAACGGCAGCAATGCTCTTTTTTATTTCTTCTAAAGGTGCTTTTTGATGATTATGTTTTACTACCAGCTCTTTTGTGTTCACATCCCAGATTGCTGATGTAACACCATTAATAGTTGCCGCAGTTTCGATTCTTTTTTTACATAAAGCACAGTTTCCTGCTACATGCATAGTGGTTGTGCTATCAACAGAAACGGTTGTTGTAGCACTACTATTGTTTGTGGTAGCACTAACTGTTAATGGCGAAGCTTGAACTTTTTCTAATCTAGGATATAAGCAGCATTCATGTAATTCGGCATATGCTTTATCGTTTCCTCGTACATTCTCAACATCATGTCCGACAGCCGCAATGCTTTTTTTAATCGTTTCTAATGTTGATTTTTTAGCACTATATGTTAAGGACAGTTTCTGAGTATCTTCACTCCACACGGCGTTCGACACACCCGGAAGATTGGCTGCTTTTTCAATACGTTTTTTACACATACCGCAGTTTCCAGCGACATGTAATGTGACCGTACTGTCTTGTTTAGCAATATAAGAAGTGGCTTTCAGCGAAGTATTTGCAAGAAAAATAAATAGGGGTATAAGTGCGTATTTTAATATTTGTTTCATGATTTTTTTAAAATTTTGAAATAGTAGTATACTTCAGCTTTTATCGCTAAAGTTTGACCTTGGTTGTCTTTAAAAGACCTATTAAAAAATTTAAAAATCAGATTCTGAAGTTACAGTTTATCAAATAAGGAGAAATATCAGTTGCCGATATCGGTTTATTTGACGCGAAAACACATTTGGAATTGGCAATGTTTTCAAAGTAGTTTTGATTTATAATAATCCAGTTTAATACCAGAATGGCTGGACTGATAACCGGATAAACCTTTGCACTATCCGATGAAAAATGATTGTCGTCGACGTTTTTTAAATCGACAGAAACATTTTTACATTTATTATCTTCAGTCGATTTCTGTTCTTCCGAAACAGGAGTTTTATGGCAGGCATCATTTTTTTTGCATAATGCACATTCTGCATGTGAGGCCTCGTCTTTATTCAGGGAGATGGATTGCGTTTCTCCATGACAAAAATGAAAATATACAGTTGCACTAGTCGCCGTAAGGGAATAGTGAAAAATCAAGATAAGTATGATCAACTGTTTCATTTCGACAAAGCTAATAAACAACTTGCTCTCTTAAGCATTCTTGTTGTCATATTATTGCTACAATTTTTGTTCAGTTAGTACAAATTTCAGTACCGTCCTAAATAAATTTTAGGGCCATATAAATCCCTATCTGCTGGTGTTTCCATGCAGATTTTATTGTTACTCTCCGAATAAATCCTCCCTGTCCGTTTCAGAAAAGGTTAAACTGTCCATTTTGATCGGGCGGTTTGCCCGAAATAAACGGGTCATCGGCCCATTTCCACAGATCAATCTTCACGAAGATATTCAGCCGTATGAAATTCACCAGATTTGACAGGTTCCAGCTATATTTCGCCCTTTTCTGAATATACTTGAAGAGTAATATCCCGATCAGGGCTGTCCATATCTGGATGTAAACGGCATTCTGGGAGGTGCCTACAAAACTGGTGACCTTCAGCCGCTGCTTGAGGTGTTTAAAGAACGTCTCGATCTCCCAGCGCTCTTTGTAAAGTGCAGCTACGGTGGCAGCCTTCCACTGAAAATGATTGGTCAGGAACTCGTATTCTAAATTTTTGATGCTGTCCCAAACCCGGACAAGACGCATCTTCTTATCTCCGTACCGAGCTGCTGAGCTGCCATCCAAGGCAATAACCTGATCTTCAATCACCCCGGCTTCTTTCAGTTCATCGCTTTTCCAGGACTTCAATACCGTATATTTCATATTGGATTTGCTCCTTGTTACGAAAAAGCAGCCAGTGCTGTCCAAAACGTTCATCCAGGCGTAATCGACATAGCCCCGATCCACCACTACCACACATCCTTTGGGAAAGGATAGGGTCTTTGCCAGGGTGGATTCATGTGTTTTGCCATCGGTAATATGCACGAAGCTGGGCATACAGCCATCGTAATCCAGTACCGTATGCAACTTCACCGCACCTTTGGCACTTCGGAACCTTGCCCAATCAAACACCGACAGGCAGAGCGGGATCACCGTGGCATCCATCAGCAGCACTTTGCGTTTCAGCATGCGCAGTTCTGAGCGAAGATGCGTCTGCTTCTGCCAGAGTGTGTCCAATAACCCAATATACAGGTCGCGGAATAACACGTGGTCACGATGCGCATTCATGTAGGAAAGATTGGACTTGCTGGGCACCCTGCTGATACCCATGTGGTGCATATTGCCCGTCGTACTCCGCAAACCGTTGCTGATGTCCCTGACAGAATCTGCAGACGATAAATGGCAGAAAAGCATGCTTACCAAATGCGTCCAGCTGTTGATCCCCTTGTGGTGCTTGTCTGACTCATGCTTGCGCACCAAAAAATTGAAACCACCGCGGTCGATAAGCGAGAGAATCTGAGAAAATACATTTATATTTACCATGGTGGTGATTTGTTTTAGCAAACTAAATATAGCATTCCATGCTATATCATTCACCACCACTTTTTAAAAAACGTTTAGGACGCTACTGTGCAAATTTATAAAAATAGTCCTTGATAGAGCAAGGACTATTTTTTGTTTTAACCTTTTATTGATTTAATAAAATTAGGAATTTCATCTAAGTAATTGTCCTTCGTTAGTAGTTTCACAAATGCTGTACCTATAATAGCTCCTGTGGCAAACGATGTAGCTTGTTCAAAAGATTGCTTATTTGAAATGCCAAATCCGATTGCAATTGGATTTGCGAGTTGCATATCTTTTATTCGCTGGAAGTAAGCAGTTGTTGTGTCTCCTACATTCAGTTCTGTACCTGTAGTTGCATTAGAGGAGAGCAAGTAGATAAAGCTATTGGAAAGTTTATCAATCTTTCTGATACGTTCTTCTGAAGTCTGTGGGGTCACTATAAAAATATTGGCAACGTCATTCTTTTCAAATGTATCTTTATAAAGTTCTTCATATTCATACATCGGTAAGTCTGGTACAATAATTCCATCAATACCCACCTTTTTGCAGTCAGCACAAAAGCGTTCCACACCATATTGTAATAAAGGGTTTACATAGCCCATTAAAAACACGGGAATGGTCACATGCTTACGTAACTCTTTCAATTGTTCAAAAAGAATTTCTACTGTCATGCCATTCTTTAAAGCAACCTCGGAGCTATGTTGAATCGTGGGGCCATCGGCAACAGGATCTGAATAAGGGAAACCGATTTCTAAAAAATCAGCACCTGATTCCTCCAGCTTTTTGGCAATAGTTACTGTGCTATCAAGTGTTGGGTAACCAGCAGTATAATATATCGATAAGAGACCTTGATCCCCTGTTTTTTTTATTTTTCTCATCGTTTAAAAGCCAAAATATTTCATGTAATTGTCCAGATCCTTATCTCCGCGTCCTGACAGACAGATGACCACAGTATCATCTGGTTTTAAATCCATTTTTTCTAAGTATGCTAAAGCATGGGCACTTTCAATAGCTGGAATAATTCCTTCCAGTCTTGTGAGCAACAATCCTGCTTCCATTGCCTCTTTATCCGTCACGCTCACATAATTGCCGCGTCCGGATTTAAATAACCAGGCGTGCTGTGGACCAATTCCAGGATAGTCTAATCCCGCAGATATGGAGTATGGTTCTATAACCTGTCCATCTGAAGTCTGCATCAGCAATGATCGGCTTCCATGTAATACACCTTCTTTTCCAAGTGCCGTTGTTGCAGCAGACTCGCCAGAGTCAACACCTAATCCAGCAGCTTCTACAGCAATCAGCTTTACTGATTCTTCATCTACAAAGTGATAAAACATACCTGCAGCATTCGATCCACCACCTACACATGCTATTGCATAGTCAGGATTGGATTTGCCTGTTTTTTCTAAGAGCTGTTTTTTTGTTTCTTCAGATATGATGGACTGAAAACGAGCAACCATATCTGGGTAGGGGTGAGGCCCTACTACAGAACCAATGATATAATGTGTGTCAACGGGATTGTTTATCCAATCTCGTAAAGCTTCGTTAGTAGCATCTTTTAAAGTTTTGCTTCCCGATTGTGCTGGTACTACTTGTGCTCCCATCATCTTCATTCTGGCAACATTTGGTGCTTGACGCTCAATATCTATGGCGCCCATGTAGACCACACATTCTAATCCTTTTAATGCACATACAGTAGCAGTAGCAACACCGTGTTGCCCAGCTCCCGTTTCAGCTATGATCCTTTTCTTTCCTAGTCGCTGTGCAAGTAAGATTTGACCAATTGTATTGTTTATTTTATGAGCACCTGTATGATTTAGATCTTCTCTTTTTAAATATATTTTACTCCCATACTTCTCGGATAGACGGCCTGCATAGTATAAAGGTGATGGTCTACCGACATAATCTCTTAGAAGTTGATTAAACTCTTCCTGAAAACTGGGTTCTTGAATAATATCTAAATATTTTTGACGTAGTTCTTCTACATTAGGGTATAGCATTTCTGGAATGTAAGCACCTCCAAATTGACCATAATATCCTTTTTCATTAACCTGGTACTTGCTCATAATTCATGTTTTTCAATGTCTGTTCTAATAATTCTACATTTTTTATTCCTGACTTAAATTCAAATTTTGAATTTAAATCGAGACCGTATAAACGAGGATCGGAAATCTGGCATGCCTCTCTTATATTTTCAGCACTTAAACCACCACTTAAAAAATAGGGTTTCTCTAATGGGTAGTTCCTCAATAAATCCCAGTCAAAGTGTATTCCCGAACCTCCATGGTTACTAGTTTTAGTGTCAAATAAAAAATAATCAGCAACCGATTCGTATGCGTTGAGAGATTGCCAATCAAAGTTTTCGTCAATGCCAAAAGATTTGATGACAAGAATATCTTTAGATTTTAACCTAAGACAAAAATCAGGATCCTCATGACCATGTAACTGAATTCCGGTTAATCCGTAATCACTGATTTTTTGTAGAATTTCCTGCTCGCTGGCATTTACAAAAACACCTATTTTTTTTATTCCTGGGATTGCCTTTATAAAATGGGCATCCAAAGCACTGACATATCGTTTTGATTTTTCATAGAAAATCAAACCCATATAATCGATCGGTAATTTAATGAGATCTAGCATATTATCCAGATCTTTCATGCCACAAACTTTAATTTTTAAGCTCATGTTATTTATTTATAAGTTTTTTGAAACTATTGAATGCTCTTCCGCTTTTAAGTGATTCTTCTGCTTCGGCCAAACAAGCTGCAAATGTTTTTTGCGGATCAAATGTATTGATAGCAAAGGCGGCATTTGTAAGTACTACGTTATTTTGAATGTCATTGCCATCATTGCTAATAATTTTCAAAAATGTGTCTGCCGCTTCATTGATTGTTTCCCCACTAGCTAAAGAAGCTGGTGCAACAATATCAAAGCCAAGTTCAGGAATACTGTAGTATTTTTCTCCAGCATTGGTTATAACTTTGAAATCACCTGTAAGTGATATCTCATCGTATCCATCCAGTGCATGTATAATCGAATATTGTTTTACTGAATCTTGATAGAGGTATCCATACAATCTTGCAAGCTCTAGACTAAAAACACCTACAGATTGAAATTTTGGATTCGCAGGATTCGTCAAAGGGCCTAGCATGTTAAAGAATGTTTTAACGGCCAACGCTTTTCGAATAGGTGCTACCGTCTTCATCGCAGGATGAAATAAAGGGGCATGTAAGAAGCAAATGTTAGCCTCATCCAGTTGTCTGTTTAGCTCGCCTTTATCGTTTGTAAATTGATAGCCCAAATATTCCATAACATTGGAAGAACCACAGCCCGATGAGACGCCGATATTACCATGTTTAGCGACATGATAACCTGCTCCAGCTACAACAAAAGATGCTAATGTAGAAATGTTGAAAGTGTTTTTTCCATCTCCACCTGTACCACATAAATCGATTAAATCATAACCGCTGAAGTCAAGTTGAAGACATAGATCGTACATCGCATCTCTAAATCCACCAAGTTCTTCCACACGGATACTTCGCATGCCGTAAGCTGTCATGAATGCAGCGATCTGATGGCTATCATATCTGCCCTCTGTGATATTGATGAGGATATCATAAGCCTCTTTTCTGCTGAATGATTTATATTCAAATAAATGCGCTAATATTTTTTTCATGGTATTGTTAAAATAAAAAAAGGCTTACCTAAAAAGGCAAGCCTACTATTTTGATGTATAGATAAATCTAAGCAATAGTTCTTTGCCACAACAGTTTAACTGTTATGCCACCACCAAGACTTATTTAATACGTTTATATTCATTTCTTTATTGTAATAGCAAATATGGTTGATTATTTTAAAAAAAGCAAGTGATTTAGTGAATAATTTTAATATGTGACAAAATGTGCTAAATTATTTCCTTTTGAGACTAAAGTAAAGGATGCAATTTTGTCTGCTTCAAGATAAAGGGATACAATCAGCCTGTCTTTTATTTTAAGAAAGTAAATGTTCGACGCATTTTTTCCTTCTAAGTCGATATCCCTAGTTTCCTTTTTAGGAAGCTGATGATAGTTGAGATACTGAATTTGACTAATATCTTTCATCTGTATATTGAGACGGACTTCGTTTAGACTTGCTTCGAGATATTCAAAATATTCATCCGTAAGCTTTTTGTTGATGATGATGTGCTGACTTAAGATCACATCGGTAGCAATATTGGGGTCATTAAGAGCAGTGACAAATTTTTTCACAATAACCAAATTGGAATCAGGAACTCTGTTTTCCTGTGCAAAATTGATATTGGGAACCAGAAATGCCAAAAGTATACATGCACTTTTAAGATATGTTATCATATAGTGATAAGACTGCTATTTAGTGAAAAGGATTAAACCGTATAAAAAATGCCTTACAATTCAATGTAAGGCATTTTTTATTAATACTCGTCTTCGTTAAAGAAGAAATCATCCTTAGTAGGATAATCTGGCCAAATTTCTTCTATATTCTCGTAAGGCTCACCGTCGTCTTCTAAATCTTGTAAATTTTCGATTACTTCAACAGGAGCACCAGAACGAATACCATAGTCGATTAATTCATCTTTTGTTGCCGGCCAAGGGGCATCTTCTAAATGTGAAGCTAACTCTAATGTCCAATACATAATAAAAACAGATTAAGTTTTCAATTTTCGCAAAAATATAATTTAATTTGTCTTTAGCAAGTTATTTGACATTTATTTTTTTATTATCAATTTAAGTGATTGATATTCAGTTTGAAAAAATATGCTGGCATTGTGCTTGTCTTTCTAAATATTTTCAAAATCATCACCTTTTTCTTCTAATGCTGATAGTCTTGGAGAAACGGATTTGATATCTGTATTTGGATAATCAGCTTCTATAAGTCCATCTCTCATGCGGACGATTCGATGTGCATGCTGTGCAATATCTTCCTCGTGAGTTACCAATATGATGGTATTTCCCTTAGAATGGATTTCTTCTAAAAGCCCCATGATTTCGATAGAAGTCTTTGTGTCAAGATTTCCTGTAGGTTCATCCGCAAGAATAATGGATGGGTTGTTTATCAATGCACGGGCAACTGCTACACGTTGGCGTTGACCACCTGATAACTCATTCGGACGATGATCAACACGATTTCCTAATCCGACACTATTTAAAGCCTGTGTTGCTTTTTCCTCCCGTACACTTTGTTTAATCCCTGCATAAATTAATGGAAGTGCAACATTTTCCAATGCTGTGCTTTTGGGTAAAAGGTTGAATGTTTGAAAAACAAATCCAATCTCCTTATTCCGAACCTCAGCCAGTTCATCATCTGTCATATCACTGACATTGATGCCATTTAAAATATAATCACCATAATTAGGAGTGTCTAAGCAACCTAAAATATTCATTAATGTTGACTTTCCAGATCCAGATGGACCCATTAAAGCTACAAATTCACCTTTCTTTATATTTAAAGAAACAGATTTTAACGCATGAATAGTCTCTGTTCCTATTGTATATTGTCGAGCGATCTCTTGAATTTCAATTAATGTTGCGGAAGCCATAGCAAACTTGTTTAAATTTGGTGCTCAAATTACAATTTATTCTGCAATTTCCAATGTGAAAGCATTTTATTGTAAACGTAATTTTCTAAGTCAGCAGCATTTTGTTCATCATAATTATCTGTATTAATCGGAGCAAATACTTGCACTTTTACGATGCCTGGATGCGATCCTAATTTATGACCGTCATCCCATAAAATTTCCCAGGCATTTTCAATGACAATCGGTATTATTGGAATATTATTCTCAATTGCCAGACGAAATGCACCAGATTTAAAAGGATGTATAGTAGGTGGATACTGCTCATCAATTTTTCCTTCCGGAAAAATGGCAAGAGATTTTCCATCCTTAAGCATTTCATTAGCCTTTTTAAAAGATCTGAAAGAAGCCATTCTGCTCTTACGATCTACAGGGATATCAATTGTTTTAAAAAATATGCGTGTTACGGGGTTTTTCAATAACTCTGCTTTTCCAATAAAACTAATAGCTTTCTGGGATATAAAAGTCATCGCCGTGATGTCTAGAACGGAAGTATGGTTGGCACAGAGGATATAAGGTTTGGACCAGTCAATTTTTTCTTCAAACTTTACGCGGTAAAAAATACCGGCACCATATGAACCGATGAGGCTCATCCATCTCCTGAGATACGCGATTTGATTATAGTTTTTGGATGCATTTCTTGCATATAGCCATATGATGGGAAAAAGACAACAGAATACAATAAAAACACTGGCAAAATAAAAATAGCGATGCAGTTTCTTCAGAATTTTAATCATTCAATAATATTTTTATACAAGATAGCTTTTCGTAAGGAGAGCAATATAATAAAAAAGGGGTTCAAATTAGCGAACCCCTTTCTGTATTTTGTGCAGGTAGTTATTTACTTAATGCAGCATAATATTTATGAAACAAAGGAATAGTTGAAATACCTTTAAGATAATTTTCAATACCATATTTCTCGTTCGGAGAATGTAGGTTGTCACTATTTAATCCGAAACCAAGAAGGACAGTTTTTAAGCCTAAAACTTCCTCAAATAAGGCTACAATAGGAATTGAACCTCCGCCGCGGGTTGGGATAGGTTTTATCCCAAATGTGTCCGTTAATGCTTTCTCAGCAGCTTTGTAAGCGACACTATCAGTTGGAGTTACAACCGGTTCGCCACCATGATGCGGTTTAACTTCGACTTGTACATTTTTTGGAGCGATTGCTTCGAAATGTTTTTTAAATAAGTCTGTAATGCGCTGTGAATTTTGATTTGGAACTAATCGCATCGAAATCTTGGCATATGCTTTCGAAGGAAGTACAGTTTTTGCACCTTCACCAATATAACCTCCCCAAATACCGTTCACTTCTAAAGTCGGGCGAGTACCTGTACGTTCAATTGTTGAATATCCTTCTTCTCCCCATAGCTCTTGAACACCTAAATCTTTTTTATATGCTTCGATTTCGAATGGCGCTTTATTGAGCTCATCGCGTTCTTCCTGAGATAGTTCGACGACATCATCATAAAATCCTGGAATGGCAATATGATTGTTCTCATCATGTAGAGATGCGATTAATTTTGCTAAGATTGTAGCTGGGTTTGCAACTGCGCCCCCGTAAACACCAGAGTGTAAATCTCTATTTGGACCAGTTACTTCAACTTCAACATAAGATAATCCTCTTAATCCAGTTTCTAAAGATGGAGTTTCCAGACTGATCATCGATGTGTCAGAAATAACAATTACGTCAGCTTTTAATTTTTCCTTATTTTCTTTTACAAAAGTTCCAAGGTTAGCAGAACCAACTTCTTCTTCTCCCTCGATCATGAATTTAATATTGCACGCAAGTGCATTATTTTTCATCATATATTCAAATGCTTTTACATGCATATAGAATTGTCCCTTATCATCAGCAGAACCACGTGCGTAAATTTTACCATCACGTACTGTTGGCTCAAATGGTGGCGTATCCCACAATTCATATGGATCAGCAGGTTGCACATCATAATGCCCATAGGTTAATACCGTAGGTAAAGCAGGATCGATAATCTTTTCTCCATATACAATCGGATTACCCGCTGTTTGACAGATTTCTACATTATCTGCGCCAGCCTCCTTTAACTTTTGTGCTACAAATTCTGCCGTTTTTTCGATATCACCTTTAAATTTTGGATCAGCACTTACTGACGGAAGACGTAATAAATCAAACAACTCATCTAAAAATCGTTGTTTGTTCGCCTCAACATATTCTTGTATAGTTTGCATAGTATGAATGTATTTAAAACAAAAATAGGTAAAACATTATAATTTCACCTTGGTAATTATGGTTTTAGAGGCATAATTAAAGGATTTAAAAAAAAGTTATAAAAAGTTGTAACATTTCTATTGAAAGCCTATCTAATAGGGGTAACTACACAATATATTTGTGCAGTTTTATTAACCAAAGTGATAATTATAGTTTTTAGATGAAAAGAAAAACGATTTTCCATTTGCTGTTGCTATTACCGATGCTTGTGAGCTTTTGCTTTGCTCAGAGTAAAATTCAAGGTAAAATTAGTGATGCCAAAGATCAGCAGAAGTTGTCAAATGCAACAGTCATGCTTTTGAGTGCCAAAGACTCTATTCTTTTAGATTTTACCAGATCTGATGAAAATGGTAATTTTTCGTTAAGTACACCCGTACAAAGTGAAGCAGTACTTATTGTAAGTTATCCCAAATATGGAGACTATTATACCGAAATTTTACCAAATCAAGATTATTCAGCATTAAAGGTTGGTTTGACAAGTACAGCGCAACTTTTACAAGAAGTTATCGTAACAGGTCGCATTCCGATCACTATTAAAGGAGATACTACAGAGTATGATGCAGGTAGCTTTAAAGTGGAAAAAAATGCTAAAGTTGAAGATTTATTGAAAGTATTGCCGGGTATTACGGTTGATGCATCGGGAAAGATTACTGCCCAAGGTAAAACTGTGAAAAAGGTTTTAGTAGACGGTGAAGAATTCTTTGGCGATGATCCGACATTAGTGACACGTAACATACGTTCAGACATGGTTGATAAAGTGCAGGTCTACGAAAAAAAATCAGAACAAGCAGAGCGTACAGGGGTTGATGATGGTCAACGAGAGCAAACCATTAATGTGAAACTAAAAGATGGCGCCAAAAATGGCATGTTTGGTAAGGCTTTAGCAGGTGGTGGAACAGATCAATACTACATGGGGCAGCTGATGATTAATAAGTTTAAAGGTTCGCAAAAAATATCAGCTTATGGTCTATTTGGTAACAATGGTACTACATCGATGAATTGGCAAGATGCAGAGAAATATGGGGGCGATTCCGGAGTAAGTTATGGTGACGATGGATCGATGTCCTGGTCAAGTTTTACTGATCCATTCTCTGGCCAAGGTGTAATTGGTGTCCCAAGAGCAATTAATTCAGGCATTAACTTTTCAGACAAATTTGATAAAAACAAGCATAACGTAAATATCAATTATAAATATGGCCGTATTAGTAGTGATGGTCAAGATGAAACCTTGATGAGTGGTCTTATCAACAGCCGTACTGTAAAAACTGTAGATACGGAAAATGATCAACATCGTGTAAATTTGAAATACGATCTTAACTTTGACTCCTTAAATACATTGACAATTCGTGGAGGAGCATCGCAAAAGAACCTTTGGTCTGATAATAAGCGCGAAGCGTACCAATTTTCTGAAAAATTGGATACAGTAACAACTGAAAATACAAGAGAAGTTGCGGACAATAAGGTTAAAGCATTTAATTTAAGTGCGTTGTTTACTCATAAATTTAAGAAAAAAGGAAGATCATTGACATTTAGTGGAGAGACAAGGAAAGATGAAACTACTGGAGAAGGAACACTTTTTTCAACAGTAAGTAAATATAAGGTTAGTACTGATACTACAGATCAGCGGAAAAAGAGGGAACAAAATGTAACGACTAGTCGTGCATCTTTAACCTATACAGAACCATTGTCTAAAGTCTTAAATATGTCAATTGGTGGGGGAATCGAAAGTAATAAAAGTTCTTCTTTGGTGGAATCTTTTAATAAAGGATCTGGAAAATATGATGTACTAGATCCTGATTTTAGTAATAATTATGATTTCAATAGAACAAGCAGTAATTATAAACTGGCATTCGGTTATACAACGGAAAAGTTAAGATTAAATTTTACGAATAGTTTCAATAATGATGATTTAGAGCAACGGAATAACGATACGAAAGAACAGTTTTCCAGAAACTTCTTCACTTATAATCCGTCATTAGGTGGTGGTTATTCATTTACTAAAAGTAAGCAGTTGTGGTTTAATTACAATGGACGTAATCAACTACCTGCTTTAAATCAAATCCAGCCGATACTTGATAACTCAGATCAATTGAATCGCTATATTGGGAATGAGAATTTGAAACCATCTTTTAGTCATAATATAAACTTAGGTTATAATACATTTAAGTTATTGACAGGAAGTTATGCATATGTAGGAGGGAACGTAAATGTTGTAAAAGATCCTATTTCACAGAACATCACTACTGCGAATGGTATAAATACCTACGAATGGAATAATATAATAGGAAAAACTAATCTATCTGCTAATTTTTGGTCCGGTTATTACTTTAAGTTGAATAAAAAATTGGGATTGAGTAACTCGCCACAATTATCATTGTCAACATCGGAAAATTATAATTTCTTCAATGGTGAACTGAATAAAGTAAATACAACCAATTATAATTTTACTTACACGTTGACCCGTGATACAAAAACCGGGCTAAACTTTAATATTAATTTAAGTCCGCAATACCGTGTTATGGAGTCTAACTTACAGCAAAATACAAACAGTAATGGTTTTGTATTCGGTTCTTCTGGAAGTGTAGAATACTTTTTTACAAAAACACTTAAGGTATATACCAACTACGATTATACTTACGAGGCTGCAACGAAAGCGTTTGACCAGAAGTTTGATCAATTTTTACTTCATCCAGGAGTTAGTAAGAAATTCTTGAAAAATGAGTCTTTGATTTTAGATTTTACAGTTAATGATGTCCTGAATCAAAATAAAGGCTTTAGCAGATCGGCCTCTAGCTCTGTATTTACGCAAAGAAGATATGATACGATCAGACGTTACTATATGTTAAAGCTATCATGGGATTTTACAAAAATGTTTTTATAAGATGAAACACATGAAAATACTAAATTACGGTATACTTTTTATACTCTTATGTTGTAGTACGCTTGCTAAAGCACAGTATACACTTTTTTCTAAGGTCGGTACCATTTCGTTTGATAAAACGATGTATATGAAGAACATCGTTAATAAACAGTTTATTGCCAAAGCTGATGGTAATTCCAGAACTCAGTTTGAACAGATGCTTCCAAATATTCCAGAGAATGTTGTCTTAAAGAAGACCCTTAAATTCAATGGAAATGAAACACTATTTCAACCGGTCGCTGGACAGGAATTGGATATGAAAGCAAAGCAACTGATTATGATGTTTGCTCTGGACTTTGATGCGCAGACTTTATCAAATTTAGCAACGAAGGATTATAAACGTTTTAATGATATGATGGGTGATAAAATTATCATTCAGGACTCCGTTAAAAAAATTCAATGGCGTATTACTGATGAGTACCGCGATATTGCAGGTTATACATGCCGACGGGCAAATGGGTTTACTTCAGATTCAACTTATGTAATAGGGTTCTATGCAAATGAAATTCCAGTTAGTGGAGGCCCTGAGTCTATAAGTGGCTTGCCGGGTATGATTTTGGGTCTCGTGGTACCAAGTCAACACGTATCTTATTTTGCTACGCAGGTAGAATTGAGCAATACTATTGTGATGGATAAGAAGGTTTTTGAAAATAAGAAAACTAAAACCATGAGCCGTAAGCAAATGATTGATCAATTTACATCCACTATATCGCAATGGTTGAACAAAGATACAGTAAAATATATTATGCAATTAGCTACTTTGTAATTGTAGAACCACGTTGTATATAATTTAAAAAGCCCTTAAACATTACATTTAAGGGCTTTTTAATATTAAAAAATAATAGCAAAATAAAAGGCGCTTTAAAAGCGCCTTTTATTTTGATTAAGATAAATAAGAACTATTTACCGTCATTTTTCTTAGCAGTAACTTCATTACGAATTTCTTGTGCTAATGTTTTAATGTCTTGTAATCCTTTGCGTACACGAGTACCTGCAGCAGAGTTACCATTGTTGAAAAATTTGTCTGCATCTCCTTCGATTGATGCTACTAACTCTTTTAATTTTACGTAGTTTTCCATTTTAATAATTATAATTTTAGTTTTATGGTCTTGTTTATTACTCTAATTAACACAATAAATATACAAAAACCAATTTAATAGAAAATATTTTTTCAGAAAAATTTCTGTTAAAAATTGTGAAATATGATTATTCTACAATTTTTAATTCACTAATGATATTGGTAGCTCCAGCAAATTTGTCAATTACAAATAAAACGTAACGAATATCTACAGATATCGTGCGTTGCAATTTGTGATCAAAAATAACGTCACCTGCCATCGCTTCAATATTACCATCAAAAGCCAAGCCAATTAGTTCGCCATTTCCATTTATTACAGGAGAACCTGAATTTCCACCTGTTATATCATTGTCACTTAGAAAGTTAACTGGAAGGTATCCAGCTTTATCTGCATAGCGACCGTAATCTTTATTGTTTTGCAAATCAATCAATCTCTGAGGCAAATCAAACTCTTCGTCTCCTTTTTTGTACTTAGCAATAGTGCCTTTCAAAGTCGTATAGAAGTTTTGTGCAGCATCATTACGTTTATCTGCAGGCAATGATTTAATAGAACCGTATGTTAAACGTAACGTGCTATTTGCATCTGGATAGAATTTTCCTTTTGGATTAGATGCTAATACGCCAGCAACATATTTACGGTGTGCAGCCTCGAATTTATCCGTTGCTTCTTTATCTGAAGCCGAAGACTCACGGTATTTATTTAATAATGCTGTCGATAATTTGTACAATGGATCGTTATCTAACGCTAACGCTGTCGGATTGTCTAAAAAGTTTTTAAGTCTTTCTTCGGAAGCAAAAATACTATTTTTGACAGCTTCACGAATATATGATGTTAGATCATTGTTGTTTTTACCAGCTAGTTCTGCAACATAAGGAGCGATGTTGCCACCTTTTTTTGCATATAGGTTCAATTCATCAATCAATACATCTTCCTCTAGAGGTAAGTATAACTTCTCATAACTTGAAGCAATTGCTCCTTGCAACTTTGGTAATAACTCTTTACGTTTCGCCTCATTAGACTTTACATATAAATCCAATCCATTTCCGATTGAAAAAGGTAAAGCGGCTAATGTACTCGAACGGATCATACCACTTAAATAGTTGTCATGACGCGCTTTTTCATTCGTAGCGGCATAATATGCGTTAATCGTAGCAATTACATCACCATATTCTGCTTTATTCTCTTTTTTATTAGCCCATTTGTTAAATTTAGCCTCATCTTGAGCTTTTGTCACCGCAGTTTTGTGCAACGTTAAAGCGTCGATCATTCCTTGGCGATTTTTCCAGTAGTTAGCTACTTGAGAATATTTAGAAGCATAATTGATTTTAACAGCTTGATCTTTGTCCATGTATTTTTTCATGGCATCCATTCCTGTTTTTGATGCTTCTACCCAAGCAGGGTAAGCAAACTTTACATTTTGATCAATTCCCCCTGCAGGCATCCAACGATTTGTACGACCAGGGTATCCCAATATCATAGCAAAATCACCTTCTTTAAAACCCTTTAAGCTGATCGGTAAGAAGTGTTTTGGTTTTAAAGGAACATTTTCCTTAGCATATTCTGCTGGGTTACCATTCTTGTCTCCATATACACGGAAGATAGAAAAGTCTCCTGTGTGGCGTGGCCACTCCCAGTTGTCCGTATCACCACCAAATTTACCAATGCTGTTAGGAGGAGTTCCTACTAAACGGACATCGTTAAAATCTTGATAAACGAAATAATAATATTCATTGCCATTGTAAAATGATTTCACATTGACGATGTATTTACCGTTTTCGCTATTTTCTTTTTCGATCTTAGCGATCTCCTGATTAATGATTTTTTGACGTTCAGATTCAGACATTTTATCATTTACTAATGACAAAATTCTTTTTGAAACATCATCCATACGAACAAAGAAGCGAACGAATAAAGATTTTGGCTTTAATTCTTCAGATTTTGTTTTTGCCCAGAAACCATTTGTTAAGTGGTCATTTTCAGGAGTTGATAATTCTGCAATTGCACCATATCCACAGTGGTGATTTGTGAATACTAAGCCTTGATCAGAAACAATTTCTGCAGTACAACCACCATTGAATTGTACGATCGCGTCTTTTAAACTTGAATTGTTGATGCTGTAGATTTCTTCAGCCGTCAGTTTCAATCCTTTCTTTTGCATATCAGCTTCATTAAGTCGCTTCAAGTGCATTAAGAACCACATTCCTTCATCTGCGAATGTGGTCATACTTGCTGTGATAAGCAGCAATAAGATCCATAATTTTTTCATACAAACTTGATAAAAAAGTTTAGTTATTTACTACAAAGGTGGTTTAATTCTGCTTTAAATCAAAATGCGACCAATGAAGCATCTTTTTAACAATAATAATGAAACAGTTATGTCAGTTTTACGTCAATCTGATAATCATTTAATGCATAAGATAAGCATGTGGATGCTTTTCATTATCTTTGTAAAATGCAGCAAACATTTGAAAATTTTAAATTGAATAAGCAGCTTTTGAATGCAATTGAAGAAGCAGGTTATTCGGTTCCAACAGAAATACAACAAAAAGCTATTACACCGATTCTAGCTGGTCAAGATATCATGGGAGTAGCGCAAACAGGCACTGGAAAGACGGCTGCATTTGTCTTACCTATATTAATGAAATTGAAATATGCGCAAGGTCAAGATGCACGCGCTTTAATTTTATCGCCAACCCGCGAACTTGCTATGCAGATAGAGGAAAATATCCAGACATTTTCAAAATATCTTGATTTACGTACAGTTGTTTTATATGGTGGTTTGGGGCCTAAAACCCAAATTGAAAACCTTGAAAAAGGAGTAGACATAATTGTCGCGACACCAGGGCGCTTTTTAGATTTATATTTAGAAGGTCATATTAATGTGAAATCATTGAAATTTTTGGTGATGGATGAGGCCGATAAAATGATGGATATGGGATTCATTTCTAAATTGCACCGTATTTTGGAAGTCGTGCCTAGAAAAAGACAAAATCTATTATTCTCCGCAACAATGGGAGAGCTGGTTCGGAAAATTGCTGGCGATTTCTTAGCTTTTCCAACGGTTATAGAAGTTTCTGAGCAAGCAACGCCAGCTTCGACGGTGAGTCAGAGAGTTTATTTCGTTCCTAATCAAAAAACAAAACTCAATTTATTGCAACATCTACTGAAAGATGATGAATCATTTCATCGTTTAATTGTTTTTTGCAAAACAAGAACAGTTGCGGATAATGTTTTTGCTTTTTTAGAACGTAAATATGGCAAAGATCAAGTACGGGTTATACATGCTAATAAAGGTCAAAATACACGTATCAATTCTATTAATGCCTTTAAAGAAGGAAATATACGAATATTAGTGGCGACTGATGTAGCAGCACGTGGTCTTGATGTTTCCAATGTTTCTCATGTGATTAACTTTGAAGTTCCTATAGTGACAGAAGATTACGTACACCGTATCGGACGTACCGGCCGTGCATTTAATTCTGGTGATGCTATTACTTTTTGCAATGATGCAGAAAAATATTATTTCAGAAAAATTGAAAAGTTAATGCGTCAGTCTGTTGATGTTGCTCCACTACCAGGTGAAGTTTTTATCGAAGAAACACCATATTTCGAACGCCAGGCTATTGCCAAAGAAATCGATATTCAAAAACGAAAAGAAGATCCAGATTTTAAAGGTGCGTTCCACGAAAAGAAATTTGCAATCAAGCAGAAAGAAGCAAAAGCATCACAGCGTGCATCGGGGTTCAAGTCTAATAAACAAGGTCCTAAAACTTCTACTAAAAGAAATTATAGAACAAAATAGTGAGACTTACACCAATTAATATCGTATCGGCATGCTTACTAGCTTGGTATTTTGTAGAGGATATGTCCGATACAAAACCATTACTGTCTATGACTGCGCTGTCGATCTTAATGGTGGTATTACTATTGGTGGATATTTTCTTCCGGATTATTGTCAAACAAAATAAAAAACTTTGGCTCTATGAGTTGGGTTTTATAGTGGTAGTCGCGATCTTAACACTTATTATAAAAATAGCGTAAGCCTTTTGTAAAAAGCATTATTAATATGAAACAGTCTTGAGCATATCATAGAGAAATCAACATGTTCAGAGTAGCTTCATAGCCTTTAAAAAACGAGTGAAACTAGCTTAATAATTAGTAAAAGCTAACACTCATTATTAAAACAAATCATATTCTAATGAAAAAAGCAGAAATAAAATTACAGGTTGAATTGGATGATGCAAATGTGCCTGACAAAATTACTTGGTCTTCTAATGATGGTGAATCTTCTGATGAGCTTCCTGCCAAAGCCATGTTTTTAGCATTATGGGATTCTGCATATAAAAACTCAATGCGTATCGATTTATGGACTAAAGATATGCCTTATGATGAGATGAAACGTTTTTTCTATGAGACCTTACAGACATTAGGAGATTCATTTCTACGTTCTTCAGGCGGTGATCCTATGGCAGAGAAAGTAATCGCAGATTTACGTGATTATTGTGCTCACTTTGCTGATAAAATGGAAGTATTAGAACAACAAAACTAATTTTTTCGATATGAATTACTTTTTGGTCAAATCTGAGCCTTTCAAATACAGCTGGGAGCAATTTAATAAAGATGGTCAGACGTTTTGGGATGGTGTACGTAATTATCAAGCCCGTAACAATCTTAAAGCAATGAAAGAGGGTGATCTTGTTTTATTTTACCATAGCAATGAAGGAAAAGAAGTGGTGGGTATTGCAAAAGTTGTAAAAGAATACTATCAGGACCCTACAACTGAAGATCCGAAATGGGTAGTCGTAGATTTAGCTCCGGTGGAAACATTTAAGAAATCAGTTACGTTAGAGCAGATCAAAGCAGATGAATTTTTACAGGATGTTGCATTAGTACGTCAAGGAAGATTATCTGTAATGCCACTAAAGGCTGAAGAGTTTGATCGTATAGTGGCTTTAGGCTCTGAATAATAGCGTTTGCACTAATTAAAATTAAAAATGCCTCAGATACATCATCTGAGGCATTTTTAATTAGCCTTTGTGATCAAATAAATTGACAAGGTTTTTTAATTCAGTAGCTTTGCTTGGATCTAGCTTACCACTTAATATTAAGCGTAACTCACGACGTCTCATTGCCTCATCGTAAAGCCTATGTTCCAATTCTGTTTCAGGAACTACTTTCGGAATAGGCTGCGGTTTGGCATGTTCGTCTACCGCTACGAATGTATAATAGGCTTCATTTGATTTTTCTTTTGTTCCCAATGGAAGATTTTGAGCAAACACTTCCATTCTTACTTCAATTGAAGTGTTAAAAGCACGCGTTACCTTTGCTTCAATGGTCACAACTTCTCCTAGTCGAATGGACCTTTTGAATGAAACGTTATCGACCGATACGGTTACTACTGGACTATTACAGTGTTTCTGCGCTGCCATTGCAGAACAGATATCCATCCAATACAACAATCTACCGCCCATTAAATTACCAAAAGTATTCGTATCATTTGGTAATACTAATTCATTCATTACCGTAGTAGACTCTTTAGCACATTTCTCCTTCATCTCTTTTTTATTATTAACGGAAGATTCCGTATTGTTTATCGATTATTTCTAAACTCGCTTTGAAAGGAGTTGGTTGAAAGCCCAAAATCGACTTGGCTTTTGATAATATAAATCCTGTTTTTTGTGGTCTGTTTTCAGATTGACCTATTGATGCCGCCGTAATTTCTGAAATTAAGGATTTGTCAAAGTTCCAAAAATCTGCAATTTGATAGACTGCTTCAGCAATTGTAAACATTTCCTCCCCACTGATGTGGAAAACTCCTGTTGCACGTTTCTCAATAGCTAAAAGACAGGCTTCAGCTAAATCATCAACAAACGTTGGCATGCGCCACTGATCTTTCACAACTTTTATCGGTTCATTTTTTGAAAGTTTTTCTTTTGCCCAAAGCACTAAATTAGAGCGGTTTGGATTAGCATTTATTCCATACACCAATATAGTTCTTAAGATCGCATATTCACATCCAGAGTTATGGATAACTTGTTCTGAACGTAATTTGCTTTTACCATATTCACTTAATGGATTGATTGAATCATCCTCTTTATATGGACCATTTTGGCCATCAAAAACAAAGTCTGTGGATAACTGTACTAAAAAACCATTTGTCTGCTTACAATAGTCGGCCAATTGCTTCGCTACCTCAACGTTCATCTTTTCACAGAGCACTTTATCAGCTTCGCACCCTTCAACACTTGTGATTGCAGCAGTGTGAATGATGTAATTTGGTTTAACTTCTGACAGATAGGTGTTTAAAAGATCCGAATTCATCAAATCCAATTGTTGAAAATGATAATTCGCTACATTCGGATTGTCGTTTTTATTCATGGAAATAGCAAAAACTTCATAATTGAGGTTTTTACTAAGTAGATCGATTAGTTTTTGTCCTAAAAACCCATTTGACCCAGTTATTAACACTTTGTTGGTAACCATCATTAATTTGTGAATTGGAATTCGAGTTTCTCACTTTGTTTTAACATATTGTTGATAACCATGACCTCGAAATCAATAATTCCAGTAAGTCCTGAATAGTTGATTTTTTCTGGATCATCTGTTGGCATATGATAATCAGGATGACCTCCTGTGTGGAAAAATAGAACTGGAATATTCTTCTTATAGAATGAGGTCTGGTCAGAACCACCATTACCATCATGACCTGTATAAAACTTAATTTTAGGTGTGATACCCTTAAATATTTCCGGCCATTTTTTACTTGTCCCATATCCAATTACAGCAACACCCTGTTCAGGATTTAACCTACCGATCATATCCATGTTTAACATACCTGTTATTTTATCAAGTGGTAAAGTTGGGTGTTCGGTAAAATATTTTGATCCGATTAATCCTAACTCTTCAGCACCAAATGCGATAAAAAGAAAATTATAACTTTCCTTTAAATTATTCGTACTATAATAACGTGCTAATTCCAGTAAGCCGGCTACGCCCGAAGCATTATCATCTGCTCCGTTATGTATTTTACCAACACCCAGGGAATCTTTCGAACTGCCTTGATGACCAGTTCCTAAATGGTCATAATGTGCCCCGATTACAATAGTAAGTGGAGCGCCATTGTCTAAAAATGCAATGATGTTATCTGCTTTGCGAATGCTGTCACTCACTTTAACTTTCCATACTTTAGCATCAAATGATTGTCTGAATCCTTTTTCACCTAACGGTTGAAGTTTAAGTTTTTTAAAATATTTTTCAATATAATCTGCCGCTTTGAATACTTCTTTGCTTCCTGTTCCGCGACCTTTCATCTTATCACTTGCGAGATAGTTGATATGTTTTTTTACGAGTTCAGGATTGCTGTATTGTGCAATTCCTTGTAAACTTAGAACACTGAAAAGTGTTAAAAGGGTGCATTTAATATATAATTTTATCATTTGTAGTTGTTCATAAAAAAAGCCTTGAAAATTCAAGACTTTTTAGAAGTCGTTATTAATCTTCTACGATTTCACTATGTATACTTGTTTTTTCTTCTTTCTCTTCTTTAAAATATTTCTTTTGGAAGAGTAGAATCAGCACAACCCCTACTGATATTGCAGAATCAGCAATATTGAATACCGGTCGGAAGAATAGAAATTCTTGACCACCCCAAATCGGGAGCCAGGATGGGAATGTTCCATTAATCAGTGGAAAATAGAGCATATCAACGACCTTTCCATGGAAAATCGTTGCATATCCTCCATCTGCAGGAAATAATGAAGCTTTATCGTACCAGGTGCTTTCACTAAATATCATACCATAAAAAGTAGAGTCGATAATATTTCCAAGTGCTCCTGCAAAGATTAAGGCAATATTGAGAATAAATCCGCGATTATATTTCTTTTTAACCATGTAATGCAGGCCATAGCCGATTGCTCCGACAGCGATAATACGAAAAAGTGTTAGCATCAGTTTCCCAAATTCGCCACCAAATTCCATTCCATAGGCCATTCCATTATTCTCTATAAAATGGATTTGTACAAATTTACCAATCACCTCATAACTTTGACCAATGGTCATATTTAATTTGACCCATATTTTTGATATCTGGTCAATTAAAAGAACGAGAATAATCAGAATTACTGGTTTAGTATAGCCTTTCATAGTTGTAAAAATGGTCTTTACTTTTGGTAAAGACCATTATGTTTTTGTATTTAAAAAATATTAATACTGTTTATTTTTAGCTTCGATACTTAACGTAGTGTGAGGAACAGCTTTCAATCTTTCCTTTTGGATCAATTTTCCCGTTTCTCTACAAATACCATAAGTTTTGTTCTCAATACGAACTAAAGCCGCATCTAAGTTGTCGATGAATTTTCGTTGGCGAGCAGCTAACTGATTCGTTTGTTCTTTTTCTAAAGTGGCAGAACCATCTTCCAAAGTTTTATAAGTACCAGCAGTATCATCCGTACCGTTTGCATCACTATTATTTAGAGAGGCTGTTAAGGCAGCAAGTTCCTCTTTTGCAATTCTTAGTTTTTCTAAGATAATGCTTTTAAATTCTTGTAGCTCTGAATCGCTATAGCGTGTCTTTTCGTTATTAGTTGCCATAATTTAAATTTTTTCGATTAAAACATTCAATTCCTTTCCGTCAATATCAATGCTATCTCCGGTAGTTAGTGATTCTTCGAAACTCAATGAATCCGCTAGAATTTCGGTACAAATATAAGATAAATTTTCATTCGTTGCGCTCTCAATATCAGCATCTTTGCTAACTAAAACACGGATACGGTCAGTAACCTCAAAACCTTTGTCTTTCCTTAGGTTTTGGATACGGTTAACCAACTCTCTTGACAATCCTTCTTGTTTTAATTCCTCAGAAATATGGATATCCAGGGCTACGGTTAATTTAGCTAAATTAGCGACCTGCCAGCCAGCAACATCTTCTGCTATAATTTCTACATCGCTCAATTGAATTGTATAAGGTGTATCGGCTAATAAAATTTCACCATCGCTTTCCAATTTTGCAAGCTCTTCTGTAGAAAGTGCATTGATTTTTGCAGACACTAACTTCATGTCTTTACCAACTTTCGAGCCAAGAGCTTTAAAGTTCGGTTTAATTTTTTTCTTGATGATACCTGTCGTGTCCGTAATGAATTGAATATCTTTAATATTCGTTTCGGAAAGTATCAAATCTTTTACCTTTTCTACACGTTCTTGGAAGCTATTATCCAGTACCGGAAGTAAGATTTTGTTTAACGGTTGTCGTACATTGATGCCTACTTTTTTGCGCAGTGATAAGGTAAGGGATGAAATATCTTGAGCCAATGACATACGCTCTTCCAGATCCTTGTCGATCAATTTTTCCTGATAATTCGGGAAATTTGCTAAATGCACGGATTCAAAAGTTTCCCTACCCGTAGCGTTGTTCAAATCTAGATACAACTGGTCTGAAAAGAAAGGCGAGATAGGAGACATCAATTTCGCTATCGTATCCAAACAAGTAAATAAAGTTTGGTAAGCAGAGATCTTATCTTCAGAATATTCTCCCTTCCAGAAACGACGGCGGCAAAGACGAACGTACCAGTTACTTAAATGCTCGTCAACAAAATTTTGGATGGCACGTGCCGCTTTTGTGGGCTCGAAGTCCGCATAAAATTCATCGACTTCTTTAATTAAACTGTTCAATAGTGATATTACCCAACGGTCTATTTCAGGACGGTTTTCTAAAGCAATATCCGCTTCACTATAACTAAATTTATCAATGTTAGCGTACAGAGCAAAAAATGCATAAGTATTATATAAAGTTCCGAAAAACTTACGACGTACCTCATCCAGCCCCTCTTCATTGAACTTTAAATTATCCCATGGTGAAGCATTGCTGATCATGTACCAACGTGTTGCATCAGCACTATATTTATCTAACATGGTAAATGGATCAATCCCATTCCCAAGACGTTTAGACATTTTATTACCATTTTTATCTAAAACCAATCCATTCGAAATGACATTTTTGAATGCAACCGATTTTTGTAACATCGTTGAGATTGCATGAAGTGTGAAGAACCAGCCCCGTGTCTGATCAACTCCCTCCGCAATGAAGTCTGCCGGAAATGCTTCTTTATAACCTTCTTTAAATGGAAGTGCTTCTCCTTTTGCAAGTTTTTCATAGTCTAGACCCCACTGGGCGTAAGGCATAGCACCAGAATCAAACCAAACATCGATTAAATCAGGTTCACGGAATAATTTTTGACCCGCATCCGATACAAATACAATATCGTCTACATAAGGACGATGCAGATCAAGTTTTTCAGTTCCGAATTTATCCAAATATGCTTTGTTGGTTTCTTTTTCTTTTTCAGATAATACATCAGAAACCAGAGATGCTTCCAATAAAGCCTTTAATTCAGGCATAGAACCAACGCAGATTTCTTCATTCTCATCTTCAGAGCGCCAGATAGGTAGGGGAGTTCCCCAGTAACGTGAGCGTGATAGATTCCAGTCAACTAGATTTTCCAACCAATTACCAAAGCGTCCAGTACCAGTCGCTTCAGGCTTCCAGTTAATGGTTTTATTTAGTGCAACTAAATCATTTTTAACAGCGGTGGATTTAACAAACCAGCTATCCAATGGATAGTAGAGAACAGGTTTGTCTGTACGCCAGCAGTGTGGGTAAGTATGCTCGTATTTTTTAACATCAAAAGCTTTGTTGTCTTCTTTCAATTTTATGGCGATAAGCACATCTGTAGGTCGGAAATCTTTATCGGCACGTTCAGCATCTGAATAATATTCCTCTTTAACAAAACGACCTGCAAAGTCAGTGATTTCCTTAACAAATCGACCTGTACGATCCACAGTAGGTACCTCTTTGCTATTTTCATCTTTGATCAAGATTCCCGGTACACCTTGCTCTTTAGCTACTCTAAAGTCATCTGCGCCGTATGTTGGTGCAGCATGCACGATACCTGTACCATCTTCTGTGGTTACAAAATCTCCAGGGATTACACGGAAAGCTTTTTCCTGTAGTTCATCTGACGTGATATAAGGCATCAACTGCTCATAGCGTAAACCAACAAGCTCTTCGCCCGTAAAAGTTGCCGCGACTTCCCAAGGAATAACCTTATCACCTAAATTATAATCTTGAAACGATGCGTCTTTTCCTTCAGTTTTAAAATGTTTAGGGATTAAATCTTTAGCCAATATAACCGAAACCGGTGTCCCTGTATATTGATTAAAAGTTTTAATTTTTACATAGTTTATTTTTTTACCAACGACCAGTGCCGTATTGGAAGGTAATGTCCAAGGCGTAGTTGTCCAAGCAATGAAAGCAACATCTTCAGAGTCATCTTCCACTAAAGTGGCAATTGCTGGATGCAATTGATTTTTGATTAATCTAAATTGTGCGACAATTGTCGTATCCTTTACATCTTTGTAAGTACCAGGTTGATTTAGTTCATGTGAGCTCAATCCTGTTCCCGCCGCAGGTGAATAAGGCTGTATGGTATACCCTTTGTATAAAAGCCCCTTTTTATAAAATTCTTTTAAGATGTACCAAAGTGTTTCAATATATTCATTTTCATAGGTAATATAAGGGTTTTCAAGATCTACCCAATACCCCATTTTTATAGTTAAATCATTCCATACATCAGTATATTTCATTACCTCTGTACGGCAGGCATCATTGTACTCTTCAACAGATATTTTCTTTCCAATATCTTCTTTAGTAATGCCAAGTTTTTTTTCAACAGCAAGTTCAATTGGAAGGCCGTGCGTATCCCATCCGCCCTTACGTTTTACTTGAAATCCTTTTAAAGTTTTATAACGACAGAAGATATCTTTGATTGCGCGCCCCATTACATGGTGAATACCAGGCATACCGTTGGCAGAAGGAGGACCTTCATAGAAGGTGTACGTTTTATTTCCTGGACGGTTTGTGATACTTTTTTCGAATATTTTTTCCTGTTCCCAACGGGTCAATATTTCTTTGCCTATTTCCGGCAAATTAAGCTGCTTATATTCTTTATACATCAGTGTCTCGTATTCTTTTTCTAAAGGTCGCTAATTTAATCAATTAAGCTGAAAGGTAAAAGCTAAAAAACAACCCTTTTAAGGTAAATACAACCTTTAACATCAGGTTGTATAGCATAATCAATCTAAAAAGTGATATTTCAACTTGAAGGAGTGATCATATCAATAGGATTCATAAATAAAAAAAGCCCAATATTCACTGAATATTGGGCTTTGTCTGTATATTTTTAATTCTTTATGCAGAGAAAGAACTTCCGCAACCACAAGTGCTGGAAGCATTTGGATTGTTGAAGGTAAAACCACGTGCATCTAAACCGTTTCTAAAATCAACTTCCATCCCAGCTAAATATAAACCATGTGCTTTGTTCATAAATACCCTAATTCCCGAAATACTGTATTCGCTATCACCATCTTTTTTCTGGTCGAATCCTAAAATATAGCTCATCCCAGAACAACCGCCACCTTCAACACCAATACGTAATCCAAAATCATCTGAAATTTCTTGTTGATCCTTCAGTTTTTTTAGTTCCTTTATCGCTCCTTCAGTTAATGTCAAGGGAGCTTTTTCTGTTATAGTCTCTGTACTCATCGTGATAATATTTTAACCAACTTAAACAAAATTACATAATTTTAATAGAAAATAGGACTGCTTCTAATTTATGACATTGATTAAACACATTGATTGCCAATATCGGACATCGGTCGGTTCGTAACATGTTACAAAGTAATATGTATTAACATCAATTTGATCGTCATGGGATTCCTGATATTGATATTTATTTGTGGATGAGCAACTTTCTTTTATTGATTTTATGTGCATCATATGCAGGAAAGAATCAGGAGATATTTGAATTTTTCATTTTAATGAATTTTAATAAATAAGGGGTTTTTGTGAAATTTCGTAATAATAAAGCCTGTTTTTTGAGGCCTTTTTTAAGTATTATACTATATTTGTAGACTAAAATCATAATATTCATATTTTACACTAGATTAAAACAATGGAAAGAGATCAAGCCATTTTCAATTTGATAGCTGATGAGCTGAAACGCCAAGAGGAGGGTATCGAATTAATCGCATCAGAAAACTTCGTTTCAAAACAAGTTATGGAAGCTGCAGGTTCAGTTTTGACAAATAAATATGCTGAAGGCTTACCGGGAAAACGTTACTATGGAGGTTGTGAGGTAGTCGATGAAATTGAGACTATTGCCATCAACCGTGCTAAGCAATTATTCGGTGCAGAATGGGTAAACGTACAACCACATTCAGGAGCACAGGCCAACGCAGCAGTTTTTTTAGCAACAATTAAACCAGGTGATAAAATACTAGGTCTTGATTTATCGCATGGTGGTCACTTAACACACGGTTCTCCAGCAAATCTTTCAGGTAAAATTTACCAACCTTTGTTTTATGGTGTAAAAGAAGATACAGGACTAATTGACTATGAACAATTAGAAGAAACAGCACTTCGTGAAAAACCAAAAATGATTATTTGTGGTGCTTCTGCTTATTCTCGTGATTGGGATTATGCGCGTATCCGTAAAGTTGCTGATGAAATTGGAGCTTTGGTTTTAGCGGATATTTCTCACCCAGCAGGACTTATCGCAAGAGGATTGTTGAATGATCCACTTCCACATTGTCATATCGTAACAACTACTACCCATAAAACACTTCGTGGGCCACGTGGCGGTATGATCATGGTAGGTAAAGATTTCGAAAACACTTGGGGTGCAAAAACACCAAAAGGAGAAACAAGAACTATTACACAGTTGTTAGATTTAGCAGTATTCCCAGGTACACAAGGTGGACCTTTGGAGCATACTATCGCTGCTAAAGCTATTGCTTACGGTGAAGCTCTTTCTGACGAATATATGGAGTATATTGTTCAAGTAAAGAAAAACGCAGCGGCTTTAGCACAGTTCTTCGTAGAAAGAGATTACAAAATTATTTCTGGCGGTACAGACAATCATTTAATGTTGGTTGACTTACGTAATAAAGATATTTCTGGTAAAGAAGCAGAGGCAGTTTTAGGAAAAGCGGGTATCACAACTAACAAAAATATGGTTCCTTTTGATTCTCGTTCTCCTTTTGTTACTTCAGGTGTTCGTTTTGGTACAGCAGCCATTACAACTCGCGGTATCAAGGAAACAGAGATTGTACAAATCGGTGAATTAATTGATGCAGCTATCGTAAATGCATCAAACGAATCAGAACTTGCTAAAATCCACGCTAAGGTAAAAGAGATGATGGCAGGTTTCCCTCTTTATAAATAAGCAGTACGTTAACATATCATAACATAATAAGTGCCCTTGATTTAAAATCAGGGCACTTTTTTTGTGCAAATGTTAAAAAGTCTTAAATTCCATTGTAATAATTTGATTACTCGATAATTTTCTCTTGTTTTGAGTATACGAAAATTGATCACTATATAAACGAAATACTATACGACAGACATCTACTTTTTAAACAGGTTGTAATTAAAATTAATTTGGTAACTGCTAAAAATAGGTGAAGTATGAGTATTTTAAATAAAAAGACGGATCAAGAATTAATCCATATATATTTAGATGGTAAAGAAACAGCGTTAGCAGCTTTGTTAGAACGTTATAAATCAAAAATATACACATCCATTTATATGAAAGTAAAAGATGAATATCTTGCAGAAGATATTTTTCAGGAAACTTTTATAAAAGTAATCAATACATTAAAAGGAGGGAAATATAATGACGAGGGTAAATTCTTGCCCTGGGTTATGCGCATTGCCCATAATATGATTATCGATCATTTTAGAAAAGAGAAAAGAGCTCCGAGTATTGTCAATACAGAAGGTTTTGATATTTTCGATGTATTGGATTTCAGTGATGAAAATGTGGAATCAAAAATGTTAAGAGAACAGCGTGATATCGATTTGAAGAAAATGATTCAAAAACTTCCTGATGATCAAAAAGAGGTATTGATTATGAGACATTTTTGCGATATGAGCTTTAAAGATATAGCTGATATCACTGAAGTGAGTATCAATACTGCATTGGGACGTATGCGGTATGCATTAGCCAACCTTCGTAAGATGATCGAAGGCCAAAGTCTGATGTTGCAGATCGGTTAGTATCACACTATATACTACTATTTAAAAGGGATGAACCGATGAGGGCATCCCTTTTGTTTTTTGACTTTCTATGTAATAATGTCATATTTTTGTTTCACTTATTGTTCTTTTATGTATTAATGAATGATTTTAGTACATTAGTATGTGAAATTTTGTCTGTTATGACAAGGTGGAATGTATTTTGATAAGTAACTACTAAAACAGAGAAAATATTATGTATTGGATTTTATTTATAGGGATCATGGTTATAAGCCTGATCGTTCAAACCCGATTTAAAAATAAGTTTAAAAAATATTCTGAAATTCCTTTAACGAGTGGATTGACAGGGGCAGAGATTGCACAAAAAATGCTTCATGATAATGGTATTTATGATGTGAAGGTCGTTTCGATCCCTGATCGTTTAGGTGACCACTATAATCCAGCAGATAAAACAGTAAATCTAAGCCCTGAAGTTTACAGTGGAAGAAGTATTGCCGCAGCGGCAGTTTCTGCTCACGAATGTGGTCATGCTGTGCAACATGCTACGGCATATAAATGGTTAGGATTTAGATCTGCCATGGTACCCATGGTGAGCTTCGCTTCAAAATTGACATCTTGGGTTTTGATGTTGGGTGTTATATTGATGGCCTTTTCACAGAACTATATTGTTCTAGCAATAGGAGTTGCAGCATTAGCAATTACAACAATTTTTAGTTTCGTGACGCTTCCGGTAGAATTTGATGCATCAAATCGCGCGAAAGCCTGGTTAAGCAATAATGGTGTTACTTACAGTTCGACAGAAGATGAAGGTGTGAAAGATGCATTAAAATGGGCTGCAATGACATATGTAGTAGCAGCATTAAGTGCTTTGGTTACCCTATTATATTATGCTTCCCTACTATTCGGAAGAAGAGATTAAGGGCTTTACGGATACTTAAAAGCACAAAAAAGCGAATGTTTTTATAAATATTCGCTTTTTTTATGTATTAATCCTTGGAATTGAATTCTATATGCTTCAGCTTCCGACTATTTTTTTAACTTTGCTTTTTATAATAGCATAGACTTACAATTATCATGTTTCAGAACTTACAGGATAAATTAGATAGAGCCTTTAAGGTTTTAAAAGGCCAAGGCAGTATTACCGAGATCAACGTTGCAGAAACGATGAAAGAAATTCGTAAGGCATTATTAGATGCCGATGTGAATTATAAAACTGCAAAGACATTTACAGATGATGTTAAACAAAAAGCGTTAGGTGAAAATGTATTAACAAGTATCTCACCCGGCCAATTGTTGACCAAAATCATGAATGATGAGTTGACAGCGTTAATGGGAGGCTCTGTTACTGAATTAGAAGCTTCTAAAAATCCGACTGTTATATTAATCGCCGGATTAAATGGTGCTGGTAAAACAACATTCTCAGGGAAATTAGCTTTATACTTAAAAGATAAAAAAGGTAAAAAGCCTTTATTAGTAGCTGGTGATGTGTATCGTCCTGCGGCAATTGACCAATTGGAAGTATTGGCAGGACAAGTAGGTGTTCCGGTTTATGTAGACCGTAATTCTACAGATCCAATCGCTATTGCAAAAGCAGGAGTAGAGGAGGCAAAAAGAAGTGGACATAATGTAGTGATCATTGATACTGCAGGTCGTTTGGCTATTGATGAGCCTTTAATGGTGGAGATTACTGCCGTAAAAGAAGCTACTCAACCGCATGAAATTCTCTTTGTTGTAGATTCGATGACTGGTCAAGATGCTGTGAATACAGCTAAAACATTCAATGACCGTTTGGATTTTACAGGTGTAGTATTAACAAAACTAGATGGGGATACTCGTGGTGGTGCCGCATTATCAATTAAATCTGTTGTAAACAAACCAATCAAATTTATCGGTACAGGCGAGAAGATGGATGCATTAGATGTGTTTTATCCGGATCGTATGGCTTCCCGTATTTTGGGTATGGGTGACGTTGTCTCTTTAGTAGAAAGAGCACAACAACAATTTGATGAAAAAGAAGCCGCAGAGCTTCAAAAGAAAATTCGCAAAAATAAATTTGACTTCAACGATTTTAAATCGCAGATTCAGCAAATCAAAAAAATGGGTAACATGAAAGATTTGATGGGTATGATTCCTGGAGTCGGTAAAGCGATGAAAGATATTGAAGTAGATGATAATGCATTCAAGCCAATTGAAGCAATTATTGATTCAATGACTCCATTTGAAAGAGAAAATCCAGATGCGATCGATCAAAAAAGACGTTCTCGTATTGCCAAAGGTTCAGGTACGGATATCAATGAAGTGAATAAGTTAATGAAGCAGTTTGGCGATATGCGAAAAGTGATGAAACAGATGTCAAACCCGGCAATGGCAGCGAAATTAATGAAAAGCATGCCTAAAATGCCAGGGAAATAAGATAGAAATTATTTTTTATATCCTTTAATACCCTAAAAATGCATAATTTTTAGGGTATTTTTTTAGAGATATAAAAAATGCCAGTTCGATTGTAAATGGGGCGTTGCAGCTGGCCTATTGTCATAGAGTTATCAAAGATGAAATAAATGAGCTATAAGGGCATGGATTCTCTGATATCTTTTGACAATTCGTATTTATTTTTTTGTATTTTAGACTTAGTTCTGATTGTAATAGAATTATTTTTTAACTTTGTAAAACAATGGATGACCCCGGGCAATTATCGGAATACGGAAAGATACTTATCATAATTTTGGTAGGCATATTTTTAGTTGCGATGACCATTATGGCAGGAAGAATGCTTTCTGTAAATAAACCTACTCCTCAAAAATTAAGTACTTATGAATGTGGTGAAGACGCAGTAGGCTCTTCTTGGGTTCAATTTAACCCAAGATTTTATGTTATTGCACTTATATTTTTACTTTTTGATGTAGAGCTCATTTTCATATTTCCTTGGGCTACTGTATTTGGGCAGGCCGAATACATTGCCGCCGATGGAAGATGGGGTTGGTTTACTCTGATTGAAATGGCATTATTTGTAGGTATACTTATTATAGGGTTGATTTTTGTGTGGGTAAAGGGCGATCTCGAGTGGGTAAAGCCGATACATCAACGACCAAAGGTCAATGTAAGTATTCCAAGTAATGCTTATGATGGTCTTAATCAAGCAACTTATCCCTTAAGGGCGTATACAGCGCAGTTAGACGATAAAACAACTGCAGAAAAAGCTAATGAAGAAACGCCTGTAGCCGCAAAAATAGCTTTTAAACCCAGATTCAAAAAACCAGGAGCAACATCATGAGTTTAGAAAGTCAAATACAGAATAATGGTGTTATTGTAGCCAAATTGGACGATCTCCTGAATTGGGCAAGACTATCATCGATGTGGCCGATTAGTTTTGGTATAGCCTGCTGTGCCATCGAGATGATGGGAGCCATGGCTGCCAATTATGATCTCGATCGATTAGGGGTTTTTCCTCGTCCTTCACCTAGACAGTCGGATGTGATGATTATAGCAGGGACGGTAACCTTTAAAATGGCCGATCGTATTCGGAAGCTATATGAACAGATGCCAGAACCAAAATATGTGATTTCGATGGGATCATGTTCAAATTGTGGAGGGCCATATTGGCAACATGGATATCATGTTGTAAAGGGAGTTGATCGCGTTATACCGGTGGATGTATATGTGCAAGGCTGTCCTCCGAGACCAGAAGCATTGATTGGCGCATTTTTAGAACTACAAAAGAAAATTGAAAAAGAAAGTTTATTGGGAGAACAGTTGTTTAACCAAAAAGCTTAATAGAATAGAAATAGAAAAATAGACATGGGAAAAGATTTTTATGGTGATTTGCAATTAGGTGTTCTTGGCGGTGGTCAATTGGGCCGTATGTTGATTCAAGAGGCCATTAATTATAACGTTAATGTTCACATTCTTGATCCAGATAAGAATGCTCCTTGCCGTAAATTATGCAATCGTTTTGAATGTGGCTCTCTGAGCGATTTTGAAACTGTATACAATTTTGGAAAAGATCTTGATATGATTACCATTGAGATCGAAAAGGTAAATGTGGACGCCTTAGAAAAATTGGAAGAAGAAGGTGTACTTGTCTATCCACAATCGCGTATCATTCGTCTTATACAAGATAAAGGATTGCAAAAGCAGTTTTTTAAACAAAATGATATTCCAACTTCGGCATTTCAGCTGATCTCTACCAAAGAGAATCTTAAAAATACAAATTTGACTATTCCTTATATTCAAAAACTACGTAAAGATGGTTATGATGGTAAGGGAGTGAAGAAGATAAACACAGTTGATGATTTAGAAACTGCTTTTGATGAACCCTCTTTAATTGAAGAATGGGTTGATTTCGAAAAAGAAATAGCTGTTATAGTCGCACGAAATGATGATGGTGATGTTGCAACTTTTCCAATGGTAGAAATGGAGTTTAATCCCGAAGCTAACCTGGTGGAGTTTTTAATAGCACCTTCAACATATGGTTTCGATATTCAGCAACGAGCAGAAGAATTAGCCAAGAAGATTGCCAATGACTTACAGATTGTCGGGCTTCTAGCTGTTGAGATGTTCTTAACAAAAGACGGTGAGATATTAGTCAATGAACTTGCGCCACGTACACATAATAGTGGTCATCAAACGATAGAAGGGAACTATGTTTCTCAATTTGCACAACATTTGAGAGCGATCTTTAATTTGCCATTAGGCGATACACGTTGCCGTTCTAATGCAGTGATGATAAATCTTCTTGGTGAAGAAGGTTATGAAGGATTAGCTAAATACGAGGGTGTAGAAGAGATTCTGGCTATGGAAGGTGTATATGTACACTTGTATGGCAAAAAATTCACTAAACCTTTCCGTAAGATGGGACACGTGTGTATTATCAATGACGACCGTGAATTAGCCATCAGTAATGCTAGAAAAGTACAAGAAATTTTAAAAGTAAAAGCTTAAAAATATATGTCAACATTGAACCAGGTTTTAGTTGGAATTATTATGGGAAGTAAATCAGACTTACCTGTAATGCAAGATGCAGTAGATGTATTAAAAACATTGGGAGTTCCTTTCGAAGTAACGATTGTTTCCGCACATCGTACGCCGCAACGAATGTTTGATTATGCGCAAGATGCGGCGAAAAGAGGTTTGAAAGTTATTATTGCAGGTGCAGGTGGAGCAGCACATTTACCAGGTATGGTAGCATCAATTACGCATCTGCCTGTTATCGGAGTTCCGGTAAAGTCATCTAATTCAATTGATGGATGGGATTCGGTATTATCGATCTTACAGATGCCAAATGGTATTCCTGTAGCGACAGTGGCATTGAATGCAGCGAAAAATGCAGGTATCCTTGCCGCGCAGATAATAGGAACACAAGATAAAGAAATCGAAAAAAATATCATCGCTTTTAAAACTGAATTAGCTGCAAAAGTGATTGAAACAGCTGAAGAAGTTGAAAAAATGACTTTTTAAGTGTGAATATAATTATAAAAATAAAGGGGGCTTAAGCCCCCTTTATTTTTATAATTATATTTTAGCTAAATGCTGTTCTACGTAATCGTAGCTTTTCTTTAAGCTCTCAAATTTATTAGGTAGATAGATATCATCTTGTTCAACAAAAGCATATTTTAAACCAGCTTTTGCTTTTGCCTGTGCGATAGCAATAAAATCAATATGGCCAGTTCCAACTTCTGTATATTTTACCTCTTTTGAAATTGCGCCAAAGTCTAATTTGTCAAATTCAGGTCCAACAATAGTTTTTGTAAATGCTTTATCCATATCCTTGATATGCCATAGTTTGAATCGGTTCGGAAATTTTTCAAATAAACTGACAGGGTTAATTCCTGCCTTTTCTGCCCAGTATAAATCAAGTTCAAAATCAACAAGGTCGGGCTCTGTAAAAGCCAACAATACTTCTTCCCCTTTGGTGCCATTTCCTAAATCTCTAAATTCCCAGAAATGATTATGGAAAGCAACCTTTAAACCATGTTTCTTAGCGGCTTCACCCGCTTTATTTAGCTGTTCAGCTATGTAAAGAAAATCATCCTTCTTTAAGGCAGAAATATCAAACATTGGAGAGACAGGAGCGATAACATATTCTTGTCCTAACTCTTTTGCCGCATCAAAATAGATATTTAGATCCTCTTTATCTTGATGGTTTCGGCTGAAGTATTTTGACATATCGTAATGACCGCTATGCGATTTTAGGCCGTTATCGTCTAATACTTTTTTTAAACTTTTATAATCTAAACCCCAAAAACTTTTTGCTACAGTATCTATTCCATATGTTTCAACATGCTTATAACCTATTTTAGAAACCTGCTGTAAAGAATCGGTCGGGTTTGCAGTCATCAGATCTCGAATCGAATATAGTTGTACACCTATATTAGCAAAAGGTGAATCAATACCTGGTTTCTTACTTTCACAAGAAAGGAGCTGTGGTAGGAAATATGCTGCAGAAAGTCCAAGACCAGCTTTTTTGATAAATTGACGGCGTGAATTATTCATACTGTTTAATTTGTTTGTAGTTTAGTTTAAGGATTAAGTTACAACTAATTTTAAAGAAAACCATTATTATAAAATAAAAAATGGGGATGTATAGCATACATCCCCATTTTAATATTCTCAGAAAAGAAAATTATACCGTCATGATATCTTTTTCTTTTAATTCTGCTAATTTATCAACTTTTGCAATGTATAAATCAGTCAATTTCTGAACTTCAGCTTCACCAACTTTTATTTCGTCTTCAGAAGCACCGTCATTTTTCAATTTTTTCAAAGACTCATTTGTTTCTTTGCGGATATTACGAACAACAACACGACCTTTTTCAGTTTCTTCTTTTGCCTTTCTTACTAAATCACGTCTTCTTTCTTCTGTTAAAGCAGGAATTACCAAACGGATCACAATACCATCATTTTGTGGGTTAACACCTAAGTTAGCATCTGTGATAGCTTTTTCAATAGCATTGATCAATTGTTTTTCCCATGGTTGGATAACAATAGTACGTGCGTCAGTTGTATTAATATTACTAACTTGAGCCAACGGAGTTGGAGATCCATAATAATCAACCGAAATGCCATCTAACATAGATGGTGAAGCTTTTCCGGCACGAATTTTTGTTAATTCTGATTCTGTAAAAGAAACAGCTTTGGACATATTCTCCTTACAATCGTCCAATTCAAGTGAAATCAATTCATTCATATCTTAATATCGTTTTTTTCTTTTTTATGATTAGCGTACGATAGTACCTACCGGCTCTCCGTTGGCTAATTTAGACAAGTTACCAGGCTTGTTCATATCGAACACAATAATTGGTAAGTTGTTTTCTTGACACAGTGTAAATGCTGTCATATCCATTACATTCAAACCTCTTTGATACACTTCTGTAAATGAAATTTCATCAAAACGTGTAGCTGAAGGATCTTTTTCAGGGTCTGCAGTATAAATACCATCAACACGAGTACCTTTTAAAACTGCATCTGCATTAATTTCAATCGCACGAAGTGAAGCTGCGGTGTCCGTCGTAAAATATGGGTTACCCGTTCCGGCTCCAAAGATAACAATACGACCTTTTTCAAGGTGACGCACAGCTCTTCTGCGAATAAAAGGCTCACAGATCTGCTCCATCTTAATAGCTGTCAACAAACGGGTTTTCAAACCTACTTTTTCAAGACCATCTTGCAACGCCATACTATTGATAACCGTTGCTAACATGCCCATATAATCCGCTTGTACACGGTCCATACCAGACTGTTCTGCACTTAAACCTCTATAGATATTACCTCCACCAATAACAATAGCAATTTCTAAGCCTTGAGTATGTAACTCTTTGATGTCTTTTGCATATTGTGCAACTCTCTTGATGTCAATGCCATAGCTTTGATCTCCCATTAAGGATTCGCCGCTAAGTTTTAATAGGATACGTTTGTATTTCATAATTGTTTTTTTGGAAATTCTCCAAAGGCCAAAGATAAAATTTTTTTTTCATCCGATAAGGACGAATGTCATATTTATTAGGAATTTTTAACTTTTTCTATCACCTGCCTATAATATTCCTCGTATTGGGGCATAATATTACTAAGCTGGAATGTTTTAGCTCGCTCTAATGCAGCATCTTTAAACTTTTCTAGGCGATCATTATCCTCTAAAATATAGATTGCATTTTTCGCCATTTCATCAACATCACCAATATCACTTAAGAATCCTGTTTCTCCATTAACATTCAGTTCTGGTAAACCTCCCGTATTGGTTGAAATAACAGGAACTTTACAGGCCATTGCTTCCAAAGCGGCTAGACCAAAACTTTCAGAACTTGATGGCATTAAGAAAAGATCGGATACGGATAGAATTTCTTCAACAGCATCTTGTTTACCCAGAAAGCGAACATCTTGACATACACCAAGATCACGACATAATTCTTCAGCATTCGTCCGTTCTGGTCCATCACCAACCATTAATAGTTTACTGGGGATATGTTCATTTACTTTTTGAAATATGCGAATCACATCTCCGGTATTTTTAACTTTTCGAAAGTTGGAGGTATGAATCAAAATGCGTTCATTTCCAGGAGCAATAGCTCGTTTAAAATGAGAACGGTCTTTTATACTAAAGCGTTCCAGATCAATGAAATTAGGAATAACTTGAATGTCTCGCTTAATATCAAAATAAGTAAGCGTTTGATCCTTTAAACTCTGTGATACGGTTGTTACACCATCAGACTGATTAATTGAAAAAGTAACGACAGGGCTAAAGCTTTTATCTTTACCAACTAAAGTAATATCAGTGCCATGTAATGTCGTTACAACAGGGATATTGATGCCGTAAGTTAATAAGATTTGTTTAGCCATAAAAGCAGCTGAAGCATGTGGAATGGCGTAGTGAACGTGGATGACGTCTAGTTTTTCAAAACGAACAACATCAACAAGTTTACTTGCTAAGGCAGATTCGTATGGCAAGAAATCAAAAAGAGGATATTGTGAAACAGCAACTTCGTGATAAAATAGATTTTCCGAAAAAAAATCCAAGCGGGCAGGTTGCCGGTAAGTGATGAAGTGAACCTGATGTCCATGCGTAGCTAAAGCCTTTCCAAGTTCTGTTGCTACGACGCCACTACCGCCGAATGTTGGATAACATACAATCCCTATTTTCATAATGCTTATTTATTTACTGCAAATTAAAGATTAATTTGTAAAACAGCCAATCACACGAATGCAATAATTTGTGAAGGACTATTTTCAGGTATTATGAATCGGTATTGCTGGTTTATTGCTGGAAATAAATTATCTTGTTATATATTAACTAAACTTATTATGAAGACTTTTGTAAGCAGTATATCTGGAAAGACATTTCCCATTACCAGTAAAGTGTTGGGATCTACATTAAGAACTTCTATTTTTGATCTTGTCAAGGAGGATTTTCCAGAATTTTCAAAAGAATCTCTCATTGCCGCTAGCGAACTGGATGGATATAAAGAAAAGTATATCTCAACTATCTTGAAAAATGAGCTGGGAGAGCTTACACGTTTAGATCAGCTGGTGATTGAGAGTATGAATAATAATCAGATGATTAGCGCATCTATTGACCAAGAGGAAGTTGCAGATTCTTTTGGGGAACGTATTGCAGATAGAGTTGCTGGCTTTGGAGGGAGCTGGACATTCATTTTATCCTTTTTAGGATTTTTAGTTTGTTGGATTGTGTTAAATATGTATTGGTTGAGTAACAAAGGATTTGACCCATATCCATTTATATTGCTCAATTTGTTGTTATCCTGTATTGCTGCTTTACAGGCTCCCGTTATTATGATGAGTCAAAACAGACAAGAGGATAAAGACCGTAAAAGAGCGCAGAATGATTATATGGTCAATCTTAAAGCAGAGTTGGAAATACGTACTTTACATGAAAAGATAGATCATTTATTGATTCATAAAGAACAGGAGCTCATCGAGATGCAGCAGTTCCAGTTAGATATCATAAAAGATCTAATCAATAAAATAGATAAGTTGGAAAGAAGTAACAATGGTAAATAAAGAATTATTATTAAGAGAATTAACCTTTAAATTTGCACGTTCGGGTGGAGCAGGGGGACAAAATGTCAATAAAGTTTCAACTAAGGTCCTGTTACAATGGCCAGTTTTGGCCAGTACATGCGTTGATGAGGATATGAAGAGTCTCATTATGGAAACATTAAGTAACCGTATCAATAAAGATGGTATCTTTCAATTAGAATGTGATACAGATCGTTCTCAATTGAAAAACAAAGAAATTGCAATCGAACGATTTTTACATATTATCAAAACGACATTGACACCCGTAAAAGCACGGAAAAAAACAAAAATACCTTATCGGAAAGTTTTAGATAGGCTAGATAGAAAGGCGAAACAATCAGAAAAGAAGAGTAACCGACGTTGGAGTGCTGAATAATGGCTATTAAAAATCATTCAAGCTTAAAACTCAAATTTAAAATATAGCCACTTAGGCCTATGCTAGTATATTCCTGTAAATATTGAAGGTAATTCTTCAGTATTTATAGGAATTTAATGAACCTAAATTACAGTTATCCCAAATGATTCAATTTAGCAATAGTCTCTTACAATATGACAATGTAACTTTATTGTTAATTTTAATTCATTGTATATCAGTGCAATATGTTGTAAACTAAAAAATTAGTTTGATAACTAGGTTTTTAGTTTTATACTTGTTATATAATCGATTATCGGCAGACGTGCCATTTTAATAAATAGAGTTATGAACGAAATTAAAGAACTTACAAAAGCTGAAGAGCAAATCATGCATGAGCTTTGGGAAATGGATGGAGCCTTTGTTAAAGAAGTGATAGATCGTTTACCAGAGCCCAAACCAGCTTACAATACAGTCTCGACCATAGTGCGGATTTTAGAAACCAAGGGTTTCTTAGTGCACGAATCTTATGGGAAAAGTCATCGATATATCCCTAAGATTACAAAAGAAGAGTATAAGAAACTGATTACAGGGAAACTTTTAAATAATTATTTTGATAATTCAGCGAGCAGCATGTTATCTTATTTTCTTGAAGAGAATAAACTTGATCTCGGCGAAGTCAACGAATTATTAGAGATGATTGCCAAACAAAAGAAAATTTAAAGATTTCAATCACTTAACACCTGAATTATGATAGCTTATCTGATTTTAGCAAACACAAGCCTCGTCATATGCTATTTACTTTATCATTTAGTCCTGAGAAAACTCACATTTTTCCAAGGAAATCGGATCTATTTATTGGTTGCTGTATTATTATCTTTTACATTACCAGCAATACAATTTGTAGATCTATCTGAAATGGATTATAAGACTACGTTAATTCCTGCTATTTCGCTGGAATTAACAGAATTTAGTATACCTGAAATTGAAATCGTGGGTAAACAGCAATTTTGGCAACTGCATTCGAATGTTGAACTCGTTTATTGGGTCTCAATCATCGTTGCTACTTCGTTTTTACTAATTCGATTGTATAAGCTATACCGTAGGTTTCATAAAGCTGATGGCAGCGACTCATTTTCTTTTTTGAATTTTGTTTATATCGGTGAGGAAGTGAAAGAAAATGAAATCATCCACCGTCATGAATTAGTTCATGTACAGCAAGGGCATTCTTATGATATTCTTTTTTTAGAGATTGTTCGAGTTTTTAATTGGTTTAATCCTGTATTCTTTTTTTATATCAGAGAATTGAAATTTCAGCATGAATGTATTGCTGATCAACTTTGTGCTGCAAAAGATAAAGCATCTTATGCAGAATTATTAATTGCAAATGCGCTCCGGGTATCGACAGATGTGTTATCACATGGCTTTGCCACAGAGTCCATTTTAAAAAAGAGAATTATGATGTTATTTCAAAATAAATCAAAGAAATCAAACCAGTGGAAATATATGTTGATTATTCCAATTGCTGGTTTAGTAGGTTTGGTGGGACTCGTATTAAACAATACCGTTGACGCAAAAACTGAACTGATTGATAAAGTGATCGATGTGAAATTACCAGTAGTATCGGAGGCAGTAACTAAACTGATGGATATCGAACCAGAAGGTGTACAACAGGAAAAGATTCTTAGTAATCCAGAAGTGCTAGCACAACCTTCAGGAGGTATGCAGGCTTATCAAAAGTATATACGTCAAAATTTTAAGTACTCTCAAGAGATGCTTGAAAATGGAATTAATGGTACTGTTGAGATTGCTTTTGTAGTAGAAAAGGACGGCCGTATTACAAATGTTAAAACTAAGAATGATATTGGATTTGGTGCTGGGGCGATGATTCAGAATCTCGTGAAAAATGGAAAAAAATGGAAACCTGCGATTCAAAATGGTAAAGCCGTTCGGTCATCCTACTCACTTCCGGTGAAATTAGCGGCAGGTAGCTTTGGACCTGCAAAATCTAAAAGCAATAAGGAGACCTCTTCAGACGGATCTACAGAAAATATTATTAGATTTCCGCCACCTATAATTACGAAGGATGAAGTACCAAAGAAGAAGTCTGTTAAATCTTCGGAGGATGTCGTTCGTTTCCCACCACCGAAAGTAACAAAAGATGAAGTGCCAAAGAAGAAACCTATTAAATCGTCTCCTGATGAAGTTCGTTTTCCGGAACCCAAGAAACCAGAGGAAAATACGGTTATATTTTCCGCGGTTGAAGTTAAACCAGCGCCACCAAGGGGGATGCGTGATTTTATGAATTATGTGGGAGAAAATTACAATTTTCCAAAGGAGGCCTTAGAAAATAATATTAACGGTGTCGTAGAAGTATCATTCATCGTTGAAAAAGATGGTAGCCTATCTAACTTTGATATAAAAAGAGATTTAAAGTACGGAACTGGACAGGAGGCTGTGAATGTTTTGAAGAATTATCCTGAAAAATGGAAACCTGCGATACAAAATGGACAGCATGTAAGGGTTGCTTACACAATGCCTATCCGATTAAATACAGCTGCCCAATAATTAAATAACGTTTTATGCAATGGCGCCTTTTTTGAATAATGTTATGAAAGCTTTTTATATTTTATTTGGACTATTCTTATTAACGTCTTGTCGATCAGCTTATCAATTCACTCCAAAAGGTTTTATTGTTGATGGTGATGAGTATTTTGTTAATGTCGAACGAAATCTGTCTGTATATGTCGGTGAAAATTTCTCAAATTATGATGAAAAGACGAAAACAGGACTACAAACTGTTCATCTTTCACATGACGATCAGAAGATTATAAAGAAATTAGGTTATGATGCAACGAAGTATACGGTGTTGTTCAATGGGAAAAGTCTTGGAGATACGACATTTAGATTGATCAGCTTAATCAATAACAAATCGGATGAGCGGTTTAAAAATACAAAAGAATTGTTGTCAAGAGATGGATTCGAAATTAAAAGGACAGCAGAAGGGAAATACTATTATCGAACTACGACCTTAAACAAACAAGTTATTTATCATGCTATGGTTCCCTTTAAGCAGCAATTGGGAAGAGAAGAGTATGTCAGTTTGATTTACATTATCCCCGAAAAGTACTTTAAGAATTTTGATCACATTGAAGATCTGGCGATATCAAATGCTTCTATGTATAGACAGCATTATATTTTTACGCCAAGTCGTACCGAAATTCTATGTCCTGATGATAGCAGCAGGGGGCATTTTGATTACCGTATTCCTGATCAATATATACAAAAGGAAAATTATACTTTAATGAAGGGTTTTTCTGCCAATACCATTGAAGGAAAAAACCATTTGATTATTTACCGGCTTGTTAAACCAGGACAATCATATGGTTCGTTTGTAGTTTGTAAAGGTGCTTATAGAATTGAATTAACAGATTTACGGCATAATGTGATTTGGAAAGATACAATAACAGTTGATAAAGACTTAGATTATTAATACCATATTGTAGAAATCAGCTTAAAGCTTTGAATTATGATTCCAAAGCTTTAAGCTGATTTTTTATGCGCTGTAATTCACTTTGTAATGCTTCCACTTTCTGAATGAGATGATGTGCCACCTCAATACCAGCAGGATTTACATCTAACTCATAGTACCAGTCCGAAAATCTTTCCAGATCGCGAAGCTGCTCCTCTTCAATATATTTTTCTTCCTGTTGGATGATAATATGGAGAAGACCATACTCATTTAAAGTTTCTATAAAAGTAATCTCCGCTTTCCTTGAATAGCAGTAATCAGATAATTTAATTAGGGTCCTTTCCATAGGATTATTTCTTTAAATCGGCCAACTGTTTGAATAGTTCTTTTTCTTTGTCGGTTAAATTGGTTGGTATCATCACGTTCATACTGACATATAGATCTCCAAATTCACCATCTTTTTTATAGACAGGAAAACCTTTTCCTTTTAACCTAACTTTGGCATTATTTTGTGTTTCAGGTTGAATTTTAAGTTTTATTTTACCGCCATATGTATCAATGATGGCATCCCCGCCTAAAATAGCGGTATACAGATCGATATCTAATGTTGTATAAAGGTCATTACCCTGACGTTTAAACTTTGGATCAGCGATGATGTGAAAAGTAATATAAAGATCTCCTTTTGGCCCTCCGTTTACACCTTCACTACCAAGGCCTTTAAGTTTAATTTTCTGACCATCTTCTACACCCGCCTGTATGTTGATTCGGATGTTCTTACCATTAATCGTAAAGGTTTGTGCATGAGTCGTATAAGCTTGTTGTTGTGTTAACTCCAATTCAGCATTGAAATCTTGTCCACGAAAGTTATTTCTTCTTCCGCCCCCGGAGCGGTTACCAAACATTTGTTCGAAAAAATCTGAAAATTGTCCATCATCAAAATTTCCTGTATAGCCCTGCGAACCTCCGAAAGGATTTTCATTCGACTGTCGGTACTGCTGTTGAGACCGCTCATATTCCTCTCCTCGCTGCCAGTTTTCACCATATTGATCATATTTCTTACGTTTTTCCGGATCGGATAATACCTCATTGGCTTCATTAATCTCTTGAAACTTCTGTTTTGCAGCCTCATCATTAGGATTGAGATCGGGATGATATTTGCGGGCTAATTTTCGATAAGCTTTTTTTACATCATCAACAGATGCCGTTTTGCTTATGCCAAGTACTTTATAGTAATCTTCAAATGCCATATTATTTTAGTTGCTATAGTTTCAACAATTGTGAAGCCTGTTTGTTTAATTTTTCAGTTTTGTTACTTTAAATTTATAAATATATCCTAACAAAAAGTACTGTCTTAAAGTAACCGTGTTTTGAAAATAGGTTGTATTGCCACTGGTACCCCAGTAGTTCTGTCTGTTTTGATTTAAAATGTCAAAACCCGTTAATTTGATCTGGGAATTATTTTTCAACGTGTAATAAATAGAAGAGTTCAGTATATGATAATTGTCTCTTCCACTTAGGCCACTTGCCCTATTCTCTAGTGAATAGGAGGTCTCTAAAGAAAAACCTTTTATAGGATTTATATTTAATCCAACGCCAACATTGTGTGTTCTATTAGCGGTAGCAATAAAATCGGGATTGTTTTTAACCGAATTCTGAGCCTTGTTCCAGCTGTAGGTATATTTAGGCGTTAGACCGATTAGATTTTTCCAAGTTACAGAAAATTCCTGTGTTAGATTGATACCGAGGTTAGTTAATTTATTGTCCACATCATTGATCGAAGAATAATATTGGTAGGTATATAAGCTACTGTTTTGGGATATATAAAATACCCAATCGTTACCAGCTTTAAAATTATATCTACCATATAAATAGCCATTATAATTAGTCGTTGATCCTGCTTGAAATGCCTGTATGGTATAATGTCCATTTGTCACATTACGCCAACTTCTATGACCCTCACTTTTATCTTTATAGTTTACACCGGAACTAAATCCCAGTTGGTATTTTTGTGTGTATTTATTGAATGAAAAGCGCGTACTTTGTTGCAGTTTATTCTCATAGAAAAAAGCTGACAGTCGCGTCATCAGAGGATTTAGTGTATCCCTAATACTTTGGATCTGATATGTTGCAGGTGATTCTAAATCTTTTGACCAAGAAAGATCAAAATCTTTATAGCGAATATTGATATTAGGTAGCCAGTAACCATTCGAAGTTGTTTTTCGTTTATTGATTTTGAATAAATCAAATTGATTATCCTTAACTGCATATGCTGTACCGAAGTTTACCGCTAATTTTTTGAAAGGTTTCCAGTAAAATTTCATGGCAGTCACATATTCCTGTGATTTAAAACTATAGCTGTTTTCAAACTGCTCACCATGGATAGTTCCTGTATTATCTCTGTTATAGAATAAACTTTGTGTAGGTCTGCTACTCGAAGTATTATAAGAAATATAGAAATCAAAATTTAGTTTTTCGATACTGGTATTATTATACCCAGCAAAAGTTTTGATACTGCTGGATTTCTCTCGATTCGTTCTGTTTTCCCATAGACTAGTATTTGGGATCGGGTTCTGGAATATCTCTGTTAATTGATTGCCAATTTCTTCTGATTTATCATTTCTAATATTGATGGTATTTTTTAGAGATACAAGATGTTTCTTACTTAATTGTTTTTCAATGTGGAAATTATGATCGTAATTAATATTATACCCATCTGATGTGTTATTGCTTTTGCTGTTATTTATTTTTTTGTCTTCGGTATAGGTATTCATCCAGCTATCAGTTTTACCATCATTATTGGTAATTGAAAGCTTAGGTGTAAACTCGACGTATGCTGTTGTATCCATTCGGTGTCTGAAAAGCGTATTGATATTGTGCGCAAGCGACTTCCGATAGCTATTATATTCGTTTTCGCCAAATTGCTTAACATTATCATACAGCGAGGTTTGACTTCCTTGGTTTTGGCCTTCTTCATTTTTGTACTTTAACATGTACATGAGGTTTAGTTTTGTTTTCTTTCCCCAATCATTATTGAGGTTAAAGCCACCGGCAATATCATTTGCTTTGCCATTATAATTTCTGCCACCAAAGTCATTAAAACCATAATTTTCAGCTCTTCCTAATCCACCGTGTTGATTAAGTTCATTGTAATCAAAACTTTCTCGATTGATATTATTACCAAATCCGATTAAACTCAATTGCAAAGTATCTTGAAAAGTATTGAACAGACCACCAGCTTCATAGCGGTCCCGAGTTCCGACACTGCCATATAATTTACCAAAACTTGCTTTCAGAAAATCTTTTTTGAATTTCAGATTGATGGTAATAGGTAATTTTTCTTCATCCTCCACTGTTTTTTTTGATTCGCCTTTATCGCGGTATACCTGTACCGTTTTAATTAAGGAAGCATCTAGATTGCGTGTAGCAATTCGCAGATCGCTGGCAAAAAAATCTTTACCATTTACTTTTACCTGAGAAACTTCTTTACCTTCATAATAAATAGTACCATCCATATTAATTTGTAGACCAGGCAACTGTTTTAAAAGTTCTTCAGCATTGGCGTTCGGTCTAGTCTTAAAAAAATCAGTGTTATATTCTAATGTATCTTTATTCATGCGCACAGGTGGTGCAACAGAAATGACGACCTCGTCCAATAGTTTTCCCCCCAGTTTAATCGAATCTAATTGCTTTTTTTCGTCAGGATTTAAAAGAATGTCCTGATGATAGTTGCTGCTATTGACGTGCGAGATATATAAGATCAGATTTTTATTTGCAGGCAGTTTAACGAGGTTGAATTCTCCTTTATCATTTGTCAGAGAATAGGAGAGTACCGAAGAATCCTGTTGCATAAGAATGGAAACTGTTGCTTTTTCAAGCGGTTTATTTGTATGATCAATAACAGTCCCTTTCAAACTTCCTGAGTTTTGGGAATAGGCAAAATTAATGCATAAAAATAGCAAGCTTAATACATATAGCTTCATAATTGACTTTTTAGGAATGGTTGGTTTATTGCTCGCTAAGATAATTACTTTTTTATATATCGATTTTTAATTAACTTATTTTTAACACATTCACTTTGTTTTATGCTGCATGAAATTGTTTATCCGATTTAATCAGTTGGATCGGTTATCAAAATAGGAAGCAGTTTTACTCGTTTAATTAGGTGCAATAAGCACATAAAAAAAAGTGGTTTCCTTATTCAGGAGAACCACTTTAAAAATCTTACGCAACTAATTTTTAATCCTTCTTGCTATCTACAGCAGGTTTTGTAGCACTATTGGCAACATCCCAAGCCGTTTGAAAAATAAATTTTTCTCTTTTGACCATAATCGGGAAATCTATTTTATCAACAGTATCTTCAGGCGTGTGATAATGCGGATGTAAACCTGAGAAGTAAAAAATTGAAGGAATACCTTTACTGGCAAAATTATAATGATCAGATCGGTAATAAAGACGCATTGGATCTTTTGGATTATCGTACATGAAGTCTAATTCCAGTTTGCTGGATTTATCATTTGCTTCCTTATTGATTCTTGCTAATTCAGAGCTTAATTTATCTGCTCCAATGGAATGAATATAGTTGTGATTTCCATTTAAATGCTTATCGTCAATGCGTCCTATCATATCAATATTGATACAAGTAACGGTATTTTCAAGAGGGAAGACCGGGTTTTCGGTATAATACTTAGACCCTAATAAACCCTTTTCTTCTGCAGCATATGTGATAAACAAGATACTTCTCCGAGGACCTTTGCCCTCAGCTTTAGCCTGACTAAATGCTTTCGCTAACTCAAGAACAGCAGTAGTTCCTGAAGCATTATCATCAGCTCCAGGAAAGATAGTGCCATTTGAACTTTTGCCGTCGTGATCATAATGGCCACCTATAACAATTATTTCATCTTTCAGATCAGACCCTTCAAGCAAGCCCAGTACATTAGGATCCGTGAATTGTTCAGCCACCATACCCAATTGTGCATTAAAACTTGTATTGATAGCAAAAGATTGAGGCTTTTGACTCTGATTGATTTTTGATGTAATATTTGCAAGACTTGTTTTTCCCTGATTCAGGATATAGTTAGCAACATGATCGGTGATATTGACAACAATAGGCATTGGATTAGTTTCAGGAGCTGTTTGATCCTGAGCTAAATTAAAGCGTCCTTCGGTTGCACGATCTCCTGCACTTTCCAGCCATGTACCGAGATCCTCAGTGTATGCAAGAATAAGTTTAGGCTTATGTTTTAGCACCTCTCTAATCTTTTTATTGCGCACGGTGGACCATTCCGATAATTTTGTCGTTCCAGTGATCACAGAATTCCCTTTTGCATCAACAGGTTCTTTGTTATTGATCAGCATCACAATTTTGTCTTGCAAATCAATTCCTTTGATATCAGAATATTTGGGGTCATCAATACCGTAACCGATAAAAATAATCTCTTTATCGTCGATTGATTTCAACTCATTATTACCTAACGCCAGTAGATCTTGTCCATTGACAAAAGGACGGCCTCCAATTTTAAAGCTCTTAACCTGATAACTGTTTTTTAGTAAACTTACCGGTTGAAAATATTTACCTGCAACAGGTGGTGTTAATCCTAATTTTTTAAATTCATTTGCAATGTATTCAGTAGCCAAACGACCACCTTTTTGACCTGTGCCACGTCCCTCAAGATCTGCAGATGCTAGGATAGTAAGATGCTTTCTGGAAGACTCTTCAGTAATCAGATCAGCATATTTTGCAGCTGGATTTTGTGCAACTGCACAGCTGTAAATGGACGAAATAAGACAAATTAAACTGAATAATTTTTTCATTGTTTTTTCATTTAGAACAAATAGAACAAAAAAAACGGAGAAAAAGTATATATATACCTTTTCTCCGTCTATTAAATTATGTTAAAATTAACAACCACAGGCAATTTTACCAACACGTGTAGCATGTCTACCACCTTCAAAATCTGTCGTTACAAATGTTTTAACGATTGATTTTGCAAGATCAAGATCAATAAATCTTGCTGGAATACACACAATGTTAGCATCATTATGTTGACGTGCCAATGCTGCAATTTCTTCTAACCACGCTATTGAAGCGCGGATCCCTTGATGTTTGTTTGCTGTAATTGCCACACCATTTGCGCTACCGCATATCAATACACCTAATGTTGCTTTTTCTTCTTCCACTTCACTTGCAACCGGATGAGCATAATCTGGATAATCAACAGAATCCGTATTATATGGTCCGAAATCTTTTACTTCGTAACCTAATTCTTTTAATAAAGCTACGATAGCCGTTTTGTATTCAAAACCTGCATGGTCACTTCCTATTGCAATTGTCTTTACAGTACTCATTATATATTGTTTTTTTCTTGTGCTAATTTTTGTTTTTTAACTTTCGCTGATACTAAGATACTAATTTCGTATAAAAGGAACATTGGGGTAGCTACCGTCAACATGGTGATGACATCCGCTGTAGGAGTAATAATCGCTGCCACAACAAGGATAATAACCGTTGCATATCTTCTGCTTGCACGCATAAACTCTGGAGTCATAATACCTAATTTTGATAAGATAAAGATCAGAATTGGTAATAAGAACACAATACCACAGCCTAACGATAATGTAGCGATCGTTGAAAGGTAAGAGTCAATGGTAATCTGATTCGTAATTTCGATACTTAATGAAATATTGGCTAAGAAGTTAACAGATAACGGAACGACTACATAATAACCAAATAATACTCCTAATACAAACAATAGGGTAGCATAAAAAACAAATCCTCGAGCAGATCTTCGTTCAATATCTGTTAAAGCTGGTTTGATAAAAAGCCAGATTTCAAATAAGATGTAAGGGAAACCCAATAGTAAAGACATGAGCAAACAAGAGTTGATTTGCAACATAAACTGTCCCGCTAGTTCAGTATTGATAATATTGAAAGGAATATGTTCGACACAGAATCCATCGATATTAAACTTGTTACCAACAAGACACATCATTCTATATGTCCAGAAATTAAGACTTTTTGGCCCCATAATGATTTCGTTAAATACGAAATCATAGAAAGTGAATGATAAACCTGCGAAAATACAAATTGCAATCACCGAACGAACCAAATGCCATCTCAGTACTTCGAGATGATCAAAGAATGACATTTCTGCTTCTAAATTTTTTCCTTTATCTTTTATAGATTCGACTAGGCTTTTCCGTTCTGTAGTACTCATAAAAATTGTTTGTAAACAAAAATACCATTCTTATTGAAAAGAATGGTATTTTTTATCTATGTAAAGATAATTTTATTATACATTATCTTCTGAAAGGTCAAAAGTTTCCATAAACTTCGTAGTAAAGTTACCAGCTCTGAAGTTAGGATCGCGCATTAAACGTAAATGAAGAGGTATTGTTGTTTTAATACCTTCGATAACAAATTCACTTAAAGCTCTTTCCATTGTTGAGATAGCTTCTTCACGTGTTTGCGCAACACAGATTACTTTAGCAATCATCGAATCGTAATATGGAGGAATCGTGTAACCCGCATATACATGTGTATCGATACGTACACCGTGACCACCTGGTGAATGGAAATTAGTAATCTTTCCTGGTGATGGGCGGAAGTTATTAAATGGATCTTCAGCATTGATACGGCATTCGATCGCGTGCATGGTCGGCTCGTAGTTTTTACCTGAAATAGGGATACCGGCAGCAACTTTGATTTGTTCTTTGATTAAATCAAAATTAATGACTTCCTCTGTTACTGGATGCTCAACCTGAATACGTGTATTCATTTCCATGAAGTAGAAGTTACGGTTTTTATCAACTAAAAACTCTACTGTACCAGCACCTTCATAGTTAACAGCTTTAGCACCTTTGATAGCCGCTTCGCCCATTTTCTGACGTAATTCTGGCGTAATAAAAGGTGAAGGAGCTTCTTCCAATAACTTTTGGTGACGACGTTGAATAGAACAATCTCTTTCAGATAAGTGACATACTGTACCGTATTGATCACCTACTACCTGAATTTCGATATGTCTTGGTTCTTCTACATATTTCTCCAGATACATACCGTCGTTACCGAAGGCTGCAGCAGATTCCTGACGTGCAGAATCCCAAGCATGTTCAAATTCTTCTTCTTTCCAAATAATGCGCATACCTTTACCGCCACCACCAGCCGTAGCCTTAATGATAACCGGGTATCCGATTTCTTTAGCAAGTTTAACACCTTCTTGCAATGAGCTCAAAAGACCATCAGAACCAGGTACCGTAGGTACGCCAGCTTGTTTCATTGTATCTTTTGCTTGTGATTTATCGCCCATTTTTTCAATCTGCTCTGCAGTGGGACCAATAAATTTGATACCATACTGTGCACATATTGAAGAAAATCTCGCATTTTCTGCTAAGAAACCATATCCAGGATGAATCGCATCTGCATTTGTTAATTCTGCAGCTGAGATAATATTTGGGATGTTTAAGTAAGAATCTTTACTGGCAGGAGGACCGATACAAACAGCTTCATCCGCAAAACGAACGTGTAAACTATCTTTATCAGCTGTTGAATAAACAGCTACACTTTTGATACCCATTTCGCGACATGTGCGGATGATACGTAAAGCGATTTCTCCTCTATTAGCTATTAATATTTTTTTAAACATTGTATTTTCTGTAAGTTTTGAGGTATGAGTGCACAGTACCTGTGCGCTCATGTTGATCGACAATAAAAATATTGACGATTGTTTATCTAGGATCTACCAAGAATAATGGTTGATCGAACTCAACTGGTTGAGCATCTTCTACCAAGATTTTAACAATTTTACCTGAAACTTCAGATTCAATTTCATTGAATAATTTCATCGCTTCAATGATACACAATACATTACCATTGTTAATTTCGTCGCCAACATTAGCAAATGTCGGTTTACCAGGTCCCGCAGAACGGTAAAAAGTTCCGATCATTGGCGATTTAATCGTGATAAAATTAGCTTCTTCAGAAACTACTGCAGGAGTTGCCGCTGCTGGAGCAACTGCAGTCGGTTGAGGAGCTGCTGCCACTGGTGCTGCTGCAACTGGAACCGAAGCGGTTACATATGTAGGCTCCTGATTTGTTTTTATCGTAATTTTGAAATCTTTTTCTTCGATTGCTACTTCATTCACACCTGATTTTGAAACGAATTTAATCAAGTCTTGAATTTGTTTAATGTCCATACCCATAGTTATGCAGGTTAAATATTTTAGTGTTAATTTTTAAAATTCTTAAAACAGCCTTCAAAGCTACAAAATAATATTTGTACTTAGTAAGCCCATTTTAAGTATACAGATCCCCAAGTAAATCCACCCCCAAAAGCTGCTAAAATCAGGTTATCACCTTTTTTCAGTTTACTTTCCCATTCCCATAAACATAAAGGAATAGTGGCACTTGTGGTGTTACCATATTTCTGAATATTAATCATTACTTTTTCTTCCGGTAGTCCAGCACGTTCTGCTGTTGCATCGATAATACGTTTATTTGCTTGATGCGGTACTAAATAAGCGATATCCGAAGCTTGAAGATTATTTTTCTCCATAATCTCGGCTGCTACATTAGCCATATTGGTAACAGCAAATTTAAATACCGTTTTTCCCTCTTGATAAGCATAGTGTAAACCAGCGTCCACAGTAGCATGGGATGCCGGATTTAGAGAACCGCCACCTTTGATATTTAAATATTGACCACCTGAACCATCCGTTTTCAAGATTGCATCTTGAATACCATTGCCATCAGTGTTAGGTTCCAGTAGCACTACACCACAACCATCTCCAAATAAAATACACGTATTACGATCTTGATAGTTGACTACTGAAGACATTTTATCGGCACCGACAACCAATACTTTTGTATGTTTACCCGATTCAATAAATTGGACACCAGTTGTCAAGCCAAAAAGAAAACCTGAACATGCCGCTTGTAAATCATATCCCCAAGCATTTGTAGCCCCAATTTTATCGGCTAAGATATTAGCTGTGGCAGGAAAAAGCATATCTGGAGTACTTGTACAGAAGATGATCAAATCAATATCTTTTGCAGTAATTCCTCTTTTTTCTAATAATTGTTGCACCGCAGGTACAGCAAGGTCCGAAGTAGCTTTACCTTCTCCTTTTAAGATTCTACGTTCTTTGATACCTGTACGAGATACAATCCACTCGTCATTGGTTTCAACCATAGTTTCCAGCTCTTTATTTGTGAGGATATAATCAGGTACATATCCACCAACTGCTGTAATCGCAGCATGAATTTTTGACATAAAATTTAATTAAAAGCAGATCTGATTTTGTCAATAAAATCTGACTGGATCATATCTCTAGATTGTAAAACCATATTTTTAATAGCCTGAGGAGTTGATATTCCATGGCCTATTATAACAGGAGCATTAACTCCTAAAACAGGACTACCTCCATACTGCTCGTAGTTGAATCGATCAAAGAACTCATCTTTAAATCCTTTTTTCAATGTTACTACGTAAAATGATTCTGCTAGCTTTAAAACAACATTCCCTGTAAAACCATCACAAACATACACGTCGGCAATATCTGAAAACAGATCGCGGCCTTCGGCATTTCCGATGAAATTAATGCGTTCGTTATTTTTTAAAAGGGGATAGGTGGTTGTGGTTAGGATATTTCCTTTTTCTTCTTCTTCACCGATGTTTAATAAACCAACCTTCGGAGAAGAAATACCAAACATATGTTGCGAATACAAACTTCCCAAAATTGCAAATTGATTAAGCATTTCGGGTTTACAGTCCGCATTAGCTCCGACATCAAGTAGTAATCCAAAACCGGATTTCAGTTTGGGTACAATTGTCGTTATAGCAGGTCTTAGTACGCCGGGTACCGTTTTTACACTAAAAATAGATCCGACAAGCATTGCTCCGGTGTTACCAGCAGAAGCAAAAGAATCAATTTCACCGTTTTTTAGTAATTCAAAGCCTTTGGCTATACTAGAGTTGGGTTTTTGTGTAATCGCTTTAGTAGGGTGTTCACCCATACTAATGTTTTCAGGTGCGTGTATATATTCAAAGTCCGAAGGATTACCCCCAGCTTTTTCAATAAGCGATCTAGTCTCATCCTCATCACCAAAAAGAACAAGTTTTTGATCTTTTGTCAAGAGTTGCTGAGCTTCTATCGCACCTAATATTGTTGCATTAGGGGCATAATCGCCACCTAAAATATCTAAACCAATCTTCATTCGTGATTATTTTTCAAGTCAATAATACGCAAAAAACATCCCAAATTAAAGTATAATTTGAAAATTATACTCGTTTTGGGATGTTTTATGTTTTGAAAGATCTAAGTTAGACAACAGCCGTATTTTCAATGATCAATTTACCGTTGTAGTACAAATTACCATCTACAGTGTATGCACGGTGTGGTAAATGAACTGCACCAGTTTCTTTACAAATGCTTAAGCTAGGTCTGTCTGCTTTATAATGTGTTCTTCTCTTGTCTCTTCTTGATTTAGAAGTCTTACGCTTTGGATGTGCCATCTCGTATTTCTGTTTTAGTTATTTTTAATATTTCTTAATGCGGCCCAACGTGGGTCAATGTTCTCTTCTTTTACTTGCTCTTCCTTCTGTTGCTCAGTTGATATATGCGCTAACATAATCGGATCACAGGTAATATCTTTTCCTTGGTCACTACACTTAGCAAACAAAGGAACTGCCAAATTGATATATTCATATAGCAATTCGGTCAGGTCTAGCTCATGATCGGTTTTAGACAATACCAGTACTTCTTCCGTATTATCAGTCCAGTCCTCAGCGGTGAATTTGACCAATATCCGCTCTTTTACTGTAATAGGCGATGGAAATTCGCTTAAACAAACATCACATGTTAATCCGATATCCCCAACAATTGTGAAATTTAAAATAAGCAGATTTTCTTGCTTCTGTAATTCAACATTTGCTGTTAGATGACCATCTTTAACAATGGAATGCTCAAAACAATCAAAGAACTTTTTATCGATCTCAAACTCAAAATTGTGCTTCCCTGCATTTAGCCCCGAAAACGGTATTTTGTATTGTATTAGATGTTTCACAATCTTGCATTTGAGCCTGCAAAGGTATGTATAAATAAGTTAGCATTGAAATTTTTTTTAAAAATATATTTCAATTTCGACTTCATTTATATGCCTTATAGCAAGCGGTTATTCATAATAATTTTTACCTAATTCTATTTTTTCCCGACCGTTTTCCATTCGCCAACGGTTGGTATCCCGTAAAGAGTAAGCGCAACCACAATATTCTTGCATGTAGAACTTTTCTTTTTTAGATATTTCTAACATGCGGATAGCACCACCTTTTTTTCTCCAGTTGAATGTCCAATAGTCCATTCCCTCAAAGCGGGAGGCAGCACGTACACCACAATCATTGATTTGATCCATGTTTTTCCACCTTGAGATTCCTAAAGAACTTGATATAACATCAAATCCATTCGCAGCAGCATATTCTGCTGTTTTCTCAAAGCGCATGTCAAAGCACATCGTACAACGAATTCCCTTCTCAGGTTCGTTTTCCATTCCCTTTGCTAAGTCGAACCAATGATCTACATCATAGTCGGCATCAATAAAAGGAATATTATGTTTTTCTGCAAAACGGATATTCTCCTCTTTTCGTAAATCGTATTCTTTACGAGGATGAATGTTAGGATTGTAGAAATAGATTGTAAATTTGATATCCGAGCTGATCAAAGCCTCCATTACTTCACCAGCACAGGGTGCACAGCACGAATGTAAAAGCAGATTTTTGCCTTCGTTAGGTAATGTTAACTTTTCTCTGATGAACTCCTTCTCTTCCATTGCTATTTTACTGATAAAAGTTTGGCAATTTTACTCAAAAAGTACTGAACTAGCAAATATTTGATAAACAGAATTTATTGTACCCTCGCCAATCTCTCTTTTTTTATCTTTATATTGGATCATATTTGTAGATTTGTACCTATATCAGATTAAAAATGAAATCACTAACAACGTATATAACTTTACTTTTATTGGCTATTGTAACATGCTTGACTTCATGTGTACGAGAGGATGATGAGCCAGCATTGGCTAAGGTAGCAATCTCGAGGCTGTATGTTTCTTTTTCGGATTATCAATTGGATGAGGGGCAGACACCTTATAACAATGTCGATATTATTGATCCTGCTGACTCATTGACTCATTTTGAACCTTCTTTATCCTATAATTCAAGTACAAAAGGTGGGGCAGCAATATTATTTAACCCAATCGCAAAATATATTTTTCAAAGCAGTGCTAATGATGGTGGTATTGTAAAAGATACAAGCATTCAGGTAATGTCTGTAAATCCTGTAACAGGAGCTCCCGCATCTAATGGTTTAATTTCAAATGGATTGTTAACCCGTGTCAGAGGATTAGCCTACCATTATAATAAGGGTACAGAAAATTTATATGTAGCAGATCTTGGTGAAGGTACTAGACCTCCGAGTATCTATCTGTTTCAACGACCAGGAAGTTACAGAGGAAAAGCAAAAAGAAATCAACAGATATCCCTAGGGAAATTAGTCCCATGGACAATGGCTTTTAAAAACGCTGAAGATAATTCAGACTTATATGTCGCTGTCAATGGAGAAAAGAAAGGTATTGCGATATTTAAGGATATCTTAAGAAAAAATCAACCCGCAGATTCAGTTTTGAGTGAGACAGCATTTCCACCCAAAGCTGTTCTAACTATAGCAGATCAGGGGGAAATCAGAGGATTTAGTTATTCCGCCCGTCAGGACTTACTTGCTGTTGCTAGTTATACCTCTACCGGCGGCACTAGTGTCGGAAGAATTTTATTATTTGAAGGAGCAGGAGCATTATTAGCAGTCTCAGGAGACCGTGCTATTCAACCAACACGTATCATTACAGGGGCATTAACAGGATTAAAAAGACCACTAGATGTTGCTATTGACAATCGTGATGGAGCGAAATATTTATATGTCGCCGATGCCGATACTAAGATTGTTTCCCGTTTTTTGATTACCGATAAAGATAATGTAGAACCCAACAAGAAAAAACAATATACCTTAACACCTGTTGCATTATCTTTAGATGCGAGAGGGCCAAGTGAGAACGATTAAGATTATATTATTCCTCTAAGAGTTTAAAGAGTATTTCGATTTCTTGTTTCTTATTGACACTTTCATTTTGTTCGTAAGCTGTAACAAGATTACGTAATACTCTTTTTAGTATCGTCACATTATCACAGGGCAACATAAATTCTTTTGAGAGCGGGAGGTTCAGTTGTTTTAAGAATGAAATAACATCTGCTTTTTGCATCACTTGACCTTTATTAAACGCATTTAGATAGAACAATAAATGATCAGCGTTCTGATCCTCATCCAGATAAGATAAAATAAAATGCTTAGGAAGATTAATGCCGAAGATCGGGATATCCAGTTTTTGAGCAACGATACTGTAGATACATGAAAGGGTCAGGGGATTTCCCTTTTTTGTTTCCAAAACCCTACCGATAAACGAATTCTGCGGATTATGATAATCATTTGTATTTCCGGAAAGACCAAACTTATCAAATAGAACATAATTCATCAGTGATACTTTTTCGTAGGGTGTCATTTCATACCGCAACTCCATCCATATATCGCGCTTTAGCTCTTCTAAGCTCATCCTTATGAGGTTATTGTCGTAAGAAGGGTATTGATAGCTATTGATGATGATGAGGCCATCTAAGAGGTTAAATGAGTTGCTCATCTTCCAGATCAGAAGTTCACTTTTAATTTGATCAAACTGTATTGCATGGATAATTTTCTCCAGGCGTTCCTGTATGAAGGGATCAAAAGCAGATTCCCAATACTCTTCTAAAGAAGGTATGATCTCTGGTCCTAAACTCAATAATTTATTTTCGATTTCTTCAGAAATCAATTGATCCGGATCATCTAGTAAAGTAACCAAAGCATGTAATTCTTTTTCATCCATATACAAATTTAACAAAAATCCCCGCGATATGCCAAATGAAGCATATGCAGGGATATATCTAGGTATATGGTTATAGAGTTACTTTAATTGACCATCCAGCATGTGGACCGTTCTTTTTCCGTAAGTGGCGTTTTTGTCCGAGTGGGTCACCTGTATAATCGTGACACCTTCCGTGTTGAGCTGTTGAAACAATTCCATGATTTCTTCTCCTTGTTTAGAATTCAGGTTTCCCGTTGGCTCATCAGCCAATAGCAGCGACGGAGAACCGGCTAAAGCTCTTGCAATCCCTACAATCTGCTGTTGACCGCCCGATAGCTGTGAAGGAAACAGATCTTTTTTACCGACAATGTTAAAACGGTCCAATAGATCACTGACAATGGACTTACGCTCCGACGAAGATTTATTCTTATAGATCAATGGTGTTTCAATGTTTTCATACACAGTCATTTCATCAAGCAGATGATAAGATTGAAAGACATAGCCCATGTGAGATTGAAAAAGCTGCGTTCTTTTTTTAGGCTTTAGCTCCAACACATTTTCACCTTGAAATAGGTATTCACCCTCATCGGGTTCATCAAGCATTCCAATGATGTTTAATAGTGTTGATTTTCCAGATCCAGAGGGTCCCATGATCGAAATAAAATCCCCCTCTTCAATATTTAGACTGACATCTTTTAGTACAAATGAACGTGTACTTCCAACATTATACCATTTAAATAAGTGTTTTAACTGTATCATTTTATCTATTTTTGTTGGTTATTTTAACTGTATGTAATATATAATTTTTAAACTGTTGTTATCCTAATTTACTCATTTCTCAGACTATCTACCGGATTAACTTTTGCTGCACGTATAGTCTGATAGCTGATCGAAACGCAGATGATGATGAAAATTATCATGATTGCAATTAGAAAATACCACCACTGCAAGTCAATGCGGTAAGCAAAATTGTCCAACCATCTGTTGAGTATGAAGTAAGTCAGAGGAAGAGAGATTAGAGTAGCAGTTACAAACAGTCGGAAAAACGGTTTGTTGAGTTGCATGAAAATAGATTGTACAGAAGCACCTAATACTTTACGTACACTCATTTCTTTTTTACGAATTGTCACTTGATAAGCGGCCATACTAAAAAGACCAAGAGCCGCAATAATAACTGCTAAAAATGTAAAGCTATTGAAAGCAGTCTGCATCTCCTGTTGTTTTTTATGCAACAAAGCATATTGTTGATCCATAAAAGCATATTCTAGAGGCAATGATTTTGTTGATGAATTTTGTTGCCATTCTTTTTTTACAGTTTCGATAGCTTGTGCTGCTTTTCCTTGAGCAGCTTTTACAATTAATGTTGCCTGGGGTCTTGCAGATCCACATTCATTTTTATAAGAATAGACCGTTGGCTTCACGGCATTTTCAAAACCATAAGCTTTACTATCTTTTACCACAGCGATAATTTCAAAATTGACATCACAACCGGCTAACTTAGCTCCGATAGGCTGTCCTAGATCTAATGCCATAGCCGCAGATTCATTGATAACCGCATAATGCGAAGTAGAATCTTGTAGCAATTGCTTGATTGATGTGGGAATATTTCCCTTTAATACCGCTATATTCAGTGTGCTGAAATAGCTTTTATCGATCCCAACGTGATCGAATTCCAATTGTTTTTGGTTATGAGAAAACTGTTTTTTGGGAGGAAGCTCCCCATCTCCAGGCATATTTGTTGCTGAAGCAACCGATAAAATACTGGGATCTTGTTGCAGTCGTTCCTTAAGATTGTAGTATGTACCATTTAATGTGCCATCATAATACATTCCTAAGCCCTTATATGTAATCACCTGTGCCGGTTCAAATCCTTTGTCTGTGGTTTGAATATACCGGATTTGCTCATGTATAACGAGCATCCCTGTCATAAATAGTAAAGCAATACCAATTTGAAAAACCAGTAAACCATTACGGAGTGTATTTTTTCGTTGCGTCTTACCAAGTCCGCCCCTCAATAAACTAACAGATTTGAATCCCGAAAGTACGAAGGCTGGGTAAATTCCGGATAGACAGGTTGTGCCAATTACACCTAGAAAAAGATACATTACCGTATCTTGATTTAAAATGTACTGTTTGAGGTCATCATTGAACCACTTTTGCAATACATTTCCGGTAATACTTAGCATAAAAAAACTAAACACAGCTGCAGTTAATGTCAAAATAAAGACTTCCAAAAGTAATTGACGAATGATCGTCCAGCGCGAGCTTCCCAGTATTTTCTTTAATGCTAACTCTTTCATGCGTTTGTCAGCTTGTGCCATGATCATGTTGGCAAAATTTGCTGATGCTAATACAAGTATAATAATCGATACAATGCCAATTATCCATAACATGAGATAAGGCGTATTACTTCCATTTTTTGGTCTTAAATGTAGATTAGTTAATGGATCTAAATAAATTTTTCCTTGCGATAAAGCTGCTGTTTGAGATAGAGGAACAATTTTATCGTGGTAGAGTTTATCTATTTTACGGGTCAGAACATCGATATTAGTTCCGGGCTTTACTTGAATGTATGTTTGATATGAAAATGGAATTTCTCCTGTAAATAAATCCTCAGGTTCTTTTATAAAAAGTAAGTCATGGTCAATAAGAGATAAACCATTATTCTTACTAATTCCATAAATACGTTCATGGTGATCTAATAGTAAACTAAGCACCGGAACAGACTTAGGGGTGTCAAAATTTAAATCCCCCTTTTTGAAAATTTTCTCGGCGATACCTTGCTTTACTAGAGTGGCCTCATTTTGAATTTTACTCTTATAAAGGTTCCCGGTCTTACTTTCAATTTGAAAAATATGTGCTGCAGAAGAGTCTATTACCGCAGCATTTTTAATTAATACCGTATTTTCTCCGAAAAGTGGATAAGTACCAAAACTATAAATTATTTTTCTGCCGGCAGTTTCTATTTCGGGTAAACTTTTTTTCAATAAGGGCGCAAGCATGGCATTTGTTGCATCTGTAAATTCTTCTGAAGAGGTCAGTCCAACCTGATAGATCCGATCATAATTGGGGTTCCATTTATCATAGCTTGTTTCTCTATTGATGTATTGGTACGACAGGATAAAACCTGTAAATCCCAACATCAGTCCGAATACGTTCAACAATGAAAAGAACTTATTTTTCAATAGGCTTCGCCATGCAATTTTGATTTCGTTTAAGATCATATGTCGCCTGTTTAGTTCGTTGTTAAAAATGAAATGTATGAAGTCATTACAAAAGCGGAAGATGCAATTGCGTTGCCATTTTGGTTTATGTTTGATTATCAGTGTGTTGTTCTGTATTTAATTTATATTACTGTTCGATATCGAACAGTAACCGTTCAGTATTGGACAAGAAATCCTCATCATTTGTTAATAGCAGAATATTTAAACAAATTATGCATAGTCAATTAGACAGTGCTAATGCGTGATTAGGATGGAAATAGGGGAGGCGGGAAATTTCAATTTGCAGGGGGAATTCATAAGAGACGTCAGTAATTTTTCGCTTGCTTCGTTAGAAAAGCAAGCGAAAAATTCAACACTCTTTTTTATTATACTCAGATTATTAACATGTGATCTATTGACTTTTGCATGTTAAAACTCTGGTATATATTTAGTTAATAGAAATCTAGCGATACAGAACCTGAAGAAGTACGGGCATCTATTTTTTTGCCACCTCCATTAATTGCACCCTGAGCTAAAGATCTGTTAGATCTGCCAGAAAAATTTTGAGCGGACGGAAGATTGACACGTGAACCTTTTAGGTCGACGTTATATTTTCCTTCTGGTACTTTAATCTTCACGCTGCCACCAGATGTAGCTAATGTAATGTCATCCGACATCCGCTTCATATCCATAGTAATACTTCCGCCACTTGTATGTGCATCAACTAATCCTTCTAGATTCTTACCATTAATTGATCCGCCACTTGTAGCGATACGGATATTACCAGAACAATTATCCAGATTTATAGATCCTCCAGAAGTGTTGAGCTGTATATCGCCCTGACTGTTGCTAGCAGTGATACTGCCACCTGAAGTCTTACCTGAAATATTTCCTGCTAACGATTTAATTTGTAAACTTCCACCCGAAGTTCGGAATGTTTGCTTGCCATTTAGTGCATTCAGCTGTATACTACCTCCTGAAGTGCTCAGATTACTGTTGACAGACTCAGGAACTGTTACATAAAAAGCAACAGAAATCGAACTGTTACCATTGTTTCCTTTTTTACGTTTAGCAGATGCGGTCAATTTTCCACTTTCTAACTGGATGACAACGTCATACTCTTCATGCAATAATTTTTCTAAATCCGCTGATGAATTGAGTAAGTTTCCGTTGCGAGATACCCAGACTTCAACCGAACCAGGTTGGTTATTAGACCCGGTTACTTTAATTGCCCCGGCCGATGTGCTGACTTCGAGATCTTTAATTTTGCTGTTCTGAAAAGTTTCTTTCCGTACCATTTTTTGACCGAAAGAAACCTGTACCAACAATAGTAATAATGTGGTTTGAATAAATCTTTTCATATTCGTGTTTTTATTAAGATATTAATTGGCGTACCTTATTAAGGTCCAATCACAATGTATTCACTAAAACACACAATCATTTTGCCATTCTCCTTATCAATTAGTAGTCAGTGATTTGTTGTTTTTATTTTAAAAATTACCTGTTCGCTATTGAACAGTTTACGTTCGGTTTTGAACAATAATGAATCTCAATCCCGCAACAAATACAGCTGGTGATCAGAAAATTCCTATTCATTTCTTAAACTCTCCACGGGATTTGTATGGATTACCTTTAACGTTTGCAAGCTGATTGTTGCCAAAGCAATCAGAATAGCACATCCACCAGCAATAATAAAATATATCCAACCGATGTCGATACGATAATTAAAGTCCGCAAGCCATGTGTTCATGGCCCACCAGCCAATAGGTGTGGCAATGACAATAGCGACTAATACAAGTTTCATAAAATCTTCCGATAATAATTTCAATAAGCGCATATCACTTGCCCCTAAAACCTTTCTAACACCAATTTCTTTAGTTCGCTGTTGCGTGATATAGGTGACCAGTCCAAAAAGACCCAGTGAAGCGATAAAGATGGCGATAACTGCAAAGCAGGTGAAAATATTTTTTGTTCGCTCTACATCTTGATATAATATTTTAAAACTCTCATCCATAAAGCTATAATTGATCTTTTGATTTGGACTAAACTGATCCCAGACTTTTGCTATCGCATTCAGTGTCTCATCCATATGTTGCGGTTTTACCTTAATAGACAACAAAGAAGGGCTATCCCGGAGTACCAGACCAACCGGAGCTGTACCTTCACCTTTGAGCGATTCGAAAATAAAATCATCGACTACCCCTAAAATCGTCCATGTTTCACCATTCGTAATCTTTGTGCCGATTGGATTCTTAATTCCCATTTCTTTAACCATCTGTTTGTTAACGATGATTCCCATGCTGTCCGAGGCTATCTGCGCATTGAAATTGCGGCCTTCAGCCATTTCAATTTCAAAAGTAGCCAGATACTCTTGATCGACTCTCCAAAACTGACCCTGAGTTGCAAGATCAAGTTCACGTCTTCCATCTAACCAAAACGCGTTACCATTTCTTTTTGCACCATCTATCGGAACCGGAAGATAGTCGCTAACGGAAATATGATTTACGGTAGGAATGGAAGTTAGTTCATTTTTAAATGGACCAAGCTGATCGCCTATTACATTTAGACCTCGAAGTACAATAACCTGATCCTTGTTAAATCCCAGATCTTTTTGCAGCATGTATTGAATTTGCTGATGACTGATCAATGACCCAACGATTAAAATAATCGATGTTGTAAATTGAAAAATGACTAAACCATTCCGCAGCAATGAAGGGTTTGCATTATTAACCAGTTTATTTTTTAATGCCGTGATAGGTCTAAAACCCGAAAGATAAAGTGCTGGATATGTCCCTGCGATGCTACCGATCAGAATAGCCGACATGAATAAACAAGGTATAAAATACCATGTGAACCACGGAATTTCAATTGATTTATGAGCGATATTATTAAAGACAGGTAGTAATAGGTGAGCGATGAGTATCGCTAAAAATAGAGAAATAAAGCTATAGCTTAATGCCTCCGTCATAAACTGACTGATTAGACTTTTTCGGTTAGATCCAATTGTTTTTCGGATACCGATTTCTTTTGCTCTAGTTGTGGCATTGGCAGTCGATAAGTTTACAAAATTGATACAAGCTATCAGTAGGATAAACAGAGCTACCGATGCAAAAGTCCACACCATGCGAATATCACCGCGATTTAGTGTCGATACTTGATCATCTTCGATATCAGATGAATGTAAATGAATGTCTAGAGCATTTTGAAGACTGATCTTAATTTGATGGACAATAGGTCCTATTTTTCTTCCCGCTTTTATCAGTTCCGGAATGTAATGGCCAGTGATGTAAATTTTATTAATCTCTTTTTCAACAAGATCTATATTTGCCTGTGGAGTCAGTTTGATATAAATCGTGTAATTATTGCTTGTCCATTTGTTCTGTTCACCAGGGTGAAATGGTTCTCCGGCCAGGGACATAAAGAAACCATATCCAGATAAGGTCGAATTACTGGGAATATCATCGATGACCCCTGTAATGGTAAAAGCCTTTGACTTATTGTTATTGAGATAGATCTGTTGACCAATAGGATTACCCTTAAAGTATTTAAACGCTTTACTTTTGGTCAGTACAATGGTATTCGGTTTATCTAAAGCATGCTGTAACTGACCATATTGAATCGAAGATGGAAACATATCCAATATGGATTGGTCGATATAGACAAATCCATCATCATAATGACTATCGGGCAAATTATTAATCGAAAGCTGATTACTACCTGCTCCTAATTGCGGATTTGGGAGTATTCTCCCGGAGTTCTCTATGGCAGGAATTTCCTCTTTTAATGTTCTAGCTCCAGGAGCAGAAAGCGATACCCAGCGATTGATTTTATTTCCCTCTGGAGCTTGGACAATGAGACGATAAACACGATCCATTGACGGATAAGACTTGTTGTAACTTATTTCATGTTTGATGTAGAGAACGATCAGTACACAAATTGCAATACTAAAAGCAAATCCGCCAATTTTAATACTGGAATAAAACTTATTCTTTGAAATATTTCGCAGGGCAATTTTAAGGTTATTTACCAACATAACAACAGTATTTATTTACATAGCCATATCCTATCATGATAATAGTGGGGGCGTAACTTATAGAGACAATTGTGTTGCCAAATAGTTATATCGCTGTTAATGAGTTTATTGCAGTTGTTTTTGGTAGATTATATTTGTACGGAAATGAACAGTTTCCGTTCGCTTCCGTACAAATACTTTAGTCAGGATCTAAAAACCGATCGGTTATATTGTCATTGGACAGGTCCGATCATTTTATTTTTATTATTCAGGCTCTTTCAAGCGTAGGTCTTCACATAATTTAAGCATCATCTCATTTGGATCACTATCCGTTGCCAGAGCAATAAGATACATTTCATCTAACCGCAATTTTGCTGTATCATTCATCGTTAGTTCATTGATACGTGCTTTACTTAGTCCCGTCTTGCGTGCCACCATAGATTTATTGACGGATTTCTTTGCTAAAATCTCTCCAAGTTTTGTCATTATAATACTATTTACTGTCTGCTCATCTGTATAGATAAAAATACAAAATGTTGTATTTAAATATACAATCATTGCGAATATTGCCAGTTATTCGGTTTGTTTGTATAGAATATGTATATAAATAAATTAATGAATGAGAAAAACTTAAAGGAAAAACTGATAATTAGAAAAAACTTATGTTGACAAGAAGGAAAATTTCTACATAAGAAGAATGTACATAATAGATGTTATAGTAAAAAAATGCCGGCTGTCCATCATCGAACAACCGGCATAACATAAACATATTAATCTCTTAGAAGAGATTTTAAACAAACACTAAAATCCTTTATTATATTTTATCACGAACTTTACTCATCGCGTAGACTATCTACAGGATTGGTTCGAATAACCTTCAACGTTTGGTAACTGATTGTAACGGTAGCAATAAGGATAGCCGAAAAGCCTGCCAATAAAAAATATAACCAGTTTATCTCAATGCGATAGTTGAAGTCCTGTAACCACGTATCCATAGACCACCACGATATAGGAACAGCAATAACGATAGCAATGAATACCAGTTTTATGAAATTGCTAGATAGCAGTTTTAACAAACTAATACTACTTGCACCCAATACTTTTCGGATACCGATCTCCTTTGTACGCTGTTGAGTGATATATGTAGCAAGGCCAAATAAACCTAATGAGGCAATGAAAATAGCGATAAAGGCAAAGCTTGTAAAAATATTTTTTGTACGCTCAACATCCTGATATAAACTTTCAAAACCTTCATCTAAAAAACTATAATTGATCTTTTGATTGGGAGAAAATTTATCCCAGACTTTAGTAATCTGTGCAAGAGATTGATCTATCTGACCAGTTTTAACTTTTATAGATAGGAGGGAAGGGCTGTTTCCAAGAGCTAAAGAAACTGGCCCAGACTCCTCTTTTAGCGATTCAAATATAAAGTCGTCCACCACTCCAATGATAGTCCAGGACTTACCGTTATTGATTTTGGCACCGATTGGATGAGTAAGTCCCAATTGTTCCACAAGCGTTTTGTTAACAATAGTAGCCGAACTGTCTGAAGCCAATTTGGGATTGAAATTGCGTCCTTCAGACAAGCGCAACTCAAATGTGGATATATAAGTATCGTCCACAAGCCAGAATTGCGATCCTCTAGCAAGTTGCACATCTTTATTATCATCAAGTGCAAAGGAATTTCCATTTCGTTTCACACCATCAATAGGTACAGGAAGGTAGTCTCCCACAGAAACATCAGAAACGTAAGGAAGTGATTTTAATTCATTCTTTAGACTAGCTAGATCCTGAGATAAAGTGGTGATGCCACGTAATACGATGACCTGATCTTTACTGAAACCCAGATCTTTGTTTAAAATAAAATTAACCTGTTGATTGGCAATAAGTGCACTCACGATTAAAATAATAGAAGTTGCAAATTGAAACGTAACAAGACCATTGCGTAATAACGAACTTTTTGGAGTAGAATCCTGTTTATTTTTTAATGCTGAAATAGGTTTGAATCCCGATAGGTAAAGTGCCGGATAAATACCGGCTAAACTTCCAATAAACAGCAAAGAAACAAGGAGTGTCGGAATAAAATACCAGCTAAATATTGGAATCTCTAAACTTTTATTAGCCAGATTGTTAAATAATGGTAATAAGATCCAAGCTAACAAAAGGCCGATGATCAGTGAAATTAAACTATAACAGATAGCTTCGACCATAAACTGACCAATTAAAGATTTTCTGTTTGAGCCAATGGTTTTACGAATACCAATTTCTTTAGCTCTTGTCGCCGCATTTGCGGTAGAAAGATTGATGAAATTGATACAGGCGATCAGTAAGATAAAGGCCGCAATAGATGCAAATGCCCATATCATCTTAATATCTCCCCGATTTAATATCGAGACTTTGTCATCGCGGATACCCGTAGAGTAAAGGTGTATATCAGAAGCATTTTGTAAATACATTTTTACCTGACGAAACCAAGGTTTAATGCTTCCACCTGCTTTTTGCGTCTCAGGGATTAGATGACCATCTATATATACTTTCTGAATAATACTTTGCGTTTGCTTGGGATCACTATTTTCTCTCAGTTTGACATACACAGTGTAATTTGTAGCCATCCAACTATTTTGCTCACCTGGATATAAAGGCTCACCTGCTAAAGACATGAAAAATGTGTAGCCATACAGCGTAGAATTGCTTGGGATATCATCGATAACAGCGCTAATCGTATAAGGCTTTGATTTATCATTGTTCAGATAAATCTGTTGACCTACAGGATTATCCTTAAAATATTTTGAAGCTTTACTTTTGGTCAGGACGATAGAATTTGGATTATCCAAAGCATGCTCTAATTGTCCATAGATCATGGGCGATGGAAACATTTCCAAAATAGACTGATCCACGTACACAAATCCATCGTCATAATAGTTTTCCGGTCCAGATCCCAATGTTAATTGATTACCTCCAGCCCCAAAAAGCGGATTGGGCAATATCCGACCGGATTGTTCCACTGACGGGACTTCCTCTTTAATTACTTTTGCCGCTGGTGCGGTCAAAGATAAACCTCTCATCACATCATCCCCATCCGGAATTTGTGATACAATACGATAGATCCGGTTTACATCTGGATAAAACTTATTATAGCTCGTCTCATGTTTAATATATAAAACAATTAAAATGCAGATGGCAATACCAAAGGCAAAGCCGCCAATCTTAATACTGGAATACAGTTTATTCTTTGTGATATTCCGCCAGGCGATTTTAAGATTATTGATCAACATAATAATTGTTTTTATTTCACAGGGTCCTATCAATATAGTATTGGACATACATCTGAAAACAATTGCATTGCCAAATATTTATGTATTTGATTTGTAGTTGTTTAGTTGTTTTTTCGCAGTTGAGGTTTGTACGAAAATGAACAGTTTTCGTTCGTTTTCGTACGAATGCGCTTTAAGATTTTAAAATATTCCTAGGCTATGTCCATTGTAAATATCGATTATGAGATTATTATGTTGATCAAAATTTTTCAATGAGATGTCTAGATTTAACCTGATCAGTACTTGTCATTAGTTTGTTAATGAGTGTTTTAGCGTGGTAAATAGAACTGTAGTCATTGATTTTACCTATTTACTAAAAATACATGGAGGGTTGTTGCTATAAACATCTTTTAATATATTATTATGTATAGAAAAAAATATAGAATGAATTATTTATCTATACAATCGTTTTGAATATTGCTTATTGTTATGTTTATTTGTATAGAATAACTATATAAATTTATTTAATTATGGAAAAGAAGGAATTCAAACCAATAATCAAAGTGTATTCAATCCACTGTAGTGAGATTGAAATCACCATTATCTACCGCATGATGCTACTACGGACAGCAAAACATTTATCAACAGAAGAAGTTTCATTTTTAATGGGTAAAGAGCATGATTTTATTGAAAAAATAGAGACTTTTAAAATAAAGAGTGTCTATGCGCATGATCTTTACATATTTACACAGGTGTTAGATTATAATGCCGGAGCAGCTTACCCTAAATCTGTTGATGTTGATCATCAAAAGTTTGACTATGACATGTTTGTAACTATTTGTAGTGATCGTGTAATTTATGAGCTCAAACAGTTGGATGAAAACAAGAAAGCTATCAAAACCATCTTCTTGTTAATAGATTCAAGACATGATATTGATTGCTTTAATAATTCAACAGCTACAAAAATTGAACAATTAAGAAGTCTTATGCGACAGTTGTTTGTAGAAGGTTATTTTACAGAAGAAAGAATCGCTTATGAAATACTTAATAAATGTCAAAATTCTATCGATACATCTATATCTCCTAAAAATTTGATGTTGGTTTTACAAGATTATTTAGATAAGAAGGAAGACTATCATTTAGAGCAAAAGATATCCAGTAAAAAGAACTTTTCTGGATTTGCGTATTTACAGATAAATAAGGTGAAATCTTAAATAGAAGCAAGAAACTATGAAAAATAGGAGTAAGCTAAGCTTATGACAATTTAGATTAGCATTTTAAAACCTTAAGCCGTAGGAGCACACCAATTATAAACCGTCCATCTCTCAGTCGGCTTACTTTTCTTATTTGCACCTCCTACGGCTTTGTTTTTTATTCATCCCTTAACTTCTCAATTGGATTGAATTTCGTAGCTCGGTATATAATACCGATAATCAGTGTACCCAGCAATAATGCTAAAAACCCCAATGGGAGCAGGTATGTCACTACATCGATAACAATACGATTGTTATAATTCTGTAGCCAGACATTCATCATCACATAACTGGCAGGTATAGTTACCAATAAAGCCATAACAAAAATTAGATAAAACTCTTTCGAAAAAAGTAAAATTAAATGCATCAAAGAAGCACCAAGCACTTTGCGTACACCGACTTCTTTATTACGCAGGTTGATGGATAATGTAATCAACCCGATGATGCCCAAGGCGACGATCAGTAAAGATGCAATAGTTGCAATCTGGGAGGCACGTTGCAATTGCAGTTCTGTTTCATATAATTTTTGGATGCGGTCATCTGTAAATTGATACTCAAACGGTGCATCAGGAAGGAGTTCTTTCCATTTTTTTTCCAAAGCCTCCATAGATGAAGACAAAGAACCATCCTTTAAACGGATACTCAAAAATCGGAATTGTGCAGATCTGGAAATATTGATCCACGCTATTGCCGTAGCTTCATCGTTCATGGAGTTTGGAACGAAGTCTGCTGTTACCCCAGATATCATGACAGGAACGTTAGCTTCTCCAAAACCGATGGTTCGGCCAATAGCCTCTTCCGCCTTTGTAAACCCTAAAGCGAGCAGTGCCTCTTTATTAATGACTACATCAGGATTTTGGTCATTTTGTGAACTGTTAGGATTTAAAAAATGACCCGCTAATAGCTGGATCTGATACGTTTTTGCAAAATAAGAATCAGACATAATGATCTTAGAGTGCACTGTTTTTTCCGATTTCGTGTTGAAAAGTGATTGATTATTGCCTCCTATAAAGCCAGGGATCTCATAAGAAAGACTAATGGACTCTATTTGTGGAAGTCTTTGGAACTCATCTCGCGTCGTTTCCATCTTTTTAAGCCCCTGTTCAGTCCAGTCACGGGGTACCTGAACGTTCAATACCGATTCTTTATTATAGCCCAGCTCACCATTTATAAATAGATTAATTTGTTTCGATATAATGATTGTAGCCATTAGTATAATGACAGCGACCGCAAACTGTGTGAAGATGAGTACACGACGAACGGCCTGCTTGCCGTTACCTTGTGTAAACTTATTTTTCACAGACTGTAGAATGTCATTGCCTGAAAGTTTGATTGCTGGATAGATACCTGCTAAAAGACCAACAATACATGCAAATAAGAAAAGTAAAATATAAAAACTAAAAGGTAGTGCTGTCAACGATGGTAACTTGCGCATAAAGATTTCTTCAAAAATAGGACTTAAAAGTACATAAATAGGAAGACTGATCGTGACAGCAATCAGCATGGTTGTCATGTATTCGGCTATCAACTGGGAAATGATCTGTGAACGGGAAGAACCCATCATTTTGCGAATCCCGATCTCTTTCAATCGGGTAATGTTTTGACTGATGGTGATATTGATGAAGTTAATGATGGCCATCAACAATACGAAGCCTGCAATCCATAATAAAGTAGCAATCATTTTGCGGACAGCTCCCTTATTATCATCTAGAAAGTAACTTTTCAAAGGCTTTAAATCCGGGGCATAGTTTGTTGAAAACTCACCATCCGTATTGCGCTTTACCAGATCCTGGATAGGAATAGCGAGTTGCTCAGGCGTAACACCTTTCTGTAGCTCAATAAATGATGCAATATAAGGGTTTTGCCAGTTGTCGATAGACCTTCCAAAATACGATTCACTCGCTATCGGTAAAAAAACATCGGACTTCATGGCGTCATTTAATTGCATGACGGAGTTTTGAGTATTTTCTTTGATTACACCTGTAATGGTGAAGGGTTGCTTATCGCCTTTGAAGTTTTTGATTTCAAGTGTTTGACCCAAAACATCTATTTTTCCAAAATACTTTTGAGCAGCTTTTTCTGTGATGACCACAGTGAAAGGCTTCGTTAATGCAGTTGTTGAATTTCCAGCAAAAACCTCAAAACCAAACATATCCAGTAATGTCGGATCGCCTAAAACTGTCCCTTCTTCAAATATCTGGTCGCCATGGGAGACAATACAGGTCAAACCGTCGATGCGGTAATAATTTGCCACCAATTGTGGATACTCTTCTTTTAAAGCTTTTGGCAAAGCACCAATACTTGTTAGTGGGATGCCGAAACCTTCTTTCTTATAATTACTTTGTAATATATATTGTTGCTCTTTGTTGCGAAGTTCACTATTGACCTGATGCACTTCCCAAACATATGCGCCGACCAGTATGACGAAAGTAATACTGCAGATCAAACCCAAAAGATTGATTAAACTTTCATACTTACGTTTTATGATATTGCGCCAGGCGATTTTGATATTATTCTTTAACATAGCTATATTTTTTACCGCAGCGCTAAGCTTCGGGTTTGATTATCTTATTTTGGGTTTATTAATCGCGTTAATTATTCATCCCGCAAACTGTCTACCGGATTTGCTCGCGCGGCTTTGAAAGATTGAAAGCTGATTACCAATAACGTAATCATGACTCCAAAGAGCAACGCTGAAGCAAAAATCCAACATGTCAGCTCAATTCGGAAAGGAAAATCTTCTAGCCATCTATTCATCAAATAAAAGGCAATAGGCGTAGCTATTATACCAGAAATGATCATCCATTTAACGAAATCTTGCGTCAATAATTGAATAATTCCTGCTATAGAAGAGCCAAGAACTTTTCGGATACCAATTTCTTTGGTTCGCTTCAGAATAGTAATCGATAACAATCCTAAAAAGCCCATAGTGCTTATGATAACAGAAACGACTGCAGCGATCCAAATCAGTTTTTCAGTTAGTGTTTCTTTTGCATACAAATTAGCGATTTGTTCATCATAAAATTTGTATTCAAATATTTCCTTAGGGTACCAATCCCTCCATTGCTGTTCAAATTCATGTATAAATTGCTGTGGATTTGTACCATTAAACTTGATGGCTATATTTTTTAAACGCCCCGCATTATAACCGATAACTGTCGGCGCTATACCTTCCTTTAGAGAGTTTGTACTAAAATCAGCTACAACACCAACAATCTTTCCGATGCTTTCCTCATTTAATCCTCCCGCGTTAAGGCTTTTTCCTAAGATATCATATGGGTTCTCATATCCAAGGTCCCTAGCCATTTTTTGATTGATCAAAAACTCCGGATTCTTGGGGTTATCATTAAAATTATGTCCAGCGACAAGTTTGATATTAAATGTTTTAATATATGAAGAGTCAGCAATAGCATAACGGGCAGGCCATTTTTCCCAATCTGATCGATCATCAAATTGAATAGTTCCTCCCCAAACTTTATCATTTGCTGGCGGATTATCACAAAAACTAAATGAGGTAATATCAGGCCGTTTCGCAAGGAAATGCTTAATTTTTTCTTTGCTGGCAAACATTTCTTTTTTCATAGGAAAAAGGAATACCTGCTCGCGCTCAAATCCCAGATCCGTATTTTTAAGATAATGGACTTGAAGAATGATCACTAAGGTTGCGATCAGAAGTACCATCGCGATTACATTTTGCAAAATAATGAAAGACTTTCTGGTGAAACTCCATGGACCCATTGTCAGTTTTTTTAGAGCATCTTGTATAGGTGTCCTATTGACGAAAAGTAAAGGATAAACACTAGTCAGAAGAGCCGTGCAGATCCAGGTCAATCCGACAATACTAATCAGTGAACTGAAAGAAAGAATTGCTATAGGTTCATCTTGAAAAAGATATCCATTACTCCAGTTTAGGAAAATGCTTAATAAAATGAGTGCAAAAATAGTGGACAGAAAGGTCAATATTAAAGTCTCCAATAAAAACTGGAAAAAGAGTTGTTTCTTTGAGCTCCCTAAAATTTTTCTTACCCCCATTTCAACACTACGGTTCATTTGTTGCGCAAAAAGAATATTGCTGTAATTCACGATTGCCATGATACTAATGCCAAGGGCAATAACTGACAATATCTGTAGTAGCGATTTTTGGGTACCTTTTCCATAGTCTTTATCAAAATGAAAATCGGTTAACGGAAGCAGTTTATAGGAATAATATTCTAGTACACTTTTATCATAATATTTTCCGACAAGCTCATGGATGGTTTTTTCTACCTGAACCTTATCTTCATTATTCCTTAAAGTCAATAAAATATTGTTGTTCGTATTTGTATAACCCCAATTATGAAAATAATCATCCTTGGTATCAATCTTAAAAAGTGTCGGAATCGATTTTAAGGAAAAGTAAACTTCCGATCTAAAGTCAGAATTCTTTCGACTATCCTCGATAATACCAATAACTTTTATAGGAAACTCACCCTCAACTAGGATTGTTTTTCCTATTGCATTTTCATCTCCGAAATAAAGCTTAGCAGTAGATGCAGTAAGCGCGACAGTATTAGGCGCATCTAAGTCTTTAGGATTTCCCTGTTTCCAGGGGAAATCAAGCATATTAAAGTAATTTGAAGAAGCAAAAGCTGCTTTTCCATCAGTTTTGAACTGTTTATCTTCGATGCCTATAGTGAAATCTTTTTTGTCAATATATAAAGCAGTTTTCTCGATCTGTGGCATTTCTTTCGAAATGGCCTCATACATGGCAAATGATCCTCCTTTTTCATGCTCAACCTGCTCCAGCTTAAGATCGTAAACAACCATGTAAGTCCGATCTTTTTGATGATGAAATTGATCGTAGCTAAGCTGATAGCTATTGTAAATATAAATGAACAAACCACATGCAATCGCTAATCCTAAACCAATAATTGTCAGAATTGAATAATACCGGTGCTTTAAGAGCTGCCTAAATGCTGTTTTAAAAAATAACTGAATCATTAGCTTGTTCTAAATTATTTAAAATATCTATTAAGCTGTTATTCATCACGTAGACTATTGACAGGATTTGAAAGAGCGGCTTTGATCGCTTGGTAACTAATCGTTGCCAAACTGATCAGAATAGCCATAAGACCTGCAATAGCAAAATAATGCCATTGGATTTCAATGCGATAACTATAATCTTTCAACCAGTCATTCATTGTCCACCATGCTATCGGTGATGCGATAAGAATTGCTATAAGGACCAATTTTAGAAAATCTAAAGAGAGCAAAGATGTTAATTGCCCAACAGATGCCCCCAATACCTTCCTAACAGCAATTTCCTTCATCCGTGTCTCTGCCATGTAGGCGATAAGAGCCAATAGTCCAAGACATGAAATAAAGATTGTTAATCCTGCAAATAGCATAGAAATTGTTCCAATGGATTGTGTCTCTTTAAATTTAGATTCGAAATTTTTATCAATAAATTTATAATCAAAAGGATAGTCAGGATTAAATTTCTTGAAGATATCCGCTATCTTTTTTAGGTTTGTTTCGGTACTGTTATTCGGATTCAGTCGATAATGTATCGTTGTGAACCAGGATTTAGGACCAAGAATAATCATTGGCGCTATTTCGTCATAGGGTGAATCAATGATAAAATCTTTGATTACACCAACCACTGGCCAATTTTCACTGTCGCCTTGAATAATCTGCCCCACTGGGTCACTTATTCGCATTGATTTTATGGCTGTTTCTGTCAATAATACGGCAGTACTATCTGTAGCATATTTGTATACGTCAATATCTCGACCTTTCACAAGTTTGAAGCCTAGATTTTGTACAGCATTGGCATCAGAACTAAAGCGATTGAACAATATTTTTTTATCACTTTCAGTACTTCCCGGCCAGCTGAATCCCCATCCATTGCTAAAGCGATCAGTAACAGGAGACATATTTTTGGATACCGAAAGGACAGCATTACTGTTAAGTAACTCATTCCGTAAACTGATGTAATTTTTACTTAATTTCCCTGATAAGCTCGTATATACTAAACCATTTTCATCATAACCACGTTCCCTGTCTTTCGTAAATTGAATTTGCTTGGAAACGATGATAGTAGCAATGGTTAAGATAATGGCTAGTGAAAACTGAATAATTACCAACATCGAACGGATGCTCATTCCCTTATTGTAAGTATTTAACTTTCCTTTCAATGTCTTCAAAGGTTTAAAAGATGAAAGAAAAAATGCTGGATAACTTCCTGCCAGTATACCCGTAATTACACTGAATGCTATTAATGATAACCAGGTTTGAATTGAGAGAAGAGAAAGTGTTAGATTTTTTTGTACTAAATTATTAAAAGCTGGTAGTACCAACACCATAAATGTGATTGCAAGTACCATAGCTAACAAGCTGATCAAAATACTTTCAGAGATAAATTGTAACATGAGGCTTTTACGATCAGCACCTACAACTTTACGAACACCTACTTCTTTGGCTCTTCTTTCAGAGCGAGCAGTACTTAGATTCATAAAATTAATACAGGCGACGAGCAAGATAAAAGCACCGATCCAAGCGAACAAACGAACGAGTTGAATGCGACCGGAAGTATAGTTTCCACCGTCACCTTTATCGTAGAGATAACTATCTTTAAATGGAAATGCAAAGATTTCATTTGTGGACTTGATCTCATTATCGCCAATGTTTATATGATTTTGACTAACTAATCTTATTTTTTCATTGAATGCTGGCAACGATGTCCCTGCTTTTAATAGTACATAGGTATAGGTGGAGTTATTACTCCAATTTGTATCTACATATCTTATTTTTTTTGCATAATCCCAAGAAACTAAACCTTCAAAATTCATGCTGCTATTATTGGGCAGATCTAGAAGAAGTCCAGTTACAGTAACCAAATTGACAGAATCAATTTTAATGATCTTTCCTATAGGATCTTCGTTTCCAAAGAGAGTCTTTGCATATTTTTGTGTGATTACGATCGAGTTAGCATCATTCAATAGGTTGTTTTTATCTCCTTTCAACAAAGGGAAACTAAACATGTTGAAAAATCCAGGATCAGCGAATCCGATTTGGGATACTATTTTTTGATCCTTGTATGTTGCAATAAATTGATTACCAGTTCCATCGTCAAGTCTTGTAAAACTTTCAATTTCAGGAAAATCATTTTTCAAGGTTGGTCCCATTATTTTGGGTGTATTTAACCATGCCCATTTCTTGCCAGTATGATCATCTCGGTTACTTATCGCATAGAGCCTATCACTTTTCTCGTGAAACCGATCCATACTCAGCATGTTTTGCAACCATAGCGCAATAAGCAAAGCTCCGGCCATACCAATAGCCAATCCAATGATGTTGATGCTAGAGAAAGCCTTATTTTTCAATAAATTACGCCATGCGATTTTGATATAGTTCTTTATCATCGTTATCGTATAAAGTAGTCAATTTTTTTAATGCAGTAAATTATTCATCCCGTAAACAATCAATTGGATTGACCATAGCAGCACGGACAGTCTGGTAACTTATTGTTAAGAACGAGATGAGTAAAGCACTGCCACCGGCAAGTATAAAGATCCACCAGTCAAGTTCAATATGATAAGCAAAATTGTCTAGCCATTTATGCATTGCAAACCAGCCAAAAGGAATGCTAATAGCGAGCGCAAGAACTACTAACCTGAGGAAATCTACACTTAATAAGCTAACAATTTTTATAACAGATGCACCAACAATTTTCCGGATTCCAATCTCTTTAATTCTTTGTTGCACCGTATAGGTCGAAAGTGCAAATAATCCCATACACGCTATGGAGATAGTAATTAATGAAAAAAGTTGCATCGCTCGTGTTGTCTGTTGATCCTGTAGATAAAGTTGATTAAAGTCGTCATTTAAAAAATGATAGTCATAATTGTTTTTCGGAGCGATCTCTTTTACAATCGTTTTGATCTGATTCAATGCGTCTTGTGTAGGAACTCCAGCATGCAGCTTAATAAAGATATTTCCGAAATAACCATATTCAGGAAAGAGCACAACAGGAGTGATTTCATTATGTAAAGATTTAAAATTAAAGCTTTCAACCACTTGTTTTACAGTGCCCTTGCGGCCATTTAAATTTATTTTTTTACCGATTGCATCTTTAGGAGTCCAGCCCATAGCAGTTGCAGCTAGCGTATTAATAATAAAACTATTCTCCGGAGCGACGGTATCGCTTGCTCTTAAAATGTCCGTATCCGATAGGGAAGAACCAGCAATAGATTTAATGTTGAACACGGATACAAAGTCTTTTTCAATAGGAATAGCAGTGACATCAATAGAGAAGTCTGGAGCCTGTCCTTCTACTTCATTAATCGTATAGCCCCCCTGAATATTAACCGGACTATCATAAGATGCCGTTACGCCTTTAACACTGTTTAATTGAATTAGCTTATCCTTTAGCAATTGACGCTCTTTATCCTGCCATCCTCGGCCATCGAGCACCAATATATCTGAACGATCCAGTCCTGTATTTTTAGATTGAATAAATTTCATTTGTTGACCAGCAAATAATGTACAGATGATAAAAAATATGGAAATACAAAATTGGAACACAATCAGCACTTTACTCAAGGATATCCCTGTCTGTTTTTCGATCAGTTTACTTCTGAATATTGAAATCGGTTTTGAACTCGAAATCGAGTAGGCAGGCCAACCACCTGCAAGTAGTGACAGGATAATAAAGAAAGCTAATATTGCTATATAGAGGATAGGTTTGTTCCAAAGGTTGATCTGCATTTCTACTCCCATGAAATGACCGAATAGAGGTAACAGTAACCATGTTGCCACTAAGCTTATAATTAAGGATATCAAAATCATTAAGCTACATTCGAAGAGGAACTGAAAGAATATTGTTTTTCGCCCTGCACCCAGGACCTTCTTTACACCGATCTCTTTTTTTCGTTCAATCGCATTTGCAAGAATCAAATTGGTGAAATTAATGCAGGTCAAGATGAGAAGAGCAATACCTAGAGCCACTAAAATATAAACATAGAGGATATTTCCAGTACCTGCAGTTTTTGAGTGCAAATGAATATCACTTAATTTTTCTACTTTAAAACCGAATTCATATCCCTGTTTAATAGACTCACTAAATTTGTCCTTAACCAGATTATCCAGTTTAAGTTGTACCGATTGAAAGCTTTGATCAGTTTTTAATAATCCTATAGTAATATCGTTAGCTGAATTCCATGAAGCCTCTTTATAGCGTGTTAGGCCTTGGTTAGAGAGAATGGCAGAAAATCTGAACTGTGTATTACTAGGCATATCGGCTATAACCCCAGATACCTTCCAGTTCACTTTATCAATAATCAATGTTTTATTTATAGCCGATTCATTTGGGAAATATTTTTTAGCTAAAGTTTCTGTCAATACAATTTGATTAGGCTCATCCAATACATGTTTTTTGTTTCCCTCAATAAAATCATAATCGAGAATTTCAAATACGTTCTTATCAGCATAAATCAGCTTATTTTCCTTTAAAGATTGATTTCCAATATCAATTAATCCACCTTGTATATACGGATATAAACGACTGGCCTGCTCAATTTCGGGAAAATCAGATTGTAAAGTCTGTTGTAGACCTGTTGGCGTTGTACTGGATGAAACCATTTCTGCGCTGTTTGGAGCTTTGTATGATAGGCTGAAGTACGCAAGTCGATCTGCATGAGAGAAAAAACGTTCATAACTGGATTCATGGTATATATAAGTAGCTAATAACAAAAAGCAGGTTATTCCAATCGTTAATCCCGACATGTTCAACAGTGAAAACCCTCTATTCTTTCGAATATTCCGCCATGCTATTTTAATATAGTTTCGTATCATTTTTTATGCTTAAAAGCTTTTTTCATTAATTCATTCAGATAACGCTACAGTAAGTGTATGTTATTATTCATCCCGTAATGTTTTTACAGGATTTGTATTTGCCGCTTTAATAGCTTGTGTACTCACCGTAATAATTGCGACAGTCAATGCGGCGATCCCTGCTAAAGCAAAGATCCACCATTGAATCTCGATGCGGTAAGAAAAATCCTGCAACCATTTATTCATTGTCCACCAGGCAATAGGTGAAGCAATTAAAATGGCTATAAGAACCAGTTTTACAAAATCTCTTGAGAGCATGGCTGTTATACCTGTCACAGATGCTCCCAGTACTTTACGTATACCAATCTCTTTTGTTCTCAGCTCAGCGATATAGGATACTAATCCAAACAGTCCAAGACAAGATATAAAGATGGCCAATGCTGAGAATATGAGTGCCAACTGAGCTGTTTGTTGTTGCTCTTTAAACTTTGAGGCAAAGCGCTGATCAACGAATTTATATTCAAATGGGTAGGCTGGATTGAATTTCTTGAGTACTTGCTCTATCTGTTTCAAGTTCTGTTCTACGGGAGAAGATGGATTAGTACGAACGACCATATTTAACATCCACTCTTTTGCAGGGTGAATGAGAAGTGGAGTAACTGGGCTGTATGGAGACCCGCTGATGTAATCATTGATAACTCCTATAATCGTAAAGGTATTACTTCCCCATTTCAGGATGCTACCAATAGGATTTTTCAATTTCATTTCTTTGATCGCAGCCTCATTTACGAGTACCGACATACTATCAGAAGCCAATCGCTCGAAGTCAATATCACGACCTTCGATCAATTTTAATCCCAGAGTTTTAACAAAATCACTTTCTGATTTTCCAAGATTGAAAACGATTTTCTTCCCTTGTTCCGGAGTTGAACCTTCCCATGAAAAATTACCCCCTGAATTGGAATTGTTTTGGGTAATTGACCATCCGGTACGGGTCACAGCTTGCGCAATATCCTTATTGATCAATTCAGATTTGATAACTTCATAATTTTTTGTCATATCACCTTCCATTGGAATTTCGATCAGTTGTGAAGGTGAGTAACCAACATCACGTTTTCCTGCATATTCAATCTGTTTATTGACGATCAGGGTTGCAATAATCAAGATTAAGGCAACTCCAAATTGGAAAACAACTAATACTTCACGGAAATTGAAGGCAAATCTTTGAGACTTTCCAGATACTTTCAATGATTTAACGGGTTTAAAAGACGATAGCACAAATGCAGGGTATAACCCAGCTAATATTCCTGTAAACAATATAAATCCGAGAAGAGAGACCCAGATCATAGGATCTGTAATCGAAAAAACTAAAGGTTTGTCCAATACTTTATTAAATAGTGGGAGGGATATAGATGTTAATCCTATGGCAAGTATTCCTGCAATACAAGATAGTAGGACCGACTCTGTTAAAAATTGTATAATCAAACTGCTGCGTTGGGCGCCAACCACTTTACGTACCGCGACTTCTTTTGCTCGCTTTTGACTGCGCGCAGTGCTTAAATTAATGAAATTAATACAAGCGATCACTAAAATCAAAAATCCAAGACCAGCAACAAGTTTAACTTGGGTGATTTTGCCTCCAACTGGGATACCTTGTTCAAATTTAGAATACAAGTGCATTTTGGATACTGGATATAAAAAGAGTGAACCTTTCTGCTCATTATTCGTTTTCTTTGCAATGATATTGACTAGTTTTTTATTAAAGGCATCTACATTTGTCCCATTCTTTAGCTGGATATAAGTCATAAATGTATTTATGTTCCAAGTGGGAGATTGACTACTTGCATTGATTAAGGGAATCAGATATGTAAAATCAAAATCTGTATTGCTGGGTAAATCTGCTATTACTCCAGTCACCTGATAAGGTTCTTTGTTATCCAATGTAATCGTTTTGTTCAAAGGATCCGCATCCCCAAATATTTTTTTTGAGAGTCGCTCTGTTAGGATAATATTGTTTGGACCGTTTAATACTTCATTGCGATTACCCTTTAAAAGTTTGAAATCGAACATTTCAATAAAATTTGGATCAACTTCATTTCCTTTAGATTTTATCTTTTTATTATCAAAGGATAATAATCTATCGGTGCTCCAATACATACGAGCAGCATGCTCCACCTCTGGATATTCTGCTTTTAAAGTAGATGAAGCAGTTCCTGCTGTGATGTTTAGCAAGTTGATTTCACCCTCCTCGTCATATTTGTTCCAGAGTCTATATAGATTATCTTTATTGCTATAGAAATTGTCAAATTGTGATTGATTCTGTATCCAGATGCCTATTAACAATACAGCTGCCATACCAATAGCTAAGCCAATAATGTTAATGGTTGCATATCCCTTACTTTTCAAAAGATTGAGCCATGCTATTTTAATATAGTTCTGTATCATTTGTTTAAACTTTAGACTCGTATTTTTTTGCCACTTTTTAAGTTCAATCCATAAGCCAATGTTTTAAATTATTGCTAATCAGTTAATTGTTTATTGCTGTATCCTTCTTTAACTGTACGCTTTCGAACACCTAGCGTTCGTAAGCGTACAGGTTATGAGGGTGATTATTCATTCCGTAGTGTATCAATAGGATTTGATAAAGCAACTTTAATAGCCTGATAACTTACGGTGATTAACGTAATGAAAAGAGCAAGACCTCCCGTGACAGCAAAAATGGACCAGCTAATAGTAATACGGTAAACATAATTTTCTAACCATTTTTCCATAAAAAGATAAGCAAGCGGGGTGGCTATCATAAAACCGATAAAAGTAAGCCAGATATACTCGGTTGATAGTAACTTCCATAAGCCGAGCTCAGATGCGCCTAATACCTTTCGGATCCCAATTTCCTTTTCACGTTGTTCAGTTAAGAATGAAACGAGGGCGTACAATCCTAGGCAGGAAATCAAAATTGCAAGACCAGTAAATAAACTGGTTAAACTACGAATCATTTCCATCTGCTTAAATTGTTTCGCATATTCTTGATCTGTAAATGTGTATTCAAATACCAGATTCGGATCTATAGCAGAAAATTTCTCCCCGATATTTTTTAGTATTTGACTTTGATTTTCTCCATCTTTTAAGCGAAGTGTAATTTTGTTTTTAGGAAGGAAATCAAGAAAATAAACCGTTGGTGTGATTGATTTGAAAGGAGATTCCGACATTGTGTTCTGTATGATGGCAAGGATTCTGTATTTTACACCTCTAAAACTTAATTGCTTGCTATTCAAATCGGATACTCCCATATATTTTGCACCAGCTTCGTTTAAAATGACAGCAATAGAATCTGTTTTAAAATCTTTCGAAAAGTTTCTACCTTTCATAAATTTCCATTGGACAGTAGGAGCAAAATTTTCGTCAATAGTATATATGCCCATGATTGATCCTTCTTTAGCATCATTACCTTGCCAGGTAAATCCACCGCCTGTTAAAGCGAGATTGTTTACAAAACTAGAGGATAAAGTTGCGTTTTGGATTAGTCCCTTGTCAAACAATTCTTTTTTGAGGACGTCGAATTTTTTAATAATCTCACCGCTTGAACTCGTGACATTAACTAAATTTTTGTTGCTGTAGCCAATTGGACGATCTTTTACATAGTTTAATTGGGTGATGACGAGGTATGTGGCGATCATCATAAAAATAGAAATAGCGAACTGAATAACAACCATAATCTTCCGCGCTTTAAATTTACTATTTCCTTGAATTGATTTTCCTTTAAGTGCTAAAATTGGATTAAATGAAGTTAGGAACAGGGATGGATATAATCCGGATGAAAGACCAAGAAGAACGATGCTTAAGAAAGCAATAAGATAGAAAAATATCGAATGAAAAGGTATTCGTAATTCAGTTCCTATAAAACCGTTTATCCATGGAAGAAGTAAGAGTATAAGGGGGAGGCTGAGTATAAATGCTAAAAATACAGATAAGATAGATTCAAATAAAAAGCCCTGAATCAATTGGCGGCGATTTACGCCGATCGATTTTAATATACCGATTTCTTTACCTCTTTTGATACTTCTAGCGGTACTGAGGTTGATAAAGTTAATACATGCTAGCAAAATAATCAAAGCACTTACCAATGCAAACATCCAAACATATTGAATCTGCCCACCGATATTTTTACCATTTTTAAAATCATCATACAAATACCATTTAGACATAGGATGTAAAAGAACTTCAGGATCTATGTCTGTAAGTTTCGATTTTAAAATGGTGGTTGTCGTTCTCTCTAATGAAGGTAGAGAGAGCGGATTTTGAATAGAGGCATAGGTATGGAAAAAACAATTACCCCAACTTTGATCGGCATCAGGGTTTTGTTTCAGATAGTCGCAAAATGGCAATATATAATCCAATTGATGAAAAGTACTATTTTCTGGCAAGTCAGCATAAACGCCTGTTATCTGGTACTGCGCTTTACCGTTAAGTTCAACGACTTTACTTATAACGTCTACATCTCCAAATAACCGACGTGCTAATGATTCGGAAATAATCATTTTTGATGGTAGGGCAGGTGTAGATACGTCTCCTTTTATAGATTCAAATGTGAAAAGTTCAGAAAATGCACCCATTGCATACAATCCTTTGCCAGTGATCCTTTTTTCACCACTCTTAAAATTAGCATTTTCACGTTTACTGACTAAAGTAATATGTTGCATTTCATTTTTAAAATCAGATTGCAATAGCTTAGCCAATGGTATGGGAGTAGATCGATCTGTAGACTTCTCACCATTAAATGTACCTGTGATCATGACCTGGTAGATATCATCGTAGTTTTTGAAGTTTTTGTCAACAGAAAACTGCTTCATTATCCACAATGAACTAATTATGACGACTGTAAATCCCAATGCTAGACCGATTATATTGATAATTCCACTTAATGGATTACGTTTTATATTGCGTAGAAAAGTTTTAAAAAATAGTTTTATCATGATTTTGAATCAATTATTTTATTTAGCAATCTCTTTTATATGAAAAGGTCGTAACTATTCGTCTCTTAAACTATTTGCAGGATTGATAATTGCAGCCTTAATGGATTGAAAACTAACTGTAAGTGCCGTGATGAACAATGTGAGAATACCGGAAAATAAAAATATAGATATAGGTAAATTAGTTCTAAAGGCAAACCCCTGAAGCCAGTCATTTGCGAAATATAAAGCAAGAGGAATCGCAATAATATTCGCAATAATGACTAAGATGAAAAACTCCCGATTCAGCATTTGTATAATGTGGAAAACCGTCGCACCTAGCACCTTTCTAATCCCAATTTCCTTTGTTTTTACTTGTGCGGTGTATGTACATAAACCTAAAAGACCTAAACAAGATATTAAGATGGTTATGACAGCAAAGAAGTTAAATATGGTACCCTGTTTTTGTTCACTTGTGTATAGTTTTTGATAGCTTTCATCCAGGAAATTATAAGTGAAAGGCATATCATTATAGTATTGCTTCCAAATTTTTTCCATAGCGCCTATAGCATCAACAGTTTTATTTTCATTCGTTTTTATATAAAGCTGTCGAGAATTTTTTGGATTAAACTTAAAAACGATAGGTTCAATCTTCTGACGTACACTAGCGTAATTAAAATCTTTCACGACACCAATAATAGTTCCAGGTACAGTTCGGATTCTCAAACGGGTGCCAATAGGATTTTTTAACCCCATCTCTCTAACAGCCGTTTCATTTAGAATAAAATGAGTAGAGTCCGCTAATGAGCCCGTAAAGTTTCGTCCTTCTACTAGTTTTATCTTAAAGAAATCGAGCGTATGTTGATCTGAATGCGTGATATTAAACCAGAGATTTGACTTTGCAGGTTTTCCTTCCCAATCGTTATCTCCAGTAGCATCACCGCCGTGTATCATATCACGCCCCAGTCGGATTACATCATTTATTCCTTCGCTTTTTATCAGTTCATTTCTGATGGCATCAAAATGTTCGCCTATTTTTGATCCCATAGGAACCGCGAAAATATGGGTTTTTTCGTAGCCAAGATTTTTGTCGCGGATAAACTCTAATTGACGACCAATGACAATTGTCATGGTTATCAAAACAATAGAAACCGTAAACTGCAATACAACCAATACTTTTCTGGAACTAGATTTTTTCATTCCCAGATTACCTTTTAGGACTTTGATAGGATCAAAAGTTGATAGCAGTAATGCTGGATAGATGCTCACTAAGAGAAGTGTTCCAATCAGTAAGATGAAAATGTAGACCCATAAATTAATACTGGCGAGATCCAATGCTATTTGTTTTCCAGAGAAGTTATTAAAAGAAGGGAGAAAAATAAAAACGACCGTTATCGCAATGGTTACTGCAAAAAGAAACAATAATGTAGTTTCTATGATAAACTGAAAGAAAAGTTCCCTTTTGCCAGCCCCAATAATTTTTCGAATTCCGACTTCTTTGGCCCGATTTAAAGAACGTGCAGTCGAAAGATTAATATAATTAATACTCGCTATTGCTATAATCATCAGGGCTACTCCCATAAAAATATGTACAGCGCCGATTCCTCCATCGCTACCATCCATGTGGTATAAGTGAACTTTAGATAGTGGTTGTGCTACGTAAGGTACAGGTGTATCTTCAGGTTTATTGCGTTCATGTATCTGTTGTAACTTTTTAGTTAAAGCAGTGAGGTTCGCTTGGGGAGTTAGCAGTAGATAAGTTTCAAATGAAAAACTGGACCAATCCATATCCATGGATGACAAATATGTTTTGTTGTCATAAGTGGTTTTATTTTTTACGTACGCCTGCTCATTAAACCTAGAAAGGGGAAGAAGTACCTGCAATTGTAAACTTGAATTTTCGGGATAGTCTGCGATAACACCCGATACCACACAAAGTTCATCTAGACCTATGGTGACCGTTTTACCAATGGGATCTTCATTTCCAAAATAGCGTTGGGCAGTACTGGCTGTGATGACAATCGAATTGTTGTCTGGAAAAGGTAACTTTTGATTGCCTTGAACCAAAGGAAAATTAAATACAGAAAAATAGCTCGGATCTACAAAAGCAAAGCTTTTCTCGATAAATATTTTCTCTTTATATTTGATGGGACCATCTCCAATTTTGAGGATACGAACGGCATCTTTAACTTCCGGAATCTCTTTCTTTGCAAAAGTACCAACGGGAGCAATGATATTCTCAAATATTTTTTTAGTTATTCCAGTTCCACCTTCAATACCAATTTTATAGATACTCCGCTCATTTTTATGGAATCTGTCAAAAGATAGCTCATCTTGAATCCAAAGTAGGAGGAATATCCCAACGACTAATCCAGCCGACAATCCTAAAATATTAATGCCTGTATAGAATTTATTAGCGAAAATACTTCGCCATGCGATTTTTATATAATTCTTTATCATGATTGAGTTGATTGCCAGTAGTTAGATTTAATTGGTCACCATACTTTTTTCGTTAACATAGAAAGCCGTCGATTTCAAAAACCGACGACCTTCATTTTCACACTTAATACTTAACTTATAAAAACACGTATGTTAATTATTCATCTCGTAGGCTATTGATCACATTTACTTTTGCCGCACGAATGGCTTGATAACTAATGGTCAGCCCTGCAATTAATAGCGCTATACTAGCGCCGATTAAAAATATCCAAACATTCAATTCTGTTTTAAAACTGAAATTAGCCAGCCATTCATTTGCAAAATACCAGGCAAGGGGACTTGCAATTAAAATAGCGATGATGAGTAAGCTCACAAACTCTTTTCCTAATAACTGAACAATTTGTGGTATGCTAGCACCTAAGACTTTGCGGATTCCGATTTCTTTTACTTTAGTTTGTGCCGCATTGGTAGCCAAAGCTAAGAGACCAAGAGAAGAAACGAAAATAGCAATCGAAGCAAAGATGTTGAAAAGCAATCCTGTACGTAAGTCCGATTTATACATCTTATCAATTTTACTGTCCAAAAATGTGTATTCGAATGGCCTTTCCGAAGGATAGCTATTGTAAATCGTTTTTACTTTCTCAATTGCTTTTTGAGCATTTGAAGCAGTCGTTTTAACATATAAGGTGCCTGAGAAGCGATGTGTCCAATATACCATAGCACCAATCGGTTTTTTAAGATTATTGAAGTTAAAATCCTTGATGACACCAACCACCGTTCCGGGGACTTCATGCAATGACATTTGCGCGCCAACAAATGGTTTTTTCAGTCCCATTTGTTTGGCCATGGTTTCATTGATGATATAACTTGAAGAGTCTGCTGGAGTGCCTTTGATGTTACCGCCCTCTACGAATTTCATACCCATTAAAGGAATGAAATTTTTATCAATCGTAGCGCGTCCAACAATGAGTGTGTAATCTTTTGGACGATTTGGCCAATCGATATCCCCGGTAGAATTACCATAGCTCATAGGATCATAAACACCATTGATGGAGTATGCAGTGATAGCGGGATCTTCTGCCAATTTAGTTTCTACTGTAGATTTATTTTCTATAGAGCCTTCATTAAGTGAGACTGTAAAAATATACGAGGTATCATATCCTAAGTTATAATTACGGATGTATTTCATCTGTTTTTGAATAACTAGGGTGCAGATAATTAGAATGATGGATGTCGCATATTGAAATACAACCAGGCCTTTTCGGAAGATACTATTTGTGGGTTTGGATGATTTGCCTTTCAGTGCTGCAATTGGCTTAAAAGATGACAGTTGTATGGAAGGATATATACTGGACAATAAAACAGTAAGTAACAATGCAGATCCAATTAAAAGCCACAACGCTGGATTTTGCAGGTCAAATACCATTGATTTACCCGAAATACTGTTATATGCGGAGAATGATAGCATCACCCAGATACCTGCAGTAAAAGTTGCTAAGGTAAATGTTAGGAAGGTTTCGGCCATAAACTGAAAAAACAGTTGCTTGCGGCTAGCGCCTACAATTTTTCGGATGCTTACCTCCTTAGCACGGTCCATAGCCCGAGCTGTAGCAAGATTAACATAGTTGATAGCGCCAATAAAAAGTAGGAGTAAAGCTACTGCACCAAATATCTGCACCATACGCAAGGCCGATTTATTTCCATCAGGAGCGATTAAATGTTTATCAGCTAGTGATCCAAGTTTAAAAGTAGTTTTTGTATTTCCATTACGAGCCTTGATGAAGCTGTTATTAATTTGAGCAATTGCCTGATCAGGGTTTGATTCGGAACGTAATTTTATGTAGGTGTCAAAATAATAATTACCCAGATCCTCATCAATTGTTTTCCAGACACCATTTCCTCCATTTTCAGTAAATGATTTTGCAAGAAAGCTCATTGGAAAGATAATATCGTATTTTAAAGATGAATTTTGTGGCATATCTTGAAATATACCTGTCACTAGGAAAGGAGTTTTCCCCAATAGTAGTGTTTTTCCAATTGCATCCTGACCATTAAAAAGTTTTTTATTCAGCGTTTCGCTAATCGTCACTTCATCTAGAGAAGTCAGAATATTAGGCTTACTGGATTGAAGTAGTGGAAAAGAAAAGAATTTGAAAAATGTACTGTCAGCATAGGCTATAGCAATTCCAGTGTAGACATCTTTTTGACCCTTTAAGCTAATGACTCCGGAATCTTCTCCTACTATCCTAACCGAAGATTCAATGGCAGGAACATCTTTTGCATAAAATCCGACCGGACCAGGTGTACTATTGGAAATTTGTTCCTTATCGCCATCTTTCCAGATGTTATGGACATTATATATCTGTTTATAATCTTTATGGAAACGATCAAAACTGATTTCGTCCTGTACCCATAATAAGATCAAGATTGCTGTAGCAATACTGATCGAAAGTCCTAAAATATTGATTGCGGTGTAAAACTTGCTTTTTTTTAGATTACGCCAGGCAGTTTTAATATATTTAAAAATCATAAAGGTTTTGATTGATTATATTTTGTTCCTTTTATAATTTTAAAGTCCAATCCCTAAGCCAATATTTTAATAGTCTTATATATAGGTGTTTAGATTGTTTTGTGTGCTCGCATAAGTGTACGTTTCCGAACAGTTGGCGTTCGCAAACGTACATGTATACTAAATTACTGATCTCTTAAACTATCAACAGGATTTGCCTTTGCAGCTTTTAAAGCTTGATACCCTACAGTTGCTAAAGCAATGAATAATGCGCTCACCCCCGCTATACCAAACATCCACCATTGCATATCAATGTGATAAGCAAAATTATTGAGCCACTTACCCATTGCCCAATAGGCTACCGGTATGGCAATACATATAGCAATAATGACAAGTTTGATGAAGTCAAGAGATAATAATTGTATGATTCCAAAAACACTAGATCCGAGGACCTTACGGATGCCAATTTCTTTGGTACGTTGTTGAGCGGTATAAGTCACAAGCCCCAAGAGTCCTAAACAGGCAATAAAAATTGCAAATCCTGAAAATGTGGTGAAAATTCTTTGGAAACGATAATCTGCTTCATATTGACGTTTAAAACTCTGATCCAAAAATGTATAATTAAAAGGAATCTGGGGAGCTAGACCTGTCCAGATCTTTTCGATGCGGGCAATAGTTTCCGGTTGATTCGCTTGTTGCAATTTAATCGTTATAAATTTGCTGCTCCACGGTGATAATCGCAAAGCAAGTGGTTCAACCTTATTATGTAAAGACATATAGTTAAAGTCTTTTACAACGCCGATAACCTGTCCCTCTTGTCCCCATTGCGTAAAACGCTTTCCAATAATATCCTGTGGATTGCTATAGCCCCAAAGTTTAGCTGCAGCTTCATTGATTATCATGGAGTGTGCAGTGTCGGCAGGAAAATCCCGGGAATAAGCCCGTCCTGCGACCATTTCAATGCCCATGTTCGGGATAAAATCAATATCCACCTCAAAAAGTGCAGGACCCAACATCGTCATTTTTCCTTCTTTAGTCTCTATCTCTGTGCCCGCATTAGGGAAAAATGTACCCGGAACACTGCGCGATGATGATACCGCTATGACGTCCTTATCTCTCTTAAACGTATTTTTAATTGCTTCTAAATTCTTGTTGACCCCATCGTCAAAATTATAATCGATAACCAGCATCTGATCTTTCTGAAAACCAAGATTCGTATGTTGCAGGTGATATAATTGTGAAAAGACAATACAGGTTCCTGCAATAAGTACAATGGATAAACCAAACTGAAAGATTACTAATCCCTTTCGTAAAAATTGCCCTCCACCAGCAGTTTTAAATGTTCCCTTTAAAACTTCGATAGGTTTAAAACGCGCTAAAATAAAAGCCGGATAACTAGCAGCAACAATACCGGTTATTGTCACGATACCTAGAAAGATACTGAATGTTGTCAAATTGAATAGACTGCTCCATGCAAAATGTTTCCCTGCAAAGGCCTCCATGGAAGGAAGAAGTACGATAACCAATAGCAATGCCAGTAATGCAGCGATAAAAACTAAAGCTAACGACTCACACATAAATTGAAGAATCAAATTACGGTGGTTCGCGCCAATCGCTTTTCGCACACCTACTTCTTTCGCTCTCTCCATGGAACGAGATGTAGCCAAATTCATGAAATTTACACAGGCGATGAAAAGGATAAATAGACCTATGATAGCAAATATGTACAGATTCTGTACGCTCCCCGTTACACCAGGCTGTCTGCCTGCAGACGAATGCATATAGGCATCCAGTATAGGTTCGAGTTGGAAATTATACTTGCCCTCTGCAGAAGGAACATTCTTTTTGAGAAATTGCGGAATTTTCTTATTAAAATTAGAAAGGTTAAATTGATCGGATACCAGTATGTAAGTATAAAAATCGACATATCCCCAGCTTTCAAAACGATCTGTAAAAGCTTTTCTAAAGGTACTCATCGAGAGCAAAGCATCAAATGTAAAATGGGAGTTGGAAGGAACATCTTCAATAACCGCTGTGACTTTGTATAGTCCCGGATCTGCCCGTCCGGCGGCAAGTCCCCCTTCTAGTGTTTTCCCAATCGGATTTTCATTCCCAAAATATTTTTTGGCTGTGCTTGCGGTTAAAACAGCAGTATAAGGAGCAGTCAAAGCAGTTGTTGGACTACCCGCCAGTACTTTCCAGCTAAAAATATCAAATGCCGTTGAGTCCATAAAAAATACACGCTCTTCCTGGAATACCTTTTCCTTATTCTTTAAAGAAATGGAGGTAACTCCTGAAAATTGGACCACATTCTTCACTTCTGGGAAATCAGCTTTTAAAGCTGGACCTATAGGGGCAACCCCCCATACATTTTTTCGGATTAATTTCTCGTTGTCTTCGAAAGAATTAATAACACGATAAATGCGGTCTTTATTTACATGGTATTTATCATAGGATAATTCATCATGAATATATAAGACGATTAATAAACAGCAAGCTAAGCCTATGGCTAACCCAACGATGTTGATGGAAGAATAACCCTTGTTTTTCCAAAGATTTCTCCATGCGATTTTTATATAGTTCTTGATCATTGTTTATATTTTAGGTCTTTATTTCTTTTGAAGTATGTGGGCTTTAATTGTATTATTCATCTTTTAAACTATTGACAGGGTTAGCAACCGCCGCCCTTATTGCTTGTGAACTGACTGTAAATAGCGCAATGAAGACAGCTAAAAATCCTGTAATAGCAAACATCCACCATTGAATGTCGATGCGATAAGCGAAATCTTCCAGCCACATGTGCATCATCCACCAGGCAATAGGGGAGGCAATAATGATGGCAATGACCACTAATCGAATAAATTCAAAGGATAACATACGCGCAATATCAGGAACAGAAGCACCGATTACTTTTCGGATTCCAATTTCTTTTTTACGTTGATGCGTGGTGAAAATCGCCAATCCCAATAATCCAAGGCAGGCAACAAAAATGGTCAGTGACGCAAAGATAGTCAGTAATTGTCCGGTCTTAAGTTCCGACTGATAGGTCTGATTATAACGATCATCAAGAAAAGAATAATCAAAGGGAAGATCTGAAGGATATGCATTGTAATACTGTTTTACTGTTGCCAGTAATTTTTCCATGTCTGTCGCCTTAGTTTTGATAATCAGATTTCCTGCCTGATCATTCAATACCATCACCAAAGGAGCAATAGTTTCATGCAACGGTTTAAAATGAAAATCTTCAACAACACCGATCACCTGCAATACTTTATTATCCTTATCAGTTAATGTTCGACCAATGATATTATCTTTCCAACCTAGATTTTTGGCAGCAGTTTCGTTGATCACAACCGATAGACTATCATTGCCATAGTTTTTTGAAAAATTACGACCTTCTTTCAACTTCATACCCATGGTAGGAATGTATTGCTCGTCAACATCATAACGGAGAGTTTTTACCCATTGGTTAGGGCTCTCTTTTGGATAGATAAAAAAATTGTTATTGTAGGTAGCTCCCGCAGGAAGATAAGACGAGTGTGAAACATGTAGTACGCGGCTATCCTGAGTTAGGCGTTCAGCGAAATCTTTTTCGTTAGCTCCTAGAGGCCAGCTTTGAATAATGACAACATTTTCCTTGTCATAACCAAGTTTGATATGACGCATGTAGTCCAGCTGACGACTTACCACTACAGTGCTAAATATCAATCCGACTGAAACGATAAATTGAAATACCACAAGGCCACTTCTTAATCCCAGACCATTTCCAGAGGCGTTGAACCTGTTTCTTAAGATCATTATAGGATTAAATGATGATAAGTATAGAGCAGGATAACTACTGGAGAATAAACCGATCAGTAAACCAAATCCAAGTAATAAAGGAATTGTTGTGATGAAGGAAAGCTGTCCGATCTCCAAATATTTTCCCGAAAAGTGATTAAACAAGGGGAGTGCAAGTAATACAATAGCTATAGCTAATACTAAAGCAATATAAGTAGTCAGAATACCTTCGGTGAAAAATTGAATCAACAGTTTTTGTTTTCCAGCTCCTAATACTTTTCTTACGCCAACTTCTTTAAATCTTTTAGACCCACTGGCGGTCGATAGGTTCATAAAATTGATCGTAGCAATCAGGAGCATAAAGATGCCGATTACTCCAAAAATATAAAGGTATCTGATATTGCCAGACGGACTCAGGTCATATACAAAGTCAGAGTGTAGATGGATATCAGTTAAAGGCTGCAGATAAAGTCCGATCTTATTCCCGGTCTTTTTGTAATCTTCATAACTCATTCCGAAACCTGCCATAAACTGAGGTCCCACATGCTTGTCAAATAAGGTCGCGAGTTTAGTCTCCACTTGTTTAACTGTTACATCTTTTTTTAATAGCGCATAGGTATAATATTCCGAAGTCATCCAGGAAATAGATCGTGCATCTTCAAGCGCATCGATGGAAGTGAAAATATCAAAATTAAAATGAGAGTTTTTGGGTATATTTTTCATTATACCCGTTATTTTAAGAATTGTCCCATTTCCCTTTATTGGTAGTTCTTTCCCGATCACATCATTGGTATTGAAGTATTTACGTGCCATCGTTTCAGATATAATAGCAGTATTCGGCTCCGCTAATGCGGTTAAAGGATCTCCTTTCAATAAAGGTAATGTGAATATCTTGAAGAAGGATGCATCAACATATGCTAAATTGGCATCGTGAAAAACCTGGTTGCCTATTTGAAATAGCGGAACTCCTCCCATGCGTAAGCGAGCCGTTTCTTCGACATCCGATAATTCAGCCTTCATCGTTGAAGCAACAGGTGGCATGATATGAGCTTCCTTGATATCGCCACCCTTTACTTTTCCTTTAAAAACTACGCGAACGATGCGGTCAGCCTGTTTATTAAAACGATCATAGCTAAGTTCATCAGTGATATACAGACTGATGAGTAAGCAGGTCGCAATGCCTAAAGCTAATCCACATACATTGATTAATGAAATAGAAATATTTCGCTTTAAGTTTCTTATTGCTATTTTAATGTAGCTCTTGATCATGGCTGTAATTATTTAAGATGTTAACATTAATGTCTAAATTTTAGCTTTATTCATCGCGCAAACTCTCAACGGGATTGGCGTTTGCGGCTTTGATGGAATGATAGCTCATGGTAATAAATGCAATAAGCAAAGTAATCACTGCAGGAATTGTAAACATCCACCAACTGAGCGTAATTTTATAAGCAAAATCATTCAGCCAATGATTCATCGCCCACCAGGCAATTGGAGATGCTATCAGAATCGAAATGAAAATTAATTTGATGTATTCTTTGGATAGTAATGCAATGATTCCAGAAATTTTGCTACCCAATACCTTACGGATTCCAATCTCTTTTGTCCGTTGGGCTGTAGTAATCGTCACAAGGCCAATCAGTCCTAAGCAACTTAATAAAATGGTTATTGAGGTAGACAAATTGATTATTTTTGAAAACTTCGTATCGTTTTCATATTGATTTTTTATTTGCTGATCATAAAATTCGTATTTAAATGGAGCATTTGGATAGTATTTTTTCCATTCCTTTTCAATCTGTTGCAAGGCAGATGACCATTTTTCCTGATGATCCGGCAATTGAATACTCATATTCTTTAATTGTCCTTTTTTGTTTGAAGGTCTGAGCTCTAAAGGGCCAATTTTACTGTGCATATTTTTACTGTGAAAGTTATCAATCACGGTAACGATTTGTCGATCCTGATCATCTATTTTTACAAAATTACCAATAGCCTCTGATGCAGATTTAAATCCTAGTTTCTCAATAGCCACTAGATTTAGAGCAATACCTGAAGCTGTGTCCGATAGTTTAATCGCTCGACCAGCCAGTATATTGATATTGTATAATTTAAAATAGTCATCGTCTATAAACTTAAATTGATGATCCACCCGTACTTCTCCGGTATCACTTTTTACAACGATCGAATTACCCCAATGATCACCGCTCATCGGGAGATGCCCCAAAGAAACGTGTTTGATGACAGAAAGTCCTTCCAAAGCATGCTTATAGGTGAAGGGATCCGTATCAGCATTTTGAAAGCTTTTATATGGAAGCTGTAGCGTAATAATTGCTTCTTTGTTGAAGCCAAGTTTACTATTTAAAGAATGTTTAAGTTGCATTCCGATGATAAACGTGGAGACAACAAATATTTGAGCAATCACAAATTGAAATACAATAAGTGTTTTTCGTAAAGACAGGCCGCCCATTTTCACTTTACTGCCTCCTGTAATTTTGATAACTTCGGAGATTTTAACTCGATTAATGAGCATGGCCGGATACCAACTAGATAGTAGTGTGATTAAAATTGTCGTCCCGGCTATAAATGATAGAACCGTTAAGTTGTCAGCAAAGCTGTACATCTGCTGCGGAATGTAGGAACTTAAGCTCGATTGGATAATTTTAACTAGTGGCCATGATAACAAGAGTGCCAATATTGTGATGATAAATGTTTCGAGAAAGAAGATGACGGTTATTCTCTTTTGACTCTCTCCCAACGTTTTTCTGATACCTATTTCCTTTGCTCTATGTGGAACTTGGGCTGTCGTTAAATTGATATAGTTTATGCAAGCAAGTATCAGTAGAAAAATTCCGATGCCAATAATGCCATACATTGTTTTTTTGTCGCTACTTTTTTGTGCAAATGATGTGAAATGTAATTCAGATAGCGGAATTAAGTTTGATGACATACTGAAGCCGTATTTTTTAAATTCTTCATTGGTCATCTCATGGAATTTAGCATTAACCGATTTTAAAATGGGAGCAATAACGTTCGGCGATTTAACCTTAATAAACATCTGCCAATTGGAATTAGAATTTGTCCAAGTGGTACTTGTCCAATCCTTTGTCGGAATCTGCATAAATTCTTTACCGATAAAACTACTTGGGTAAGCTAGATCTTCCACGATTCCAGCAACTGTAAATAACGTACTGTCGTAGGATAAGGTTTTGCCAATAATATCTGCAAACGTGTTTTTCGGGAAATACAATTTTGCTCTTGATGCCGTCAAAACCACTTCATTAGGGTTCTTAAATACGATATCTTTATTTCCCTGCAACCAGTGATAATCGGTGAGTTTGAAATAATCTGGTGTAGTTCCAATAATTTCCTTTGGGTCTTCAAAAACTAATGCTTTACTATTCGGTAAACTAACCTTTTCAAAATATTCACTGAATACAGGAACAGATAATGCTACATCAGAAAAATTATCTTTTACAAAGGCGGGTAGTGGTGCAGGAATACCGTCAAAATGATCTGTTTTGTTGTTTTCAAGATAGCTCGTGTGGACTTTATAAATCAATTCCTTATCAGGATGTTTCTGGTCAAAACTAAATTCATAATTGACAATACGGAATATCACCCAACAGGCACTGATACCGATGGATAACCCTACAATATTAAGTAAGGTGAAGAGGCGGTTGCGCCATAATTGTCTAAATATTAATTTAAAATTGTTCATTATCGTAAGGTTTATTATTGATTTTACTAACAGAATCAATAGTGTTTTTTTTAGTATTGATTAAAAACGGTTTACTCATCTCGCAAACTTTCTACAGGATTTATTAAAGCTGCTTTTAGTGCTTGATAGCCTACGGTTACAAACGCGATTATCAGAGCAAATAAGCCAGCTATAGCGAATGACCATAATGGAAATGTAATTCTATCATTGAAATCCTGAAGCCAATGAGAAAATAACCACCAAGCTATGGGTATAGCAATAAATAAAGAAAGGATAATCAAAATTATAAAGTGGCCAGAAAGCAGTTGAACGATTTTAAAGGTACTTGAGCCTAAAACTTTTCGTACTCCAATTTCTTTTTTACGTTGTTGTGCAGTAAATGCAACCAATCCAAATAAACCCAAACAAGCAATAAAAATTGTTAAAATGGAGAATGTTGAAATAATATGATTAGTTCTGTTCTCTGCTGTGTAATATTTTTTGATATGTTCATCTAAAAATTGATAGTCAAATGCTGCCTCAGGAACCTGTTGTGTAAATAATTGTTGGATTTGGGTAATATAGGAAGATACGTTTTGTGTATCATAACGAACAAGTAAATAACGATAACTTTCAGTGGGGTTGTGCATACGGTAATATATATACCCACCAATGGATTCTTTTAAACTTTGAAAGTTAAAATTTCGAACGACTCCAACTATAATTGAATTTGAAGCCATTTCAGTCGGTATGATCTGTCCCACAGCATCGCTTGCATTCTTAAACCCTAAATAGGCAGAAACGACTTCGTTAATCAAAATATAGCAATTAGAATCTGTAGGAGCTAAGTTTTCCGGTAAATCTTTTCCCGCAATCAACTGTAGTCCTAGTGTGGGAACTATAGCTTCAAAACTACTAGAAGTCTTTATTGGTAGCCCTTCATTCGTATCGCCTGGTTTATGCATTGTTTTTCCACTTTCACCAAAACCAGGAAATGTTTGTAAAGTAGCGATACTGACAGTCCCCGTTAACTTTTGTATAGATTCTTTAATATTCTTCAGCTTGTCCATAGAAGGCACGGCGCGTATTGGAATCGTGACAATGTTTGTCGGCTGATATCCGAGATCTTTTCTAGAGATATGGCGCATCTGTAGCGAAATGATAATAACACCAATAATCAATATAATAGAGCAGGTGAATTGGAATATAACTAACCCCTTACGCAGATAATGGGTAACCTTACCTTGTGTAATGATATTTTTCATAAGAGACAGGCTCGGGATATTGGCCATCATAAAGGCGGGATAACTCCCACCTACAAGTGTAATAATTAGCCAAATAGTCAAACAAATTCCTATGTTTTCTAGCGTAAACAAGTTCGAAACAGCAATACCAGAACCAATCACATGGTTAAATAAAGGGAGAGCTACGAGAGCCAAAACTATTCCAAGGGTAATGGAGAGAAATGCAATAATTCCTGTTTCAATGTAAAATCGAAATTTGATTTGGTTACGATGAGCCCCCAATACTTTGTTAATACCAACTTCCTTCGCATTTTTTTGTGAACGAGCGGTCGCCAGATTCATATAATTAATACATGCGATCAGTATAATAAGAAAGGAAAGAAAAAATACTGTTTTTACAGTTTTCATGTTTCCTTCGCGAGTGGACATATTATCACGTAAATCCTGTGAGTTTAAATAAACTTGGGATAAAGGCTGTAAATAAAATTGAGTAAAATATTGATTTTCTTTTGGAATATATTTATCAATAAGGGCCGTTGTTTTTTTTGCTATTTGAGCGGGATCTGCATGATTGTTTAATAAGCAAAATGTGTAGTAGCTGGCATTTGACCAATAGAGATCTTTCCCCATCCAAGAATCCATCATATTCAAGAAAATATCACCTTCAAATGAACTGTTCGCTGGAAAATCCTGAAATACACCTGAAATATTTAAGGTATCTCGCTGATTGATGATGATTTTTTTATTTAATGCAGATCCTTTACCAAATATTTTACTTTTCTTACTGGATGAAATAACAACATTTTTTGGATTTGAAAAGGCAGTAAGACTATTTCCTTCTATAAATTCAACATCAAATACATTAAATAATGAGGAGTCGGTTAGGTAAATATTTTTTTCGATGAAATTATTATCATTAGCACGGACAGAACCAAACCCTGTAAAATCTAGCCTTACCAATCGGGCGGTTGATTTTACTTCAGGAATATCATCTTGCATTGCGGGACCAACCGCATTAGGAAGATTGCTCCATTTCTCATAATTATATTTCCCGTTGGACTCCAATAGAACACGATATATATTGGCTTCTTTCTTAAATTGCTTATTAAAACTTAATTCTTGGCGACCGTAAGTTATCAATAGGATAGCAACGGACAAGCTTATGGCTAAACCAAATATATTGAGAATACTGAAAAATCTATTCTTCCAAAGACTACGCCATGCGATTTTGATATAATTCTTTAACATAATATTTTTATAACACAGACTATTAAAACCGGTAAGTGCTTTATTTTTTATATACTACTCATTCCTTAGATTATCAGAGATATTTGAACGGGATGCTTTTACAATATGAATGCATATCGTACAGGCTGCGACAATAAGTAAGACAGCTGCCGATAGTACAAATTGCCACACACTAAGAGATATTTTATAAGCGAAGCCTTGCAACCAAGCATTTGTCGCCCACCAACCAAGCGGGATTGCAATCAATACAGCTAAAGCAACTAGACGTAAAAAATCTTTACCGAGTAACATTCCTAAATCGCTTAAGTCTGCTCCCAGAATCTTACGGATACTGATTTCTTTTGTCCTACGTCCAATTAAAAATGCAGTTAGCGCGAATAGCCCAATAATGGCCATTGCAATGGCTGTAAATCCAAAGAAGGTGACGATACGTTTTAAGCGCAGATGACTCGCAAATAGTTGTTGAAAATTTTCATCTAAAAAAGAGTGACGAATTCCTAAACCAGGTTCAATATCTTTCCATAGTTTCTCAATACCTGCAACCGTTTTGTGCGAGTCACCGCCAGAAAGTTTAACCAAAATCGCACCTCCTGATTGAAAAACACAAGCATCATTACCTATAGTGAAGACAGTCGGTTGTATTTCCTGCTCAAAGCCCAGCACATTAAAGTTTTTCACAATTCCTACCACCTCGATAGGAACACTATCACAGTCAGGGTAACTGATATATGCTCCGCCAGTATGTTTAAGACCTAATTTTTGAGCCGCGGCCTCATTAATAATAGCCGATCTTGTATGCAGGTCAGCATGACTGTCATTGAATGGCCTTCCGTCGACTAAATCAATGTTGAGCGTTTTAAAATAGTCCTGACTTACTTTGACCGACCCCAGGCGATAGGAAGCTCCTGCATGTTTAAAATTCATTGTCGATGTATCCGATAAAACATCACCAGGTACCTTGGTTGTTTTCGCGACAGACTGTACCCCTGGTATACGAAGCAGTTCATTTTTAACCTGGTCAAAGTTTTCGTCTCTGTTTTTCTGTATGAATGCTTGCACACGTAGTACCTGTTCACTCGAGAACCCTTTGTCTGACTGCTGCATGTAAGTCAATTGCCGATTAACAACTACAATACTGATAATGAAGAAGGTCGCCACCACAAATTGAACCACAATTAATCCGTTTCGTAAAGCAAGCCCTTGTTTTCCGGTTGAGTAATCACCTTTAAGAACTTTTGTGGTGTTATAGCGCGAGAGGAAAACGGCCGGATAAAGTCCGGAAAGCAAGGTGACAGTAACGAGGCAACCGGCAATCTGAGCAATTATTGACCACGAAGATCCTATACCAAATAAATTTAAAGAGACTCCGAATTCCTGATTAAAATAAGGTATGGCTACGCTTAAAAGTAGGAAGGATAAGAATAATGCGATGGTACATTGCAGGGCAATTTCCACCATAAATTGCCAAAATAAATTAGCACGGCTAGAGCCTAGAACTTTTTTGATCCCGACCTCTTTAGCGCGTCTCAAAGAAGATGCGATCGAAAGGTTACTAAGATTAATTGCTCCAGTAAAGAGAAGCAGTATAGCTAAAACCAATAAGATTGAAATCGTGCCAATATTGCTAGTTCCGTGTTTAGGGAAATTATGGATATCATGAACGGCATCGACAAAAAGACTTGTGCGATTGGCAGATTTGATATACTGATCATACGTCTTTCCTGTTTCTTTCATAAGTCTTTCCGTATAATAAATACGGTCTATTGCTGTCTCCAAATCATTTCCAGCTAGGATATCTTTGGTTTTAACATACGTATGGAAGGACCAATTTCCCCAATGATAGTTTTGTTTTTCAAATGGTGAACGGTATACGATTTCAATATTCAGATGAGTCGGCCCTTCTGGATTTTCCATAATTGCAGTCACCTCGAAATCAAATGAATTGAATGTTTTAATAGTCTTTCCTATTGGGTTTTCATTTCCGAAAAGTTTATTAGCCATCGATTCACTAATAACCATGGCATTTGGTTTCTGTAGAGGATTTAATGCATCTCCTGCTACAATCTTATATGGAAAGACTGAGAAAAAGAGTGAGTCTGCAGATATGGTACCACTTTGTGAAAATGTTTTTTCTCCTACAGAAAGAGGTACTTCAAAAGTAGCATCTGTTGAAATTTTAGTGCTAGATTCGATTTGAGAACCATTTTCAAGCAATAAAGTCGCTAAAGGTGCCTGTGTATTGGGAGAAATATCATTCTCGGCGTCACGAAGCGATACTTTATATACTTTTTCAAGTTCCGCATCCCAACGGTCATAATTAAGTTCATAGTTGAGGTATAATAAGATCATCAAGAAACTAGTTAGACCTACAGTGAGTCCAAGAATATTAATGGCCGAATACCCTTTGATTTTCCAAAGGCTACGTAAGGTTAGTTTTAAATAGTTCTTTATCATCTTAATTTATGTTGCTTCAACTGGTGTATTTTTTCTTACAACCCTGATTCAGTTTTTAGACTTGTTATTATAATTATTTATTAAAGTGATCAATTATAATGTTGCTGTTTCCATAATGACCTGTCCATCTAACATGCGGATCACACGATCGGAAAACTTAGCATCATGCTCACTATGTGTTACCATGACGATCGTTGTTCCAGCTTCATTCAACTCTGTTAATAATTGCATCACTTCGTTACCATTATTGGAATCTAAGTTACCTGTAGGCTCATCGGCAAGAATTAGTTTTGGATTATTGACCACGGCGCGAGCCACTGCAACACGTTGCTGCTGACCTCCAGACAGTTGTTGAGGGAAGTGATTGCGTCGATGCATGATCTGTACTTTCTCCAGCACCTCTTCAACACGACGTTTACGCTCTGCTGCAGGAACATTGGTATAAACTAGAGGAAGTTCTACATTTTCAAATACCGTCAATTCATCGATCAGATTAAAACTCTGAAAGACAAAACCAATATTATGCTTACGTAAATCCGAACGGCCACGTTCTTTGAATTTAGCGACTTCAATTTCATTAAATAAGTAGCTACCTTCATCCAAATCATCCAGAAGCCCGATAATATTGAGCAGCGTTGACTTACCACATCCAGAGGGTCCCATGACGGCAACAAATTCACCCTCCTTAACATGGATATTCAAATTGTTGAGTGCCACGGTCTCTACTTCTTCTGTACGATAGTACTTTTGAAGGTTACTGATTTTGATCATATTTTTTGTGCTCATATCTTTATGTATTGTTTGTAATTGTTCTATTTTATTATTGATCTCTTAATGAGTTTGTAGGGTTAGATAATGCCGCCTTTAAAGCTTGGCCTGAAATCGTTATGATGGCGATAACAAGTGCAAGTGCTCCACTGAGTAAAAATACTAGCCAGGAGATATCAATGCGATAACCATAATTACCTAACCATTGATTCATCATGTACCAAGCGATCGGAAAAGCGATCAGGCAAGATAGAAAGATGAGTATAATGAATTCACGATTGAGCATATTGATCAGTCGCGTAACAGATGCTCCCAATACTTTTCGAATACCAATTTCTTTTGATCGCTGTGCTGTTGCAAAAGCTGACAGCCCAAATAGACCTAGGCAAGAGATGATAATAGAAAGGATGGAAAACACTGAGGCTAGTTTTTGAATAAACAGTTCAGATTGAAATGTATTATTAAAAGAATCATCTAAAAACCGATATTCAAAAGGATAAGAGGGATTATATTTTTTAATAATTTTTTCAATTTGCTGAATAACGACCGGAAAATCAACACCATTTTTAGTTTTAATATTTAAGATTCCATTAGATGCAGAAAAAGGAATAAAAATAAGTGGCATTGGCGATGAATAGACACTGTTATAAAGAAAGTTTTTAACAACACCCGCTATTCGAAAGGATTCTGTTCCATAGGTAATCGTACTTCCTGCAACCATTCCATCTTTTTTGATCATTTTTGCGAGAGTCTCATTTACGATAATAGATGTACTATCTCCTAAAAAGTGTGGATTAAAGTTACGTCCATCTATCATTTTCATGTCCATGCTTGGAATAAAACCATCATCAGTTCGCAACATACTAATTAGAATACTGGATTTGGGATCTTTCCCTTCCCATTCAAACCCACTTGAATTGCTGCCGATATTTAAAACACTCATATCGCTAAGCCCTACATGTTCAATATTTCCTGTAGCTTTTAACTGATCTTTTATTAAATCAATATGTTTAGATAAATCACCTTGGAGATTGGTGGTAATGACTTGACTGCGATTATAACCTAAATCTCGACCTTTGGCATAGTTTATCTGTTGATAAATGATAATCGTACTTATAATAAGAACAATTGATGCGGTATATTGCAAAACTACCAATCCTTTTCGAATGAAAATTGACGCACCAGCTTTCTGCTTGTGTCCTTTTAACGTCGAAATAGGATTGAATGACGAAAGATAAAATGCAGGATAACTTCCAGCAAATATGCCACATGATAATACAATAGTGAGTAAAAATAATAGATGGTTTGTACTCAATAGATTTACTTCGAGTTTTTGATTGATAATACTATTGAATGGTCCAATGGATATGTAGATAAACACAATCGCCAATAATGCGGAAAGAAAGGCGAAGATCAAAGATTCTCCCAAAAACTGAGCAATTAAAGAATTTTTTGTTGCTCCAACCACTTTACGCATACCAACCTCTTTAGCTCTTTTTTCCGATCTGGCTGTAGCCAGGTTCATGAAATTAATGCAAGCAATTAGTAATACGATGCAGGCGACAAGACTAAATAACTTGACATTTTTAATCCCACCTTCTTTCTCGTTCCCATTTTGATCGAATGCATTGTAAAGGCGCCAGCGGTTCATCGGATAAAGGAAGTTCTTAGAAAATGTAACTTGGCCGTTTGTTTTATTTTTAACAAAGTCTAATAACTTAGCATTAATCTGATTAACATCAGCATTTTTCTCCAGTTGGATCAAGGTCATGATTCCATTATTACCCCATTCTTTTAACCATTCTTGTCCGGTCTCAAATTTTTTGAAAGGAATCATCCAATTAAATTTCAAACTGCTATTATTCGGAAAATCCTGGACAATACCAGAAACAATATACGATTCATTGTTACCGATATGAACAGACTTTCCAAGTGCGGGTTCATCCCCAAATAATAGCTTTGCACCATCCAAACTAAGAATAATATTATTAGGCTCTTTAAGTGCTTCAGAACGATTACCTTGTAGGAAATTTATTGATAATAAATCGAGAATTTCGGGTTCGGCATGATAACCATTTAGATAGAGATTATTCTCCCCATTTGAAAACAATAGGGAATTATTCGAGCCAACTCTTACTGCATGTTTTATACCTGGAATTTCTTTTTCAATAGCTTGGCTTAAGGTGCCTGGAGTTGATTCGAATACGAAAGTAGCACCATCATAAGTCTGTTTGGATTTAACAACATAGATGTCATCTATTTTCGTAAAGTTCTTATTATAGTTTATCTCATTTTCTACCCATAGAAAAATTAAAGCTGCTGCGGCAATGCCAATAGCGAGCCCAAAAATATTAAGAAAGCTGTAGCTTTTGGTTTTCCAAAGGTTACGAAAGGTGGCTTTTATAAAATTTTTAATCATGTCTTTAATGTATTAGAATGAGGTGTTAAACTATTGAAAAACACCTCAGAAATTTTCTCTTTACTTTTTTGGAGGATTAGCGCGAGCATCCTATCATAAGTTTTATTAGCGTTTAATATTTAACTCCTGTACTTTATCATAAGTCTCATAGCTGGATACAATTACTTTATCACCAGGTTGTAGACCTTTAATGACTTCATAATATTCAGGATTCTGTCTTCCCAGTTGAATATCCACACGGTAAGCAGTATTTCCATTTTTATCCAGTTTAAAGATCCAATTACCACCGGTCTGCTGATAAAATCCTCCTTTTGCAAGTAATACTGCTTTGGTCTCGTCACTCAAAGCCAATCTGATCTGTAAAGTCTGCCCCCTACGGATACCTTTAGGAACTTCATTGATAAATTCCATATCGACCTGAAACCGTCCATTTGTTACTTGCGTATATACTTTTTTGATTCTTAACTTATATGCTTTATCACCAATTGTGAATTCACCTTGAAGATCCGGGAAAATTCGATTGATATAATGCTCGTCAATATCCGCACGAACCTTAAATCCCGTAAGCACGTCGATCTGTCCAAGACGTTCACCTGCATTTTTATTTTGTCCAATCTCAGCGTCAAATGATGTTAATTGACCATCTACAGGAGAACGAACGATCAAATCGCCGATTTTTCTCTTCATCAATTCAAGAGCACTTTGTGTACGTTGATACGTTTCTTTATCCTGATGCGCTTTTTGATTGGTCGAAACCTCATCCTGTTTTAGGATTTGTTTTGTTAAGTTAACCCGTTCTTTTTGGTAGTTATATTCATTTTTTGATTTTTCAAATTCTTGTGATCCAATCGCTTTTTCATTCAATAATTTTTTATTTAATTGATATACACGTTCAGCCTCTTTATAAGCCTGTTCTACATCTGCCATCTGGTTACGGTTATTGATCGAAACCTGTTGTGCATTGGTTTGGGCAATCTGTGATTGTGTCAAGAGGTTTAAAACCTGTGTTTCCTGTTGAATAAGAGTAAGCTCCTGATCGGTATTGGACAACCGCATGATTGGATCTCCCTTTTTTAAGGTCGCACCATCTTCTACATATTTTTCCTCCACACGGCCTCCAACAGAAGCATCTAAATAAATACTGCTAATAGGAAGAACAGATCCATTGATTGGAATGAATTCCTGAAAATTGTCTTTTTTAATCTCAACGATGGAAATACGATCTGCTTCTACATTCAACTTACTGTTACCGCTTGTAAAATAAAAGCTTGCGGCTATAAGGCCGACCAAACCTGTAATTCCGACTAAGGTTAATATGCGTTTGTTATTCCACTTCTTCTTTTCTAAAGGTCTGTCCATAATACGTTTCAATTTTGTTATTATCTATGAAAGATGTGCCATAAATGTAATGCATTGATATTCATTTCATTATTGTGTTTTAGCTATTTGTTTAGTGTTCGTAATCGAACACTTATTGTTCGGCTGCGTACAACTTGATCACAAAGCCGTTTTTTATGGTGAACAATGAGTGTATTCTTGAAGTGTTCGAAAGCGAACACCTGCATGTACGAAGATGAACATATATCATTATTGGTTATTGTTATTTAGTTGATAATTAGTGATTTGTTTGTTTGGCATGGCCTGTGGTTAAAGATTTGGAAAATATGAAATATGAAACGAATCTTTATATACAGTTTGTGTTTTCTTTGTAGCTTGACTTTTGTCCGTGCACAAGTTCAACAGCGCTCGTTGAATGAATGCATACAGTTGGCTATAAAAGCAAATCCGGCTTTAATGCAGAATGAACTAGATGTAAGAAGGGCGGATATTAATTTGAAACAGGCAAAAGCGAATCGACTGCCAGATGTCAATGCAGGTTTAAATCACGGTTTTAGTACGGGGCGTTATTTGGATAAAACAATCAATCAATATACGACAACAAATAATTCTTCGGGAGGAGCTTCTTTAGGAGTAACTGTTCCTGTATTTAACGGATTTCGAATTTTGCACGACATACGTATGAAAGCTGATGCAAAAACTGCCAGCAAGTTGGAATTCGATTCGAGAATAAATACGCTTAAATTGGATGTGATCGAATCGTTTATTCAGATTTTGACTGCTCAGGATGTCTTGAAACAGTCCGAATTGCAAACAGAGGTAACAAGGGAACAGGTTCGTAGGGCAGAAGTACTTCATAAAGAAGGTGCAATTGCACCGGGAGATTATTTTGATCTGAAAGGACAATTGGCGAATGATATCAATGCAATTGAAAATAATAAACAGATTTTGTATCTCAATAGAGTGAGGTTATCTACTTTATTGAATGTAGATGAAACAAGTTTGGGCGAGTTGAAAGCGATCGAATTTAAACAGGATGCTGAAATTAAAACTGCAGCGCAATTGTTTGATGCTGCAAGTGAGAATTTGCCAATTATACCAGCACTGGATTGGCGGATCAAGGCTGCTGAACGCAATATTAAAGTGGTGAAATCAAATTATTGGCCATCCTTGTCTTTCAGTGCAGGTTTATCTACAAATTATTCAAACGGTGCTGATTTTGGTTATTTTAAGCAATTCAACAATAATTTAGGGAAGTCAATTGGACTCAATTTAAACATTCCGATCTTCAATCATCTCGCTGTATATAATCAAGTGAAATTAGCTAAATTAGATTTGGAATCTGCCAAATTTCAAAAAGATGTTAGTCTCAATGAATTACGTACCGAGACGGCTAAGGCTGTTTTTAATTTGAAAAATGTCAGTAATAACATCGTTCAATTGCAAGAACAGCAACAAAGTTATTCGGAATCATTTCGTATTGCACAGGTACATTTTGAGGCAGGAAATAGCAATTCCGTACTTTTCTTAACAGCAAAGAATAAATTGGACAGTAGTCAGATTCAGTTGCTTGTGAAGCAATATGAATGGTTGCTTCAAAAATATATCAATGATTATTATGCAGGCTCGTTGAATTTATAGTTATCTTAGTATCTGAATAAATGCATGCATGAGTATTCTTTTAGAATAATGAACAATAAATTACTCATGATAACCTCATTGCCAGTGCAGAACAAATTATTTTAATGAAAAAGTCAGCAGTTTTAGTCGTCGATGATGACCATGATTTATTAACAGCAGCACGCATATTACTCAAGCCCAAAGTGAGCCATGTGCAAGTAGAATCTAATCCAGAAAATCTCATGGGACATCTGGATAAGATGTCGTACGATCTGGTTTTACTGGATATGAATTTTAAAAGTACAATCAATACGGGTAATGAAGGATTGTTCTGGTTGTCACGGATAAAAGAAAAATATCCAAATATTCGGGTTATCATGATTACAGCGTATGGAGCTGTTGACCTAGCCGTGAAATCGCTCAAACAGGGAGCTTCAGATTTCGTGGTAAAACCATGGATTAACGAACATCTATTGGCTACAATAGAAAGTGCGCTGACAGAAAATAAAAATCAAGACAAAAAAGTTAAAAATTCGCTTTTAACGTTGGACGGTGTTCCCGATTTAATCGGGCAGTCGGTCGTAATGGATGAGTTGCAATATAAGTTAGAGAAGATTGCTCCGACAGATGCAAACATATTGATTTTAGGAGAAAATGGTACAGGAAAGGATCTGATCGCACAGGCCATTCAGAAACGTTCACTTCGTGCCAATGATGTCTATGTGAAAGTTGACGTAGGCTCTTTAACGGAAAGTTTGTTTGAAAGCGAATTGTTTGGATATAAAAAGGGAGCTTTTACGGATGCACGGGAAGATCGTCAAGGTCGGTTTGAAACAGCCAATGGAGGGACTTTGTTTTTAGATGAAATTGGAAATATCTCGCTGCAGCAACAGTCTAAATTATTGACCGTCCTTCAAAATCGTTATGTGACGCCATTAGGATCACATCAGATGATTCCTGTCGATATCCGCCTCATAACAGCTACAAATGCTGGCTTGAAAGTACTTGCGGATGAAAATAGGTTCCGAAAAGATCTGATTTACCGGATCAATACTGTAGAAATACAGGTTCCACCTTTACGACATAGGGGACATGACATTCAACTTCTCGCAGAACATTTTTTAAACGTTTATGCTAAGAAATATAATAAACGGATTGACGGATTTGAAGCAGATGCCATAAAAAAACTCTTTTCTTATCATTTTCCGGGTAATGTACGAGAATTACAATACAGCATTGAACGCGCGGTGATTATGGCCGACCAAGCGAGTATTAGCGGTAACGATATCTTTTTTTCCCCAATTGAGCAACAGCCCGAAGAAAGTTCATTTGACACGAGCATTGCTGGTACAAATTTGGAAGAATTAGAAAGAAAAGCGATTAAAGCGGCGATAGACCGATTTAATGGAAATATAAGTAAAGCAGCAAAGGAGTTGGGACTGACACGGGCAGCCTTATACAGAAGATTGGAAAAATATGATATCTAAAGAATGAAAGGTAATCGATTCTTTAATCTAGTTAAATTACTGATTTTGTTGGCAGGATGTGTGATCGATGCCTTTCTGGTGTTTAAGGGTTTTTATACCTATGCTGTTTTGATTTTTATTCTGCTTGCCTGCTTAGCTTACAGCATCTATCAGCAAATCCACTTTTTATCGCAGCAAGTGGTCGAGTTTTCCGAGGCGGTGAAATACCATGATTTTACACGTAGATTCGTTGTTAAAAATGCGAAATCAACGGAAGGTAGACTTTTTACCTCTTTTAATCAGATTAACGACACCTATAAGGAGATCAGCATGGATAAGGAGATCCAGCATCAATATCTCGACAGGGTTATTAATATGCTAAATTCGGCTATTATATTCTATCAATTGGACAACGGAAAAGTGATGTGGGTAAATGATGCTTTTAAGCAATTGTTTCATATGCCGCATCTAGGAAATATTTCTGCCCTGAAGAAAAAACACGAAGAATTGTACGAAAAGACCATGCGTTTGGATGTTGGACAGCAACAAATGGAATCTGTACAGTCAAAAAAAGGAAAGATAAAGTTGCTTATTCAGAGTTCCAGCTTTGAAACACAAGACGCAGTCTTTCGGATTGTCGTCTATCAAAACATCAATGAAGCGATGGATGAGACCGAAACGAAAGCCTGGCAAAAGCTTTTAAGGGTGTTGACGCATGAAATCATGAATTCAATTGCTCCGATCAGTTCGCTAGCAGAGACTTTAAACGGAAGGCTAAATCATTTCAGAGGACAGGAAGATATAGAGGATTTAAAAGTAGGAATTTCGACCATCCAGCGCAGAAGTCAGGGACTTTTGCATTTCGCTAAAAGCTACAGGATGATCAATAAGGTCGACGAGCCTTTGCTGGTTCCCATTTCTGCGGCACAGCTTTTTGAACATATTTACCAATTATTGGAACCGACAATTCTTCAAAAGAATGTGGATGTAGATATTATTCTGAAGAATACGCGCTTGGTTCTTCACGCTGATGTTAATCTGATTGAACAGGTTATCATCAATTTGATGTTAAATGCTATTGACGCAGTTAAATTAAATGACAATCCATATATCAGTCTTTCTGCCATAGAAGCCGACGGTAAGATACAGGTAAGGATTGAAGATAATGGAATTGGTATACCCAGTGATTTGCAAGAACAAATTTTTACACCATTTTTTACAACAAAGAAGACCGGTACAGGTGTTGGCTTGACATTGAGCAAGCAGATCATGCTGTTGCACAAAGGGACGATTTTTGTTAATAGTGAAGAAGGAAAAGGAAGTGTTTTTATTTTACAGTTTTAAGTTATTTCTTGCTATTGACTCATTTTATCGCTAACAGTTCTCCGCTGGTTAGTCCTATGTTTCTGTGTTTTATCATCAACCATTCACGAATGTTCCATGTGAAATATTTCCTGTTTTATATCTTTTTAGAGAAACGAAGGTAGATCATGTTGTTTCTTAATAGGAAATATGTGTAGGCCTTATTATTATTTTCTAAAGGATTTATAGAGCTTTTCTAGAGGTTTGATAGAGGGTTTATAGAGCTAAAGCTCTATAAACCCTCTATTAATACTAAGTAAAATTAGTATAAACGCTAAAGAAATGTCCAATATGCTATACAGGTGATCCAAATATGTATAACTCTATGTACATTTGTTCTCGAAATGCAGTTTTATCTAAAATATTTACGCCATTACTTAATCTCTCATAGTCGTCATGGGACTCATTCACCTTTTGTATATAAATTGGTTGATGAAGTTCTTTATCGAAAACCTACTGTTGAACAGTTGGATGCTGTACCATTATTTTATAAGAGAGCAGGGAAGAGGGCTATTAAAAAATATTTATTTCTAGAACGTTTTTTTGGGACATTTGCCTTTAAAACCTTTAAAATAAGAGGTAAATTGGTCCAGCAGGATCTTTTAGAATTGTTTGGGCAAATTAGAAGAGATGACTTCCCTAGAGTTATTTATTATATTGATACCGATGAGGATTATCTATCTGTATTGGATGATGTTGATGAACATGCTATTTTAATCATTGAAGAGCCACATGCTTCTAAAAACCATGAAAAATACTGGAACCTACTAAAACAAGCTGAAAAGGTAGTTGTGACTATTGATCTTTTCCATTTAGGATTGGTTTTTTTTAAAAAAGGTCAAAGAAAAGAAGATTTTGTCATTCGTTTTTAGAAGAAGGGGTATTTATGAAATTGATCATCTCTTATTAGGAAAAGATGATCAATTAATTATTGGTATTTTATTTTAAAATGCTTCGCTAAGAGAAAGGTAGAATCCCGATTGTCTTTTTTCTCCAGGCCTCTGTTCACCGTAAGCGTAATCAATTCGAATATTACTATTATGTTCTAAGCTGAAAAAATAACGAAATCCTCCTCCATACGATGGAATAAATCGAGCATTATACTCTTTTGAAAAGACAGATCCCACACCTGTAAAGGCTGCTGCTGCAAATCTGGGATGAAAGCGGTAACGTAATTCCGCTTGCGATGCCAGGTAGTTCTTATCTTTATACCGACCGATATAATAACCCCGCATCATCATGTCTCCGCCTAAATCTCTATAGGCGTAATATGGAATGGTTTTGCCAAAGGTAGATCTATAAATAGCCTGAGCAGCCAATGTTAGTTTGGGATGAATAGGAAAAAATGCACGCAGATCAGCGTCAAAATTGCCACCTTCAAAATCTTCTTTTGTCCATAGTTTTGGAGCATAAGCTAGTTTAGCTCTTGCGTAATATCCTTGAGTCGTGTAAGATACATTGTTTCTGCTGTCAAATAGCTGTGAAATACCCAGCAGTAACTGCTGTCCACCATTTTTTCCTAGTAACGATGCGTCGTCAAAGATACCGTCTATTTCCTTGTCCTTAAATTGTACATAGTCATATTGTATATTGACACCAGCATAATATTTGGACGCAATTCTTTTTTCTACTTCTAATTTGACACGGAAAAGTTTCTGACTGATAAGATCTTCGTCAGCTTTTTTTGTATCCATACCTATACCATAGTAATTCGAGGGCCAATTGCGGTACCGGATCTCTGAAATAATATGATAATCATTATTATCTGTCCAAATATCAGCCTGTAGTTTAATATTTGATTGTTTTTTAGTTGTATAGGTACCCATTAATAAAATGTTTGATGACCTAATACTTGAATCTTTTTTGTTAAAATAGAAATTGTAATTGCTGGCGATGCCATATTCAGCACCTGTTTCTTGCGCATAACCCAAAGCCGGCAATACCATGAATACGCCAGATCTTGTTGAGTCCTTTGAGGTCGAAAAAACTTTTTTTGTAACTTTTTCTATTATATTTTGAGCTTTTACAATATGTGTATCGGTGATGAAAACAATGAATAGTATTGAAACTAGTATTTTGATCACTTTACGCTGATCTCGATTTTGCATGGCCAAACTTAGATAAATTTGTTTTATTTACAATTTTAATTGCGTCATATAGATAACAAATTTATCGATTAACATTTATTTTTTAGGCTTTATGTTTGCTGTTCTGTTCTTGATCCCGAGCTGTCAAGGATAATAATCTAGTAGATGAAATACCGAATTTTGCACCAGCGTTATTAATTGTCTTATTTCGCTTGAAATTTATTTATCTGCGTATCAGTAGTGTTGTGAAAAAGTAGCGTTTTTTTTAAAAAAATATTTTTGTAATGTGGGTTTAGTGTATATCTTTGCATCAGCAAACAAGGAAATAGCGATGCTAACACAGAAAGTTTGATAGTTCTTTTAAGAGTGAAAAAAAATAAAAAAAAAGCTTGCAAGTGTCAAAATTAAAATAGATATTTGCACTCGCTAAACAAAAGAAATTGCGTTTGGAGATTAAAAAAGCTTTTAAATAAAGATGCCTCTTTAGCTCAGCTGGTAGAGCAACTGACTTGTAATCAGTAGGTCATTGGTTCGATTCCGATAAGAGGCTCAAACATAACTTTAGAGTTATGGGGGGGTTCCAGAGCGGTCAAATGGGACGGACTGTAAATCCGTTACTTCGGTTTCGAAGGTTCGAATCCTTCTCCCCCCACACTAAGCAGTTAGCGTACTGTTGGTGACGAAAGTCTAAGAAAAACGCAAAAAAAGCGAAAGTAGCTCAGTTGGTAGAGCGATAGCCTTCCAAGCTATAGGTCGCGAGTTCGAACCTCGTCTTTCGCTCAAATTTTTAAGTCTTGATTTTTAGTCTCTGTCTTCTTTGATAATATTATATCTAAAGGTGGGGGCATTAATCTGTAGATAGGATTTTCGAAAAGCCGAAGTAGCTCAGGGGTAGAGCACTTCCTTGGTAAGGAAGAGGTCGTGGGTTCAAATCCCATCTTTGGCTCGTACAACATTGTATAACAAGTATAGAAATATTTATAATTACTAATTCGCATAAACATGGCAAAAGAGAAATTTGACCGTAGTAAACCACACTTAAACATTGGTACAATCGGTCACGTTGACCACGGTAAAACTACTACAACTGCAGCTATTACTAAAGTATTAGCAGACGCAGGTTTATCAGAAGCTCGTTCATTTGATTCAATTGACTCTGCTCCTGAAGAAAAAGAGCGTGGTATCACTATTAATACTGCACACGTTGAGTACTCAACTGCTTCACGTCACTATGCACACGTTGACTGTCCAGGTCACGCCGATTACGTGAAAAACATGGTAACTGGTGCTGCTCAGATGGATGGCGCTATCATCGTAGTTGCTGCTACTGATGGTCCTATGCCTCAAACGCGTGAGCACATCTTATTAGGTCGTCAAGTAGGTATTCCTGCTATTGTTGTTTTCTTAAACAAAACTGACTTAGTAGATGATGAAGAATTATTAGATTTAGTTGAAATGGAAGTTCGTGAATTATTATCATTCTACGATTATCCAGGAGATGATGTTCCAGTAATTAAAGGTTCTGCTTTAGGTGCTCTTAACGGTGAGCCTGAGTGGGTTGCTAAAATCATGGAATTAATGGATGCTGTTGATAGCTACATTCCAATCCCTCCACGTTTAACTGAATTGCCTTTCTTAATGCCAGTAGAGGATGTATTCTCGATCACAGGTCGTGGTACAGTAGCTACAGGTCGTATTGAAAGAGGTGTAATCAACTCTGGAGATCCAGTTGAGATCTTAGGTATGGGTGCTGCTGAAGGTTTGAAATCTACAGTAACAGGTGTTGAGATGTTCCGTAAAATTTTGGATTACGGTGAGGCTGGTGATAACGTAGGTTTATTATTACGTGGTATTGAGAAAACTGATATCCGTCGTGGTATGGTTATCGTTAAACCAGGTTCAGTAACTCCACACGATTACTTCAAAGCTGAGGTTTACGTATTATCAAAAGCTGAAGGTGGACGTCACACTCCATTCTTTAACAAATACCGTCCTCAATTCTATTTCCGTACAACAGATGTTACAGGTGAAATCACTTTAGCTGAAGGTACTGAGATGGTAATGCCAGGTGATAACGTAACGATTACTGTTAAGTTGATCTCTGCTATTGCTATGGAAAAAGGTTTACGTTTCGCTATCCGTGAAGGTGGTAGAACTGTAGGTGCTGGTCAGGTAACTGAAATTTTATAGTCTTTAAAGATTCTAGAATCACATATAATAAGCTAATCAGTTCATACTGATTAGCTTATTTTTTCAGTCTGAAATATTGATTAAAAAACAATAAAAAAAGATTAAAAAAATTTGCAGGGAATAGTTAAAAACACTATATTTGCATCATTAAAATAAGATAATACACGGGAATAGTTCAACGGTAGAATAGAGGTCTCCAAAACCTTTGATCAGGGTTCGAATCCTTGTTCCCGTGCTTAATAAATAAACTGAAAATGGCAAAAGTACTTGATTTTTTTAAAGACTCTTATGTCGAAATTACAGAGAAGGTTACTTGGCCTACTTGGGGTCAATTACAGAACTCCGCTGTGATTGTACTTGTTGCTTCTGTTATAATAGCATTATTGGTTTTTGTAATGGATAAAGCTTCAAGTAACGTATTAGAGTTATTGTACGGTATTGCTTCTTAATTTCATCAAACATTATTTATGGCAGATCAAAGTTTAAAATGGTACGTAGTTCGTGCAGTGAGTGGTAAGGAGAAGAAGGTAAAGCAATATATCGATGCCGAAGTTAGCCGTTTAGGAATTGAGCATTTGATTACTCAAGTGTTGATTCCGATGGAGAAGTACTATTTGATGCGTGATGGAAAGAAAGTGGCTAAAGAGCGTAACTACTATCCTGGATACGTTTTGCTAGAGGCTGCTTTAGATGGTGAGTTGGAACACATTATAAAAGGAGTTAATAGTGTCATTGGATTTTTAGGGGATAAAGCAGGTAATGCTATTCCGTTGCGCCAAGCTGAGGTTAATCGTATTCTAGGTAAAGTAGATGAGATGGCTGAGCAAGGTGAGACAATTAATGTACCATATTACGTTGGTGAGACAGTGAAAGTGAATGATGGTCCATTTAATGGTTTCACAGGTGAGATCGAAGAAGTTCATGAAGATAAGAAAAAACTGATTGTGATGGTGAAAGTTTTCGGAAGAAAAACACCATTGGAATTAAACTACATGCAAGTAGAAAAAGAATAATAAAAAGAGCAAAGCACAACTTTGCTCTTTTTATGTTAAAATAAATTTGCAAATAGATTTAATTCTATATATCTTTGCACCTCATTTGGTGGTTAAACGCAAGTTAATAACCAGGTGAAATAATAAATGTTACGTTATTTGCTTCCAACTTACTAACAAACATTTAATAATTTAATTCAAAACAAGATGGCAAAAGAAGTCAGTGCGTTAGTAAAATTACAAGTTAAGGGCGGAGCTGCGAATCCATCTCCACCAGTAGGACCTGCTTTAGGTGCTAAAGGTGTGAACATTATGGATTTCTGTAAACAGTTCAACGCTCGTACGCAAGACAAACCAGGAAAAGTATTGCCTGTTGTCATTACAGTTTACGCTGATAAATCTTTTGATTTTATCATTAAAACTCCACCAGTTGCTATTCAATTGAAAGAAACTGCGGGTTTAAAAAGCGGTTCAGGTGAGCCTAACCGTAAGAAAGTAGCTTCAGTTACTTGGGAACAAGTAGAAGTTATTGCTAAAGATAAAATGGTAGATTTAAACGCGTTTACTTTAGATGCTGCTATGAGAATGGTAGCTGGGACAGCACGTAGTATGGGGATTACTGTAGCAGGTAATGCTCCTTGGAACAATTAATTAAGAAATCAATTTAAGAAAAGTGGCTAGATTAACAAAAAATCAAAAAGCGGCACTATCCAAAATTGAAGCTGGTAAAGCATACTCTTTAAAAGAAGCTGCGGCTTTAGTTAAAGAAATCTCATTGACCAAATTCGATGCTTCTGTGGATATCGACGTTCGTTTAGGCGTAGATCCCCGTAAGGCAAATCAAATGGTTCGTGGTATTGCAACTTTACCTCACGGAACTGGTAAAACTGTACGTGTTTTAGTTTTATGTACTCCTGATAAGGAAGAAGAAGCTAAAGCAGCAGGTGCTGACTTCGTGGGTTTAGATGAGTATATCAGTAAAATTGAAGGCGGTTGGACTGACGTTGATATCATTATTACAATGCCTAGTGTGATGGCTAAAGTAGGTAAATTGGGTCGTATTTTAGGTCCAAGAAACTTAATGCCAAATCCTAAAACTGGAACTGTAACTACAGAAGTAGGTAAAGCAGTGACAGATGTTAAAGGCGGTAAGATTGATTTCAAAGTTGATAAAACTGGTATCATCCATACTTCAGTTGGTAAAGCGTCGTTCGATGCAGACAAAATTTATGAAAACGCATTAGAGGTATTACAAACTATCTCTCGTTTGAAACCGTCTGCAGCAAAAGGAACATACTTTAAAAGCATTCACATTTCATCAACTATGAGTCCTGGTATTCATATTGAGACTAAATCAGTAGCGGGTATTTAATCATGAGAAAAGAAGAAAAACAAGAAATTGTTCAAGCTCTTGCCGAGCAGATTAAATCTTACGGTAATTTCTATATTACTGACACTTCTGAATTATCGGTTGAAAAAGTGAACGGCATTCGTCGCAAGTGTTTCGAAGGTGGTATTGAAATTAAAGCTGTTAAAAACACTTTAATCAAAAAAGCATTAATTGAAGCTGGTGTTGATTCAGAAGAAATTATTGGCGCATTGAAAGGTGCATCTACAATGATGTTTTCTGAGGTAGCAAATGCTCCAGCAAAATTAATTCAAGCTTTACGTAAAGAAGGTGATAAACCTTTGTTAAAAGCTGCTTATATTCAAGAAACTGCATTCGTAGGTGACAATCAGTTGAAAGCATTAGTGAGTCTTAAATCTAAAAATGAACTCATCGCTGACGTTATCGCTGCATTGGAATCTCCTGCTAAGAATGTTATTTCAGCTCTTCAATCGGGTGGAAATACAATTTCAGGTTTAGTAAAAGCTTTAGAGCAAAGAGGTTAACGAATACTCTTTTAAAATAAAACATTCGTACTATTAATAATAACAATTTTTCATAACGACATTCAAAAATTCAAAATAAAATGGCAGATTTAAAACAACTTGCTGAGCAGTTAGTAAACTTGACAGTAAAAGAAGTTAAAGAACTAGCTGATATCTTAAAAGACGAGTACGGTATCGAGCCTGCTGCTGCTGCTGTTGCAGTTGCTGCTGCTCCAGCTGAAGCTGCTGCTGCTGAAGAGAAAACATCTTTCGATGTTATCTTGAAAGAAGCTGGTGGTGCTAAATTAGCTGTAGTTAAATTAGTAAAAGATTTAGCTGGATTAGGCTTGAAAGAAGCTAAAGATTTAGTAGACGGTGCTCCTAAAGAAGTTAAAACTGGTGTTTCTAAAGACGAAGCACAAGCGTTGAAACAACAATTAGAAGAAGCTGGAGCTGTTGTTGAGATTAAATAATCTTAGCTAACAAGCCCTCAAAAGGTTTAGACTCTGACGTATTTTCGTTAGAGTCTATTCCTATTTATGATATTTGACTACTAGTCTATGTGTGTGCTGAACATAGTCGAGATGTAGTAATAACAGCATAGTTAAGCTCAGTTTTTTTAAAACTAAAATTCATATCCCCTTGGCAAACAATAATATTCAACAAGAAAGAGTAAATTTTGCGACAAGCAGGAAAGTTCTGGAATATCCAGATTTCTTAGATGTGCAATTGCAATCTTTCAAGGAGTTTTTTCAATTAGAAACTACTTCTGACAACCGCCATCAGGAAGGGCTGTTCAAGGTATTCTCGGAAAACTTCCCTATTTCTGATTCTAGAAACATTTTTGTGCTCGAGTTTTTGGATTATTTTATTGATCCTCCTCGCTATGATATACAAGAATGTATCGAACGTGGGTTAACTTATAGCGTTCCTCTAAAGGCGAAGTTAAAGTTATCATGTAATGATGAAGAACACGAAGATTTCGAAACTATTGTACAGGACGTATATTTGGGAACTATCCCATATATGACACCGAAAGGTACTTTCGTGATTAATGGTGCGGAGCGCGTAATCGTATCTCAATTACACCGTTCACCTGGCGTTTTCTTTGGTCAAAGTAGACACACAAATGGTACTAAACTATATTCTGCAAGGGTAATTCCTTTTAAAGGATCTTGGATCGAGTTTGCAACTGACGTAAATAACGTTATGTATGCTTATATCGACCGTAAGAAAAAATTCCCAGTTACTACTTTATTACGTGCTATCGGTTATGATTCGGATAAGGATATCTTAGAATTATTTGATCTTGCTGATGAAGTAAAAGTTAGTAAATCTGGTCTTAAGAAATACGTTGGTCGTCGTTTGGCGGCAAGGGTATTGAAAAAATGGATTGAAGATTTTGTTGATGAGGATACAGGTGAAGTTGTATCTATTGACCGTAATGAAATCATACTTGAACGTGAGACTGTTTTAGAAGAAGATCACATTGACTTGATCATCGATGCTGGAGTAAAATCTATTATTTTAGCGAAAGAAGATGCATCTAACAATGCGGACTATTCAATTATATATAACACATTACAAAAAGATACGTCTAACTCTGAGAAAGAGGCAGTAGAGCATATCTACCGTCAGTTACGTAACGCTGAACCACCTGATGAGGAAACTGCTCGTGGTATCATCGACCGTTTATTCTTCTCGGACAAACGTTACGATTTAGGGGATGTTGGTCGTTACCGCATTAACCGTAAATTGAAATTAAATACTCCTGATGAAACGAAGGTATTGACTCGTGAAGATATCATCGCTATCGTGAAGTATTTGATTAACTTAATCAACTCTAAAGCTGAGGTGGATGATATTGACCACTTATCTAACCGTCGTGTACGTACTGTAGGTGAGCAATTATACGCGCAATTTGGAGTAGGTCTTTCTCGTATGGCACGTACTATTCGTGAACGTATGAACATTCGTGATAATGAGGTTTTCACACCAACAGATTTAATTAATGCACGTACGTTATCGTCTGTTATTAATTCTTTCTTTGGTACTAACCAGTTATCACAGTTCATGGATCAAACGAACCCTCTTGCAGAGATCACGCACAAGCGTCGTCTTTCAGCTTTAGGTCCAGGTGGTCTTTCTCGTGAGCGTGCTGGTTTCGAGGTTCGTGACGTTCACTATACGCACTACGGTCGTTTGTGTACAATCGAAACTCCTGAGGGACCAAATATTGGTTTGATTTCGTCATTAGCTGTTCACGCTAAGATTAATAATTTAGGTTTTATCGAAACGCCATACCGTCGTGTTGAAGATGGTCGTGTTGTGGTTGAAGAACCTGTACATTATTTATCTGCTGAGGACGAAGATGAGAAAACAATCGGTCAAGCTAATGCACAATATGATGATAATGGTAATTTTATCGATGCTAAAGTAAAAGCTAGATATTTTGGTGATTTCCCGGTAATCGAACCTACACGTTTGGATTATATGGATGTTGCACCTAACCAGATTACGTCTATTGCGGCTTCATTAATTCCTTTCTTGGAGCATGATGATGCCAACCGTGCATTGATGGGATCAAACATGCAGCGTCAAGCTGTTCCAATTTTACGTCCACAAGCACCTATCGTAGGTACTGGTCTAGAAGGCCGTGTTGCGAAAGATTCTCGTACATTAATTAATGCAGAGGGTAATGGTGTAGTTGAGTATGTAGATGCGGATGAGATTAAAATTCGTTACGACCGTACAGATGATGACCGTTTAGTGTCATTTGATGACGACGTGAAAACATATAGATTGATCAAATTCAAGAAAACCAATCAGAATACTTGTATGAACTTAAAACCTATTGTAGGTAAAGGGCAACGTGTGACTAAAGGTCAGGTATTATGTGAAGGTTATGCCACTGAAAATGGTGAATTAGCATTAGGACGTAACTTGAAAGTTGCATTCATGCCTTGGCAAGGATATAACTTTGAGGATGCGATCGTAATTTCTGAGCGTGTAGCAAAAGAAGACTGGTTTACTTCTCTTCATATTGAAGAGTTTGAATTGGAAGTTCGTGATACAAAACGTGGTGAAGAAGAATTAACAGCAGATATCCCTAACGTTTCGGAAGAGGCGACTAAAGACTTAGACGAAAACGGTATCATCCGTATTGGTGCTGAGGTTAATGGCGGTGATATCTTGATTGGTAAGATCACTCCAAAAGGTGAGTCTGATCCTTCTCCAGAAGAGAAATTATTACGTGCAATCTTTGGTGACAAAGCGGGTGACGTGAAAGATGCTTCATTAAAAGCTTCTCCTTCATTGAAAGGTGTTGTTATTGATACGAAGTTATTTGCACGCGCTAAGAAAATGTCAAAAGAAGTTGAGCGTAAAACATTAGAGAAATTAGAAACAGCACATGAAAGAGCTGTTAAGATTTTGAAAGAACGTTTAGTAGAGAAATTGTTTACAGTTGTAAATGGTAAAACTGCTCAAGGTATCTATAATGTATATAAAGAATTATTAGTAGCGAAAGGAGCTAAGTTTACACAAAAAATCTTAGCTGAATTAGACTACAATAACATCAACCCTACAGGTTGGACAACTGACGAAGATAAGAATGAAATGATTAAAGCTTCTTTACACTTCTATAACATTAAGTTAAACGAAGAGTTAGGTGCTTTCAAACGTGATAAATTCGCAGTTTCTGTCGGTGATGAATTGCCATCAGGTATCGTTCAAATGGCTAAAGTTTACGTTGCTAAGAAACGTAAATTGAAAGTAGGAGATAAGATGGCTGGTCGTCACGGTAATAAAGGTATTGTTGCACGTATTGTACGTGATGAAGATATGCCTTTCTTAGATGATGGAACACCAGTAGATATCGTGTTAAACCCATTAGGTGTACCTTCTCGTATGAACTTAGGACAGATTTACGAAACTGTTTTAGGTTGGGCTGGTCAAAAATTAGGTGTTAAATTTGCAACTCCTATTTTCGACGGTGCTGAAAAAGAAGAGGTAGAAGACTGGGTAGCTAAAGCTGGTTTACCTGCTTCAGGTAGAACTTACTTGTACAATGGTTTAACGGGTGAGCGTTTTGACCAACCAACTACAGTTGGTGTGATCTATATGTTAAAATTAGGACACATGGTTGATGATAAGATGCACGCTCGTTCGATCGGACCATACTCATTGATTACACAACAACCATTGGGTGGTAAAGCTCAATTCGGGGGTCAGCGTTTTGGTGAGATGGAAGTTTGGGCATTAGAGGCATTTGGTGCATCTAATATCCTACAAGAAATCTTGACTGTGAAATCGGATGATGTTGTTGGTCGTGCGAAAACTTACGAGGCTATCGTAAAAGGAAACAATTTACCAACTCCATCTGTACCAGAATCGTTTAACGTATTGGTACATGAGTTACGTGGTTTAGGTTTAGATATCACATTGGATTAATTAAGCAAAGTGAAGTTTTAGTGATCGCTATGATCACTAAAACTTCTTCATAAAGCTTTAACTTTTGAATAAGTATGTCTTACAAAAAAGATAATAAAATTAAAAGCAACTTTACATCAATTACTGTAAGCTTGGCGTCTCCAGAAACAATTTTAGAGCGTTCAAGTGGTGAAGTTGTAAAACCGGAAACGATTAACTATCGTACCTACAAACCAGAACGTGATGGTTTATTCTGTGAGCGTATCTTTGGTCCTGTAAAGGATTATGAATGTCACTGTGGTAAATACAAACGTATCCGTTATAAAGGTATCGTATGTGACCGTTGTGGTGTTGAAGTTACGGAGAAAAAAGTACGTCGTGAGCGTATGGGACACATTTCATTAGTGGTTCCTGTTGCTCATATCTGGTACTTCCGTTCTCTTCCAAATAAAATTGGTTATTTATTAGGTCTTCCTACCAAGAGACTAGACATGATTATCTACTACGAAAGATATGTAGTTATTCAGGCTGGTATTAAAGAGGACGATGGTATCAACTATATGGACTTCTTGACTGAAGAAGAATATTTAGATATTTTAGATACATTACCGAAAGAAAATCAATATTTAGATGACAACGATCCTCAAAAGTTCGTTGCTAAAATGGGTGCTGAAGCGTTAGAAGAATTATTGAAACGTATTGATTTAGATAAATTATCTTATGATTTACGTCATCAAGCGGCTAACGAAACTTCTCAACAACGTAAAAATGAGGCTTTAAAGCGTCTTCACGTTGTAGAAGCATTCCGTGGTTCTAGAGACCGTATTGAGAATCGTCCGGAGTGGATGATTGTTAAAATCGTTCCTATTATTCCACCGGAATTGCGTCCATTAGTGCCTTTAGATGGTGGTCGTTTTGCGACTTCAGATTTAAATGATTTATACCGTCGTGTTATTATCCGTAATAACCGTTTGAAACGTTTAATTGAAATCAAAGCTCCAGAAGTAATTTTACGTAATGAAAAACGTATGTTACAAGAGGCTGTAGATTCATTATTCGATAACTCACGTAAAGTTAACGCAGTGAAAACTGAAGGTAACCGTGCGTTGAAATCATTATCTGATATCTTAAAAGGTAAACAAGGTCGTTTCCGTCAAAACTTATTGGGTAAACGTGTGGATTATTCGGCTCGTTCGGTAATCGTCGTTGGACCTCACTTGAAATTGCACGAGTGTGGTATACCTAAAGATATGGCAGCAGAACTTTACAAACCGTTTATCATTCGTAAGATGATCGAACGTGGTATCGTTAAAACTGTAAAATCGGCTAAGAAAATTGTAGATCGTAAAGATCCTGTTGTTTGGGATATTTTAGAAAACGTGTTGAAAGGTCACCCTGTATTATTAAACCGTGCACCTACGCTTCACAGATTGGGTATTCAAGCTTTCCAACCTACTTTAGTAGAGGGTAAAGCAATTCAATTACACCCATTAGTGTGTACAGCGTTCAACGCCGATTTTGATGGTGACCAGATGGCAGTCCACTTACCTTTAGGTAATGCTGCAGTTTTGGAAGCACAAGTTTTAATGTTGGCTGCCCACAATATCTTAAATCCTGCAAATGGTTCTCCAGTAACAGTACCATCTCAGGATATGGTTTTGGGTCTTTATTATATTACTAAAGGCCGTAAGAGCACACCAGACCATATCGTTCATGGTGAAGATATGATTTTCTATTCTGCTGAAGAGGTAATTATCGCTTTAAATGAGAAGAAAATTGATTTGCATGCTTTTATTAAGGTAAAAACTAAAATCAGAACAAAAGACGGTAGTATTGTTGATACGTTATTAGATACAACAGTTGGTCGTGTTATCTTCAACCAGGTTGTACCTCATGAAGTAGGTTTTATCAATGAGTTATTAACGAAGAAATCTTTGCGTAATATCATTGGAGAAATTGTGAAAACTACGGGTATGGCTCGTGCTGCACAGTTCTTGGACGATATGAAGGAATTAGGTTTCCAAACGGCCTTCAAAGGTGGTTTATCGTTTAACTTGCAAGATTTGAACATTCCTGCTGCTAAAACTGACTTAATTCAACAAGCTACTAACGAAGTTGAAGAAGTAATGAATAACTATAACATGGGTTTCATTACTAACAACGAGCGTTATAATCAAATTATCGATATCTGGACACGTATCAACAATAAGTTGACATCACACGTAATGGATATCTTATCGAATGACAACCAAGGTTTCAACTCCGTATATATGATGCTTGATTCTGGGGCGCGTGGTTCGAAAGAGCAAATTCGTCAGTTGTGTGGTATGCGTGGTTTGATGGCTAAACCTCAGAAATCTGGTTCAGCTGGTGGTGAAATTATTGAGAATCCGATTTTATCAAACTTTAAAGAAGGACTTTCAGTATTAGAGTACTTTATCTCTACCCACGGTGCGCGTAAAGGTCTTGCCGATACGGCATTGAAAACTGCCGATGCGGGTTACTTAACACGTCGTTTACATGACGTTGCACAGGATATGATTGTTATTACGCAAGACTGTGGAGGTTTAAGAGGTATTTACACAACTGCATTAAAAGATAACGATGATGTTGTAGAACCGTTATATGATCGTATTTTAGGTCGTGTTTCATTGTACAATGTATATGATCCTGAAACAGGTGAATTACTCGTTTCTGAAAATGAAGATATTGAAGAAGCTGTTGCTGAACGTATTGAAGCTTCAGGTATTGAGGGTGTTGAGATCCGTACTGTATTAACATGTGAGTGTAAACGCGGTGTATGTGCTAGCTGTTACGGTCGTAACTTGGCATCTGGTAAACGTGTTCAATTGGGTGAGGCTGTCGGTGTAATTGCTGCGCAATCAATTGGTGAGCCAGGTACACAGTTAACGCTTCGTACGTTCCACGTCGGTGGTACGGCTTCTAACATTGCTGCTGAGTCACAAATATCTTCTAAATATGCTGGTACTGTAGAATTTGAAAATCTACGTACAGTATCTCAAGAAGGTGAAGACGGTACGCATCAAGTAGTATTGGGTCGTTCAGGTGAGATTAAAATTTTGGATGAAACTAAAAAAGTTGTATTCCAACAAAATATCCCTTACGGTTCTCAATTATTCGTTGAAGAAGGAAATCAAGTAGCTAAGGGTGATAAATTAGTATCATGGGATCCATACAATGCTGTTATTATCTCTGAGTTTGCCGGTAAAGTTGAATTTGATGCAATTGTTGAAGGTGTAACTTTCCGCGAAGAGTCAGATGAGCAAACGGGTCACAAAGAGAAAGTAATTATTGAAACTCGTGATAAAACGAAGAATCCTGCTATTAAGATTTTAGATAAAAAAGGTGAAGTAATTCGTACATATAACATTCCAGTAGGAGCTCACGTTTCTGTATCGGACGGTGTAACTGTTAAAGAAGGTGGTATCTTGGTTAAGATTCCTCGTTCTACAGGTAAAACGCGAGATATTACAGGGGGTCTACCTCGTGTAACAGAATTATTTGAAGCGCGTAATCCTTCTAATCCAGCAGTTGTAACTGAGATTGATGGTGTTGTAACTTTAGGTGGTGTTAAACGTGGTAACCGTGAGATCTCTATTGAGTCACGCGATGGCCAGATTAAGAAATACTTAGTTCCACTTTCGAAACATATCTTAGTACAGGATAATGACTTTATTAAAGCAGGTATGCCTTTATCGGATGGTTCGATCTCTCCAGCAGATATCTTATCAATTAAAGGTCCTTCAGCAGTACAGCATTATATCGTAAATGGTATTCAAGAGGTTTACCGTCTTCAAGGTGTGAAAATTAATGATAAACACTTTGAGACGATTGTTCACCAAATGATGCAGAAAGTGAATATTGAAGATCCAGGAGATACGCGTTTCTTAGAAAAAGAAGCAGTTAACAAATGGGATTTCATGGAAGAAAACGATTCACTTTACGACAAGAAAGTTGTAGTTGAAGCAGGTGACTCTAATGACTTACGTCCAGGACAGATCGTTTCATTACGTAGATTACGTGAAGAAAACTCAAGCTTGAGACGTCGTGATCAAAAACTAGTAGAGGTACGTGATGCTATTCCAGCAACTTCAAGTCCTTTATTACAAGGTATAACTAGAGCTTCGTTAGGAACGAAATCATTTATCTCTGCAGCATCATTCCAAGAGACTACTAAAGTCTTGAACGAAGCAGCTATTGCAGGTAAACGTGATAATTTATTAGGATTGAAAGAGAATGTAATTGTGGGTCACTTGATCCCTTCAGGTACAGGTCTTCGTCAATACGGTAATATTATCGTTGGTTCACGTGAAGAATATGATCAATTATTAGCTTCGAAAGAAGAAGATTAATAATTTTTAATAATACGTAAAAGGGTTGCAGATTTTATTTGCAACCCTTTTTTTGTTTAACATTATACTGCGACTCTTGTATATATGCCTGTTGTAGTTTTAACCTTGTTAAAGAATGAATGCTATTTGGTTTCAGTTACCTCTTGGTGAATAGGCATTTACTACTTTTTGAGAAACATCAGCAAAGCCTCAATCTAAGCATAGTATACTGAATTCAGTAGCAACAGAGGTTAACGGTTTAGTGTTGATGATCGTTCAACACCAGTTCGAATGTTTAGATAAAATAGTCTTCATCGGGAGTGGTTGAGCAGGGCGGGAGACTCAAGAAAATAGCACGACATGCTGCATTTGATAAATCGATGTGCGTTCCAGATAAGATTTTCGTTCATTACGTAAAGGTTTTTGTTACGGATAAGATGTAAGTGAAGATCTTTTGATGCTCCACATATCGGGTGCTAAAAGTTAGACTACTGAAATGTACATTCCCTATTAAATGATCGGCTATTTCCCGTTATTGATAAAAGATCTGCATTAAATGCTTATCTGAGCACGTCTGTAGTGGGCGCGAATCATTGTTTTTCTCAGATTAGCGAATATTTTTTTGAGCATTATACCAATATATATTATGGGATTGCAGCAATTAGTTATTGAAATGGAGTTCAAGTATAGCAGTCAAAAATACCTTGTAAAAGAAGGAATCAGTCCTTTTTTATTCCAGATGTCTTGCTATAGATCTATAGCTTATAAATGAATCACCCAATGTTACAGTTAGTTAACCTTATTATTTAGAAATAAGCGAAAAAAGATTAGGAAGTGATTATAAAAAGTCGCTATCTTTGCACCACTCCGCAAGGGAGGAACGGCTTATCCGAAAGGATAGGCACTGAAAAAAGAAGGGTTTAATGAAGATTAAACGCAGAAACAGCAGGAAAACAAAAAAAATAAATTTTCACATTTATTTTGGAGAAACCAAAAAGATTTCTACCTTTGCAGTCCCAACGGAAACGAAGGGAAACAGAAACAAGATCGATAACGGCGCAATGCCGACATCATAAAAGCCGAAGCGAGATGCGGAAGCGAGAGAAGTTCTTTAAAAATATAATCATGTAACGTAACGAGTAGTGTTGAGAAACAGCGAAAGTTAAAAAAATCAACCTGTTCAATTTTAGAATTAGAAATTAAAATACAAGACAATTCTATTTATTATAAATAGTCTTGATCTTACACTTCATTTTACAATGGAGAGTTTGATCCTGGCTCAGGATGAACGCTAGCGGCAGGCCTAATACATGCAAGTCGGACGGGATTCAGGGAGTAGCTTGCTACGAACTGATGAGAGTGGCGCACGGGTGCGTAACGCGTGAGCAACCTACCCATATCAGGGGGATAGCCTCTCGAAAGAGAGATTAACACCGCATAACATCATTAACCGGCATCGGTTTGTGATCAAATATTTATAGGATATGGATGGGCTCGCGTGACATTAGCTAGTTGGAGAGGTAACGGCTCACCAAGGCTACGATGTCTAGGGGCTCTGAGAGGAGAATCCCCCACACTGGTACTGAGACACGGACCAGACTCCTACGGGAGGCAGCAGTAAGGAATATTGGTCAATGGAGGCAACTCTGAACCAGCCATGCCGCGTGCAGGATGACTGCCCTATGGGTTGTAAACTGCTTTTGTCAGGGAATAAACCTTTCTACGTGTAGAAAGCTGAATGTACCTGAAGAATAAGGATCGGCTAACTCCGTGCCAGCAGCCGCGGTAATACGGAGGATCCAAGCGTTATCCGGATTTATTGGGTTTAAAGGGTGCGTAGGCGGTCCTATAAGTCAGTGGTGAAAGACGGCAGCTTAACTGTCGCAGTGCCTTTGATACTGTAGGACTTGAATCTATTTGAAGTGGGCGGAATAAGACAAGTAGCGGTGAAATGCATAGATATGTCTTAGAACTCCGATTGCGAAGGCAGCTCACTAAGTTAGTATTGACGCTGATGCACGAAAGCGTGGGGATCAAACAGGATTAGATACCCTGGTAGTCCACGCCCTAAACGATGATAACTCGATGTTTGCGATACACAGTAAGCGTCCAAGCGAAAGCGTTAAGTTATCCACCTGGGGAGTACGGTCGCAAGATTGAAACTCAAAGGAATTGACGGGGGCCCGCACAAGCGGAGGAGCATGTGGTTTAATTCGATGATACGCGAGGAACCTTACCCGGGCTTGAAAGTTAGTGAATGATCCAGAGACGGATCAGTCCTTCGGGACACGAAACTAGGTGCTGCATGGCTGTCGTCAGCTCGTGCCGTGAGGTGTTGGGTTAAGTCCCGCAACGAGCGCAACCCCTATGTTTAGTTGCCAGCACATAATGGTGGGGACTCTAAACAGACTGCCAGCGTAAGCTGTGAGGAAGGTGGGGACGACGTCAAGTCATCATGGCCCTTACGTCCGGGGCTACACACGTGCTACAATGGACGGTACAGCGGGCAGCTACATAGCAATATGATGCTAATCTCTAAAAGCCGTTCACAGTTCGGATTGAGGTCTGCAACTCGACCTCATGAAGTTGGATTCGCTAGTAATCGCGTATCAGCAATGACGCGGTGAATACGTTCCCGGGCCTTGTACACACCGCCCGTCAAGCCATGAAAGTTGGGGGTACCTAAAGCATGTAACCGCAAGGAGCGTGTTAGGGTAAAACCGATAATTGGGGCTAAGTCGTAACAAGGTAGCCGTACCGGAAGGTGCGGCTGGAATACCTCCTTTCTAGAGCATTCGGAATTGAAGCTCGTTACGGATACACATGATTTATATAAGAAACAAATAAGAAACATTTGAAGAAATGTGCCCATCCCTGAAAATGGATGGTCCAGAGAGATAGAATGATAAGCTAGTCCCGTAGCTCAGTTGGTTAGAGCACTACACTGATAATGTAGGGGTCAGCAGTTCAAATCTGCTCGGGACTACCATCTAGATGTGAGATGACAGATATGAGATCTGAGACGTAAAGTCTGCTGCCTCTGTTCCGGAATCTATAATCTACACCACGGGGAATTAGCTCAGCTGGCTAGAGCACCTGCCTTGCACGCAGGGGGTCATCGGTTCGACTCCGATATTCTCCACATCCTTAGACGTGGGACACAGGATAAGAGACATTAGACACTTTATAGTTTCTGATATCTCAGATCTGATATCTCCGATCTAAAAGAAGAGTTCTTTGACATATTGAAAGAAAAAAAATTACAAGAGAAGACAACAGTAGAGACAATACTGTGATGTGCTCGATGTATTATGAAGACCCTCGGTCAAGGCCGAACGGATTAATGCGTAGCATCACGGTTATATATCAAAAAGCAACCCATAGTAGCAAAAGGGCTATGAGGTGAAGAAAGTAAATAAGGGCACACGGGGGATGCCTAGGCTCTCAGAGGCGATGAAGGACGTGATAAGCTGCGATAAGCTTCGGGGATTAGCAAATGTGAGTTTGATCCGAAGATTTCCGAATGGGGCAACCTAGCATACTGAAGGTATGTTGTAAAATACGCGAACGCGCTGAACTGAAACATCTAAGTAGGCGTAGGAGAAGAAAATAATAATGATTTCCCAAGTAGTGGCGAGCGAACGGGAAAGAGCCCAAACCAATAATGTTACGGCATTGTTGGGGTTGTAGGGCTGCGATGTGGCATTAGCAAACAGAAGTGGAATGGGATGGGAAGCCCAGCGATACACGGTGATAGCCCTGTACACGTATAGAATGCTAGCCTAGCAGTACCCTGAGTACCGCGGGGTCGGAGACGCCCTGTGGGAATCTGTCAGCACCATCTGATAAGGCTAAATACTCCTGAGAGACCGATAGTGAACTAGTACCGTGAGGGAAAGGTGAAAAGAACCTCGAACAGAGGAGTGAAAAGAACCTGAAACCGTGTGCTTACAAGCGGTCGGAGCTGCCAGGTGCAGTGACGGCGTGCCTTTTGCATAATGAGCCTACGAGTTACTCTTGTCTGGCAAGGTTAAGTGGTTCAGCCACGCAGCCGAAGCGAAAGCGAGTCTTAATAGGGCGCATAGTCAGATGAGGTAGACGCGAAACCTTGTGATCTACCCTTGGGCAGGTTGAAGTTGCAGTAACATGTAATGGAGGACCGAACCGATAAACGTTGAAAAGTTTCCGGATGACCTGAGGGTAGGGGTGAAAGGCTAATCAAACTGGGAAATAGCTCGTACTCCCCGAAATGTTTTTAGGAACAGCGTCGGCATGGAGTCTTATAGAGGTAGAGCTACCGATTGGGTGCGGGGGAGTCAAATCCTACCAAATCCAGACGAACTCCGAATGCTATAAGATATGGCCGGCAGTGAGGCTTTGGGTGCTAAGGTCCAAGGCCGAGAGGGAAAGAACCCAGACCATCAGCTAAGGTCCCTAAATATACGCTAAGTTGAACTAACGAGGTCCGACTGCACAGACAGCTAGGATGTTGGCTTGGAAGCAGCCATTCATTTAAAGAGTGCGTAACAGCTCACTAGTCGAGCGGTCGGGCGTGGATAATAAACGGGCATCAAGTGTATTACCGAAGCTATGGATTCATGCATTATATGTATGTCTGGTAGGGGAGCATTCTATTTACGGAGAAGCGGTCTGGTAATGGGCCGTGGAGTTGATAGAAAAGCAAATGTAGGCATAAGTAACGATAAGGCGGGTGAGAAACCCGCCCACCGAAAGACTAAGGTTTCCTGATCAACGCTAATCGGATCAGGGTTAGTCGGGGCCTAAGGCGCATCCGAAGGGAGTAAGCCGATGGACAACTGGTTAATATTCCAGTACTTTTTATAACTGCGATGTGGTGACGGAGTAGTGACACTGCCGCGAACTGACGGAATAGTTCGTTAAAAGGCGTAGGTATAGGGACGGTAGGCAAATCCGCCGACCCTGCTGAAACCCAATAGTACAGCAAAGCTTCGGCGGCGCTGATAGAGCAGGTAAACAGACTTCCAAGAAAACCCGCTAAGCTTCAGGTTATAAAAACCCGTACCGTAAACCGACACAGGTAGTCGAGGAGAGAATCCTAAGGTGCTCGAGTGAATCATGGCTAAGGAACTCGGCAAAATGGCCCTGTAACTTCGGGAGAAGGGGCGCTTCCTCCAGCGATGGAGAAGCCGCAGTGAAAAGGCCCAGGCGACTGTTTAACAAAAACATATGGCTTTGCAAAATCGAAAGATGAAGTATAAGGCCTGACACCTGCCCGGTGCTGGAAGGTTAAGAGGGGATGTCATCGCAAGAGAAGCATTGAATCGAAGCCCCAGTAAACGGCGGCCGTAACTATAACGGTCCTAAGGTAGCGAAATTCCTTGTCGGGTAAGTTCCGACCTGCACGAATGGTGTAACGATCTGGGCGCTGTCTCAGCCATGAGCTCGGTGAAATTGTGGTATCGGTGAAGACGCCGATTACCCGCAACGGGACGGAAAGACCCCATGCACCTTCACTATAGCTTAACATTGAAATTGGGTACAGGATGTGTAGGATAGGCGGGAGATGTTGAAGTGGCTTCGCCAGGAGTCATGGAATCAACCTTGAAATACCGCCCTTTCTGTATTCGGTTTCTAACTCGATCATGTCGAGGACATTGTTTGGTGGGTAGTTTGACTGGGGTGGTCGCCTCCAAAAAGGTAACGGAGGCTTTCAAAGGTAAGCTCAGTACGCTTGGTAACCGTACGGGGAGTGCAATGGCATAAGCTTGCTTGACTGTGAGACCAACAAGTCGAACAGGGTCGAAAGACGGACATAGTGATCCGGTGGTTCTGTATGGAAGGGCCATCGCTCAAAGGATAAAAGGTACGCTGGGGATAACAGGCTGATCTCCCCCAAGAGCTCATATCGACGGGGAGGTTTGGCACCTCGATGTCGGCTCGTCACATCCTGGGGCTGGAGAAGGTCCCAAGGGTTGGGCTGTTCGCCCATTAAAGTGGCACGCGAGCTGGGTTCAGAACGTCGCGAGACAGTTCGGTCCCTATCTGTTGTGGGCGTTGGAAGTTTGAGTGGATCTGTCCTTAGTACGAGAGGACCGGGATGGACTGACCGCTGGTAAACCAGTTATGCCGCCAGGTGTACGGCTGGGTAGCTACGTCGGGAATAGATAAGCGCTGAAAGCATCTAAGTGCGAAACTAGCCACGAGATGAGACTTCCTTATAGGGCCGTAGTAGACTACTACGTTGATAGGTTGCAGGTGTAAAGGTAGAAATACCATAGCTGAGCAATACTAATCACCCGAAGCTTTCTCAAGCAACGCAAACACTGTTGTCTTCCTCTTTTAGTTTTTCTTTCAATTGTCTATAGATAATGCTTTTTATAGAGCATATATCACATAAAAACATTTTAGGTGCCTATATCGGCGGTGTCTACCTCTTCCCATTCCGAACAGAGAAGTCAAGCCCGCCAGAGCCGATGGTATTGCCGTAACAGGTGGGAGAGTAGGTCGGTGCCTTTTTTTATACAGAAGCCTTTGCTATACAGCAGAGGCTTTTTTGTGTTTATACCTTTTTATACCTGAGCTATTCTTACTTTAAGCTTCATTTAAATCCTAAATTTGTTCTATATTTGAAATGCTTTTATTTCAGCACGAATGTCACATATAACAATTATAGAATTAGCGGAACGTTTAGGTCTATCCAAGTCTACAGTATCACGGGCTTTCCGCGATGGTAATGATATCAATCCCAATACAAAAGCACGTATTTTAAAAATGGCTGATGAATTAGGATTTTCACCTAATATGTATGCGAGCAATTTAAGAGCTAATAAAAGTAGTACCATCGCTATTATAATACCTGAATTTGGAAATAAATTTTTTAGTCAGGCGATTAAAGGAATTGAATTGGTTGCCCGTTCAAAAAATTACCATACTTTAATTTATGTAACAGACCACCGCGTGGATAAAGAAGCTTCTATTATACGGTCGTTGATCAACGGACGAGTAGATGGGGTTATTATGTCTGCTTCTGGTGAAGGCCATGATCATAGCCATCTTCAGGTACTAAAAGATAATAATATACCGGTTGTTTTCTTTGATAGAACTTATGATGATGTGAATACCAGCTATGTGACTGGAAACGATTTTGAAGCAAGTTTTGCTGCTACAGAGCATTTAATAGAGAACGACTGTAGACGAATTGCTTATTTAGTAATTAATCAAAATGTCTCTATTGGTAAGGTACGTATGGCGGGTTATCAGGCTGCTTTGGAAAAATATAAAATTCCTTTTGATGCTAATTTGGTGCTTGATACGGTGAATGAATCAGAAGGTAATATGGAAGACATTAAGAATTTGTATAAAATACAAAAACCTGATGGTCTATTTGCTTCCGTTGAACGTTTGGCTATTTCGGCAATGCGTGTTGCCAAAGATCAAGGAATTAATATTCCTTCTGAATTAAAGTTGATCTGCTTTTCATGTTTAGATATTGCAGATCTTCTAGAACCTGGATTAAGTGTTGTTAAACAACCCGCTTATGAAATGGGAAAAACTGCTACAGAATATCTGTGTCAACTGATTGCTAAACCGATTAGCTTCTCTAATCAAGAAGTAACTTATCTGGAATCTTCTCTAATTTTTCAGAAATCTAGTAAAAAAAATCATTAAAAAGTTTGGATTTAAGCCTTTAGCTTTTTATCTTAGATAAATATTGGGAACGTTCCCAATATAGGATTACCAATTGTAAAGGGATTTTAGCTTTGAATTCATAGTATATTTTTAGCGTACAAGATGCTTTAATGCATCATTATGGGAACGTTCCCATAAATTATATTGCCAATTGTAAGGAGTTATGAGACATTATTTTATCTGTATATTTTTTAGTATATCGGTTATTTTTTTTAGTTGTAAAAAAAGTAATCCTGCCACTATAGCGATAGAAAGTGAAGTGTCTCCTAGTGATATTGGTTTAGTCACAACGAGTAAGCTGTTTAATTATTGGGATGAGTCCATTACATTTATGTTTGATGTAAATGAGGGGAATCGGGCACTGGTATCGGCAGATGGACCATTGTTTTTACATATTGGGCTAATTACTGCTATAAGTAAAGATGAAAATGATTGGAAAGAGGTTGCTACGGATTGGACAAAAAATGATGATGCATTTAAGCTAAGCCGTCAATTTGATGGACGGTATAGCATCACGTTAAAACCGAGTGAAGTTTTTAAAGGAATTGCTGGAACTGACGTGATTAAAATTGCGTTAGTAGTACGCAATGGTTCAGGAACAAAAATTCAGAGGAATAGAGATGGGTCTGATATTTATGTAGATGTTGCTACAAAAGGGGAAGTTCATCTTTCATTTTTAAAACCTAGCACACAGCCTACTTATATTTTAACATCGGAAAAAGAAGCTTATTTATTGAATGAAGAGCTCGCTATCGAAGTTTTTTCTACGGTAGCGGGCAAACTTTCACTACGTATTGATGAAGTTGAACAGGAAACTGTAAGCAATTCATCGCAGCACACATTTAAATGTAAGTTTGGAACTTTAGGTGTACATCTTATTACTGCTCGCATAGAAGTTAATGGAAATAGCTACGAGAAGAAGTTACGGATATTCGTTAATGATAAGCCTGAAATTGCAGCACTTCCTATCGGCGTCAATAAGAACGGTGTAACGATCGACAAGGAAAAGAAAACAGTGAGTTTCGCGTTAACTGCTCCTGGAAAATCAACTATTTTTCTATTAGGTAGTTTTAATAATTTTCAGGCAGAATCAAAGTATGTCTTGAAACAGGCACCTGATGGAAGTACATGGTGGTTAACAGTAGCAGATTTGGATTTTTCAAAAAAGTATACCTATCAATTTCTAATTGATGGTCAGTTAAGAATAGGGGATCCTTATAGCAAGTTGGTATTAGATCCAATCTATGATAACAATTTAGGAAGTTCAGTCGCTGAGTTGCCAGCATATCGTATACAGCAGACTACAGGTCAGGTGAGTGTATTGGAATTAAATGGTGCGGACTATCCTTGGAAAGTTCAAAACTTTAACAAACCAAATGCTTATGATTTAGTGATTTATGAATTGCTTACACGTGATTTTTCAAAACAGCATAATTTTAATGCGATCCGCGATTCCATTCCATATTTAAAGCGTCTAGGTATTAATGCCGTCGAACTGATGCCTGTTCAGGAAAGTGAAGCCAATTCTACTTGGGGTTACAATCCTTCTTATCATTTAGCCGTGGATAAATATTATGGTCGTCCAAATGATTTAAAGAGTCTCATCGATAATCTTCATCAGGCAGGAATTGCGGTCATCTTAGACGTGGTACTTAATCATGCATTCGGACAATCACCTCTTGCTCAATTGTATTTTGAAGGACAAACCACGAGCTCTAATAATGTTTGGTTTAATATGATGCCAAGACATCCTTTTAATGTCGGATATGACTTTAATCATGAAAGCCCTTATACACAAACTTTTGTGAAGGATGTTATGAAGTATTGGATTACAGAATTTAAGATAGACGGCTTCCGTTTCGATTTATCAAAAGGATTTACACAGAAAAATACGGGTACTGCAGAAACTAACGTTGGGTCTTGGTCTGCTTATGATGCTAGCCGGGTTGCGATCTGGAAAAATTATCATGATTATCTTAAAATTCTTGATCCAAGTTGCTATGTTATTTTAGAACATTTCGGTTCTGATCAAGAAGAACAAGAATTAGCTGCTGAAGGAATGTTACTGTGGAATAATTTAAATTGGAATTTTAATGAAGCGACTATGGGCTATAATAGCGGATCTAAATCGGATTTGAGTAGATTATTTGCGGAATCACATGGTTTTAAGACAGCTAATATGGTGAGCTACATGGAGTCTCATGATGAAGAAAGAATCCAATTTAAGAATGCTCAATATGGTTATGCTGACGGTTCTTATTCTGTTAAGAATCTTGCTACTGCTTTGGATAGGACTCAAGCAGCAGCAACGTTTTTGTTAACTAGTCCTGGTCCAAAAATGATCTGGCAATTTGGTGAATTCGGTTACGATATCTCGATAGATGAAAATGGTCGAACAGGGGAAAAACCATTGAAATGGGATTATTTGTCCAACATTTCTCGTAAGCGTTTATTTGAGCACTATGCAAAATTGATCAGGTTGAAAAAATTAAATTCAATTTTTAGAAAAGCAACTTTATTATCGTCCTCACTGCAGGATGGATTGAAACACTATAGCATGTCTGATGGAAATCAAACTGTATTTGTAATCGGAAATTTTGACACTGTAACGAGAGCGTTTCAAATTACATCAGATTTAGCGGGGAGCTGGTATGATAATATGACCCGATCGAATCTAAATTGGGATCAAAATAGTCAGATTACAATTAAGCCTGGTGGATACTACCTTTTAAGTAAAACTAAATTAATAAACTAAACATATAAAATCAATTACATTATGAGCAAATTTACATTACGTGCTGTAATGACCTTTGGTCTTTTGATGATGCTTTGGATGAATGCTTTTTCGCAAAATTCTTCACTTTCTGGTAAAGTGGTGGATGATAAGGGAGAAGTTGTGATCGGAGCTACTATTGTAATCAAAGGAAATCCAATTTCAACAGCAACAAATCAAAACGGGGAGTACACAATTAATCAAGTGCCACTAGGAAAGACGACTGTTACGGTCAATATGATCGGTTACAGTTCTATGGATTTACAGATCCAAATTGTCTCCGGTGCAAATGTGTTGAATTTCAACTTGAATTCAAGTACCAAAGATTTAGAAGAAGTAGTTGTGATCGGTTACGGTGTGGCCAAGAAAAAACAAATTACAGGTTCTATATCAAGTGTCGGACCAAAAGAATTTAATACTGGGGTAGTGAGTTCGCCTGACCAGTTATTGGCAGGTAAAGTTGCAGGTCTGACGGTGAATAGATCAGGTGGTGACCCTACTGCAGCATCCACTATCCAATTGCGCGGACCATCGTCATTGACTGCTAGTTCTTCACCATTATATGTGATTGATGGGGTAGTCGGTGCAAACATTGAATTGGTAGCACCAGATGATATCGTATCGATGGATGTTATGAAAGATGCTTCGTCCACTGCAATTTATGGGTCACGTGCTGCAAATGGAGTTATTTTCGTGACGACAAAACGCGGTAAAGCAGGTAAGCCTGTCTTATCTTATAGTGGTTATGCTGCTATTGAAAGAGTTGCAAATCGTGTCAATGTGTTAAGTGCTGCTGAGCACAAGCAATTTGTTGCAGACAATGGTTTGACTGTGGCTGCCTCCGAGACTGGTTTTGATACTGATTGGCAAGATGAAATAACACGGACTGGGGTTTCTCATAATCACAATCTCTCGCTAACAGGTGGTTCTGAAGGAACTCGCTATAATGCTTCTGTAAATTACTTTAATAATCAGGGTATTGTGAGAAGAAGTGATTTAGAAAGGGTCGTAGCGCGAGTTGGTATTGATCAAAATGCTTTTGATGATCGCTTGAAATTAGCGCTTAATGTTGCTAATAGTATGAACAAATCCAATCATGTAGACTACGGGATCTTTAATGGGGCAGCTCGTTATCTCCCTACTTCACCGGTCCGTTCTGATGATGTTGCTTATGCGCCATATAATGGTTATTTCCAAGTACCTGGAAGAACAAACTATTTTAATCCTGTAGCTATGTTAAATCAACGCGATGAAGAGAGAAATAACAATACTTTGCTAGCTAGTTTAAAAGCGGATCTGACGATCTTCAAGGGATTGACCTGGACTAACGTGATATCGTATCAGCAAAATCAATTTGATAAAAAATACTATATGCATCGTACAGACTTTGATTCGAAGGCATTGGGAAGAGGATTTGCTGAACGTTCAAACTTGAAAAATATAGATAAGATTTTTGAGTCTTATGTTAATTATAATGTCACTAAGAATCTTCATTCTTTTGATGCAATGGCTGGTTATTCGTATCAGAAAACTAAAAATAATGATGGCGTTGTTGCTTCTTCTGTCGGTTTTATGTCTGACGATCTAGGAGGCAATAACCTTAATTTAGGAACCTTGCCAGATGGTTATAATCCTTATAGTACCTATCCTTATATTTTAGAATCTTTATTGATTTCGGTTTATGGTCGTGTGGGATATAATTATGATGAAAAATATTTGTTAAGTGCATCTGTACGTCGTGACGGTTCATCAAAATTTGGAAAAAATAATAGATGGGCAACATTTCCTTCAATTTCCGGAGCTTGGAGAATAAGTAGGGAAAGTTTCATGCAAGACCAAGATTTATTTAGTGAATTAAAGTTACGTATGGGGTATGGTGTTTCAGGAAATCAAAATATAGATCCATATCGACAGATCATTATTTTCGGTCCTCAAAATGGTCAATTTCTATATAATGGTAATTGGATGAATGCCTATGGCGTTAACCAAAATGAAAACCCTGATTTAAAATGGGAAAGTACATCAATGTTTAATGCTGGATTGGATTTTGAATTATGGAGAGGGCGTTTTGGAGGTACCATTGAATATTATAATAAAGAAACTAAGGATTTATTGTATGAGTACGACGTTCCTTCGCCACCTTATCAGTTCAATCGTTTATTAGCTAATGGAGCAAGCATGAGTAATAAAGGTGTTGAGATCACTTTAAATGCCGTCGTTTATCGCAATAGTGATTTTTCATATAATACAACTGTCAACTTCGCCCGTAATATCAATAAGGTTGGTTCATTAGCTTCAAATATCGAAAATATTGGCGTATCGCAGCGTTATGAAGGAAGTATTGGTCTTGACGGCTGGACCGGTCAAACGGCAGCAATTGTTTTACCAGGTCATGCATTAGGAACATTCTATGTTGCTAATTATATGGGCTACGATGAAGTTGCGAAGAAAACGATTTATCAAAAACCAACAGGTGAACTTGTCACACAGGATCAGATTTCGGCACCAGATGATTATATGGTCATGGGGCAGGCGCTTCCTAAATTTACTTATGGATGGAATAATAGTTTTCAATATAAAAACTGGGACTTAAACTTCTTCTTACGTGGTATGTATGGCAATCAAATTTTTAATGCTACCCGTGCCGATTTAAGCCGTCTTCAACAAGCAAATGTGACGAATATTTCTAAAGATGCAGTTGAAGAAGGCATCTTTGAAACGCCACTAATTGCTTCTAGCAGATTTATTGAAGATGGTTCATTTTTAAGACTAGATAATGCAACATTGGGTTATACATTTAGTACCAAAGAATCTAAATATTTAAAAAATGCTCGGTTATATGTATCTGGACAAAATTTATTTACGATAACCAAATATTCGGGTGTAGACCCAGAGGTAAGTTTAGGTGGTTTAGCACCTGGTGTTGATAATAGAAATTATTATCCGAAAACAAGATCTTTCTTGTTAGGTGTGAAATTAACTTTTTAACCCTTATTCACAATTAGTTATGAAAAAGAGATTCAGTAAAATTCATTTATTCTTATTTGCCGGGTTACTGGTTGCAGGACAGTCTTGTACCAAATTTGACGATAAGATGTATTCAGCATATACAGAAGATACATTTCCCAAGACTCCAGAACAATTTATCGCCTTAACAGGGCCTGTATATACCAGTGCAAGAGGTTATTTTGATAATTATTTTAGTCTGCAAACAGCGGGATCTGATGAAGTTATTATCCCAACAAGAGGAGGAGATTGGTTTGATGGTGGAAAATGGCGGGACATGCATTACCATACTTGGTCAGCGTCACATGAAGTTGTTCAAAATAATTGGGATTGGGGTTTCAATGCAATAGGTACTTGTAACCGTGTGCTTAGTATTTTAGAACAAGCTCCAGAATCAACTACAAAAGCACAGACAATTTCTGAAATAAAAGCCATGCGCGCTTGGTATTATTTTATGATGATGGATGCTTACGGAAACATTCCGCTAGTTACCAGCTTTGATACAGGAACAGAGTTACCGGCAACTACAGCTCGGGCAGAAGTCTATAAATTCATTGTAAAAGATTTAGAAGATAATCTAGCAAATTTAAGTGAAGAAAAAACAGAAGCTACTTATGGTCGACCAACAAAATGGTTTGCACATACCTTATTAGCAAAACTGTACTTAAATGCACAGGTTTATAGTGGCACTGCAAATTGGAATAAGGTGGTTGAACATAGCAATGCTGTCATTAATTCGGGGAAATATGCGCTAGAAAATGATTTTTTGACGCAATTTAAACCTGATAATGGCGCTTCAAATCCTGAACCAATATTTTCAATTCCTTATGATGCTTCCCGTGCTACAGGGAATACTTTATTCAACCGTGTACTACATTATGCACATCGTCAAACCTTTGAATTGAGCATTAATCCGTGGAATGGATGGAGTGCACAACCGGCCTATTTTGACTTGTTTGAAAATGCGGATAATCGTAAAAAACAATGGTTATATGGTCAACAGTATAATTCTACGGGTCAACCTCTGAATTATAACGGACTTAATGTCATCTTAGATCCATATAATTATAAATTAATACCGGGATCTGATTTTGACATTGGAGGAGCGGATGATGGAGGACGTTTAGCAGGTGCACGTTGTATCAAATACTATCCGGATAAGAACCAGATTAGTAATAATGCCGGCAATGATGTGGTTGTATTCCGCCTAGCAGACGTGTTGCTGATGAAAGCCGAAGCTGTTTTAAGAGGAGCTACAGCAGCAAGTGTTTCCCAAGCTGTTGATGCAGCTAATCAGGTCCGTAAACGTGCATTCCCAGTTAATCCGGAGAAACATTTTACGGCTAGCACATTAACTTTGGACGCTATTTATAAAGAACGTGCCTTAGAATTTACGTTTGAATTGACCAGAAGAACAGATATGATTCGTTTTGGTAGATGGGAAGATGCTCAGTTATTTAAACCAGCAAATGCTGGAGAAACTTACAAACGTCTATTTCCTATTCCCGCAAGAGCAAGAGCTAATAATAATAAATTGGATCAAAATCCTGGTTATTAATCTTTAAATGAATAGAAATTATGAAAATGTCTAATATATTTCGATTACTATTAGTTTTATTTGTTGGTATTACTTCCCTTTTGTTCTCTTGTAAGAAAGTGGAGCACGGTACGGACGTTCCAATATTGTCGATTAACGAAAGTACAGTTTCGACCATTCAAGTCGGGAAAAAATTAAAAGTTAGTTTTATTGCTAATCAGGTTACGGATTTTACATTCTCTATTGTACCCGTAAGTGCAGGCGAAGCTTTGATCACAGAAAATATTACTGTTGATCCCAATACATTTATTTTATCAAAAGAATTTGATATTCCTAATCAAGCATCATGGATAGGAGAGGCTTTACTCAAAATCAGTTATAATTCTTCAGGACAGATTATTGAAAAAACAAGACCAATTACTTTCACAGAGAGTAATCCACAAATGTTTCTTGTTGGAGGCTCAGTTGCCGCTGGTTGGGAACCAACTTTAGCGCTTCCGATGAGTTTGTACGATAAAGAAAGTAAAACTAAGTTTGAGATTTATGAGTACGTTACCGTAGATGGTTCTGGATTTAAATTTTTACCGACTAATGTTGACTGGACAGATGCTTTTGGTAAAGGAGCAACAGACGGAACATTATTACAAAGCGGTGATGCTGGAAATATTACTGTTTCTTCGAATGATTTTTATAGAATTCGGATGGATGCTGAAGCTCAAACCTATGAAGTGTCAAAATCAACCTGGGGGGTTATCGGTAGTGCAACTCCTAAAGGTTGGGATAGTGATACAGATTTAACTTTTGTAGGTAGCAAGGGAGTATATACCTGGAAAGTAACAGTAAACCTGGTTGCGGGTGAATTAAAATTCCGAATGGACGATGATTGGGCTGTGAATATCGGGGGCGACTTATCCGCTCTACAACAAGATGGTGCCAATATAGCAATTGCTACTGCTGGTAAATACGATATTGAACTGTCACGAACAGCTTCAGGTTATTCTGCAAAAATTTCTAAAAACTAATTTAATAGGGAGCATGAGGCTCCCTATTTCTTCAAACTTTTTTTGAACGATGATACGTTTATTGTTAAGTGGTGTTTTTATGCTACTTCAGCTTTCTTATGCCTTCTCTCAAGGTAAATTTTCTATACAAAGAGTCGAACCTTTGCATTGGTGGGTTGGTATGAAATCTTCTGATTTGCAGTTGATTATTTATGGAAAAGGCATTGGTAAAAGTACGGTTAAAATCCAGAAGAAAGGTTTAACCTTAGTCAAAACCAATCCGGTTGAAAATTCCGATTATTTATTTCTAGATCTATCGGTTGACTCCGGCGCAACTGCTGGGTTTTATCCAATTGAATTTTATGAAAATAATAAGCTAGTAGGAAGCTATAAATATGAATTAAAAAATAGAGAAACATCTTCTGTAAAAGCTCAGGGTGTCCATGCCGAAGATTTGATCTACTTAATCATGCCAGATCGCTTTGCCAATGGAAACACAAAGAATGATCAAATAAAAGGTTTACGGGAGATTCAGGTAAACCGTGATTCCATGTATGCTCGTCATGGTGGTGATATAGATGGTGTTATCCAACACTTAGATTATCTAGCTGATCTAGGAGTTACTTCTGTGTGGTTAACACCAGTACTGACCAATGATATGCCCCAGGCTTCCTATCATGGTTATGCAAATACAGAAAACTATCATATTGATCCACGATTGGGAACCAATGAAACCTACCGTAAACTTGGGGAGGAACTACACAAACGAAATATGAAATTGGTACATGATGTCGTTCCGAATCACGTAGGACTGTATCATTGGACCGTAATTGACAAGCCTTTTAAAGACTGGTTGCATGAATGGCCAAGTTTTACACAAACTACTTATAAAGATCAGACTATTTTCGATCCTTATGCTTCCGTTGCAGATCGCGAGCGAATGGAAAAAGGATGGTTTGTAGAGACGATGCCCGACATGAATCAAGAAAATGAATATGTTCAGAAGTATATTCTACAGAGTCATATTTGGTGGATTGAGTATGCAGGTATTGATGGTTTTCGTATAGATACCTATCCATACAACGATTTGGATTTTATGGCTAAATGGACAGCGGCAATTCAAAAAGAATATCCTCAGTTTTCATTCTTTGGTGAAACATGGGTACAGTCTGTACCGAATCAAGCTTATTTCTTAGGAGGACAACGTGTTGGCCAGTCGATCGATACGAAGCTTGATGGTGTCACTGATTTTCAATTAAATTATGCTATCGCAGATGCATTGAATAATGAAAAGGATGGTGCAAATAGATTGTATGCAACTTTAGGATCGGATTATCAATATCCTAATCCATTAGCGAATGTAATATTTTTAGATAATCATGACAAGGACCGTTTTTTCTCTGTGGTTGGAGAGGACATAGAGAAGTATAAAGCGGCATTCTCTTGGTTGCTGACATCTCGTGGTATACCACAGATGTATTATGGTGCAGAGGTATTGATGAAGAATTTTAATAGACCTGATGGCTTACTACGTGAAGATTTTAAAGGTGGATTTGCGGGTGATACTGTTAATAAATTTAATGCTTCAGGCCGATCTGATGCAGAAAATGAACTGTTCGATCATATTAAAAAGTTAGCGAATTATCGTAAGAATAATACGGTGCTACAATATGGAGCAACACAGCATTATGTACCGGAACATAATGTGTATGCATATTTCAGATCTCACGAAAACCAAGTAGTATCTGTTTTTATGAACTGTAATGACAAGGAGGTTAAATTACCCTTAGCTAGATTTAGGGAGAGTATGAAAGAAGCAACGCGAATGAAAAATATTTTAACAGATATCGATCAAGAAATACCATTGGAAATTACATTAAAACCTCATCAAACAGTGGTGTTTGAATTAAAAAAATAAAAAATGAAAAGTGCATTGGACCTTTTGAAGGAAATTAAGGGAGTAATTTTTGATCTCGACGGTGTTTTGGTGGATACTGCGGTATTTCATTTTCAAGCTTGGAAAAGACTTGCTCAGGAATTGGGATTTGATTTTACAGAGATTGAAAATGAACAATTAAAAGGTGTAAGTAGAATTGCTTCACTAGAGAAAATTTTAAACTGGGCTGGAGTTGATGCTTCTGAAAGTGAAAAAATAGAAATGGCAGAACGGAAAAATCGCTGGTATTTAGATTTAGTTGAGCAAATGAAAGCAGATGAAATTCTACCTGGATCTCTTGAACTGTTGCATTGGTTAAAGAAAAATGGATATCAGGTTGCATTAGGGTCTGCGAGTAAAAATGCACCGCTTATCCTCGAGAAAACGGGTATGATTTCTTTTTTTGATGTCCTTGTTGATGGTAATAGTGTGAGTCTTTCTAAACCTAATCCAGAGGTTTTTTTAAAAGCTGCCCGTGATCTTAAGTTACTTCCAGAAGTATGTCTGGTGTTTGAAGATGCGCAGGCCGGGGTAGATGCTGCAAGGGCTGCAGGAATGAGTGTGATTGGTATCGGTTCAAACTTGAATGGAACCGATTTGTCAATCAGCAGTTTGGAAGAAGTTTTAAATTAATTAGTTGATTTTGCAATGAAAAATTACATCGTCCACGATGAGTGGAATATCATAGAAGAAGGGTTTCAGCCCGCATATAATGAAGTCTCAGAAAGTATATTTTCTATTGGAAATGGAAGAATGGGACAACGAGCAAATTTTGAAGAAGACTATAGCGGTAAATCATTGCCAGGATCATATTTGGCTGGAGTTTATTATCCTGATAAAACCCGCGTTGGTTGGTGGAAAAATGGTTATCCTGAATATTTTGCGAAGGTTATTAACGCTATCAATTGGATTGGTCTTCATATCGAAGTGAATGGTGAGGTTTTGGATCTCGCAAAATGTGATGTACATAGTTTTCAACGAAAACTGGATATGAAGCATGGATTATTAGTTCGATCTTTTGACGCAAGACTTCAAAATGGTGTGGAGATTCGTGTAAAGAGCATGCGGATATTTCATCTTTTTCAGTCTGAAACAGCATCTTTAAAATATACTATCCAAGTTCTGAATCAAAAAGCTTCTTTACAGGTGGAGTCTTATTTGGAAGGAGATGTCGTGAATAGAGACAGTAACTATGATGAACATTTTTGGAATTTTATTTCAAGTGGTACATCAGATTCACAGTTAAATGTGACGATGAAAACGAAGAAAACAGATTTCATAGTCCGGGCTGATTTGTTTAATAACTTTACTTTAAATAATAAAACTCTGGAATCCAAACTTTCAAAAGAAGGTGCATATGTTTCTGAAAGTGTAGCAATTTCTATAGAGCCAGGCGATATATTCTCTGTAGAAAAACGTGTTTCGATGGTTACTTCTCAAAATTATACTGAAACTGAATTAGTTGTGACGGGAAAAGCAAATATCGAAAAAATTTCTGCCATAACATTTGATGAATTACAACATAATCAGGCATTGGCCTGGGGAAATTTCTGGAATGAAAGTGATATTGAGATCACTGCAGATGTTGCCGCACAGCAAGCTATTCGTTTTAATATATTCCAATTATACCAAACTTATACTGGCGAAGATTCCAGACTTAATATTGGTCCAAAAGGATTTACGGGTGAAAAGTATGGTGGTGTGACCTATTGGGATACAGAGGCTTATTGTGTTCCTTTTTACCTTGCTACGCAACCCTCGGCTATTGCCCGCAATTTATTGCTGTATCGCTATCAGCATCTGGATAAGGCGATTGAGAATGCCGCAAAACTTGGTTTTTCAAATGGAGCGGCTTTATATCCTATGGTTACAATGAATGGAGAAGAGTGTCATAACGAATGGGAGATTACTTTTGAAGAGATCCACCGTAATGGCGCAATTGCTTTTGCCATCTACAATTATCAGCGCTATACCGGTGATTGGTCATATGTCGAAAATTATGGGCTTGAAGTATTGATCGCTATCAGTCGTTTCTGGGCACAACGTGTCAACTGGAGTGCGGAGAAGGATAAATATGTTATACTGGGAGTTACTGGTCCTAATGAATATGAAAACAATGTCAATAATAACTGGTATACCAATACGATTGCTAGCTGGTGTTTAAAGTATACGCTGGAATCCATACAAACGTTAAAAGATAGTGATCATATCAAACTAAAGGTCTTATTTGAAAAAGTTGCTTTTAAGCAAGAAGAAGCCGTTGCATGGCAGCATGTCATGGATCATTTATATTATCCGATCGATACTGAAAGCGGGATATTTTTACAACAGGATGGTTATTTAGATAAAGAGCAAGTCTTAGTTGCTGATTTGCCTGATACAGAGCGACCGATCAATCAAAAGTGGAGTTGGGACCGTATTTTGAGATCATGTTTTATAAAACAAGCAGATGTACTTCAAGGCTTATATTTCTTTGAAGATCAATATGATTTAGATACGATAAGAAAGAATTATGATTTTTATGAACCGCGAACTGTTCATGAAAGTTCACTGTCACCCTGTGTTCACGCTATTTTAGCTTCAAAATTGGGTAATGAGGCTAAAGCATATGAATTTTACCTTAGAACAGCCCGTTTAGATCTGGATGATTATAACAATGACACCGAAGATGGATTACACATCACATCGATGGCCGGAACCTGGATGTCTATCGTCGAAGGTTTTGCAGGGATGCGGGTGAAAAACAATACATTGATTTTTCAAACTTTCATTCCTAAAACTTGGGAAAGTTATGCTTTTCATGTTCAGTTTAGGGGAGTGAAATTATTTGTAAAAATAAAACAGCATGATTTTGAACTGATCAATAAGTCTAATCAAGAAATTAATATTATTTTTAACGGAGAGGCAATCTCTGTTAAGCCAAGTGCATAACCAGCTAAGCAATAAAATTATGATTTCAAAACTGCATAAACCAAAACTGTCAACTGTTCAGATTATCAATATGAGCATAGGCTTTTTGGGTATCCAAACAGGGTTTGCTCTTCAAAATGGTAATGCCTCGCGCATTCTCCAGACATTTGGAGCTGATGTTGAGCATTTATCACTTTTTTGGTTGGCAGCTCCGATCACCGGAATGATTGTTCAGCCCATAATAGGCTATTATAGTGATCGGACATGGAATAAAATTGGACGTCGCAAACCTTATTTTTTGATCGGTGCTATTTTAACTGCAATCGCACTGATATTAATGCCTAATGCTGCATTGTTTACGGCTATTTTACCTCCGTTATTAGTAGGGGCGGGAATGTTGACCATTATGGATGCATCAATTAATGTTACGATGGAACCATTTAGGGCATTGGTTGCAGATAATTTACCGAGTTCACAACGGAGTTTAGGATTTTCTGTTCAAACCTTTATTATCGGATTTGGGGCAGTAATAGGATCTTGGTTACCGTATGTGTTAACTCATTATTTTGGAGTGGAAGGAACAGCTGCAGAAGGGGTAATTCCTCTCAATGTAATATATTCCTTTTATTGTGGGGCAGGTATATTGCTGTTATCCATTTTATGGACAGTTTTATCGACAAAGGAGTATAATCCAGCGGAATTAGCTTCTTTTGAAGATGCATCTCAAGAAGTTGAAATTGAGCATCATTCTGGTTTATTTGCTATTGCTGCAGATTTTAGATCCATGCCAAAGACGATGAAACAATTGGGTGTCGTACAGTTTTTTTCATGGTTCGCACTTTTTATGATGTGGGTGTATACTACTCCCGCAATTGCAGAACATATCTTTTATTTAAAGGGGGGGGATAAATCGAAGCTTTACATGGATGCAGCCAATTGGGTAGGAGTGCTTTTTGGTATTTATAATGCCGTTTCGGCAATCTATGCTTTGTTTTTAGCTAAGATAGCAACTAAATTTGGGCGCAAGCAGACACATGCTTTTTCACTTGCTATGGGAGGTCTAGGATTGATGTCGATTTTTATTATTAAAGATCCCAATCTCTTAATTATTCCTATGATTGGGGTAGGACTGGCTTGGGGAAGTATATTAGCAATGCCATATGCTATTTTGAGTGATAGTTTGCCTGCAAAAAAAATGGGGGTTTATATGGGGATTTTTAATTTCTTCATCACATTTCCTCAGATTGTCTGTGGTTTTTTTGGAGGTTATATGATCAAGATATTCTTTGATAGTAATTCTGTTTACGGAATATTATTAGCAGGTGTCTTTATGCTACTTGGTTCATTATCTGTATTGCGCATTAAAGATAAAATTTAAGATATAATATGGATAAAAAAAAAGCTTCTCTATTGAGAAGCTTTTTTTGCTCAAATTGAAAGATATTTTTTAATTTAGAGCTTATCTGTATAAATGCATTCATATGTTTAGCACTCGAATTACTTATATTCTTTTTCTTTTTTCTTTTATTTTTCTATCAAAATTAAAGGCCCAAACTGATGACCGGACATTAGATGATGGGGTGATTCGTATACTGGCTATTGGTAATAGTTTTTCAGAAGATGCTATTGAAAACAATTTATTTGAACTGGCAAATGCTCGGGGGAAAAAAATTGTGATCGGTAATTTATATATAGGAGGAGCACCCTTGGAGCTACATGTTAAAAATGCTTTGGGAGATAGTAGTGCCTATAGCTATCGAAAAGTAGATGAATCCGGAGCGATGAGCGTACATGAGGATATGAAAATATCGGCTGCTCTTTTAGATGAACCATGGGATTATATCAGTTTTCAACAGGCAAGCCCTCTATCGGGAAAATATGACACTTATGTAAAGGATTTACCTTTGCTATATGCTTATGTAAAGGAGCATGTCAAGTATCCGGAAACTAAGTATATTCTACATCAAACTTGGGCTTATCAACATGATAGTGATCATAGTGGATTTAGTTTATATGAACGCAATCAAGAGCAAATGTATAAAGCTATTGTATCGACATCTGAAAAGGTATATAAATGGGGGAATTTTTCAATTTTGATTCCTTGTGGAACTGCAATACAAAATGCTAGAACGACTTATATCGGAGACCATTTTACCCGGGATGGCTATCATCTTAATTTAAATTATGGTAGATTTATTGCTGCCTGTGTTTGGTATGAAGCCCTATTTAAGGAAGATGTTCGGAATAATGCGTTTGTACCGCTTTCAATAAGTTATGTTGAAAGTAAAATAGCAAAGCAAGCCGCTCATCATGCTATTATACATCCATATAATATAACGCTTCTCACGGATTATACTTTTTGGACTTATTGATATCTTATCGATGAAACAGAAAAGGCAAAGATTTTCATTTAAACACATCTATTTGGTCATATTATTCGTGATTCTTGCATCCGATGTGATTTATGCACAACGTTTTGAACATATTGTGGACTATCAGGTAAATTTTGCCAATGTTTCTTACAAAGGAAAGCAGTATGTTGGTATTCGAAGTTTTCAGAACCAAGGTCAGCATTACGTGTTGTCAGTAGATCCAATAACATTGGAGACATACGTGTTGAATCGTAATGCTTGTAAAATTGTAGCCGTTACTTCCATTGAGAAGGTACAATATTTTGATTCATCTTTGTATATGAAGAGCTTTAAAGATGTTCGAAGTAATGAACAGGTGCTTCAAGATGCTGGAATAGATTTTCCCTTTCCAAAGGAGCGAGGCATCAATCTGACTATTGATTTATGTCCATCGCATAGGCCATTGGATAAAATTGTTTTTGAGACTCTATTTGTTGCTTTTAAAGGTGTTGAAAATTCGCTTCCAGTTGCTATTTCTCTTTCGGGAAAATGGATTTTGAATCATGAAACGGACCTGCAATGGCTCATTAATTTACAAAATAAAGGGTTGTTAACGATAACCTGGATCAATCATACTTATAATCATAAAGTGAATAAGGATCCTTTAAATCATAATTTTTTATTAGCCACAGGCACTGATGTAAATTATGAAGTAATAGCCAATGAGAAGTTGATGCTTTCTAAAGGAATAGTTCCGTCCGTCTTTTTTAGATTTCCAGGTCTTGTTTCGAGTAATAAAATTATTGAACAAGTATTGAGTTTTGGTTTGATACCGGTAGGATCAGATGCGTGGCTTGCGAAGGGACAGCATGCAAAAGACGGCAGTATCGTTTTAATTCATGCTAATGGAAATGAAGAGATAGGTGTACAAGATTTTATTCAATTATTGAAGAGTGAACAAAATAATATTAAGAGTAAACACTGGATTTTGCATGACCTGCATGAAGGTTTCCAGTATTAACATTTATTTTTAAAATAGATTAAGCAAATCATTTTTGTATTTAAAATAAGGTTATGAGTATTAAAAAGAGTTTTTTGATTGAATTAGAAAGAGAGACAAGTAATACAGGTCGTGTTTTGGATCGCATTACAGATGAACATCTGGATTGGCGTCCACACGAAAAATCGATGAGTTTAGGCGCATTGGCAGCACATATTGTGGAATTGCATAATTGGGTTTCTAAAGCTATTCCGAAGGATGTCTTCGATTTTAAAACTGATTATCAACCTTTAAAAATTAATTCCATTGACGAATTAAAAGATATTCTAATCAAAGGTCTAATTGCAAATAAGGAAACTATTGAACAATTGCCTGAAGAGGACTGGTTAACAGAATGGGTGTTAAAAGCTGGTGACTGGGAAATGGCACGATTGCCCAAGGCTGGAGCCGTGCGCTATATCATTACCAATCACCTGATCCATCACAGAGGTCAGTTGACTGTTTACTTGAGATTATTGAATATTCCAGTACCAGGACTTTATGGTCCTTCTGCTGATGAATAGACTAATTTTAAACCGAAGCCAAAAGCTTCGGTTTTTTTTATGTTCCTTCGTATTAGGAAGACAATTCCTAGAATATAACAGCACCAATTATTTTTTTAAAAAAGTATGTAATATTTCGATACCCTTGCATGTCTTCTATATAAAAGCGATTAAAATTTATGAACCAAGAAACCTTTAAAACGACAGTCTTCATCCATAAGGATCGGTTATTTCGTTTTGCAAATAGGTTTTTGCTAGATCAGGATGATGCGTTTGATTTGGTTCAGGAAGTATTATTGAAGTTATGGGAATCGAGGAGTGAACTTTTAAAAATTACGAATATCGAAGCTTATGCGATGCGAATGACAAAAAACTTTGCCTTGAATAGATTAAATAGAGAGGGGGTCAAAACAAAATATATGGCACAACTTGATCAAGATATTCAAAAAGAAAAGTATCCTTCCTTAACTAGAGAACTTATCTTAAAATTCATAGATCAGCTCCCTGAAAAGCAAAGACTGGTGATGTATCTCAGAGATATTGAGGAATATGAAATTGCAGACATTGTTGCCTTGGTCGGAATAGATGAAAATGCAGTGCGCGTAAATTTATCGCGAGCTCGAAATGTGGTAAAAGTCAATTTGACAAAAGTATTTGATTATGAAGAAAGAAGAATTAAAGAAATTAGAAGCTAAATATTTAGCAGGAGAAACGACTCTTGCCGAAGAAAGGTTACTAAAGGAGCAAAGCGAAGAGGGGTATTTTTCGGTCTTATCAGAGCAGGGTAAAGCGGAGATGCCGTTGGATTTTGAATCTTTTTTAACAACAACAGAAAAGGTGCAATCTGTCCATCTGCCGCAAAAGAGAAAAATATGGACATTGTTTTCGTCTATCGCAGCAGCTGTTTTGGTCATCTGTTTAGGTATATGGTATTTGCCTAATCAAAAAGCAGTGGAAGTAGAAGAGGTGGCCACTCTTAAGATTCCCTCGAAAGAGCATCATGAAAAGGATATCATTGAAACGAAACCATTGGTTGAGAATAAAGAAAGTGAAAAAAAGCTATCAAGGAATTCAACGGTTGTAAGGATCGATACTTACAATAGTGACAGATCAGTTTTAAAGCCAGAATTAGATCTGGCAAGTGAGCCACTTGCGTCAGAAGAATTTTATGTAGAGGTCAATGGGGTAAAAATTACAGATGAAGCGGAAGCATTAAAGATTACTGAAAATGCACTGCTATTTGCCTCTTCGAACTTAAAAAAAGGAATGAAGGAAGTTGAAAATATAAAATGTTTAAGTATTGAATTATAAAAATTATGAAAACGATATTATTAGTATTAGCGCTATTGTGTTCAAGTTTGGCACATGCTCAACTATCGAAATTAGATGAGATCTTCGAGCAATATAAAGAAGGAAAAGGGGTGACTTCTATTAAAATTGGTAAGCCTATGTTCAGCATGCTGAATAAGATGAAATTATCCGATAATGAAGTGAATAGTATAAAACCATTGCTTTCTAAAATAAACAGTATTAAGATGCTGATCTTAGAAGAGGCAGATCTAGGAGTGCAATCTGATGTATCAAAAGCTATTGGCAAATTGAAATACGAAGAATTGATCACCATTAATTCGGAAGGTAATAAAATTAAATTTTTAGCAGAAGATACAGCAACGGATGTTATCAAAAATCTATTGCTCAGTATTCAATCTGAAGGAAGTACGATTTTTATGATCCTGGATGGTAAGGTGAGCTACGATGATGTAAATAAATTGGTCAATACTAAACAATAGGATTATGAAGCATTCAATAATTATAGGAGCCGTTTTACTCTTTTGTCTGACCTTGCAAAGTTGTTTTGTGAAAACAAGTCCAAACATGTCTTTTGTGAGTAAGAGAGACCTCTCAAGTGATACAGAAGTTGCATCAATAAGGGTACCGATGTTTTTAACAAAAGCATTTATTAAAGGTAAAATAAAAGAATTAGATGAAGAGGATGCGATTGCGGCATTGGCCTTACGGAAAATCAAGAAGTTAAAGATCATGACAATTTCTGGAAATAAAAAAGATAATCTCATGAGTAAGTTTAATGCTTATCTAGCTAAAAATAATTTTGAAGAAATGATGAGTTTATATAGTGAAGGATCAAAAATTACGATTAATACAGAGATGAAGAAAGATCATGTGAAGCGTGTGTTATTGGGGATCGCAGATGAGGAGGACTATGTTTTTGTTGATATTAAGGCTGATCTGGATTTAAATGAGTTATCCAAAATGATCGAGTATTACGAAAAGAAAAATAATAAAACTAAAATAATAAACTAGTTATGGAAAAGTTAATAACCGCAATTGCGCTTGTTTTTAGCGTATTTACCGCTCAGGCACAGCTTTCTAAAGTTAATGAATTTGTAAATTCATTGCCGAAAAAACAAAAAGGGATAGACATCTTTAGATTTAGTGGTGCTAATATAAAAGATGTAAACAAACTTAGCGATGGAGATTTGTTTATGGATATTAAACAATTTGTTCCCGATTCTTTATTGAAGGATATTCAAGATTTGGTCATCTGCCAAATTGGGGCTGAGCAAGCTAAAGAATCTAAAGCTCTTGAAAATGCTATAAAAAAAGCAGATTTAAAAACGCTATATGCTGTAGAAACAGATGGTGTGGCAGTGCAGATGTTGACAACAGATTTTGATCAGAATAATGCGCAGGATTTACTAATTGATGTGAAATCGGAAGATGATTCCAGGATAACTGTCATGCTAAAAGGAAAGATTCCAATGGAGTTGACTGGTAACGGTAAGTAGAAGCGGGTATATATAAAAAAAGCCTTGCAATTTTTTGCAAGGCTTTTTTTATATATAAAGCTTACGCTTAGTTTTTCTTAGCTAATTCTTCAGCGATTGCTTTTCCGATTTCAGCAGGAGATTGTACTACACGGATGCCACACTCAGCCATGATTTTCATCTTAGCAGCTGCAGTATCGTCAGCACCACCAACAATAGCACCAGCGTGACCCATACGACGTCCTGGAGGCGCTGTTTGACCCGCGATGAAACCTACTACTGGTTTAGTGCCATTTTCTTTAATCCAAAGAGCAGCTTCAGCTTCCATACCACCGCCGATTTCACCGATCATGATGATCGCTTCAGTTTCTGGATCATTCATTAATAATTCTACTGCTTCTTTAGTTGTAGTACCAATGATTGGGTCACCACCGATACCGATAGCAGTTGTAATACCTAGACCAGCTTTTACAGTTTGATCAACAGCTTCGTAAGTTAATGTTCCTGATTTAGAAACAATACCAACATTACCTTTTTTGAAGATGAAACCTGGCATGATACCAATTTTAGCTTCATCAGCAGTGATGATACCTGGACAGTTTGGTCCGATTAAACGAGAATTTTTGTCACTCAAGTAAGATTTTACTTGAATCATATCTTTAGTAGGAATACCTTCAGTGATACATACGATTACTTCGATACCTGCTTCTGCAGCTTCCATAATCGCATCTGCTGCAAATGCAGGAGGTACGAAAATAATAGAAACGTTAGCACCAGCTTTTTCTACAGCATCTTTAACAGTATTGAATACGGGACGGTCTAAATGTGTTTGACCACCTTTTCCTGGTGTAACACCACCAACTACGTTTGTTCCGTACTCGATCATTTGACTAGCATGATAAGTACCTTCTGTTCCAGTGAAACCTTGAACAACTACTTTTGAATCTTTATTAACTAATACACTCATTTCTTCTTAAAATTTTGCATCACAAATCTACTATTTTGCATTGGAAATAGGAAGTAATATAAATACTTATATCCCCTTAATTGATAAAAAATTAAGAGAACTTACTTTTTTGAATAAAATCCCAAGTTACGATGCCAATTGTGACAGATACATTGAAGGAATGTTTTGTGCCAAATTGCGGAATTTCGATACAATAATCCACTAATGTCATGACTTCTTCATCGACACCATTCACTTCATTGCCAAATATTAAAGCATACTTAGCATCTTTTGCATGTCTAAAGTTTTGTAATAGTACACTGTTTTCGGCTTGTTCGATCGCAATAATGGTATACCCCAATTCTTTTAAAGTTTTAATTGCTTCCGTAGTTTCCTCGACATGTTCCCATGGAATCGTTTGTGTCGCACCTAAAGCTGTTTTTTCAATTTCGCGATGTGGAGGTGTAGCCGTGATACCACATAAGAATATTTTTTCTATTGCAAATCCGTCAGCCGTTCTAAAAGCTGATCCGACATTATGCATACTTCTCACATTGTCTAGAACGAGTGTGATAGCTGTTTTCTCTTGGTTTTTGAATGTTTCAACATCAGCACGTTGCAGCTGATCCATGGATAATTTTTGCATGTTGCAAAGATAAGTATAGAAAACTTTAAAATAGATTTTGAATATTAGAAATAAGATGTTATTTTTGCATTCCGAATTTTAAGTAAAGAACGAATAAAAATTAGCTAAAAAATGGCAAATCATAAATCAGCGATCAAAAGAATTAGAGCAAACGCTACAAAGCGTTTAAGAAACCGTTACCAAGCAAAAACTACTCGTAACGCAATTAAAAAATTACGCACTTCTGCTTCAGCAGAAGAAGCTAAAACTTTATTGCCTCGTGTAATTTCTATGCTTGATCGTTTGGCTAAGAAAAATGTAATCCACAAGAAAAAAGCTTCTAACAACAAATCTAAGTTAACTAAATTTGTTAACGGTTTAGTTTAAGCTTTCAGTATAATATATAAAGGGATACAGTTCTCTGTATCCCTTTTCTTTATGTTTTTACTTTACCCTGGATTTTCTCTTTTCCAAGCGAATGAATGTAAATAAAAGTGTCGAGATTCTCGACACTTTTTTATTTTTCTTATTTTTCCATTACCGCTGCAATTGCCTTTTTCAGAGCCGCTGGGTTTTTCATATAAGGTTCTAAATCGTAAATCTCAACCTTTTTAAAGTCTATAGGATGACTCTCGCTTTGAAGAGAGATTGTTCCTTTACTGAGTAGTTGCCCCGCTTTTGTTTTTGGAAGGTCAGAGTGCGATACATTTCCACCGCCATATTGCGGCTTCTGATATTCGAGAACTTTTTCTCCATTTACAAAATGTTGGATAATAGAATCTCCTAAGACAAGAAAATCTGCTGTTACCCATTGATCTCCATGATAAGTTTTCGATGTAGAGCTTACACAATGTGGTGTAAATAATTTATTGTTCATGACAACATTTGTACCCGGTGTACATAGATTACTTGTTGTCCGTTCATTTGTTCCGTCGCCACCTAATAACTGGCCTTCAATTGAAACTGGAAAATCTTGATCTTTTGCCATTGTTTTAGGATCTTGACCATGTAACATAGCACCACTGTTGCGCCACGCCCAACCTTCACCTCCATTAGCTTGATCGCCAACGAAACGATATTGAACACGCAGGATGTAAGCAGAAAATTCTTTATTGTAGAATAAATGGCCATATTGTTGATCAAATTGATCATACCCATCATATCTTACTTTTAATAAACCATCTTCAACACGAAACGTATTCGCATAGTTTTCTCCAACCTCGTGTTTGCTGATTTTTGGCGTCCAATTTTTTATATCCTTGCCATTGAACAATTGTAATGGTTTTGGTTTCTTGTTCAGTGAGCTGGCGCCAACTGAAACACACAGGGCAAGTCCTGCTAAACTAAAAAATAGTTTTTTATAATTCATTATTAAGATTTTAGGTATTAGAGAACTAAAATACTTAAAAATATTAAATTAACAATTGTTTTTGCTTTACATATTCGCTTGGCCTTACACCGATCACTTTATTAAAGGTATTACTGAACGTCGGCAAACTACTATAACCGACTTTCAGAGCAACTTCATTAACACTCAGTTTTTCATCTAAAAGAAGTTTAAGAGCCGTTAACATTCTTAATATTGTATAATACTGTATAAAAGACATATTGAGTTCTTTCTGGAAAAGACGCGCTAATGTACGTTCGCTGATGTTGAATTTTTGAGAAAGTGTTTTAAAGCTTACATTTTCCTCAATGCGGCTTTCCAAAAAGGTGACGATATCTTTTAGTTTTTGATTGTTCGGATAGGGTAGTGCTAATGGCAGCTCGTGCTGGGAGACTTCAGGTAATAATAATTTAAATGCTTTTGCAAGCGAATATTTAGGCTCTTCAACAGGGAAAATATTACCGTTCCATCTGTTTGTGAACATGATCAACTCATTAAGAAGATCGTCGACAGGGTAGATGCTTATCTTCTTGTAGAACTCCTGGTCAGTATCATACTTTGGAAAATAAAGATTACGCATAACCACATCAGGGGTGCTCGGATGAATACTGTGGCGAATGCCAGCCGGTATCCAGATGTAATGTCTTGCAGGAAGAAAATAGGACTTCTCAGCTGTTTTTAAAAAAACAACACCACCTTCTGTGTAAAGAAATTGATCTTTATTGTGCACATGCTCGGTAATAAAATTTTCGCCAATGATAGCGTGGTGACAATAGATGCTATCCTCAAAAGAATCCACTTCTGTTACGTAATAACGATTAACATATTTGGGATCTTTTATATCGCTTTTTATATTCATGATTTCCTTCCGTTTCCGTTGCAAAGTTAAAGTTTTTATACAAAAGCTTTGTATTACTTTATGAATGTAAGTTAATACTCACCATTATTGATTGTTAATTTGGGTGTGTAAGTAAGTGTATACTAATTTTTTGAAATTTTTTAAATAATTAAGATGTTGATTGATAGTGTTTTATGCGTTTTCAAATATTTAATATTAAAACGATTTCTTCTGATAAAAAATATTAAATGCTGATTTATAAATAATTACAAATATATCGTCTTTATTGGATAATTTTGTGACTAATTGCAATAAATTGACATAGAAAAAATAACTTAATATTGTTTGTTCTAATATTCAAACAATTACTAAGAATATGTTTGTAAATATTAGTAAATTGGGAAATAAGTAAAGGAATATGTCATACGATAGAATTAAACTTAAAAGTTTACTTGATAAAGTAATTACAGCAGAGCAGGCTGCACAACTATTTGAAAATGGTATGATCGTTGGCTCAAGTGGATTTACGAAAGCCGGAGACAGCAAAGTCGTATTGCCAGCTTTGGCAGACCGGGCGAAAACAGATCCTTTAAAGATAACATTGATCACAGGTGCTTCTTTAGGTCATGGCACAGATGGTAAGCTGGCTGAAGCTGGTGTTCTTGCTAAGCGTATGCCGTTCCAGGTGGACCGAACACTTAGAGGAAAGATTAATAGCGGGGAAGTCCTATTTATTGACCAGCATTTGAGTGAAACAGCAGAGTTGCTGCACAATAAGAATTTAGCCTCTGTTGATATTGCCGTACTTGAAGTAGCAGCGATTGAAGCCGATGGTAGTATTATTCCGACCACTTCAGTGGGTAACTCAGCAACTTTTGCTGCTTTAGCCAAGCATGTGATCTTAGAAATAAATACAGCTGTTCCGATGGAGATTCGTGGCATCCATGATATCTATCAAGCCGAAGATTATCCAAGAAGAAACGTTATACCTATAGTAGCTCCTGAGAATAAAATTGGGCGAAAAACAATTGCCTTAGACCCTTCAAAAGTCGTTGGAATTGTATTTACTGATATCGAAGATAGTCCGGCAGATATTGCAGAACCAGATACTAAGACAACGGCTATTGCCAGTCATATCTTAAATTTCTTTGAGAAAGAAGTAGAAATGGGACATCTGTCTTCCAGTTTATTGCCGCTTCAGGCGGGGATAGGTAAAGTTGCGAACGCTGTTTTAATGGGTTTTAAAGACAGTAATTTCCGCAATTTAACGATGTTCTCAGAAGTTTTACAAGATAGTACCTTTGATTTAATTGATGCGGGAGTAATGGATTTTGCATCGGCTTCTTCCATTACGGTTTCAAAGCCCTGCTATGATCGTGTATTTGGAAACTTGGATAAGTATCGTGATAAGATGGTCTTGAGACCGCAAAATATCTCAAATACTCCAGGATTAATTCGTCGTTTGGGTGTTATCGCTATTAATACGGCTATTGAATTTGATATTTATGGCAATGTAAATTCCACACATATTTCAGGTACCAATATTATGAATGGTATAGGTGGTTCAGGTGATTTTGCAAGAAATGCTTACTTAAGTATATTCGTTACACAGGCAGCATCAAAAGAAGATCGTATTTCGCATGTGTTACCCATGGTATCACATGTTGATCATACAGAACATGATGTTGACATATTAGTAACTGATATCGGTCTAGCTGATTTAAGAGGATTAGCTCCTCGTGAACGCGCTCAAGTTATTATTGATAACTGTGTTCATCCAGATTATAAAGAGCAGTTACAAGACTACTATGACCGCGCCTGTGAGCGCGGGGGCCATACACCACATATCTTGGAAGAAGCATTTAGCTGGCATGTGAATTTGCGCGATCAAGGAAGTATGAAGAAATAAAAAAAGAGTGATACAATAAAAAAGTAAAGCAGCTATTCTTAAGAATAGCTGCTTTACTTTTTTGTCCCCAATTCAATGATTGGTAATAGACAATGATAAAAGCTCGCTTACTCTAAAATATGCTATTTTTTAACCATGTTTTAGTTTTACTTGCTTCTTGTCTTACCATCGTTATTGAATAAATTTGGAAGTTATATTTCTCTTTTTTATGTAAAAGTCTAAAACGCGTCCCGCTTCTAGGGGTCTATCGGTGCTCAAAATATCTGCGCCATTTTCAATAAAGCGGGCATATAGTTGATCTCCTTTTTGTTTGGCCTGGCGGTCTAAATTTCCTAGTGTACCTAATATACACATGATACCATGTTCATGAAGTAGCTCTATTAAGTTTTTATCCGCTTCTCTGGTGCCGAGAAAGGCAATAATGCGATTATCTGGAATATCTCGATCATTGAGCCGCACTAAATCTGCTTCATTTTTTATAGGTGCAGATAGCATGAGGTCAGGGGCTAAATTATGCACAACAGCAGCCTGATTTGCGGAATACGTAATGATTATGGCATTACTTTCAGCTTTTTGACTGCGAATAGCACGGATCACCAAATCATAGGGAACCCCTTGTTTAATATCTAAGGTGAAGATGACTCTACCTTTGCCCCATGCTAAGGCTTCTTCCAAGCTCGGAATTCGATAAGGGGTTAGCTTTCCATTAGGATCTTTTAATCTTAAACCTTTTAATTCATTTTTAGTTTTAGAATCTACTGATCCCGAGCCATTAGTTGTTCTGTTTAAGTTGCTGTCATGCATCAATATTAAAGCAGAGTCCTTAGTCAACCTAACATCACATTCCACAATGACAGGTCTGTAGCTCGCGTTAAATGCAAAAGTTTCTACTGCATTTTCAGGATAACCGGTTGTAGGGCCTCCTCGATGTAAGCTGATGAGCGGATATCGGTTTTCATCGTATGTTAAAAATTGATAAAGCTCCTCTGCTGTTTTTAAATTGAGTGTTTTACTACCCGCCAGAACATCCGAAGATGTGCCGGTCCGAAAGCAGGATGCTAAAAGTGCGGTTGTAAAAATTAAAAAAGGGAAGAGATTTATTCTTCTAAACATACAGTGATTTGTTATTGGTTTTTCTTTAATAAAATGATGAGATCATCTATTGGTGTATTGATATGATCAATAATTAGATGAGCTTGTTGATAAAACGGTTCTCTTTCAGTTAGTTTTTCAGTAATAAAATTAAATAGTTCCTCTTCAGTTTTACCGATTAAAATAGGTCTTTTATTCGGTTTTGACTGAGACAATCTATCAAATAGCGATTTTGGTGACATCTGTAAATATACCGAAATACCATTTTCATTCATCCACTGCATGTTATCAAAAAAACATGGAGAGCCACCTCCGGTAGAAACGATTGCATTTTGTTGCGCAGTTTTTAGTAACTGCTTGCGTTCTAATTCTCTAAATTTTTCTTCCCCGTGCAACTGAAAATATTCTGTGATGGACATGCCTATCTCTTTGACGATTTCATCATCAGTATCGATAAAAGGTAACTCTAATTTACTTGCTAACTTTTTGGCTAAAGTGGTTTTTCCACTTCCCATATAACCAATTAAAAAAATAGGTTTTGGCATATTATTATTTATCTAAACTTAAGTATCGCTCTTCTATATCTTTTGCATCGGGTATAGCATTGTAATGCCATTTGTCGATTACGGTTCCTGATTTTAATAAAAGTACCCCAGGATTTGCACGGATCATGCTTTTCAACGGAATAAGATCAGCATAGAATATTTCTGAAATTAAGTGTAATTTATCACTTAGGTAGTCTGAATCTTCAGAAGAACTGGCCGTCAATAACACTATTCGTAGATTGTAATCTTCAGTTAATTTTGTCGCTATTTTATTGATTTTATCTAAAGCCTCTACATTAGCTTTGGACAGGTCTTTAGCAACAATAATTAAATTATAATAAGGATTATTGATTATTTCTTGGGTATGGTCATTTCCTTCAGCATCTGTAATCAGAAGATCTGTAATCGGAATCTGATAGCCTTTCTTCACCAATTTACTTTGCGGTTCGCCAACGATTTCCCAGTTTGTGTCTTCCCAGACTTTTTCAGACATGTAAATTTTATCGGTAATGGTTTTTGTTTGCCCCGTTTTAACATTTTTCATGCTGTAGATCTGTTCATAAACATCGCCTTCTTTTCCTTCAGGTAGAACCATTAGGGATGGGATATTATTACCGATTTTATAAGGTAAAAAATCTATAAACGGTAAATACATGAACGTATAGATTCCAATGCCAAAAGATAGGACTGCTGTAAATGTTGCTACGAGGCCACGATTGGTCGGATCTTTAATGAGTGGTGTAATTTGATTGCGGTAAACAAAAATGATTAAGATCAAAGCAAGCAATACGAGATCCTTGCCAAAGGACTGCCAGGGTGTCAACGGAATAGCGTCGCCAAAACAACCACATGAAGTGACAACTTCAAAAAAAGCAGAGTAAAAAGTAAGGAAAGTGAAGAAAATGATCAGCATTAATAAACCCCACGCTACAAGCTTTTTGTAAAAACCTAACAAAAGCCATATACCCAATATTATTTCTAGTGCACAGACAACGATAGCAATCGCTGTAGCATAGTCATTTAAAAAGTCGGTATGAAAAACATGAAAATATTCTTCGAGTTTATAACCAAAGCCAGTAGGGTCATTAGCCTTTATAAAACCGGAGAAAATAAAAAGAAGACCTGTAAAGATGCGCGCAAAGCAAAGTAGATAGTTTGTTTTTTGCGATTTATTATTGATGACTGCTGACATAATTTTAGTTTGATTGAGCTAACCCCATTTTTATAAGTGCAAAAACGGCATAATTTAACATATCTTGATAATTGGCATGTATTCCTTCGGAGGCGATGGTGGCGCCGTTATTGTCTTCAATTTGTTTCACACGGTGAATTTTCATGAGTATCAGATCTGTTAACGAAGAAATCCGCATATCTCGCCATGCTTCGCCATAATCGTGATTTTTAGCAAGCATAAGGTCACGTGTTTCATTTACTTTTTCCGTGTATTTTTCATTTACAAATTCTGGACTTAAATTTTCTTCACCATCTTCACCCAATTCGAGCTGAATCATACCTATAATACAATAATTGATGATACCCACATATTCTTCCAAAATACCTTCCCCAACTTTAGATACTTTTTTGATCTCTAAAGTACGAATGCGTTGTGCTTTAATATAAATTTGATCGGTTATAGAAGGAAGTCGCATAATACGCCAGGCTGTTCCATAATCTTTCGTTTTCTTGATAAATAAATCTTGGCAGTGCTCGATAACTGTATTGTATTCCTGAGTCGTATTCATAACTATTATTTGCGTATTTCACGAGAAAGTGAGTGAACTATTGTTACAAATATAATTAGAATTAACCATTTTTATGCGTCACAATTATGTCCAATTTAGCTGAATATCGCTAATAAAAAATAAAAATGTTGATATTTGATTTAAGGATTTATCGCTTGAGTATCGGTAAATTATAAAAGGATGACAGATGATAATTAAAAAACCTGAAATAAGAGAAGTTAGAATTACCCGCTACATACAGCCTTTTCGTGAAGGAGGTTCTTTGCCGGCATTGGCCGATGCAGATGATGGCTTTAGTTACGTGATTAAGTTCAGAGGTGCCGGACAGGGAAAGAAAGCTTTAATTGCAGAGTTGATAGGCGGAGAGATTGCCCGTGTTCTTAATCTCAGAATGCCTGAAATGGTTTTTGCAGATTTGGATGAATCTTTTGCCAGAACCGAACCTGATGAGGAAATTCAAGATTTATTAAAATTTAGTGTTGGCAAAAATCTAGGTGTTCATTTTTTAAATGGGGCCATTACTTTTGATGCCAATGTTGATCAGATAAGTCCTGAAGAAGCATCTCGAATTGTCTGGCTCGATGCGTTGTTGATGAATGTTGATCGTACGGTCCGTAATACAAACATGCTGATCTGGCATAAAGAATTATGGTTGATTGATCATGGAGCTTCCTTATATTTCCACCATAGTTGGGACAATTGGGAAGAGCAAGCTATAAAACCCTTTGTGCAGATAAAAGATCATGTGTTATTAAAGAACGCCAACCAAGTTGAATCGGTGGACCGACAATACCGTTCTTTATTAACCGAAGAAGTGATCCGTAATATAGTGGATATCATACCAAGTGAATGGTTAGTTGATGAATCGAGAGATTTATCTGCAGCTGAGGCGGGAGAAGTTTACGTGTCCTTTTTGATGAAGCGCTTAGCACATGCTGATCATTTTTTAAATCAAATTGAAGATGCCCGAAAAAACATTATATGAGTATGCGGTGGTACGCTTAGTACCACGTGTGGAGCGTGAAGAGTTTATTAATGTTGGTGTGGCGTTATATTGCCGGAAATACCGATTTGCAAATGTTCTGTTTGATATCGATGAAGTGCGCGCCAGATCTTTATTTCCGGATATGGATATAGAAATGATAAAGGCTCATCTTGAATCTTTTGTGAAAATATGTACAGGAGCAAAAGATGGTGGCAAATTAGCTGCGTTGGATCAGACAGAACGTTTCAGATGGCTGACCGCCAATCGAAGCACAATTATCCAGTGTTCTCCGGTACACCCCGGTTTATGTGAAGATCCGGCAGAAACTTTACAACTTCTTTTTAACAAGCTGGTTTTATAAATTGTATATTTTATCTACCATATAAGTATAGTATATTTGTACTATTACATAAAGGGATTACACCCATGAATGATTTTTACGAACACATTTATCAAAAACAATTGGAGGTATTTGAAATGCCTTCCAATAAAAAAATATCAGGCTGGGCAGTAGGGATCTTAGATCTGTTATTTCCAGAGCGAAATGCAGGTGGGATAAAATCTGTCGCAGAAGTGCAACTTGCTTTTCAGCAAGCTGAGCTTGAATTAGAGCAACTGTTAAGTAAATCAAAGGCTTGTGAAGCATGTGATCACTCGCTTGTTGCACGTGATTTTTTTCAATCATTACCACAATTATATGAATTGATGTGTTCAGACGCTGATGCTTTAATAGCAGGCGATCCGGCAGCAAAGAATCAACGGGAAGTTATTCGTACATATCCCGGTTTTTTCGCAATAAGTATTTTTCGGATCGCAAATAGACTTCACCGTCTTGGTGTTCCTTTGATACCCCGTATTTTAACAGAGCACGCGCATTCGAAGACGGGCATTGATATTCATCCGGCAGCAACTATCGGCCATCATCTTTATATTGATCATGGTACAGGTTTAGTCGTAGGTGAAACCTGTGTTATCGGAAATTATGTAAAGCTTTATCAGGGGGTGACGCTAGGCGCATTGAGTGTTGAGAAAATTTTATGCAATGTGAAAAGGCATCCTACAATCGAAGATCATACCATTATTTACTCGGGAGCAACCATATTAGGTGGCGATACTGTTGTAGGCCATCACTCCGTTATCGGGGGAAATGTGTGGTTGACAAATTCTGTAGAGCCTTATACAACTGTCTATCATCAAGCAAATTCTAAATTTATAGATTCCAAACCTTTAATTTAATATGGGAAATATCATTGATACCATTGGCAATACTCCTTTAGTTGAAATCACAAAATTTCATAGTAATCGAAATGTGAAGATTTACGCTAAAATGGAAGGAAATAATCCTGCAGGTAGTGTAAAAGACCGTGCTGCATTGAATATGATTCGATCGGCTATGGAAAGAGGTGAAATTACGAAGGATACAAAGTTGATTGAAGCAACGAGTGGAAATACGGGTATTGCACTCGCTATGATTGCAGGTATTTATGGCCTAAGTTTAGAACTAGTAATGCCCGTTACTTCTACGCGCGAACGGACATTAACGATGCAGGCATTTGGTGCACAGGTCACATTATTAGAGAGCATGGAGATCTGTCGTGATTATGCGGAAGATAAAGCTGCCACAGGAGATTATTTTATTTTAAACCAGTTCGCAAATCCCGATAATTATAAAGCACATATTAAAACTACAGGTCCGGAGATCTGGCGTGATACTGCAGGAAAGATTACACATTTTGTTAGTGCAATGGGTACTACCGGTACGATAATGGGGAACTCGATATATCTGAAGGAGAAAAATCCTGAAATACAGATCGTCGGTTGCCAACCAACTGAGGAGTCATCCATTCCGGGGATTCGTCGCTGGCCTGAGGAATATCTGCCGAAGATATTTGACGCTTCTCGTGTCGACCGTATCCTAGATATCTCGCAGAAAGAATCTACCGAGATGGCTCGTGAGTTAGTGAAAAGGGAGGGTATATTTGCAGGTATGAGTTCCGGAGGGGCATTTGCGGCCGCATTGAAGGTAGCAAATGAAATTGAAGAAGGAACTATTGTATTTATTGCATGTGATCGGGGTGACCGTTATTTAAGCTCAGACTTATTTGCCTAAGTAGTATTTTTATAATTTTAAAAAAAAGAGTCATCCCGTCCGGATGACTCTTTTTTTTACCTTGTTATTTCATTTTCTACATCTTTATTTTTTAATCAGATTTGATGATTCTCTCCTTGAAGTTATCCACATTGTGAATTAATATTGTTGATAACTATAGGGCTTGTATTTTATGTTATTCACATTTTATAACAAAAATGTGAATAAGGTATTTATGCCGGATTTATTGCTTTGTGGCTGATTAAATGATATTTAATGCTGTATTTTTTAAATTTAAGTTTTACAAAAAAAAGTATTAAACATTTATACTTCTTTTGATAATCTTTTTAAACTTATTTATTTTGTCCATAAATAACTAGAATATATGTGAATAGACAAGTGTTAATAAGTTAAGATTACTACAATTATTAACACGTTATGTTAGTTATTAACAATTCAATGTTAATAACTTATTACGGCCAAACATCTGTTACACTGTAAAAAAACTCTTCAACTTTTACTTTCCTGGTAATGAGAAATTTAACTATTTTTTTTATAAAAGGATATATTTTTCTTTTTAGACAACTTTAATTTGATATAACTTAGTTGGTGTACATAATACAGCCTTAGTGTTTTGTATACATTACCAATTTAAACCGATTAAATTAAATAACGGTCTTGTTTAATAGACTATTGGTATACTTCCAATAGAAACAGTCTGTTTACCTAATTTAATTAACATCAACTATTTTAAACCAAACTAAAAAATTATGAGCAATCTTAATTTAGGTCAACAGCAATGGAAGAAAGCCTTTTGGATGGGAGCTATCGTCTCTTTATCTACAATCTGCCAATCACCAGTGCTTGCAAATCCAAAGAGTTTAACTTTTATGAGTTCGACTCAAGAAAAGATTTCAGTTAGTGGCATTGTCACTAATACAGATGATGGTTCACCAATTGAGGGTGTCACTGTATCTGTTGTAGGGACAAATATCGCTACCAAGACAAATCAAAAAGGGGAGTACGTTTTGACAAATGTTCCAAGTGACGGAAAGTTGAATTTTCGAATGATCGGAATGACTTCTACAGATGAAGAAGTTAAAGGAAGAACCAGCATTATGGTGAGTCTCATTAGTTCCAGCGCCAACCTAGAAGAAGTGGTTGTGGTTGGTTATGGGGTGCAAAAGAAGGAAACTGTTACAGGATCTGTAGTCGCTGTAAAAGGTTCTGAACTATCAAAGTCACCAGCTCTCAATGTTTCCAATGCCTTAGCAGGCCGGGTGCCGGGGGTAATTGCGACGAATGGATCTGCAGAACCCGGCTATGATGGGTCAACTATAAGTATCCGCGGAACCAATACCTTAGGAAATTCGAGTCCACTAATTGTTATTGATGGAATTCCGGCACGCCAAGGTGGTTTTGAAAGATTAAATCCGGCAGATATTGATAATATTTCAGTTTTAAAAGATGCCTCTGCAGCCATTTATGGTGCCAGAGCGGCAAATGGAGTTATTTTGGTAACGACAAAAAGGGGAACAAACGGAAAACCTAAATTATCGTATAATTTTAATAAGGGATTTTCACAACCGACGGTCATTCCAAAATTGACAGATGCCGTTGAATACTCCGAATTGCGAAATGAACTCGAGATTTATAAATTACCGGTAGCAGAGTGGGCTGCGGCACAAAATGCCTTCAAAACAACCGGTACTTTTATCCGTCCAAACAATACAGCTGTTTCCGCTCCTTTTACACCAGAAGATGTTCAATTATTTAAAGATGGCAGTGATCCCTGGGGACATCCTAATACAGATTGGTATGGGGAAACCTTAAAGAATTGGTCTCCTCAAGAGAAGCATAATGTACAGATTACCGGAGGAAATGATGCGGTGAAATATCTAACCTCAATTGGATATCAGAATCAAGATGCCTATTATAAAAAATCTGCAACCGGATATAAACAATATGACTTAAGAATTAACTTGGATGCCAAGATAAGTAAATACATCACAACCAAATTTGGAGTTTTAGGGCGTCAAGAAAATAGAAATTTCCCAACTAAAGGAGCCGGTACTATTTTTAGAATGTTGATGCGGGGTAATCCTACACAACCTGCTTATTGGCCAAATGGAATGCCTGGGCCTGACATTGAAAATGGTGAAAATCCTGTGGTGATCACGACTAACGAAACAGGGTATGAACGCGATAAAAGATATTACTTTCAAACCAATGGACAGATTGATATTACAATTCCTTGGATAGAAGGCTTGAAGTTTTCTGGTAATGCAGCTGTCGATAAATACATTAAGAAAATTAAACGTTGGGAGACGCCGTGGTACCTGTATACTTGGCAGGGAGCTTATGAAGCTGATGGAGTAACTCCACAATTGGTAGCGGGCAAAAGAGGTCCGGCAGATCCACGGTTAAACCAATCTGATGAAGATCAGTTGAATATATTGCTGGGCGGTGTGCTGACTTATGATAAGGTCATTGGTGATCACACGTTCAATATACTAGCTGGGGTAAACAGAGAAACAATCCAAAATGATAACTTCTCCGCTTATCGACGCTATTTCTTATCGGATAAGGTCGATTATCTGTTTGCTGGTGGTGATGCCGAGAAGAATAATGACGGTAGTGCATGGGAGCGTGCAAGATTGAATTATTTTGGAAGGATCAATTACAATTATAAATCGAAGTACATTGCTGAGTTGCTATGGCGTTATGATGGTTCTTATATGTTCCCGGAGAAAACGCGTTATGGATTTTTTCCAGGGGCGATGTTAGGTTGGGTCGCTTCAGAAGAAGGATTTTGGAAGGATAATATAAAAGCCATTAATTATTTTAAGATACGAGCATCTTATGGTCAGATGGGAAATGATAATGTCTTTTATGATGATCTCCTACAAGAATATCAATTCTTCTCCACCTATAAATTTGGATCTTATATTCTTGGCGATGAAATGATTAAAACCCTATACGAAAGCCGTGTCCCAAATAATTTCATTACTTGGGAGGTTGCTAATAATTATAATTTAGGTATTGATGCGCAGCTTTTAGGGGGTAAGATTAACTTTGAGTTTGATGTTTTTAAAAATAGAAGAAACTCAATCCTATGGAGACGTAATGCATCTATTCCTCAAAGTACGGGTATGACGTTACCTGCTGAGAACATCGGCAAAGTTGATAACAAAGGATGGGAGTTTAATTTAGGTTATCGCGATCAGAAAGGCGATTGGGGATATAGTGCTTCCATCAATGGCGGGTATGCTAAAAATAAAATTGTATTCTGGGATGAAGCTGCTGGAGCACCATCTTGGCAGCAGACAACTGGTAGAGTGATCAATTCCGGGTTGTATTATCAATATGATGGTGTATTTAAAAGTCAGGAAGAGATCAACTCTAATACCTTGGATTACTCGGCAATTACGAATAATCTAAGACCTGGTGATATGAAGTATAAAGATTATGATGGAGACGGAAAGATTACGCCGGATGATCGTGTGCGGACAAATAAGAATACGAATCCAACTTTTCAAGGTGGTTTGAATCTGGGATTACGGTATAAGAATTTTGATCTATCCATCTTATTTCAAGGGGCTATGGGTGGAGAAGTTCGGATAGCGACAGATGAATCTGGTGCAATTGGTAATTACTTACATGAATTTTACGAAAATAGATGGACGATCGATAATCCTAGTTCTGAACATCCGCGTATCACCGATCGTTCTGATCAGTATTATTCCAAAGACAATACCTATTGGTTGCATTCAAACAATTACCTGCGTCTAAAAAATGTGGAAATAGGATATAATCTAAGTGCGAAACTTGTGGAACGCTTAGGTATTTCAAGTTTTAGAGTTTATGCGAGCGGTATGAACTTAGTTACTTGGTCCAAATTGAAAATGTATGATCCTGAATCGACTAATACTTTAGGACATTACTATCCTCAAGCTCGATTAATCAACACAGGGATACTTTTATCTTTTTAATTCGCTATCATTATGAAAACAATAAAATTATTTTATATACCGATTTCTGCATTATTATTTACAGGATTATTTGCCAGCTGTAATGATGATTTTGTCAATACCAAACCATTGGCAGAGGTTCCAAAAGAGCTTGTATGGACAGATGCAGGACTCGCTCAGGCATTTGTAAATGATCTATATAATGGATTTGGACAGGGAGGTTTTAACGAACAGATGTTAGCCTCGTTGACAGACGAGTCGATGTTTACCCATCCGGGTAGAGGAATCAATACCATTACGGAGAGTAGGTCTAATCCAGCGGATCAGGGCTGGATTGTTGATTCATATGAGTATGGGAATATGTACAAGCGTATCCGCGCGACTAATATTGCGATCGAAAATCTTATTACGCCAAAATTCAATAATGAAGCGCTAGCGAAACAGATGTTGGGAGAGGCTTATTTCTTAAGAGCCTATTACTATCAGCAACTTTTGCGTTTTTATGGTGCAATTCCATTGATTACCAAGATTTATACGCTTGAAGATACGGATTATACTGCTGCTCGAAATACGTATGAAGAATGCGTCAATTTCATTGTTAAAGATTGCGAACAGGCAGCTACTTTATTAAGCGGGGTGGCAAAAGTAGATGGTCGTACCAGTGAGGCGGCAGCTTTAGCTCTAAAAGCTCGTGTGTTACTATATGCAGCTTCCGATTTGCATGATGTACCAACGGCAAAGACCAAATCTTCAACTATATCAGCATATGCTAACCCAGAACTACTAGGTTATGTATCTGGAAATCGTACAGAGAGATGGCAAAAAGCTAAAGCAGCGGCAAAGGCTGTGCTGGATAAAGCAGAATTTGCATATAAGTTAGATTTATCTAAGAAAGAAACGCCAGCTGATGGACGTGCAAATTATATCGCTTTAGCGATGGCGGGTAATTCAAAAATTGCCGATGCTGATGCAAAACGGGATTTAATTTTAGGAAGATTCTTTAATGACTTGAAAGATGAAGGTGGGGCTTATGTAGGGCGTAACAATGGACCTAATGGCTATCATAACTGGGCAGGAAATAGTCCTACGCAATTACTGGTAGATGATTATGAGACCCTGTCCGGTGAAAAATTTAATTGGAATAATTCTGTTCACACAGACAGTATATATAACAATCGTGATCCTCGCCTTGGTGCTTCTATATTATATGACGGTGCTACTTGGAAACCAAGAACAGATGATGTTAAGAAGAGAGATCCTGCGAATCAAATCCAAACAGGTCAATATGAGGTAATCAATGATAAGGGAGCGAAAGTCATCCAGTATGGATTAGATACGCGTAATTCTCCGGTTGAAGATTGGAATGGAAGCTATACAGGTTATTATATGCGAAAATTTGTAGATGCGGACCCGAGAATTGTTGATCAGAATACCAGACAACGTGTGCCGTGGCCAGTACTCCGTTATACTGAAGTCGTACTGAATTATGCAGAAGCTTGTCTTGAATTGGGAGAGGATGCTGAAGCACGTACTTGGCTCAATAAAATTAGGTTCAGATCCGGAATGCCTGGAATTGATAACGATGAATCTGGACAAAAATTAAAAGATCGGTACCGTAATGAAAGACGTGTTGAATTGGCTTATGAGGAACACCGCTTCTTTGATACACGCCGTTGGATGAATGCCAAGGAAACGATAGGGAGACAAGTTACTTTAATTAATATTTTTGGGACTTTAAAAGCGGGTAAGCTTGTGAGTCTTTACCAATATAATACAGACAATTATAGCTACTCCTATAAAGTGAATACAATTGCACCTGGGATAGAAAATAGAAATTGGTTGGATAAAATGTATTTCATATCCATTCACCGAGATGAAATGAATAGAAATACCAAGTTGATTCAAAACCCGGGTTACTAGTTTTAATTAGCTAATTAATAAAATGGGGTTATCTTGAGTAAGTCATGACTTTAATTATAAAAGTTTCATCGTGCTTATTTGAGATAACCTTTTTTTTGTTAAAATAAATGAATGCGAACCAATTGTTCCCATTCGTCGTCAAGTGAGCCTATAAATTCAGGTTTCTTAGCACGGTTATACCAGTAGCGTGCATTCCAAAGATCTTTTTCTTTACGGTGTAGGTAAGCATGCACATGTGCCGATTTTGAATCTTGTAGATGATCGATTAAATCATGGGCTTTTTGCCAATCACCTTTTTTATCCCACCAAAGTGATTCGAGCCATATAGAAAGTTCAGACGGTGGAACTGCCAATACGGTGGAAGATGAAAATTTTTCAAATGTTAACATGCTTCTAAAATAATGAATAATGTCAACATAAAAGGGTGATTTTATTAAAATCACCCTTTTATATTATTTAAATCTGCTTGCTAATGCGGCTAATTTTGAAGCCATATCATTCTCAGGTTCTTTTTCTTTTCGCTCTTTGTTGTGAAAACTTTTTGGCTCACGCTTCTGTTTTGGTGATGAGGTTGCGTCATTTGTTTTCATAGAAAGGCCGATACGATTTCTTTTCTCATCAATTTCGGTTACTGTAACCTCTACATGTTGTTGTACTTTTACTACTTCGTGCGGATCAGAAATAAAACGGTTCGACAGTTGGCTCAAATGTACCAGTCCATCTTGGTGAACGCCAATATCAACGAAAGCACCAAAATTGGTAATATTAGTGATGATACCAGGTAATTTCATTCCTACCCTTAAATCCGATACTGCATTTACACCATCAGTAAAAGCGAAAGCTTCGAATTTTTCACGTGGATCCAGTCCTGGTTTTGCCAATTCGGCGATAATATCATTCAGTGTCGGAAGACCAACTTCATCTGAAATATAATTTTTTAGTGGTATTGTTTTCCTTAGTTCGGCATTACTCAACAGCTCATGAACACTTGTTTTAAGATCTTTAGCCATTTGCTCGACTAATTTATAGCGTTCAGGATGTACTGCTGATGCATCTAAAGGATTTTCAGCATTGCGGATTCGTAAAAATCCGGCGGCCTGTTCAAAAGCTTTATCTCCCAACCTAGGTACTTTCTTCAATTCACGACGTGATTTGAAAGGTCCGTTTTCTTTTCTGTAATTGATGATTGATTGTGCCAAAGCAGGACCTAAACCAGATACGTAAGCTAGAATTTGTTTTGATGCGGTATTTAATTCAACACCTACATTATTCACACAGCTCATAACTGTATCGTCTAGTGAGCTCTGTAATTTGTTTTGATCAACGTCATGTTGATATTGTCCTACACCGATCGATTTTGGATCGATTTTCACTAACTCTGCTAACGGATCCATCAACCTGCGACCAATAGAGACAGCGCCACGCACCGTGATATCCTGATCCGGGAATTCATCTCGTGCAGTTTCTGATGCAGAATAAATAGAAGCGCCACTTTCATTAACCATCACAATAGTAACTTGATCTAGATTCAGTTTACGGACGAAATCTTCTGTTTCCCGACCTGCTGTACCATTGCCGATAGCAATGGCTTCGATATCATATTTTTTTACTAAGTAAGGTATAGTACGCGTTGCTTCTGCTAGACCTCCGGCACCACTATGTGGAAATATAGCAGTATTTTCTAGTAAAGCACCTTGCTGATCCAAAACGACAGTTTTACAACCCGTTCTAAATCCAGGATCGATTGCTAAAATTCTTTTCTGTCCTAATGGGGCCGCCAAAAGTAGTTGACGTACATTATCTGCAAATACTTTGATTGCTTCTTCATCTGCTTTCTGACGTGTCAAAACTCGAATTTCAGTTTCCATAGAAGGTTTTAATAGTCTCTTAAAGCTATCTGTTAAGGCTAAGCGAACTTGCGCAGCTGCTTCATTATTCGCTTTGATATAAATGTGGTCAATTGCAGGAATAACTTCTTCTTCAGCAACTTCGATATCTAAATAAAGAAATTCCTCTTTCTCACCACGTCGCATGGCCAAGACACGATGTGAAGGTGCATTTTTTAATGATTCTGACCATTCGTAATAATCTTTATATTTTAATGCAGCTTCTTCTTTTCCTGGAACTACTCGAGATACAAATTGACCTTTGCCCACAAATATTTTACGCGCTTTATCTCTTACTTCAGCATTTTCAGCAATAGTCTCTGCAATAATATCGCGGGCACCTGATAGTGCCTCATCGATCGAGTTAACACCTTTTTCTTCATCAATAAGTGATGCCGCTAAATCGGTGAAATCTGTACGTTCCTGCGCTAATAGCAGGTCAGCAAGCGGTTGCAGTCCCTTTTCTCTGGCCATACTTGCACGTGTTTTACGCTTAGGCTTATAGGGAAGGTAAATGTCTTCTAGATTTGCCATCGTCTCTACATTCTGGATTTTTAACGCTAGTTCTGGAGTTAATTTTCCTTGATCTGAGATGGATTTTAAGATGGCTTCTCTTCTTTTATCTAAGTCACGTAATTGCTGAATACGGTCACGGATGGTCGTAATTTGTACTTCATCTAGACTGCCCGTCATCTCTTTTCTATAACGTGAGATAAAGGGTACAGTAGCACCTTCATCTAATAATCCGATTGTTGTTTGTACTTGTTTTTCGCTAATCGCTAATTCCTTCGAAACTATAATTTCGTGTGTCATAAATAGGGAATGTAATATTTATTAAAATAGAAAGCTGCTGGAAATAATCCAACAGCTTTATTTGACGATATCTTATTGAAAATAATAGGCTTAAACTTATGCTTCTTTAGAAGGTTCTTCTGCTTTTTTAGCTGGATCAACTGCTGTTTTTTCAATAGATTCAGTTGTATTATCCTCAGTTGCCTCTGTTTGTCCGTTATCTGCAAAATGATCGTTGTAACCATATTGAAAATGATTTGGCTCTTCACCATATTCAGGCTGACGGCTATACTGCATAGTACCTTCAGGTGCTGTAAACTGAGGCGTCTTCTTTTCGGATTCTTCTTTGTTTTCAGCTTCAGCTTCTTCTTTTACTTTTTGTTCTGCTGCTTGAGCTTCTGCCAAAGGATTTTCCTCTATTTTTAAATCAATGTCTTTTTCGAAATTATTAATTTGATCGGAAATTTCTCTTTTGATACCTTCTGAAGCATCTTTAAACTCTCTGATCCCACGCCCTAGACCTCTTGCCAATTCAGGAAGTTTTTTACCCCCAAATAATAAAAGAGCGATAACCAGAATCAACATCATTTCTGATGTTCCTATGTTAAGAAATGCAAATATTTGACTGTACATTTTACTATCGTTTTAATAAATTATAAATGCTAAGTTACAGCAATATTTTAAAAATGAAATAGTGTTTAAGGAAATATTAACATTTCAATTGTAAAAATTTAGTGTGCTAATTTGACATTTTCATTATGATTTATTGATAGATAAGAAATGTAGGATTGGGAAAAATCTCGTACTTTTGGAATCTTTTCAAATTAAGTAGCGGGAAAATATGTTGAAGCGATTAAAATCTTACAAGCCTTATTATTGGAGCACTTTTATACTGGCAGGACCAGTTGTGATCTCTCAACTTGGTCATACCATGGTACATATGGCAGACAGTGTCATTGTAGGGCATTTTGCAGGTACAGTTCCTTTGGCTGCGGTATCATTGGTCAATGCGGTCTTTATGGTCGTTATGGTTATTGGTTTGGGTATTGCTTACGGAATTACCCCATTAATTGCGCAGGAAAATGGACGTGGTAATAAAGAAGAATGTGCCAAGTTGCTTTCGAATAGTATTTGGATGAATGCCATAGCAGGGATACTCTTATTTTGCCTCGTATATTTTGGTTCTATGTTGGCTATTGATCATCTAGACCAAGATCCTGCGGTGGTAAAAGAGGCGAAGCCTTATTTACTTATTCTGAGTTTATCTATCTTTCCTTTGATGATTTTCAGTGCATTTAAGCAATTTGCTGAAGGTTTAGGTTTTACTAAACAAGCCATGAATATTACTATATGGGGCAATGTTCTCAACATTATCTTGGCTGTTATTTTTGTTAAAGGAATGTTTGGTATCAAACCTATGGGCGTCAGTGGGGTAGGATACAGTACGTTGATCGACCGTATTATGATGATGGTCGTCATGTTGTTCTATGTTATGAGATCTTCTTATTTTCAGCCTTATATCAGTAAATTTAAACTATGGGCTGTTGATCTTATCCGGGTTCGAAAAATTTTAAAAATAGGAGCACCTGTTGCCATGCAATATGTTTTTGAAATCGGCGCATTTGCAGGGGCCTCATTGATTGCTGGTACTATTGGTGCTGTTGAGCAAGCTTCACATCAGGTTGCTATTCAATTAGCTGCTATGACTTATATGATGGCAAGTGGAATTGCGGCGGCTGCAACTATTAAAACAGGGAATAGCTTTGGTAACAAAAACTTCTTTCGTTTACAGCGTTTTGCAGTTTCCTCTTATCAATTGGTTTTAGTATTTATGACACTGACGGCTTCACTTTTTGCTATCTTTAATAACTATCTTCCTTTTATTTTTACACAGGACATGGCAGTCGTTACTATTGCAGCTCATTTGTTGATTATAGCTGGATTATTTCAGCTTTTTGATGGAACTCAGGTTGTAGGTTTAGGCATATTAAGAGGTATGGGGGATGTCAATATCCCGACAATAATCACTTTTATTGCCTATTGGATTATTGGATTGCCAAGTGGATATTTTATGGGAGTTCATTTAGGAATGGGCGTAGAAGGAATCTGGTATGGTTTAACTTTGGGCTTGCTCACATCGTCTGTTTTATTATACTGGCGTTACCGTATTGTAATTCATAAACATTTGAATGCTTAGCATAAAAAAAAGGCTTCTTTTAATTTAAAAGAAGCCTTTTTTTTAATATGTTATATAACCGTTAGATTTCGCGATTAATATCCCAGTTCTCTAAATAATCGGCCACTCTTTTCAAAAATGTTCCTCCCAATGCCCCATCTATGACACGATGATCATAAGATAGCGAAAGATACATCATCTGTCTGATACCAATTAGATCACCATGTTCTGTTTCAATAACAGCAGGTTTCTTTTTAATAGTACCAACGGCCAGAATAGCTGCTTGAGGCTGATTGATAATGGGGGTACCCATGATATTTCCAAAAGCACCAATATTAGTAAAGGTAAATGTCCCACCTTGGGTATCATCAGGTTTTAACTTGTTAGCACGTGAGCGATTAGCCAGATCATTGACAGATTTGCTAAGTCCCACTAAGCTTAATTGATCTGCATTTTTGATTACAGGAACAATTAGATTACCATTTGGAAGTGCGGCGGCCATTCCAATGTTAATATTTTTCTTTTTGATAATATGATTCCCATTAACAGAAATATTGACCATAGGGAAATCTTTTAGCGCTTTAGCGATTGCTTCAATAAAAATAGGAGTGAAGGTGATATTTTCGCCATCTCTCTTTTTATACACCTCTTTCGCCTTATTGCGCCAGTTGACCAAATTAGTAACATCTGCTTCCACAAAAGAGCATACATGTGGTGAAGTCTGTACACTTTTCACCATATGATCTGCGATGATCTTGCGCATACGGTCCATCTCGATGATTTCATCCCCGCCTGAATTTATAGTATGAGCAGTTTCAACTGGAGTTGTAGCATACTGTTCTTTTTTCTCGGGAACAACAGTTGCTACTGGTTGAGGTGCACTTGTGCTAGTATAATCAGTACCAGTCTGCTCTCTTTTGCGTGTTACATATTTTAAAATATCTTCTTTGGTTACACGTCCCTCAGAACCTGTTCCAACCACCTGATCTAACTCTTGTTGACTTAGGCCTTCATGAGAAGCTATATTTTTGACTAAAGGAGAATAGAATCTAATTCCATTATGAATGCTGGACTGATGATTTTCAATAGCAGGTTGAATCTGATTTAATCCTGGTATTTCTATTTTTTTATCTTCAATCTGAATCGTCGTCGGAGCAACTTCTATTTTGTCTTGATTTTTCTCTGATACTGATTGCGTATCTACTGTTGGAGATTCTATTCCATCTTGGTCACCTTCGATCTCAATAATGGCAATTATATCACCTACTTGTGCAACTTGATCAATTGAAAAAAGTTGTTCTTTTAATATTCCTTTTACTGGAGAAGGTACATCCGAATCGACTTTATCAGTTGCTATTTCTAAAATTGCTTCATCTTCACTAATGGTATCACCTGGTTGTTTTAACCATTTTGTTACAGTAGCCTCAGATACACTTTCCCCCATTTTAGGAAGTAATAATTTATATAATGCCATAATAATTCAACTGCAATCCTTTTAAATACTAAGTTAGTTATTTTAAGGTTTATATTTTACAAAGTAAAATATAATTTTTGATAAATCAACTTTTGCGGAATAATATTTTACAAATCAATGCCTATCTGATGTTCTTTGACAAGTAATTGCCAAAGCATGAAAAGCGCTAATTGTCTGGTTCGTTCGATATTTATCGTTCTGTCATTTTGAAATTGGAACTTTCTGGCAATGGTTTCTTTTTCACCGGCAATTGCGATCCAAACTGTACCTACAGGCTTTTCAGGAGTACCTCCTGTTGGCCCTGCAATTCCACTGGTTGCAACTGCATAGTTTGTATCAAACTTATATTTAGCACCTTGAGCCATTTCAATAACGGTCTGTTCACTTACGGCTCCGTATTGACTCAGCGTTTCTTCTCGAACATCCAAAAGCTGTTGCTTTAGCTTATTCGAATAAGGAACGGTACCACCCACATACATCGCACTACAGCCAGGCACCGCAGTGATCATAGCGGCAAGACTGCCTCCAGTACAGCTTTCTGCTGTTGTTAACGTTAACCGGTGACTAATAAATTTCTGGATTAAAAACTTTTCTATTGAGGTGTCATGATTTGCAATGACATGATCAGCAAGTCTGTCGATCAGCTTACTTGCGAATTCTTTTGTTTCTTTTGTAATGTCGTCTTTATGAGAGCCAGTTCCAGATAGCCGTAACCTAACAAAGGCAAGGGTGGGCAAGTAAGCGAGTTTAATATGTGCGGGTAATTCAGATTCTAGATCCGCTATTTTTTCAGCGAGATAAGATTCACCAATTCCTCCAACGATAATATTCTCTTGAGCCAGATAGGTTGTGTTATCTTGTTTGCAAAGTATGGGTAATACTTGTGTGTTCATGAGATGCTTCATTTCAAATGGAACACCAGGCATAAAGATATAGGCGGTATCACCTTTTTTTATGAGCATACCCGGAGCAGTACCGTATTGATTGAACAGGATAGTACATCCTTTTAACACATCCGCTTGCTGTCTGTTGATTTCCAGCATTTCTTTTCCACGAGCTTCAAAAAATTGCGTTACATGCTGTAAGACCTCTTCATCGCGTTGAAGGAAAGTATCAAAATACTTCGTCGCAGTTTGCTTGGTTATATCATCTTTCGTAGGACCTAATCCCCCTGTAATGAGTACAACATCCGCCTGATCCTGACTATTGGATAATGCATTGAAAATAGCTTCCTCTTTGTCCGAGATCGAAAGAATCTGTGTTACGGAAATATTATTGTTTTGAAGCTGAGTCGCTATCCAGGCTGAATTGGTATCAATAATTTGACCGATCAGGATTTCATCTCCTATGGTTATAATTTGTGCTTTCATGGATATATAATAAAAGAAACGTACTGGTGTTGCGAGCAAAAGCTACCGAATTTCAACGTTGAATCTTTTAGGTCAATTAAAAATGTTAAAAAAAAGCAGTTATTAAAAATAACTGCCACCTGAACTATTCCTTTTCGAAAGTTTTAAATCTTGCAGGATTGAAGATTTAGCTCTTATCGTAATGTTATAACTTTGGTATCTTCCAAAAGGTGTCCATCCAATTGCCATATCCCAACAGTGAAGGTCTCTATAGATATTAAACTGTGTCAACGATATCTCTTTTGCTTTTAGATCGTAGCCCGAGTTAAAGGTTACTTTCCATTTCGGCGTTAAACTAAAATCACCATGAATATTTACCGTGCTCGTGATGGTCGAAACATGACCTGGCTTAGAATATTGGAAACTAAATGATCCGGCTAAGTTCCAAGGTATATTGAAATTCACAAACGCATTCGGGTCGGCACTGATGCGGGATAGAGCCTGTGCCTGTTCCGGAGTCATATTGGCTCCCATTTGGTTACGTAAAGAATCGATGTTATTATTTCTGTTTTTTGAGGCCTTTGGATTGAAACTATAATCAAATGAAAGACCGAAATTGGTCAAACGTGCAAGTTTACCATCACTGAACATATATTTGTTATAGCGTTGTCCTGCTTGATCAATTGCATAGGGATCTAATGTTCCGTTGAAGTTAATGTTAATTTTTTCACCAAATACGGCAGTTCTTCCAGAGAAAGAGATGGGTGATAATTTCATGGAATCGGCCACAAAATTGTAGTTTCCACTAAATGATAAACCCTGTAGGATCGGAATCTTTTTAAACCCACCATCTGTGGTATCCGATTTACTCTTTACTTTTGCTTCGATATTATTATCAACAGAGAAACCGATTCCCATAGATTTACCTGCCGAAGGTGAGCCGTACACATTATCCTGAAAAATAGAGTACTGGTTTAACATACCATATTGATCAACATAATTTTTATAGAAGCCATATTTCGAATCAGAAAAATCAGGTCTGTAGTTTAAATTGACAGATGGGGTGATGACATGCCTTATAGCCTGTATTTTACCGATTTTTGGATACATACCATAGATTTTGGTAGATACTCCGGTTGATACAGAATAATCATAAGCCCTTTTAAATCCTTGTACTGTATCTTTGGCCGCAACATAACCTTCTTTGGTATTCTCCATTCGCTGACGGGTACTCTGTAAATACCATCTTTCCGTGTAATTCACACTTGTGTTGAATTGGAAATGACTAACATTTAGGGATAAACTGATCGGGATATTATGTTGAAAACCGTTTGTAAATTGTTTTAAGGTCTGTTTTGAAAATAAGGTTGAGTCGCCAGTATTTAAGGTATTAGTTCCCTGTAGACTATATCCTACGTTGATACGTTGGTACCACTTTTGTTCATTTACACGGTCTTTAGAATCAAAAGGATTGAAAGAAGAAACGTTTAAACTGAAATTAGGAAGTTGCAAATAGACATTGCCTGTACTCATGTCCTGGCGATGGCTCAGACTCGAGGTAAAGTTAACTTTTCCGTCAGCAAATACACGACCATAACTAATGGAGGAAGACATGTTATTTTTGGTGATATCGTTATACGTATTGGTTCCGTTTGCACCTGTATTTCTAAAATATGATCCCGTTCCAAAATTCACATTTGCTGAAAAAGAGGTTCCCGGATTTGCTTCCTGACGCTGTGTATGGTTCCAAGTAACATTGAAATCTTTGTTAGTCCCATAATTATCTGTTCCTTCAACTCCGGCTTTGGTTGAGGCATAACGGATATTGAATCCACCATTATATTTATAGTTGACCGTATATCTTGTATTGATCGATGCTTCCCATGATCCTTTCGAATATAAGCTTCCTCGAACTTCACTATCCCAATAATCATTGAAAGCTAGATACCAACCGATGTCACGCATGGCAAATCCACGGGTATAGTCTTCTCCAAATGACGGAAATAAAAAACCTGAAGATCTTTTGTCCGGTTTAGGGAAAAAGGCAAACGGGAAACCGATAAATTTTAAAGGGATGTTCTGTAATACGAGATAGGATGGACCTGCGATAATTTGGTTTTTAGTCACAATAGCTTTGCTGAGAAAAATCCCGAAGTGTGTGTGTGGTTCTGGAAGATTACAGGTACTATACAGTCCATGATACAGCGACATTTCATCGTAAATATTCTTACGAACTACCTTTGCCTGGATATAACCTCCTTCTACATCAGTCATGATTCCGTAGGTATTACCCTCTTGTTTTTCGTAATCATATAGGAGGGAGTCGACCGTTTTAGGACTTTCAGCTCCAGTCATTACAATAGGACGCCCTACATACTTGCCATTATGGTCGATAATACCTGATGCAAATATTTGTTTTTTATTTCGGTCTAATCGAATATAATCGGCAGATAGTTCAAAATCTTGATACTTAACTTTAGCACCTCTATATAAGTGACTTATATTTTTATCGACTTCCGTACGTTGTGAATCTCTGGCGATGATACTGACCTCCGCCTGCAATCCACCCTTATTTTTGGTACTGTCTTTGCCGATAATTGTAGAATCTCGTTTAACACGAACGGAATCAGTTGTTCCTTTGACCGAAACAGAGTCTTTTAGACTCTTTGACGTTGTCTTTACGGGGGTTTTTTCTTGCGAAAATGTTGCAGAAACACTTAGCGAAAGAATAAGAAATATTGTTAAAATGTGTGTTAACGACTTCAAAATTAAAGACAAATGTTATTTTTGTAAAAATATTTAAACTAAGCTTGACAAAATTAGTCAAAAACAAATAGAAAGTGATGTTTTTTAACGAGATTAACATTTCCTATTTTTGTACCACAATATTACTCATAACATTTTGTTATTAAATTACAGAAATCAAAAAAAATATACATGAAATTAGATTTGAATATTAGAAAGCGGAAACTTATATTTTTTTTAGCTCCAGCGATTTTTCTATTTATGGTTTTGACGAGTGCTACTCCTCCAAGCAATACTATTTCTAAAGCGCATGTTACTCCACCCCAGGATTATCAAATTAAAACAATTGTAATTGATGCCGGCCACGGTGGGAGGGATTCCGGAGCCAAAGGATCACGTTCTTTGGAAAAAAATATAGCTTTAGAGGTGGCTTTGAAATTAGGTAAAGAAATCGAAAGACAGTTGCCTGGAGTACGCGTAATGTTTACCCGTAGAACAGATGAGTTTATTGATTTATATAAGCGTATCCGAATGGCTAATGCTGCGAAGGCTGATATTTTTATATCGATTCACTGTAATTCTGCACCAGGAAGATCCTCAAGAGGTACAGAAACAATTGTATCAGGTTCACATCGCTTAGGTGAGCAGACTGCTGCCATTCGTGAAAATGCGTCCCTATTATTAGAGGAGAATTATAAAGAAAATTATCAGGGATTTGACCCAAAAGATCCAGAGAGTTATATCATCTTCTCTTTGATGAAAAATCAATACCGCGAGAAAAGTGTCAAATTAGCAAATCTGATGCAACAAGAATATGTTAAATCAGGAAGAGTAAGCCGAGGGATTCTTGAACAGGGATTGGCAGTATTAGCAGAAGCAGGAATGCCAGCGGTTTTGACCGAAATTGGTTTTGTAAATAATCGTGCAGAAGAAGACTATATGCTATCGGATGAAGGACAAAGTGAGATCGTACAAAACTTAGTCTCAGCAATCAGCGCATTCAAAAAAAGCGTAGAAAGATAAACTTATTTGCCATTGTCTTGTTTAAATGATAAATTGAGTTCAATAAAAACACCTTAAGGAAATATTATTTTGAAAATATCAAACGAGACTAAAGTCGGAATTTTAGCTGTAATAGCAGTAACATTATTATTTATAGGATATAGCTTTTTAAAAGGTAATGATGTATTTAGCAGTGATAATACCTATTATACATCTTATCAGGCAGTGGATGGTCTTACAGCCTCTAAGCCTGTATTAGTGAACGGATATCAGATTGGCCGTGTTTCTAAGATGACATTGCAACCAGATGGAAGCATTCTCACAGAATTTAAAATTAAAGCCGAATACAAAGTTCCGAAAAATACCGTTGCACGTATAGCAAGTACAGATCTCCTGGGTGGAAAAGCAATTGTATTTGATATGGGCAATAGTACAGAAATGGCTAAAGATGGTGAAACATTAGCTTCAGGTATTCAGGCAAATATAATGGACAAAGTAGAGCCTATTCAGAAAAGAGTTGAAACCATCACCATAAAATTAGATTCTGTACTAACAGTTGTCAATTCTGTTTTGGACGATCAATTTCAAGAAGACTTTAAGCAAAGTGTTCATAGTATTTCAACATCTTTAAAAAATGTGGAGCTAATTACGAAAGATGTAGAAGGTCTGGTTGGTTCGGAACGTAAAAGATTAACCACGATTATCTCTAATCTTGAAGTTATTACCAATACATTTAAAAATAATAGCGGTCAGATCACAGCTATCATGTCCAATTTGAATACTGTAACAGATAAAGCAGCTAAATTAGATTTCCAACAAACTATGGATAAAGCTAATATGGCTATGACAGACTTCCAAACAATCGTAGATAAGATCAACAAAGGGCAGGGTTCAATTGGATTATTGATCAATGATAATAAGCTCTATGATAATTTGAATAATGCTTCAGAAAGCCTTGATCACCTGATGAAAGATATTAAAGAGAAGCCGGGAAAATACATTAAGCTTTCCATCTTTGGTAAAAAGGGAGAGCAGGAGAAATAAAATTAAAAAGGCTTGAAGGTAAACTTCAAGCCTTTTTAATTTATAAGGTTTCTTTCAGCCATCCGAAAAATTCTCTTTGCCATACCTGAGCATTATGCCCTGATAGCACCCAGTGATTTTCGTCGGGTAAATAAACTAATCTACTTTTGATTTTCTTCAATTGTGCAGCCTCAAAAGCACCTAGTCCCTGGCCAATCGGCACGCGGTAGTCATGACCTCCTTGAAAGATTAATATTGGTGTATTCCACTTGTCAACATATTCAGAAGGGTTGAATTCGGTATATGATTTTACATTTGCTTTATCCCAATAAGGACCGCCTAGTTCGTGGTTCGCGAAAAACAATTCTTCTGTCGTACCATACCAACTTCTCATATCGAATAAGCCGTTATGTGCAATTAATGTTTTAAATCTATTTTCATGTACTCCAGCTAGCATATATACTGAATAACCACCATAACTAGCACCGATAGCAGCACGACGTGTTGTATCTACATATTTCTCTTTAGAAATATCATCAATGGCAGATAAATAATCCCGTATAGGCTGTCCGCCCCAATCTTTGGATATTGCTTCATTCCATTTGACTCCCCAGCCAGGCATCCCGCGACGATTTGGAGCGATCACAATATAACCTTGAGAAGCGATAAGCTGTAGATTCCAACGGAATGAGTAAAACTGGGTCAGTGCAGACTGAGGGCCACCTTCGCAATATAAAATCGTTGGGTATTTTTTTGTTGGGTCAAAATCTGGCGGATAAATTACCCAAGAAAAAAGATCTTGGCCATCAGAAGCTTTTGTAATTCTGGATTCAATTTTATTATCACTGATATGAGCATACATTTTATCATTGACAGTCGTCAATGCCGTTAACGTTTTATTCGCTAAGTCATATTTGTAAATCTCTGTAGCTCTTGTGAATTTTGTTGATGTTACGATCAACTGATTGGCTACCTGTCCCACAATTCCTGTGATATCAAAATTTCCTTCAGAGATTTGTTTAATCGATGCTAAAGATTTGTTTTTTAAATTAGTAGGAACAGTCAGTTCGAAAAGTTGTACGGTACCTTTGGATGGTGCCACAAAATAAATCTTACGATTGTCCTTGCTCCATATGAAAGAGTTTACTGTGCCGTCCCAATGTGCAGTAAGATTTAAACGCTGAGATGATGCTTTATCGAAAATAATGATATCATTTTTATCGGCTTCGTAACCATCTTTTTTCATACTTAGCCAAGTTAACTTAGTTCCATCTGGACTGTAAGTCGGGTTGGTATCATAGCCATTCATACCCTCAGTCAGATTTGTTGTTTGCTTAGAAGTAAGATCATAGCGGTAGATATCCGTATTTGTACTCACGGCATACGCTGTTCCAAACCTTTTTTTACTGACATATAGCACAGCTTTACTATCTGGTGTCCATTCAAAATCTTCAGAACCGCCAAATGGCATTTGAGGGCTATAGAAAGGCTCATCCTGCAATAAATCAATTGCTTCGCCAATCTTACCGTTGTTATAGCTGGCTACAAATGGATGATTGAATTTTCCATTATTGAACGTGTCCCAATGACGGTAGTCAAGATTGTCAAAAACATAAGCGTCAGATTTTGGTAAATCAGGATATTTGTCGGTACTGTGATATTTTTTGATTAAAACTGCTTTGCTAAATAAAATATATTGACCATTTGGAGAGAGTTTTACATTTTCTAGATCAGTTTCGCTGTGTGTCAATTGTATAGCTTCACCTTTATATCTATTCTTTTTCCAAAGTTGCCCTTTGAACAAGTAAATGATATCGCCATTTTCTGTAATCTGTACAACAGACTCGCCGCCCTTTTCACTTGTTAGAGGAGCTGTGTTACCTGTTTCTAGGGATAATGTGTAAAGGTTTTTTTCCGAACTGTTTGTTTCTATAGCATAATTAGAGACACCATATATTAAAGTTTTTCCATCTGTTGAAATTCCTTCTCCAGAAACTCGGCCTAATTTCCAAAGTGTCTGCGGATCTAATGGTGCTTTTGTGGTGTTTTCCATATTAAGAACCATTTTGGTTTCTTTGTTTTCCTGAGCTATTGATGCCGAAGCGCATAATAAAATGGAAAGCGTTATTAAAGATTTTTTTTTCATAAAGAATACGAATATGAACAGGCAAGATACAAAATCTAAGATCATTTAACATATTAAATAAAGTATTGGAGAAAGAAAACAAGGTGAAGGAATTGTTCAGAATGACGCGATATCACTTTGTGTTAAACTATTGAAGGGAATTGGAGAAATTATAAAATACTATCTTAACGCATTAAAAAAAGCATACCATTGATATTAGTGACTGAAAATTATATAGAATTAGTTGGATAAAAAAAGCTTCACTCAGTGCTCAAAAAGGAAGGGCTATTTAACCTTTTTAGCGCTGAGTGAATACGCAATTTTAAAGCTGTCTTTGCTCTTATTGGAGAATCGGGATAAGCGTATTTTCCTCTAATCTTACTGCGACATACTTTACGGAAGTAAAACCATCTTCTCTAGAAATGATGTTGGAAAGATCTAGCCCTCTTTTAGAAAAAGTACTTATGAGCGCAGTGCGGAATGTAGATTTGGAAGAACCCCAACCTTTTTCCGATACCGTATCATTGTTGAGCTGTATCAGTTCGTTGATTGAATAATAACTGAATTTTTCCAGTAAATGTTGATAAAGATTTGGTGTTGACATACAATTTAAAAATTTAAAGGATTAAACCATAAACTGTATCCAGATATTTTTGGTCGAAACCCATATTAATTTACCACCGCGGTTATGTAACTCGGTTGGTATTGCAACGTGCAATTCTGAATACTCTACAAATTTAGTAGATTTTATTTTGTTTCAAAATTTATTTTAAAATAATTAATTCATGATGAGAATTTTATGAATGATGTCGATCCGATTATTATTTCTTTATGGCAGCAATTATAATAAATATTGGCCTTCTCATCTCGTCTTTCATTTCCGGATAAATTTTTAAAACTTCCTCTGAAGGTTTGGATTCCGATATTTGTTGAATATCAAAATTAGATTTAATAACTGTGTTGATGATAGTTTCTAAATTTCGATGGTATTTAGTTACCTCGTGTCCAAGAAATCGAGTGTTTCTTTGACCTTCTTCCTGATAATTGTCCATCGGCCAATGCAGACGATTTCCATTTTCATCCTTAAACCAATCCTGTTCAGCTCTTGAAGTAAAAGCAGGGTGCTCCATTGAAAAGACAAAACTTCCTCCTTTTTTAAGAATTTGATTTATTTTCATAAAAACACTGCTTAAATCTTTTAGGTAATGGAATGCAAGTGAACTAATAACGACATCAAATTCTTCATAGTCAAAATTAATATCCTCGATGGCCATTTTTTTATATTCAATTTCAAAGTTTTTGGAATGCTCTTTTGCTTTATCAATCATTTTTTGAGATAAGTCAATTCCAATTACATTTTTAGCCCCTTTTTGCTTAGCATAAATACTGTGCCATCCATATCCGCAACCTAGATCAAGTACTTTCTTATTCTGGAAATCGGGTAACATTCTCTGTAAAACATGCCATTCTCCAGCAGCATTTAAACCATCTATAGAACGTTGTATCTTTCCATAGTTTTCAAAGAAGCTAGGATCATCATATTTGTTTTGCTTCATCTTATTATTCGCTGTTTTGATATGAGATCAAAATTACTGCCAATATCAGTTTGTGGAAAACTTCCATTTTAACAATTCCAAAAATATAGATTTTTTATGTCGTGGCGCTTTTTCGTGTTTCTGCATATCTTAATATATGCAGGTTTTGGGCATTAACTAATGCATATTTCAGGGTGTTAAGAAGTTATTGATCAAGATAATTAATTGTTATATATCGATTATTTAGTTTTTTGTTAAGGTTAGTATTGTCTAAAGTCGTTTAAAAAAAGGATAAAATCAGTTACTGGATATGATATTTTCGCGACTTCGTTAGAATATCAACAATTTCAAAACAGTGCTGGGTCTGATAAAAAATTGTATTGAGTTGAAGTAAGGTCCCATATAGAGTACGAAAGTAATTTTGTAGTCATTATAACGATAGATTGAGATAACTAGCAATATGGATCTGCTTATATATTTCTTCTAGAATTGTTATAATATATTAGAGGTATTATACAGTAATTATACAGGGTTAATAGAGGTAAAACTGTGTAAAACCACTATTTATCCTAATTGAAACTTGTTTAAAATCACTTTAATTATTAAATTAGAACTTCATGAGATACAAACGCAGTCATAACAGCTTTATATCTTAACCAATTTCCAACATAAATAAACCATTATGGCAATATTAAAAGCAGGAGTAAACGGACCATTTTCGGGTAAAGTGGGAAGTATTGTTGGCTATGAATTAAATGATCAAACCATTATTCGTTCTCTACCCGCAGTGGTAAAAAGAGCCCCTAGCAAGTTGACCATCATTAACCGGATGCGTATGAAAGTGGTATCCAAATTTCTAAGTCATCTTAAAGCACCGATCGCGTTTGGTTATAAAAATCTTGCACCAAAAGGTAGCCGTGTCGGAACTTTTCAGACGGCTCAGTCCTATCTACTCAACAATGCCTTAGATTATGATGCCGAAAATATGCCCTATGTTAATCCTGAAAAAGTGCTGGTGTTTAGAGGTGATATGGTTCCGCCACTGCTCATTAATGTGGAACGTAGGGACAATAGTTTGTATATTGAATGGAATACTGATGCCTGTAAGGGTTATCCTGCGGCAGTCGCTGTGCTGGCATATGTGATTGAAAAGTCGTGTATTTTGAATGAAGGAACAGCCATCTCAACAGAGGGTAAAATGGTATGGGAACATACACAATTTTCAAATGATGAGGAGCAGGTGCATATCTATGTCGGTTTCTACGATATGCTTCATGATAAATTCTCAGATTCTGTATATGGAGGATGCGTATAAAAAGTATTCTTTATTTTGTCTATTTTTTGAAATAGGATAAGACAACCAAATTTTTTAGCCTAACTCCAGACAATATTAAAATAAGCACGAATCTATAAGCATACAACACTGACTATACAATCACCCTAGCGATACACAACAAATAGCCTGCAAGCACACAAGAGCGACACTAGGATGAGCCTAGAATCACACAAAGTCGATTATACTTCCATGATACATGTGCACAACGATGCCCCTTTCTATGGCCTCGCTATGCACATGTCATAGACAGCAAATGAGCAATTAGGTTTATCCGACCGCTATAGATGGAAATAGAAACAATAATCCATTTCATTATATTGCTTTTCTTTTAAGGAGTATCAAGATATATGTTAAATATATCTTGATACCTTCTGTTGCCAATCTCATCGTTTATCGTATTGATACCAATTGATCTTTGTGGATATGCGCATTAAAATTGCCAATATGATAAATATACCTATTGTACCCACTATCAGTGAATAATCACGTAATTGCATTAAGATAAATATGAAACTATAGAAAATGGAAAGTATTCCAGAAAAGATAAGTGCAGACCTGCTATCATTGGTAATAGATTTAATGAATGAAGCGATAAGAATAATAGTAGCTAATGCGGCTAGTAGGTAAGCGAGGTTGAAACCGAGATGCTCACTAATGGAAAGAAGCAGGGAGTAAAAGAGTACCATAGCAAAACCAATCAGCATATACTGTATAAGATGTATGCGTTGTTTTTTTATAATTTCTGTGAAGAACAGTGCCGCAAATGTTAGAATAATAATCAAAATTCCATATTTGGCTACACGGGTAGTTTTTTGATAATTATTGACTTCCTCTAAGAAGTTGATTTGAATCATATCTTTTTCTGTCGCTATACTGCTCTCAGTGGTAGTGGTAGGTTCGACAGTACTGCTATATCCTTCACTGACGGCATTACTGATTTCATAATTGTTTTTAATTTCATACAGTTTCTCTGCATCACCAACCCATTGTTGCGAAAATTTACGGTTGAAACTTGGAATATTCCAGGTTGCCTCAAAATTGTTCCCTGTTATATTTCGGTCATCGGCTAAAACGGCACCGTTAAAACTTGGATTAGCCCAATTTCCCTGGGTATGGATCTTAGTCTGTTTTGCCAATGGAAGGAAGTTAATGGATTGCGAACCTCTTACATTAAATTTAATCTGAAAATTACCTAAGGTTGTTTTTGTTTGAGTAAGATCGATGGCTGCAATCATGTTATTCTCAAAAGGATTTAGAGCAGACATATTAGGTTCGAAGTCAATTTTCGTTTGATTGAAAACCAAACTTGGAGATGCTCCAAGCCCTTTAAGATCACTTAAACCAATTAGTATTTTGGCATTTTTCCATTCTAGTTCCTGACCGCTCAAGTCTATTTTGTTAAAATCGATCGCATCAAAAGAACCTTTTAAATCAAGTTGGGCATTGTAGACGACGCTTTTATAAATACCTCTTTTAAGCGATTCTGGTGAAATCGTACTATTAATGTCCAATGATTTTGGCATTAGGTAAACGTATTGCGTTATGTAGGTATTCTTAGTGGAGATGATATTCTTATCCGTAGTGACAATTTCTTTTACAACCTGATAGGGGATGGCAATAATAGGGCCTGATATCACCTGTTGACCAGCCCATTTAAATGCAATTTCACTGCTTACTTCTGACTGTCTATTTTTTCTTTCTTCAATAAGATCCTTCACCCAGAATAATGGGATTAGCAGTAATAGAACCAGTACAACAATGGTACTCAGTTTGGCGAAAATAGATGAACCAATACGTTCTAAGAGGGGTGTTTTATTTGTTTCCATGATTTTAAATTTATAATGCTGTTAAATTATGATGGTTAAGGTGTGTTTTTAAATTAAAAGATAAGCTGTTTTTGATTTCAGCTAAAGGAATTTTCAATAATGCCTTAAAATCCAGATCATAGAATTTTTGCATAGAATTTCCTTTTGCTAATGCTCTGAAGTACGTTTTTAGATATTCGGGATATATACAGGTCCCTATTCCAATCATGGCAAATTGGTATAAACTTATCTTTCCATTGCCAAGTAATAGATACTGCATAGCAACTTCGTCCTGTATTTCTGTGCCGCACTCTGTGATGACATGAAACACATCGTGATTCTCTAGTTTTGGGATAACATCAAAACCTTTCTCTTGATAGAATATACCTATATGATATCCTAAAGAGTCTTTCGGGAATTTTAGAAAATCTTCTTTACTGATTTTCCAAGCTGATTTATTTTGTTTAAATAACTCTGTGTAAATCTTTTGACTGGAGTTGTACAAAGCGAGCATTATGGTTAATCGTATTTTCATGTTTTTTATTTTAAAAGTACTTTGAAATTCAAAGTAAATGGATAAAAAAATTATTTGTATTGTTGTTTGATCAATTTTTCAAGAGCCTTTAAATGTTCTTCGAAAGCCCTTTCACCTTCGGTTGTTCTTCTATATCGTGTATTTGGCTTTCTGTCGACAAAGGTTTTAAAAACTTCGATGTATTTTTCCTTTTCCAATGTTTTCAAATTAGAAGCCAGATTTCCATCAGTGACATCCAGTATGGATTTTAATGAATTAAAATCATATTCGTCATTAGCCATCAATACGCTCATGATCTGTAAGCGGACTTTATTTTCAAATACTTTATTATACTGTGTTAAGTCTAAATTCACTATTCGTATTTTTTATGAACGATTACTCCATATATGATATGTAGAACTCCAAATCCCAATGCCCAAAAAATAATTCCATTACCTGGAAAAAGCAAAGCTAATAGTCCTAGTACAATTTCTAAAATTCCAAGACCTTTTATTTCACTAAATGTATAATGACTACCGGCTGTAAGTGCCAGACCGTAAAAAATCAATAGGATAGAGGATACCACCGCATAGTTTTCTTTAAAGATAGCTATGATGGCAAATAGGCCTCCAGTACAAAGCGGAACTGCCATTGCAAAAAATAAAGCCCGGCTTGTGGTATTCCAAATATTTTGGCGATTAGCTTTAGCTTTTTTTATGGCCATAAAGACTCCCGTAAAGATAGAGGCTATTAAAACGAGAATAGCTGTCGTTAGAAGTTTCATGATAATCAATGGTTCATTGACATAATGATCCCGATAACCCATTTGACTATCAAAGCCATAAACTTCATAGTAGGCATATGCTGCTCCTAGTAGTGCATATGTACCAATAAGAACACTGGAAATCCCGCTAATGGAAATAAATTTGCTAGATTTTTCCATTAAATTCCGAATACTTGCTATTTCTTTTACTAAATCTTCTTGTTTCATAAAAGTACTTTGTTTTTCAAAGTAAATGAATAAGAATGAATTATGCAAATTTATTTTTTACCATAAAATATAAATTAGAAAATAATGAAAATTTATTGAGAAAAGACTTGCATCATATACGTTTCGTTTCTATCTTTGTGCCAACAAGAAATCCTAATGCGGAAGTGGCGTAATTGGTAGCCGCACCAGACTTAGGATCTGGCGTCGCAAGACGTGGGGGTTCGAGTCCCTTCTTCCGCACTTGAATGTCCTCCCGAAATTAAATCATCGGGAGGATTTTTTTTTATCAAAATAATGCGTAACGGTTTAGAAAGAGTATGAACATTTCACACGAAAAAGTTGACGCGATCAACGCAGTAATTACAGTTGATTTAGCGCCAGAAGATTATAACCCACAAGTAGACAAAGAAATCAAGGATCAAGCTAAAAAAGCTAAATTACCTGGATTCCGCCCTGGTTTAGTGCCTGCAGCACATATTAGACGTACTTATGGTAAATCAATTTTGTTGGATACAGTAAACAAAATTGTTAATGATAAAATTACAGCGTACATCGGCGAGAATAAATTAGAAGTTTTAGGTCAACCTCTTCCTATTGAAGAAACGGCTACATATAACTGGGACTATAAAGATAACTTCCAATTTAAGTATGAAATTGGTTTAGCTCCAGAATTTGTAAATCCTTTCACTAAAGAAGCTGAATTTACAGAATATGACATTAAGGCTGATGATGAAACTTTAGAATCACGTATTAAAAATTTACGTCGTAGCTATGGTAAAATGACTAACCCTGAAGTTTCTGAAGAAGGTGATGTTTTATACGCTACGTTGAAACAAGATAAAGAAGACGGTATTGAGAAAACAACTTCGGTACGTACTGATATTATCGAAGATGCAAAAATTAAAAAATCTTTAGTAGGTCTTAAACAAGATGATACGGTTAAGATTGATATTAAAAAAGCATTCAATGCTGAAGATATCTCCCGTATTTTAGGAATCACTCCTGAGGAGGTTGAAGCTTTGGACGTTACTAAATTTGAGTTAACGGTAAAAAATATCAACCGTTTAGAAGAGTCTGATTTAAATCAGGAGTTCTTCAATAAATTGTTTGCTGAAGGCGAAGTTACTGAAGAAGCTGAATTCAGAACAAAAGTAAAAGAAGAAGTTGAAAACTTATTCAAACAAAATTCTGACCAACGTTTACGTAATGATATGTATACTTTCGGTATGGAAAAAGTTGATGTAGCTTTTCCAGAAGAGTTTTTGAAAAGATGGTTAAAAGCAACGAACCCAAGTATCTCTGAAGAAGAGTTGAACGAAGGTTTTGCTGATTTCTTGAATAACTTGAAATGGACGATCATTGAGAACCGTGTTGTTACTGAAAATGGTCTTGAAGTTAAATATGATGAAGTAATCAATTTGGCAAAAGAGCGTATTTATGCGCAGATCAAAATGTACAACATCAATGAGGAGCCAAGTGATGAGCAATTATCGCAATATGCAATTCAAATGTTGCAAGATAGAGAGCAAGGAAACCGTTTGTTCGAAGAAGCAAAAGCACTTAAAGTGTTCGAATTCTTAAAAGAGCAAATTAAAATCAATAAAGAAGAGATCGAATATAGTGCATTCGAAAAATTAGCGTAAGCTATTCAACTTCTAATCATAGAAAAAGCCTTTCCATATTTTGGAAAGGCTTTTTTTAGGTGCAATTACTGGTTTCTAAGCTTGATATAATATGAAGTGAGCCTTAGATAAGAAAGTTTTAGTATGATTACACGAGCTTTTATATGACCTTCATGTTGTTTGCACCAAGATGGTCTATTTGTTTTTAATTGAATAAATTATTAAGCTGTTGAAGGGCTATTGCTATTTCGCTTTTTTCTTTTTTCCAAATGGAAACATCCGCGATAGAAATTCTGAAAAGGAATTGAACTCCTGACGGTATACTAAACCCACGGCACTCACATATTCCTCACCATTAGGATTGATAAGGAAATTCCGTGTATTTAGACGGTTAGACCCTCTTAGAAGTAAACGACCATCTTTACGAAGATAAAACAGGGCTTCTGCATCCGTAGTTACACGGTCCGAAAATACATTTAAATCCGTCAGCTGGTTGCTCCTGTTATCTGTGATTCCACCCGTCAAGATTAAACGATCATTAAAAAGTCTCAATGATGCTGAAGCATCATTTAAACTTTTAATATTGATGTCGAAAAAATTGATATTTAGAGATTCTGCAATGATATTATTTAATTGATTGAAAGCAATTTCAGTTCCGGCAGATAATAAGGTATTGTTGACTTCTTTACCGAAATCAGTCTGCGATCCTGGCGTAAAGCTTCTGCGAACGATTAAACTGAGGGCTTGCTGATTGATGTTGTTAACATCTGAAAGATAACCTTGAAGTTCATCTTTGACATATGGATCCTGAGGAAAGTTGAGATCAAAATTTATTTCGGGCTGACTCAATAAACCTTTTAGATTCATATCCGCTTGGGCAAGAATTCGTTGCGGATTGTCTGTTTGTCCTGCCGCATTATAAAGAGGGGACAGGGAAGTTCTTTGTTGGTAGATCGCAGTCAAATTAATGTTGGCTTCGGCGGGTTTACCAGCCCAGCGAATAGTTCCTCCTTCTTTAAGATCGAAGATCTTATTCAGATAATCCTGTGCTTTAAAATTGAATTTACCAGAACTGATGATATAATCGCCGAACATTCCAAAGTCACCTAGAGAGCTGATATTCATTGTGATATTTCCTGTTCCACGTCCAGAAACACCACCTAAAGTAGTATATAAATTCATTTCTGCATTTGGACTTAAAGAAAGATCCATATTCATCGTGATACCGTTAAAACTTTTTCTTTTTATCTGTTCGGAGGTAGTTGCGCTATCTGGAGAAACGAAATAGATAAAATCGTTATCACTGATTGTCATCGAACTATTGAAGGGAATGTTAATAACTGTATTATCTTCCGACTTAGCTTTGATATCGATATTGATAGCTGAGGTTAGACCTTTGAAGTTGAAATCACCACTGGCATATGCTGTTCCATAATAAAGATTGTTGTCCTTAAGCGTAGTGTTGAGCGTTAAAAAATTATTCGCTCTTACCTTAACATCAATAGTCGGATCGGAAAGCTTATTTAGATCGACCATACCATTGACAAGGGCTTCACTGTTTTTAGGATCAAGAATTTTAAAATTGTTGAGGAAAATACCATTTGATACTATAATGGCTTTATCAGTAAGATGGTAGGGAGTCCTTAAATAATTGATGATAAATGATGCATCGGTGAAATTAGCATTTCCACTTATTTTTGGCTTGTCGATATTTCCTTTGATATCAAGCTCACCATGGACTCTTCCTTGGAGATTTGAAACTAATGATTTCAAAAAAGGTTGGAAAAGGATAAGATCAGTATTCTTTAGGGAAGCCTTGAGATTTATTTTATCCTCCTCCTCTTTGATATTATAGGTGCCGGCAAGTGTAATGCTTTTGTTCCCATCATCGATTTTACTGTCTAAATGGACAATATTGGCATTTTGGTCGTAATTTGCCTTTAAGCTAAGCTGACCGATTGGAAGTTGATTATAAAGGATCGGATTTGTCTGTAGGTTAGCAATAAAATATGGGGACTTAAAAAGGGAATTGATTTCAAGATTACCATTCATTGCGCCTGACATAGTAATGCCAAGTGGTTTTGTAATACCATTTAAAGAACTTAGATTAAAATCTTTGAATAAGATATTCAATTGGTCGCTTTCAGCATTAGACAATATCCCATTGAGCAGTACTTTTTGTTCATCATGCTGTAACGTCAAATCTTGCAAGAACCATTTCCCTTTGGAAACTTTAAGTTCTGAACCCTGGGTAAGTGACCATTGGTTTTTATTAATAATAATAGTTGATGGATCAAAACTGATAAATGCAGGCTTCTGGTGAGCAAAACGAATAACACCATTAAGATCAAGGTTATTACTAGCATCTAGTTCGGATAGTTTTATATTGAAACGTAAACTATCATTGGAAAGAATGTTAGCAATATTTACATTTTTAATATAGGTGCTATCAGTGAGATTTATACGGTCTGCTGAAGCTGATACAGACATGGATTCTGTATTAGAGATCTGATCTACAATAAGGTTAGAAATCTTTATGCCACTATATTTGAAAATGGGACTATATAAATTGAATTGTGCAGCGTTTTCCTCGCTTGAAAATTTAGCGTGCATAGTTGCTCCGCTATCGAGGCTGATTTCCTTTTTAAAGAAGGTAGCGATGGGTTCAAATGATTTGATTTGAAGGTCCAGTTCAAAGTTTTGATTATTGTACAGCTCTGTTTCAAAACCAATCGCAGGTGCATAGCGCATGGCAAGCATTTTAAAATAAGGAACAATTGTTTTTAGATCAATCTGTCCAATAAGCGAGGCGATAACAACATCAGAAGATACCGTCAGTAATCGGTTGATTTCATCTCCGGAGGCTTGGAATACAACTTCTTTGATATCAAATGTACCTTTTTTTGTGCTGAAATTGATGTTGTTTGCTTTCAGATCGCCGACAAGGTTATTGATGTTTGATCCTTTTAAATTAGTTTCTATCGTTGTGTTGTGAACAATTATACTATCTTGTTGTGAAAGATGAAGTGCATATAAATTGGTTTCATGAATACCTGCTACTAGATTGTACAGAACGGAGGTATCTGACCAGTCCACATCTGTTTGAAAGTCTATACTTGCATTTGGGTCTTTAATGGAACCAGATCCTTTAAATTTTTCTTCAGCTATAATTCCCGATATTGGAATCTGTTGATAGGTATAATTTCTGAAATTAAAATTTTCTAAATTACCATCTAAATCTATTGAAAGTGTTTTTGATGAACTTCCTTTACCTTTTAAATTGAGGCTAAACCCAGTTGTTTTTAAAAAACTATTGTTCAAAAATCTTCCTATGTCAAAAGATTTTGATTCATAAAGACCCGAAAATTGTGTTTCATTTTGAAAGTTTAAAGATGACTTGGTACTAAGCGCTCCTAACTCTGTTTTTAATTCTCCATCAATATGAAAATTATTATAAAGCCCATGTAAATCTCCCTGGTACGAAACTGTATTTAATATTTTTACAATTTCTGGCAGTTTAAAATTCTTGTTATTGCTCAGTTTTGGAAGAATAACCTGCAGGTCAGCGTAGGTTGATTGTAATGATAGGTCTGTTAATTTAAAATCTGTTTGATCAATATCTGGTAAGCCAATTATTTTAACGTTGCCTTTTAATTTAGTTGCTTTTTCCGCTTCAATCTGTATATTTTTTGCATCAATATGATTTACGCTACCTTGCGCTGTGGCCTGCTTTATTTTTAAATCAAATTTGACCCGGTGCATTGATGAAGAAAAGAAGGCAATATCTTCTGAATTTAAAATAGAATTTTTGATTCTTAGGCTTACATTCACCCGATTGTTAAAATCAGAAAAGTCATCAAAACTATTAAACTCTAATTTGACAAAGTCTTTTATCGTTGATTTATTCGTGATCAATAAAAGCTTATCCAATTGAATTCTCTTGTTGCTCACAAATGCTTTTGCAACTAATCCTTTAACCTCCAATCCCTTTTTTTCTCGAAGATTTAATTTCTTAATGTCAACTTGTATGGATTTGTCCGTAAGTTTTATATTTCGAAAGTCGGCATTTAATTGTTTAATGTCTAGGTCGCCAAAATCCACAACTTTCGCATAATGTTTCTTGGTATGATCAAGATAGCGAAACTGATTATTTATTAATTTCAGTTGTTTTAAATCGAAATTTAAATTTTTACTGACTTTCTTTTCCTTTTTCTTTGGTGGAGTAAAGTACTGCAATAAAAACTGAATGTTTGAGCTGTCTTTATAAGCCTGATAATAAGCTGTGGTATTTTCTAGTGTAAGTTTATTGATAACAATTTTTTTGTCATCCCAGTATTGATTTAGATCTACCGATGCATTTAGCTTTTCAGCTATCAAAATCGTATCACCATTTGGACTGTATAATTCAAACCCTTCTAGAACCAAAGAACGAAAGGGTTTAAAATATATTTTTTTTAGAGCGATTTTTGTATTTAATTCTTTGGAGAGGTAAGAAACTGCTCGCTTGGCAATAAAATTCTGAACGGGCTCTAATTGTAACGATAGTAGCAATACTCCTAGCAAAACGAGTATGCTAGCCAGTGTAATCAGTGCTATTTTAATTATTTTTTTGATACTTTTGTACAATTATTAATTACCCCAAAGCTATGGCTGTTATTTTAGGTATTGAATCATCTTGCGATGAAACATCTGCTTCAATTTGTATCGACGGTGAAATATTTTCTAATGTTATTGCTACTCAGGCGATTCATGCTAAGTATGGGGGTGTTGTACCCGAACTAGCATCGCGTGCGCATCAACAAAATATTATTCCTACAGTAGAAGAAGCCATTCGCATTGCAAAAATACATAAAAATCAAATAGATGCAGTAGCTTTTACACGTGGTCCGGGATTATTAGGCGCATTGTTGGTTGGAACTTCATTTGCAAAGTCTTTTGCTCTTGCTCGTAATATCCCCTTGATAGATGTCAATCACATGCAGGCTCATATATTAGCGCATTTTATTGAAGATCCTAAACCTACTTTCCCGTTTTTATGTCTTACTGTATCTGGGGGACATACACAAATTGTGTTGGTGAAAGATTATTTCGAAATGGAAATTTTAGGGCAGACATTAGATGATGCCGCCGGCGAGGCGTTTGACAAAACAGCAAAAATTCTGAATTTACCATACCCGGGCGGGCCGTTAATCGATAAACATGCACAAAATGGTAACCCAGATGCCTATAAACTTCCTGAACCGCAAATACAAGGTTTAGATTTTAGTTTTTCGGGTTTGAAGACGGCCATTCTTTATATGGTGCAAAAGGAGGAAAAAGCGGATCCCGATTTTTTGAAAAATCATATGGATGATGTTTGCGCTTCAGTTCAATCGCGTATCGTATCGATATTGCTCAATAAACTTAAAAAGGCAGCCAAAGAAACTGGAGTAAAAGATATTGCAATTGCTGGTGGAGTTTCGGCAAATTCAGGTTTAAGAAGAGAATTGCTAGCAATGGGAGAACGGTATAAATGGAATGTATTTATTCCGAAGTTTGAGTACTGTACTGATAATGCGGCTATGATTGCAATAGCGGGATATCAAAAATATTTAATTAAAGATTTTGTCGGACAGGATGTCGGTCCACTGGCACGTATGCCTATGTAGTACATGGATCCCGATCATAAAAAAAAGACTAGTTGTTTAACTAGTCTTTTTTTGTTTCTACAATGGGGCACTATAACCGTATGCTTCAGCAATGTTTTTAAAAACTCCATCTACTGATTTGTAAAAATTGAGATTATAACCCTCTGCTCCCCAAAATGCGGTTGCTATTTTGATGGATTTATCGGATTGAAAAATAGATAATACTTGTAGATTTTCAAAATCAAATACGCCGCCGTCATCTACTCGCCAAGTACTCATTTCATCATATTTTGCAGGAAAATCTAACGTGATCAGCTGATCATCATGCAGATAAGATAGTACAGCAAGTGCTGAATCATTTTTAACCTCAAATAATGTTATATTAATCTGAGCTTTATTATTAAGTTCTGCTACTATTGAACTTTGGGAGATCTTTCGATTATACTGCTTCGCTATTTTTAACTTTATCTGTTCATCTGTCGCTTTGTCCATCTTCTTGAATGGTAGAATTTGATTTTGATCAATGAATTTTTGATTCACTATTAAAGCAAAATCACCCTCTTTTATTTGCTCCTTTATACTGAAAAAAGTACCACCATTATTCGAGAAATTGTTGCTTGTTTGTCGACCATTAGAGGATTCACTTTCAGATTTAGTACCTGAAAAATCAATAGAAGTGATTTTGTTTTCAATAATAGCATGTGTTGCCACCTCAGGTTTAATTTTTTCGTCTTCAACAGCCAAACTAACTAAAGAATCTTTTTTTTCATTTAAAAAAGCAAAACCTACAAAGGCTTCAGCCTTGTCTGTTTTGAGATTGCTTTCTTTTTTTTCTTGCTTGATTTGTTTTGGTTTTTCGTTCATGCAACTTATTAATAATGAAGAAGCTATGATGGTCGATAAGAATGTTGTAAAGTTTTTAACCATTTTCTATTTTATGGATTGATTTGTTCTCTATGGTTTAAAAATACGGGAAATTTTATAAATGAAAAATTTTCTTTTATGGAATTTTAATTACGGTGCATCATATGTTAAAATGTAAACTTAATTTTTAAAGCTATGCTAAACTCCAAATTGAATATTTACAAATCGGAATGGTTAGAGGTTGTTTTTGCAGGACGTAACCAATCTTATGGCGCTTTTGAATTGCGTAATTTATCGAATAGGGCAACGAACTGGTCGGTCGTAATTGTTTTAAGTGCAGTTGCTTTAATCGTGCTAAGTAGTAGCATATACAAAACATATTTCAAATCAGAAGCGCCAATTATAAAAGAACGAATAACAGTTGTCGATTTAGCTCCCCAGGTTGAACAGAAGGAAAAAGAGGAGGAAGACAAAATTGTAGAACCTATTCCTATTGAAAAAGAAGCACCACAACAGGTTGCTATAGATTTACCAAAGGAGGAGGTAATTCGTTTCGTTGAACCTAAAGTTGCTCCTCAAAGTATGGTAAAAGAAGATGTGGTGACGCAAGATGAACTAAACAAAACCAATAAATTGGCGGGACGCTTGAGTTTGAAGGCAAATCCTAATGGAACATCTATTGCAAGAGGTGAGTTTGGTACAGTAAAACGGGATGGTGGAATAACCGGCACGAACAAAGATGGTGCATTACATGGAGATCCAGATGCTATTGTTGGGTTTGAGCATATAGAAATTCAGCCCAGACCGCAGGGTGGGATGGAAGCTTTTATGAAATGGGTGGGCGAAAATTATCAGTATCCTGAAGCCGCTTTACAACAAGGTGTCAGTGGAATTGTTGAGGTTTCATTTGTAATAGAGAAAGACGGTACATTAACAGATATCCATGTAAAGCGTGATGTTTCCCATGGAACAGGGAAAGCTGCTGTTGAATTGCTTGTCAAAGCAAAAAAATGGAAACCAGGAGTTCAAAACGGTCGTCCGGTTCGGGTAGCCTATACATTGCCTATTCGGTTAAATACAGTCTCTCAATAAATAAATTACTATTAGGGTTTAACTTTATTTAACAGTGGACGATTTAAACTTTAGGTAGTTTTCAACATCTTATTAACAAATGTCTGTAAACTCATCAATTAAAAACGGAGTAGACAAAGTTGTTAATAGTATTAAATAGAAAATATCATGAAAAAGTTAATGTTAAGTTTGTTGCTATCTGGAGCAATGTTTGCGGGTTTTGCACAAGAAAAAGCTAATATTAAAGAAAACGTAAACCATGATGGTCACCGTTCTGGAAAACGAGAATTTAAGTTAGATAAAAAATCAGCAGAAGAAATAGCACAATTGCGTACGGATCGTATGGATCAAAAATTAAAATTTACGGATAAGCAGCGTAAGGAAATCTATTCATTGCAATTGGATCAAGCGAAAAAGGATAAAAAGAACTTTGCCGATCGTAAAGCTGCCATGGAACAGATGAAGAAGGATCGTATGGCTCAACGTGAAAAGTTGATGAAAAATCTAAATCCTGATCAACAAAAACTGTATAAAGAGTCATTCGCTGAAAATCATAAACAGCACCGCATGCGTAAATCTGAAGATCGTCCAATGCGTCGTGATCGTTTGGACAGAAATAATAAAGGTGAAAAAAATAGTATAGAGGTAAAAAAAGATATAACCGAAAAAAATAGTTAGTCTGTTTTAATGGTTTGGTTTTAATTGGTTTTTGGTCAAAAAGGTCCGTTCGTAAGAGCGGACCTTTTTTTATTTAACAAATCTTCTTGTTATGGAATTGGTGTAAAATAGCTTAGTCACTAGGTAACTTAAGACAAAACTAATAACGGCGATGAGAATTATTTTTAGACCAGCAGGTAGATATGGAATTTTAAAAAACAAGTCTGAAATACCCTGTACAATTATAAAGTGAGAAAGGAATATCCCAAATGTTGCAAGAGACCAATCTTTTAATGCTTTTGATTCACGCACCTTCAATCTTTGAAAAATTATAAATACTGAAAAAGTCATCATCGCGACGTTTATGGAGCAGAAATACCACACGATCTCTAAATTAGCATAGTTGGCAGGAAAATATTTTTGTGTAATTAGGAAACCTGAAAAAGTTATAACAAATCCGATCAAAAAGAGCGGAACAGCGATTGATAATGTTTTGTTCCAAGACCAATTTAAAGGGAATTTTACTAAATAATAGGCGAGAATGATGTAGCCGATAAAACCAGAAAAATAATAAAAAGTTCCAAACTCATTCCAGGTACAGACTCCCCAAATACCCGTATTGCCGTAGTTGTCGTTGTAACCTAATAGTGGAGCAGCCATTTTAATGTAGGGCAAAACTAAGGTTACAATCCAAAAGCCTAAAAAGATCTGTATGTCTTTTTTCGAAGCGCGATCTAACCATGAACCAAATATGGGTATGATTAAATAAATGCCAATGAGCATGTAAATGTACCAAAGGGGTGTTGTATCGTAATTGAAATTAAAAATTGAGGTAATTATTTTCGTCATAGTTCCTTCTACAGTGTATTTTTCAATTGAAATCAACCCATTTGGGCTTTTTTGAATAAAATAGGCGTATAATGCAAATGCTACTGGAAGTGCAATGGACCAAAATAATAATGGAATAATGATGCGCCCGATACGTTTTTTATAAAATGTAGCGAGGTCGGTCTTAATCGGAAATAATAAAATACCGGACATCATGGCAAATAAAGGAACGCATGGTCGCACAAGACTTCCTATGAATACTGCTGTATGAAAAGAAAAGCTATTATCAAAAGAAGCGACAAATGCATCGCAGCTATGGCAGAGTACGACTAAAAAGCAAGCGAAGATTCTTAAAAAATCAATCCAGGGAATGTAAGTTCTTTTTGTTTGTAAATCCATAAATAAATTAGGTTTTTATTGATGGAGCTAAGCTAGGAAAAAAAATAGCAATTGATTTCAAATCAATTGCTACAATCTTGTTAATCTTTATTTTTTTGTTGCTCTTTCCACTGTTTGGAAAATGATTTGTCTGCGATTTTTGGTAATTGTCGATTATTTCCCCATGTTTTTTTGAAAAATTTACTAATAAAGAAGTTCTTGATCTTTCCGCCGAATAAATCGATCAGCTTTCTCCTTTGTATTAAGTAAGTAAATCCTTTCCATGCTTTTTTCTCGATTGCTGGTGATAGATCCTCTGCTACGGAATCTCTACGGTTTAGCAACAGCATACGTTGAATATCGATACCAACCGGACATACTTCTGTACATTTACCGCAAAGAGATGAAGCATAGCTTAAGTGTTTAAACTCTTTCATGCCACTGAGGTGTGGGGATATCAATGAACCGATTGGACCTTGATAAGTCGTTTCATAAGTGTGTCCACCAATATTTTGATAGATAGGGCATACATTCAGACATGCTCCGCATCGGATACAATAAAGGCCCTGACGCTGCTCTTTTTGCGCTAATAGATTGGTTCGTCCATTATCCAGTAAGACGACATACATCTCTTCTGGACCATCAGATTCATAAGCTTGTCTTGGGCCGCTCAGTAGTGTATTATAAACTGTTAAATTTTGACCTGTTCCATGAGTGGCAAGCAAAGGCCAGAATAAATCAAGGTCATTGATCGATGGTAATATTTTTTCAATACCTACAATAGCAATGTGAATTTTTGGGAAAGCTGTTGTTAGACGGGCATTTCCTTCATTTTCTGTAATGGCAATACTACCGGTGTCTGCTATTAAAAAGTTTGCTCCGGAAATACCGATATCAGCAGTTTTATATTTTTCACGTAAAAGTTCACGTGCTTTCATTGTCAATTCTTCAGCTGTTGCTTCGAGCGGAGTGCCAAATCTTTCGTTGAATAATTGCGCTATATCTGCAAGACTTAAATGCATCGCCGGTGTAACGATGTGGTAAGGTTTTTGATCCAATAATTGAATTATAAATTCACCGAGATCACTTTCTAATGCCTCTATTCCTTTATTTTCTAGAAAATGATTGAGTTCAATTTCTTCAGAAGCCATGGATTTGGATTTGATAACAGTTTTTGCATTATTTCGTTCCATGATCTTCCAGATTTCCTGACGCGCTTCTTCTGCGTTATTGGCCCAGATTACTTTACCTCCTCGTGCTATAAATTTGCTTTCAAATTCGAGTAGATATTTATCTAAATTTTCAATAGCTCTCCATTTTGTTAGATTGGCTTCTAAACGGGAGTTCTCCAGATTTACAAATTTACTCTTCCCTTTTTCGAAAGCAATAGTATACTTGTCGATATTATAGTTAATAATATCGCGATGTTTACTGTCGAAAGATTTTGTCGCACTTTCTTTTAAAAATTTATCTGCAGAGCTTACTGACATCTAATTCTTTTAATTTTACAAAAAAAGTTGGTAATAAATTACCAACTTTTAAAGATAACGCTTATAAATTATTTATCGCATGATGCGATCAAATTATTTAAGTTTTAAATTCAAATTTAAGCTCAATTCGTTCAATTGATCCTGATGGATAGTTGAAGGAGCATCGATCATCACATCTCTTCCTGAATTGTTTTTAGGGAAAGCAATGACGTCACGAATAGAGTCTATTCCAGCTAATAATGCAACTAAACGATCAAATCCAAATGCTAATCCACCATGCGGAGGAGCACCGTAAGTAAATGCTTCCATTAAGAAACCAAATTGTTTTTGTGCCTCTTCGGGTGTGAACCCTAAATGTTTGAACATCAAAGATTGCAATTCACGATCGTGGATACGAATCGAACCACCACCTACTTCAGTACCGTTGAGTACAAAATCGTACGCATTTGCTCTAACTTCACCAGGATTAGTATCCAATAATGCAATATCCTCCGGTTTTGGAGAAGTAAAAGGATGGTGCATCGCATGGTAACGTTCAGATTCTTCATCCCACTCTAATAGTGGAAAATCAAGTACCCAAAGTGGTGCAAATTTGTTTTTATCACGAAGACCCAATTGATTGGCCACTTCAAGACGAAGTTCATTTAATTGTTTACGTACTTTATCCTTTGGACCGGCCATGATTAGGAATAAGTCACCAGGTTTAGCATTAAATAATTTTGCAAATTCTAATAATTGCTCAGGTGTATAAAACTTGTCAACGGAAGATTTTACCGTACCGTCTTCATTGTAGCGCGCATATACAAGACCTGTTGCACCAACTTGAGGACGTTTTACAAAATCGGTCAATGCATCGAGCTGTTTACGAGTATAGTATGCACAATTTTCTGCGTTAATACCAACTACTAATTCAGCTGCATCAAACACAGGGAAGCCTTTATCTTTTGCAACTTCATTTAATTCTACGAATTGCATACCGAATCGGATATCTGGTTTATCAGAACCGTATAAACGCATCGCATCGGCGTACGTCATACGAGGTACTTCTCCCAAATCAATATTCTTGATTTTTTTGAAAATATGATTTGCTAAACCTTCAAATATATTTAAAACATCTTCTTGCTCTACGAATGACATTTCGCAGTCAATCTGTGTAAATTCGGGTTGACGGTCTGCACGTAGATCCTCGTCGCGGAAACATTTTACAATTTGAAAATACCGGTCGAAACCAGATACCATCAATAATTGCTTGAATGTTTGTGGCGATTGTGGTAAGGCATAGAATTCTCCTGCATTCATACGAGAGGGAACAACAAAATCACGAGCACCTTCCGGTGTTGATTTGATCAATACAGGGGTTTCAACTTCTAAAAAGTTTTGCTCGTCAAGAAAACGACGAACTTCCTGAGCTGTTTTGTGACGTAAAATTAAGTTTTCACGAACTGGGTTACGACGTAAGTCTAAGTATCTGAATTTCATTCTGATGTCTTCCCCGCCGTCGGTTTCATCTTCGATGGTAAATGGTGGCGTTTTCGCCGAATTTAATATTTCTAAAGAAGAAACTTTGATTTCAATTTCTCCAGTTGGAATTTTTAGATTTTTACTCGAACGTTCGATAACTGTTCCAGTTACTTTAATCACATATTCACGGCCTAGTTCACGTGCGCTAGCGCGTAAAGAATCGTCGTCATCCGAATTAAAAGTTAATTGTGTAATGCCATAGCGATCTCTTACATCTATGAAAGTCATTCCGCCTAAATCGCGAGATTTTTGAACCCAACCGCTAAGTGTTACTGTTTTACCTAAGTCAGCTATTGTTAATTCTCCGCACGTGTTTGTTCTATGCATACGCTAAATTTTAATTTTACTACAAAATTATCTGTTTTTAGGGAGAATAACGAATGGCAATTTTGTTTTTTGAAAGAAACTCCATTACACTTTTGGAAGCTGCTATTATTTCCATGGTAAATTAAATTTTTCATTCTTAGAATTGGTGAATTTTGAAACTAGTTGGTGTATTTTAAGGATGAATTTTAATGTTTTTATTTAACTGTTTTTTTATCCCACATTCTCCCATTTTTGAGTCATTTTGTGTAAAAAATATGTTTTTTGACGTAGTTTCAGTCCAGTTTGACGAAAATAAAAGTGATTTTTGAGGTCTTTTTTTTCGTGTTATACCGTTTTTTGAAACGGTATAAAAACTGTATTTATGCGCTGATATTTAGCTTTTTGCCTGCTTTTTCCTCAAGTAATTTTCAATTAAATGTAGCGGTCGGGCTATGTGGAAAACTTTTTTGTGGGTAAAAGTGGGTAAAAGTGGGTGAAAGTGTATACTTTTACATTGAATTTGAAACCAATGTGTACAAAATGAGTTTTTTAATTGGCGAATATGAATGCAAGTTGGACACCAAAGGAAGAATGGTGTTGCCCGCTGCGCTCAAAAGGCAATTGCCTGATGTTGAGCGTGAGGGACTTGTGATCAATCGTGGATTTGAAAAACATTTGGTGATCTATACGCGCGAGGAGTGGAATGCGATTACAGCTCGGTTAGCTCAGTTGAATCAGTACGTTGAAAAAAATAGGATGTTTATCCGAAATTTTACACGTGGTGCAACAGAGCTAAGTTTGGATGCTGCTGGTCGTGTTTTGTTGCCAAAGGGTTTGCTAGATTATTCAGGTATCACAGGTGAAGTTGTTTTGGCTTGCCAGGTTAATAAAATTGAAGTTTGGTCCAAAGACGGATATGAAGAGTTTATGAATGGAGATCTTGGAGAGGATTTTTCAGCTTTGGCCGAGCAGGTTATGGGAGGTTTTGATTTAGGAGGATTAGCGAATGGATAATGTTTATCACGTACCAGTAATGTTAAAAGAGTGCATGGATGCTTTGGCGATTAAGCCAAATGGTATTTATGTGGATGTTACTTTTGGTGGCGGAGGGCACTCAAAAGAAATTTTGAAACACTTGGGACCTGAGGGCAGGTTATTTGCTTTTGATCAGGATCCAGATGCATTAAATAATGTAATTGATGATGCTAGATTTACCTTGATCCATCAAAATTTTCGTTTCTTAAAAAACAATCTTCGTTTGAACGGGGTGAAGCAGGTGGATGGTATTTTAGCTGATTTGGGAGTTTCGTCTCATCAGTTTGATGCCGCTGACCGTGGCTTCTCTATTCGTTTTGATGCGGATCTGGATATGCGTATGGATCAGATTTCTGATGTTGACGCTCGTGCAGTATTAGCGACTTACGCTGAGGAGGATCTTCATCGTATTTTCGGAATGTACGGGGAGATCGTTAATGCAAAAACATTGGCAAAGACAATTGTGACAGCTCGTTTGACTGCTCCTATTAATACGGTTGCGGAATTAAAGGAAGCGATCAAGAAGTTAGTGCCTAGAGGGAAAGAGCATAAATATCATGCGCAGGTTTTTCAGGCTTTGCGTATTGAAGTTAATAAAGAGTTAGAAGCTCTGCAGGAGTTTTTATTACAGACGGTCGATGTTTTAAAATCAGAAGGACGTCTTGTGGTCATGTCTTATCATTCTTTAGAAGATCGCTTGGTTAAGAATTTTATGGCTAAGGGCAAGTTTAGAGGTGATGTAGAGAAGGACTTTTTTGGGAATGAAATAAAACCATTTCATGTTATCAGTCGTAAAGCAATTACTGCTAATGATACAGAACTGGTTGAAAATAATAGATCGCGTAGTGCGAAACTGCGTATTGCTGAAAAGTTGGAGATAGCTTAATGCTTTAATAAAGTGTCGAGATGGGCAAGAATACAATAAAACAGCAGGGATTAAGCGAGGAGCTTCAAGAGGAACTACAGGAAGCAGTTGAGGAAAAAGCCGAGGAGACCCAGAAGTTTCTGCGGACGCTACTTACTGCTGGTAATTTGTCTATATATTCCATCGTCAATTATCTGCCATTTATTGGTTTTGTAACACTGCTCATGTTGCTTTATATTACAAATAGGCATTTTGCGGAGCGTACGATTCGTAATATTGATAAGCTGGGAAAGGAAGTTAAAGAGTTAAGCTGGGATCATAAATCACTTTCAGCAGAACTCATGAAAATGTCCACTCAAACTGAAATTGCGAAACGTGTAGATTCTTTAGGTTTGAAAGAGCGGGTAGAGCCACCGATCAAGATTGAAATTGTAAAAGAAAAAAAGAAGTAGGAGACGTTTATGAATATCAGAACTACCATTCTATTTCGTGTTTATATCGCATTCGGTTTAATCGTCCTTGTGGCGATTGCTGTGTTTACGAAGCTTTTTCATTTACAGTATATTGACGGTGATAAATGGCGGGAGTTGTCAGATAGTTTATCCATTCAGGAGCGTGAAGTAGAGGCGGCTCGTGGAAATATCTACTCTAATGATGGAAGCTTACTGGCGACATCTGTACCTGAATACGAATTGCGCTTTGATGCTATGGCTATTCCGGAAGAGGAAAACGATTATTTCAATCTGAAAGTTGATTCTTTGGCGATTAAACTGTCGGGATTTTTTAAAGATAAATCTTCTAGACAGTATTTGACATTATTAAAACAGGCAAGAAATAAAAAGCAACGTTATGTCTTGATTAAGCGAGCTGTTTCGCATCAAGACCTGAAAGTTATTAGGAATTTTCCGTTGCTTAAAGCTGTTCGTGTTGGTAAAGAACGTTATCCTGGTGGTTTGATTACAGAGCGTCAGAATAAGCGTATTCTTCCGTTTGTTAATTTGGCTGCGCGGACAATAGGCTATAAAAATGTCAAAGAAAATATTCATGTTGGACTTGAAGGTGCCTATGGTGAATATATTGACGGAAAAAGTGGAAAACGCCTGATGCAAAGAATTGCAGGGGGTGTATGGATTCCTGTTAACCGTGATATTGAAGTGGCTCCTGTAGATGGGGCTGATATTATCTCAACCATTGATATCAATATGCAGGATATGGCACAAAGGGCCTTGGAGAAGCAGATGATAGCAAGTAATGCTGATGAAGGTTGTGTTGTGATGATGGAGGTTAAAACGGGAGAAGTTCGTGCTGTTGCAAATTTTACGAAAGACAAAGATGGTGTCTACCGTGAAAAAATGAATATTGCGATTGCACAGAGTGCTGAACCAGGATCTACATTTAAACTAGCATCTTATCTGGCTGCTATTGATGATGGGTTAATCGATTCGAGTACTCATGTGAATGTTGGAAACGGAAACTGGCCGATCTACCGTCACACGATTAAAGATTCACATGCGCCTAAAAAATCAATAATGAGTGCGCAGGAAGCTTTTGAACAATCGTCAAACGTAGGTATTACGAAATTGATTTATGAGCATTATAAAGATAATCCAGGGAAATTTTCAGCTAAGCTGCATTCTTTTGGATTAGATCAGAAATTAAAATTACAAATAACGGGAGAAGGAGCTCCCTTGATAAAAACTCCAAAAAGTAAGAGTTGGAGTGGTCTGTCACTTGTACAAATGGCTTATGGCTACGAGCTAAAAGTGACACCATTACAGATGTTGACATTGTATAATGCCGTAGCGAATAATGGAAGAATGATTTCTCCGCTTTTTGTAAAAGAAATCAGACACCTAGGTAATACGGTTGAAAAATTTGAAGCAAGGGTTATTAATGAGAAGATTGCTTCTGATAAAGCCTTGGGACAAATCAGGGGAATGCTGGAAGGTACGATGAAAGATGGAACAGGGAAAACCTTGAGAAATCCATTGTATAGTTCCGGTGGTAAAACAGGAACGGCTCAAATGGCAGACGGTGCGATGGGATATCGTAATCGTAAATATCAATCTTCTTTTGCAGGATATTTTCCTGCTGAAGATCCAAAATATTCGATCATCGTGGTGATTCGAAATCCGAGAAACGGATATTATGGTGCGTCAACAGCGGGACCGGTTTTTAAAGAGCTAGCTGATATGGTGTATGCAAATGATTTGGATATGCACAGTGCTTTTAATAGAAAAAAACTAAATACGTCGGCCTTGAATACGAAGGCTTTAACATTAAAGGGATCGCGCGAAGCGACTCAGAAGGTGTACGAGCAGTTAGGTTTAAAAATTGTGAATTGGAATTCAATTGCACAGAATGATTCAACAAGTTCAACGCTTGGAGTTCCATTTGTGGAGTATCAAATAAAAGAGGGTGTAGTGCCAAATGTTATGGGAATGGGGTTGATTGATGCTTTGTTTGCTCTGGAGAATTCTGGATTTAAAACAAGCGTGATTGGAAAAGGAAAAGTGATTAAGCAATCTTTGATTGCAAGTCAAAAATTACCAATTGGTACAGGTGTAACAATAGAACTGAAGTAGAATGAAGAATTTAAAATCAATATTACATGCTATTCCTGTACAGGAGGTAGTCGGTCAACTAGATGTTGAGGTAGTATCGCTTTGCTTTGATTCGCGTCAGGTCGTGTTCGGAAGTTTGTTTATTGCCGTTAGAGGTGTACATACTGATGGGCATTTATTTATTGAAAAAGCAATTGCATTTGGAGCAAGAGCAGTAATTGTAGAAGAGTTGCCGACAGAGACGTTGGATTCTGTTGTTTATATTGTTGTAGCCGATTCAGCATTAGCTTTGGGTATTGTTGCATCTAACTTTTATGATAATCCGTCAAAGAAATTGAAATTGGTTGGCGTGACGGGAACGAATGGTAAAACAACTGTTGCAACGTTGTTGTTTCAGCTGTTTTCAGAATTGGGTTATCATGTTGGGCTTTTGTCAACTGTACAGAATCAGATCGGTGATCGTATTATACCTGCAACACATACAACTCCTGATCCTATTCAATTAAATCACTTATTGAGTGAAATGGTTGAAGAGGGATGTGATTACTGTTTTATGGAGGTAAGTTCGCATGCAGTAGTGCAACAACGGATTGCAGGTTTGAAATTTACAGGCGCTATTTTTACGAACATTACGCATGATCATCTGGATTTTCATAAAACTTTCAGTAGTTACATTAAGGCAAAGAAAAAGTTTTTTGATGATTTAGATACAGCAGCTTTTGCACTGACGAATGAAGATGATCGTAATGGACAGGTGATGTTGCAAAACACATTTGCTTATAAAAAGACATATGGCTTGCATTCTGGTGCTGATTTTAGTGCTAGAATTGTGGAAAGCCATTTCGATGGGATGTTGATGAACATCGATGGTTATGATGTTTGGGTGAAATTGGTTGGAGGCTTTAATGCTTATAATTTACTGGCAGTTTATGGAGCTGCTATTTTGCTGGAGCAAGAAACTGTTCGTGTATTGACTGCAATGAGTGTCTTGACTGGTGCAGAAGGACGTTTTGAAACCATGAAAGCACCGAATGGCGTCTTTGGAATTGTTGATTATGCACATACACCTGATGCTGTTGAGAATGTATTGCAGACCATTGAAAAATTACGTAATGAGAGTCAGCAGATTATTACGGTACTGGGATGTGGTGGTGATCGTGATAAAACAAAAAGACCTGAGATGTCACAGTCGGCATTACGTTATAGTGATCGTCTGATTATTACATCAGATAACCCGAGAACGGAAGATCCGCTTGTTATTATCAAAGAGATGGAAGCGGGTGTTGCTCCTGAGCAAAAGAGTAAAGTTTTGTCTATTGCCGATCGTAAAGAGGCCATCCGAGTAGCATATCAATTGGCTAAACCAGGTGATATTATTGTGGTAGCTGGAAAAGGACATGAAAAGTATCAAGAGGTGAATGGTGTACGCCATCATTTTGATGATAAAGAAATTTTAGAATTAACATTTAACGAAGAATAAGAATATGTTGTACCATTTATTCACATGGTTAAACGAATACGTGCACATTCCAGGAGCTGGACTGTTTCAGTATATTTCTTTCAGAACATCGATGGCGGTGATTGCATCATTGATCATCACGACTGTCTTTGGAGGAAAACTGATTCAGGTACTTCAGAATAAGCAAGTGGGAGAGACCATCCGTGATTTAGGATTAGAGGGGGAGAAAAAGAAACAAGGTACACCAACTATGGGTGGTTTGATTATTATTGCAGGTATTCTAATTCCGACTTTATTGTTTGCGAAGCTGACGAATATTTATGTCATCATTATGATCGTTGCTACACTTTGGATGGGAGCTGTCGGATTTTTGGATGATTATATTAAAGTATTTCGTCATAATAAGGAAGGTCTGGCTGGCCGTTTTAAGGTAATCGGTCAAACTGGTCTAGGTATTTTCATTGCATGTACAATGTATTTTCATCCAGAAATTGTCGTACGTCAAAATGTTGCGTCACCTACTTCGACTAAACCTGTTGAGGTTGTGATCAATCAGAGTACCGGTGAGAAGACTTATGCAGAGAATGTGAAATCATCGAAAACAAATATTCCTTTTTATAAGAATAACGAATTTGACTATGCTAAAGTGTTTAAGGTATTTGGACTTAATAGTAATGTTTTAACGTTTATTGTATTCTTGGTCGTTGTAGTATTTATTGTGACAGCGGTATCTAATGGTGCAAATATCACAGATGGTATTGATGGTTTAGCAACGGGTACTTCTGCAATTATTGGTGTTACACTAGCCATTTTAGCTTATGTGTCCGGTAACGTTATTTTTTCAGACTACCTGAATATCATGTATATTCCTAATTCGGGAGAGCTTGTGATTTTTGCAGGTGCTTTTGTTGGGGCATGCGTTGGCTTTTTATGGTACAATACTTATCCTGCTCAGGTATTTATGGGAGATACGGGTAGTTTGGCTATTGGTGGTATTATTGCCGCTTTTGCGATTTTGATCCGTAAAGAACTGCTGATCCCGATATTGTGCGGTGTTTTCTTATTGGAACTGGTTTCTGTTATTTTGCAGGTTTCTTATTTTAAATACACAAAGAAAAAATATGGTGAGGGAAGACGTATTTTCTTAATGTCTCCTTTGCATCATCATTTTCAAAAGAAAGGTTATCATGAAGCTAAGATTGTAACCCGGTTTGTGATTGTTGGAATTATTTTGGCCATTTTGACCATCGTAACATTAAAAATTAGATAACAGTATGGCGAACATTTCATCAACATATTATCCACAGTCGGGAAAACTAATCGTTCTTGGAGCAGGTGAGAGTGGTGTAGGTACTGCTATACTGGCAAAACAGAAAGGTTTTGATGTTTTTGTTTCTGATATGGGAATGATTGCATCGCACTATAAAGTGCAGCTGGATGGAGAACAGATTGCTTATGAGGAGGGCACTCATACCGAGGAACGTATTTTATTGGCGGATCTTGTTGTGAAAAGTCCCGGTATTCCGGAACATGCTCCTTTAGTCATTGCGTTGAAAGCTAAACATATTCCTGTTATTGCAGAAATAGAATTTGCTGCACAATATACCGACGCTAAATTGATCTGTATTACGGGATCAAATGGGAAATCGACCACTACCATGTTGACCTATGAGATGCTGAAGCATGCAGGTAAACATGTAGGATTAGCTGGAAATATCGGTAAAAGCTTTGCGCTGCAAGTAGCACGTGAGCAATTTGATGTTTATGTATTGGAAATTTCGAGCTTTATGCTGGATGATATGTACCAATTTAGAGCAGACATCGCTGTTATTTTGAATATTACCGCTGATCATCTGGATCGTTATGGTTATAAGGTGGAGAATTACGTGGATTCTAAGTTTCGAATGATTCAAAATCAGACGAAAGACGATTACTTCATTTATTGTCTGGATGATCCACAAACTGCAGCAGGTTTAAAAAGACATCATACTGCAGCAATGCATTTGCCTTTTACACAGGAACAAAAAGTAGAATTTGGAGCATATTTGACTTCAATTAAAGATATTATAATTAACATACCTAATAGCGATACATTTACTATGAGAACGGAAGAGTTGTCTTTGACAGGGAAACACAATGTGTACAACAATATGGCTTCTGGCCTTATTGCTAAGGTTCAAGAGTTGAGAAATCAAGCTATGAAGGAAAGTATGAGCTCATATGTTAATATTGCACATCGTTTGGAGCAAGTAGCTTGTATAGGTGGCGTTAATTATATTAATGATTCAAAAGCAACCAATGTTAACTCGGTTTGGTATGCTTTGGAAAGTGTATCCACACCTATCGTTTTGATGTTAGGTGGCGTGGATAAGGGCAATGATTATGAAATGTTGCGCGATTTAGTTAAAAATAAAGTACGTGCTATTGTTTGTGTCGGCAAAGATAATACGGCTATTCACGCCGCATTTGAAGATGATACGGAATTGATCGTAAACAGTTCTTCTATGAAAGATGCGGTGCAATTAGCATCTCATTTGGCTCAAAAAGGAGATACGGTATTGTTGTCACCAGCGTGTGCAAGTTTTGACTGGTTTAAAAATTACGAAGATCGCGGTGATAAATTTAAAGCCGCGGTGATGGAGTTGTAGTGGATATAGGTTTTATAAATCTAAAGTAATTAAATATGGTAGAGCATCTACTTTCTAAATTAAAGGGCGACCGTTGGATATGGATTATTGTAATCCTGCTTTCGGGCTGGTCTTTGTTAGCGGTCTACAGTTCTGTAGGAACGTTGGCATATAAAGAAGGTAAGGGAACAGAATTATATCTGTTCAAGCACTTCTCTTTAATTGCTGTTGGTTTTGTGTTGATGTATTTATCGCATAAACTGGATTACCGTTATTATGCAGGTATTTCCAAATTGTTGATGGCGATAACGGTTCCATTGCTTTTATATACATTGATTTTTGGAAGTAAGGTGAATGATGCAAGTCGTTGGGTTACGATCCCTGTGATTAATCAGACTTTTCAAACTTCCGATTTGGCAAAGTTGGCATTGATTACGTTCTTAGCTCGTATGTTGTCTAGGAAGCAAGAGGAGATAAAAGATGTCAAGAAATCATTTATTCCGATCATGGGTGCTGTTTGTGGTGTCTTTGTTTTAATTGCTTGGGCGAATATGTCTACAGCAATTATGTTGTTTGGGGTATGTGTATTACTGCTCTTAATTGGGCGTATTAGTTTTAAGCAGATCGCTATTGTATCTGCCGGTGTGGTATTGCTCGGAATAATTGTTGTTTCGATCGGTCCAAGACGAGCAACTTATTACAGTCGTGTCAAGTCTTTTATCGGGGTTGAAAAAGATAAACAGGAAGGTATGCCTGTTTCATTTCAGGATGATAAAAACTATCAGGCTAATAATGCTAAGATTGCAATAGCGACGGGAGGTGTTTTTGGTAAAGGACCAGGTAATAGTATTCAGAGAAATGTATTGCCACACCCTTATTCGGATTTTATATTTGCCATCATCATTGAAGAATATGGAACAATAGGCGGTGTCGTCTTAATTTTTCTATATCTCGCTTTGATGTATAGATGTATTCGTATTGTGACATTAAGCCCTAAAGCATTTGGTGCTTTTTTGGCCGCAGGGCTAGGCTTTAGTTTGACTATTCAAGCATTTGCGAATATGGCAGTAGCAGTAGGTTTGGGTCCGGTGACCGGTGTTCCGCTTCCCTTAGTGAGTATGGGAGGAACATCAATTCTATTTACCAGTATTGCATTAGGAATTATCTTAAGTGTAAGTAGAAATATTGAAGAGTTAAAAGGTAAACAGGAATTGGATGAACGACCAAAGGAAAAAAGAGTGGTCGTTGGTACGATTCCGGTATAAAAGATATAAAGAATGGCTATACGTGTGATCATAAGTGGTGGTGGTACTGGCGGACATATTTTTCCGGCAGTAGCAATTGCTAATGCACTAAAAGCATTGGATCCGCAAAATGAAATTCTTTTTGTTGGAGCTAACGGCCGTATGGAAATGGAGAAAGTTCCAGCAGCAGGTTATAAAATCGTGGGATTAGATATTCAAGGGATCAATAGACAACAGTTTTGGAAAAATATATTTTTACCGTTCAAGCTGTTTAAAAGCATGAACAAAGCACGTAAAATTGTCCGTGAGTTTAAACCTGATGTAGCTGTTGGTGTTGGTGGTTTTGCTTCTGGCCCCTTATTGATGGTAGCAAATCGATTGCATATACCAACACTCGTACAAGAACAAAATTCTTATGCGGGAGTTACCAATAAGCGCTTAGGAAATAAGGCAGCTAAGATTTGTGTTGCTTATGAAGGTATGGAACAATTTTTTCCAGCAGAGAGATTATTGTTAACGGGTAATCCGATTCGCCGTGCTTCTATTGAGATTGAAGGTAAGCGTGAAGAAGCGTTGGCATTTTTTGGATTAGATGCTGATAAAAAGACAATTTTAGTCACGGGTGGCAGTCTAGGAGCACGTACTTTGAATGAAAGTGTAATGGCTTCTCTCGGGAAGTTTGATGATGCAAATATACAAGTGATATGGCAGTGTGGAAGTTACTATTTCGATCAATTAAGTCAAGAATTGAAAGATAAACTTTCTGGTCGTGTTCATATGCTTGCTTTCTTGCAACGTATGGATTACGCTTATGCAGCGGCTGATATGATTATTGGCCGTGCAGGTGCTGGAACGATCTCAGAACTATGTGTTGTTGGTAAGCCGGTAATATTGGTTCCTTCGCCCAATGTAGCGGAAGATCATCAAACAAAAAATGCGATGGCTTTGGTGAATAAACATGCGGCGGTATTAGTTAAGGATAACGAGGCAAAAGCAACATTATTTGACACAGCTATTGCTTTGCTCGGTAATGAATCTGAATCGAAAGCTTTGGCTCAAAATATAAAGAAATTAGCGCTTCTTGATGCGGACGTAGTCATTGCAAAAGAAGTTTTAAAATTAGCAAATAAAGGGTAAAAATAATGAAAATTGACGCAATCAAACAAGTATATCTTATTGGGATAGGTGGAATTGGAATGAGTGGACTTGCTCGTTATTTTGCTCACTTAGGATGCGTAGTGAAGGGATATGATCGTACGGAAACGGAATTGACTAAAACATTAGTGTCCGAAGGAATTGAAATTTCGTATCTTGATGATGCCAATACGATAGATCCGATATTTAATATTTCTAATGAAGAAACATTAATCATTTTTACTCCTGCTATTCCTAAAGACTCTAAAATTAAACATCATCTGGAAGAAGTAGGGCATACGCTACATAAGAGATCTGAAGTTTTAGGTATCATTAGTGAAAGTCGTTTTACAATTGGTGTGGCGGGTACACATGGTAAAACGACAACTTCTACCATGGTGGCCCACATATTAAAGGATAGTGGTTTTGACTGCTCTGCTTTTCTAGGCGGTATCAGTTCCAATTACGATACAAATGTTTTGTATGGTAATAATGATGTGGTCGTCGTAGAAGCGGATGAATATGATCGCTCATTCTTAACCTTACATCCTAATATAGCTATTGTGACTTCAGCTGATGCTGATCATTTGGATATTTATGGTGATGCAAGCCAACTTTTAACGACTTTTCAAATGTATTTGGATCGAGTTGTTGAAGGTGGTACGCGTATTGTTAAGAAGGGTTTACCATTTGAAAGTCAAATCTCGTATTCTGGACATGATGTTGCAGATGTTTATGCTTCTAATGTACATGTTAAAGATGGAGAATTTTATTTTGATTACATTTCAGGAGATGCAAAGATTGAAGATATTCATTTGGGAATACCGGGCACGCATAATGTTGAAAATGCTGTAGCGGCAATAACTGTTGCCCGTATTTTGGGTATTGCAGATGATAAAATAAAAGTTGCACTAACGAATTTTAGAGGTGTTAAAAGACGTTTTGAATATATCGTAAGAAGTCAGTCTGCTATTTATGTAGATGATTATGCACATCATCCGGAAGAGTTGCGTGCATTTTTGAGCTCGATGCGTAAGCTATATCCGAATAAGAAGTTGACAGTTGTATTTCAGCCACATCTCTTTACGAGAACCCGTGATTTTATAGAAGGATTTGCAGAAGTGCTTTCTATGGCAGATCGTGTACTACTTATGGAAATCTATCCTGCTCGTGAATTACCTATCGAAGGTGTAAATTCATCTTGGTTGTTGAGTAAAATCACGGCACCGGAAAAAGCTGTTGTTACAGCCCAGGAAGTATTGGCAATTGCTCAGTGTGAAAAATTGGAATTGTTGGTGACAGTTGGAGCTGGTGATATTGATAAATTAGTAAAACCATTGAAGGAAATTTTAGCACATGCTTAAATATTTACACAACATACGATGGAATCGCGTATTATATTTATCACTCTTTTTTTTAGGTGTGATAGCTGTAATCATTGTGATGTCCTTGGTCAATCGCAAAGATGACCTTCAAGTATGTCGTGAGGTAAATATTTTTATTGAAGGAAAAGAAGCTTTTATTGATCAAGGAGATATCTCTGCGCTTATCAGTAAAAGTTATGGCAATATAATTGGTAAGCCATTACTTGATATTCCTTTAGAAAAGATCGAAAAAACGTTGAAAAAGTTGCCTTACGTATCTAAGGCAACGGTTCATTTGGATATGGATGGTATTCTAGCCATTAATATCGCGCAACGGGAAGTCGTTATGCGTGTCATTAATAAGAATGGTCGGGAATATTATATCGATTTAAATGGATTGAAGGTACCAACTACATTGAAATATGTACCTCATGTCATGATTGCAACAGGTAATATTGAAGAGGGGTATAAGAATCCTTTGGATTCGATTAACTCTACACTGGTAAAAGATTTATTACAAGTGACACAGTTTATCGAAAATGATGAGCTGTGGAGCAATCAAGTTGTACAGGTATTTGTTAACAATGATAAAGATATTGAATTGGTACCTCGGGTCGGAAATCAGCAGCTTGTTATCGGCACTGCCGATTCTTTAGACCAAAAGTTTAGTTTGTTGCAGACATTTTATAAAGAAATAATCCCTAAAGTCGGGGTTGACGCTTACAATAAAGTGAATGTAAAATATGCAGGTCAAATTATTTGTGAAAAACGTGGTGTTTGGACATTTGATGATCTGCATAACCCGGAGAAGAAAGTAAAGAATAACACATTATAGTATACAGCATCAATACAGAATATTATGAATCCAAAATCAGCAGAAATCGAAAGAGAGAACCCAATTATTGTGGGACTCGATATTGGTACAACCAAGATTTGCGTTACAGTTGGAAGACGTAGTGGCGGAAATAAAATAGAACTTTTAGGCGTTGGTAAAGCAGATTCGGCAGGAGTAAGCCGAGGTGTGGTCGCGAACATTCAAAAAACGGTGAGCAGCATTCTTGAAGCGGTTGAAATAGCCGAAAATCAATCAAATGTTGATATCAAAGTGGTGAATGTTGGTATTGCTGGCCAACATATCAAAAGTATTCAACATCGTGGTATTTTTACCAAGACTGATAGCGATGATGAAGTTACAAGAAAAGATATTGAACGTCTTATTTCGGATATGTATAAATTAGTGTTGCCTCCTGGAGAAGAAATTATCCATGTGTTGCCGCAGGAATTTACGATCGATAATGAGCCGGGTATTCGAGAACCGATCGGTATGGCAGGACGTCGCATTGAAGCGAATTTCCATATTATTTCGGGACGTGTTACGGATATTCGAAATATTAAAAGATGTATTGATAATTCAAATTTAGAGGTTTCAGAATTAATTCTTGAACCTTTGGCATCATCTGAAGCTGTATTGGATGATGACGAAAAAAATGCTGGTGTTGTTTTAGTTGATATTGGAGGAGGTACTACAGACGTAGCGATTTTCCATGAAGGAATCATTCGTCACACTGCTGTAATTCCTTTAGGAGGGAATATCGTGACGGAAGATATTCGTCAAGGTTGTTCTGTATTGAGAAGTCAAGCTGAGTTGTTAAAAACACGATTCGGATCTGCATTAGCTGATGAAAATAAGGAAAACGAAGTAATTTGTGTTCCCGGATTAAAAGGTCGTGAACCTAAAGAGATTTCAGTAAAAAATCTTGCATACATTATTCAAGCACGTATGGAGGAGATTATTGAACATGTGTACTATGAGATCAAATCTTCTGGTTATGAAAATAAACTGATCGGTGGAATCGTTATTACTGGAGGTGGTGCCCAATTGAAACATTTGGTACAACTTGTTGAATATATCACTGGCATTGATTGCCGTATCGGTTTTCCTAATGAATACTTGGCAAAAAATGAAGTTTTGCCAAAGGCTTTGTATGAAGAATTGAAAAGTCCATTATATGCTACCAGTATAGGTTTGTTGATGAAGGGTATTCAGGCGCACGAGGATGAAGTAGAGACCAGAAGAGCGCCTAAAGTTGTGAAGAAGGATGCTGAGTCTGTGAAAGAGGTCGGCGAGCAACAACAGAAGGAGCATGGTTTGCTAACATGGTTCAAAAAATTAATGAAGGATGGCAATGAAATTGATGATGCCACTTTCTTGGATAAAAAATAGTTTTCAACACTTTATGTTTTTTTCCACATTTTAAACATTTGTGGAAAAAAATTGTTGAAAATATGTTATTATTACATTACGAATATTGAGTTTAGGTGAAGTTTGTACTGAAGTCATTATGAGTTAAATAGGGATAAGTTATGTCAATACAGTTTGAAATGTTAAAAGAACAATCATCAATAATTAAGGTTATTGGGGTTGGTGGTGGTGGCGGTAATGCCGTTAACCACATGTATAAACAAGGAATTAGTGGGGTAGATTTCATCGTGTGTAATACCGATGCTCAAGCTTTGGAGTTAAGTCCAATACCTAATAAAGTACAATTGGGTATGAGTTTGACAGAAGGTATGGGTGCTGGTGCAGATCCTGATGTAGGTGAAAATTCAGCTATCGAAAGTATTGACGATATCAAACGTATGTTAGGTACTAATACCAAAATGCTGTTTATTACTGCAGGAATGGGTGGTGGTACTGGTACTGGAGCTAGTCCCGTATTGGCAAAAGCAGCTAAGGAATTAGGTATTTTGACTGTTGCGATTATTACAACTCCCTTTACTTTCGAAGGTAAACGTCGCCGTTCGCAAGCCGAAGAAGGTTTATCGGAATTGCGTAAATATGTAGATTCGTATTTAGTGATCTCTAACGATCGTTTGAGAGAGATTTTTGGGAATCTTACCATGACAGCAGCTTTTGCAAAAGCTGATGATATTTTAACAACTGCCGCAAAAGGTATCGCTGAGATCATTACTATCCCTGGTTATGTAAATGTCGATTTTAAAGATGTGCGCACAGTGATGAATGATAGTGGTGTTGCCATTATGGGTAATGCTGTTGCTGAAGGTGAAGACCGAGCTATTAAAGCAGTTGAAGGAGCTCTTGCTTCTCCGCTATTAAAAGATAATGAAATTGAAGGTGCTCGTTATATCTTACTGAATATTACTTCTGGTTTAAAGGAAGTAACCATGGATGAGGTTGCTATTATTACGGATTATATTCAAGAGAAAGCTGGTCTTTCTGCAGATTTAATTTGGGGTAATTGTATTGATGAAAACTTTGGCGAGGAACTATCTGTAACAATTATTGCGACAGGATTCCAGACTTCTGAGGAAAGGGATATTGAACGCGAAAATACGAAAGTTACGATGCCTTTAACGGCTGCAGAACAAGTAGCATCTTTTGTTAAACCGGTTAATCAATTTGTACAGAAGGAAGTGACGAATACACCTCTTGTTAATCCTGTGCAAACAAATCCAGAAAACGTTTCAGCTCCTATCCCGACTAACGATTTGTTTTCTGCACCTAAAAATGCTGTTCAACAACAGGTGGCTGTTGAAGGGAATTCGATTATTCGTCATGAATTAAATTTTGAAGAAGTGGTCGAAGAAGAGGCTTCGTCAGCAAATCAGGGAAATGATTTCCAATTAAAAACTTCTCCTTCTGTATTTCAATTTCAGATGCCTACGGTATTTGACGATTACACTGCTGGATCTGTTTCTCCGCAAGAGGAGCAGGCAAATAATTTCTCTGCTTCTGTTAATAATAAAGCTGAGATAGAACAGGTGGAAGAGGAGCAAGTTTCTTTTGAAGATCAATTGGTACGTACAAAAGAACGTATTTTGAGATTGAAGGAGTTGAGTATGAAATTAAAATCTTCAAATGGTCTTCAGGAATTGGAAAATGAGCCAGCTTACAAAAGAAAGCAAATGTCATTAGATGATACGCCGCATTCTTCACAATCTCAGGTTTCCAGATTTACACTGTCTTTTGAAGATGGAAATACAGAAATTAGACCCAATAATTCTTTTTTACATGACAATGTAGATTAGTTTAATTTTGCATAAATAATATGAAAGCTATCTCGTGTGAGATAGCTTTTTTTTGTATCTTTAATTTTTACCATTTATATAGAAATACATTATATTTATGAAATAGCAATGTTGTAAAAACTCTAAAAAAGAGCATATGCATGGTTATGTCATAGAACCGATAAAAACAAGTAGTATAGATATGAATCGCAAATTGAATAATCCAATATGGGTGATGAGTTCAGCATTTGACAAGCTGGATTTACCTGAATTAATAGATAAAACAAAAGAAGTCGGAGCTTCAGGTATTGATTTATGTGTGTTTAGAAAAGATGGCACACGTCAGGATCATACGGCAACACATCTCAATTATGAAGGTTTTACAGCGGAGGATGCAAAACGTACAATAGAAGTTTTCAATCAGGCCGCTTTACATCTGTCTTTGGGAGCTTTCGAGAATATGATCGGTGGAGAAGAAGGTGAACGGGTTAAAAATCAGAATCATTTATTAAAACTTATTCGGATTGCTCATTTACTCGGAGGAGATGCCAATAATGTAAAAGTGGGGACTTTTGTTGGTTATAATCATGATCTTGGTAATCAGATAGATGGCTTTCAGAAAAATCTAGATGAGTACAAACGTGTTTTTGCACCAATTATTAAATATGCTGAAGATCTAGGGGTAACGGTATTGTATGAAAACTGTCCTATGGAAGGCTGGAGATCGTCGCGTTATAGCAGTACTTATAATAATTTGCCAGCAGTATTGGCCGCACGAAAATTGATGTATGAAATGATACCAAGTAAAGCACATGGTGAAATCTATGATCCATCACATGATGTCTGGCAAAATACAGATCCAGTATCTGTTATCAATGCTATGGATATAGAGCGGTTACACCGTATTCATATCAAGACTACACGCAATTTAAGTACGCAAGCGCGCACGGACTGGGGCGGTATGTATCCAATGCAGCATGTTGATGCTGAACTTGCTAAGGCTGCTAATATTGCAATTCCAGCACATGATTGGGATAGACATCATTACGAAGCCATGCTTCCCGGATTTGGAGGGTCAGATAGCATGGACTGGAGAGCATTTGTTGATACTTTGCAAAAACGCGCTTTTAACGGAGTTTTTGAAATAGAAAACGAAGCTAAAAATTCTAAAGATACAGGGGTTATGTCTGCTATCTTACAGGGCTTTAGTACCTGTGTTAATTTCTTTGCACCAATGCTATGGGAACTGGATGAAAAGAGCGGGTATTCATATAAAAATGAACGTGACTTACAGATCGTACACGGAAAAGATATTCCTGTTGTAACAATTGATGAGTTATCTTAAAAAAATAGAATTCACTCTGCAAACTAGTTTGCAGAGTGAATTCTAAATATTTCAATGAGCTCTGGAATATTAGAGACATTTAATTTTTCAAATATTCTGCTTTTGTAAGTACTTACAGTTGACGGGCTAAGATCTAAGCTCGTAGAGACTTCAATGATACCCAATCCCTGCATTAAATACTTTGCAACATCCACTTCTCTGTTTGAAAGTCGTGAAAGCGGATTCATCGTGTTTATCTTAGCTTTGGTTTGAGTTAGCTTCTTAACGTAAAGGTCTTTTACTTCATCCGACATGTATTTTCCTCTTTCTTTTATTGTTAATATTGCATTACTAAGCTCTGCCATAGCCGTGCTTTTATTGACAAATCCGGCAGCGCCAGCTTCAATATATCTTAAAGCATAAAGAGATTCATCATAAGAAGAGAATACCAGTATTTTGATGGACGGTTGTATTTCTAGAATTTCTTTTACTACTCTAATATTATTTCCTCCAGGCATATTGATATCGAGTAATAGTAGATCAAAATCTTCTTTTTCCAACAATGTTAGAACCTCACTATAATCCTGAGCCTGTGTAATGATACAGGATGGCATAGTTTCTTTTATAATGACAGATGCTCCTAATCGAACAATACTATGGTCGTCGGCAATTAATATTTTTTTCATGAGCGATATTTAGGAAATATTATTTTGCGAATTGTGTTGTTTAAAAATAAACAAAAATACTGAATTCGAAATAATAAATGCGTGTAAATATAGTCAAAGATTAGTTCTTTTCTGTTTATTTTATTTCTCGCTACTTTGTGTTGTAAATTGGCTAACGATATTTTACCGTAAATATTAATATTTTGTGTCAGTTTTATTGAAATAAGTTTATATTTAGGTAGAGAATTACAATAATTGCAATATTAAACATTTATTTTATGGGAATTTTGAAAGAGTTTAAAGAATTTGCTATGCGCGGTAGCGTAGTTGATTTAGCAGTCGGTGTTATTATCGGTGGTGCATTTGGAAAAATTGTAACGTCATTGGTAGATGATATCATCATGCCACCAATTGGTTATTTGACAGGAGGTGTTGATTTTTCAGAAATTAAATATGTACTTAAAGCTGCAGATGAGGTTGCAAAAAAGCCAGAAGTAGCGATTAATTTAGGAAACTTTATTAATGTCGTGATCCAATTTCTAATTGTTGCATTTTGTATTTTTATGGTGATTAAAGCCTTAAATTCGATGAAACGTAAGGAAGATAAAGCTCCTGAAGTGGCACCTGCTCCAACAAAAGAAGAAACACTTTTAACAGAAATCAGAGATTTACTTAAAAATAAGTAATCATATACTTTGGTGAAAAATTAGATGAAGAATAGGGTATTCTTCATCTGTTTTTTTATGGAATATTTCGATATTTTGGAGAAGTTGCATTTATTGTTTGTTATTCTCTAAAATATATTTTACTTTTGCATTCCTCTTTAGGGAGTTTTATTAATAGAATCAAAACATAATTTAGCATATTAAGCGTCATGAAAAGAACATTTCAGCCATCGCAAAGAAAAAGAAGAAACAAGCACGGATTCAGAGATCGCATGAGTTCTGCAAATGGTAGAAGAATTTTAGCTTCTCGTAGAGCAAAAGGTAGAAAACGCCTTACAGTTTCTGACGAAGGTCGTCACAAAGGTTAATATTTTTGCGTAGCTGGTGGCCAGGAGGCTCGTGTAATGACATGGCCGACTTTTCAGTCATCGATTATGATTAAAAATACATTTAAGAAAGAAGAACGTTTATGTAGTGTCAAGTTGATTGATACGCTGTTTCATAAAGGTTCTTCTTTTGTTTGTTATCCCTACCGTGTTGTCTTCTATGCTCCAAGAGAAGACGATCATCTCATCATGGAAAATTCTTCATCACAGGTCATATTAGCGGTTTCTAAACGCCGGTTCAAACGTGCTGTTGATCGTAATCTGATGAAGCGCCGTATGAGAGAATGTTTTCGTTTACAAAAAAATGAAGGCTTAACACCATTTTTAGAAGAACATCAATTACCTTTGTTATTCACAATACAATACGTAGGTAAAGGTCTGTTAGCATATGATTTTCTGTATAGTCATATGGAAAAAGCTTTGGTAAAATTAAAGAATGAATGTTCTAAACTATATTTGGCAAAAGATTATCAAGCGGATATTTAGTCTGTTATTTTTAGCTATTATCCGGTTTTATCAGATTTTTATTTCTCCCTTTTTGGGAGCTAACTGTCGTTATACACCAACCTGTTCACAGTATGGTTATCAAGCCATTCAAAAATATGGTCCCTTTAAAGGAGGATGGCTTGCTATAAAACGTATTTTAAGTTGTAATCCCTGGGGTGGCCATGGTCACGATCCTGTTCCTTAATATTTTTTATTTTTTTGTATGCATACTTATATTTTACAAATCGAGACTTCTACTTCTATGTGTTCAGTCGCTTTGGTTGAATCGGGAATTGTTCGTCAGCACGAAAGTGTCAATGAACCTAATGTTCACGCCTCACAGCTAACTTTGTTTATACAGGCTTTGTTGGATCAGGAGAATATAGGTTTTAAAGATTTGTCAGCAATTGCGGTGAGTATGGGGCCAGGTTCTTACACCGGCTTAAGGATCGGAGTTTCTACCGCTAAGGGTTTGTGCTATGCCCTGGATATACCTTTGATCGCTGTCAATACGCTAGATGCTATTTATTCGGGTTTTCGTGCGAATGAAGGGAAATCACTATCGTACGATCTTTATATCCCGATGTTAGACGCGAGAAGGATGGAGGTGTACTGTGCTTCATTTGATGATACAGGCAGATCGGTAGTAACAACTCAAGCTTTGATTATCGATAACGCAAGTTTTGGTCAATTTATAGTACAATACCCTCGTATTTGTTTATTTGGTCCGGGAGCGGATAAATTAAAAGATGTATTTAGTACTGGACAAGGTGTAGATATTATTGAGGAAGTACAGACGAACGCGACTGATATGAGCAAAATTGCTTTCGATAAGTATCAAGCTAAAGATTTTGAAGATGTTGCTTACTTCGAACCCTATTATTTAAAAGATTTTGTTGCAACCACTGCAAAGAAAAGACCTGGTTTATAACCAGCCTTTTCTTTTGAACCAGTAATAGATTGCTAGCGATATTCCGAGCATAATAATAATTGCTACAGGATATCCATAGTACCATTCTAGTTCAGGCATGTTTTTGAAATTCATACCGTAAACGCCAGCGACAAAAGTAATCGGCATAAAAAACACGGAAAAAATGGTTAAGATACGCATGATTTCGTTCGTGTGATTGGAGGAAATATTAAAATAGATATTGAGGAGCTGACTTGTGTTCTCTGAAAGATTGTCGTACAGCGTATTGGCTCTCAAATATAGATCTTTTAAATCTCGGCTGTAGACATTGCGTTTTTGATTAGCATGAAAGTGCTCTACAATTTCTTTGTACAATATGATAACCTTCCTGACAACATCAATCTGTCTTTTAATAAAATAGACATGTTTGAGGACTAGCTTTTTTTGACGTGTCAGAAAAACGCTTTCTTCATATTCATCCAATTTAGTAGATATTTTGGGCAGTATTTTTTCAAAAGAGGCGAGCGCCGCCGTGCTCAGGTAATTAGCTAAATGTTTACTGTCTTTTAATTTTGGAGATCTAAAATCCAAAAGTTTCATTTTATGAATGAATTCTACATTTTTCTTATGAAGTGTAATGACGAAGTCTGCACCATAGAAAATAGTTAAACGGTCTGTTATTTCACCAATATTGTCGGAGTTATCCTTAAATGTTGCAGATACCATCCTTAGGATAATAAAAGTATAGTTGTCAAACTCTTCTATTTTTGGAAGATGTTCAGGTTCTAAAGAATCTTTAATAGATGCCTGATTGAGGTTATATTTTTCTTTCAAAATTTCGAGATCCGTTACACTTGGCTCGAATACATCGACCCATTCATAACTAGCTTGCTCTTTACTTACTATAGTGGATATCATAAATTAATCGGATTTTAGGTTAATATACCGAAGAGATTTTCAAAAAGCAAATTGTTGTTAAATAAGAAAGCCGCTCATGAGCGGCTTTCTTATTTAACAATTTTAGAAATGTTATTTCTTTTCTTTTTTATATTCTTCATTTAATTGTTTCACCACTTCATTCGTGATTTCCAATTTTGAATCAGCATATAATACTGTCGGATTTGATTTCGAATATGTCAGTACAAGTGTATAACCGTTATCACTTGCATGTTTCTTCAAAAATTCGGTAATTTTATTGTAGACATTATTAAATTCAGCGGATTCGTCTTGTTGTATTGAAGCAGATGCATTTTGATCTAAACGGCTTAATTCGTCTTGTTTACGTGCTAATTTTTCTTCTGTTGCTTGTCTTTCTGCAGCACTTAAATTAGGTGCTTTTTGTTGGTATTCTGCAACTTCACGTTGAAAAGCTTGGCTTTTTGCCTGAAGATCTGTTTGTGCTTTTTTAACTTTTGCTTCTAATTTACTTCTAATGTCCTTAAAGTACTCATATTTTTGAGATAAAGAATCTGAATTGATGTATACAATTTTCTCAACTTTTGTTGAAGAAGTGTTTGCTGAAGTAGAATCTTTGGAAGTTGTAGCACCAGTACTTTTTCCCTCTTGGTTACAAGAAATAGCGGCTACTGATATTGCTACGCCTAAAGTTACCTTTGATAATGTTGAAAATATATTACTCATTGTTTATTTGATTACACGTTTTAATAAGAACAAACCTACTATAAAAAAATTACATTTAGGATTTTCGACTGCTAAAATATAAAATAATTATGGAATAATAGCGCATTAAATTGCTTGTTATCACTTCTCGTTGACTTGTTAAAGTGGTTAAAATTTCGTATTTTTGATTACAAGTATTTAATTAGTTTCAATGAGCGAAGAAAACAAAAATGCATCATCCTATTCAGCCGATAATATCCAAGTTTTAGAGGGATTAGAGGCTGTACGTAAACGTCCTTCCATGTATATTGGAGACACAGGGGTTAAAGGTTTGCACCATTTGGTATATGAGGTCGTCGATAACTCTATCGATGAAGCCGTTGCAGGTTATTGTACAGATATTTTTGTCACTATCCATAAAGACAATTCTATTTCCGTAAAGGATAACGGACGTGGTATTCCAACAGGTATCAATAAAAAGGAGAATAAATCGGCACTGGAAATTGTAATGACTGTATTACATGCTGGTGGTAAATTTGATAAGGATACGTATAAGGTATCAGGTGGTCTTCACGGTGTGGGGGTGTCCTGTGTAAACGCTTTATCTATTCATTTGTCAGCAATTGTTCACCGTGATGGTAAAGTTTTCCAGCAAGAGTATGAAAAGGGAAAACCTTTATATACGGTGAAAGAAATTGGTGATTCTGATGCTACTGGTACTATTGTTACGTTTACTCCGGATAGTGAAATTTTCACAACGACTACGACTTATAACTATGATACATTAGCGAGTCGTCTTCGTGAGTTATCTTTCTTGAATAAAGGAATCACTTTATCTTTGACAGATGAGCGAGAAACTTTGGAAGATGGTAATTTACGTCAAGATGTGTTTTTATCTGAAGGTGGTTTACAAGAATTTGTTCAGTTTTTAGATAGTAACCGTCACCCGATCATACCACATCCGATTTATGTGGAGGGTATCAAACAAGGTATTCCAGTTGAATTGGCTTTACAGTATAACGAGACCTATACTGAAAATGTGCATTCATATGTCAATAACATTAATACCATTGAAGGTGGTTCACATGTTGCTGGTTTTCGTCGTGGTTTGACCCGTACATTAAAGGCATATGCTGATAGATCAGGTTTATTGAAAAATTTGAAGGTAGAAATTACTGGAGATGATTTTCGTGAAGGCTTAACTGCAGTTATTTCAGTGAAAGTTGCGGAACCACAGTTTGAGGGACAGACAAAAACCAAATTGGGTAACTCCGAAGTAATGGGTGCTGTTGATGTTGCGGTAGGGGAGATTTTAAATATCTATTTAGAAGAGAATCCTCGCGAAGCAAAAGCAATCGTACAAAAGGTTGTTATCGCAGCTCAGGCTCGTGCCGCGGCTCGTAAAGCTCGTGATCTTGTACAAAGGAAAACTGTAATGGGTGGTTCTGGTTTACCTGGTAAGCTCGCAGATTGTCAAGATAATGATCCTACAAAATGTGAAATTTACTTTGTGGAGGGAGATTCGGCAGGTGGAACAGCAAAATCAGGACGTGATCGTAAATATCAAGCGATTATGCCACTTCGTGGTAAAATTCTAAACGTAGAAAAAGCAATGGAACATAAGATCTATGAAAATGAAGAGATCAAAAATATGTTTACTGCCCTAGGTGTTAGTTTAGGTACCCCAGATGATCCTAAAGCATTAAACTTAGATAAATTACGTTACCATCGTATCATTATCATGACCGATGCCGACGTCGATGGTTCTCACATCACAACTTTAATTCTAACGTTCTACTTTAGATACATGAAAGAATTGATTGAGAAGGGATACATTTACATCGCTACTCCACCATTATATTTGGTTAAAAAAGGTAAAGATCATCAATACGCTTGGACTGAAGATCAACGCTTAAATGCTATTCAGCAATTGAAAGGTGGAGGTAAAGAAGACAGCGTACATGTACAACGTTATAAAGGTCTTGGAGAAATGAACGCTGAACAACTATGGGATACAACAATGAATCCTGAGACGCGTACATTAAGACAAGTGAACATCGAAAATGCGGCTGAATGTGATCGTATATTCTCAATGTTAATGGGTGATGAGGTTGCACCCCGTCGTGAGTTTATTGAGCGCAATTCACGTTACGCTAAGATCGATATTTAATTATTTTAGATTTTAATCTTTGAAAGGTCTAACTACTCAGGTAGTTAGACCTTTTTTTTTTGAATTAGAAAAATCTATATTTTTTGTCTAATTAGGTTAATAACTGTAACTTATATATGGTATTGGTATTTTCGTTGTACTTAAATTACGTTTTTTCGTCGATTTTATGTTAACGATTAGCTCTCTGCTAAAGCGTGTTCTATGATCCGTTGATAATCTTCTTCAACCATATAATACGTATTAGTTTGCTGTAATTAAAGATTAATGATGCTGATTGATAAAAATTATGATTTACTGCGCCTATCTTATTTAGGTGATTATTTTTGCTTTTACCCTAAGTGAGAATGCGATAATGCTATAAAAAAACCTCTCCTGGTTTTTAATTGTAGCAACCGTTATAGCTTCTTTTAAAGAATTAATTGATGCATTCGTTACAATATTTCTTTAGGTAACATAATTATTACTTATTGTAATAGTCGTGTTCCGATATGTGAAATAATATGAAATTAAACTTTTTATTATCTATATATCAAATTTATGATTCTTATTTTTTTAAGTAATAAGTTTTTGAGACTTAAACTTTACCTATTAATTTGGATCTTGTTAGGTAGCGCTATTGCAACATATGGTCAAGAGTATAATGAATTGACTTTTGATCAGTTACTTGAACAACTATCGGAAGAATTAGAGGAGGATGTCGATGCGAGCGAAATTTCAGAGAGATGGTCATATTACCTGAAAAATCCGATTGATTTAAATAAAACAGACGGACGTGAATTACACGATTTATTATTTTTAAGTGTTATTCAGATCGAAAGCCTGTTGGCACACAGAAAAGAATCCGGTGATTTTATTTCTAAACAGGAGTTACAAAGTATAATCGGGTTTGATTTGCGTACAGTTCAGTATTTACTTCCTTTTGTTACTGTTTCAGGTGATATGCATTACAGAGATTTTACAGTTAAGAATTTCTTAAAATCGAAGCAAGAAGTTATGTTACGATATGGACGTTTATTGCAACGTGCCAAAGGATATTCGATTACTGATACAGCCAGGTCGCGCTACATTGGGGATCCGAATCGATATACTGTACGTTATAGGCTCAATTATAATGATAAGATTCGGCTTGCTATTAATATGGATAAAGATGCCGGGGAGTTATTCTTCAGAGACAAGCAACAATATGGTTTTGATTTTTATGGTGCGAGTCTATCAATTAGAGATCTTGGGAAAGTAAAACATGTAGTCATTGGAGATTTTGCCTTACAAATTGGTCAGGGTTTGACGATGTGGAATGGATTGAGTTTCGGTAAAGGAAGCATGATCGAAAGTTCTGCTAGGCAGGGGATAGGTTTAAGACAGTACACATCTTTGAATGAAGCAAATTTTTTAAGAGGTGTAGCAGGTTCTTTGATCTTAGGTAAGTTTGAATTTACACCTTATATTTCTTATCGAAAGATTGATGGCAATATGGAAAAGGTCAATGATGATTGGGTGATATCTACTTTGTCCACTTCAGGTCTTCATCGTACCCCAACAGAACAGCGATATCGAAATGCGATCGGACAACTGGTTTATGGAGGTAACTTACTTTACAGCAAAAATAGGTTTAAGATAGGTGGAAATTTTGTTGCTACCCATTTAGAAGGTGTTAAACTTTTGGGTAAAGCTCTTGAAAATAAATATGATTTTGAGGGTAATTTACTTCGAAATGCTAGTCTTTATTATAATTACACATATCGTAATTCTTATTTTTTTGGAGAGATTGCTACGAGTTTTGATGAAGGATATGCTTGGTTAACCGGAATTATGACCAGTATCACTCCAAAGTTTTCCACAGTTCTTTTATATCGTGATTATCAAAAGAATTATCATAGTTTCTTTGCCCAGTCAATGGGAGAAAATAGCAGTACTAAGAATGAAAAAGGACTTTATACAGGTCTTGTTTTTCATCCCTCTCGGAAAATTCAATGGACCGCTTATCTTGATGTTTTTAAGTTCCCATGGTTGCGATACCGCGTATTGGCACCTTCTTCAGGGTATGATATTATGTCCCAATTCTCTTATATCTGGTATAAGAAGGGCCAGATATCAGTGCGCTTCCGATACCGTGTGAAAGAAGAAAATACTTCAGCTTCAAAAAATGAAAAGGTTTTCTTGGCAACAGTTAATAAATACCAACTGAGATTTGAATACAAATATAAATTAAGTAATATCTGGAGCATTCGTAGTAGGCTCGAAGGTATTCAATATCTGAAAGAGTCCGAACAAAAAGAATTTGGGTGGATGGCCTATCAGGATCTGTTTTTTAACCCCAAAAGTAGTAAAATAGCAACAAATATACGTTTAGCTTATTTTCATACTGATAGTTATAATACCCGGATTTATGCTTTTGAAAATGATGTCCTATATGCTTCTTCCTTTCCACTGTATTATCAAAAAGGTTGGCGAATGTATAATAATATACGTTACAGAATACATCGAAATATTGATTTGTGGACTAAAATATCAGCTTTCTATTATCCTGAACTTGAAAAAATAGGTTCGGGTTTAGATGAAATTCAGGGAAATATCAAATCAGAAGTTAAAGTACAGCTAAGATTCCAATTTTAATGAAGACGAATTTTGAAGAACAGCTGAAAAAGCTTCCATTTCTTAAAATTGTGCTATTTTATGGTATTGGAATAGGAATTGCCAATTTTTTTGGGCCTAGCAAAAGCATGTTTAATTTGATACAAATACTGCTTGTTTTTAGCTTTTTATCGCATCTCGTATTTTTCTTTTATACTCCCCGTTTAGGAATTTTATCTATTGTAAATAGCTACATTATTTTGATTTTTTTCGGAATTTGGAATATCTGGAGAACGCATGTTCAGGTGGATATTAACCATTTTCTCATTGGTTCGAGTGATCAATATATTGCGATGGTGGATGAAGAACCGTTTTTTTACAATAATTCAGTCCGATTTTCTGTAACCCTATTAGCAAAACGTATCGATTCAACATTTCAAAAGGCGACAGGTCGGCTCATGGTGACGTTGCCTTTTGATCAAAATGATTCTCCTATACAATATGGTGATGAGATGGTTTTAAAAAATAAGGTGAAACCCATCCCAAAGCCACTTAATCCATTGGAGTTCAATTATAGAGATTATTTAAAAAATCAAGGTATCGATGGCCAGATTTATTTGAAGTCAAAGGAGTATAAAATCATTCGTCATCATCAAGGTTTTGGTATTAAAGCCCAAGCTTTAGAATTAAGGAAGGAGCTCGTCAGTAAATTTAGAAAATATCTGAAAGATGAGGATTCTTTTCAAATTGCAGTGGCATTGATTGTTGGTTATAGAGCAGTGATGTCACAAGATATCGTGCAGACTTTTAGTAATACAGGTACTATTCATGTGCTGAGTGTTTCAGGTATGCATGTTGGAATAGTCTTTATTGTTTTGATGTGGTTGCTAGCCAGGGTAAGTGGTAATCATACTCTAAATCTTTTAAGAATTGTTATGTTGCTTTGTGCGATCTGGAGTTATACCATCTTAACGGGAATGGCACCTTCCATATTACGCGCAGCGATCATGTTGAGTTTTTTTCTTATTGCTAGATCAATGCAGCGGGAAGGCAATATGCTCAATACAATGGCATCTTCTGCATTCCTACTTTTATTATTGCAGCCCAATATATTATTTGATATCGGGTTTCAGTTATCTTACTTTGCTGTTTTAGGAATTGTTTTATTTTTTCCACTGTTTAAACGTCTATCTATTTTTGAAAGTAATGGCTTCAGTCGTATTATATGGGATAGCGTCGCTATTTCTTTGAGTGCTCAAATTATGACAGTACCGTTTTCATTGTTTTATTTTGGACAGTTCCCAAATTATTTTTTAATTGCGAACTTACTTGTTGTTTTACCTGTTACGCTCATTATGTATATCGGGATGGCGATGATGTTCATTCCTGTTGATATTTTCAATGTTTGGTTAGGGTATGCTATGGATTGGCTTATTAAGAAAATGTTTTTCACATTGGAGTTTTTGGATCAATTACCTTTTGCAACATGGACTGGAATTGTCCTTTCTCCAGCTTTAGTTTTGATCAGTTTAGTTTTCTTGTTCAGTTGCAGCTATGCATTTTATTGGAAAAATAAGGTTGCTTTATACATGAGTGTATGTTTTCTATTGATTGGCCTTAGCACTTTCAGCTATTTACAGTATTTGCAGTTTAATTATATAGGATTTCGCATTTACAGTACCAGAAAAGAGATTGCACTTGCTTTTATACAAAAGAATAACATCACCATGGTTAGTTCTTTTGATTCTTTAGATGCCAGAAATTTGGTTTATAGTGCGAAAAGGGATTTGTCCCGTTTCTCTAATTGGGAAGATATTGATTTTCTTCCATTGATATCATATGATTCTGTAAGGACAAATTACCTGATTCAGAAACCCAATTTAACAATACAAATTATGGAGCATTCTTTACTAAGTCATCGCCCTACAGATATTTTACTTGTCAGAAAAAATAGCAAATGGAATTTTATCGAAAATGTAAAAATTATAAAACCTAAGCTTGTGCTGTTTGATGGAACGAATAGTGACTTCAATATTCAGATGTGGAGACAGCAACTTGATGATATGGGGGTAGCGCATTATACCATAAAAAATAATTTTGCGTATGTTTGGGACAAGGAGTTATTATGAGTGTAGATAGCATCAGCATATTAAAACAGTATTGGAGACATGATGAGTTTCGACCTCTTCAGGAGGAAATCATCCAATCTGTACTGGATAAGAAAGATACCCTAGCTTTATTGCCTACAGGTGGTGGTAAATCAATATGTTTCCAGGTTCCGGCAATGATACTTCCGGGTATCTGTATTGTCGTGACGCCTTTAATCGCTTTGATGAAAGATCAGGTAAAACATCTCAAGGATATCGGTATCGAAGCTGTTGCTATTTATTCGGGTCTTAAACCACGAGAAGTCGATATTATATTGGACAATTGTATTTTTGGCCATATAAAATTTCTTTATTTATCTCCCGAACGTTTGTATAGTGAATTGATACAGGAGCGTATCAAACATATGCCTGTCAATCTCTATGCAATAGATGAAGCCCATTGTATTTCACAATGGGGTTATGATTTTCGACCTTCTTACCTACAGTTGTCTAAACTGAGGGAGATACATCCAGATATTCCTTTTCTTGCTTTAACTGCAACAGCTACGACATCTGTAATTGCAGATATTCAGGATAAATTGGCCTTTAAAAAGAAGAACGTATTTGTTAAAAGTTTCTTGCGTGATAATCTCGGATATATGGCGCTGGAAGAAGAAAATAAATCGGGACGGATGCTTCGTGTCATTCAAAAGCTGGGAGGCTCAGGTGTCGTCTATGTGCGAAATAGAAGAGAGACTCAAGAGATTGCACGTTTCTTAATAAACAATGGGATCTCCGCGGATTTTTATCATGCTGGTTTGATAGGAAAAGACCGTGATGATAAGCAAGAAGCTTGGATGCAAAATAGAACACGCGTTATTGTTGCTACCAATGCCTTTGGGATGGGAATTGACAAATCGGATGTCCGGTTTGTTATTCACTTGGATATCCCTGAATCTTTAGAAGCTTATTATCAAGAAGCAGGAAGAGCAGGCAGGGATGGAAAAAAGGCTTATCCTGTTATGTTATATCAGCAGGAAGATAAGAATCGTCTTTTAAAAAATTTAGAACTGAGTTTTCCAACCGTCGCTTTCATTCAACAAGTCTATCATTACTTATGTAATCACTTTCAAATTCCTTATGGTGCAGGGGAGGGAGTTGTATTTGATTTTGATGTAGTCTCTTTTATAAAAAAATATAAACTTGAAACAATTCCTACTTTAAGTGCCCTCAAGTTTTTAGAAAAGGATGGCTGGTTGACGCTTTCTGAAGCTGTCTTTATTCCTTCTCGATTTAAATTTGCAGTGAACCATCAAGAGCTCTACAAAATTCAAGTTCAATATGAGCGTTATGATAAACTTATAAAGGCTATATTAAGATCGTATGGAGGAGTATTTGATGATTATATTTCCATAAATGAATATGAGTTTGCAAAAAAGTTAGGTGTTTCTTATGAGCAAATTGTAAGTTTAATCAACGCCTTGGTTAAAATGGAAATTGCGAGTTATATTCCTCCAACAGATAGCCCACAGCTATCTTTTCTGCAGGACCGTGTTGATTATAAAAATCTTTATGTAGACCATGTTTTCATTAGAGAAAGACAACGCGTAAAGACTGTTCAGATCGAGGCGATGCTCAATTATATTGAGCATTCACAATGTCGTAGCCAGTCACTACTCCATTATTTTGGTGAACAGAATACACTATTTTGTCAGGTCTGTGATCTGTGCCTAATTCGTAATCATCGTGTGAAATTGCATCATAATATAAAATTAGAGATAGAACGCATTTTACTGAACGAAGCTCAAACGATACATGATCTGATTGGAAGGCTTTCTCTTGGTGATGATGAAATAAAATTGGAAGTAGTGCGAAATTTAATAGATCATCATAAGATTAAGGTCGTAGATGATCGGTATATCTGGAATACCAATATCTAATTTAAAATTTAAATTTATTTACTTTTTTACTGGCTTCCAAATATAATGGTAGCGCCGCAGATCCGTACCATAACGTGATTTCGGAGATTAATAAACCAGCGTTAATGGCAGGATCTGTAGCCAATAATGCTTCTGCTTCTTTGATAGTTTTAACATTTAATATAAAGATACCGCGATAATCTCTTTCATTTTTCCCAAATGGACCAGCTACAATTAGTTTTTTCTCTTTTGCTAGGCGTTGAATATTTTTCATATGTCCATCAAAAAGTCGATTGACAGAATCTTTATCGGTTATTTTTGTTGCGCCCGTTTTTAGAAGCACAAAACTATAATACTTCATTCCATAATTGTCAGCTCCTAATTAATCGGCTAATAAATGGTCATATTTGGCATTAGCTTTTTGTGAATACGAACGAGGTAGCGTACCTAATATCAATAATCCAAGGTAAAGTATATTTTTCATCTATTTTTTATATTTATCATATAAACCTTTTCCACTTAATATAATAGGTTTAATTTTTTCTAGACGGTTTACTTTTGTTTTATCTTGTTTTGCTTCATGAATATACTCATAATATTCATTCTTTTTTGCATCACTGAGATTCTCAAAATTCCTTTTTAATTGCGGGTCGTTCTTTAATGCTTCTTCAATTAATGCGGGAATGGATAAATATTCTTTTTTCCCTGGAATGAGTTTTAATCCCATTTCTTCAATATTAATGGCCTGCTGTATATATTGTCTGAGTAGAGATTTATCAATTTGGCTTGGATCTGTAAATTTCCATTGGCGCAGGTTTTTCGTTTTTTCTCCCTGTGTTGCCGTTAAAACTGCTGCGGGATCTACTAGGTGCGATCCGTTAAAAAACCAGAGTGCAAAATGATCTTTAAATCCAGCAAATGAAATAACATTTTTTTGTTGGTACGTGAATACCGGACCACCCCATTTTGTTGTTTCTTCAAGTGGGAACTCTTCAATTATGCTGCGTAGGATTAATAATTCTTCCCCCCATTTGCTTTGCTTATCCATAAATTTGTAATAACTAGTTGGAAATAGGTAAATTGAGTTTTTCCTGTCCCCACTCAGACCAAGAACCATCATATACTTTGATGTTTTTATTCCCAAGTAAATGACTGGCAAAAGCTAGGATCGATGCTGTAACACCTGATCCACAGGTGAAGATCTGTTCATTGCTGTTATTAAATGATTTAAACAATTTTTGCAACTCTTCTTTTGAATCGTAGCTGTTTCCTTCGAGAACAAGATCAAATGGAAGATTATGAGAATTGGGAATATGTCCCCCTTTTAATCCTGCTCTGGGTTCTGGAGCTGATGCAATAAATCTTCCTTGACTACGAGCATCAATAATGCTTGTTTCACTATTTTCATAATGAGCTAACACGTAATCTTTATCTGCATACCATTTTGAATTAAAATGAGCTTTGGCATTACCTCTTTGTTTTGATTTTATATGATGGTCTACTATGGGAAAATGTTGTTCTTTCCATGCTGGAATTCCACCTTCAAGTATATAAACTTGATCAAACCCCATAATCTTAAACATCCACCAAGCTCTAGGACTTGAATATATACCCCACCGGTCATATAGTATAATGATGCTATCTTGATTGATACCTAGTTCCTGAATTCCATTTGTGAAAGTTTCTTGGGAAACAAGTGTGTGTGGTAGCGGGTTGTTTTTATCTGAAAAGGTATTTTCGATATCAAAAAAGAGCGAGTTGCCTATTACTTCTAAGTTCGTACCCTTTAGCGATTGACCTACTTTGTCAATTGTACAATCTAATAATACAATTTTGGAATTGTTTAATTCACTACTAAGCTGTGCAGGAGTGATTAGTGAAGAGGGAAAGTACATGGTTTATTTTATTTACGTTACGTAAATTTAATCATGTTTTTGTTATAAACAAAAAAAGCCCTAGCTAAATGCTAGGGCTTAATATTATCGAGTTGATGTTAAAAACTATTTAGCGTTTTTCTCATCACCTTCCATTTGCTCTTTCAATTGTGCAAGAACGTCTAAGTCACCTAATGTAGATTTCTCAACTGAATCTTTTACTTTTTTAACAGCATTGTTTGCTACTTTAGCTTCTTTTTTACGAGCATTGAATTCTTCAACACGTGCTTCAGCTCTTTCATCTTCCCAGATACGAGAGTGAGAAATTACTAAACGTTTGTTTTCTTTGTTGAATTCAATGATTTTGAATGAAGCAACTTCGTCAACTTTAAGTGCAGAATTATCTTCTTTTACAGAGTGTTTAGATGGACAGAATCCTTCAACACCATATTGTAAAGCAACGATATCACCTTTGTCACCAACTTTCAATACAGTACCTTCATGAACTGAATCAATTGTGAAGATTGTCTCGAAAGTATCCCAAGGGTTTTCTTCTAATTGTTTGTGACCTAAAGATAATTTTCTGTTTTCTTCATCTAATTCTAAAACAACAACATCTAATTTTTCACCAACTTTAGTGAATTCGTTAGGGTGGTTGATTTTTTTAGACCAAGATAGATCAGAAATATGGATTAAACCGTCGATACCTTCTTCTAATTCTACGAACACACCGAAGTTAGTCATGTTTTTAACTACTGCAGTTTGTTTAGAACCAACTGGGTAACGCTCAACAATGTTTTTCCAAGGATCTGGAGTTAATTGTTTGATACCTAAGCTCATTTTACGCTCTTCGCGATCTAAAGTTAAGATCTCAGCTTCGATTTCATCGCTTACTTTTAAGAACTCTTGTGGAGAACGTAAGTTTTGAGACCAAGACATTTCAGAAACGTGAATTAAACCTTCAACACCCGGGATGATTTCTAAGAAAGCACCGTAATCAGCAACTGTTACGATTTTACCTTTTACTTTAGAACCAACAGCTAAGTCTTTATCTAAAGATTCCCAAGGATGCTCAGAAAGTTGTTTCAAGCCTAAAGCGATACGTTTTTTCTCATCATCAAAATCTAAAACAACTACGTTAATAGTTTGATCTAATGATAATACCTCTTTTGGATGCTCGATACGACCCCATGAAATATCAGTAATGTGAAGTAAACCATCAACACCACCTAAATCGATGAACACACCGAAGTCAGTGATATTTTTAACAGTACCTTCTAATACTTGACCTTTTTCTAATTTAGATACGATTTCAGATTTTTGGTTCTCTAAATCGTTTTCAATTAATACTTTGTGTGATACGACAACGTTTTTAAATTCGTGGTTGATTTTAACAACTTTGAATTCCATTGTTTTACCTACGTAGATATCGTAATCACGGATAGGTTTAATATCGATTTGAGATCCAGGTAAGAATGCTTCAACACCTTTGATATCAACGATAAGACCACCTTTAGTACGACTTTTAACAAAACCGTTAATGATAGCATCATTTTCCAATGCTTCATTGATAGCTTCCCAAGATTTTTGAGTTTTAGCACGTTTGCGAGATAATACTAATTGTCCATTAGCATCTTCTTGCGACTCTACAAAAACGTCAACTACGTCACCAACTGCCAATTCTGGTAAGTCACGGAATTCAGATAATGAAACCAAACCATCAGATTTGAAACCAACATTTAAGACAACGTCTTTATTGTTGATAGAAACAACAGTACCTTCGATAATTTCACCTTGATTGATTTGGTTGAAAGTACCTGCGTATTGTTCTTCTAATTTAGCGCGCTCAGCCTCGCTGTAATTTCCGAAACCTTTATCACTAGCATCCCAGTCGAATTCGCCTTCTGGAGTGATCCATGTGTTAGATTTGATTTCTTCGATTAGTTTTGAATCAGCCTCTGATTCAATTTTTTCTGTGTCTTTCACCACTTTGGTGTCAGCGCCTTGTAGCTCCGCGTTTTTCGCTGCTAACTCTTTTTCTACTTCTTGTTTTTTTGCCATTAATTATTTTTTCTCCTTTTCCCCACATTGTAGGGACTGCAAAAATACGAAAAACTTTTATTAACAAGTATTTATATCTATTTTTTTTTAAATTGTTATCCACATTTATGGAATTGCTGGCAATTTCGAGTGAAATCCACTGCTAAAACATAATTGAATTATGACTCTTCCATATGGAATTGGGGCGTATGTTCCTATCAATTGTTCCAATCTAGGAGTTATTGTAGGGTGTAAATTACTTTGATTTGGTTGTACAAGTACATTTGAGAAATTATTGAGCAGTATGATCGAATTGTAACGTAAAAAATAGGGGCTATGAATTTTGTTGATTTAGAGGGAGATAGGGGATTGTGCCTTTTTTCTGGTAGCCGATATTTAAAAGCAGAATTAATAAGAAGATTGAACAGCTGTTCCGATTTATATTGTAATAAACTAATTTTTAAAAAATAGACGATATCTCAAGCCGAACTATAAATTTTCGTTATTTGCTCTGAATGAATTGTAGGTTTTTGGCCTTACGATTTTAATACTTTGTTTGGACAGAGCAATGGCCGCATTTAGTTCGTAACCTATCAGTAATATTAATGTATTGAGATACATCCAGATCATGATGACAATTAAAGTTCCAATAGACCCATATAGCTTATTGTACGTGCCAAAGTGGTTGATATAGAATGCGAATCCGGAGAAAGTTAGAATAGCTAAAATAGTAGCTAAAGTTGCTCCGGGGCTAAATATTTTCCAGCGACGGGAAGATGTTGGTGCAAATTTATAAAGGCAGCTCACAGTAAAGAAATATATACCGAATATGACGAACCAACGAGCCGCCTTTATGACAAAGGCCCAGAAACTATTGGTTATAGCAATACTATCTTTAAGATAATTAACAACAATGCCAGCATAAGTAAATATAGTCATTCCTATGGTTAAGGCTGTTATAATCAAAAAAGCGAGTCCAAGCGCAATCATTCTACGTTTTATCCACGTACGTTTTTCAGCAATAAGAGAAGCCTTATTGAAAGCCCGCATCATGGAGGCCATTCCATTGGTAGCAAAGTAAGCTGCCAATATAAAACCGAAAGATAAAAGTCCTCCATTCTGATTTTTAATAATGTCTTCTAATGTAGTCTCGACTACTTCATAAGCATTATGTGGAATGACTACTTCCAAAAAATCTAAAAGCTGTTCTTGAAAATTGTCTATTGGTATATAAGGGATCAATGTAAATAGAAAGATGATCCCCGGAAAAATAGCCAGCATGAAACTATAAGAAAGTGATGATGCTTTGCTTAAAATAGAGTCACGAGATATTTCTTGAAAAAAGAATATGGCTACAGTATAGAGAGGCAAAGATCCAAATCCAGGTAAAATCACTCCTTTACTCCATTCAATAACTTGATTGTAAGGTTTTAATTTCAATAAGTATTGATGAATATTGGACATGTTTATTCAAAGTATTGCGCCATTTTTTCAAGAAAAATGGCGGGTGGCATTGTGGGTTTGTTCTTACTGATATCAACAAATACGAGTGTTGTTTCACCTGTATTTAGGAGCTCTTCTTTTTCATTGAACAGTTCATATTCAAAAACTATTCTTACTGCAGGTTTTTTTCTGATTGTAGTTTTAATCGTTATTAAATCATCGTAACGTGCAGGTTTAATGTATTTACATTTCATCTCCATAACCGGTAGCATAACACCCATCTCCTCCAGTTCACGGTAAGAGATTCCGGTGCTTCGTAGCATTTCGGTTCGAGCTATTTCGTAGAATGCAGCGTAGTTTCCATAGTACACATAACCCATTTGATCGGTTTCTGCATACCGTACACGTGTTTGATATTCGAATTGAAACATACTATTTTTTGATATTTCGTTCGTCTAATGCTTTTTGAAATTTGCGGGCGTTTATTTGATGTTCAGCGACATTAGTAGCAAAAGCATGGTATCCAGAAAAGTCTTCTTTAGCACACATATAAATATAGTCGTGATGCTTATAATTTAATACAGCATCTATGGCAACAATACTAGGCATCATAATAGGACCTGGAGGAAGACCTTTATAGATATAGGTATTATATGGATTATCAGTTCTTAAATGTTTATTCAATACACGTCGGATAGTAAAATCTTGAGTGGCAAAAATAACTGTCGGATCAGCCTGTAAAAGCATTCCTTTTTGTAATCTGTTGAGATATAACCCGGCGATAGCGGGCATTTCGTCTTTGTGAAGTGCTTCACCTTTAACAATGGCAGCAAGAGAACTAACTTCCTGTGGTGTCAGGTTGATTGCTTTTGCTTTTGCTAAGCGATCTTTTGTCCAAAATTTTTCCCATTCATCATGAAAACGTGCAAATAATTTTTCGGGCGCAGTATTCCAATAAAGTTCATATGTATTTGGAATAAACATTGCAATGAAATTATCTTTAGTAAAACCGTATGACTTTGCTAGATTCTCATCATTTAATAGTTTTAAGAACGTGATAGAGTCAGCCTCGAAATTTTCTGCAAGTTTACCAGCAAAGTTTTCCTTTAAGCGGATATTTTCGAATCTAAATTTAACAGCATCTTGATAGCCTCCTCTCAAATTACCGATAAATCTTCGGTTGTTCATTCCTGGAGTCAAAGCATAACGACCAGGCTTAACACTCTCCGTATAATTCTGATATTTAGCAGCGCGATCAAAACTATTTGGATCTTCCACTATTTTTTGATCTTTTATTTTTTGTAATACTTGTAAATAAGTATCACCTGTATTGATATACAGGTATTTTTGATTATCTGTAACATTTGATGCTAGGAAAGTGGTGTAAGCTGTCCAGCCGAAATATCCTCCAATAATAAAGATTAGGAGTGCAATGATTTTTAACCAATTTGGTATTCTCTTTTTATTTTCCATATTTATGGATTTGTTTTTTGTTTTTGCGGTGAAGAAGGAGCTGTTACTGGTGGAGTAGCAGGGACAGTATTGGACAACGTAAGATCCACTTTGGATCCAATACTCGTGATCCCGGTCTCTAAACCAGGAAACTGTGTGATAACACGGGCTGTACTCGTATCCGACACGCCAATATCGTAAGTCACCGTACCCAAAGATAATCCTATTCCCTGTAATGCAAATTTTGCTTCCGTAACAGTCAATCCTGATAAATCCGGTATTTGAACTTCATTTGCGCCCTGACCATTACCCAATATTAAATCAATTTTAGATCCTTTTGGAATCATTCTGCCATCACGAATAGATTGCCCTGCAAATTGGGCATCTAAAACAATATCTCTTGCTATGTCTGCAATATAAGTTGTATCACCTATACGTAAATTATGGTTTTTTAGTATAGAGGATGCTTCAATTAATGTTTTATCCTTGATTTTTGGAAACGCGATTTCAGGAGCTACCTGTGTAATAATAGTTAAGTAGATTGTACGTCCGCTTTTTACATGAAATTTAGCTTCGGGATCTTGTTCAATTACTAGACCTGGTTTAGCATCCATTTGATAAACGGAATCAATTTGATATTCCAAGTTCGCATTTTCTAATGCTGAGATAGCAGCATTAATATGTAAGCCTTTTACTTGTGGAACTTCTATCGATTCATCGTGTTTGGTATATACTTTTAAACCAAGATAGATGAATAGGAAAATTGCTAAAACAAATCCAATAGCGATTAGAATGTTGTTTCTAAACGTATTCGTTTTTAAATACTGTAATATTTTTGACATTTATATTTCTTTAAAAAATCATTTTATCGTATATTTTCTAAGCAAGATTAAAGCCACTATTTTTGTTCAATATCTGCCCTTTTAAATATTGAACAAAAATATTCGTTTTTCTGTGTATAGCAAATTATATTTGTTAGAAGAATCACGATAATTTTATGAAAACAAAAATAGCATTAATAACTGGAGGTTATACAGGTGAAGCAGAAGTTTCTTTTAAAAGTTCTGCATTTGTATACTCACAGCTTGATCACAATAAGTACGATATCTATCAAATTACGATTACCAAAGATGCATGGTTTTATGTTAGTGATTCAGGAATAAAGCATGCAATCAATAAAGAAGATTTTACTTTAGTGCTTGATGATAGTATTGTTCAGTTTGAATTGGCTTTTATAATGGTTCATGGTTCACCCGGTGAAGATGGGCGATTACAGAGCTATTTTGACTTAGTTGGCATACCTTATACATCATGTGATGCGTTGACTTCGGCGCTAACAATGAATAAGGGATATACAAAAGCGATTTTGGCAGATCTTAATGATTTGTTTTTAGCTAAATCTGTCTTATTGTTTGAAAATCAACGAGCTCAAGCCGTTGAGCTAGTAGAAGATAAATTATCCCTGCCTTATTTTGTAAAACCTAATGCTGGAGGTAGTAGTATAGGTATGACCAAAGTAAAAGTGGCAGATGAACTAAAAGTAGCCATTGATAAAGCTTTTGATGCTGAAAACACCGGTAGCCAGGTTATTGTTGAGGAGTTTGTAAACGGCCGTGAATTTTCGGAAGGTATTTATCGTAATGTCGACGGGGAATTGGTTGTTTTACCGGCTACTGAAGTGAAAACAACACGTGAGTTTTTTGATTTTGAGGCAAAGTATATTCCCGGGCTTACAGAAGAAATTACACCAGCGGATCTGGATGTAAATCAGCAATTGCGTATAGGAAAGATTTTAAAAGATATTTATGTGCGATTGAATTGTAAAGGAATGGTCCGTATTGATTTCTTTTTGGAAAACGATACGGATAAGTTTTATTTTATTGAAATCAATACCATTCCAGGGCAAACTCCCCAAAGTTTTATTCCTCAACAAGTCCGCGCGGCAGGATTGACGGAACAAGAGTTTTACGGTAATTTAATCGAAGTGGCGCTAAAAAAATAACTTCAGTATGAGATTTTAAAAGTTACATTACAACTTCATGTAATGTAACTTTTTTTATTTTCTAAAATCAAATTTCGTTAGATCAGGTCTAAATTCTTTCGTTCTTTTGAGTTCTTCCTGGTAGATAATTTGGCCTATGTTTTTTAGAAATGGGTAGGTGACAGTTTCATACTCGTAGATTCCATCATTATAAATTCCATTTTCATTAGATTGGATTACTACAGCCAATAGGAACTCTATCCCCTTTTCAAAATCAACAATGTATGCGTTATCAATATTATAACCATAGGAATCTCCATATTTATTGAAAATGCGAATATTTGGATTTATTGTTGCCTTTTTATCACGGCCATAAAAAAGCAATTTACTATATGTCGGCCAGAATTCAGTTGTGTCATATTTAGGGTAATCCGACTCAAACGGATAACGCGACATGTAGTCGTACAAAAATGAATAATCATCATTTGTTAATTTGAATCTTTTGCGAGCATCGAAAGCTTCCGGGAAAAGTAATTTTTTCATGATCAGTTGCTGATCATCTAACGGGTAAACATTTAACCCTTCAAAACTCCATTGTTCATGAATAAGCTCGTCTTTGTCATTCATGTAACCTTTTCCTTGACGAGTATTTTCTAGCTTAATAGGGTAGTCGTTTGGATCAAATTGGGCATCCTGTTTATAGAGGGTTTTATCTTCTAAGTAGAAAGTAATGGGATTGGTGTGTTTTGCCCAGACACCTTTGTCACCTATGGCCAGTCTATTGACAATGCGTGAGTTTTGTGCGCCATGCTTTTGTAATTTGCTATTCAATTCAGCACGTCCGATAAATTCGAAAAGTCTGTTCTGTGCGTCATTGTCACTTGTCAAAAGGATTTTTTTAATATATTGACCAACTGACGGGAGACCATTTTTAGCAGACTCATCTTGTACAACAGCTGTTTGTTTCTCATAAGAAGAGTCGATTCTTAACGGTGTATCTTTTGATAATCCAGCAATCTTTAGCTCATTTATTTTTTCTAATGCTAGGATTGCCGTTGGGAGCTTAACTGTGCTGGCAGGATAGAAATACCAGTTTGGATTTAATCTATAACTGAATGATTTAAAATGTGGCACATTATTTTTATCCCGATCAATTTGCGTATAGAGAATTTGAACTTCATTTTTACTCGGGTGATCTAAGATCTTTTGAAACAATTCGGGATGGCCTTGTAATAATTTTTCGAGGTAAATTGTATCCATTTTTTGAGCAAAGGAGTAAGGAATGATACTGATGAAAAAAAATGTTAGAAATTTATGCATAATTGGATTTAGTATACTGATTTTCGAAAGGATGGTTTACAATAAAGGCTTCTTACAATTAGAGAAGCCTTTATCTTTATTTTCTGACGTACACCTGAAAGCTATAGTCAAAAGCATGTTTTTCATCTTTTTCATGCGTGTCTTCGCTTTCTAATATCCATTCATGTGCTGGTAATTCTGGAAAGTAAGCATCTCCATCAATAGTTGTATGCAACCTGGTCAATAATATTTTATCTGCGAATGGTAACGTTTGTTTAAATATTTCGCCACCACCAATAACAAAGATCTCTCTTTCATCTCTGCAATAATTTAATACTTCTTGAAAGCTATTGGCGATATCCACATCATCAGATTTTGCGGTCATGTCTCTTGTCAAGATAATATTTCTGCGATCTGGTAATGGTTTACCAAGAGACTCAAAAGTTTTTCTCCCCATAACCACACTATGTTCAAGTGTGTTTTTTTTGAAATATTTAAGATCATTTGGTAAATGCCAAGGCATTTTATTTCCTTTACCGATTACATTATTTTCAGTAGCGGCGACAATTAATGTTATTTTAAGTTTACTCATTTCTATAGGTTACACATGTATATAAAGAAGATTCTTTTTAAACTGCTACAGGAGCTTTAATATGCGAATGGGATTCATAATTTAACAACTCGAAGTCCTCAAATTTAAAATCAAAGATATCTTTTACTTCTGGATTGATTTTTAATTGAGGTAAAGCCTTTGGTTCACGGCTCAATTGTAATTCTGTTTGTTCGAAGTGATTACTGTATATATGGGCATCTCCTAAGGTGTGAATAAATTCAGCGGCTTCCATATCACAAACCTGTGCCACCATCATGGTTAATAAAGCATAAGATGCAATATTAAATGGTACACCTAGAAAGATATCTGCACTTCTTTGATATAGCTGACAAGACAACTGTGGTTTTAAGATTCCATTTTCAGGATCAGCAGGAGCAACATAGAATTGAAAAAATGCATGACAAGGAGGTAAAGCCATATTTTCAATTTCTGCAACATTCCAGGCAGACACAATGATTCTTCTTGAATCGGGTGAAGTCTTCAATTGCTTGATTATTTTTTCAATCTGATCGATATGGCCTCCATCAGGAGTTGGCCATGAACGCCATTGTGATCCATAAACAGGACCTAAATTACCATTTTCATCAGCCCACTCATCCCAGATACTGACACCATTGTCTTTTAAATATTTGATGTTTGTTTCACCTTTCAAAAACCAGATCAATTCATGGATAATTGATCTTAAATGTAATTTTTTTGTCGTAACAAGTGGAAAGCCCTCCTTTAAATTGAAACGCATCTGATATCCAAATACACTTTTAGTTCCAGTTCCAGTACGGTCAGTTTTAATAACCCCGTTTGTATATACGTGCTTTAGTAAGTCAATATATTGTTTCATTGTAAATAGTTGCTTTTATTTATTTTGTGATTAACAAACAGCGTCTTTTTGGCTGTAATATACCAACAAAGATGCTCGCTGTATAATCATGTAATATTCTATACGAAGGTAAGATTTTTTGAAGTATTCTCATGAAAATTTATAAAAGTGTGCACATCATTTTCATATGTGTTACACTATCATAGCAATGTAAAGAAAGACGGTAAAATAAAGAAATCAAAACTGATATTGTTAAATTTTGGATCATTAAAATCTCATAATTAATTGAAAAGCGTTTAAATCAGAATTAAGAATTTTCATTTGGAGCTTTTTGTTGTATTTTTGCAAAATCATTATGAGTAAAAAAGTAGCTTTCTATACCTTAGGATGTAAATTGAATTTTTCAGAAACATCCTCCATAGGTCGTGTCTTTCAAGATGCGGGTTATGAAACCACGCCATTCAATAGTGCGGCAGATGTTTATGTTATTAATACATGTTCAGTAACGGATCATGCAGATAAGAAATGTCGCAAGGTAGTAAAGGAAGCACTTAAATATTCACCTAATGCTTATATCACCATTGTCGGTTGTTATGCGCAGTTGAAACCAGCTGAGATTGCTGAAATTCCGGGAGTGGATATGGTTTTAGGTGCCGCAGAAAAGTTCAATATTATCGAACATATCAATGATCTGACAAAAAACGAGAAGGCTGTTGTTCATAATGCACCAATTGATGAAACCAATCAATTTGTATCTGCATATTCAATCGGTGACCGTACGCGTACATTCCTAAAAGTACAAGATGGATGTGATTATTCTTGTACTTTTTGTACAATTCCTCTTGCTCGTGGAGCAAGCCGTTCGGGGAAAATTGAGGATATCGTACTTCAAGCCGAGGAAATTGCGGCATCTGGCGTAAAAGAAATTGTGCTAACGGGTGTAAATATCGGTGATTTTGGTATTCGAGACGGTAAACGACAAGATAAATTCTTAGACCTTGTAAAGGCTTTGGACGAAGTGTCAGGAATAGACCGTATCCGTATTTCTTCGATAGAGCCAAATCTTTTGGCCAATGAGATTATTGAATTTGTAGCACAATCAAAACGTTTTGTTCCACATTTTCATATGCCTTTACAGTCTGGAAATAATAAAGTATTGAGTATGATGCGCCGCCGTTACAAGCGGGAGCTTTATGCACAGCGTGTGGAGAAGATTAAGGAATTAATGCCGGATTGCTGTATTGGCGTTGATGTCATTGTGGGGTTTCCTGGAGAGACTCGTGAAGACTTTATAGACACTTACAATTTTTTAAATGACATGGACATTTCCTATTTGCATGTCTTTACTTATTCTGAACGTGAAAATACAATAGCTGCACAGATGGAAGGGGCAGTCCCTGGATCTCAGCGCAGTGACCGTAGTAAAATGCTACACATTTTGTCAGAGAAAAAGCGTCGTGCTTTCTATGAGAAACAATTGGATAAAGTAGGCGAAGTACTTTTTGAGAGTGATGAGAAGGACGGATATATGCATGGTTTCTCCAAAAATTATGTGAAAGTTCGTACAGCCTACGATCCTTTGCTGGTCAACGAAGTTGCACATGTAAAATTCTTATCGATTACAGACGGTTGTGAAGTTGAAATAGTAGAGTTAAAAGAAATATTAGCACACTAATGCTAGATGATATAAAAGATAAGGGCTCAATTCTAATCGAATTGAGCCCTTGTCGTTATGCGACTTTTTCTTTTTTAGCATTTAACCAAATGACGGTTGCTAATATCATGAATACACCTATCCATTGAACAGGACTTACAGCTTCTTTAAGTATGAAGTATGACATAGCAGTTGCTACTGGTAGTTCTGCAGAACTTAAAATACCACTTAGAGAATAACCGATTTTAGGAATTCCATAAGCAAATAATAATGGTGGAATAACAGTTCCGAAGAAAGAAAGAATAAGTCCGAAATGCCATATGCTGTCACCTAAAGCTCCCGATATCAAAAATGTTGGCGGAAAGATGGAACAGATCATGATGCAGGATCCAGTGACCATTAATGCACTTTTTTGAACTGGCGGATAGTCATTTCCAACTCGTCCGTTAACAATTAGAAATACTGCATAAGCAGTTGCCGCTAATACGCCGTAGGTAATGCCGGTCCAATTGAGTTTATCGATTCCTTGTTCAATAAGACCTGTTGCAAATACAGTTCCTATAAGTACAATTGCAATACCAATCAATTGACGATTGGTAGGTCTATTTTTGAATATAATATATTCAATTAACGTTCCTATCCAGATGTATTGCATCAATAGAACAATCGCCAATGAAGCAGGCACTAATTGAACGCATTTGTAATAAACTAAACTTACTAGACCTGTAGAAATACCACTGATAACAATTTTCCATTTATTAGATTTTTTAGAGAAACCATGATTTGCTTTTGGGTTTAGCAACTGAATGAGCAGATAAACTGCCCATAATATAATCATTCCAAAAATAGCTTGTACTCCAGTTACTTGCCCTAAAGTGTAATCTTGCGCATATGCTTTTTTAACAAATGTTGACAACAGTCCAAAACTACTTGCACCGACAAATACAGCAATAGCACCTTTTAATTTTTCCATATTATATTTTACAAATTCCGACAAAATTACAATTTGAAAAGAGATATGAAGAAAGAAGGGCTTGTTTGCCAGTTAAATTTGGTTTTATTACATTTACCTAACATTTATTCTTGATATGTCTATAAAACGTAATATATTATTTTTTTTCAGCGTGATACTTTTACTCAGTAGTTGTTCAGTTAAGAAAAAGGTGAACAGTAACAGTGGCCACAGCAGTGCAGTTTTGACAGATGCCAGTGAAGCTAGGGGTAAGAATTATAGTACAAGTTCATTAGATAATTACGTAGATCTTTTGCAAGTAAAGAAAAAGGAACTCAATCCTACGCTTTATTCTTTTATTGATGAATGGATGGGTATACCACATCGTATGGGAGGTGCAACAAAAAGAGGGGTAGATTGTTCAGGTTTTGTTAATATATTATATCTTAAAGTATATAAAGAGAATTTACCTCGTTCATCCAGAGATATGGATGGTGCAATTAAGAGCAAGCGAAATTCCCAGCTTAAAGAAGGTGATTTGGTGTTTTTTTCGTTCGGGGGACGTAATGTGGATCATGTTGGCGTATATCTGCATAATAATAAATTTGTGCATGTATCGACAAAAAAAGGTGTTATTATTTCTGACTTAAAAGATTCGTGGTACGCCAAATATTTCACGAATGCTGGAACACCAAAATCCTGATAGGTAATACGAATTCCCTTTTTTATGTCAAATAATAGATAAAACTTTATAAAGCTATTTTAATCCTTATTTTTGTCAAAAACTAAAATAAAGATGAGTATCAAGGGTAAAAAGATTTTTTTGGGTTTATGTATTGTTGTACCATTTCTAATTTACTGTGTTTACTACTACAGTAATATGATTAGCAATGCGCCTTTCCGTTTCACAGATTTTCAGTCTGTGGTCTTTCGATACGGTGAGCCTAATCATATGGATAATCAGTATGATTCAAAAACTGGAATTTTTCAGTATGTGACCAAAACAAACGAGATAGAGCGTGATACCGTTCGCATGACTAAAGATGATTTGCTTTACTTACATCGAAAAGCTCAAGAATTAGGTTTTTGGAATTTAGATGATGACATGACGGGACCTGAAGCAAAAGTAAATCCTGAAACAGAAACGCCTCGTTTTTATTTAGAGATGAATTATAAAGACAAATCAAAAAAAGTCACGATGGACGCTGATTTTGCTGGTAATGAAAAAATGCGAAATGCAGGAAAATCTATGATCGATGAAGTCAACCGAATATTAGCCGCGGCTCAATCTAGATCGAACGTTAAGTAGATAAAATAAAATATTATATACAAAAAAAGGGATAATCATATGATTATCCCTTTTTTGTATATAAATTAACAGTTTGTTAAACATCAGGTGACTATTGATTCATATTAGAGTATTAGCTTCGGCTTTAATTATGCTATATATTCAAATGAAAAATATTTTTGCTGTTGCAACAGCTTTATCTTTAAATTACACGGTTAGTGCTCAGGAAATTGCAAAAGGTGTTGTTTTTGATGATATCAATAAAAATGGAATTCTTGATAAAAAAGAACGGGGTATACCAAATGTCTCTGTGAGTAATGGGGTAGAGGTCGTTCAAACTGATGCTCAGGGTCAATATAAATTGCCTGTTGATGAAGACAATATTATTTTTGTTATTAAACCTGCTGATTATGCACTACCGCTTAGTACAGCAAATCAACCACAATTTTATTATATACATAAACCTCAGGGAAGTCCCGAATTGACCTATAAGGGAGTTTCACCTACTGGAAAATTACCTAAGGACATCAATTTTGGTTTGACAGCTCAATCTGAATCAAGAGATTTTTCTGCGTTTGTATTTGGAGACCCGCAAGCTTATGATATGACTGAAATGGATTATTTTAAAAGGGGAATTATTGATCGGGTATCCAATAAAAATGCTGCTGTGTTTGGGATCAGCTTAGGAGATCTGGTTGGTAATGATTTGTCATTGCATCCGGCATATAAAAGTACAATTTCATTAATGGGTTTACCCTGGTTTAATGTAATTGGTAATCATGATTTAAATTTTGATACAAAAGAAGATAGCTATTCGGATGAAGCTTTTGAAGCTTCTTTTGGTCCCGCAACTTATTCTTTTAATTATGGAAATGCTCACTTTTTAGTTCTTGATGATATTATTTATCCTAATACTGATACAGGAAAAGGATATAAAGGAGGTTTGCGTAAAGATCAATTGGAGTTTATTGCCAATGATCTGAAGTTTGTACCAAAAGATAAGTTAATTATATTGGCTTTTCACATCCCGCTTGAACATGAAAATTCTGAAGTTTTCCGTACTGAAGATCGTGATCGATTATTTGATATTTTAAGTGAATTTCCTCACACACTTTCTTTATCGGCTCATACACATTTCCAGCAACAAAATTTCTTTGGCGCTAAGGATGGCTGGAAGCAATCAAAACCGCACCATGAATATAATGTAGGAACAACTTCTGGCGATTGGTACTCTGGAGAACTGGATGAAAATGGAATACCTGTATCGACCATGCGAGATGGTACCCCAAAAGGTTATGCTATTTTAAATATTAAAAATAATCAATATACATTTGATTATAAGGTGGTAGGGAAAGATGAGGCTTATCAAATTGCACTATCTGGACCATCAATTGTAGATCAAAAATATGTACAACGATACCCAGTTTATGCAAATTTTTTTATTGGAAAAGAAGGTGATCAAGTATTATATCGTATAAATGATAGTCAATGGAAAGAAATGGATCAGGTCAAAGAAGTTGATCCATCCTTTGATGATGCGGTTAAGCAGTATGACCTAGCAACCGATTATAAAGAGGGAAGAAGGCCTTCTGATGGTACTAATAGTTCTCACTTATGGAGATTGAAATTGCCAAAGTTAAAGGCAGGAAAATATAAAATTGAAGTGAAAGCCACTGATTTATTTAACCGGATACATACAGCTGTAAAGGAAATTGAGGTTGTAAATAAAACAAAATAGTAGATAACCATATAAAACCGTGAAGCAACCTTTTTAAGGTTGCTTTTTTTTATAAATAATGATGAAAGATTAAACTTTAGTTAAGGATTGCTTAATATGACAACTTTATATTTGTATCAGAGTAATTTTTGATTCATATAGTAAAGGGTTAATGTGGGGTCTGTTGGGAAACACACCCAGAAATTTAGTTTGTTTTTAAAAAGAAAGGTAATCTTGGAGAAGATTACCTTTTCTTTTTTTATTGTAAATGTGTATGATCTATTTTGATACTTAAGTTACGCAGATCATCAGATGCAGGACTTTCAAAAACTTCTAGTTTGAAGTATGTAATGACAGCAAATAAATGGTCAAATAAATCAGATCGGATACCTTCATATATCTCAAAGCGGGTATCATTTGAAAATACGTATATTTCTAATGGTACTCCATGTTCTGTCGGATCCATCTGACGTACCATACTGATCATATCCTTGTTTATGTTTGGATTCTGTCTAATATAGGCTGTCGCATAAGCTCTAAACAGACCGATATTTGTCATTTTGCGCCCATTTACCGGCATGGACTGATCGGCTTGACTTCTATTGTTATATTCACTAATTTCTAATCTACGTTGCTCAATAAAAGGTTTAAGAATTTGAATCCTCTCTAAGTCTTTGATCTCTTCTTCAGTCATAAACCGAATAGTCGAAATCTTAATATTTATTGCCCTTTTTATTCTTCGCCCACCAGAGGTCTGCATACCTCTATAATTTTTAAAAGAATCAATCAATAAAGTATGCGTGGGTATCGTTGTGATCGTTTTGTCAAAATTTTGCACCTTCACATTATTTAGGTTGATTTCGATAACTGTTCCATCGGCATTATGTTTTGGCATTTCAATCCAGTCCCCCACCCGTATGGAGTCATTTGCAGAAACGGATATGCTTGCGACAAAGCCAAGGATGGTGTCTTTAAAAACCAACATTAAAATGGCAGAGGCAGCTCCTAGCGAGACCAAAAATGATAGCGGAGAAATACCTGTTAAGATAGAAAAAGTAATTGTTCCTCCAATACAGATTAAGACAATCTGTGAAACTTGCAAATAACTTTCCAATGGTTTGTCAGCAAAGCTTTTTCGAGTTTTCAGGATATCACGTAGTGTTTTTAATGCAGAATGCACAATGAGCATAATGTTTAAAACTAGCAAGATCTCTATCCCTTTATTAATCGCTTTTAACCAATTTGGAAATCCTAGAAATATGATTGGACTGATCTGCTGGGCAATGAAAAGTGGAATGAAGTGGCTGATGTATTTCAGCGTTTTATTTTTTATCAGATAATCATCTATTGAGTTTTTCGATTTTATTATAAAACGGGTTACAACAGAAAGGATTACCTTTCGGGCTATAAAGTCTATAATTAATAAAATTAGAATAACTAAAAATAGAAGAACGATGGAATTGATGGTATGTGCCCATTCACTATTGAAACCTGCCTGTAAAAGTTTGTGATAGGACCAATCGTAAAATTTTGATTGAGATTGTTTATTTATTTCTTCTAAATAGTCTGTAGTAGATAACTGCATCTACAAATATAAAAAAAGCCATTCGACAGAATGGCTTTTTTTATTATTTAGCGCCTAAAGGCATGTTTTTATCGTGTTTATGTTTGAAAAGAATAGCAAAAAGAACTGCTAAAACCAAAGTATAAAGCGAAAATGTTAACCAGATATGATGCCAGTCTTTAAGTATCAAATTTGTATCGAATAAACCATTTTCACTAATGGAGAGTCCTCTTTCTTTAACAAAATTGACTAATTTACTATTATTTACATCTGTATCTAAAAATGACGCGAGCTGTTTTACATTAGTAAATGAAATGGAGAAATATTTATCGATGATCCATCCTGAAACTAAACTGCCAAATACTGCACCAAAACCATTGGTCATCATCATAAATAGGCCCTGAGCTGAACTTCTTATTTGTGAACTAGTGGATGTTTCTACAAATAAGGAGCCTGAAATATTAAAGAAATCAAAAGCCATACCATATACGATACATGATAATATAATCATCCATAAACCAGAAGATGGATCGCCATAAGCAAATAGACCAAAACGCAATACCCAAGCAAACATGGATATCAGCATAACTTTTTTAATTCCAAATCGTTTTAAGAAAAATGGTATGGCAAGAATAAATAGTGTCTCAGATATCTGTGAAATTGACATGATGATCGTTGAGTATTTGATTACAAACGAATTTGTATATTTAGGAAAGAATTTAAACTCATCTAAAAATACATCTCCATATGCATTTGTCAACTGAAGTGCAGCCCCTAAAAACATAGAAAAGATAAAAAACAAAGCCATCTTATAATTTCCAAATAATTTGAAAGCTTCCAGACCTAGTGTACGTACCAGAGATGATTGCTCGCTTTTGATATTTCTAGGTGGACATTTAGGAATAGAAAAAGAAAACAATCCTAAACCTACTGCAGAGGCTCCGGCAATATAAAATTGCATACCTGTTGCTTTACTGCCTGTCAAGTTAACAATCCACATGGCTGCAATAAAACCAATAGTTCCCCACACACGGATTGGGGGGAAAGCCTTTACCAAGTCATATTTCCCTTGAGTGAGCACAGTATATGCGATGGAATTTGATAGGGCAAGGGTTGGCATGTAGAAACACATGGCAAGGAGCATCGCATAGAAAAAAGTAACAGGATCATTTATTTGTGGTAGATAAAAGAGTACCGCCGCATATAAAAGATGTAATACCAAATACAGTTTTTCAGCGTTAACCCATCTGTCTGCGATAATTCCCATTAAAGTAGGCATAAACAAAGAGGCAAAACCCATTGTTGCAAATATAGCTCCAAACTGGGTACCGTCCCATTGCTTAGTACCAAACCAGTAATTTGCTATTGTAATTAACCACGCTCCCCACACAAAAAATTGGAGGAAGTTCATAATGGTCAACCTTAATTTAATAGACATAAGTAATATAGAGTTGAGTTTGTTTTTCTGTCGATGATTGTGACCTTATTTTCTACGTGATATCTCATCACGGATTAATGCAGCCTGCTCATAGTTTTCATCATGAAGGGATTGTTCGAGAACCGTTTTTAATTGTTCATCAGTAAGACTTGAGAAAGGATTTTCAATTTTTGACGTTTCTTCTTTGACATCATCTTCAACGATTTCAGCATTTACTGCATTTTCGAGGTTTTCAAGAAAGGCAAACTCGTTGCCTTCGATAACGATGCCGGCAGATGATAAGATGAAGTCGTAAGCATAAATGGGTGTTCCAAAACGTACAGCCAGTGCAACAGCATCTGAAGTTCGGGCATCGATTTCTACAGTTTTCTCTCCATCTGAACAGATGATTTTAGAATAAAAAATGCCTTCTATTAAATTATAGATAAGGACTTCCTGTATATTAATTTGAAAAGCTTTTGCAAAATTCTGAAATAAATCATGTGTTAGAGGACGACTTGGAACCATCTTTTCTATTCTAATCGCAATAGCTTGAGCTTCGTGACTCCCTATTATAATGGGAAGACGGCGATTACCTCCAGACTCACCAAGTACCAATGCATATGCACCTGATTGTGTCTGACTGTAGGATAGTCCAATAATGTCTAACTTGATTTTCTTCATTATGATACCTTTACGGTTTACAAATTTAGATAAATTTGCTTAGATAAGCAATATAATCAGGGAGATATAAAGGTAATTTTATTCATGAATACCTATTTTAAATGGCTTAAAAGATTATGCTCTGGTAATCACTATATGCTCTGTAATAGGATGTTTCAAAGTAGAAAATGAAAAAATAATTTGGAATAAAAAAAACTCCATTAACAAATAAATTGCTAATGGAGTTTTTTATTCAGGACCTTTATATTCCTTTATAAGCTTTTAAAGCTGTGATTAATTTAGGAATAACGTCAAATGCGTCTCCGACAATTCCATAATCTGCTACTTTGAAAAACGGAGCTTCAGGATCTTTGTTGATCACAACAATTGTTTTTGAAGCACTAACCCCTGCTAAATGTTGTATCGCTCCTGAAATACCAATTGCAATATATAAATTGGGACTTACCGCTATTCCCGTTTGTCCAACGTGCTCTGAATGCGGTCTCCATCCCGCGTCAGAAACCGGTTTTGAACACGCTGTAGCCGCACCAAGTACATGAGCGAGTTCTTCAATCATACCCCAGTTCTCTGGACCTTTTAATCCTCTACCCGCGGAAACAACAATTTCTGCCTCAGGTAATGAAATTTTATCTGTTGCTCTAATGATATCCTTAACGATCGTACTAAAATCTGAAGTATCTATACTCGGAGAGTAGGGTTCAATAGTTACTGTTCCTTCGGCCTCTTTTACTTCAAATGAATTGGGATTGACAGCAATTACTTTAACAGCCGAAGTTAAAGCGACATAAGCAAAGGCCTTGCCTGAAAAAGCTCCAGTTTTGACTTGTAGAGTTTCTCCATTTACAGTAGGTAATTCAATAGCTCCGTCTGCTAAACCAGCTTCTAATTTCGCAGCAACCCGCGGGGCTAACCCCTTTCCAGAAAAGGAATTTGACAATACAACTATTGATGCACTTGATGATTTTGCTGCATCAACGATGATAGCGGCGTAAGCCTGGTTTACAAATGACTTTAATTGTTCTGTATTGACATTTAATACCTTACTTGCGCCATATTTACCCAAAACACTTAATTGCGATTCTTCAACATTACCGATTGATAATGCAATAACTTCAGTTCCCGATTGTTCTGCAATAGCATTAGCATAAGAAACAACCTCAAATGCCGATTTCTTGAACTTACCGTCTGTATTTTCTACATATACTAATATTGACATATTCTTTACGATTAGAGTTGATTAAATAACTTTTGCTTTTTCATGCAAAAGAGAAACTAATTTTTCGACATCTCCAGCATCAACCAAAGTGACAGCACCGCGTGGAGCTGGAGTTTCAAATTTGACAATATGCGACAACTGAGCTACTTCAATAGGTTCAATTACATCTAATGGCTTTGTTCTAGCGGTCATAATACCTCTCATATTCGGTATTTTTGTTTCTGCTACCCCTTCAGCTGTACCAATTACAGCTGGTAGATTTAAAGTTAGAACTTCTTTGCCACCTTCGATTTCTCGTTCTACAGTTGCGCTATTGCCGTCAATATCTAGTTTTTTACTGATAGAAACGGAAGGAATATTTAGGATCGTAGCTACGAGAGATCCTACTTGAGTTCCATTATAATCAATGGATTCTCTACCGGTTAATATAAGATCAAAGCTGTTGTCTTTTGCATAATGAGCAATCTGATTGGCAACAAACCAAGCATCTCTTGGTAAGGCATTTACTCGTATTGCATTATCTGCACCAGTCGCTAGCGCTTTTCGGATAGTAGCCTCAGTACTTGAGTCCCCAACTGTAATAACAGTTACGGTGCCTTTACCGCCTTCAGCCAAATCTATTGCTTTTGATAAAGCAATTTCATCGTAAGGATTCACTATGTATTGCACACCAGCATTATTAAAAGCGGTGTTGTCATTGGTGAATGTAATCTTGGAAGTAGTGTCAGGGACATTACTTATACACACTAATATTTTCATAATTTATTACCGTTTTATACAAACCTAATATAATTTACTTTAAATGTAAAGATAATTTGGGAGAGTACCATACTGTCTGCAATGGAATGTTGAGTTGTGTTTTTGTTAAAATAAAGGTATGTAAATTATTTTATTGATAATTTATGGTCTTTAAATAGATTTTTATTTATTAAATGTGTATTTTTTATTATAGGTTGATTAAATTTTATACAGTTTATGATTCGTCAATGGTTTGTCATTTTTGTATGCTAGCATAGTAATTTGTTGTCGAAATGAGCTTTTTAGCTTCTTTGATTATTTGTAGCTTTACCGGTATAAAATTAAAAGCTATACATAATGTCAGACCGTTTAGAACAATTGAAGGAGTTTTTGAAAGATTCTCCACAAGATCCTTTTTTGAAATATGCTTTGGCTACCGAATATTTAAAATTAGGAAATCAAGATGAGGCGCTTAAGGGGTATACTGATCTGATAAGTGATCATGCCGATTATGTTGGAACTTATTACCACTTGGGGAAACTTTATGAGAAAATGAATCGTGTAGAAGATGCACGAGATATTTATAAAAAAGGTATGGTCATAACACAACAAAAACGCAATATGCATGCGTTAAGTGAATTGCGCGGAGCATTAAGTTTACTGGACGGAGATGATGAAGATGAATATTAACATTTTTTTAACATTTTAATCTTGCTTTTTGGTACTTAATTTGTCTATATCTCTGTGGAGATTTGAGAAAGAGTTTTAAAGAAGATGAAAAGGCTATTTATTATATTATGCTGTATCTTATTTGTTTTTGTTGCATGTGATAACCAACGTAAAGGTGCTGAAGCAGTTAAAGACAAACAAGATCACCAAAGCGCTACTCTATATGAATTGAGCGGAGCATACAGCGGAGTAATGCCTTGTGCAGATTGTGACGGGATCGAAACTGTTTTAAAGTTAAACCAAAATTTTTCCTATAGTTATACCTCAAAATATCTTAATAAAAGTGATGAAGTATTTGTCAAAGATGGAAAGTGGAAATTTGAAAATAATGTGATCACACTTGAAGGAGTGGATTATAAATTCAAACTGGGTGAAAAGGCAAAACTTTGGCAATTGGATTTATCAGGTAATGAAATCGTCGGAGAATTGGCAGAGAATTATAAGTTAGAAAAACTAACACAATAGTCATTTTAATAAAATCACATTAACAAAAAAAGACCTTCAAATTTTGAAGGTCTTTTTAGTTTTTTTCTATTTGCAGATCTCTTTGAGGTGATTAACAACGAAGTCTACTTCTTCTTTTGTATTGTTTCTACAGTAAGAAAAACGTACTGAAGGTCTTGTGCCGTCCGCCCTTATAGCTCCTAGTACATGTGATCCGATATCGGTTCCAGAACTACAGGCACTTCCACCCGAACAGGAAATACCAGCAATATCTAGATTGAATAATAACATATCTGCCATATCCGTACATGGAAATGATACGTTTAAAACAGTGTAAAGTGCTTTATTTGGTTCAGTGACACCATTAAATTTAATATCTGGAATTGCTATCTGCAATTGTTCAATCATATAAGATTTTAACCCCTGTATGTAAGCACTATGTTCTTCCATATGTTCGTAGCTCAGTTCTAAGGCTTTTGCTAGTCCTGCGATACCATATACATTTTCAGTTCCACCACGCATATTACGCTCTTGTGCACCACCATAAATCATGGGTTTGATTTTCGTATTTGCATTAATGTATAGAAAACCAACTCCTTTCGGTCCATGGAATTTATGTCCAGCTCCCGTTATAAAATCAATTTTTAGCTTACTTAGATCATGTGGATAGTGACCCATAGTTTGGACAGTATCAGAATGAAAGATTGCTTTATACTTTTGACATATTTCTGATATTTTTTCAATATCATTTAAATTTCCAAGTTCATTGTTACCATGCATAATGGAAACGAAAGTTCTAGGGTTTTTTGAGAGTAAGTCTTCTAATTGATTTAAATCAATATTACCAGTGGAATCTACATGCAGTAAGTCGAGATGAACTTTTCCTGATTTTTCCAATTCTTCTAATGTATGAAGCACAGCATGGTGTTCTATTGGTGTAGTGATCGCATGTGTAATTCCAAAATCTACAATAGAACGTACAATTGCCATGTTATCAGCTTCTGTACCACCAGAGGTAAAGAAAATTTCAGATGGAGAAGTATGTAAGATTTGCGCAATGGATTTACGCGCCTTTTCAACAATTGTTTTTACTTGTCGTCCATGTGAATGAATAGAAGAAGGGTTTCCAAAATTATTTTCCATGGTGTCTATCATGACACGAATGACTTCTGGATCTAGCGCTGTAGTTGCAGCATTATCAAAATATACTTGCATAATGGACAAAATTAAGTAAAAGTAAGTTTACTTATTTAGTGGTATTGAGATTATTTAATAAAATTGCTTGTTTTTGATTTTTTAAAAAAGGTCAGTGTGGCAAGCAAAGCCCCCAAAAGACCTAGATAAGCGAGGATATCACCATTTTTTGTGTAAATAGTCAATTCCTCACTGAGGTTGATTTCTTGTGTTAGGGCTGCAGGTACCCACCAATCTGTTTTTTGAATGATGTCTCCGCGCTGGTTGATAAAGCCCGATATTCCCGTATTCGCAGAGCGGGCTACCCATCTTCGATTTTCAATGGCTCTTAACTTTGCGTAATCTAAATGCTGATCTTTACCAGAAGTATTTCCCCACCAACCATCATTTGTAATGATGGCAATAAATTGGGCCCCTTGTTGGATATATTGTGCAACATAATTCCCCCAGATAGACTCATAACAGATGACGGGAGCTGCACCGATACCACTTTGTGAATAAAATACCGATGGTTTATCCTGTTTTCCATATCCTCCGGTCGTTCCACCAAATGCACTAAATAGAGGCTTTAAGAAATTAATTGCAGTGCCAAATGGCATTTGCTCAACACCGGGAACTAGTTTAGATTTATGATAAAATTGTAGTTTGGAAGACACGTCAACTAAAGTTGCCGCATTGAAATTGTCTTTATATAAGTTTGGTCCTACTTCTCTAGCAGTACTTGTTCTTTTATCGTTATATAATCTATAACTCTCTATCCCAGATAGTACGTTGCCATTTTTATAGTCATTTAGAAAATTAATAAGCGAATCAAATGTACTTGTAATTCTAAAATCTTCTTCATCGAAATCACCTCTTTGTGACAATGCTGTTTCTGGCCATATAAAAAACTCCGTATTCGGATTGGCAACAGATTTTGATAGTTTCATCAAAGTTTGCAATTGTTCTTCAGGGCTGATATGACCAAATTTTCCAAATGGGTCAATATTAGGTTGGACAGTTACAATCTGAGAAGGGTTAATATGCTCCTCGTACGTCATATAGCGAATGACTGAGTATGAAGAGGGGATAAGCAACGTAAGGACTAACACAATAGTAATCCTACGAGGTTTTGCTACAATATTCATTTCTTTCTTGTTTAAATAAAGTAAGAAAATTAAAATATTGCTTAACCATATCCACATTGTACCACCATATACTCCAGTAAACTCATACCATTGAATTAATTGATGAAAATTTGAGAACCCATTACCTAAAGTCATCCAGGGAAATGCTAGATCCCAGGATTGGTGTAAGTATTCGTAAGATATCCAGAAAGCCATTAATCCAAACAAGGAAGGAATTATAGATACTTTTTTTCGCATCTGATAGTATAGTCGAAAAGCAAGCGCCATTAATAATGCTCCTAATAAAAAAGGAATGAGTGAAATAAAAATGGCAATATACCACGGCATTACTGCGGATATAGAATTGTATACCCAATAAATAGAGGCCGTATTCCATAGCACTGCCGTTAATCCTGCTGTAAGAAAAATCTTTTTACCTTTTTTAATGTAGGTTTCGTTGCGGAAGATATTTTCAACTGCAATTAAGAGCGGAAGAAAGGCAATTAATAAGATCGGACTACTGTAAGGTACAGGTGGCCATCCTAACCATAATAAAAAGGCACTTAAAAGTGCCAGTAAATATTGATTTCTCACGATTAAATTTGAGATAAGATTTCGTTTTTCTTGTTTTCGTACTCTGCCTGTGTAATCAACTGTTTGTCAAAGAGGTTTTTTAATTTTCTTAATTTGAGTGTTATCTCATCATCTTCTTCAACTACAGCAGGTGCAGTTACCTCAATAATCGGAGGGACTGTAGTTTCGGGTACAATAGTTTCATTGACCTCTTCCACTATAGGCAAGGACGGTATGTTTTTAGAGGTAGGCTCTTCCTCTATTATAGGTTGATGAATTTCAAATGAGGGAGCTGTCTGTTTAGGAGCGGTTACAATAAATTTTTCTCTCTCCTGCTCGATTTCTTTTAATTTAGATGTTTCTAAAGCTCCTTTGATTAGCTGGTATAATTTACGTGCCTGTACTTTAGGGATGTAATCAATACTTAAATTTTCCCCTGTACTAGGGATTACGGTTACTTTAGAACCAAAAATCTCTTCTTTGAAAGCTATATCTTTAATATCTTTCCAACTGAAAATTTCAAAATCTGTTGCTAAGCCCAGCTTTGTAAATTCACACATGAAAATACGTTTGTTACTAATCGTTATACTGTCGGGAAGAATGGTAACGGCCGGTTTTTTCTGTACGGCGATATAATCAATTCGCTCTCCCTCTGTCATCATATCTTGCAATTTGACAACTAACTTTTCTACAATTTTTATGTCTTGGCCATCAATGGCAAAAAGTTCAAAGTTCATGTTAAATCTATTTTAAATAAATGAAGGCTAAACTTATTCTAAACCTCCCACACAAAATACAAATTCTCCTTTAATAGGATTGTTTTCAAAATGTAATTTTAAATCAGTTAAAGTACCTCTTACATTTTCTTCATACAGTTTACTTAATTCTCGTGATATCGAAGCTTGTCTTTCTGCTCCAAAAACTTGAATAAACTCATCAATTGTTTTAAGGATACGATGTGGTGATTCGTAAAATATCATCGTTCGTTTTTCTTCAGCCAAAAATTTCATACGGGTTTGACGTCCTTTTTTCACAGGTAGAAATCCTTCGAAACAAAAACGGTCATTTGGAAGTCCTGAATTAACCAAGGCAGGAACAAAAGCGGTTGCACCAGGTAAACATTGTACTTCAAGCCCCTCTTTAATTGCCTCTCGTACTAATAAAAAACCGGGGTCAGAGATAGCAGGAGTACCGGCATCTGAAATTAAGGCAATGGTCTGACCTTCTTTCAGAAATCTAATGATTTCTGAAATCGCTTTATGTTCATTGTGCTGATGATGCGCAAATACTTTTTTTTCGATTCCAAAATGTTTCAAAAGGGGGGCACTTGTGCGTGTATCTTCGGCAAGAATAACATCTGCTTCTTTTAACACACGTATAGCGCGAAAAGTCATGTCTTCTAAATTGCCAATTGGCGTAGGAACTAAATAAAGCATTTACAAAGGTAAGTTTTTTTTAATAATTGTAATCAAGGCTTTGACTTGCATTTTTTTAATAGCATGTGCTATTTTATTTATAGCAGTATTAAGCTCACTTCATTGTATAGAATCCTAATATGAAATGAGCTTTTTAAATTTATTTTGCTAAAATATTTTCAATTTGCTGTAATTCTTCTCTTGAAAATTGCTGGTTCTTTACCGCATTGACGGCGTCTTGAATCTGTGATACTTTACTTGCTCCAATTAAAACTGATGTCACTTGAGGTTTCTGTAATAACCACGATACCGCCATTTGTGCCAATTTTTGATTTCGTTGCAGTGCTATTTCATTTAAAGCTTTTATTTTTTCGATTTTATCTGAAGTGATATCACTTTCATGAAGTGAAATACTTCCAGAAGCTGCTCGTGAATCTTGCGGAATACCATGTAAATATTTATCAGTAAGTAAACCTTGGGCTAAGGGTGAGAAAGGAATACAACCAACTTGCTCCTCTGTAAGTAAATCCAATAGGCTTTCTTCGACCCAACGCTCAAACATAGAAAACTTAGGTTGGTGGATGAGACAAGGCGTGCCCATTTGTTTTAAAAGATCTATCGCACGTTTTGCTTCAGGTGTTTTATAGTTCGATATCCCGACATATAAAGCCTTTCCTTGTTGGACCAATAAGTTTAAAGTAGCCATTGTTTCTTCCAGTGGTGTTTCTGGGTCCGGTCTATGGTGATAAAAAATATCTACATAATCCAGGTGCATTCTTTTTAAACTTTTGTCTAAGCTAGAGACTAGGTATTTTTTCGAACCCCAATCGCCATAAGGGCCATCCCACATCGTATAACCAGCTTTGGAAGAGATAATCATTTCATCGCGAAGTCCTTTAAAGTCTGTTTGTAATATTTTTCCGAAATTTTCTTCTGCCGAACCAGGAGGCGGCCCATAGTTGTTCGCAAGGTCAAAATGAGTGATACCCGAATCGAATGCTGTCTGTATTAACTTACGACTGTTCTCAAAATCATTGACATGACCAAAATTTTGCCATAAGCCCAATGAAATTGCTGACAATTTAATTCCGGAATTACCCGAACGGCGGTATTCCATTTCTTGATATCGATTATTCGCAGGTGTATAGTGCATCTGTTATTATGCTTTATGAGTTTATTTAAAGGCAATTTACAAGTAATCTTACACATATAAAGATCTTGATGTAAAATTGATTTTAATTTTCATTCGGACTTATTAATTGAACTTCACCTATTATATTTCTTCTCTATAATAATTCGTGATGGAAGAGTTGGATATCGATTCGTGTATAACAATCATGAGTGCCAAATAGAAAGGACGGGAACGAACAATTTTGTTTAATAAATGACAGAATAAAAATTGTAAATAAAACAAATTTATCTAAGTTTGTTTCTTTAAAAATACATACAATTATGTTGCAATTGAATTATATCCGTGAAAACAGGGATAAGGTAATCGAAAGATTAGGTGTCAAAAATTTCAAGGAAATTGGATTAGTAGATGAAATCATCACTTTGGATGAACAACGTCGTAAAATTCAATCCGAGTCAGATGCCCTTTCAGCAGAAGCAAATTCATCCGCAAAACAAATCGGAGAATTAATGCGTCAAGGTAAAAAAGAAGAAGCTGAAGCCGTAAAATCCCAATCCTCCGGATATAAAGAACAGATCAAAAGTTTGACAGATCATTTAGATCGTGTTGAACAGGATTTAAATGCAAAGATTGTCCAACTTCCCAATCTTCCACATACTACCGTTCCTGCAGGTGTATCAGCAGATGATAATGAAGTTGTGTTAGAAAACGGAACTATCCCTACATTGGCCGATGATGCGGTTAGTCACTGGGATCTGTTAACTAAATACGGTATCGTAGATTTGGAGTTAGGTGTAAAGGTAACAGGAGCAGGTTTCCCTGTCTATAAAGGAAAAGGAGCTCGCTTGCAACGTGCATTGATCAACTTCTTTTTAGATGAAGCTGCAAAAGTGGGGTATGAAGAAGTACAGGTGCCAATTATGGTTAATGAGGCATCTGCATTTGCTACTGGTCAGTTACCTGATAAGGAAGGCCAGATGTATCATGTAACACACGATGATCTATACCTGATACCAACAGCGGAAGTTCCCGTTACTAATATCTATCGCGATGTTATCGTAAAAGAAGAACAATTCCCTATTAGACATTGTGCGTATACACCATGTTTCCGTCGCGAAGCGGGATCGTATGGTGCGCATGTTCGTGGTTTAAATCGTTTACATCAATTTGATAAAGTGGAAACAGTACAAATCGTTCATCCTGATCGTTCTTATGATGCATTGGAAGAAATGAATACATATGTGCAGGGACTGTTACAAAAACTTGAATTACCTTATCGTGTATTGCGTCTCTGCGGTGGTGACATGAGCTTTACAGCCGCGTTGACTTATGATCTGGAAGTATACAGCGCCGCTCAAAAACGTTGGTTAGAAGTGTCATCAGTTTCAAATTTCGAAACGTATCAATCTAACCGTCTGAAAGTGAGGTTTAAAAACCAAGATGGTAAAATGCAATTGGCTCATACATTAAATGGATCTGCATTAGCTTTACCACGTATAGTAGCTTCTTTATTGGAGAATAATCAAACAGATAAGGGCATAAAAATACCTAAGGTATTGGTCCCCTATACAGGATTTGAATATATTGATTGATATTAATTTAATATAAATTAAAAGGGTTGTAATTTTTTACAACCCTTTTTTTATGTTAAAATTTTGTTAAATCTAATGATTACCGTATTTAATTCTGTGTAATGGGTAATTATGAAAATTTAATTTATATCAGTACTGCTTGCATTATTCGTAATATAGAAGCTTCATATTTACATTAGTTATGAAAAAAAAACTTTTTTGTTAAAATACTTGTAATAACAACTTTGTCTATATATATTTGCTTCCCGCTTTCAAGATGTAATGTCTGTGAAGGCTTACTACCACATTATTCATCGTAAATTTTAAAAAGAAAATTTACAGATTCTTATAAGATCACCATAGTGAATGCTGATTGCTGTCACTATTTGTTGAATCTACAATTTGTTAAATCTGTTTGCACACGAAAAGCTATCCGTCAAGGTGAAGGAGGTTTTGATTTGTGTTTTTTGAATTGTTTAGACAATTAAAGCTTAAACGTTTTAAATACACATCTAATTTTATGGACATAAACATATTTATATAAATTAATTAACAAACTAAATAACATGAAACAAACATTACTTAGTTTTCTCGTTGGGGGGATGATTCTATCATCAGTAGCATTCGCTCAAGAGAAGAAGATTAGTGGACGTGTTACATCAACAACTGGGCAAGCGGTACCAGGAGTTACTGTTGTTGTGAAAGGAACTAATCAAGCTACCCAAACCGATGCAAATGGTAACTATTCATTGAGTGTACCAGCAGGTAAGGTAGTTTTATTTCGCTCGATAGGTTTTGGCGAAAAAACAATTATTGTCAACAACAATACTTCAGTTTTTAATATCTCATTAGAAGATAATGCGAATGCGATAGAGGAAGTTGTTGTTACAGGAATGGGCCAAACGCGTCAGAAAAGATCTTTAAGTTATGCTACGCAAGAGCTTAAGGGAAGTAAATTGACAGAAGCGGCGAATAGTAATTTAGCAACAGCATTGCAGGGAAAAGTATCTGGTGTACAGGTAACTCCTTCTTCAGGTATGCCGGGGGCGTCTGCTAATATCACGATCCGTGGCGCACGTTCATTTACAGGAAATAATTCTCCATTATATGTAGTCGATGGATTGCCAATCTCTTCTACTTCCGATGTTTCTACTGGAAATGGTGTGACGGGTTCAGATTATTCTTCTAGAGGTTTGGATATCGATCCTAACGATATTGAGAGTATCAACATCTTGAAAGGACAGGCTGCCTCAGCTCTATACGGTATGCGTGCTTCTAACGGTGTCATCTTGATCACGACGAAAAGTGGTAAAGGAAAGCAAGGTAAACCACAGATTTCTTATAACTCAAACGTATCATTTGATAAAGTTTCAGTTCTACCAGACTTTCAGACAACTTATGCACAGGGTGTAAATGGTAAGTATGGAGAAAAAAGTGGTAATTTATCTTCTATGTCTTGGGGACCAAAAATTCCTGATTTAGCATTAGACCCTATTTATGGAGGTAGTACTGATAATGCTTATACTAAGCAATATGGTAAACAAGCAGGTAAATATTACGTGCAACAACGTGCTAATGCAGGCTTAGATCCTTGGGCTACTCCGCAATCTTATAATAATGCTGAAGATTTCTTTAACGTAGGTAATACGTTTAATAATTCATTCAATATTGTGCAAGGTTTTGATAAAGGAAGTTATGCTTTATCTTTAGGATCGACTAATGCAGATGGTATCGTACCATCTACAGGTATGGATCGCTATACTGCAAAATTATCGGGTGAAGCTAAATTGTCAGAAAAATGGACAACTGGTTTTACAGGTAATTATGTGAATTCAAGGATTACAAAACAGACTGGCGCGAATAATGGTATCATGGCAACTGTATATGGTGCACCAGCTTCTTATGATTTAGCGGGTATTCCATCATATTATTTAGATAATCCCACAAAACAAAATACTTATCGAGGAACAACTGGTTTTGATGGTCCTTATTGGGCTACTGAAAACAATAAATTTTCTGAAGATACACAGCGTTTTTTTGGTAATGGATTTGGTCAGTACGCGACAGATTTAGGTAACAATCAAAAATTAACATTGAAATACCAAGCAGGAGTTGACTCGTACACTTCAAACTATACTGATTTATGGGGATATGGTCATGCTAATGGTAAAGGAGAGGTAGAAAACTACCACTTTTCTGTAACCGAATGGAATTCATTAGGTACTGCTGCTTACAATTGGAAAATCAATGATGATTTGGTATTAGATGCGATGGTCGGTAATGAAATTGTTAACCGTGTCCGTAGAAGAGACTATGCTTTTGGTCAAAATTTCAACTTTCCTGGATGGGATAATATTAACAATGCAGCTACAGTTACTGCAGAGCAAACATTACGTCATACCCGTACTTTTGGTACCTTCGGTAGCTTAGCCTTAGCCTATAAAAACATGTTGTTTTTAAATGCAACAGGTCGTAACGATATCGTTTCTTCGATGCCTCGTAACAACCGTTCATTCTTTTACCCATCCGTTTCAGCAGGTTTTGTATTTACGGAATTGGAAAGTCTGAAAAGTTCAGTCTTAACAATGGGTAAGATTAGAGCTTCGTTTGCCGAAGTAGGGCAGGCAGGAGACTACTATGAAAGTTATTATGATAAGCCTACATATGGAGGTGGATTCTCTTCAGGTACACCAATTTTATACCCTGTTAATGGCGTTACTTCATATACTACTTATCCAGTTGTTTACGATCCAGCCTTGAAGCCGCAGAATACGCAAGCATATGAACTTGGTACTGATTTGACATTCTGGAATGGATTGATCAATATGAACTATACTTTCTCTCGTCAAAACGTGAAAGATCAAATTTTTGAAGTGCCATTGGCCGCTTCTACAGGTTATTCAAGTTTAGTGACGAATGGTGGTAAAATTCATACCAATGTACATGAATTAACATTGGCTGTTGCTCCATATCGTTCAGGTGATTTTAAATGGGATTTTGCATTCAACTTTACTAAAATTGATAATTACGTAGATGATTTGAAAGAAGGTGTAAACAGCATTTTCATGGGAGGCTTTGTTGAGCCACAAGTACGTGCAGGTATTGGTTACAAATTCCCAGTGATCTATGGAGTGTCTTACTTAAGAAACGATGCAGGACAGATTGTTGTTGATGAAAATGGTTTACCACAAGCTGGTGAAGAAAAGGTAATTGGAAATGTATCTCCAGACTTTAATTTAGGCTTCAATACCAATTTCGAGTACAAAAAAGTTCGTTTATCTGCCGTATTAGATTGGAAACAAGGTGGACAAATGTATCACGGTACGTCAGGGCTTTTGAATGTCTATGGAGTGTCACAGCAATCAGCTGATTTAAGAAATGGTGATGGTTTCCTATTCGAATTACCAGCTGTGAAAGCTAATGGAGAAGTGAATGATATCATGATTGATGCACACCCTACTTTTGATAATGAAGGAATAGTAAATAATACTTCAACTTACGATTATTTTAACCGTTTGAGTAATATTTCTGAAGCATCTGTTCGTGGAACTTCATTTGTGAAATTGCGTGAAGTGGCTGTAGGTTATCCTGTTTATCAAAACTCGAAAATCAAAGTAGATGTGAACGCATTCGCACGTAACATTATTCTTTGGTCTGAACTTAAAGGTTTTGATCCAGAGGTTTCTCAAGGAAATACAAATATGTCAGGTGCATTTGAGCGTTTCTCTTTACCGGGAACATCAAGTTATGGTCTAGGTGTAAACATTAAATTCTAAAAATTAGGACAATGAAATTAAAATTAAATATAGTAGGATTATTAGCAATGGGTGTTTTAGCTACTCCGATAATCTTTACTTCTTGTTCAGAGGATGCAATGGACAGCGTTAATAATAATGTTAATAATCCAAGCGATGTTCAGGCTAAATTTATTTTAACTGACGTTATTACACGTACTGCTTTTTCAAATGTAGGTGGCGATTTCAATACATATTTGTCGACTTATGTGGAACATGAGGTTGGTACAGATAACCAATTATGGAACGCAGAACATCGTGAAAACGAACCTGTGAGATCATCTACTTTCAATAATACATGGGGCAACGTTTATACAACGTTGAAAGATGCGCGTATTGTGATTGAAAAATGTTCTGAAGGTGGAACGCAGTCAGGAAACTATGCAACATTAGGTATGGGACAAGTAATGGCAGCGTATAACTTAGCATTGCTGACGGATTTATTTGGAGATGCTCCTTATTCAGAAGGATTCAAACCTTTAGAAATCCGTAATCCAAAATTGGATAAACAAGAAGAATTGTACAAACAAGTCAATGCTTATTTGGATGCAGCAATTGTAAATTTACCCAAAGGTGATACTCACGCATCAGGTACTGTTGCAGGTCAAGACTTTTTATTTGGCGGTAATACTGGTAAATGGTTAAAATTTGCTCACGGTTTAAAGGCCCGTTATGCAATGCGTTTATTAAAAGTTACTACTGATAAAACTGCGGCTTTAAATGCTATTATTGCTCATGTAGATAAATCTTTTGCTAATGCAAGCGAGGAAGCTAAATTTGCTCAGTATAATGCATCAAATCTAAACCCATTATTTGACTTTCAATGGTCAAGAGATGGTCTAGCTGCGAGTAAAAGTATTGGTGACAAAATGTTAGATCGACATGATCCACGTTTAAATCGTAATTTTATGAATGCAGATTGGGAGCAGGTTAATGATATTTCACTTTCAAGTGATTCATATAAATTACTAGCACCAAACGGCTTAAATACACAGATTAAATATTATTATTTGACGTCGACATTTGTATATTCTCAAACTGCACCTACTCAATTGTTGAGTTACCACGAGTTATTATTTTTGAAAGCAGAAGCTATGCAACGTTTAGGTCAGGGAACAGCTGCTATTGAGCCGATCTTGAAGAATGCAGTTACTGCGGCAATTAAAAATTCAGAAAATTCTGTAAATGCCGCATTTGTCGCACCTACGGTTAATGCTAATGGTAAAATTGTTGAAACATCTGCAGATTTAACAGATGCTGATATTTCAGATTATTTTGTTAATAACGTTAAACCATTATTTGTTGCTAATCCATTAAAAGAAATTGCTAACCAAAAATATTTAGCATTCTTTGGAGCATCTGGTGAGTCTACTGAAATGTACAACGACATCCGTCGTTGGAAAGCTAATGGTGAAGAGTTGATCGAGTTGAAAAACCCAGGTAAATTCCCATTACGTTTACCATACGGTAATGACGATACAACAACAAACCCTTATGTTCAGGCTGCATATGGTAATGGACAATATGTCTATACTGAAAATGTATGGTGGGCTGGTGGTTCTAGATAGTATCAAAGTTTAATTATATTATATTGACGGCAATCTCGAAAGAGATTGCCGTTTTTGTTTGTTGGATGGGAATATGGATTAGTGTAATCTTAAGCTTTCAAATAAACTAATAACAAGATTTTATTTCAAAAATATTTAACTTCACAATTATTTCGTATTCAGAAATATTGCTGTTTAAAAATAGTATTATGAGATATATCAACAAATTAAAAAATCTTCTATTCATAGTGACTATCTTTTTTGTTGGGCAAGTGGTTCTCGCTCAAAAAAAATCACAATTGAAGATACTACAAATTAATATTTGGCAGGAAGGTACAATGGTTCCAGATGGCTTTCCAGCTATTGCAAATGAGATTATTGCTAAGAAAGCAGACGTAGTGTTGTTTAGTGAGGTAAGGAATTACAATAACACAGATTTTGTACAACGAATCCTGGCCGAATTAAAAAATAAAGATGCCGTGTATTATGGTATATCCAGTGAACCATCTTTAGATGTTGCTTTCATTTCTAAATTCTCCATTAAGGATCAAATACCCTTATATACTGAAGCCAGTAAGGTGGGTAATGTGTTAAAAAGTAAAATTCAAGTAGCAGGTAGAAATTTTACATTTTATGCTGTTCATTTGGATTATACTAACTATGCCTGTTATCTGCCTAGGGGGTATGATGGCGTTACCTGGAAAAAACTTGATCAGCCGATTGTAGATGTAGCGAGCATTATAGAAGCAAATATAAAAGGAAAGCGGGATGAAGCGATACGTGATATCATTCTAGATGCAGATAAAGAAAGTAAGAGTGAGACGATTGTAGTTGCCGGTGACTTCAATGAACCGTCTCATTTAGATTGGACTAGTGAAACAAAAGATTTGTTTGATCATAGAGGTGCAATAGTTCCATGGGATTGCTCTGTGCTATTGACCAAATCTGGCTTTGTGGATAGTTTTAGAGAAAAATATCCCAACCCAGTTAGTCATCCCGGTTTTACTTATCCAGCCTATAACAAGGATGTCTCCATTGATAAATTAGCTTGGGCGGCACAGGCAGATGACAGGGATCGTATTGATTATGTTTATTATAGAACAAATAAGCCTTTAAAAGTTTCTGAAGTTAAAATTGTTGGCCCTTCTGGAACAGTAAAGTATGGTAAAAAACAAGATGAGGATAGTCAGGATGAATTTATGCTACCTGTAGAAGTATGGCCCACTGATCATAAAGCTTTATTTGTCGAGTTTGAATTCTAAAGTGTTTGTATTTACTGTCAGTAGCGTCCTAAATAAAATTTAGACGCGTAAAAATCACTTATTTTATCACCAATAAGCTTGGTTTTTCACTTAGTATTTTTTTGAACCCTATGTTCTTTTCAAAAAACTATAAATTGTCCATTTTTATCAGGCACATTTTCCTTTATAAATGGAACATTTGCCCATTTACAAAAATCAATTTTCACAAAAATATTCATCCTTATAAATCCGACCAAATTGGACAGATTTCATTTATAGATGACCTTCTTTTGGATGTATTTCAATAAAAGTATTCCGATCAGTGAGGTCCATATCTGTATCTGAACCGCATTCTTTGAAGTTCCAACAAAACTGGTCACTTTGAGGCACTGTTTGAGATGTTTGAAAAAGATCTCGATCTGCCACCGCTGTTTATATATCATTGCAACCATTGTAGGCTTCCATTGCAGGTTATTGGTTAAAAATTCATATTCATCTCCGGTTGTGCTGTCCAAAACGTGGACAAGCCTGAGCTTTTTGTAACCATATCGTTTTGCAGCAGCTCCATCCAATGTAATTGGCTGATCTTTAATGATTCCACCTGCTAACATAGCCTCGCTCTGATAACTCTTGATCACGCTATATTTCATATTAACCTTGCTTCGCGTAACAAAATAACATCCCTTGCTGTCCAAAACGTTCATCCACTGAAAATCAACATAACTACGGTCCACAACAACAACACTTCCTTTAGGAAAGCTAAAGCTGTTTGCCCTTTTGCTCTCATGAACCTTACCGTCGGTAACTTCCATAAAAACAGGAAGACAGCCATCGTAGTCCAACACTGTATGCAACTTGGCCGCACCCTTATTACTGCGGAATACCGCGCAGTCGAACATCGAAAGGCACACGGGAATCACACTGGCATCCGTCAGATAAACCTTGCGCTTTAAGATTCGTAATTCTTTACGGTGATTAACATCTTTGGCCCATAGACTGGAAATAAGGGCGAAATAAAGATCCCTGAACAAGTTATAGTCTCTATGCTCATTCATTATAGGAGATACTGGATTTACTGGACGACCTGGAAATCCCCATGTGCCTCATATTTCCAGTAGTGCTACGTAGCCCATTGCTGATATCACGAACTGAGTCTGATGAGGATAAATGGCAGAAGAGCATGCTAACTAAGTGCGTCCAACTGGTAAGTCCTTTCTGATGCTTATCACTATTATATTTAGATACTAGTCGTTTGAAAATATCTCGATCTACCAAAGACAGAATCGGGCTAAAAACATTTATATTTATCATGGCGGTGTCTGATTTTTTGCAACTTCAAGTTAGCTATTTTTTAAATAGCTAAACACCGCCATTTTTTAAATAGCTAAACACCGCCATTTTTTTATCCTTTTTCCTAATCGTTTAGGACGCTACTGACATCTTTATTTTTAAATATCCTAAAATTTTATTTTTAAATAATAATTGTTAAAGATTGGGATTAATTGCTAAAGAATTTATGAAAAGAAGCGAAATCAAAGCAAGACAAATTCTTGCTGAATTAAAAAATGGGAATACAGTGGAACAAGTTATTTCACATAATCAATTCAATGCATTTGAATGGAATAATTTATCTAAGGCAGCATATAATATAGAATTAGAGGAAGAAATAATTAAAAGAAGGACTTTATTTGAAAAAAAAATTGTTTTGCTAACTTCTAATGATGAAATTGAAAAGATTATCTCATTAAATTCAAATTTGTCAAGTTATGCTTTAGCATTACATCCATTTGCAACAAAAAACGATCTCAATGTTATTTTTGAATGGGAGTGTAACTCAAACTGTGTCATTGGATAATTAGCCTAATTCTAAAAGCCTCTATCCAGCTTGAGCCTATCTCCAAATTTAATGTAAAGCCCGGATATCGTCAAGCCCCAGTTGTGCATCGGCATTGTCCACTTTTTAGAGATGTCCTTTATTATCAGGTACATCAACTTCATAAGAGCCTGCTCAGAACTGAATGCACCTTTAGTCTTCGTAATTTTAAGGACCTGACGGTGCATTCCTTCAATAGGATTAGTGGTGTAAATAGTCTTGCGGACCTGCTCATCATACTCGAAAAAAGTAGATAAGTTCGTCCAATTATCCAACCAGGATTTAGCAGCAATTGGATATTTCTTACCCCATTTCTCTTCGAAGATAATTAAGTTTTCATAACCCATTTCTTCGTTAACAGCTTTATAAACGGGCTTTAGGTCTTTAATGAGAGCTTTTTTATCCTTTTCTGTAACATAGCGCATACTTGATCTGATCTGGTGGACAATACATAATTGAACTTTAGTTTTAGGGAAAATAGCTTCAATAGCTTCAGGAAAGCCTTTTAAACCATCGATACAGGCAATTAGAATGTCTTCGACACCACCCTGTTTTAGGTCTGTAAGAACAGATAGCCAAAACTTCGCACCCTCATTCTCTGAACTATAAAGACCTATCAGATCTTTACGTCCATCCATTCCTACACCTAATATATTATAAATAGCTCTAGATTCAACCGTGTCGTTCTGACGGACTTTATAATGCATGCAGTCCAGGAAAACAAAGGGATAGACGGCCTCTAGCGGACGACTTCGCCACTCATTAACGGCAGGCATAACACTTTCTGTGATACGGGATATTTCGGTTGCAGAAATATCCATAGCATACATCTCACGGATAAAATCACTTATAGCACGTGTGCTCATCCCTTTGGCATACATACTCAGGACATGGCCTTCTAATTGTTCTGTAATAATGAGCTGACGCTTGGGAATTACCTTAGGCTCAAATGTACCGGATCTATCCCGTCCAGACTCCAGTTCAAAAGTACCTGTATTAAGACCGCGGACAGTCTTTTTAGTCTTACCATTACGACGATTGGAATTACCTGAGGCTTTATCTTCCTGAAGGTGACTCTCTAGCTCGCCATCCATCATAGACTCTAGTAAATGCTTCATTAGGGGCGCCAGAACGCCGTCGTTGGGAGAAAAACTCTTCCCGTTATAAAGACCTTGCATAGCTTCATCTTTGAAGCGTTCAAAGTCGAATGGGGTCTTTTCTTTCATGACCATGTCGTTTGAATAATTAAATATAAAAAATCTTATTAAATTATTCCGTTGACACAGTTTACGTTACAGTCTCTTTTGAATTAGCAAACGATCTTCCGAATAAATTAGAAAATCTAATTATTGCAACCGAAGAAGTATTATTTGATCCTCGATTACGTACCTTACAAAAAAAGGGAAGATACGAGGTCCTGCCATATTTTCAACAATTCTCAAAGATAATCGAAGCTGCTACAATTAGTTATTATCGTAGGAACTATATATCAGCGTATATGACCTTAATGCCGATTATAGAAGGAGTATTAATTCGTTGGGCAGGTTATGATGGTACTAGTAAAAAGCCAGATTATGAAAAGCTCAGAAAATTTTTTACCAATTCCCATTTAAGACAACCGTCACCCTGGAACATCGCTTTTCATAATGTTTATTGTAAGATATGCTCCTCAATAATAAGTAATCATTTTTTTTTGCCAACAACAGAAGGTTTTGCTCATAACAATTTTAATAGACATTTTGCATCCCATTTATTAGGTGAAGAAAATTTTGCTACTCGAGAGAATTCAATGTGATTATTCTTGTTGCTTGACTTGATGACAGAAATATTTATTTGGGAATCAAAAGGGAAAGACCCTCGTAATGATTGCACAAACGAAACAATAATGTTGGAATACAACATATATTCAAATATTCAAGCTGTTGAGCAAACGAATAGTCCAGAAGACATTTTATTAAATAGTGATAATTAATTTAGGATCAGCAATTCTTTCACTATCTAGACCACATATTTTTTAATCGGGAATTGGAACCTCTTATTTATTTATTATAAACTATGGACATAAAAATAGAAGCAACAGATAAGATTAAATGCATCACCCTCCAAAAACTAAGGGCACTGAAGCTAGCATTTGTAAGTGTCCCAAAAAATCAAACAGCTTAAAACTGGACATAAATGTTTAGATTTAAGTAATAAGATGAAAAAGACACGTTTTACAGAAACCCAGATTGTAAGAGCTCTCAAAGAGGGAGAAGAAGGTAGAAAGACGGATGATATCTGCCGGGAGCTTGAGATTAGCAAAGCCACCTTTTATAACTGGAAAAGCCGTTACGGTGGCATGGAAGCATCTGATGTCAAGCGCCTGAAGGAACTTGAAGAAGAAAATGCACGCCTGAAAAAGATGTTTGCCGAGCTGAGTATGAACCACGATATCCTAAAAGAAGTCATCACAAAAAAAGGTTGGGGCTCCGGCAACAAAAACAGTTAACTCAGGAAATTGTCCTAGATCACGGTTTGAGTGTCGCCGGAGCCTGTAAATTGACAGGTATGTGCCGTTCACAATATTACTATGTTAGCAAGAAAGACGACAGTGCCGTGATGGCAGCATTAGATGATCTGTCCTCCAAACATCCTGTATATGGATTTCGAAAACTATATGCCTACTTGCGCAGAGAAGGTAAGCCCTGGAACCATAAGAAAATATACAGGGTATATAAGCTGCTCAATATGAATAAGAAGAGACGTGTCAAACGTCGGCTTCCTGTTCGGGAGAAACAACCTTTGGAACAACAGGTCAGCATTCTTATCCGTTATTTGTATAATTCTGCTTAAATGTGCTGACCGATCTCAAACAGCGTGGTGTCGAGGATATTTTTATGTCAATCATTGATGGCCTGAAAAGATTTTCCAGAAGTAATAGAGGCGAATTTTCCAAAACTGCGGTATAGTTATCTATCTTCCATCAGATCAGAATGAGGTATGAAACCGAAAGTTACAAAGCGGTGATATTAAAGATAAGCTTCACCATTTAATGAGAACAATGGATTGATTCAGATCTTTTCATACTAAAAACGAAGATCAAAATTGAAATATTTATAATTATATATTAATTTCTGTAAAAAAAATGTATATTGCTTTTGTGTTAAATAACCTAAAGAAAGTCATTCCTATATTTAAATAAATGTTGATTTGCAGAATTCAAAATCTTTTAAAAGTATTAGTTGTTTTAGTTTTAGCTTTTTCTTGTCAAGGATCACGAAGTAAGCTTAATTGGAATTATTTGGAAGAAAAATATAGTAATAATGATTTAAAGCTTAAAGCTATTAGATTTTTGAAGCAAAATATTGACTCTTTATATTCTGAGAAATTAGTTTTTTATGATCAAAATTCTGGTAAAATAATAAATATTAGATTGGATACAATTTCAAGTGAAAAGAGCCTTAAGGAGATCTTAACAAAAAGGAAATTGAGCTATAAATGGGTCAAGGTACGTGATGTTAGATTGTTGAATATTAAACAGATCGATACTTATATAGATGAAGCGTTCAAAATAAGAGAGAAATATGTTTGGAGCAAGAATATTTCTGATAGTTTATTTATTCATTATGTTTTGCCATATAAAATCGCAGCTGAATTCCCAACGGATTGGAGAAAACATTTTTTCTCAAAGTTTAAGCAAGATTTAGATTCTTTAAATCAAATTGATGGAATTGATGTTCAGTATGTTACTCGATTTTTAGTTAAAAAAATGGAGAAAATGTATAAGTATGATTCAGAAAATTATTTGTCTAGTCCATTTCCTGATGTAGATGAACTTTTATATTCTTCAAAAGGTGATTGTTATAGAATTTCATATCTATATGCATATATGTTGAGAGCAGCTGGTATTCCGTGTGTTGTTGATATCGTTCCGTTATGGGGAAGCAAAAATTCTGGTCATGCTGAGTATTCTAGCTTAGATTCTACTGGTTCATTGGCATCTAATGTAGCGACCTCTCATAAAGCTGGACTTAATAGAGCTGCTAAAGTTTTCAGACTAACATTTGATAACAATGGTTTTTATTCCAAAGATATTCATCCACATATTTTAAATTATCAGTTTTTAATCCCGAGTTTAAAATTTGATAATTTAATTGATGTAACCGATCAACATTCTGAAACTTTTGATGTAAACTATAGTATTAAAAAGATTAATAATCAAAGTCCATTTGCCTATATATGTGTTTATAATTATGGTAAGTGGGTACCGGTTTTTTGGGGTAAAATTAATAATGGAAATGTGATATTTCCAAAAATGAATTCTAATATTATTTATCGTGTAGGATTACCTGATTATAAAGGTATTATTTTTTCAGACGATTTATTTTTTATAGATCCAAAAGGTAAAAGCCATTTTATTAAGCAATCACATAGTACAATTAATAATGCGAGACTCTCAAAAACTAATTCTGGTGAATTTGCTTTTTTAGATTCTAGTCAAGTATATGAATTACATAAACTTTCTCCAAGAGGTACTTGGTTGAAGGTTGGAAATTATGCAACAGATAAAAATAGAATTATTACTGTCCCGAAGATTGAGTTAGATACTTTTTATTCACTTTTTAGAATTGGACAGAATAATAAGTATGCAAGACCTTTTCTATATTCTAATAATGAGCAGGAATGGTGGTAATTATTAATTTAAAGATAAAGGAATGAAAATATTATCGTTATTATTATTTATTGTATTAGCATTGGCCTTTATAAATAATCCTATGCTTAGTCATTGGAAAGATGAACCAAGAGTTTATTACTTTTTCTTTGCGTCTGTTTTTTTTTCTCTCCCTTTATTGCTTCTAGAATTTAACGACCAGCAAAAAAAAATTAATTTAATTGATTTAGCAGTTCTATCTGTTTTTCTTTTGCTGTTCATTTACAGTTTATCCAAAGTCTTATTTCATAAGACTGATTTCGATGATTTTTTATTGTCAATTACTTCTATTTGGATAATGTATTTTCCTTTCAAATATTTGATTAAAAAGGATCATTACTCTGTTATAAGACTTTTTATTTTAATATTTTATTTGCAAGTTTTTATTGGTATTGGGCAATTTTTGTATGCATTGGTGAATGATCTCAACATATCATTATTTATTACAGGGAGTTTTAGACATTCCGGAATTTTCGCGATATATCTAGCAAGTTTTTTTCCTGTTAAAGCAAGTGTTCTAAATATTGACACGAGATTAAAGTTAATTTGGAGCGTTGTAGTGTTGTTTTTAATTCTGTTAACTCAATCCCGGACCGGAGTATTCCTTTATTTATGTTCCATTACTTTCATCTTTTGGCCACATATTAAAATGTTGTACGAAAAGAGTCGTTATAAGTTAGCATTTATTTTGATACCGACCATTTTAACTTTTCTCTTAGCATCAATACTTGTCTATTTTAAATTACCATCAGCAAAGGGAAGATTGTTCATTTGGCAAAATTCTTTCGATATGATTTTGCAAAAACCAATTTTAGGCTGGGGTTATAATGGATTTGAAAAGTTTTATTTAAGCCAACAAGCAAATTTTTTCAAGAGTAGTAATTTGGTTAATTCATATAGCATAGTTGCAGATAGTGTATCGACACCTTTAAACGAATATATTAACTTGTTGGTTGAGTTTGGTTTTTTAGGTGCTGCGGTATTATTACTAATTGTGATTATAAGCTTTCTTTTTTTTAAAGTTTTTGATGCGAAGAAAGTTTATTCTTATTTTTTATTTATTTTATTATTCTTATCATCCGCTTTTTTCTATTTTACTTTTAAATCTACTGGACTTATTTTATTAATACTTTTAGCGATATCCTATATATCTTGCGAGTATGACGATTCAAAAGATTCAACATTTCTATTTATAATAGAGGGAAAAACATTAGTAGTAATAAAGTGTTGCTTATTTATTTTTCTTAGTTTAATGTTTTATTTTACTTATAAGCAGTATTCTGCTACAGTAAAGTGGAGAATGGCTATTAATTATATCCCTACTAATTCTGAACTTTCATTTAAAATGTATGATAGAATCTATAAAGATCTTGAACATCGTCCTGCTTTTCTTTATAATTATGGTGCGGAACTTTTTCAAGATGCAAAATTTAGTGAAAGTACAGCAGTATTTACTACTCTTCGAGCTCGATTCATCACGTTAGATGGTATGGTTTATTTAGGCAAGTCCTACAAAGAGATGGGAAATTTTAATCTTGCTGAGAAAACATTTAAAGAAGCATCATTTATGGTACCTAATCGTTTTATACCAAAATATCAATTATTTAAATTGTATTGTGATACAGATAAAATTTTAGAAGCATACTCAATTGCAGAGGAGATTTTAAATATGCCAATAAAAATTTCTTCAATAGAGATAGATAATATTAAAAAGGAAGTTAAGAGTTTTTTAATAAATAAACAGTTTTTTAAGTCTAAATTTTAATTTTATGAAAAAATCAAAAAATTATTTTTTTTATGTGATAATGACAATTATCACATTTATTTCTATTGGCTACTTAGTTTCTTGCCAAGATCCAGCTGATGATTTAGAATCATTACTCTCATCAGAATCATTAAATTCGGTTAGCAGTAAAGATAGAGCTACTTCTTTTTCTGCATGTTTAGAATCATATGACACTTGGGAATGGAGGGTTACTTATATTTGTCCTAAAGATTCTACTCAGCTAAGTATTAATAACAATGATATTAGAAGAGCAAAACGTATTGATTCTATTACAAAATTTAATGGTTCTAAATATCCAGTTACTTCTCCTGTAATGTCTGAGGAAACCAAAAAGGACGGGTTTGATACTTCTTATCCTATTCATAGATATGGAACAGAGATAAATAATATATATGATGAGTTAGCATCTGCTCCTGAAACAGCTACAGTTACATTATATGTTTTAGAGTATGGACCTTATGGAGGAATGATTTCTTTGGGTATTCAAAATAGTTCTTCTAGTACACAAGAATATAGTCGAGCGGTTGCATTCTATCCAAATCAGCCTGCCGTTATAAAGGGACATTTATATAATGAAAAATTTTTTGATACAAGTGGTCTAGTTTATTCTTATAGTATTACTGTAAAAGATATATTTATATCAAAATTATTAGATCATATTGCACATCGAAAAAACCCAAATTTCCGTCATAAATATAGTTATAAATCTTTTGAAGGTTACCATCTTTTTAAGGAAGCCTTCCTTATGAATGGTTTTTTTCAAATGCCGTCTGTAGCGCCTCCTCAATATAATTATCCTCATCAACTTGCATCTGTTATCAGAACATGGACTCCTAATAGCTATCATATTGTGAACCGAGAAGGAGGAATCATTCCCGCAAGAAAGGGTGAAGGGGGAAGTGAATTTGAATTGTAGTTTTAATTATTGTTAGTTTGTTTTGAGCTCGATATTTTCGAGCTCATCCTATTTTATCTTTTTTAACGAGTATTTCTTTAAATAGCATGGATTTTTATAATAATGGAACTAAAGGAAATGAGGGCTTCATTACCGGTTTTTGATTTATTAACTCCATTAAGATATTGAAATTAAGTCTTTTATTCTAGTTTTTGATTAAAGATTTAGCAAATAATATTGAGCGTTCTATGGTCGTCCTATTATTTGTCTCAGAATCATTTTTATAAAATTTCATTTTGCAAATATCTTATCTTATATTTGATTTTCTCTAGTAGCATTTATATGCTACTGTTAAAAGGTAAATCCCTAAGAAAGAGGAAAATAAATATATTTGAAAAATAATAAAAATCCATTGGCTTACAGTTATATTGTTAGACTTCTCTGTTTTTGAAGACTTACCGTTGTGAAATATTAAGTTCGTTTGCTAAGACATCTTGTCCCCAACCTTTTTTCTCTCTCATTAATCGAATTTTTGTTCCTGTTGTTATAATGCAGTTATATATAACGATTTATAACTTTCAGTTATGTGTTTATAACTGAAAAGAATTTGATTATTAGTCTAAATTTTAAATCTTTGTAAAGATAAAAACCAAATAGACTAAAAATTCCCTAAATATAAGATTGTAAAATAGGTTAAAAAATAATAGATTTGCACCATCATAATAGGTGGCTGCACTTATGAGTCTTGTTAGCGAAACGTGAGAAATTTCAATTGGAACAAGGCGATAAGTGGGATTAAACGCCCGTCATTAATGGCGTGACGTCCGCTTCTCGTTCCAAAGGCTTCTCACGGCCTCGCTGATGGTAGGTTGGATGTCACGCCATTGTTGTTTACACTCTTCCGAAAAGACTCATTATCATTAATGAGTTATGATGTTAGAAAAGAGCTACTTAGGAAAATTAGTCCCCCTTAATCTTTATGCGGTTACAAGACATTATGATGTCTTCAAATCGATGAAAGCGTACCGTAGACCAGTATATTACCTTTATGATAACCATTTAACGCTTTTCGATTCCTGCAATTTATTAATATCCTGAGCACGAGCTTATGGACAGCTGATTAGTATCATTTGGAAGCTGTTCTGATTATCTATTGCACAAAGGAAAATGCCAAAATTATAAACCTTAAATACTTAGCGAAGCGATCTCTTTCGTGCCATTAAGTATGATTTAACTTATGAAAAAAATGAACAATTTTTATAAGGGTGGGAGAGTACATGCCTATTTTAAGGGTATTATCCAGTCCATTTGTAGGATAAGAATCAAGTGCAATATGCACGGGATATTACCTAAATATTCCGTTACTAAAAAAGCACTTGAAAATAATATTGCACATACAAGTAATGTTGATTTTATCAGTCAATATGCCTTCGGTGAAGGCTCGAAAAATCTCCGGGAGGACTCTCATTGTCGACTAGATGTCGAAGAAAAAATATCAAAAAGATTAAATTCTTATTTTTTCCTGACCAAATTAACACCAACTTCTAAGTTTCTGCGACTGGGCTTCGGGTCGGCCTCGGGATTTCATCGGCTACAGTGCATGAAAAGTCGAAGGATAGTCGAGGAAAAGCCGAGTGGAAGTAGAAAAAAGGGTAGAGAAAAAGAAAATAAAGTAAGTAGGAGCTTTCAAGATCTGGCAAACAGCAAATTGAGCCATTGTCTGGCTGATGCCCGCTATATACCTGCTTTTAACATGCTTCGGGCCTTGTTTTACCTCCGACCGTAGTTGCACCGTATGTGCACCGTACCTCTCCCGTCCCTGCACCAGGAAAAGAACGGTGCAGGTGTTTTGCAAGTACTGCGCAGTTACAGGGAAACTTACTACGAGGTTAAAAGAAGGTTAAAAGAAAGTCCGAACAAGATCCGAACCGATGGCTTTGCTTTTTTTATGATTTTCTTTAAAAATGTACTTGCTAAAATCCTTCTTGATGTACTGTCAGTGTACAGGTTATTCACTAACGCCCTACTGAAATGGTACCGGAAAGGTACTGAGAAGCTACTGGAGAGCTACCAAATAGTTACTAACGGCAGTAGCTTGGCTACGGACTTGAAGGCGACAGCTGGTGAAGCACCGTACTTCAATGGGCGAAGTGTAGATCAAGCGTCCGTAATGCGTTGCATATGCATAGATAAAGCATGGATAGTGCGTAAAACGGTATCCGTTTACACACTACTAACGCACTATCAACGCTTTATGTATGCTTCATCCATACTTGATCTATACTCTAAAGAAGCTTCATTTCAAACAAACGTTTTTAAGCCCCTGAAAATCTTAAGCTGGGTTAAGATGTGTTTTTGCTTTAATAGCCCTGTAAATCGCTTAAAACTCCCGTTAAATAACATGTTAAGTAGTATTCATGATACTGTCAGTGAGTGGGTTATTTATGATTTTCAAAAATTGATGGGTATTTCTTTCAACGCATCGAAGAATATAAGGACTTATTCTCTATTAGTCCTTATGTTTTATATGTTTAGTTTATCAGCTCAGACGCCCCGCAAGGACAGCGGGGCTGATGGGCTTAATAAGATTAAGCCACTTCTGGTGGGAGATACTATTCCGGAAGCGTTGTGGCATTTACCTTTGGACGTACTGAATTACGCTCAGGGAAGTCAGAGGATATATCTAAATAATTTCCGTGATAAAAAGTTGATCCTGTTGGATTTTTGGACTGTATGGTGTGTTCCGTGCATAAATAAATTAAAAGAGTTGTCTGCTCAATTAAATTTGTTGGATGAGGATGCTATTGTGGTTCCTGTAACCAAAAATAATGCAAGTTCGGCTCAACATATATTGAAGCAAAATGATGTGGATTTGTTCACTATTTATGCCGATAGCATGCTAATCCGATATTTTCCTCATGTGAGTGTCCCTCATCAGATCTGGATTAAAGATGGGATAGTGACATATATAACGGATGGAAATCTTACCACAGTTGCTAAAATCAATGATTTTGTAATGAACAAACCCGTTCAATTGTTGCAAAAAGAATCAGAGATAGACCATTCAGACCTTAATAAATTAACAATATCTGATACGAGTCAAATGATTGCAGATAATACTATTTTTAGCAGCTCATTTACAAAAGCCTTGCCTTATAACATATTTGCAGTATCTGAAAAAAAACAATCATTGACATTGTTCAATCATTCTATTATCGGATTGCTACTTTATGCAAACCGTGATAATATACCGTTTAGTGGTATGAAAAATCGGATTATATGGCGTATTTCAGATTCGCTTAGGCAAAGGATGGAATTGCCCTTGGATCTCATTAATACGAAGGATTATAAGACAGAAAGCAATCTTAGGCAATGGAAAAAATCTAATTTATATTGCTATTATCTTACTCATGTAAATGAATTGGGGGAAAAACAAAAGATGGATTTATACAAACAGGATCTCTCTCGTTTTCTTTCCTTAAGATTTAATGTTAAGGCTTATGTCGTTGATAAAAGTGTAGAATCATTCTGTCTTTATGTAAAAGATAAAACCGTATTCGAAAAATTCCAAATGCAGAATGGTACTCCCAAAACATCTTCCGATGTAAATTCATATACTTTGGTCAATAGACCATTAAGAAATCTAATTGCCTATTTGTGCACCAACAATTTTAGAAATAGTCTTCCAATTGCTGACATGACAGATTATACTGGTAATGTAAGTCTCAAGCTGGAAGCAGATCCTAAGGATTTGAATGCTGTTGATAAGGCGTTTTATCAATTTGGGTTGGGTATAAAAAGGGGTATGTCAACCTTACCTATGTTGATCGTAGAAAGGAGTGGTAGCGATGAATAAATTTAAATATTTTATTATTATTGGATTAGTATACCTTTTTAATACAATTTTTGCGCAATCTAGGTATACTGGAACTGTTGATTTGATATCTGGTAAAGGGGGGCTTGAATATCCATGTGCTTGCGGTATACATCCTCGAAACTGACTAAAAGCTGATGGTGTCTGATGATAACTTCATCAACTTGCATATTTTTATATTCCAACAGCTGATTATATAGTTTGCGTCTGCGTAACTAGCTGTAAAACAAGTAAAAGTAATAAGGAGTTATATCTGGCCTGGCGTCGCTAAGATGAAAGGGGATTGGAATCTAACTCTAATTTTGATATTACAGATAGTAGTTATTGTTTGGCTTTAGAACGTTCTTCTTGGTTCAAATGGAGTAACATAATTCTGGATGATCTATAAAGTTTTAATATTAATCGGATCGTAAATGGTTTATTTTTTTGTGTGTTATTATTATTTAAGCTTAAAGCTACATACATATTTTGGAAAAGGACTATTTTCTTTTGTAAAATTCTTGTTGCGGTGAATTTTTTTTAGAATTAAAAAATTATTTCTTTTGAGATAGACTATTCTAAGATGTGAACTGATATTGATTCTTTTTATGAAAGATTTCTGTAGCGCCTCTTTTGAATAAATATAACAGTGTATAGGTAGGATACCAATTTTTGCCTAGGTTTTCATTGTATTATGTCGTTAATCATTGTTTAGACAATAATTGACAAGTATTCGTTTTATAAGATTAACTGACAGGTAAAGTTTTTTGTTACATATGAGTTGAAAAATAATTTACTGAATATCAGGTAGTTGTAATATTTTTGAATATTTTTATATGCTAGCATATCATTTTGCTATTTCAAATTTAAAAAATGATATATATTTGTTTTAACATTTTTTTAACAAAGTATACTAACTGATCTTTTAAAAAATAAAACTAACTAAATTAATACTGCTGTAAAATTTTAGTCGTAGCAAATCTGATGGATAAAGAACATAAATCCTTGATTTTATTATAAAAACCTATTAAAAGAGTCTTAATGATATTTAATAAGTTTAATTATTTTACATTTAAAGCAGTCAATTTGTATCTTTTTTTTGCAATAATTGGTTAATTGAATTATTATTTTAACTTTGCTTTTAACATTTTTTAACAACTTGTTTTTTTACTAAATTTTAAAAGAGTACAGAAATAATCTAAATTAGTTAAAAACTAATACCTATTGACCAAAGTAATATTTACAAGTATTTAGTGTAGTATTATATTAATAATACATTAAATAAAAAATTGACAATCGATTGCGTTTTTTCGTTATGGAAAAATAACTGAGAATACCAAGTCATATAAAGTTTGAATTTTAAGAATTGTTGCAGCATTTGATTTCTTAAAATTCTATGAAAAGAAACTTACTTAACCAAAGTCTTTAGAGACTTTAAATACTTAAATAAACATAAACATATGAAACAAACATTACTCAGTTTTTTGCTTGGGGGTGCTATTCTGACTTCAGTAGCATTTGCTCAAGAAAAAAAAATTAGTGGTACGGTTACAGGTGCAGATGGTAAGGGAATACCGGGTGTTACTGTTGTAATTCAAGGCACTAATCTCGCAACTCAAACGGATGGTAGTGGTAACTATTCTATCAATGCGCCGATTGGAAAAATCGTGATTTTCAAATCTATTGGTTTTTCTGATAAAACAATTACAGTATCTACCAGTTCTACTTTGTACAATGTTACTTTAACTAATAACGAATCTGTATTAGATGAAGTTGTTGTGACAGGTGCTGGTTTAACTGCTAGTAGACGCTCTATTGGAGCTGCCCAAACGACCATTAAATCTGATGATCTTCAAAAAGCTAAACCAACTAACATAGTAACAGGTTTGACAGGGAAAGTTGCAGGTTTAACCGTGCAAGGGGTTGGCTCTGGAGTTAATCCAAATTACCGTGTTATGTTACGTGGTATGCGATCTTTGACAGGTAATAATACCGCTTTGATTGTAATTGATAACGTGATATCTCCTTCTTCTATGTTAGGAAATCTAAATCCTGACGATGTTGAAGACGTAACCGTATTAAATGGATCTTCTGCCGCAGCACTTTATGGTTCTCAAGCGTCCAACGGAGCTTTAATCGTAAAAACTAAAATGGGCGCGGCAAGTAATGGTGTAGAAGTCACTGTTGACAATACCACAACATTTGAAGATGTTAACTTTTTACCAAAAGTTCAAAAACGTTTTGGTTCTGGGTATTCTGCTCATTCCATTTTTTATGTTCCTTATGAAAATCAACAATATGGACCTGTTTTTGACGGCTCTCTTGTTCAAATTGGAGATCCGTTACAAGATGGATCTATTCAAGAGGGTGCTTACTCTTGGTCTGGAGATAAAGATAAATTCTGGGAAACTGGTGTTACCAATATGACAAATTTATCTGTAGCTTCTAAACATGAAAACAGTTCATTTCGATTTTCTGGTCAATATTTGAATTCAACAGGTACTGTTCCGTTTGATAAGTATAATAGAGCTTCAGCACGTGTCAATGGAACTAGAAAATTAAATGATATTTTCAATATTACTTATACTTCATATTACGCACAAAATCGTTACGATCAAACATCAGCAAATGCAAACATCTATGATGCTGTATTACAATCTCCAGGTCATATAGGTTTAACAGGTTATAAAGACTGGGAAAATAATCCATTTGCTAACCCGAATGGTTATTATAATGCTTATTATAATAACCCTTATTTTATAGCCGCAAATAATCGCCAAAATATCCGAAATGATTATTTTATGGGTAATGTGGAACTTAATTTTAAACCTTTGCAGTGGTTAGATTTTATGGGACGTGTAGGTATGACCACTTCAAACCAATCCTACAAATATACTACTGGTAAATTTGCATATACAGATTATGCAGCTGGCTTACACGGTGCTTATAAGGCAACGAATATTTCTGGGAGTGTAGCTGATGCATTTTCTTATTCGACGAGTATTGTCTCAGATTTTAATGCACACGCAACACATACTAACGGCGATTTTAAGTTTGATTACACAGCATTATTCCAATATGTACAGAATCAAAATTCAAATTTAGGAGCTACAGTAAATGGATTAGTTGTTGACGATATTTATAATCAAGGAAATAGTTTAAATCCACCTGCAACTTCTCAGTCACAATTTCTTGCTAGAACTTTCGGATTAGCTGGGAAAATTGATGTAGCTTATAAAAACTATTTGTTCTTAACATTAACCGGGAGAAATGATTGGGTTTCTATATTAGATCCTGATAATCGCTCGTTTTTCTATCCTGGCTCGACACTATCATTTGTAGCAACAGATGCAATAGAAGGATTGAAGGATTTTGAAACTTTAAATTTTTTGAAATTTAGAGGAAGTTTATCTAAAGTAGGGCAAGTGAACGTAGGTAGTACAGCTAATTTTGGGGCTTATGCCACTGTTCCTACTTTCGGACAAGGTTCAGGGTACCCATATAATGGAATTGGTGGGCATACTGTTGGAAATCAAATCGTTCAACCGGGTTTAAAGCCGGAAATGACTAGGTCGATTGAATTTGGTTTTGAATCTGCATGGTGGAACAATAGAATTTCTGCTGACCTGACTTATTTTAATAATAAAACCACAGATAATACTGTTCCCACAGGAATTTCATGGGCATCAGGATATAGTACTTATTTGTTGAATGCTGGTACTACAACAGGTAAAGGTATCGAGTCGAGATTAAGTATTTCACCGATTCGAACCAATGACTGGGATTTAACATTAGGAGGTAACTTTACTTACATCAAAAATGAAGTTGTTGAAATCGCTGAAGGTTTAGATCAATTGGCTTTAGCAACATATACAGGAGGTGCGGGTTCTTATGCTGTTAAAGGACAGCCTTTCCCGGTTATCATGGGAACTGCCTACGATCGTGATCCAGAAGGTCGTATCATTGTAGACAAAATAACAGGATATCCGACAACAGATGGAAGTCTTAAAGTTTTAGGAGCGGCATTACCTACTCATACTTTAGGCTTAAATCTTTCCTTATCATATAAAGATCTAACATTCTATACAAGTGCTGAATATCGTACTGGTAACTATATCTTTAATAATGGTGCTGATTTATTTGATTTCTCAGGTTCAGGTATTAACACTGCTGCATATGATCGTGAACGCTTTGTTATTCCGAATTCATCATATTGGGATGAAGCTACCCAAGCTTATGTAGCAAATACAAATGTAACAGTATATGATGGAGGAGCTGATTATTGGACCATGGCTACCGGAAGACGTAATATTGATGAAACATATGTTACATCAGCAGCATTTTGGAAAATTCGTGAGATGTCATTATCATATAATTTACCGAAAACTTTGCTAGCAGGGCAGAATGTAATTAAGAAAGCCAGAGTAAGTGTACAGGGACGTAATTTGTTTTTATGGACACCAGCTACAAACGTATATACAGATCCAGAGTATTCAGATGGAAACGGATCGTCTAATGGTAATGCAATTGGTTTAACAGGTTTGAGTCAAACTCCGCCATCTCGTTACATCGGTTTTTCTGTTAGTTTAACTTTTTAATTTTGTATCTCATGAATAATAAAATAAAATATTTATCTATAGGATTATCAGCGTTATTAGTGTTTTCTTCTTGTGAGAAAGCATTAAATATCAATGAAAATCCAAACTCACCAACGAAATCTACTCCTGAATTGGTGTTGCCTCAAGCCATGGTAGCTACAGCTCTATCTGTTCCTGCCTATAATACATATGGTTCTCGATTGGTCGGTTATTATGCTACCTCTGGAGGTGTTTCAGGCTGGGGTGATATGATCACTTATGATTTTTCAACTGGTTTTATGACTGGATTGTGGAGTACACCTTATAATACGTTAACTGATTTACAGTATGTAATCGATAATGCTGGTGATTCTAAAGTCGTGTATGCTCAGGCTGCTGAAGTATTAAAAGTTTATAACTTTGCAAATCTTGTAGACACTTATAATGATGTTCCATATACAGAAGCTCTAAAAGGAAGTGCGATCCTTACGCCGAAATATGATAAAGCAGCTGATATTTATGTCGATCTAGCTAAGAAGCTAGATGCTGCTATAGCATTTTTTAAAACTGCGACAGCAGATAATGCTTTTACAGGAAGTGATGTTATTTTCAAAGGAAATATGACCTCTTGGGCTAAATTTGCAAATACATTAAAATTACGTTTAATATTAAGAGCTGGTGATAAAGCATCATTTGCAAATAAAACAATAGATGCAATTGGTGTTATTGAGGGTGATGTGATTGTACAACCTACATTTACAAAAATTGCAGGAAAACAAAATCCAATGTGGAATACTTGGGCTTACGGCGCGGATAATGCCGCAGTAGGTACTTGGGGTACACAGTTTATTCCAACACCATATGTTATGGCATTTTATGATGGCTTTAAAATATCTGATTCAGAAAGAGCGTCATTAGTATTTGCTAATGGTACATCGACAAATAAAAATCAATTAGGTAACACGGATAATCCTCCTGCTGGTATTGCGCCTTCGGCTTGGGTGATGCGACCAGTTTCAGGTACGATCAGTGCAACAAATTATAGAGGTTTAGGGGTAATAAAAGGTCCTGGTGCAGGGCAACCTTTAATGTTAGCTGCTGAAGCTCAATTCTTAGCCGCTGAGGGAGTTGTAAAAGGATTAGTATCTGGGTTAAGTGCTGAAACTTATTTTGAAAATGGGATTAAAGCTTCTTACAATTATTTGTATAAAAATGAGGCGGATGCAGCAACAAAAACGGCCGGAGATGCTAATGCTTATTTAACTACATACAAAACAGAAAATTCAACATCTAACTTGGTGAATTTTAATTTAGCTACTACCGAATCACAAAAGTTGGAAGCGATTATAACTCAAAAGTATATTGCTTTGAATTTCTTGTTTGGACATGAAACATGGAATGAATATCGCCGAACTGGTTATCCTTCTATTAGTGGAATCAATAATACAGCTAATTCTAGAACTACTTTTGTTTCTATAGCATCAAGAGCAACATCTCCGGATAAATTACCAACTAGAATTTTATATCCAAATACTGAGTTTAGCTATAATGCAGCTAATGTACCTTCTGTGGATAAATATTCATCAAAAATATTTTGGGCAAAATAAAATTTAAAAAAACATGAAAAAGATATTAAAATATATTTCTTTAGCATTGGTACTATCCACGATTCTATCATCTTGTTTGAAGGATAAAGAATTAATTGGTCCTGACGCTGATGGTTCAGTTGCTAATATAATCGAATTCGGAGACGTTTCGGTACCAGTATCTGCAGAGACAAGCTCTATTCCTTTATACTCTTTAGCATATGATATTGCGCCAACAGGAGTTCTGAATTTGAAATTGAAATGTGTCGGTGCAAAAAAAGCTGAAAGTGACATAAAAGTTGTAATTGCTGTCAATAATTCTCTAATTGAAAAATATAATGAAGAAAATGAGACTGAATATGCAGAACTTTCTCCATCACTTTACAGTTTAAGCTCTACTGAAGTAACTATTAAAAAAGGAGAAAGAGAGGCTTTAATTCCAATTAATTTAAAGCCAGATCAATTTACGTTTGATGAAGATTATGCAATTGGTTTGACAATTAAATCTGTATCTGCTGGGGTAATATCTGGAAATTTTGGAAATATTATTCTTAATTTAGGTGCTAAAAACTTTTTCGATGGTGTATATAAATATACAACATCTGCTACTACATCATTGGTTCCTAACGCAAATAAAACAGTAAAATTGGTTACCGTTGGAAGTAATAAAGGATCTTTGGATCCAGGGCTTTTAGGGACTTATTCCAATGAAGTTGTGTATACAATAGATGTTGCAACAAATCAAATTACAGTTGCTTGTCCTTCCCTCGGAGTTCAAACACCACAAGATGTAAGGAGTGTTTACGACCCAGCAACTAAAACTCTAAAAGTTTACTGGAAACAAGCAGGTGGAGGTAGAACTTTTGAAGAAACATTTGTTTATACTGGTCCTAGATAGAAATAAAATTAAAAATGTTTTAAAAGCCGAAGAATTATACTTCGGCTTTTAAGATAAAGTAATATCTTATTAGAAGCCAATTTTTATGAAAACATTTATGTTTATTTTCAATACCTTAATTGGTATTACTTTTTGTCTTGGGCAAAATAAGGTAGCAGAACCAGTGGTAGGTTCCGAAAATTTTATTAAGGCAGTTAATGAAAGATTTATGTTGTTAGATTCTGAAGTCAATAAAGATATATCGGGTGAAATTATATTGGATCTAAGAGTAAATAAATCCGGTAAAATTGATTCTGCTGATATTGTGAAAGATCTTGATTCTGGAATGGCATTACGTTTGTTAAAAGCAGTGAAGTCTTCTGGAGATTGGAAACCAGCAATAAAGGATGGACTAACAGTTGCTTCCTGGGTTCGCTTACCCTATAAAGTGTTGAATACAAGTGCATCTTCAAAAAGTTTAAACGGAAGTATTGCAGAACCTGTTGATGGTATGGGAGTATTAATCGAAAAATTCTATAAAAATTTTCAATATCCAGATGAGGCGTTAAAAGCTGGTATATCAGGAGAATATGTTTTGAGTTTTATAGTGAAAGAGGATGGTAAGGTTAGCGCAGTAAAATTGAAAAATGATCCTGGATATGGAATTTTAACAAATGCTGTTCGCGCCTTAAATAGAGCAGGAAAATGGAAGCCAGCAAAAGAAAATGGTATTCCAGTTAAATCAACAGTAATTTTACCGTTTACTTTAAAATTGAAAGAGTTTAGAAGGCATATTTAATAAGATCTTTTTAAAATTTTTAATTAAAAGCCGTGATTTTATCACGGCTTTTTTGTTTTATTATCAGTTACTTCCATTAAAGTCTATAGCAATATATACGTTAATGAGAATAGGCTTCCAATTATTGGCATATTTATTTTTTTTAGGTGCTTTCAGACAATTAGGTTTTATTTTTGTAAAAAATTAAGAAGTTTAATCTCCCCTTTATATTTGAAAATCTCGCTATAACACTCACTAAAAGTAAATGCTTTTATGATGAATCTTTGGTTCGATAACAGAACTAAAAAAATGGTTTTTGTTAAGTCTCTAGATTGCGTCAAAAGTATAATCTTTAAAAATTATAATTTAGTAAAAAATACATATACTGAGTTTATATCGACCTATTATTGTCTTTTAATAAGCTGATAAAGTGATAGATATATGTTGAATAATCCCTTTCCTGATTTTGCGGATGTTGCAGTTTATTGCGGTTAGTTGCGAACTCTATTATTTATAAACATTTCTCTCATCGTAATTATAAAAGATGAATACGTCTCAAATTGCTCTAGATAATCTTCATTTTTTTATTATGAGATATTACTTTATGATTCCCAATGACCAACTTTTTGGATTTCCGATATTATATTTGAATCACCGTAATAGCAGATTCGCTAATGATTTAAAAAGTAGTAATTATAAATTCATTTGTTGAAACTTGTTTTCGATGCGTTTTTTAAACGGTATAAAAAAATAGTTGCAAAAATTTGCTAAATAAAAATAATGTTATAACTTTGGTTTTAACATTATTTAACAAATGGCGTTAGACAGATATTTTTAAAATATTTGCAATTCGCTCACTTTGAAAAGCACTCTAGCACTATACAATCGTATTTCTTTTTACATATTAAGCTTGACAAATAGTCTTATGCATTAAAAATATGCAATCGATTGCGTAAAACTAACTATTGATGAAATGTTTAAAAAGATAGTAAGGTTTTGATTTATAGTTGTTTAGTAAACGAAATTACTTAGCCAAAGTCTTTTTTTATGACTTTACACATTTAAATAAATATAAATATATGAAACAAACATTACTCAGTTTTTTTGTGGGTAGTATGATTCTGACATCGGTCGCTTTTGCTCAAGAGAAAAAGGTTGCTGGTCGCGTTGTAGGCGCTGATGGCAAGCCATTAGTTGGAGTGACAATAGTTGTAAAGGGGTCAAATCAAGCTACTCAAACCGATTCAAATGGAAACTATTCTTTTTCTGTACCTACTGGAAAGATAATCGTTTTTAAATCCTTAGGATATGGCGAAAAGACATTAATCGTTAAAGAAGGTGCTTCAACATTTAATGTTACTTTGGAAGATTCGCGAGAAGAACTTAGTGAAGTTGTTGTTGTCGCTTACGGTACTGCTAAAAAAGAATCACTAACGGGTTCTGTATCATCAATAGGAGCAAAAGATTTAGAAAAAAGACCAGTAACAAATGCTTTTGCAGCTTTGGAAGGATCAGCAGCAGGTATTCAAATAAATAATACTTCGGGCATGCCTGGTGATGAGCCAAGTATTAGAATCCGCGGTTTTTCATCCTTAAATGGCTCTAATGACCCTTTATATGTAGTTGATGGTGTGCCTTTTGGTGGTGATATTTCTGATATCAATCCCAATGATGTTGAAAGTATTTCTGTATTGAAAGATGCATCTTCATCTGCTCTATACGGTAGTCGAGCAAGTAACGGTGTAATCATTATTACAACAAAAAAAGGAAAGATTGGTCGTTCTCAGGTTAATGTATCGACAGATCAAGGATTTTACTCAAGAGGAATTGCTGAATATAGCCGTGTAAATGATAGACAATTTATGGAAGCTATGTGGACAGGATACCGAAATAACCTGTTGAGCACGAACTCCAAAGCTTATCCAACAACAGAGCTAGCTAACGCTGAGGCTTCCAAGTCTTTAATTAGTAACTACCTGAAATTAAATATTTATGATAAAGAGGATAATAAATTATTTGATGAAAATGGAAAATTGGTTTCAGATGCACAAATAAAAAATGGATATCGTGACGATTTAGATTGGTTTAGTGAGGTGGATCGTGTTGGGCATCGCCAAAATTATAATATTGATGGAACTACTGCAACTGATAAAGCTAAAGTATTCTATTCTACTGGATATCTAAATGAAAAGGGATATATTAAAAATTCTGGATTAAAAAGGTTTACGGGAAGATTGAATGCTGAACTCCAAGCTAAAGATTGGTTTAAATATGGTTTCAATTTAGCTGGTTCTCACCAGATTTCGGATAGAATTAGCGGTTCCACAGATGATGCTGGTTCATTTACAAATCCTTTTAACTATGCACGTTCAATTGCACCTATTTATCCAATTCATCTACATAATGCAGATGGAGGTTATGCACCAGGTCTTTTGGGAGAAAAACAGTACGATAATGGAGAATCTACACGATTGCAATATGTGGGACGCCACACAATTTGGGAAAATGAATTGAATAGCGATCAAACCATTAAAAATACAATGAACGGTAGAGCTTTTCTAGAATTTAAGTTTTTAAAGGATTTTACTTTTACGGTTAATGGTGATTTAAATGTACGTAACTCTGAGCGTCGTACCTATAATAACGCGATTATCGGTGATGGAGTAGGGCAGGGCCGTGCTGCAAGACGTACCTATAGATACAAGAATTATACAACCCAACAATTGTTAACTTGGAATAAAGATTTTGGCGCGCATCACATTGATGTATTGGCGGGTCATGAAAATTATTATGATAACATGAGTTACCTTTATGGGTATAAGACAGATGAAATCTTCGCTGGTAAAACTGATATGATCAACTTTACAAAGATTACTTCTTTGTATGATTATCAAGAAGATTATCGTGTAGAAAGTTACTTGTCTCGTGCTCGATACAATTATGAAGGGAAATATTTTGCGGAAGCATCTATTAGAAGAGATGGATCTTCTCGCTTTAGTGCAGATAATCGCTGGGGTAACTTTTGGTCATTAGGCGGTAGTTGGATCGTATCGAAAGAAGATTTCTTCAAGAATGCTTTAAATACAGTAAATGACCTTAAAGTAAGAGCGTCTTATGGAGAAGTAGGAAATGATGAAAGTGCAAAAAAATATGCGCATTTATCATTATATGCAATGGATCAAAATGCAAATGCAGGAGCAGTTTATAAAAGTCAGATTCCTTCGCCAGACTTAATCTGGGAAACTTCTAGCTCATTTTCTGCAGCAATCGAAGCGAAATTGTTCAAACGTGCCAACTTAAGTATCGAGTATTTCAATAAACAATCAAAAAATTTGATTTTTGATCTTAATTTACCGTTATCAGCGGGGCCTAACTCAACAAGTACTGCTGTTTCAACTGTAACTAAAAACATTGGATCAATGTCTAATAGAGGTATTGAATTAACTTTCGACGTAGATGTATTAAGAGGTGAAGGTTGGAGATGGAACGTTGGTGCTAACGCGACGTGGTTGACCAACAAAATTTTAAGTTTGCCAGAGGAAAACAGAGAAAATGGCGTTATAACTGGAAACTTTAAATGGGTTGAAGGTGGCGGACGTTATGATTTTTGGATGTTTAAATATGCTGGGGTAGACCAGATGACAGGTAAATCACTCTATTTAGCAGATACAGAAAGATTTAATGTGAATGGTTCTGCGCCTGATAAGGCGGCAATACCTGCAGCCGAACTTGTTGAAATCAATGGCAAATATTATGTTACCAATGCTTCAACTTATGGTGTAAGAGACTGGTCCGGTTCGGTTATCCCAAAAATGAGCGGTAGTTTCAATACAAACTTTGAATATAAAAATTTCAGTTTATCAGCTTTATTTACCTACGCAATTGGAGGTAAAGTTTTTGACTCATCCTACAGAGATTTAATGAGTATGTCAGGAACTCCTGGAGCTTTGCACACAGATATTATGAACTCATGGTCAGGTATGCCAGAAGGAATGACTACGACATCTGAAAATAGATTAGATCCTAATGGAATTCCAGCTATCAACTTTTCACAAAGTAATATGAATAATTTTACGAGTGACCGCTTTCTTATAGACGGATCATATCTTGTTGTGAAAAATATTGCATTTGGATACCGTTTGCCAAAGCAGTTGATCAACAGAATTGATTTATCTTCAGTAACAATAGTAGCAGGAATAGAAAATTTGGCTACAATGACAAAGCGTAAAGGTATGAACCCACAACAACAATGGAACGGTATAAGTACAAATGCTTGGGTTACTCCTCGTACTGTATCTTTTGGTGTAAAAGTTGGACTATAAGAATTTAAACAATGAAAAAAATTAATTATATAAAGTTATTATTATTAGGAGTTGTCTCTCTTTCGTCTTGTAGTAAAGATTATTTAGATACACGTCCTACAGACTCTGTAGAGAAATCTGAAGTTTTTGCAACTACAAAAAGCGCTAAAGTTGCTGTAAATGGTCTTGCCAAGATGATGACACAACAATATTTAAGTAGTCAAGGTTTCAATGGTGAGGGCACAATAAAGATGTACTACGGTAACTACCCAGGTAACAATTTTTTTGTCAATCTAAGTGGTTGGGCTGATATCATTAACTCCAATTATAATCAGAACTTAACGAGTATCTATTTATATTATCCTTGGTATTATTACTATAAATTAATTTCGAACGCAAATGAAATTGTATTAAATATTGATGGTGCAGAGGGGCCAGTTGCAGAAAAACAATTTATAAAAGCTCAAGCTTTAACCTTTAGAGCATACAGCTTCATGATGTTAGCTCAAATTTATGGTAATAGATGGAGTGATTCAAACAATGGACAAACTGGCGGCTTAGTTTTAAGAACAGATGTGTCTACGGGTGATATGCCATTGTCCACTCTTGGACAGACTTATGATTTAATTTATAAGGATTTAAGCGATGCGATATCCATGTACGATGAGTCAAAATTAAACCGCGAATCAGGGAAGAACTTTCAGGTTAATAAAGATGTCGCTTATGCTATTTATGCAAGAGCAGCTTTGAATAAACAAGATTATGTAAATGCTGAAAAATTTGCTATTCTCGCTCGCGAAAATTATAAATTGATGAATAATGATGAATATAAGAGCGGATTTTATGATCCAAATGGAGAATGGATTTGGAGTAGTTATGGTGCGGCAGATGAAACATTATTCTTTTACTCATTCCAATCCTATATAGCTTATAATTCAACTGCTAGTGCTGCTAGAACAACACCAAAAATTATCAGTAGAGAGCTTTTTGATAAAATCCCTGTTTCTGATATCAGAAGAGATCTATTTTTGGATCCTAAAGGTGAGGCATATACAACAGCGACTGGTATTGCAGGTCCTGAAATGAAAGCTAGAGCGTTTCGTACATTTCCAGATTTACAATCGACAGCGGTTCCTTATGCTTATATGAATTTTAAATTTAAAGCAAAAGATCTTCCTGGTGTAGGTAATCTGAATCACTTTAGAGCTGCTGAGATGTACTTGATTGAAGCTGAAGCTAAATATTTCCAAAATAAGCCGGCAACTGCGGTTCAAGCTACTTTGAATGAATTAAATTCTTCTTCTGGTAGAGATGCAAAGTATAATTGTACAAAAACAGGTGCAGAATTATTAAAGGAAATCAAATTATATCGCGCAATTGAGCTTTGGGGTGAAGGATTTGACTGGTTTGATATGAAAAGATGGGGTGATCCGATCATTCGAAACGCGCATGCAAATGGAGGAAATTTCTTGACGTCATTAGCCGTTACCATCAATCCTCAAGATAAAAATAAATGGACATGGTCTATTCCATTAAGAGAGTCAGACTATAATAAAGGCTTAGAATAAATATTACTATTAAAGCCTTGATTCAATTCAAAGCCTCCAAGAAGATTTAAGCTTTTTGGAGGCTTTTTTTATGAATATAATTTAATATTATAATATAACTGTTTATCAAGTCGTCATTGAGAATTATTTAATTCAAAATCGAGTAGCTTATTCCTTTTTTCGTATATTGTCTATACCAATATAGACTTTCATGAAAATAGGCCTCCTATTGTTGACATGTTTGCTTTTCCAAGTTGCTTTTGGGCAATCAGGATTCGTTTTGCATAAAAACAAGAAGCTAAGTTTCCCCTTTATATTTGTGCATAATCTCGTTATAATACCTGTAGAGGTAAATGGTTTTATGATGAATTTTCTGCTCGACACTGGAGTAAAAGAAACAATGGTCTTTGGAAAATCTCTAGGTGAAGTCGATAGTACAATCTTTAAAAATAAGTTTCAGGGTCTGGGGCGGAATACCGGTGTTGACGGTATTTTAGCGATCAATAATCATGTGGTGGTTGGTAAAAAAATGGAAGATATCGATCATCCTATTTTTATATTAGATAATGAACATATTGATATTTCATCACGTATAGGCGTAGAGGTAAACGGTATATTGGGAAGTCGTTTTTTTACTGATCATAAGATTGCATTTGATTTCATAAAAAAGCGAATAACGGTGTATCCCACCGATAGCAATCCAAAATCATGGTCCAAAATGACATCCTTACCATTGGAGATAATTTCAAGTCGCCCCTATGTTGCGATCAAAATACAGCAGAATGAAGGCGAGATCGACGGTAAAGCACTTATTGATATGGGAAATAGTGATGCTGTTTTATTATTAAAAGATAAAATACAAAATTATCAAGTTCGCGCACCTTTTATAGAAGACTATATCGGTCAGGGTTTCAACGGAGAAATTTATGGACTCCGCAATCGAATCAAGAAATTGTCTTTAGGTCCGTTTACTATGTCATATCCTTTAGTCGCTTATCCGGAATTGGAATCTATACAAAATGCAAAGATGATCAATGATAGGATAGGTTCAGTTGGTAATGAACTGTTGAGACGTTTTAAAATTATTTTTGATTACCCCAATAATCAACTTTATCTAAGTAAAAATAAAAATTTTGATAAATTCTATTATCTCAATATGAGTGGTCTAGAGATTATCCATGATGGTGTCAAATGGGAAAAGGAAGAAGTTCCAGTTGCCTTGAAGAAGGATGGTAGTAAGGAAGTTAATTTCGATAATAAGGTCCAGTTTAAGTTTGTTTTGAAAACACTTTTTAAAATTGATATGGTCAGACCAAATTCACCTGCTCAATTGGTTGGGATTATGAAAGATGATAAAATTCTAGTTATAAATGGTAAAAAGGCAACTTCGTACTCACTGGAGGATTTAACAAACTTAATGAAATCGGAAGATGGAAAAGAGATCGTAATGAAAATAGAAAGAAATGGTGAAAAAAAGGATTTTCGATTTATTTTGAAAGATCCTCTTCCTTTTGATCATGATTAATCTACTTTTAGCCAGTGAATAAATAAATTTCTATTTCTAACTCCAATTAAGCTGATCTCGTAATTGAGCAAAACTAACGACTCGTTATTTTTTTCTATGTAAACATTTTGTTAGGTAATTGTAAGCGCTACTTTAAATCAGACTAATACTTGAATCTCTGTGTAAATATCTTGTTATACAGACATTCGTTATGAATTGGTATTGTTTAATATTGATTAACTTTATCGAGTAATTTTTAATATTAATAAACCAAAATCAAGCCTTTTACCTTTTTTGATTCATTTATAAGTGAAATTTGTATGATTTAAGAATGACAGCAATCAAAAATGAATACTGTATTTCTAAAAGCTTTACTACTTTTAAAACCTAAAGTAGGAGCTAAATGATACAGATAGCAACTAGTAATGATTACTAAAACAATTGTATTATAATGAAAAAGAACCTTATTTTTTTAATTGCCCTATTTTTTGCACAAACCATTAGTCAAGCGCAGACTGGAAAAATCAAACACGTTGTGCTGGTTGGTTTTGATGGATTAGGTGCTTATGCAATCCCAAAAGCTGAAATGCCCACTTTGGAACAAATGATGAAAGATGGAAGCTATAGCCTTCACGTCAGAACAGTATTGCCTTCATCAAGTGCGGTGAATTGGGCATCTATGTTGATGGGAGCTGGTCCAACTATGCATGGTTTTACAGAGTGGGGAAGTAAGACGCCCGAAATCCCAGCGATAAAAACAACGAAGACTGGTCTATTTCCTTCAATTTTTAATGCAGTAGCATCTAAAAACCCTAAGGCTACTTTTGCAGTGATACACAGTTGGCCAGGTATCGGTTACCTCATTGATAAAAATATTGTCCAACAAGTGTATAATATGGAAGACAACGAGGATAAGACATTAGAAAAGGCAATTGAAGTTATAAAAAGAGATAAACCAACGCTTACTTTTGTGCATTTTGATCAACCTGATGGTGTAGGACATAACATTGGACATAATACTCCGGAATATTATGCAGAACTGAAAAATGTAGACCGTAGAATTGCGCAATTGCAACAAGCTGTTAAAGAAGCAGGAATAGAGAAAGAAACTATTTTTGTCATCTCAGCTGATCACGGCGGTATTGACAAAGGACATGGAGGTAAATCGTTAGCTGAAGTTGAAATACCTTTTATCATGACTGGTCCAGGTGTACCAAAAGGACAGCAGGTAAATCAACCAATGTTAATTTATGATATTGCACCTACATTGACCTGGTTATTGGGAGCAGAGCAAGATGAGGCTTGGAGAGGTAAGCCCATTAAAGTTTTTCAAAAATAAGGATTAAGATCACGTTCAGATTTGAGTACAAATTTGAACTCTTTTAAGTTTAATTACAATAGTAAAAAAACCATTTATTGCCATGTTTAAATATTTTCTAACAGCTATTTCTTTTCTAGTACTTATCACTTCCTGTAGGGTAAGCAATCATCCAAAGTCACATCCCTATGTGTACATTCAAAGCGACGCTCGTGAAGCTAAAAAATGGAAATTGGTTTGGGAAGATCAATTTAATGAAACCTCCATTGATACGACAAAATGGACAAGAATTTCTGCAGGTAGCGCCGATTGGAATCGCCATATGAGTACAGACGATGCCTGTTTTGCAATGGAAGATGGTAAACTGATTTTGAAGGGAATTAATAATACTGATCTGACAAAAGATCCCCGTCCATTTCTGACAGGAGGAATTTGGAGTAAAGGAAAATTCGCTTTTCAATATGGGCGAGTGGAGATCCGTGCGAAACTTGGGAGTGCTCAAGGTGCATGGCCAGCTATGTGGATGTTAGCGGAATTAGATAAATATGGAAAATATCCAAAAAATGGAGAAATCGATATTATGGAACATTTAAATTCTGATTCCATCATCTACCAAACAACACACTCCTATTATACCTTAGATTTAGGACAAAAAACAAATCCTCAACACGGCGGAACAGCTAAGATCAATGCAGGTGATTATAATGTATATGGTATAAGCTGGTATCCTGATCGAATTGTATTCCAGTTAAATGGTAAAGATACGTTTACATATCCTCGCATAGAAGGGGTTGATAAATCACAATGGCCATATGATCAGCCTTTCTTTCTATTAATTGATCAACAATTAGGCGGTAGTTGGGTTGGAAAAGTCGATCAGAAACAACTGCCAGTTGAAATGATCATTGACTGGGTTAAGGTTTATCAATAACCTATCTCAAAGATCAGATTTAATAGTACCAATGAGTAGCTTTATTTTTAGCTGACAAAAAGTTAAAATAATTAGGTTCATTACAAACAAAACAACTTTAAAAGTTAATATACGATAAACTGTAAAATGAAAAAAAAGTATTATCTATTGACATCCTTATTGGCACTAGGGATGGGTGTTGCAAATGCACAGTATAAAGGTCATATCTTTATCGATTCGAATGGAAATGGTCAGTTCGACAGTGGCGAACGTACTGTTGAGCATGCTGTTGTTTCCGATGGTTATCAGGTTTTGAAAACAGATGCAAATGGACAGTTCGAAATACCAGCAAATCCTGCAGCACGATTTGTATTTGTAACTGCTCCGGCTGGTTTCAAGCCTGCAAAAAGTCATTTTTTAAAAATAAGTCCTGACCGTAAAGAGTATTCAATGGGACTTATTGAGGATACTTCTCAAGATCCGGATGTTTTAAATTTTATTCAAATAACAGATACCGAAACATATTTGTATGGTCCATGGATTGAGAATGTCCGTAAATATGCTGCAAATCAAAAAAGTTCTTTGATTATGCATACCGGTGATATCTGTTATGAACCAGGCATGCGTTTTCATGCGCAGCAAGTAAATAGCCAACTGATGGGCTTACCTGTTTATTATGCTGTTGGCAATCATGATCTCGTAAAAGGAGAATATGGTGAAAAATTGTTTGAAGATTTGTTTGGTCCGACCTATTATTCTTTTGATGCCGGTCCTGCACACTTTGTTGTTACGCCGATGTGGGGAGGCGATTATAAACCAAGTTATACAAGAGATCAAGTTATCGCATGGTTGAAGAAGGATCTAGAATTGAAGGATAAGAATAAACCGGTTATTTTTATTAATCACGATTTTGATATCGGACCTGACTTTATTCTAAAGGGAAAGACTGAGGAAATCGATTTAAAGAAATATAAATTAAAAGCGTGGTTATTCGGTCACTGGCATAATAACTATTCTTTTGTTAATGCAAGCAGCGGTGTTCGTGTTATTAGTACAAATGCACCTAATAAGGGTGGTATCGATCATGCTGTTGGCCAGTTTCTGCATATTAAAGTTACTAAAGATGGTGTTGAAGATGTTGCTCCAAAATACAGTAATTTGTTTGATCATATTCAATTGATAGATCCGGCATTACAAAGCACTGAAAAAGGGAAAATTCCTTTCCGTGCGCAAGTATACGATAGTAATCGAGATGTAGCATCTGTCCACGTGAGAGTACTTGATAGTAAAGGCAATCAAGTAGCCTATGCACCGTTTAAACCATTATCAGATTGGTCATGGGAGACAGAACCTCTTATGAATGTAAGTAATAAAACATGTACTGCTTTTATTGAAGTCAATTACAATGATGGTACCCAGGCAACCAAAAAAGAAACTTTTGGAGTGAATGATAAAGCAAATCAGCTTCAACTTAAATGGACTGGAAACTTAGGTGGAAACACTTGGAAAGTGAGTCCATTACTTGTAGAAGGTCTCGTTTTGGGAGCAACTTTTGATGATGGTGGAAATGGTAAGTCCCAAATTGTAGCTTTAGACGAAAAGTCAGGAAAGACTAAATGGACTTTTTCAACAGCTAATTCCATCAAACAGAAACTCCGTTATGAAAATGGCATTGTTGCGGCAACTGATGTGGCAGGAAATGCCTACGCTGTGGATGCTAAAACTGGGAAGCTGATTTGGAAGAAAGAATTAAGCCAGGGACGATTACCAAGTTATGTTACAGCCGGAGCAATTTATGAAGGAGTATACTATACTGGTTACGGTTCTTATCTGACCGCTTTAGATTTAAAGACTGGTAAAGAGCTATGGAGAAATCAGGATTGGAATGGGGGAGAGGCAATGCCAGGAGAGATCATAGTAACCAAAGATCAGTTGTTTACAGGAGCTAATTGGAACAGTTTATTTGCTCATGACCGCAAGACAGGTAAATTGATGTGGAAGAAAAATGAGGATGGTCTACGTTTTAGAAGTGGTGGAGTTGCGGTAGTAGGTAATGAAGTATATGCAACTGGATTAAATACGGTATTTGTGCTAGATAGATTATCAGGAAACGTTTTACGAAAAAAGACACTTGATTATGATTTCAAAGTAATGGCAACGCCTGTAATAAGTGGCGAACAATTATTACTATCGACTTCGGATAAAGGAATTGTTGCTTTGGATAAGAATACGCTGAATGAAAAATGGAATTTCACAACTGGAGAGGCTTTAATCTATACCTCATCGTATAGTTCACCCGATCAAAATAAGTTAGTTGCAACTGTAGAGGCAGCTCCGCAGCAAGTTGGAACTGACTTTGTATTTGGTGCGTCGGATGGATTTCTTTACCGTCTAGATCCACAGGGCAAATTAAAATATAAAATTAATTTAGGTGCTCCAATTTTAGCAGAGGTGCTTGTAAAAGATGATTTACTTTATGTGACAGATTTTGCTGGAAACGTATATAGTTTTCAACATTAACTAACACATTTTTGATTTTTGAAAAGGCGAACCATCAGTTCGTCTTTTCTTGTTTTAAATCTTTATTAAAATTTGCCAAATAAAAACTCTCATACAACATTTAGAGTTTAGCAAATAATAAAATAGCACATCATAGGTATTTGTAAATACGAAACAAACACTATTTATGCTTTACGACTTTTGCAACATAAGAAATTGTTAACATATGCTATGAAACTTTCTTGTGCAAAATTTTCATTCAAGTTTGAAAGCTGATAAAACTTGGAAATGATTATACTTTTTACTAATTTATGGTTGTGCTATAATATTAATTGTTTTTGTGATAATAAAAACTTAATATGCATCAGGGTAATTATTTGTGTACTTTTGAGGTTAATTATGGAAGATAATACAATATTTAAGATCAGTAATAAAATTAAGGAAATCCGCAAGATTAACGGGGTTACCATTCAAGAAATAGCCCATAAAGCTGGTGTCAGTAAAGGGTTGATTTCTCAGATTGAAAATAACCGAACAGTTCCTTCTTTATTTGTTTTGATCAATATCATCAATGCACTTGATGTGGATTTAAATGAATTTTTTAAAGACTTTAATTCCGATAGTACATTGGGACCCATTATCGTCAAAAGGAAAGAAAATTACGAAGAGTTTGAAAAGGAACAAGCAATTGGATTTCATTATAAGCGAATATTAACCTCTTCTATTGATAGCTCTACTTTAGACATAGTCTTATTGGAACTTCTTCCAGATGCTAAACGGCCTATGGTGGAGACTGAAGCCTTTGAATATAAGTATATTTTGAGTGGTCAGGTTGAATATGTATTTAGGGATCAGGTTATTGTCCTTAATGAAGGTGATTCTATTTTCTTTAATGGACGTCTATCGCATACACCGCGAAACATCGGAAAAGATAAAGCAATCATGTTAATTGTTTACTTTTTTGAGCAGAACAAAAAATAGCGAACTCATTTAAGATCATATTATAGACTTTCTCCCATAGAAAGTCTTTTTTTGTTTTAGGCTTAATTCAATTTATTTCTATATTTGTTTACAAATACTTAACAGAAGTTTAGTAATGTGTTAATCTTTGAAGTTTACTTTTGGTTGTGGAAAAAAATCACATTTACCAAATGTCTAAATAATGGAATTAACGCAAAGATTTAAACAACGTATTAGTCAACTGGATGAACGCTCTGTCGCCATGATATTGGCACTTACAGCATTTCTTTGCTATACCTGTATGTATTCATTTAGAAAATCTTTTACTGCCGCATCTTATGATGATGCTTCAGTATGGGGAATCAATTATAAAGTCTGTTTAGTTATTACTCAGATGGTCGGGTACATGTTCTCTAAATTTTATGGTATAAAATTTATTGCAGAAAGTAAGCAAAAGAATCGTGGACGCTATCTGATTATATTGATTTGTATTTCCTGGTTAAGTTTGTTAGCATTTGCTTGGTGTCCACGTCCTTGGAATATTATTTTTCTTTTATTGAATGGATTTCCTTTAGGTATGGTGTGGGGTTTGGTTTTTAGTTATCTGGAAGGTAGACGTTATACAGAAATAATGGGAGCAGTTATGGCTGTCAGTTTGATTTTTGCTTCAGGTTTGATTAAAACAGTGGGACGTTGGTTAATGGCTACTTTTCCAATTGATGAGTATTGGATGCCCTTTTGTACAGGTTTTTTATTCTTACTTCCTTTTATCGGTTGTGTCTGGTTGTTAGAGCACGCACCGGGACCAACAGAACAGGATAAAGCCTTGAGAACAGAACGAGTAGCGATGGATAGTACTAGTCGAAAAGAGTTTTTTAAAATGTTTAAACCTGGAATTTTGCTCACTGTTGTGATTTATACCATGTTGACAATTATCAGGGATGTTCGAGATAATTTTGAAATTGAAATCTGGGAAATGCTCCATGTAAAAGGCAATGGCATTTTTGCAAAAGTTGACGGTATAATTGCTTTGATTGTATTGGTACTGGTGGCATTGTTGATTGTGGTGAAAGATAATTTAAAAGCATTTAAATTGATTCACATGTTGATTATAGTAGGTTTTCTTATAGCAGGTGGTTCTACTTATCTTTTTAGCCATCAACTTATCGATGGATTAAGTTGGATGTTGCTGGTAGGGCTTGGTCTTTATTTAGCATATATCCCGTACAACGCCATCTTTTTTGAAAGGATGATTGCTACATACAAAATGAAAAGCAATATAGGTTTTGTCATGTACTTGGCAGATTCGATCGGATATTTAGGCAGCTTTATAGTTTTACTGAATAAGGAGTTATTACCTAATTCCGTGACGTGGGGAAGTTATTTCATACAATTGGTTTTTTTCGCATCTATCATCGGTGGGGGATTATCCTTACTATCTTTATATTATTTTGCGCGTAAAAAAGAAGCGATGGATAAACAGGAACAGGAGGCAGAGAAACTATGGTGTGTGAATAGTAGTGATGTTCAAATAAGTTAATAAAAATACATAAAATGAATTTGAGTAAATATGATCTAATCGTAGTGGGAGGAGGAATCTTAGGAACCTTCCATGCCTACCATGCTTTGGTAAAAGGATTACGCGTTCTACAATTGGAGAAAGATAATTATCCGGTAAGCTCAACGGTACGCAATTTTGGACAGGTTGTGCCATCAGGGATGTCTGGAAAATGGTTTGATTATGGTGTTAGAGGTTTAGAAATCTATAAGTCCATTCAAAATGAAATGGATATTTCTGTTCGCAATAATGGCAGTATCTATATTGCATCCGACGCAGATGAAGTACAGATGCTGCATGAATTAAGTGCACATTATAAGCAGGTTGGATATGCGCATGAGCTATGGTCAAAAGAACAGATCTTAAAGACCTATCCTATGATAAAGGACACGTATGTAAAAGAGGCTATTGTTTTTAAACAAGAGGTTAGCGTTGAACCAGATTTAATGATCCATCGCTTACATGCTTATATGCAGACTAAGTTTGAGCAGTATACATTAAAATATGATACAACTGTGATGGCTTGCGAGGATTATGCTGACTTTGTTAAAGTGACAACGAGTGATATGCAACTATTCGATGCTGATAAGGTTATCATATGCAATGGATATGAATTCAAGATTCTTTATAGATCATTATTTGACGATAGTGGTTTGAAGATCAGTAAACTTCAGATGATGCGTACAAAGCCGATGAAAGATCTGCATTTACCAGGAAATATTTTAACAGGGCTTACGACAAGACGTTATGAAAGTTTCGAAGAATATTGTCCATCTTTCCATCAAATAAAAGTGCCTGAACACTATAAAGAATTGCGTGAACAAGGAATACATATCTTATTTAAGCAAGCCATAGATGGCAGTATCATTGTTGGAGATTCACATGAATATGCACAAGGTAATCAACTGGATGAATTAGGATTTGCTATTAATTCAAAGATTAATGATCTCATGTTGAATGAAGCGAATCGTATTATCACTATGGATCAGTCTATGATTGCAAGCTCATGGGCTGGATTTTATGCTCAGCATGACAATGATATTTTAGAAGTGGATATAAGTGAGCGTATTCATGTACGTACCGGAATCGGCGGAAAAGGTATGACAGCCAGTGCTGGTTATGCCGAGAAAAGCATTGCAGCGATCTTTGCATAAAAGCAAAAAATATAAGGTAGTTTTAGAGGCTTAGCATTTCGTTGCTAGGCTTTTTTTATAAAATCAAATTGAATATTGGCTTGATATCAAATATGGATTTTTATGGTACAAATAATAATATTAACTCTTTTTAAAGATATAGTTGATAATTTTTTCTTTTATAGCTATAAAATGATACATTTAGGGAATTAAAAAGAAGTTAACCAATTATAATGAAAAATAAGTTAGGCTATAGATTGCTTTGGGAACGTGTGCGGAATGGTGATGAACAAGCGTTTTTTGATTTATATGCCGCATTATTTAACGAATTGGTGAATTTTGGTATTCGTACATGTGGAGATGCTGATCTGGCGAGTGAAGCAACAGATGAAATTTTCGTTACCATTTGGGAAAAACGAGATCGCCTTGATCGCGTAGAAAATGTGCAGGCATACCTCATTACATTTTTAAAAAGAAAAATTCTTCGACTCTTAGAAAAACAACATAAAATACAAACTGCTTTGCGACATGTGAAAGCAGAAGATGATTGGATAGAAATGCCATATGAAGAATTTATTATTAAGGTACAAACAAATGAATGGATTCAGATCCGATTAAAAGAAGCACTAGAAAAATTAAGTTTTCGGCAAAAACAACTCATTCATCTTAAATTTTTTGAAGGATATTCCTACGAAAAAATAGCAGAAACCACTCAGATGACGGTGAAAACTGCTTATAATACGTTGTACGATGCCTTAAAAGTACTACGTCAAGAATTAAAAGATTTGTAAATTAGCATAATACGTGTATTTTATTTAATTGATTTACAGTTATTTGTGTTTTATTTTAAAATTTCTTTAGGAAAAAAGTGCAATCCTCTGCACTCTATAATAAAGACCTAAAGAATGAGCCAAAAAGATTACAACAATATTGAAGACTTTTTAATAGATGATACTTTCCAGAAGTATTGTTCTGGAGAAAATAAATCTTGTATACAATATTGGGAGCAGTATATTGTCAATCATCCTGAGCAGTTAGAAACGATTCAACATGCTAAAAGATTATATCAAGTTCTTGTAGGCAACAAACCTGCTGTTAATGAAAGGTTAGAGCATATGAAAGCGCGCCTTAAAGAGGAGAAAAATGAACTTTCTATTTTTTCTTGGCATCTCTCTCACTTATTTCGTATTGCTGCAGTTCTCGCCCTTTTCGGTTTCGCTTACTTTTGGTATACACAATTTTATTCTAAAAGAATTGAGCCGTTGGATCAATTTGTAGCTGCCCAGATATTCGAAACTAAAAAAGGAGAGAAGAAAACATTTGATTTGCCAGATGGCACCACAATAACATTAAATTCTGATAGTAAACTGGAACTTGATAAGGATTTTAATGATCATGCACGACATGTCTATCTAACTGGAGAAGGCTTTTTTGAAGTTAAAAAAGATAAAGAGAAGCCCTTTGTAGTTTACGCGAATGATTTTGATATTTCTGTCCTTGGAACAACTTTCAATGTGAAATCCTATCCTAATGATGGAACATCTGAAGCTTTTTTAGTGGAGGGATTAATTGAGATGCGGAGTAAGGGAATTAATGAGAACTCCATGATTATCAAGCCTAATCAGAAAATTATCTTATATAAAAATCAATTTATTGAGGCTAAAAAAGACCCCGCCGTTAAAAAGGAAGCGTTAAAAAGCAACGTTAAGGAAATCAAAATTCAAGATTTTTCAGTAGATGAACCTGCCGTCAGTTCTAAGGAGATTGCCTGGAAAGATAATCGATTAGAAATCATGGACCAAGATTTTGAATCATTGCGACATACCTTAGAACGATGGTACGATGTGGATATAGAGATTAAAAATAGAAATCTTGAAGATTATCGATTTACAGCGACTTTTTCAAAAGAAAATATAAACCAAGTATTAAATGCATTACAAAAAGTAGAACCTTTTAATTATGAGATATATGGAAGAAAAATAACCATTTACTAAAAAAAATAGGATGGCGGACCAACGCCATCCTTGAAAAAAAGATTAATTCTTAAGCAGCAATTCTGGAAAAACGTGCTGCTCTTTATTGAATTTTAAACCTAATACTAAAGTATGATAAAAAATTGCTTATTGCAAATGCGTAATGGCTACATTGTGCATTTTAGATTCATTATACGGATGAAACTAACCTTGATTATGAGTGCATTTGTCGTAATGAATGTTTCGGCTAATGTTTATTCCCAACAAAAAGTATCGCTTGATGTCCAAAAAACAAAATTGAGCAGAGTACTTAAAATGATTGAAGAAAAAAGTGACTATTACTTTGTCTATGGCTCAAGTAATGACAATCTGAATAAGGAGGTTTCCATGCAGGTTGAGAATGGACGAGTTACGGATATTTTAGCCAAATTATTTAATAAGACTGGCCTTACATATAGTATCTCAAACGAGGGTTTGGTGGTTGTCAGCCAGCAATAGAATAAAGTTTATGAAGGTATTGTAACAGATGAAAAAGGCAACTCACTCGTGGGAGCTACAGTTCGTGTTAAAGGTTCTGCAGTCGCAAGAGCTACTGACTTAAACGGTAAGTTCTCCATTAACGCACTGACGGGAAATACACTTGTCATTTCATTTGCTGGTTATAATTCAGAGGAGCCGGTTCTGGGTAATGATACTTCTATTAAAATCGTTTTGACGGAAGATAATCGTATGCTGAATGAAGTTGTTGTGACTGCGTTGGGTATGAAAAAAGAGAAACGCTCTTTAGGTTATTCGGTTACTCAGGTTCAAGGTGAATCGTTGACGCAAGCGCGTGAAAATAATGTTGTAAATGCCTTAGTTGGGAAGGTTGCTGGTTTGGATATCGGTAGTACTTCTGGGGGAGCGGGAGCTGCGACGAATGTAACGATTCGTGGTATTTCCAGTATAAGTCAGACGAATCAACCGTTATATGTTATTAATGGTATTCCCATGGAAAATAAACCTGTAGGTGTTGGAAATGCCAATTCAAAAGGTAATTCTGGAAGCCAGTGGGACAATGCACCCGATTTAGGAGACGCGATCAGTAATATTAACCCAGATGATATTGAAAGTATTTCCGTATTAAAAGGAGCTGCGGCTTCAGCATTGTATGGTGCACGTGCTAAAGCAGGTGTAATTCTGATCACAACTAAATCTGGAAAAGGTAATTCAATTGATTTCAATAGTAACTTTGTTGGAGAACAAATAATTGACCAAACTGATTGGCAAACAATCTATGGGCAAGGGGCTAGTGGTGTAAAACCAAATAGTCAAAAAGCAGCAGCTCAAGTCGGTAGTTCCAGTTGGGGAGCAAAATTAGATGGTACACCTGTTGTTCAATTTGATGGTAAAGAAAGACCATATTCTTTACAAAAGGGGAATTTAGATCGTTTTTATAGATCAGGTAGTACTTGGACCAATACGCTTGCTCTAAACAAGAGCTTCGATGGTGGCTCGATCCGTTTATCAGCATCTGATGTTAAAAATAAATCGGTAGTTCCTAATTCTGGTTTAGATAGGCAGTCATTTAATCTGGCAGGTATGTTTGAACCGATCAAAAGGTTGACGATTGACGCTCGTGTTAATTTGATCTATGAGCAGGTGAAAAATAGACCCATGCTTTCGGACGGTGCAGGGAATGCTAATTTTAATGCAATGTTTATTCCAACAAGTGTCAATGTAGATGACTTAAAACCGTGGAAAGATGAGCATGGTAATGAGGTTGCGTTCAATACAGGAAATGTATATGCTACTAATCCATGGTTTGCCGCTTATGAATTTCAAAATAATACAAAGCGTGATCGCTCAATAAGTTCAATAGCCGCAAAATATACGTTTATTAATGGCTTATTTATCCAAGGACGCGCAGGTAGGGATGGCTATAATGATCAATATACAAATGTATTGCCTACAGGTACAGCTTATTACGCTACTGGTAAGATTAGTGAACAGAATACAAAATTTGTTGACATTAATACAGACATATTACTTGGTAAATCATTTCAATTTGGAGATTATTCGATAACTCCCAATGTTGGAGCTGCATACCGTAATACTGAATCTCAACAGACAACCAATAACGGAGTAGATTTTGCCGTTCCATTTGTTTATACAATAAGTAATGCATTAAATAAATCGATCGCTTTGGGTTATTATCAAAATGAGATGCAGTCGGTTTATGGTACAATGGAGTTTGCTTACAAAGATGTTCTTTACTTAAATGGAAGTTTGCGGTCAGATTGGTTCTCAACTTTGGCTTCCCCTGGCAAGGATAATAAATTAAATTCTGTATATCCGTCGATCTCTACATCATTTATTTTTTCTGAATATTTAAAACCATCATGGTTAAGTTTCGGTAAGTTAAGAGCAGGTTTTGCACAAGTAGGACAAGCTACAGATCCTTTTCAAACCATGTTGACTTACGGATTAAGGAGCGAGTCTTTACAGGGTAAACCTCTTGGAATTATTTCAAATGTTAACATTCCAAATTCTTCGCTATTACCATCTACAGCAAAAGAACTTGAAATTGGTACAGAATTACGTCTTTTTAATGATCGTGTAAATTTGGATTTGACATGGTATAATAAAAAATCGAAAAATGAGATTACTTATGTAAAGGTTGCAACTACTTCAGGATATTCTGCAGCAGTTTTAAATGCTGGTGAAATGCAAAATCAGGGATTTGAAGCTTTACTTTCTGCGACAATTATTAAGAATGATCACTTTAAATGGGTGTCAACTTTAAATGGATCTTTTAATGATAATAAAGTACTTTCTTTAGCGGATGGTATTGATGAGAGTAATCCATTAACGATTGCAACTTCTCGTTCAGGAGTAGGTTTTACGTCAATAATAGTCGGTAAATCTATTCATCAGGTAATGGCTTTTGATAATAAATACGATGCAAATGGGAATATCGTTTTACTGGATGATGATGCCAAATCACCTGCTCGAGGTGATTTGGAAGCCTATGGGTCTGCTATGAATAAATGGTTTGCAGGCTGGAATAATGAATTCAGTTATAAAAATTTAAATGTTTCGTTCTTGATTGATGGAAAATGGGGCGGTAAATTGTTTTCAGCAACTAATTATTATGGATACATCAATGGATTACATCAAGCAACATTGGATAATCGTGAATCTTTAGGGACAAATGCAGCGGCCTATTATACGAATGTTGCAAATAACGTTTCAAAAAACTTTGTTCAAAGTTCAGATTTTATAAAATTGAGACAAGTTGTAATTGGTTATAATTTCCCTGTTAAAATGTTCAATAATAGAATTAAATCCCTTAATGTTAGTGCTGTAGGCCGTAACTTATTTGTGCTGATGAAGAAAACGGATAATATTGATCCTGAATCAAGTTACAATGCAACATTTCCTGGTTTGGAGTTAGGTGGAGTACCTGCAGTACGGACGTTTGGTGCTAATTTAAGTGTTAAATTTTAATGAAGTTTACAATGAGAAAAATATTTAAACCAATTATATCGGGTTTAGCAGTTACACTATTGCTAAGTGCAGGAAGTTGTACAAAAGATTTTGAAAAAATCAACACGGATCCCAATGCATATACGAATGAGAATTTTAATCCTAATTATTTGCTATCAACGTCACAGTTGACCTATACAGGAAGTACCGATTTTGCTTACGATACTTGGAGAGCAAATTTAATTTATGCTTCTACAATGATGCAAGGTTTTTCTACGGTGGTGAGTTATTGGGCTGGAGATAAATATATTTTGAATGAAGCATATACAACTGCTTATTGGGGTACATCTGCAGTCGGAGCCTACTCTGAGCAAGTTCGTAATATTGTTGATCTTGTATATAATACTAAAGGAAAACCGGAGTATAATAACCTACATCAGATAGCAAGAATCTGGAAAGCTTTAATTTTTGCAAGACTGACAGATTTGTATGGAGATATTCCTTATTCAGAAGCAGGTCTGGGTTATCATGATAAAATATATACACCAAAATATGATAAGCAACAAGATATTTATAATGATCTTTTAAAGGAAGTAGATGAAGCTACCAATGCATTAACAGCTTCTAGTGAAAATTTAGTCGGAGATGTAATATATAGAGGTGATATTAATAAATGGAAGAAGTTTGGAAATTCATTTATATTACGTCTAGCAATGCGTCTAATTAAGGTCGATGAAAACAAAGCAAAAGAATATGCGAATAAAGTTATTAATAAGACCATGACGTCTAATGATGACAATGCTTATCTAAAACATGAAACTTCTGGTGCACGCGTCACTCAAAATAGAAATAGCCAAGTGTTATTAGGTGATGGAGGGCAAGAGCATTTTTATACTAAATGGTCCAAGACCTTTATCGATTTCTTGAAAAAATCAAATGATCCAAGACTGGCTAAAATAGCTGTTACTAAATTATATTTATCTGACGGGAATAAAGATCAAAATGCAAGTTTTATTACTGATCCAGCAAAACAGAAAGGAATGCCTAATGGTAAAGATTTAGGTGCTAAACCAGAATACAATATTGCAAGTGACCTGAATTTTACAAAAATGGATGAATACTCTTCGGCTCACCCTGAAATGATCAAAAGAGAGGCACCTACATTTATTCTAACATATGCTGAAACAGAACTTCTATGGGCCGAGGCAGCTCAGAGATGGAGTATTGGCGGTAGTGCATCACAGCATTATAAAAATGGAGTTAAAGCGGGACTTACATATTTAAATCAGTATAGTTCTACATTAGGGATTTCTGAAGCAGAGGCAGAAGAGTATGTTATTAAAAACCCTTTGAATACAAGTGATGCACTTAATCAAATTAATTCCCAATATTGGGCACATACTATCACAATGCTCGATTTTTATGAAACTTGGAGTAATTGGAGAAGAACAGGATATCCTATTTTAATTTCGATCGGTAATTATCCGGGAAATGCAACAGGAGGAACTATCCCGAGAAGATTTCCTTATCCGGTAATGGAAGCTGCTGAGAATCCAGAAAATTATAAAGCAGCTTCAAATGCAGTAACTGGTGGAGATAAATTAACCGGACGTGTTTGGTGGGATAAGTAATTTCTTGCATCTTTAACAGAGATCAAATGCAAGTACTTTGATCTCTGTTAAAATAAAAAACCATTTTATGAAAAACCTAATAAATCAAAAGTTAATCATTTTGTCATTTGTTGCTGCATGTTCATCATGTGCGCCAAAGTCTGATAAACCTGTGGAAAGTATACAAAATATTGCAGGAACCTATCGTTTACTTGAAAGTAAAACCATAAAAGGAACAGACACGATTCTTGCTTTTACAGATACATCAAAAACAGAGATGTTTAAGATGTTTAATGGAGATCATTTTTCTTTTTTTAATCACGATAAAGAGAAAGGGAAAGGAAAAGAACCATTATTTGTCTCGGGAGGAGGTACATATACACTAAATGGTAATAAATATAAAGAACATTTACAGTATTGCAGCATGCGCGACTGGGAAAATACTACTTTTGATTTTGAGCTAACTCAAAAAGGAGATACACTTATTCAAAAAGGTGAAGAAAATCTTCCAGAATTAGGTGTTAAACAAATAATAATTGAAACCTATATCAAGCTTAAATAGCCCATTTTAATTATCAGGTTGGTAATCGTATTTAAAATTGCTACTTATTAAAAAACAAAGCCTTTCGCAATATTTCCGAAAGGCTTTGTTGTATCTCATTAAGTGGGCACTATTTTCTCTTTTCCATACGAACTAAATATTGGTCGTGTTCATCTTCAAATAGAATTTGTACTACCCAGTTTAATTCATATGCAATTTTAATGAGCATCTTTTGATCCAGATATAACCACTTGAATTTATCTCCAAAATTTCCCTGATATTGATATTGATAATTTATCTCTCCAAAATAGTGATCAGGTCGTTTTATTTTATATTCCTCATAAAGATACTCGATGTTTGACGTATCAAAGATAAGCTGTCCACGATCTGTTAATATGGATTCAGCATGAATCAAAAGGTTTTTAAAGCCTTCTATATCGCCTGCTAATCCAATTCCATTCATCAAGAACAAGAGCGTATCATATTTATGATCTTTGAATTGATAAAAATCGTTATGATGTATTTTTTGAACCCCTCTCTGTTGCATGATCTGACAGGCTATGTTCGATACTTCAAGTGCTTCAACGTCAAAGTTTTTGTTTTGCAAATACAACGTGTGACAACCTACGCCAGCGCCCACATCTAAAACACGTCCATCACATAGGGAAAGCGCAATAAATTCCAGTTCAGGAATCTCGTCTTCGTCGCGAAAAAATATATCAACGGGCATTTCTTCAATATCACCATAACTACTGTGTAACAGCAGAGGCGCTACCTCTTTTTGATGAATGTAATAATCGTTTAAGGCTTCGCCGTAAATATCTCTAGTCATGTATCATTAATATTTGTTTTGCTAATTTGATAGTCGCTGGATCTCCAGTGTTCTTTTTGGGTTCATCCGATAATTTAATTACTTGCGTCCATTCATCATCTTCTGGTTGTGTTTCAGTCATTTTAATCACTATATTCATTTGTGTCAGGCCAACATCATTAGTGAAGTTCGTACCTACTCCAAATGAATGTCCAATTTTGCCTTTACAATACTGCGTTATATGAGCCACTTTATCATAATCTAAACCGTCCGAAAATATGATGGTTTTCGATAAAGGATCGATTCCCTTATTGACATAATGTGAAATGATTTTTTCAGCGAACTCTATAGGATCTCCGCTGTCATGTCGTACACCATCAAATAATTTGGTGAGTTTTTTATCAAATTGCCTAAAGAATACTTCTGTTGTGTACGTGTCAGATAGCGCGATACCCAAGTCACCTCTGTATACATCGGCCCAATGTTCGAGACCAAGCAAATTTGCCATTTTGTAACCATACTTGGCTGCATGAAACATAAACCATTCATGAGCATGTGTGCCAATAGGTTTAATTTGATATTGCATAGCAAGAAGAACATTACTCGTTCCGATAAAAGTACCAGCCCCATATTCTTTTAATGTTTCTACGACAAGTTTGTGAACCTGAAAAGAATGTCTTCTCCTTGTACCAAAATCTGCGATTGTAATATTTAATTTCTTATATTTTTCAATTTTAGTTTTAGCATCATCAATAACCTGTTCATTCGTTAAACGCTTCTGTTCAGTTATTTGGTAATAAAGTTCACATATTAAAGCCATGATCGGAACTTCCCATAGAATGGTACGGTACCAATATCCTTCAATTTTAACTTCTAAATCTTCGCCATTTTGAATAATACTGATCTCATCAGGATCATAGCGATAGCCCTGTAAGAAGTCAAAATAAGTAGGGTCAATATATGGGCAATTTTGAGCAAAAAACATTTTTTCAGCTTTGCTCAATTTTAGATTTGCCATCGCATCGATTGCCTCTCTTAGTTTTTTATCAAATCCTATCGGAAATTTATGTTGACCGCGATTAATGAATTGGTATCGAGCCTTTGCTTTTGGAAATAACTTGACAACAGCATATTGCATCGTGAACTTATAAAAGTCGTTGTCTAGTATGGATGTTAGTTGAGCCATTGGCTTCTTAATATAAAGTGAATAAGAATGTAAATTTAATAATTAACATCAATTTAAAGTAATTGTTCGGAAAATCCAATTTGTGTCTTATTCATAAAAAAGAGGCTTAGTATCATTACTAAGCCTCTCCATAAAATTATTTCAATTCTTATCTTGTACGTGTACTGCCGCTTCTGGTAGCTCCCGACTGTGTTGAGCTTCTTTCATTGGTACTATTATTACTTCTTTCCACACTATTTGACTGTGCTCTCGCAGGTCGTTCCGTATTGGTTGAAGGGGCAGTTCTACTACTTCTACTTTCGTTGTTCGAAGTTGACTGAACCCTTCCAGGTCGTTCTGTATTCGTAGGCGCAGTTCTGCTACTTCTAGTTTCGTTGTTTGAAGTTTCCTGTACTCTAGCTGGTCGCTCTGTGTTCGTAGGGGCAGTTCTGCTACTTCTAGTTTCATTGTTTGTACTCGTTTGAACCCTAGCTGGTCGCTCAGTTCTAGATTGTTCTACTGTATTTGTATTTCTTGTAGGCCTTTCTGTACGAACTGAAGTATTGTTATTATTATTATTATTATTATTATCGATAGATTGTACTCTCTCCCGGGTGTTTCTGGTATTGGAAGAACCATTATCTGTATTAGATGAGTTACTTCTTGTGCTACCACCATTATTGTTTATACGTCCATCTGTTCTATCAATATTACTATTATTGCCTCTTGTTCTATCTGTTGATCCATTTTCTCTCGATCTAACAGTAGCATTTCCACTATTGTCAATATATAATTCGCGACTACCTCTCGTACTGGTCATATTATCTCTTGTAGATATCACCCGATCATTTCTATTTTGTAAAGAAGTATTGTTGCTGCGTGTACGGGATGAAGCTTCAGCAACCCGGCTTGGTCTTGCATCAGTTCTTGAATTACGATCCACATTTGGACGATAGATATCAACACTGCTACGCGTTACACGTGATGCACCGGGTCTATCAGAATTATTAATACTTCTTACGCTTACACGTCTTCCTGTACTTCTTTCAATATCTGATCTTCTTGGACCACCATAATAGTTTTTATTATTGATGATAACAGTATTATTGATAATTGTAGTTCTATTATAAAAATTATTATAATTACGAGGGTGAACATAGTAACGATCTAATCTATTGCTATAGATGTTAGACGACCCAACAAATACCCATAAATTCATAGGAAGATTGATCGAAATATTAATTCCTAAAGGTGCCCATCCATAATAACCAGAACCTTCTCTCCAATTGACCCAGGCTGGTCCCCATTCATAATCTGGGATCCACGCCCAACCATAATTGTTGTTGTATTCCCATCTACCATAATGGAATGGTGCCCATCCCCAAGAATAATTTGATACCCATGTATTTCCATATTCGGTCATGGTCCAATATCCATTGGTTGAATAAGGCTGGAAGTTGGGACCTACATCTGGTATCCACATATAACCATAATTGCGGTCATTTACCCAGTCACCATAAGGCGCTAGTTCATCATAAAATGTTTGAAAAGAAACACCACTGTTATAATTAGAATATCCACGTTGTGCTAACGAAGATTTGGGCGTCGCAAAAAACAGGATACTAAAAACTGTTAATGCGATTAATTTTATATATTTAATTTTTTTCATGATATTTCTTTTTTATCGATCGTGAAAAATAGTTCTTTATTTTATACGTATGACACCTATAATGTACATATGGTTTAATCTGTGATTTGTTTTTTATGTAGGCAAAACTTATTCCAGATTATTTTGTTGTTTTCTAGGGCTCTAAGAAAACTTAAGCGGAAACTAAGTGATTATGGTTTGATAATAATTACCTATTTTTTGTACCTTTATCCCTTCAATCGTGTCATAAAATATTGTACACAGGAAATATTTATTTGAATGTTAAATAAACTTCGATCATTTTTTACTGAATTCGCAAATATCCATCGATTCTTAATTCGATTCTGGAAAGAACTTGTCACACCTCCTTATGAATTTAAGGAAATAATACGTCAATGTTTTGAAATTGGATGGAAATCATTACCCTTAATCAGTTTAACGGGTTTTATTGTGGGATTTGTTTTTTCTAAACAATCACGACCTTCATTGGAAGAGTTTGGAGCAACCTCTATGTTACCTTCATTGATTTCCATTGCTATTGTTCGGGCGTTAGCCCCTTTGGTAACGGCACTGATTGCATCCGGAAAAATTGGTTCGCAGGTAGGGGCTGAATTGAGTTCGATGAATGTTACCGAACAAATCGATGCGATGGAAGTTTCGGGAACAAACCCATTTAAATTTTTAATTGTAAGTCGTATTATAGCGACAACAATAGGTATTCCTATTTTATGTTTTTATGTTGCGGGAATCGGACTTCTTGGTGGATACCTAAGCATGGCATCCAAAGATGATCTAAGCTTTTTAAGTTTCTTTACACAAGTCTTCGAAACAATTGGTTATCAGGATTTATGGGCAATGGTTTTTAGAGCTATCGTATTTGGTTTTACTATCGGTGCAGTGAGTTGTTATTGTGGATATTATTCTTCAAAAGGAACTGAGGGGGTTGGTAAAGCGGCTAATGCCGCAGTTGTAGCTTCCATGTTTTTAGTTTTTATTGAAGAAATTATCATTGTACAAATTTTATCAATAATAAATTAGTGATGGAAAAAGTAAAAACACATATCGATTATCAAGATTCTGTCATTACAATACGCGGTGTTAGTAAATCATTCGCAGAGAACCATGTATTAAGAAATGTTGATTTAGACTTATACCGGGGGGAAAACTTAGTGGTTTTGGGACGTTCTGGTACTGGTAAATCCGTATTAATAAAACTTATTGCTGGACTTTTACAGCCTGATGTGGGGAGTATTGAAGTTCTTGGAAATTCTGTTAATGATTTGGATAACCATGAGTTGATGAAGCTGCGGTTGCGTATAGGATTTTCATTTCAAAATAGCGCTTTGTATGATAGTATGACGGTACGTGAAAATCTTGAATTTCCATTGATTCGTAATAAAAGAAATCTTACACGTGCTGAAATCAATAAAGAGGTGGAAGATGTGCTAGAAGGTGTGGGACTATCACAGGCAATCAATCAAATGCCATCTGAATTATCTGGTGGACAGCGTAAAAGAATCGGTATCGCGCGTACATTAATCTTACGACCGGATATCATGATGTACGATGAGCCAACAGCAGGATTGGATCCAATAACCTGTTTAGATATTAATAGTCTTATTAACGAAGTCCAAGAAAGGTATAAAACATCATCCATTATCATCACACATGATTTAGCTTGTGCCCGATCGGTAGGAGATCGTATTGTGATGTTACTAGATGGTAAATTTGAAAGACAGGGATCTTTTAAGGAAATATTTGAAACAGATGATGCGCGAGTTAAAGCGTTTTATGATTATAATTTTATTGTTTAAATAAATGAGCAAAGTAGAAAATAAGAGAGCAGTAATAGTTGGATTATTCGTATTTATAGGATTAGCTATTCTGATTGCAGGTATATTTATACTGGGGAGTCAACAGAAAAAATTTACTAAAACTTTCGAAATTGCTACGTCTTTCCCTGATGTTGCAGGCTTAAAAGTAGGTAGTAATGTTTGGTTTTCAGGTGTTAAAGTGGGGATTATAAAGAATATTCATTTTAAAAATTTACAGGATGTTGAGGTTGTTATGACCATTGAAGAAAAATCAGCTGAATATATCCGTAAAGATGCCATTACCAAATTAGGATCAGATGGTCTTATTGGTAATAAAATCATTGTGATTTCGGGTGGTTCTCAAAATGCGCCATCGATTGAAGCTAATGATTTTCTTCGTTCTGCGAAAGCCGCAGACATGGAAGCAATGATGGAAACCCTACAGCTTAATAACCAGAACTTGGCAAAAATTACAACAGATTTTGTTGAAATTTCACGTGGTTTAGTTGAAGGGCGTGGTGTAGTTGGATCTTTATTGACAGATACAGCCATGTTATCTTCGCTTCATATGTCTTTGCAGTCGATCAGTCAGGTTATGGCCAGTACAAATAAAGCAACATCTAACCTTGTTCTATTGACAGAAAAATTAAATTCGAATAAAGGCTTAGTTCACGATCTGACTACAGATACAGCAGTTTTTGCTAGTTTAAGAGCTTCTGCAGCACAACTGCAGGGCGTTTCACAGACAGCTAATGCACTGATGACAAATTTAAATACTGCTTCAGGTAAATTAAGTAGCAAAGATAATGCGATTGGTACATTGATCAATGATCCAGCTGTTGGCAATGAGCTTAGAGAGGCTGTTCGTAACTTAAATAACAGTACCGCTAAATTGGATCAAAATATGGAAGCTTTGCAAAGTAATTTCTTATTGAGAGGTTTCTTTAAGAAGAAAGACAAGGAAGCAAAAAAGGCAGCTGAATTAGAATTGAAAGATTCAGTGAAATAGAAATTTTAATATATTTAAAAAAGTAAAGGGCAATTTTCTTCGAAAATCGCCCTTTACTTTTTTAAGCTATTCTGATTAGGTGTATCTTTGCCTTTATACATAGGCAAGATCTCTTGCATATGTATAATTATTGTAAGATTTTATTTTAACTAAATGCATAATATTACAGATAGAGATGTTATCTATGAAGATAACCACCTCATCGCAATCAATAAAAGGGCAGGAGATATTGTTCAGGTAGACGATACCGGTGATAAGTCTTTAGAAGATATGGTTAAAGAGTATTTAAAATATAAATACAATAAACCTAATGAAGCCTTTTTAGGAGTTATTCATCGTCTGGACAGACCTGTTAGCGGTTTAATCGTTTTTGCAAAAACAAGCAAAGCATTAGAACGTATGAATAAACTGTTTAAAGATAGACAGGTAAAAAAAACTTACCTTGCTGTTGTGAGACAACGTCCACAAGAACCTGCCGGTAAATTGATCAATTGGCTTGTGCGAAATCGTGAAAAAATGGTAACAAAAGCTTTTAATAAAGAAGTGAAAGAAAGCAGCTATGCCGAATTGGATTATACTTTGATCGGTGAACTGAATGGTTTTCATTTATTAAAAGTTGAGCCATTAACAGGACGTACTCATCAGATTCGGGTGCAATTATCCACGATGGGATGTCCTATAGTCGGTGACAATAAATACGGATACCCTCGGGGCAGCTCAAAGGGTAGTATCTGTCTTCATTCGAGATCACTTACTTTTGTTCACCCAATCAAAAAAGAGACGATTACATTAAAGGCTCCATTACAGCATGACGGTTTCTGGGAGAAGTTTTCTAAGTTTAATGACTAGAGTAGCTGTAAAATAATCTTAATTTTTTAAGTATCTTTGTATTATGAAAACGCTTAAGTATTTGCTAGTTACAATTGTTCTGTTTTGCACGATTACGGTAACACCAATCAGTTTAGTATATGCCCAGTGTGCTATGTGTTCCTTAAATGCTGAAAATTCTACTCAGAACGGCAATACACAAGGTAAAGGCTTAAATGATGGAATCTTATTTTTGCTTGTCATTCCTTATTTGGCAGCCGCAGGTTTGGGCTTTCTATGGTATAAAAAATATCGTACTGTAAAGTCGAATAAATCTCAGGAAAAAATTCTTTAAAATTAATAAGATATGCCAACATCTAAAATTCATGCGCTTGTACATTCAAAATGTCCAAGATGTCATGTCGGAAATATGTTTGTCGGACCTGCCTATGGTTTACGTAAACAAAAAACAAATGATGTATGTCCCGTTTGTAATTTGACTTTCGAAATCGAGCCAGGTTATTTTTATGCGGCCATGTATGTCAGTTACGCGATGTCGGTGGCTGAAGTGGTAACATTTGCTTTGGCAACAGCAGTATTAACAGGAAGTGAGTCCCCGTGGACGTATATGGTAGTCCTTTTTGCAACAATTATTATCTTTTCTCCATTTAACTTTCGTTATTCAAGATTGGTCTTATTGCATTACATGACTCCAAAAATTGTTTATGATCCCAAGTGGGAGCTACTAGAAGAAAATAAAAATAAGAGCGATATTTAGTATCGCTCTTATTTTTACAAGTATTTCATTGTACTGTCAAAAATGAACGCTTTATCCTTAAAGTTGGATGAAATTTCATGCTGTAAATGGCTAAGATGATCTTGCTGAAATTGTGCAATGTCCTCTTCACTGGAAACCTGTATCTGAATGCAGTATGTTACTCCTTCATGAGGAGAATTAAGCATTTCCAAAAAACGAGGATTGAAATTAGTGCTGTTTAGAAGATTTTCTTTTATCCAGGAAACTATTTCCTGATGTACAGATTCTTCTGATATGATGGATATGTTATATAAATACATAAGTGCAAAAATATGAACTTTAATTGCCTTATTGAAATATATATCTGTATATTATCGTGGTACAATAAATGTTAGCTGTTCTTGTAAAAATAAAGTTGCACATGATTTGTTATTGCTAATTAATTTTAATCTTTGAGTAGGTTGACGAATGAGTTTGTTTATGCGCGCATATATTACATTTTCTATATTAATTACCTTGCTGTTTCTAGGCATTAGCTGTTCGAATAATAAAACGGAGCGTATACCTATTGAAAGTTTTTTTTCAACTCCTGAAAAGACATCATTTAAAATTTCCCCTGATGGTAATTATATCGCTTATATCGGGTTAGATAATCATTGCAAGAATATTTTTTTATTAAACTTAAATAATCAGGACAGTTCCAAGCAATTGACGTATCAAAATGATATGAACGTTAATAGTTTTGTTTGGGGAGACAATGAAGAGATTATATTTTCAATAGAGCAGACATCTAATGACAGCCTAAGACTATATGCTGTAAATATTTATACAGACGCCCTTCAACCATTGATTAAACCCATGAAAGCAAAATTTCGTTGGGTACAGCCGGCAAGATTATATGATAATGGAATTATAGTAGCTATCAATGATCGAGATTCTTCAACGTTCGATCTTCATAAATTATTTATTGATGGACGCAGATCCGAGATGATTCTTCAAAACTCAGGAAACATCAATTCTTGGTATCTTTCTCAGGATGGTCAAGTAAGACTTGTCATGGCTAATGATAGTGTGGAAGAATCAATGATGTATAGGGCAGATAACGAACAACCTTTTCATCAGGTTTTAAAAAATGATTTCAGTTCTACCATTATACCGATGGGTTTCGTTAAAAACTCGACAACAAATATTTACGCACTTTCAAATATCGGCAGAGATAAGCTGTCGTTAGTTGAGTATGATTTAGAGCAGAAGAAGGAAGTGTATGAAGTTTTTAATAATAAGGAAGTAGATCTCGATTGGGGTGGATATTCTTCTTATACCAATGAAATGCTCTATGCCTCTTATACTCTTTCAAAAAAGAAAAGATTTTTTTTCAACGATAAGATTGCAGGAATATTTAAAAAAATATCTGAAAAAGCAAAGGGATCTGAATTTGATATCATTGACTCGGACTCTTCCTTCAATAAAATCATCATAAGAACATATACAGACACCAATCCTGGTGCAATTTATTATTTTGATTGCCAGGATAACGAATTACATAAACTTACTGATAACAATCCTAATTTAAAAGATCGTGAGTTATCGCAAACAGAATCTGTGAAATATCAAGCCCGCGATGGCAAGATCATTACAGGTTTTATTACCTACCCTTTGCATGAAGATAGGAAGAACCTTCCTGTTGTTGTAATGCCACATGATGGACCTAATCAGCGAGAGGTTTGGGGTTTTGATCACGAAGCACAGTTCTTAGCCAATCGAGGGTATGTTGTATTTCAGATGAACTATCGTGGTTCAGTAGGCTTTGGTAAAGAATTTTGGTCGGCAGGTTTTAAAGAGTGGGGAGGTAAGATTCAAGATGATATTACTGACGGCGTAAAATGGTTAATCAGAGAAGGTATTGCGGATAAAGATAGAATAGCAATTGTTGGAAAAGGCTTTGGGGGGTACTCAGCTTTGCATGCGGCTTGTTTTAATTCTGATATGTATGCCTGTGCAGTATCATATTCGGGGTACACAAACTTGTTCACATATTTTAGAGACATACCACCGTATGTAAAACCCTATTTGCAAAAATACTATCAGATTATTGGAAATCCAATTCGCGAATCGAGCATGTTTAAGCAGATTTCTCCCGTATTTCATTCTAATCGTGTCAAAATTCCAGTTTTAATAGCACAAGGGGGAAAGGATCGATTAAGTTCGGTAACAGATGCCAATCAATTTGTGCAGAAACTTAAAAATAATAATATTCCTGTACAATATATATTGAAAGAAGAAGAGGGTAGAACTTTTAAAAAGGATGAAAATGTCATTCAATATTATCAGGAACTGGAGAAATTTTTAGATAAATATATCGGTAAATAGTGGGGCGATGAGAGGAACAGGTTATAATTATCGTAAGAATTTTGGTTTGCTTTTTGTCTTCTTTGCTTTCGTTACGTTATTGTATTTTGTTGTCATATTTGCAGCTAGAAACTATACTGTAAATCTCGTTAATAACGAATTTACGAATCGCAAATCGGAGGTCTTTGATTTGACATTGGTACCCTTCAATGATTTTTTTCAAAATCGTGTTCCCGAAGTTTCTTTTTATCAGGGATACTTGGATTCTTTGGAAGCAGGAAAATATGCTTACAGCGTCTTAAGCTCTTATCCATTCGTTAAGGAGATCGCTTTTTACGATATGCTTTTTAGTAATGATAATAGAATACTTGCCGGCTTTTCGATCAATGGATTAAATATCAGACCTAAAACATTATCCATATTTACAATTAATAACCGCGGTTTAGATAAAAGGTACATCACCAAACGTGAAGAAATGGGGCCTTTTAACGAGGAATTGAACAGTATGGGGATCAAGGTGGCAAGTTATATTGATAAATTGCAGTCCAGCTCAAAATTAACAGATCGTGACATTCTTCGTGTTTTCTATTCTACGCAACCAGGTCGTATTACTTATCTCAATATTCCGCGCATCAATGATCTATTGGTATATAAAGATATCATGGATACAAAATTAGATCATATTGTGAATTATGAACAGGATATGTTTGTCTTTAGCGTCGATCCGACCTTATTGGATGTTAAAAATATATATCCCAATCTGTATGAAAGAATTGAAGTCGTTCCTATAGTACGTGCTCCTGTAACCTCCGATGTCAAAGAATATGTGACCGAAATGCTTTTACCTGGAGCTCTGGCAGATTATAAATTGTTATTCCATTCCAGCGAATCATTTATCTCAAAAGAAGTGAATCGTAGTTTTTTGCCCGTTGTGCTGGGTATCTCATTAGTTTATTTGATTTTATTGGTTATTTTATATTTGATTTACCGTAATTTAGAAATTAATGGTAGACTGTTTAAATTGCAATATGATTTTATTAATAATTTGACACATGAGTTTAAAACCCCTGTTAGTGTAATAAAAATAGCAGGTAACAATATTAAAAGTGCACAATATTTATCTGATGAAGAGCGTATAATGTATGGAAACATATTGGATCAAGAATCAGATCGGCTGAACAATTTGATGAACAAATTATTGTCATTTAGTCAAATTGAAAATAAAACAATCAAGCTTAAAAGAGAAGAAATTGATTTAAATACATTTGTCGATAATATTGTGGCATCCACACAATTAAAACATGCAGATTTTAAAATAACAAAAGAAATTAACGTCAAATCCAGTCTACTTGCAGATCCTGTATTATTAACAAGTGTGTTTCAAAATTTAATTGATAATGCCTATAAATATTCGGATCAAAAGAGGAAAGTATTAGATATTAAAATACAACAAAATAAAAAGAATTTTGTTATTATCTTTAGAGACGAAGGAATAGGTATAAATAAAAATGAGTTTTCAAATATATTTAAGAAGTTCTATCGGATCAAAAGTCAATACAATCAACAAGGAAGTATTGGTTTGGGTTTAGCCTTTTGTAAAGAGATAACAGAATTTATGGGGGGAGAAATTTCTGTTAAAAGTGAAATCGGTAAAGGAACTACCTTTACTCTCATTTTTTCAGTTTAAAATATAATTAATTATGAGCAAAGAAATAACTGTAGCTGTTATTGAAGATGATGAAAATCTACGCTTTTTAGTTCGTCACAGATTAGAAACGGAAGGATACAATGTTGTTCAAACGGGGGATGGAAATGAGGCTGAAAAGTTGATTTTAGAGAAAAAACCAGATGTTGTATTGCTAGATTGGATGTTGCCAGGTAAGGAAGGTAACGAGATTTGTGAAAATATACGTAAAGCAGGATTTGAAAATATTGTTATCATGATGACTGCTAAATCACAAGATATTGATAAGATCGAAGCTTATAGCTTTGGTGTGACGGATTACATTAGTAAGCCATTCAATATGGACGTATTAATCGCCATGATTGAGAATAAGGTTCGTTTCTTTTTACCTAAAAATACGCCTGAGATCTATCATTTTGGTAAAACTGAACATCAGCCGAACATTCACTCACTTGTGAGAGACGGTAAGAAAATAGAACTTACCATTTTAGAGAATCGTATTTTACTGCATTTTCTACAAAATGTCGGCAAAGAAATAACACGCGAAGAGCTGATGGAAGTCGTTTGGGGGTACAGTTCAAATGTCAATACACGCACCTTAGATATGCATGTGGTTAGATTAAGGAAGAAGATCGAAAAGAATCCTGATAAACCCTATTACTTGCAGACTGTTAGGGGTTTAGGGTATAGATTTGTTGATGAAGAAGAGAATTAAAATGAATTAATGGGTTTGAATTTGTTTTGTTAAAAACAATTCTTACCTTCGTATTATAGACAGCGAGACCATGTTATCCGACAAGGATAACATGGTCTTGTTTCATTTTTGAATAATTAAGATAAAACAAATAACAATAATTATGGCAGAAGTAACTTATTACACCGCAGAGGGATTACAAAAGCTCAAGGAAGAGTTGCACTATCTTAAAACTGAAGGAAGAACTAGTATCTCGAATGCAATAGCTGAAGCAAGAGATAAAGGTGATTTGTCTGAGAATGCAGAATATGATGCTGCAAAAGAGGCGCAAGGTATGCATGAAGCAAAGATTGCAAACTTGGAAAATACGCTAGCTGGAGCTCGTTTGATTGACGAATCCAAATTAGATACATCAAAAGTATTGGCCTTATCTATCGTAAAGATCAAGAATAAGAAAAATGGCGCTGAAATGACGTATCAATTGGTGTCCGAAACAGAAGCTGATATGAAACAAGGTAAGATTTCTGTTAAGTCTCCTATTGCCAAAGGTTTACTAGGTAAATCTAAAGGTGATGTAGCTGTAATCGATGTTCCTGCAGGTCAGATTGAATTCGAAATTATAGAAATTACAAGATAAATTATATCGGTTATGTGCGGTTTTGCCATAACCGCATATTAATAAAACGTTATATCATCATTTAAGGTTGCATTACATGCAGCCTTTTTTTATATTTGGGTTATAAACAATTGAAATATGTCTACGATTTTTTCAAAAATAGTGTCAGGAGAGATTGCTGCTTATAAGGTAGCTGAGAGTAATGATTTTCTAGCATTTTTAGATGTTAGTCCATTAGCCGAGGGGCATGTTTTGGTCATTCCAAAGCGTGAGACCGATTATATTTTCGATATCAATGACGACGAATATATGGCACTTTGGGTTTTCTCAAAGATTGTAGCTCAAGGTATCAAACGCGTTTTCCCTTGTAAGAAAGTCGGTGTTGCTGTTATAGGATTAGAAGTAGCCCATGCTCATATCCATTTAGTCCCGTTAAATAATGTTTCAGATTTAAATTTTTCTCGACCTAGATTGTCGCTTACTCATGAAGAATTTACCCAAATTGCGGAAACAATTAAAGAGTCAATTATCAATGTTACATCTGATAATTAATCGAAAACAACCTCATCTAAAAGTAGTATTTTAAATATAAATATAAAAAAAGACTATAATATATCATATCTTTGCAGTCTTATATAGAAATTATATGTCTATATGAAATGTCATAGATAGGGATTATATTATAATGACATTTTTCACAAAATAAGTGAAAACGTAAAAAAGAAATTATGCAAGATCTTTTGTTGTCTTTTCAACAATTACTGAACCCAGAGGAATTATTAAGCTCTGGCGGTTTTTATTTAGTTTTACTCATTGTATTTGCTGAAACGGGTTTGTTTTTTGGTTTCTTTTTACCGGGAGATTATTTGTTATTTTTAGCTGGACTATTTTGTGCATTAAATAAAATTGAAGTTGATATCGTGACGCTTTGTGCAGGTTTAATTGCAGCTGGCGTACTCGGAAACTTTGCAGGATATTGGTTTGGTTATCGAGCCGGTCCTATGCTTTTCAAACGGAAGGATAGCCTTATCTTCAAACGTAAATACGTCATTATGGCTGAAGAATTCTACCATAAATATGGGGGTACAGCTTTGATCATCGGTCGCTTTGTACCTATAGTGCGTACATTTGCACCAATTTTTGCAGGCGTTGTTAAACTCGATTTTAAAAAGTTTGTAATCTTTAATATATCAGGAGCACTGCTTTGGGTACTATTATTAACTTTATCAGGATATTTCTTAGGTATTGAATTTCCTTGGATTATTAATTATGTCGAATATATTATTGTTGGATTGATTGCGATTGCCTTCTTACCGATCGTCATTGCTTTGATCAAACGTAAAATGAATGAAAATAAAAACAAACAAAATATACAGTAAATCAAATGAGTACACAAAATCCTTGGCATAAAGTATCTCCTGGTACAAATGTGCCAAATTCAGTAAATGCTATTATTGAAATTTCAAATGGTTCAAAAGGAAAATACGAATTAGACAAAGAAACTGGTCTTTTATTATTAGATCGCGTTTTGAGTTCTTCTGTAGTGTATCCAGCTAACTATGGTTTTATTCCGCAGACATACTGTGATGATAAAGATCCATTGGATATTTTAGTAATCTGTTCTGTTGATATTCTTCCTTTAACATTGGTTGAAGCACAAATCATTGGTGTGATGAACATGGTTGATGGTGGTGAGCAAGATGATAAAATTATTGCTGTTGCTAAGAATGATCCTGTGTACAATTACATTACAGATATTGAACAACTTTCTCCACATAGTATGAAAGAAATTGTTCAGTTTTTTGAAAGTTATAAAGCGTTAGAAAAGAAAAATGTTGTGGTTGAAGGCGTACAAGGCCGTGAAGTAGCACAACAAATTTTATTGGATAGTATAGAATTGTACAATAAAGAATTTGGTAATAAATAACCCCCATAATGGCCCTCGATATTTTTTGGACAATATTTTTAGTAGTTGCAAATGGTTTTTTTGTTGCGGCAGAGTTTGCTATAGTCAAAGTAAGAGCTTCACAAATTGAGCTCCAAGCAAAATCAGGAAGCAATGTTGCTAAAATCGCAAAAAATATTACAGAGCATTTGGATAAATACCTAGCTGCAACACAGCTAGGTATTACTTTAGCATCTCTAGGCTTAGGCTGGAAAGGCGAAGCAGTCATGACCGAAATCGTATCTAATCTGTTTTCTTTTTTTCAGGTAGATACTTCACAAAGCTGGGCTAAATGGACCGGTTTTGCACTTGCATTCGGAACCATTACGTTCTTGCATGTTGTACTAGGTGAGCTTGCTCCTAAATCTATTGCTATTCAAAAACCTGTAGCGACTACAATGAAAGTGGCAGTGCCATTGCGTATATTTTATTGGTTATTGATGCCATTAATATATGTATTCAATGGTTTTGCTAATTTCTTATTGCGATTAATAGGTATTCAACCACATCCTAGTGAATCTTCACACTCCTCAGAGGAGCTTCAATATTTATTGGACAAAGGTAAAGAAAGTGGTGCATTAGAATCATCAGAGCATGAGCTGATTAAGAACGTTTTCGATTTTAATGAACGGATCGTGAAAAATATCATGGTTCCGAGAACAAAAATCGTAGCAGTTGAAGAGGATTGTGTAGCGATTGATTTTATCAATACAGTAACAGAAGAAGGATATTCGCGTATTCCTATTTATGCTGATAGCATCGATCAAATTGTCGGTATCGTACACACAAAAGATATCTTACCGATCGTAATGAAAGGTAAAGAGGTGGTATTAAAGGATATCATGCGTAAGCCCTACTTTATTCCTGAAACTAAAAAAATCAATGATTTAATGGCCGAATTTCAATTGAAGAGAATTCAGTTGGCTATTGTATTGGATGAATTTGGAGGTACAGCCGGTATGGTTACTTTAGAAGATATTGTCGAAGAACTTGTCGGTGAAATTCAAGATGAATATGATGAAGAAACTCCAGTTGTTGAACGTATTTCTGAAACAGAATATATGGTGGACGCTGGTGCGAGCATTCATGATGTGAATGAGTTTTTACCATTAGAATTACCAGCAAGTCAAGATTATGATACCGTTTCAGGTCTAGTAAGCGATTTGTTTGATAAAATTCCTGAAGTAGGAGAGTATAAAGAAGTATTTGGTTATACCTTTACGATTATTCGTAAAACACAACAGAATATAGAATTTGTGAAATTAGAACTTGTTGAGTCTATGCATGATGATCAAGATAATTAGCGATTATGCAACTATTTTTTACAGAAGAGATTAAACCTGATTTTAAAAACTTTATTCTAAGTGAAGAAGAGAGTAAGCATGCCATTCGTGTGCTTCGACTTCAAGTAGGTGATAAAGTTCACTTGATTGATGGAAGAGGCGGATTGTATGAAGCTGAAATTTTGGACCCACATCCCAAAAGAACAGTTTTGACTATTTTAAATGTCAAAGAAAACTATCAGCAATCCTCATATCACTTACATATTGCAATTGCTCCAACTAAAAATATCGATCGTTTCGAATGGTTTTTAGAAAAAGCGACAGAGATTGGCATTCATGAAATTACACCTTTAATCTGTGAGCATTCTGAGAGAAAAGAGGTGAAATTAGATCGTCTTAATAAAGTGATTGTAGCAGCAATGAAGCAATCGTTGAAGGCCTATATTCCAAAATTGAATCCTGCGATTACTTTTTCACAATTCTGTAAGCAACAGGAATCGAATACAGCTACCAAAGTTATCGCACATTGTATAGATAGTGAGAAACAGTATCTAAACGAAGTTTTACAATCAGAACAGCATTATATCTTATTGATCGGTCCTGAAGGAGATTTTTCGACACAGGAGATAGAACAAGCATTAAACATGGGCTATCAACCGATTTCGTTAGGAGAAGCACGTTTACGAACCGAAACAGCAGGAATAACATCTTGTGTTGAGGTTTCTCTCGTAAACAGATCAAAATAAAAGCCGCAATAGCGGCTTCTTTTATTTTATAATTACGGCATCAACTATCGTAATTTCCGAATTACCTTTTAAAGGATCCTTGTTAAAGACCATTTTGCCTTTTAACTTGATCGGCTCTTCTGTAAATTTTATGGCGTCACCTTTTAGAAATACCTCTACCATCGGCGGGATTCCATTAGAACCGCAAAACATACATTGCGCTACAGGAAGTACCGATATCATAAAGTTTTTATGTGTTCTGCTACTGGTCAAAGGCACCATATAACCGGGCATTTCAACAATCTTATTTTCTAAAGCTTTTAACTCTGCAGGATAGAAAGGAGTATAGATCTTTTTACTGCCGCTATAAGAAACTTTATAAGCCATTTTATCAACAGCTTCCCAGGTTTTATTCATCATTGGCGTATGATCGGGTGTATTGGGATCACGACCGATCTGTGCATTTGCTGTAATACAAAAGGTAATCAGTAAACTAAAGAAAGCGAGTATTTTTTTCATTATAATTGTTTGTTTGTACATTTAAAATTTGCTTTTGACGGGCTCTACAATTTCTCACCTTGAAAATTCCCGTTTTATAATTCCATTTTTATGCGCTGAAGTATTTCGAAATAATCCGAGCAATTGTTAGATCAGTTTGTAAAAATACAAAAGCTTATGATAATATCATTTTACATTAATTGTTTGATAAAATATGGGAAATTGTTGTTTTATATGCCTTGATCGCAGGAATTAGTGCTGAAATAATACCAATTACACAGGCTAATAAAACAAAAATCAGTTCTATGGGATCAAGCTTAAATGCATCTATAAAGTCAGCACTTTGGCTTGTTTGTGTATTGATATAATAAAGCGCTATATGGGCGAAAATCAATCCTAAGAACCCCCCAATTACAGTAATGACCATTCCCTCACAGATTACCAGAGAGAAAAGTTTGAGCTTGGAAGCACCTAATGTACGCATGATCGCTAAATCATATTTTCGTTGTTTTAAGGCATTGTATAAGCTGATGAAGACACTTAATCCAGCAATTGCCATGATGATATAAGCTAATATCTTTAATGAGTCAATCCCTACCCCTAAAAGAGAGAATAAGCGCGTGCTCTCTATGGCAGGTGAGGCAGCCTGCATTTGCGTATTTTGTGCGATGTACTTAGGTAATACCGCAATTGCAGCTGGTGACCGGTACTGTACTAACAATGCCGTAATTTCAAGACCAGAAGAATGAATCATATCCGCACCAATTGATTTTACCATCATATCGGGTTCATGTTGATCCTCATCACGATGTTCCTCCTCTTCTGCTTCACCATGGTGATGGAGATGTGCATTTTTCGTCTCTTCAAGATCCTCTTTAGCCTGTGCTTCAGCAGGAGTTAATTCATGGTCATGATCGTGGTGTTCAATTCCATGTACATCCCAGACACTACTTAGACTAGTCAGAATGAGATTGTCCGTAATATTATTGTTGTATGCTAATATACCTACAACAGTGAACGGTTGATCATCATGACTATGACCGCCTTTACTTAATCCATGTGAACTATGAATCTGATCTCCAATCTTAAGATTTTGCTTACGGGCAACATCAGTTCCGACAACAACTTCATAGTCTTTATCAAATAGCTTTCCTTGTTGTACTTTGGTTTCATACAAAGTAAGAAAGCTAGAATCCGTGCCTACTATACGATGCCCCCTATAGTTATCCCCCAATGAGACAGGAACAGCCAATTTTATTAAAGGGTTATGTTGCAATTTTTCAGCTTCAGCCAAAGGGATATTACCAGTAGGGTTATCGATGTGATAAACACTGGATAGGATCAATTGTAAGGGACTTCCTTTAGCTCCGATTACTAAATCAATATTCTTACTATTATTTTCAAGTTGCTTTTCAAAGCTATCGCTGGTTATAGAAAGTACACATAATATGGCAACACCAAATGCAGTCAGTAATATGCTGAGTGCTGTTGATCCTATTTGTTTACTAATATTTTTCCAAACTAATTGAATAGTATTCATGCTATTTGCTATTAGGATTGAGTGTATTTAAATCGTAAGTATTCGAAAAGTTATTTTTAATTCTTTTATCATGCGTAGCGATCAGGAGGGTAGCGCCCTGTTGATCGGCAATTTCCATTAATAGTGTTAATACCCTAGTTGTATTCTGATCATCCAATGATGCAGTAGGTTCGTCAGCAATTAAAAGCAAAGGCTTATTAATAACAGCACGTGCAATAGCGGCACGTTGTAATTGGCCTCGACTTAATTCCTGTGGATATGCATGGGCTTTATCAGACAATTGTAGTTTGTCTAGCACGCTTAAAACTTCATTTTTATTGACTATTTTCTTTGCTAAAGACTGCGCAAGCTGAATGTTTTCAAGAATAGTTAAGTTTTTCAATAAGTGGGCTTCCTGAAAAATAAAGCCGATATGTTGCGATCTAAATTTATCCATTTCAGATGTGCTCATGGCATAGATATCTTTTTCATTAATCCAGACTTTTCCTGCTGTCGGTTTAGAAAGTCCCCCCAAAAGATGAAGCAATGTTGTTTTACCAGTTCCAGAATTTCCAAGAAGCAGTGTATGTTGACCTTTTTGAATTTGAATAGCGGGAAATTTGATCGGTATACCTCCTTTGTATTGGAAGGAAAGTTCCTGTGTTGTTATGATTGGATTGATCATGAAATCAGATATTGAAAAAGTATTCAAAAGTAATAAAATATAAAAATAGCCTAAATATGTTAATAAATTGTGCGGTTAATAATTTTATTACACTTCTTTTATATAGTAACAATTTCAATCATAAATTTAAATTGAAAATCACTGATTTATATATGTATGATTTACATAGTATGTTAACTTAACATATATGTAATGTATTAATAATCCTCAAATAACATAAAGTTAACATACACAAGGTTACTTTGTGGAGTCATAAAAATTAAATCATGAGAAAGAAATTTTTACCAATTTTCGGAGCATTAGTAGTAAGTTTAGCGACAGTAGGTTGTAGCAGTGATGATCCGATCAGCCCAGGACCTGGTCCTATACCAACACCAGAGCCTGGAAAGGATATTGTGAAAACCGGCATCTTAAAATCTAATGAAACTTGGACTTCTAATAATATTTATGTGTTAGATGGCCGTGTTGTTGTAGACGAAGGTGTAACATTAACGATTGAACCTGGGACTATAATTAAAGCAAAGGATGGTCAAGAGTCAAATGCTTCAGCATTAATTGTTGATCAAGGTGCAAAACTTGTTGCGAATGGTACAGCTGAGAAGCCAATTATCTTTACAAGTGTAAATGATAATATTAAAGCGGGTGAGAAAAACAGTACATTAAAAGCTAGTGATGCTGGACAATGGGGTGGTGTGATTGTACTAGGGAAAGCCCCTATCTCGGTAGCAGCTTCATCAGGTAAGGGATATATTGAAGGTATTCCAGCAGGTCTTAGTTATGGAGAATACGGAGGAACAAATACAGCTGATAATTCAGGATCATTAAAATATATTTCAATTCGTTTCAGTGGTGTTGCTGTTGCGCCAAATAGTGAGATTCAAGGTTTGACTCTTGGTGGGGTAGGTAATGGCACTACAATAGAAAACGTAGAGATCTTTTCTAATAAGGATGACGGAATTGAATTTTTCGGTGGAACTGTTAACGTGAAGAATGTTGTTGTTTATGGTCAAGAAGATGATGGTTTAGATGTAGATCAAGCTTATTCAGGGACAATTGATAATGCGCTTATCATCCAAACAGAGAAATCAGATTCAGCATTAGAAATTGATGGTCCAGAAGGAAATGCTACAGGTTCTTTTACCTTCAAAAATATTACTATCAATATGAATAATATTGCGGGTAAAAAGATTGCAGATTTTCGTGATGGAGCGACAGGTAAATTGGAGAATATTTTCGTGAATAATATCAATACTACAGGGAATGTTGTGAATGTTAATGATGAAAAAACCATCGTTACATTAAATGGCAGTAAATTGAATTTTGTGAAATGGGAATTTGTTTTACCAGCAGGTAAAACTGTAGCAAATCTATTTACATCAAAAGGAACAACTGCTCCAGACATTACCAAATTTACAAGCAATAGTATAGGCGTAGAAAATGGTAAGCAAACAGTAGGTGCTAATACTTCAGTTTTTGCTTGGACTTTTACTAAAAGCCTCAATCTGTTTTAATTAAGAAACAGTATATATTCATCTTTCAAGCTGTCCAATCAACTTGAAAGATGAATAAAAAAAACAAACACATTAATCCAAACAAACTAAGATTTTAATGAACAAGCATTTTTCGGTTTTACTATTTGTATTAGTAGTATTGCCAAGTTTATTATTTGCACAAACAGGTAGAATTTCTGGCGTTGTCAAAGACGAAGGGTCCAACTCAGCCCTATCAGGAGTCAGTGTATCTATTGTTGGAGCTGCAAATCAAGCTACAAGTTCAGATTTTGAAGGAGATTATTCTTTTAATATTGCTCCAGGTACATATAAACTCGTATTTAGCTATGTAGGCTATATAAACAAAGAAATCACCGATATTAAAGTGGAGGCAGGCAACTCAGCTATTGTTGATGTTTCCTTAGCTCCGTCATCAAATCAAATTGGTGAAGTAGTCGTTACCGTTTCGGCTCGAAAAAATACTGAACTCTCTATATTAAATATGCAGAAAAACTCTGGTGTTGTTATGGATGGTTTATCTTCACAGGCTATTCAACGTTCTGGAGCAAGTAATATTGCTTCTGCAGTTCGTGTTATTCCTGGAGTATCTGTTCAAGATGGTAAATATTTATATGTTCGTGGACTTGGAGATCGTTACACTAAATCAATCTTGAATGGTGTTGACATACCAGGATTAGATCCAGATAAGAATACTGTCCAAATGGACATATTTCCTACTGGTGTATTGGAAAATATTGTTGTTATGAAAACAGCTTCTGCTGAATTGCCAGCAGACTTTACCGGAGGTGTAATCGATATTGTAACTAAAGATATCCCTGCACAAAAGAACTTAGGTGTTTCGATGTCATTGGGTTATAATCCGAATGCTCACTTTAGAAATGATTTTGTTAGTTACAAAGGAAGTAAAACAGATTTTCTAGGGTATGATTACGGTGATAGAAACCTTCCTGTGGTAAAGGATTATACAATTTTAAATCCGGTTGTTCCTGAAAATAGATATGCTGTTGAGCAAGTTGCAAAGGCATTTGATCCGGTAATGGCTGCACAACGTAAATCAAATAATCTTCCCGATTTGAATATGGGAGTCGATTATAGTAATCAATTCAATGTTGCTGGTAATAAGTTAGGTGTTATTGGATTATTGAATTATAAGCGCAATACAATGTTTTACAAAGGATTTCAGAATGGTATCTATCAAAAGCCAAATCAGTCCGACGCTAGTTCTGAACTTAAAGCAGATAAAATTAGCCAGGGAGATTTAGGCGAGCAAAATGTGTTACTTTCTGGAATGTTGGGCTTGAATTATAAAACCGATCGATCTAAATATTCATTGACAGCGCTACGCATCCAAAATGGAGAATCAAGGGCTGCAATATTTAATCAGACAACTGCAATTTCAAATTCAAACGAGACAATGCGCCATACTTTGGAATATACAGAGCGTGCAATTACAAACTTATTGCTAAGCGGTAAGCATAGTAATGAAAATGCAGACTTTATTACAGAATGGAAGCTTTCACCAACGTGGGTTAAAGTAAATGATAAAGATATGCGTCAAACTACCTTTGTTTTGAATAGCAGCGGTAATTATGTTATCAATACAGACGCCGGTCTTCCAAATCGCTTTTGGAGATATTTAGATGAGTTTAACGGTGTTTCGAAATTGGATTTTACAAAAAAGTTAAATTTATTTGAAAGAGAATCTGCATTTAAGTTCGGTGGCTTGTATAGTTATAAAAAGAGAGATTACCGTATTAATAATTATAGTATAGAATACAGAAACAATAACAAAGATATTACTAATGGTGATCCCAACGGATTCCTGAATCCGGAAAATGTATATAATGCAAGTGAAGATAGTGGTTTCTGGGTTAGAGGTAATTATCAAGCTGCAAATACCTTTGAAGCTTCACAACAAACTGGTGCTGCTTACGTTTCATTAGAAATACGTCCTATAGAAAAGCTTAAAGCAATAGCAGGACTTCGTGGTGAAAATTATACAACAATTTTTACAGGGCAGAATATTGATGGATTGAAATATGATAAAGTAAAAACTATCAATAAATTTGATTTATTTCCTTCATTAAATTTGATATATAATACTTTTGCAAATCACAATTTAAGAGCATCATATTCCCGTACTGTTGCTAGACCATCATTTAAAGAATTATCAGTAGTTCAAATTTACGATCCTTTAACAGAAATTAGATTTTTGGGTAATTTGGAATTGGTTCCTACTTATATCAATAATATAGATTTACGTTATGAGATCTTTGCTAAGGATGCACAAATGTTTGCCCTTAGTGGATTCTACAAAGGATTTAAAAATCCAATTGAGTTACAAGCTTACAATGATGGAGTGCCTTTAGATATTACGCCAAAAAACTCACCATCAGCAACAGTAATAGGACTTGAAGTAGAAGGACGTAAGAATTTTGGATTTATTTCTGAAGATTTGAAAGATTTGACTTTAAACGTAAATGTTACTGTTGTTAAATCTGAAATTGAGATGAGAGATGAAGAGTATGCTTCTAGAAAATCATTTGCTCGTGAAGGACAGGAAATTTCAAAAAAGAGAGAATTACAAGGTCAGTCTCCTTATTTAATCAATACTGGTCTGTCTTATAACAGTTCAAGTAAAGGATTCGAAGCTGGTGTTTTTTATAATGTACAAGGAAAAACTTTACAGATAATTGGTTTTGCGAGAAACTCAGATGTATATACTAAACCTTTTAATAGTTTAAATTTGAATTTATCCAAAAAGATAGGAAAAGAGTTTAAAGCAGGTACCATTTCATTTAAAGTAGATAATCTTTTAGACAGTAAACGTCTGAGTGTTTATGAAGCTTTTCAAGCAGCAGATCAAATCTATCAGCAACGTATTCCTGGGCGGAATTTCAGCGTAGGGTATAGCTATAATTTTTAAGACATTAAATTCGATATAAATCCCGCTAAGTTAATATTAGCGGGATTTTATTTTTTGATTAAAGCGGGTTCGTAATGATATACGATTTCATATTTTTGTTGTTGGTGATTTAGAGACAGTTCTCCAATTCGCAGTTTAATATTTTGAGGTGTGGGCTCACATAAAGTGTAATAGTTTCCATTATAAAGAATGCTTTGTCCAATAGGTTTATCAAACTGAACGGCAAGAGTAACATGAGTTGGGTATCGCAGTGCTATCATGGGTAAATCATATATTTCTTTGACTAAATAGAAGAAAAGAGCAGCTCGGTCATCACAATCGCTAATATCATTAATTAATGTTTGTTCAGGTGCAAAGCGTTTTTCAGCCCCGTAAATTTCGCGGTCATCTTCATAAAGAAAAGAATACCTGGTGAATTGCATTAAATAGTCAATTCCCTTTTTTGTTGACATTTTTGATGTATACTGTTTTAAATAAGGGATTATAGACTCATAAGTTTCTTTACTTAATGGAATATTGAAATATGTCTCAAAGTCAACAATTGGATAATTTGCAAAGATATCATTCACTTCGGAGTTGACCTTTAATTTGAAATGATATGCTTTACCATTATACTTAAACCCAATTTCTTTATCAACATAACTATCTGGTCTAAAATCCGGGAGTCTAGTGACTTTATAACTAAAGCTGTTTTTGGCCTCAGGAATTTCTACATCAACTAGCTTATAAGGTTCTTGATAGTTGAAAATACTCTTATAATCATGATAATTTAAGCAAACATAATTGTCATCGTTTAAATGGAAAAATGGAAGATCTGATATGTCGTCTTTGCTTTTAATATAAAATATAGTTTGCTTTTCTCTTAATCCTAGGCGTGCATCATAACCAGATTTACACATTAAATACCATTTGTATAAAGTATACCGACTATAGTTTTCCTGTTTGGGGCTTATTGCTTGCGCTGTCTGACGTACGAGCTGGTAGTAGATCCAATCATTTAGATTGTATTTCTTTTTGTAAGCAAGTAATGAATTGACGACCATAGAATCATGAGATGATTCTATTTTTTTATAAAAATCAAGAACATTGTTCTCGCTGATTTCAGAAGGAACATTTATAATAAATGTGGAATCTAAAGAGAATATAAACGGAGCATTGTAGAAATCAACTTGATATTCTTGGGCATAACTGTTTTGCTTCGGTATAAAGATAAACAGCAGTGAAAGAGCGCTTGCGACCAAATATGAAGATAGAGATTTCAATTCCTTAACAATTTATTAATAATGAAGTTACATAAAAATAACATCAAAAGAAATACCTAAATTCATTACTTACAGCTAAATGACGTTAGAGATCCACAATAAGGAACTGTGATGCAGTTTTCGAACTATAATATTTGGAAGCTTTTATTTTTTATCCGACCATAAATAATAGAGGAGCCGTCCAATGACTTTGACCATGTTTATTGCGCGCTCTAACTTGAAAATAGATATAGTGGCCAGGAGTAAATCCTGAATAATACGCCCTGAACGAGTTTGTTTTATAGAATATTTCTCCCCATTGTGGGAGTCCATACGAGTCAACCTCTGTTGCAAACCTATAATCATAAAACATATCCCGTCCTACAGGTTTAAATCCAAAGGCGACTTCACCACTTGTACGTCCATCACAAAGAAATGGGGCGGATGGAGTATCAGGAACTTGGCCTTTACGTTTTCTGGTGAGTACAGGGAAACCCGAACTTTGTAGTAAAGATAACTTTCCATCACTGACTAAATTGACGTAAGCAACAAGCTGTTGCAACAGTTCACAGAGTTTCCGCTTGCTTTCTCGCTTATAAGACTTCTTTTCTCGGCTTCCGCTTTCAGCCTCGATCACTTTCATCTGGTAATCTTGGTAAGCATCTTCAATAGTTGGCAGTGGCAAAGTCGGATTAATAAAGACAGTAGAATTCTTCATGCACGATAAAATATAGCTTGCTCTTAAAAGTAGTTTTCCGTCAGTATATCGAATAAAATTGGCTTTTGCACGAATATATTTCATCAGAATATCATCTAGATTTAATCACTAAAATAACTCTTTTTTGCTATACCTCACAATTGAAACGATAGATACTAAAGATTATACGCGATGCAACGGCTCTTCACGCGATGGAATTCCTAACAGACGGAAAGGCCGAATTCTTCCGCACTATTTCCGATACCCTTAGCATAGTGGGGAGATCATTTTGCGCCATTGCAATTCAGTAATACCGTACTTTTGAAAGATATCTTCTAGTTTCTTTGTAATGATGAAGAGGAATAGGGAGATTTCTTCTTACAACAAGCTTATATCTCCCAACGGCTTGATTATTTTGCGCGATCTCGCGTAGATAGTTCTACGTAACATGCTTTTAAGGAAATAATTCTTTACTCACAGAGGGATTTAGTTTATTGAAAGGAAAGTGTTTGGAGCTATTCACCAGTCTGTCAAGATAAAAGTAAACTCCTGTATTGTCTCGGTGCAGGCAGGGAGATACTTTTCTTTTGACTTATTGATGTTCAACCATCTTGGCGGACTTATATTTCAAGAAAATGTAGCGTATCATCTTAAGAGCATCATCGATTTGCGACACAACAATATAGCGGCGCCATAGCATGTGATGGTACCGTCATCTCTCGCCAACATTAATCAATTGCTCTTTGAACCCATGTTACGTAGAAAAGTAATATAGATCACACTAAAAAACTAAAAATTTTTCATACCTAAAGCGTTATTATCTCATGATTTTAGTATTAAGTTTTACCTGTTACTATTGTATATTATCTGTAGGAAATAATATACATGTAGCTGTATCCTTACTTTAATTTAACTCGCTGAAAAACAGGTGTAAAAGGGGTAAGATATTTGACGCAAGTTTGACCATATTATAACTTAAAGAAATGGAAACAAATATTTCTACAAAATTTGTTGCTGAACTAATTGGAACTTTTGGTTTGGTACTATTTGGTTGTGGTGCAGCGGCTGTCGCCGGCGCTACGACTTTAGGCGGATTGTCGGGATTGGGATTACTGGGGATCGCGCTAGCATTCGGTTTATCCGTTGTTGTTTTTGCCTATGCGATAGGCGGCATTAGTGGGTGTCACATCAACCCCGCGGTAACAATCGGTGTACTTGTTGCAGGAAAGATTGCTGCGAAAGATGCTGTTGTTTATATTGTAGCACAATTAATAGGAGCATTATTAGGTGCTTTTGTTCTACAGCAAATTCTAGGAGGACAGCTAGCGGGTTTCTCTCCAGGTGAATGGGCATATGGGTCGAATGGATGGGGGAAAGGCTATCAGAATGAATACGGCACAACCGCCGCATTTTTAACAGAGGCTGTTTTAACCTTCATCTTTTTATTTGTCATCTTAGCGACTACCTCCAAAGTTGGAAATTCCACTATGGCTGGTTTGGCTATAGGGCTGACCTTAGTTTTAATTCATTTAGTTGCCATTCCCATCACAGGTACTTCAGTCAATCCAGCACGTAGTTTTGGTCCAGCTTTACTAGCCGGGGGGCCAGCACTTTCACAACTTTGGTTATTTATTGTAGCTCCAATAGTAGGAGCTATGATTGCCGCAGTCGTTTGGCGTGCTCTTGAACCCAAAGGGAATTAAAACTTTTATATCATGATATTGGATAGCTTCATCGAAAAATGAAGCTATTTTTTTATCTTCTTGTTTCTGTTATCTAACAGTTTTAAGAGCACACTTTTTTGAAGTATCGCTTTTTAATTTTGTGACGGAGGTACAAAATTTGTATCTTCGTACAATGGAAAATTTTATTGTTTCTGCTCGTAAATATCGCCCGGTCACCTTTGACTCGGTTGTCGGTCAGCAACACATCACCGGTACACTTAAGAATGCTATTCATAACAATCAGTTAGCACAAGCATTTTTGTTCTGTGGACCAAGAGGTGTGGGTAAAACAACTTGCGCGCGTATTTTAGCAAAAACAATAAATTGTGAAAACATTTCAGATATTAGCGAAGCCTGCGGTGTATGTGATAGCTGTAAATCTTTTCAGAATGGTAATTCATTTAGCATTCATGAATTAGATGCAGCATCAAACAACTCAGTAGACGATATCCGAAATTTGATTGATCAAGTACGTATTCCACCACAAGTGGGTAAGTTTAAGATCTATATCATCGATGAGGTTCACATGCTGTCGCAGCAGGCATTCAATGCTTTCCTAAAAACATTGGAAGAACCACCTGCCTATGCCATATTTATCTTAGCAACTACAGAAAAGCATAAAATCTTACCTACGATTTTATCACGTTGTCAGATTTTTGATTTTAACCGTATCCGTGTTGAAGATATGGCCAATCACTTGGCCAGCATTGCAGCACGTGAAAGTATTCAGTACGATCAAGATGGCCTTCATATCATTGCTCAAAAAGCAGATGGAGGACTTCGTGATGCATTATCGATGTTTGATCAAATCGTTAGTTTTTCAAATAAGCAGGTCACTTATCAAGCAGTTATTGATAATCTGAATATTTTAGATTACGATTACTTCTTTAAATTGACAGATGCTATATTGATTGAAAATCCAGCAGATACCTTATTAATATTAAATGATATTTTAAATAATGGTTTTGATGGCAGTCATTTCATTTCAGGTTTAGCATCGCATTTTAGAAATCTATTGGTAGCAAAAGAACCGTCTACGCTAAAGTTGTTAGAAGTAAGTGAAAGTATAAGAGCTAAGTATTTGGATCAAGCACGTAAATCTTCAACGGGATTATTATTATCAGCATTGAATATTGCTAATCAATGTGAGATTAATTATAAAACAAGTAAGAATCAGAGGCTTCAGGTAGAATTAGCGCTATTAAAAATTTGTCACTTATCAAGTGCGATTAAGTTAAGCCAGATTGGAGCCCTTCAAGCTCCCAATACGGTTGAAGGATTAAAAAAAAAACTCCCTAATGTAGCTCCAGCCACAGAAACCCCTGTCGTTGATGCAAAACCCTCATTACCAGTAGTAGATAAAAATATAGCTATAACTCCGATTGCAGTACCTCCTGCAACACCTATAGTAGAACAAACGAAAAGCCCAGAAGTCTCTAACTTACCGCCTAAAGTGAAAAAGGGTGGATGGGGAGCTTCCAAAAGTTCTATGCCATCATTACCTGATCTAAATTCAATTTTTGAATCTAAAACTGAAGAAGAAGATAGTAACGAACCTAGTTTAGTTAAAGGTACGGAAGAGGAAGTAGTGACTTATGAAAAATTTATCCAATTCTGGAAAACGTTGGCAACAGATATAAAAAAGCAAAATAAGATTAATCTGTATACCCTGATGACAGCTGTGCCACCAAAGTTAGTTGGAAATCAAATTGAAGTAGATGTGGAGAACATGGTCCAGATGGATGTTCTCAATATGGCAAAGGTAGATTTATTAAATTACCTTCGCCCTGCACTGCATAATTTTTCACTAGATCTACGTGGTATTGTTATGGAGCATGATGTTGTACGTAAACCTTATACCTCGCAAGAGAAATATCAAGCTATGGTACAGAAGAATCCACTTTTAGAAACGTTAAGAAAAGAGCTTAATTTGGGACTAAGTTAAAACTTAGACCAACTTTTTCTTGCACTAACCCATATTTCTTTTTGTATCTTTGCCTTTCAAATTGGTTAGCTAATTGCTAGAAACCAATTCTTATTTAGAATATTAAGCATGCAAAATTTTCAAAGACACGATAGATCATCAGATCGTGAAGCCAATCAGATGGTTTTCGGTATTCGTGCCGTTATAGAAGCGATAGATAGTGGTAAAGAAATCGAATCATTATTTATACAAAGAGGTTTAGCCGGAAGTTTAGTTTTAGAATTGAAAGCTCTTTTGAAAGAGCACGACTTAGGGTTTCAACAAGTTCCAATTGAAAAACTAAACCGTATCACACGTAAAAACCATCAAGGTGTTATAGCCGTTATTTCCCCGATTATCTATCAAAAAATTGAAGACATTGTTCCTGAAATTTATGAAAAAGGAGAGGTGCCTTTATTTTTGATGCTAGATGGTGTTACAGATGTGCGCAACTTTGGTGCTATTGCACGTACAGCAGAATGTTCAGGTGTACATGCGATTATTGTACCAAAAAAAGGATCTGCAGAGGTGAATCCTGATGCAATCAAGACATCCGCAGGTGCATTATATAAAATACCAGTATGTCGTCATGAAGGTTTGGCTAAAGTGGGTAAATTTCTTATTGAGTCCGGCATACAGTTAGTTGTAAGTACTGAAAAGACAAAAGATAGCATCTATGATGTAGATTATACTGTACCAACCTGTATCATCATGGGAGCTGAGGATACAGGTGTATCAGACGATTTAATTCGTATTGCAGATCACCTTGCTAAAATACCGATGTTCGGAGAAATAGGATCATTAAACGTATCTGTTTCAGCTGGGGTTGTATTATACGAGGCTATTCGTCAACGCGTGAAATAATATTTGTATAAATATTATATAAAAAAAGAAGAGTGGCTATCTTCAGGGTAGCCACTCTTCTTTTTTTATGTTAATCACATTAGGAAATTACATAACTGCTGTATAAATAATAAGAGCGGCTATCTTTTGGGATAGCCGCTCTTATTTTATAAGATGAATCGATTAGTATTTGTTACTAGATTCTTTTCTTTTTCCAGAAAAGTCTCTAAAACCACCACCATTTCCTTCTCTACGATCTCCACCACGGTATCCACCTTCACGTCTTTCACCGCCACCGTTTCTGCGATCACCACCACCGCGGTAACCACCTCCACCTTCACGTCTTTCACCACCGCCAAAGCTTCTACGTTCGCCACTTCCACCACGGCTTCTGTTTCCACCACCACGGTTTTCAGTTTTTCCGTCTCCAGAAACTTCGATACGTACGTTACGACCGTTGAAATCAACGTCTTTAAATCCTTCGAATACTTTTGTTACCTCAGCATCTTCAACTTCAAAGAAAGTGAATACTCCTTTTAAATCAATTTTACCAATTGATTTTCCAGAAATTTTAGCGTTGTTACAGATAAATCCTAACATGTCTCCACGGCTGAATTCATCTACAGAACCAAGGTTCATGAATAAACGAGTAAATCCTTTAGAGCTACCACGTTCTCCTCTTTCACCACGCTCGCCTCTTTCGCCACGTTCGCGGCCATTGCTGCTGATATCACGTGCTTCGATATTTAAATCATGAGCACCTTTGTAATAATCTAAGAATCTATTGAATTCTAATGAAGCAAATCTTTTTACGATATCTTCTTTCGATAACGATTCAAAACCTTCCATAATAGCTGGTATGAATTGATTGATTTGATCCTCATTAACTTCTACATTCTGAACTTTATTGATGATCGTTAATAATTGTTTTTCAACAACATCAGCTCCTTGAGGAACTTGTTTACGCTCAAATTGTTTTCCGATAACTTTTTCAAGTTGACGGATTTTGCTTTGCTCTTTAATGTTGATCAATGAGATTGAAATACCAGTTTTACCTGCACGAGCTGTACGGCCAGAACGGTGAGTATAGTTTTCAATTTCATCTGGTAAAGAGAAGTTAATCACGTGAGTTACGTCGTTTACATCAATACCACGGGCTGCAACGTCTGTAGCAATTAATAATTGTAAACTACGGTCACGGTAACGTTTCATCACTTTATCACGTTGTTGTTGAGATAAATCTCCGTGTAATGAATCAGCGTTGTAACCATCTTTAATTAAAGATTCAGCAATTTCTTGCGTTTCAATTTTTGTACGACAAAACACGATACCAAAGATATCAGGATTTGAATCTACAATACGTTTGAAAGCAGCGTATTTGTCTTTAGCTCTAATTAAATAATATTGATGTTCAATATTAGCATTACCAGTGTTTTTCGTACCTACAGTCATTTCAACTGGATCAGTCATATAGTTTTTAGCTATACGGCGTACCTCAGATGGCATTGTTGCAGAGAATAACCATGTTTTTTTAGTGTCAGGAGTTTCTGACAGGATGTTGTTGATGTCTTCTTTGAAGCCCATGTTAAGCATTTCATCTGCTTCATCTAACACAACATATTTCACTTGAGAGAAATCAATAGCATTACGGCCAATGATATCTAACATACGACCTGGGGTCGCTACTACAATTTGCACACCACGTCTGATTTGACGAAGTTGGTCACTAATATTTGCACCTCCATAAACAGCAACAACATGTACGTTGTCGAGGTTTTTAGCATATCTTTCTATATCTTTCGAGATTTGCAAACAAAGCTCACGTGTTGGACACAATACCAACGCTTGAGGATGTTTCTGAGAAAAGTCTAATTGCTGTAATAATGGAAGACCAAATGCTGCTGTCTTACCTGTGCCGGTTTGGGCTAATCCGACAAAATCGTCGTTACCAGTCAATAAAACAGGAATGGCTTTTTCCTGAATTTCAGAAGGTTTTTCAAAACCTAATTCTGAGATGGCATTAACAATTTCCTCACGGATTCCCAGTTCTAAAAATGGGTTCATGAATTAATTTATACAATAGGCTCTATTGCCTAAGGCGATGCAAAGATAGGAAAATAATATTTACAAAACTAATTTATAAGCTAAGTATTTGATATAATGTGTTTTTTGAATGACAAATAAATATTTTTATACCTGTTAAACATAAATAAACCACATTGAAAAGAATTATTTGGATTGTGAAACTATTTTATAACTGTTCTGCTTTTTTGATCATTTGTTAATGTAGACTTAATATTTCAACCTTACTTTTGATAGTAGTATGGATCAAATACCAATTATATATCAGCATTGGCTTCAAGCTATTAAAGAGCGAAATGATACGAACGCTTTTGGAGAGCTTTATCGCTATTGTTGGAAAGATCTTTATCAACATGCTGCCCGGCGGATTTTGGACGCTCAGGATGTAGAAGATATTCTCCAAGAATTATTTGTACAGTTTTGGGAAAAGCGCCATACGATCGACATCCAAATGAATCTTCCAGCTTACCTCAAAGGAATGCTCAAGTATAAGATTATCGATTTTTTTAATGCCAATAAAGTTAAAAATAGACTGTTGGACCATTGGAGCAACCATATTTTTGACTATGTACAACAGCATCCTGAAGAATTGGAAACTTACCTTGCATTAGAAAGATTACTGGAAGAGGAATTGGAAATTATGCCGCATAATATGCGTCAGGCACTCTTACTTAAATGGGAGCATCTGCCAATTCGAGAGATCGCCCTACGTATGGGGCTTTCGGAGCAGACCGTGAAAAATAACCTGACAGAAGCTTCCAAAAGAATGAGGAAAGCAATAAGTGCAAGACAAAGTGTTCAAAATAGCACGCTTAGCGTATTTCTTGTTCTCGCTCTGGAGCAACTATCTAAATAAATATTTTGTACAGCAGACAATGACTGCCACCAAAAATATACTTAACAATTCTTTTATAAAACATTAACTATTTCTTGAAGTACTTTATAGCTTTTTTGCAGACTTATATATAAACAGCAGGCAAAAAAGTGAAAAGAAGAATATTTGAATCCCTGATCTACAGATATCAGCAGAATAAAGCTACAAAAGCAGAGCGTATGTTGGTCGATCGCTGGTATGAAACACTAGATCGGGAAGAAATTCCTGAAAGTGCAATAGATGAGGTCCAATTATGGAATAGGATACAACAGCAGATTGAAAATACCACTCCTCAAAAATCATCAATTCGGAAAATGGTCTATTGGATTGGATCTGTGGCGGCTACACTTTTGTTTTGCTTTAGCATATTGTTTTTAGGAAAACAAACCGATCTGGATGTCGTAAAAAAAGAAGCGAATTTAAAACCAGGGTACCGGATTTTTGAAACAGGAGTTGCACAACGGAAGAAGGTATTATTGGCAGACGGATCAACGATCATTTTAAATGCACGTTCCAAAATTAAATTGGATACCGTTTCATACGACAGAAAGGACCGTGTAGTAGAGCTACTTGCCGGAGAAGCATTTTTTGAAGTTAAAAAAGATTCCACAAAAGCTTTTGTTGTCAATACACAGCAATTACAGACAAAGGTATTGGGTACATCGTTTACGGTAAAAAACTACCGCGAATCGGATGAAATATCTGTATCTGTATTTACAGGTAAAGTACAAGTAGCGGCGGACAACAAGTCATTAGGCACATTGGAGCGCGGCGGACAGATTCGCTATACCAAAAACAACCACAGCAGTAACCAAGAGACTTTTGACCTCACTATACGTAATAGTTGGATTGAGGGAAAGATTTACCTAAAGCAAAGCAGTTTTGCAGAATTGGCATTAGCAGTTAAAAATATCTACAATGTAGATCTGAAAGCCGGTGATGATCAGATTGCCCGACAGCGCTACAGCATGCCGATATCGAAACAGCTCTCTTGGTCAGCAACCTTGGAAAGTATAAAAGCTGTCCACCATAACAAGTCTAGGAAGGAGGGGAGTACGGTGCATATCTACTAATTCGGGAATAAAAAAGAGCTGACGACTGCCATCATCAACTCTGGATCCTATAGCATCCATAAGGTGCTATAAAATAACATATACAAAAACTTATAGAGCTATTATATACGCATACAAATTTATGAAATACGTTACGAAAAACAATATTAAGTTTATGATCAAGTCATCATTGGTGGGACTACTTCTTTTAATCGTATCGGCAGAAATGCTTTTAGCATCAGGTGCATACGGCCAGTTGCTCAATAGAAAGATTTCAGTTTCTTTTAATGAATCTAATATTCCAGCAGCTTTCGAGCATTTGGAATCGCAAAATATACATATTGCCTTTGATGCCAATAAATATAATCTGTCAAAGGAAAAAGTGAATGCCAAAATTTTTAAAAATAGCAGTATAGGAGAAGTAGTGCGCTACCTTCTTAGGGGTACAGATCTGATACCTCAAGATAATGGGGTCTATATTACATTGGTCAAAAAACCACTACAGCAGGTAGGACGCATTTCCGGGAAAGTAATTGATGATCGAGGTCAGTTGTTGGCTAATGCTAGCATTAAGTTGGTCGGAACCAATAAGACGACACAGAGCAGTATTGATGGTAGTTATATTTTAACCGCTGTATCGGGGACTTATGTCTTGGAAGTCAGTTATCTATCTTATCAGACACAGCGCATAGAAGGCGTGAAAATAGAGGACGGAGAACTTACAGCATTAAATATTGCTATGAAAACGCAGACCAATAAGTTGGAAACGGCGGTCGTTAGTGTGTCGTTTAAAAAAGCATCTGTAGCAGGACTGTATGCCGCACAAAAGAACGCTGCCTCGGTGACTGATGGTATATCTGCCGAGCAGATTGCACGTACACCGGACAATGATATGGGGCAGGTGCTAAAGCGCGTTACTGGATTGACGACCGTCAACAATAGAAATGTGATTGTGCGGGGTATGTCCGATCGTTACAATCAAGCCATGTTGGATGGGGTAGTCATCCCAAGTACTTCGCAGAATAGACGTGATTTTTCTTTTGATATTATTCCAACCGAGATGGTGAGTTCTGTGGTGGTCAATAAAACGGCAACACCGGATGTATCGGCCGAATTCTCGGGCGGGCAGGTTTCAATCAATACGTTAGATATCCCGGATAAGGATTTTACCACAATACAATATGGCGTTGGAGGAAATTCCCGCACAACAGGAAAAGACTTTTATCGCCTTGGTGAACGGCATAATAGCGAATATTTTGGTTTTAATCATTCTTCTTCGAAGCAGCCCGAAGGGATACAGCCTTGGTTTTGGAATGGAGAAGCAAGACGTCTAGATGCCCCTCCAGGATATATATTGAACGATCAAAAATTGAATGAAGAATTTTTAATGCCAGGTTCAAATTTGAAGTACAATGACATTGATGCAATAGCCCAGTCCAAGCAAGTTAACGCAGATGCGATGAAATTATATCGCTACAAGGCCATTCCTAATCAAAATTTAAGGTTTGCATTGGGAAGGCGGTATAATTTTTCAAATGGATTACTGTTCGGTTTCTCTGCTTCTGCTAATATTCGAAATGAACAAAATATTGTCGCCTTTAATAATGTGCGAGGATCTGGTATCATTAATGGGTATGGAGAGAAGCAACATATGATAGAAAGTGATACGATCGGTCAGAATGGTGCAGGAACCTCCTATCGCTTTAATAGTAGTAGCGGATTGGTGGCGAATTTTGGACTAAAAGGACAGGATTTTAAGCTCGCATTTAAAAATATGTACGCCCGGACTTTTAACAATAATTATAGTGAAAATATCCGGTCAACCTTTACAAATTTAAATAACCCTCCGACCAAAAATCAATATCAATTACCTGAAACAATGTCTTTGCAGCAGCATCAGTTAAGCGGTGAATATCAGTTGCCGTGGAAAATCAAGGCTGAGGGTATGTTTGCCTATAATAGAATCAAGCAGCAGATTTTGGATGAACGTAAATTGCGATATGGATTAACGACAATATTAGACGGGAATTATATGTTTCAAAGTCCTAATTTATTAAGTCTTTCTAATTGGTCTAACCATTCCGAAACGGGTTTTGATTCCCGCATGTGGACTGAGATTAATGAAAATGATTTTAATTGGGCAATGGCATTTTCTCGAGTCTTTGGTGAAGGAAAATCCGTTAGCACTTTGGTTAAGGCTGGATATCAAGGCTGGAAAAAAAATCGTAATCTTTCGGTCTTTCGTTTGTTGCCATTTACCCGCTCTTATATGCCCGATGATCCTTCTAAATCGGCACCTGCTATTGAAAAACCTTATGATATATTGTTCTCTCCAGAAACTATCGGAAACGGAGTTGGTCAAGCTTATTATTATCCTGAGCCTATCGGTGGTAATGTTTATGATGGTGATATGAGTTCACATGCAGGGTATCTGATGTTGGATCAGAAATTTTGGAATAAGCTAAGATTAGTCTATGGATTCCGTGCCGAATACTACAATCTGTTAAATCGTCAGGATGAAATGTTTAGAAAGCAGAATGGCGATCCAGATGCAGATAATAATAAATTACTATTGTATAAACTGATGATTCGTGAAAATAATTGGAAATTTCTACCGTCCATTAATGCAACTTATAGTGTGACCAATACCTTTAATGTGAGAGGAAGTTATTCAAAGACGGCCATTCGTCCAGACTTTAGGGAGTCAGGTTTTTTTGGATTTTATGACTTTGAATTGGATGCTATTGTTTCAGGGGATAATGTCGAATCAACTTTTATCGATAATGTTGATCTGCGATTGGAATGGTATCCAAGTCCTGGTGAAATTATATCCTTAACAGGATTTTATAAATACTTAGATAAGCCAATAGAACTGATTGAAAATGAAGATGTAAGTCCCGGAACCGCATATGTTTTCAATAATATGGAGTCCGCAAAAAACATGGGGTTGGAATTTGAAGTTCGTAAAAACTTGAGTTTTATTGGTGAGGCCGACTGGCTATCTAAAGCTTTTCTAAACGCCAATGGAACATTGTTGAAATCTGAAGTTAACGCATTAAGTCAGTGGAGACATAAGTTGGTAGATGATCGTACAATTGCAGAACGCGAAAAAGAAAGAGCACCTAATCAAGATCGTCCACTAATGGGACAATCACCTTGGTTGTTGAATCTCGGTGTCGGTTATTGGGGAGATAGTTTTGGTGTAACAGCAAGCTATAATCATAGAGGCTATCGTACAAATACAGCCTCTGTAAATCCAAATAGGGTAGAATATGAACTTGCACCAAGGCAAATTGATTTTCAGGTGTATAAGCGTTTTTTGAAGCAGAAATTGGAGGTGAAATTTAATGCTGCCAATCTTCTGGATGAATGGACAAGGTATTATCAAAATCAATCAGCGTATAGTAATTCTCAAGGGGAAAAAGGAGAAATAATTTATGAGCTTGTTAAAGGAGATAATAAATATAATAGGGCGGACGACGATATTATAACCTATCGTAAAAAAGACGGTCGAAGATTTAGTCTTTCAGTGACCTATAATTTTTAAAATAATAAAAAATAACTGCGCGAGGCAGCTTCATGCCTCCCTTAAAAAATTGCACATGAGTTCCAAGTTTGGCCACATCGCACAACAGGAAGATAAAATAGAAGCAAAATAAGGGGGGATGAAAACAACTATGCAAACTTATGAAATGCTATCCCATAGGGATGCATAGTCTAAAAAATGATCTTGTGATGGCAAAACTAGTAATTATTTAACATAAAATGAAAAAAATCTTAACAGTAGCAAGTGTATGCGCAATTGCATTGACTTCTTGTAACAAAGACAACGTAGGACCTAATTCAGATTTGAATGCTGGTTTGCCAAACAAACCTCAAGCAACTATTCCAACAGATGCTTCAGGAATTATTACTAAAACAACGCTTTCTGCGGACACCGTATGGAAAATTGATGGTGTAGCTTTTGTAAAGCCAGGGGCAACATTAACTATTCAACCAGGTACGTACATTACTTCTGGTGTGACTAAAGCATACAACGATCAGATTACTGGATTGACACAAAATATCAAAGGGGTTTTGGTTGTTCCGAAAACGGCCAAATTGATTGCCAATGGTACTGCTGCGGCACCTATTGTATTTACTTCTCCGAATGCTGCTAACTCTCGTAATCCTGGAGATTTCGGAGGTGTTGTATTATTGGGTAGCGCAACTACAAATCAAGTTGCAACAAAAAGAATCGAAGGAATTCCTCAACCTGTAGGCGTAGATGTGACTTATGGTGGTACAAATGCAGCAGATAATTCAGGCTCATTAAAATATGTACGTATTGAGTTTGCTGGTTACAATTTAACTGCCGACAATGAAATCAACGGATTGACTTTAGGTGGCGTTGGTACTGGTACTACGCTAGAAAACATTCAAGTATCTTGGGGTAAAGATGATGGTTTTGAGTTCTTTGGAGGTACCGTCAATGCGAAATACTTAGTAGCATTATCAAATGACGATGATGATTTTGATTTTGATCATGGTTATACCGGAACAATCCAATATGCTTTATCATTGAAAGATCCTAATTCGACAAACAGTCTATCAGGCGGTAACTCTGATTCGAATGGTTTGGAGTCTGATAACGAAGGTACAGCTCCATATGCTCAAACACCTAAAACACGCCCAGTTTTGAAAAATTTCACATTCTTGGGTATTAAAGATGTTACTGTAGCCGGTACTAAATTGAAATTTGGTAACCGTTGGAGAAGAGGTACAGAATATGATATTCAAAACTCGATTATCGCAGGTTATGCAACAGGTGCTGCATTCCAAGACGGTGCTGCAGGTACGTTTACTGGAAATGTCGTCCATGCATATACTGCAGCTTTCAGTGGTGCTACTCCGACAGGAAATCAATCACTCGTTTCTACAGATGCGACAACATATTTGAAATTGGCAGGTGCTGCTAATATCTTTTATCCAGCATCAACTACATTTAATCCGGCTGTGTTAAGACCTTTAGCGGCGTCACCGGCATATGGTAATGGAACTACAACCTATAAAGGTGCATTCCATCCAACAACTGCTCCTTGGACAGCAACTTGGACGCAATTTGTGCCAAAAACTTATTAATATTTATTACTTGAGTGAGCCATAAAAATGGCTCACTTCTTAATTCTTTATGTATGATTAAAAATCTATTTATATATTTTGTTGCCCTTTGGGTTGGATGTATGTTGTATTCCTGTCAAAAAGGTGAGTTGGTTCAAGAACAGGAAGAATTAGCGAGGATTGCTTTTAAAACATATAGTGCTGTATCAGCAGATATAAAAAAAGTGATGGTTGATGGGAAAATTGCGAACAGTGATAAGAGCAACTTCATATTTATGAGAAATAAAGATGCCGATTCTTCATTGATCGTTGCTTACGATGGGAAGGATCAGGTAGTTCTAGAGCAACACCTAGCTATCAAACCTGGGCTAAATACCTTTGGTGTACATAGTAAAAGTCCCATAGATCCTTCACTAATTGTAGGGGGAAATCCTTTAGGTGATAGTGTTCTGCCGATTCCGGGTGTGATGCAAGTAAAGATATTAAATTATAATAAAACGATTTCACCAAATGGTGAACCAATTCGATTGGCGATTTATAAAGGAACGCCTGTTTATGATGAAAGTTGGGGACAGGATTTGGTCAAATATAATGATCCTCCTATCTTGATTACAGACTTGATATCGGATAAAATCCCTGAAAAGTTTACCAAAATACCAGTGGACCTCATTTTTGCTCCAAAGGCGCAGGTATTGGATAAGGATTCAAAACCAATCCTTATTGATGGACAAAAAGTCTATTTGTTTTTATATTTTGGGGTAGACATAGGTATTGTCTACTTACCTCAAAAAGAATCCGATGTTGCTTTTGATTCTGACGCAGTCTCAGAAATTGGCGGAATAGGATATAGTCTGGATAATATCTGGCTAAAAAAATAAATCCCATTTGAAAGGAGGGAGATCTGCCTATTGTTAGCGAAAAGGTCAACCATATTACCATAAAAGAATCCTTATGAAAGGAATCAATGATTTAAAACATCGAAAACTACTGGCACTCTCCCTGAATTTTCAGGGAGAAATTAAGCATGATATAGATGCCTCCGTGCTATTTGCCTTGGGTAAAGAGCTTAACGACCTGAATCAACTTTATAGTCAATATCAAGAAGTATTACTACAGTTGGAAATATTGGTCAAGGAATATGAAGTAAAAGAGCGTAATATTCGTTCCGGCATATTATCGCGTTCACTTCGTAAGCTTGTTAGAGAAGGACAAACCGGAGTTGACCTCCGCACCGTGATCAATTCTTTCAATTCCTGCGCACGCTGAAGAACGAATAGGTATTTTGATGCCTACTTTTCTAACGTGGACTTATTTCAATTGGAATCGTCTCATAACTGCTGCCTAGATATTGATGAATATTAGAATTGGTTTTATGCTTTTTATCAGAAGCGTTTCTAGCTTGAGGTTTATGTGCATTGATTGTATGTAACACTTCCTCAATAAGTGGATCTTGTATATCGCCTATGGGCACCAATGGTAAAAAATCAAATTCATTTATAGGCTTTTGTGGTAGAATTCCCGCATTGTAGTTCCCTTGGTCCAATTTGTTATAAATTTTATAAACCATTGGCAGCAAATGCCAGCTACGTTCGGAACCATGTATTTCTTCCGGTGTAGATATCGTGGAAGAAGCCATGTCCTTTCCGTAGGTTTTATCGCCAACTTGAATGACCTGTATGTAGGGCTGTAATCCATTAATGAGCATTTCGGAAGCCGAAGCTGTGTTGGGACCCGTTAGGATATGTATTCTATTTAGTCCCAGACCTTCTTTTAAAACTTCTTTGGCAACAAAAGAATAACCCTCTGGCTGTCTTTGTAGCGCAGCTGAAAAAGAGTCCTCCAGCTTTTTGATGTTTTTGTTTCCCTGATATTTTGCAAAGATCTCATTTTCTCTAATATTAGCGAATAGCAGCGCACAAAATGAAGCAAAAGCAACCTGTCCACCAGGGTTATAACGCAAATCGACAACAAGATCCTTTACCTGTTTGGATTTAAAATTTTGTACAGCTTCCAATAATGAATAAGCACCACTGAAGTCAAATTGACTTAAAAAAATGTAGCCTACTGTGGGAGACGACGAGATAATCTTAGACATATAAACAACAGGTTGTGAAATATAGGAGGCGGGTAGAATAAATATTTTCCCATCTTTTCGCTTCAGATTGATTGCAGGTAAATGAAAGGATTTATTTATCAGAGCTTTCATATTACTCTTATCCAAAAGCTCGTTGTTCATATAGGATAAAGTATCACCACGTTTTAGACCCAGTAAATCTGCTTCGCTAAATGGAACCACCTGAGTTACGACTTGGATAGTACCTGTTGCAACCTGTAGCTGCACCATGTCGAAGCCAAAAGTATTTGTCAAGGTATTACCGTAGGTGTCGCTGTTCAGGGTCTGCATTATCATTGAATAATGGTCATCTTGAAACAAAATACTTTTGAAGAATAGATCCGGACGTTGCTGATAATCGTTTGTTGTTCTGATTTTAGTATTCCAGTAATAATACTGTCGCATTTGATCCAGAGTCCAGTGGTTGATGGCCTCGTTTGAGCCGGGCTCTTTCAGCGATTCTTCTTTTTCACAGGAGAAGAGAATCACTGAAAAAAGGGTTAAAACAATACGATTTGATTTCCACATTTTTTAAAATCTTAACGACATAAAAATACGTATTATGGAAATGATATTGGCGTTATCTTTATGTTGTTCAAATGTTTATTTGGTTTAAACAACTTATCAAAGAATTCATATTGTGATGTTTTTATTTCATAAAAAAAGGCTACTCTATATGGAGTAGCCTTTATATGCCTGATGTTAAAATCTACTAATATATTGTAAACTCAACACGACGGTTTTGCTGGCGACCTTCTGCAGTTTTGTTAGATGCAATAGGTTGGTTTGGACCGTAACCAGTAGCTTCTATACGAGAAGGGTTAGCGCCTTTAGATACTAAATAAGCTTTTACTGACTCAGCACGCTCTTTAGATAATCTTAAGTTCAATTGTAATGAACCAGTGTTATCTGTGTGACCAGCTAATTTTAAACTGAAATCTTTTTCAATTAATAAAGCAGCAACTCGATCTAAAGAATTGTATGAAGTAGAACGGATAACAGATTTACCAGTTTCGAATTCTAAGTTTTTGATTGCTTCATCAACAGTTCTTCTATCCGTCTCCGTGATAACTTTCTCTACAATTTTAGTTTCATTTTTAACAAGAATTGGACAACCAGCACCATCTACTTGAACACCTGAAGGTGTACCTGGACATTTGTCAAATTTGTTAGCAACACCATCACCATCATCATCTTGTAAGTCAGCGTTCAATGACTCTACTTTAGATTGTAATGCTTTATTAGCAGCATCCAATGCATCACGTTGTGCTTTTAAATCATCATATTTTGCAGTATAATCATTTACTAACGTAGCAACAGGATTTGAATTATTCAAAGTAGGTTTCGAACCATCTCCTAAAGCAATCTCTAAACCAGCATGTGCATACGAGAATAAATCATTTTTGAATGTTGGAGCAGGAGTAGCACCCGGTATAGATCCATCAAATTTCTGATTCGCCCAGTTCAACTGGTATCCTAAATCTAAATTAATCCCTTTTGCAATAGCGAATTTCAATCCGAAATCAGCAGGGACAAATAACTTCGATTGAGAATCATATGTAGTACTTGTTGAACCCATCGTTACCGTTGCTTCAGAATTTAATACCCCAATACCTAATGATACATAAGGTTTGATAAAACTGTTGAAAAATCTCCAATTGGTATTAGCCATTGTCCACTCTCCAGATAAAGCTGCTGACCAAGGTGTTTTAGTTTCGAAAGATTGTGAACCATCATCATATGCTCCACCAACTTTACCGCCTAAATAAGAAGCTTTAAATCCAAAAGAAGGAGATATTTGTTTCTTAATGTATGCCGAATAACCAACATTGTGATCTAAATCATTGTAATCTTTACGGTTGAAACCAAAAATATTAGTTTGATTTAAAACCCCAGCACCAATACCGATAGACCAAGTTCTGTATTGAGTAGATGGTCCTAGTGGTGTAGTGCCCTCTATAGAACCAACTTTTGCATTTTGTGCAAATGAAGCAGATGCCAATAATCCAGCTGCTACTAATAATCCACTTTTCTTAAGGTTAATCTTCATATTATTTAAATTTGATTTTAAATTTCTTTATAGTGCTCTAGACAATAATGTTGCCAAATATTGGACGTCTGCTACAATCAGAGTTACATTTATCCCCTCTTGTAGACAATTGTCTACTTTGCTATTTTCTTAATTTTAAAAAAAAACGCCATAATGTATACTATTAGTAACATTACAGCGTTTGTGTGTACTTTATTTAGGAATTGTGCTATTCGGATTCGTTTTGCCAAAAAAGTTAGGAATAACAATCCCCATCGCCATTTCTTTGATTATATTTTCATTAAACAAGTTCTGAAAAAATGTTTTACGGCTCTTTGTTATTAAAATAATATCAATATTTTCATCGCGAATCATCGTTTGTATTCCATTCGCAATTTTCTCAGCAGAATTTGCAAAATGACTTCTATTTTTTACGGTATAGGAAATGTCGTCAATGCCCGTTTCTGTAATGATATTGTCTATCCATTCCGTAAGCTTTTTATCCAAGATCTTAATATCAACCTCCTCTTTGTTAATATGAATCAATAATAAATGAAATTTACTGCCAAAGACAGGAATCGCCTGTTTTAACACCTCTAATTCACCTGGTTTAAAATTCGTTAACAAAGCAATCGTATCCTTTTTATATGCGGTTGCATTAGCAGGTATGGCTAAAATTGGAGTTTGTGAATCACGGATTACATCATAAGTATTACTCCCTATTAATACAGACTCTAATCCAGAGGCACCCTTTGTACCCATAACAACAACTTTATACTGATTTCTTGCCGTTTCTTTACTAATAACTTCAGCAAGAATCCCTTCATCGAAAAGTTGGCTTATGACCAAAGTAGGCCATTTTTCTTTTACCACGCCGACAAGTTGATTGAGTTGTTCCTCAGATTCCTTTATAGTTGGATCAACAATGTGTTCCCCATGGACCATAAAATTGGCGTATTTGTTTACATGTCGGGTGTAAACATGTAAGAAAACAAGTTCATCTTGATTTTCAAGAGCAATTTCTCTTGCGTATCGTGCAGCAATAATCGAGTTTTCAGAAAAGTCGATCGGAACTAATATTTTGCCCATAATAATTAAGCTTTAGAAAAAAATGTTGGAATAATAGGATGATGAATGATTTGTTTGGCGACAGATTTTTTGAACAATCTTTCAAAAAATGACTTACGTGTTTTCGTGATCAATACAACATCGATTTCTTCATCTTTGATGATATCATTGATTACCTCAGGAATAGTGTCCAATTCTTCTACATCAGTTTGTATAGAATCTACTTCTATATCCACATCGGTTATTTCCGTGTGCTTTTTGATTTGATATTTCCAAATTTCTAATTTATCCTCAATGTCAGATTCAGACTCCGAATGGTAGTGTACGTGAATAATCTGTACTTTGACATCAGATCCGAATATTTTGATGTATTCATTTAACGTATCCAATTCAGCATATTTAAAATTGGACAATAAACCTATTTTCTTAATATCTTTTGTTTGGTAATTAAAGGGGATCGCAATAACGGGAATATTACTTTTCTGACTAACAGCATATGTTGTACTGCCCACTATCACACTGGTATCATCTGTTTTACCCTTAGTACCCATGATAATAGCCGAATAAGTAGTATTTTTCGTTTCTTTCAACAGGGACTCCGTAATAATGCCGCGCTCACATTTTGACGTGAAAACGATAGTAGGATTATTGGCCTTTAGTTTCTCGATTAAATCAGCCATTAAAACATCTGCTTTGAAATTATCATCAGAACTATCACTGTTTACATCATCAAAAGTACTGGACGAAACGGTATAGTTATGATATAAATGAATATCAAACCCTCTCTTTTTTGCCAAATCAATTGCAAATTGAACAGCCGTGTTGGCGTTCTCTGAAAAATCAATCGGGACTAAAATTTTATTGCTCATGTTGTTTGGTAATTAGTTTTATTACGTACACTTTCTTTAATTAATAATGATATAATTTCATCATTGTAGCTTAACACATTTTGTATCGGTTAAGTTTGTTTTTGACTGTTGTAAAGATATTTTTTCCAATGATCTAAACATGTGCTTAATTTAATGAAATAAAGTGATTTTAAGCACAAATTTAAATAAGACGTATCACGACCATTAATTTTCCTTGTTCCTATTGTAGAGTGAAATTGAATTATTCCTAAAAATAGTCAAAATTTATTTTATTTCATGACACTTTTAGTACATTATTATGAACTAAAAGACATCCGTCTAATTGCATAACGAGGCAATTTTAAGTAAGTTTGCAACATCATAATTAGACAATTAGATTTTCAATGACAAGTAGAGAAATTCGTCAGGCTTTTTTGGATTTTTTCAAAAGTAAAGGACACCAAATCGTACCATCTGCACCAGTTGTGGTGAAAAATGACCCCACATTGATGTTTACAAACGCGGGAATGAATCAGTTTAAAGATTTATTTTTAGGCGAAGCCGCCATTAAATTTCCACGTGTCGCCGATACACAGCGTTGTTTACGTGTTTCTGGTAAACATAATGATTTGGAAGAAGTAGGTATTGATACCTACCACCATACCTTATTTGAAATGTTGGGCAATTGGAGCTTTGGCGATTATTTCAAAAAAGAGGCTATTCAGTGGGCTTGGGAGTTATTTACTGATGTATACAAATTAGATAAAGACCGTCTTTACGTAACGATTTTCGAAGGTGATGATTCAGAAGGACTAGCAAAGGATACTGAAGCCTATGATTTTTGGAAAGCTTTAATCGCTGAAGATCGTATTCTATTAGGAAATAAAAAAGATAATTTTTGGGAAATGGGAGAGACAGGACCATGTGGTCCATGTTCCGAAATCCATTACGATATGCGTACGCAAGAAGAACGTCAAGAAGTAGCTGGACAGTCACTTGTTAACGCCGATCATCCGCAAGTAATTGAAGTATGGAATTTGGTTTTCATGCAGTTCAACCGTCTAAAAGATGGTTCATTGCAACCTTTACCAGCAAAACATGTGGATACAGGAATGGGTTTTGAGCGTTTGGTACGTTCTATTCAAGGGAAAACATCTAACTACGATACCGATGTTTTTCAGCCTACTATTCAGTTCATCTCTCAAAAAGCCGGGATAGCTTATGGTGCGGATGAGAAAACAGATATTGCAATGCGTGTAGTTGCAGACCATATTCGGGCGATTAGTTTTGCCATTGCCGATGGTCAGCTACCTTCTAATAATAAAGCAGGTTATGTAATCCGTCGTATTTTACGTCGTGCAGTGCGTTATGCGTATACCTTCCTAAATTTCAAAACACCATTCATAAATGAGCTAGTCCCTTTGTTGGCGGCACAGTTTGATGGTGTATTTAACGAATTGAAAGCACAGGAAAGTTTTGTTCAAAAAGTAATCTTAGAAGAGGAAGTGTCTTTCTTAAGAACTTTAGTCACAGGAGTACAGCGTTTCGAAAATTATGCTGAATCAAATACAACTGTTGATGGTGATTTTGCATTTGAATTATATGATACTTATGGCTTTCCAATAGACTTGACCGAGTTACTAGCGAGAGAGAAAAATCTTTCCGTTGATATGGTCGGTTTTAATAAAGCATTGCAGATCCAAAAAGACCGTTCACGTGCAGCAACTGCCATTGATACAGGAGACTGGATTTTAGTCAATGAAGATGAAGGCTTTGAATTTGTTGGATACGATACACTAAGTGCAAAAACAGAAATTGTAAAATACCGTAAAGTTTCAGCAAAAGGAAAAGACCAATTTCAATTGGTTTTATCGGTCACACCTTTTTATGCAGAAGGTGGTGGTCAGGTCGGTGACACTGGAGTTTTGATTTCTGAAGCTACAGGTGAGAAGATATTTGTAACCGATACAAAAAAGGAAAATGGGTTGTTCGTACATTTTATAGATACCCTCCCACAAAGTTTTGAAGGCCTTTTTGTAGCTCAAGTCGATCAGGCAAAAAGACAGGATACAGAGAATAATCACTCTGCGACGCATTTATTGCACGCTGCATTAAAGCAGGTATTAGGCGATCATGTGAATCAAAAAGGTTCCTTAGTAAATGATGATATTTTACGTTTTGATGTTTCTCACTTCTCTAAAGTAACAGAAGAGGAAATCAAACAAGTCGAAGATATTGTCAATGCTAAGATTCGTGAAAATATTTCATTGAAAGAAGAACGCAATATTCCTTACCAACAAGCATTAGATTCAGGAGTAACTGCGTTGTTTGGTGAAAAATATGGCGATTATGTGCGTGTCATTACTTTTGATGATCAATTTTCAAAAGAACTATGTGGTGGTACGCATGTTAAAGCTACCGGTCAGATCGGTTTCTTTAAGATTACATCAGAGTCTGCCGTTGCAGCAGGTGTACGTCGTATCGAAGCGATTACAGGAACGAAATCTGCAGCAGTGATCCGTGAACATTTTGAATTAGTTGACCAAATCAAAGGGTTATTAAATAATCCAAAAGACTTTGTTGCCGCAATGGGTAAAATCCTGGACGAAAACAGTGCTTTGAAAAAGGAAATTGAAAAAACGATTATTGAAAAATCATTAGCGTTAAAATCAGACCTCGAAAGCAAATTACAACAAGTAGGTGATGTTAATTTCTTAGCCACAGTTGTTGATTTGCCAAACGCAGAGGCTGTAAAGACCTTAGCTTACGCATTAAAAGGAGCCGTTAATAACTTATTCTTAGTAATAGGAGCTGATTTTGACGGTAAACCAAGTTTGACCGTTGTCATCTCAGATGAATTAGCAAAATCAAAAGGCTTGAATGCTGGAAATATTATCCGGGATTTAGCAAAAGACATCCAAGGTGGTGGTGGAGGACAGCCGTTCTTTGCGACAGCCGGAGGAAAAAATAGTGCCGGATTACAAACAGCGATAGATAGAGCAATAGAATTTATAAAATAAAACGAATATGATGAAGCAGACGTTGCTAGTGGTGGGTTGTTTATTTTTATTTCTAATCGGATGTAAAAATAAAGATGAGTTTACAATTTCTGGCCAAATTGAAAATCCAGGAAATATTAAAGTAATATCGTTATACGAAGGCGAAAGAAAATTGGACTCCATGTTTTTTGGAGACAAAAATGCCTTTCAATTTAAAAGACCTACTAGTCAGGCGCGTCTATTATCACTTCGTGTAGGTAAAAATCGTTATGATTTAATTGCTTCACCAGGAGAGGACATTGTTTTCAAGGCAGATCTTCAGAAAGATGTTAACGATTATCAATTAGAGGGCTCTGAGTTGTCATCATCGATTCAGAGTTTCTCAAAAATGAGAAATCGACGTGATGCAGTTCGCGATTCCTTACAGGCAGATTTTGCGAAGAAATCCATCTCAGCTGATGTGGATGATATTGAAAATCTGCGTAGTGAGTACAAACAAAAGTTTACAGAGCAATTGCAGTACTATACAAAAGCAGCGGTAGATTTTGCTGAACAGCACGATGATATCGCTGGATTTTATGCCATCAGTACACTAGACCCGGAAATTGCAGAAGCTGAAATCATAACCTATGCCGATAAGATAAAAGATAAGTTCTTAGATAATGGCTATGTTACCCAGTTTAAAGAAGAAACAAATAAACTGAGAAAGTTGGCTGTAGGTCAACCAGCTCCAGACTTTGAATCGTTCACACCTAACAATAAATCCATCAAGTTATCAGATTTCAAAGGAAAATATGTTCTGTTGGATTTTTGGGCGTCTTGGTGTATGCCATGTCGTCAAGAAAATCCGAATATTGTCAAATTATATAATCAATACAAAGGAAAAGGTTTTGACGTTTTCGGAGTATCTCTTGATGATAATCCGGGACCATGGATGCGTGCCATAGCAGATGATCAGTTACAATGGACGCAGGCATCTGATTTAAAAGCATGGGGATCCGTTGTTGTTGGTCTGTATCGAATCACAGGGATACCAGCCTCCTATGTCTTAAATCCAGAAGGCTTGATCATTGCTAAAAACCTACGCGGTAAAGAATTGGAAGATTTTTTAAAGAAAACTTTAAAATAGCGCAAATTAAATATTAACTTTCGTAATGTTACTTAACAATTTAATAACACTTCGTTAATGTTTTGTTGTCATTTTGTTCATAATTTAGCAAAAAAAAAAGATGAGCATTGCAAAGCAAAAAATATTAGTAGTTGATGACGAGCAAGATATTCTAGAGTTAATTGCTTACAATCTTAAGCGTGAAGGATATCAAGTATCGACTGCTTCGAATGGTCACGAAGCTATCAATGTAGCAAAGGATATTAATCCAGATCTGATTATTTTGGATGTTATGATGCCTAAGATGGACGGTATCGAAGCCTGCCGATTAATGCGTGCTATGCCAGAGTTTAAAAATACATTTATGGTATTTTTAACGGCTAGAAGTGAAGAGTATTCTGAAATTGCAGGTTTCCATGTTGGAGCCGACGATTATATTGCAAAGCCTATCAAGCCCCGTGCTTTGATGAGCCGTATCAATGCCATTCTAAGAAGAAATGTTTCGGAAGAAGCAGCACGATCACAAGACAGATTAGAGATTATGGATCTGGTGATTGATCGTGATTCTTTTTTAGTGTACCGTGGAGAACAGAAAATTGTACTTGCAAAAAAAGAATTTGAATTGATGTACTTATTAGCATCAAAACCAAATAAAGTTTTTACAAGAGAACAAATTTTGAAAAGTATTTGGGAAGATTCAGTAGTTGTTACCAACAGAACAATTGATGTACACATCAGAAAGCTTAGAGAAAAAATTGGTGAAGATTATGTAACCACCGTTAAAGGTGTTGGATACAAATTTGATGTTGCCTAATTGATAAGATATAATTATAATTAAAAGCAGTAATGGATCCCATTACTGCTTTTTTGTTTGTAGAGGTATAATCGATAACATCTTGATCAACTTCAGTTTTAAGTCATCCAATTAAATATAAAACAAGCAGGCTTAATGCAACAGATTTAAAAGACCAAATTTTCAAACTCATAAAGTATGTAAGCATCCAATTGTGTATTTTTAGGCTGTAAATATTCAAATGCTTATATTTGTATATCATATTAAACATTACCATCATCCATGTCAACAATACTTATAAAATCTGCACAAATCGTTAATGAAGGGAAGATTACCACTTCAGATGTCTATATCAGTAATGGCCGTATCGAGATGATCGCCGCAGAGATTAACCACCCTGCCGATAGAGAGATTAATGCCGAAGGATTACACCTTTTACCCGGATTAATTGACGATCAAGTACACTTTCGTGAACCAGGATTGACGCACAAAGCTGATATCTGGCATGAAAGCCGTGCCGCAGTAGCTGGAGGTACAACATCATTTATGGAAATGCCCAATACAGTACCCAATACTTTAACACAATCTTTGTTACAAGATAAGTACGATATCGCCTCTCAAAATGCTTTAGCCAACTACTCATTTTTTATGGGTGCAGCCAATGATAATCTGGAAGAAGTACTCAAAACAAACCCTCGTGATGTCTGTGGTGTCAAAGTATTCATGGGATCATCAACTGGTAATATGTTGGTAGACAATGAGCGTGCATTGGAACAGATATTTGCTAACTCGCCCACATTAGTAGCCACACACTGCGAAGATGAAGCCACTATCCAGGAAAACCTTGCTATATATAAAGAGAAATATGGCGAAGCAGGATTGACAATAGATATGCATCCCCTTATTCGTTCGGCAGAAGCTTGCTACATCTCATCCTCCAAAGCTGTAGAATTAGCGAAAAAGAACAATACCCGCTTACATATTCTGCACATCTCTACTGCTAAAGAAATCGGACTATTCAGAAATGACATTCCATTGGCAGAAAAATTAATTACAGCTGAAGCATGTATTCACCATATGTGGTTCTCCGATGTCGATTACAAGACAAAAGGTAATTTTATCAAATGGAATCCAGCTGTTAAAACAGCAGATAATAGAGATGCCATTGTAAAAGCGGTATTGGATGGACATATCGATGTAATTGCTACCGATCATGCCCCACATACCATTGCTGAAAAGACACAAGCTTATAGCGCAGCACCATCTGGAGGGCCATTGGTACAACATGCATTACAAGCTTTATTGGACATGTACCATGAGGGCAAGATCACTTTAGAGCAGATCGTTCAAAAGTCAGCACACAATACAGCAATTTGCTTCCAGATTGAGGAACGTGGATTTATTCGTGAAGGATATTGGGCAGATTTAGTACTGGTAGATTTAAATAAACCTTATACGGTTACAAAATCAAATATACTGTCAAAATGTGGCTGGTCTCCATTTGAAGATCATACCTTTAAATCTTCTATCGAGCACACCATTGTATCAGGACAATTAGCCTATTCCAAAGGGAGCTTGATCGAGTACGGCTCTGGTAGACGTTTATTATTTAACAGATAATCATGATCATCCAGGACTATGGATAAAAGAACATTTTTAAAATCCTTAGGCTTAGTCGCAACAGGAATACCTGCACTATCATTTGCAAAGGAAGATTTCTTTGAAACAAAAGCAGATCAAAAGAAATTATTTGCTCAAGTATTGCGCAAAGGAGATACCATCGGATTAATAGCTCCTGCGGGAGTTATTGATACCGAAGAAGCCATTGTTATGACCCGCGAAATTTTTGAAAACTTTGGTTTCAAAATCAAGGAAGGAAAACATATCCGAAGTAGATATGGTAATTTTGCAGGAAAAGATGAAGAGCGCCTAGCCGATATCCACAGCATGTTTGCAGACAAAGAAGTGAAAGCGATTGTCTGTATACGCGGAGGAGCAGGAGCATCCCGTTTATTACCACATATTGATTATCAACTCATCGCCAATAACCCCAAAGTATTATTAGGTTATAGCGATATTACTGCACTGATCATGGCCTTCTATAAAAAGACCGGTTTAATATCCTTTCACGGCGCAGTCGGTATCAGTACATGGAGTAATACCGTTGCTAAAAATTTTGAAAATCAATTTTTCCTTAATCAGCCGGCACAATTTGCAAACCCAACAGAAAAAGGCGATAACTTTATCCAGTACAAAGAGCGGATCACGACCTTAAAGTCAGGACAAGCAACAGGTACACTACTAGGAGGAAACCTGACATTGCTCAGTGGGTTATGCGGGTCAGCCTATTTGCCGGATTTTAAAAATGCCATACTCTTCCTAGAAGAAGTAGATGAAAATATAGAGCGCGTGGACCGGATGTTCTGTCAATTAAAATTAGCAGGAATTTTGGATCAGATCAAAGGTTTCGTCTTTGGTAAGTGTACGGACTGTGGGCCAGCAGGAGGTTATGGTTCTCTTACGCTCGAACAGGTATTGAACGATTATATCAAACCGCTCGGGATTCCTGCTTATTCAGGAGCCATGATCGGACATATTGCCAATCAATTTATATTACCGGTAGGAGCACAGGTCAAAATAGATGCCGACAAAGGAACCATTACACTTTTAGAGAAAGTACTAAAAGATTAAATCGATGAAAATTATCTCCCTGATGAAAATTATCTTCTTTTTGATCTTCGTTACTTCGGGAATTACAATTTCTGCCCAAACCATGAATTTAAATAAAAATGATTTTGATGAAGCCTATTCATCCTATAAAGAAACCACGTTAACAAAACGTAGATTTAAACATTCGACTGTAGTCGATCTCATCAATAAGCATCAGGAGGAATCAACCCTAAAGATTGATCAAATCGGACTGTCAGTTCAAAAAAGATCGATCTATAAATTAACCTATGGTCAGGGAAAAAAGAAAGTAATGCTGTGGTCGCAGATGCATGGCGATGAACCGACCGCAACCATGGCCCTTTTTGACCTGTTTAATTTCCTTGAAGGAAAAGATAGCAGATTTCAAAGCTTAAGGCAAATATTAAAATCAAACTTAGAAGTGCATTTTATCCCTATGCTCAACCCAGATGGAGCTGAAGTCTATACAAGAAGAAATGCGCAGCACATTGATCTGAATCGGGATGCCAGAGATACCGCAACACCAGAAGGTAAGCTATTAAGAAATCAGGCAGAAATGATCAAACCACAATTTGGTTTTAATCTACACGATCAGAATATCTATTATAACGTTCCGGGAACTAAAACTCCGGTTACCATTTCCCTTTTAGCACCAGCATATAATTGGGAGCGCGAAGTCAATGAAGTGCGTGGTAATGCAATGAAGATCATAGCTGGGATGAATCAGCTGCTTCAAGACTATATCCCAGGAGCCATTGCTAAATATGATGATGAACACTCACCAAGAGCTTTTGGAGATAGCTTTCAGAAATGGGGTGCAAGCACCATACTGATCGAATCAGGAGCTTTTGCTGGAGATCCGGAAAAACAGGAAATTAGAAAATTGAATTTTATTCTGATTCTTAATTCCTTACTGCAAATCGCCCAGGACAGTTATCAGCAATTTTCAATCTCAGAATACCAGCACATACCATTTAACGCCTCGCAGCTGCACGATGTGATCCTTCGTCGGGTGACCACAATATCACATGGTCTTCCTCTGAAAATAGATATTGCTATCCGAAGAGATGAGATTACCGAGGGGGAAGATTACTATACAAAAGGATATATTGAAGACATTGGAGATCTTCATGACTTTTATGGGTACGATGATCTGGATCTGACAGATTTCGAATTTGTAGAAGCTAAAGTTTACGAAAAGGAATTTTATCGCCTGAGTGATCTTGAAAACGTTGATATAAAAGCATTACTGAAGCAAGGATATGCCGGTGTAAAGATAAATGCATCCGAGCCCAAAGTACTACATTATTTACCCATCAATGTACTATCTAAAAGCAAGTTGAATACGATCAGAACATTAAGTCTTGGTAAAGAAGCAAATTTTTTCTTAAAGAAGAAAGAAGAAATTCAATACGCTGTTATTAATGGTTATCTCATTGATTTGAATCAAGATTTGCCACGAAATATGAAACAGATTGTTCGGTAGTTTTGTTAGATAGTTAGAAGGTAATAAAGTGAGATGGTTAGTAAGTTATACCATTCGTTACTATGTCACTAGTCACTTCGTTACTGCTAAGAAGTTAGAAGGTTATACCATTCGTTACTATGTCACTAGTCACTTCTAAGAAGTTAGAAGGTTATACCATTCGTTACTTGGTCACTTCGTTACTGATAAAATAAAAGTTTATTGTAAATATGGATATTAGAAAAACAAAATTAGAAGATTTAGATCAGGTGATAGCTATTATTGACATTGCACGAGGTTTAATGCGTGCTAGTGGCAATACCATTCAGTGGACAAATGGCTATCCCTCTCGGGAATATATCCAGACAACAATAGATATCGGAGAGAATTATGTCTGTATAGAAGATGATGCAATAGTAGCCACCTTCTGTTTCTCACTAGAATCTGATCCAAATTATACCATAATTGAAGATGGAGAATGGTTGAATGAAGAGCCTTATGGTGTAGTACATCGTCTAGCATCCAATGGTCAAGTAAAAGGAGTAGCGGCGCGATGCTTTCAATGGTGCTTTGAACAATGTCACAACATCCGGGTCGATACCCATGAAACAAATATTCCAATGCAAAAAGTACTAACAAGATTAGGATACATACGTTGTGGTATTATCTATGTCGGCGATGGCACCCCCCGGGTAGCCTTTCAAAAGATAGATTCATAAAAATATAACTCACAAAAAATGGCTTCCGATCAACATCAGAAGCCATTTTTTTATTGCGTAAATAATTGAGACTAATATCCCGGATTTTGTTGTGCTTTTATTGGAGGATTAGCATTAATTTCTTCTTGAGATATCGGTAATATGGTTCTAGAGAAAGATCGATTAATGGCTTGCTCCCTAGTGGGAATATCGATACCGGCAAATGCATCATCAAAATTGATTGTCTTATTTAGTCTGATCATATCAAAATAGCGAATACCCTCACCAAAAAACTCCTTACTTTTTTCCGCTAAGATCAAAGCCTCAGAAACAGATCTTGCATCAATAGCTGGTAATCCAGCCGAACGTTTATGGATCGCCTGCAAATAAGTTGCTGCCTTAGTCGGATTAGGAGTACTTGCCTTTAATGCCGCTTCCGCTGCAATCAGATACAGTTCAGAAAGACGGATCACCTTAATATTGACAGCAGTATAATTAGATGTTCCTTTATCCCCAGAAAATGTCGTAGAACCAAGGTATTTGTAGCAAGAGCCTAGGCGAGCAGCAGATGATTCATCTCTAGCCATCACACCCCTTCTTACATCAGAAAGATCAGCATTAAGCGCATTTAAGAAAGGTGTACTTGCTAGGAAATTTCCTAAAGCACCTGTCTGGTGATTTCTCCTCATAAAATAGAAACCCAATGAATTTCTTCCTAAATCAGCTTGATTGGGCTCGATTACTAGTTCATAAATAGATTCCGACCCAAATTGAGATTGCCACGAAGTGACCCAAGCTGCATTGGTATAAAGAGAATAAATAGGATTATTATTGATCACTTCCTCAGCTGCCAATAAAGCATTATTATAGTCACCCATCGTGAGGTACACACGTGCTTGTATCGCCTTGTTGGCATAGTAATTTAAGTAGCCATCTCTTTTGGTCTTTGGAAGACCGGTTTCCGCAGTTTTTAAATCCGAAAGAATCTGTTTATAGTTTTCATCAACCGTAGCACGTAAACTTTGCTCATTATAAGCAAGTGTTTTGGTCAAGTTCGGAATCCCAAAGGCATTTTTATCATCGGTGTAAGATTTACCGTAAAGCCTAACCAGATCAAAATTGGCCAATGCACGGATGGTTAATGCTTCCGATTTTGCAAGATCAAAATTCTCAATACTTCCTGATGCTTTTAACTTTTCAATATTTTCCAGTAGATTATTGGTCTGGTAGATGATATTATAGATCGAAGTCCAAAAGCTCGAAAAATTGTTCGTTTGCGCATTATGATTGAAAGTATAAAAAGCATCCAACCCACGGCCTTGGGAATAAAGCGTTACATCACCACCTTTAGCATCACCATAAGCGATAAAATTACGTCCGTAATAGCTAGAAGAAGTCATTTGACGCTGTATACCGTTGATCGCAATTTGAGCATCATTTGCGGTTATAATGGCCTTGTCAGCATCAACCGCATTAGTAGGTTCCACATCTAAAAAGTTCTTACACGAGTAAGTTGTACTCAGAACAGATGCGAAAAGTAAATAGTTTATATATTTTTTCATCAGAATTAGCTGTTTATTCATTTATCAATTTGTTTATTAATGACATTAGCAATGTCTATGTCGGTTAAAAGCTAGTGTGATCATCAGGTTTGTTGCAATAAGTTATTGCTCACACTATGATCAATATAAAAACTAGAAGCCGATTTCAATACCAAATGTGTATGTTTTGCCATATGGTGTTTCCCATCCACGCGTTCCATATTGGTTAACCTCAGGATCCGCTAGTTTAAATTTAGATGCCGTGAATAGGTTTGTACCATTGAAAAATAAACGCGCATTACTGATTTTAACTTTTTCCAACCATTGTGAAGGCAATTTATAAGCGACATTGATGTTTTTTAGACGGATAAACGAAGCATTATATAAATGACGGCTACTGAACTGGATAGCATCAGTTAAATCGTTACCATCGATTTTCGGTTGTGTGCCATTTACATTGCTAGGTGACCACATATTATCATAGTAATACTGTGAACGTATTCTTTCCCAATAGTAGCCATCATCCATGACATCCTTTTCCGCACCATCATACAGCTTTCCACCGATCTTGTAACTAAAGTTTAGACCAAGTGAGATACCTTTATATTCCACATCTGTATTGATTCCTCCGAAAATTTTAGGCGTAGCCGAACCCAAGATGATCTGATCTGCTTTCGTATAGCTATAAGAAGCATTTCGGCCATTGTATTCGAAATCCGATTGATTATTGTTTGTATACCAAACGTTTTTACCATTGGTTTTATCTACACCGCCCCACTCATAACCATAGAAAGATAATACCGATTCATTTTCACGGTAGATAAACTGTGCACGGGCATCACCACCTGTAGGATCAGTCCAGATAATATCTTTACCAGCATCTAAAGTTTTGACTTTGGAAGTTAAAAATGAACCATTGACCCGAGCCGACCATCTGAAGTTTTCTTTACTGATGATATCGCCGCCTAAATCAATTTCGACTCCACTATTATTTATGACACCCACGTTTTGGAGCACCTTGGTAAAACCAGTCGTACCAGAAGTAGGCACATCTTGAAGCAAGTCTTTCGAATCTCTATTAAAGTATTCGATGGAACCCGTTAGTCTATTGTTAAATAAACCATATTCCAAAGCTAGATCGTAGGTATTACTTTTTTCCCAGGTTAGTTTTGTATTTCCTAATCCTCTATCTATAGCCCCTAATGAACCATCGCCAACGACACCCCCAGGGTTACCTTTGTAATTGTATTTATAATACATTAAAGTTCTCCAAGCATAATTATCTGTTGGTAGCGTACCATTAACACCATACGAAGCTCTTAATCGTAAGGTATTGACGATATCATTTTTAAAGAACTCTTCTTTATGGATACTCCATGCGCCAGATACAGACCAGAAGGTACCCCAACGATTATCTTCACTGAAACGTGACGAACCGTCCCGGCGGATAGAAGCTCCTAAAAAGTATTTCTCATTATAGTTGTAATCGACACGTGAAAGATAAGACATCAAATTATTACCGAACTGATAGCTGTCCGCTTTATAATTTGCTCCCGTACCGATAGATGTTAAAGAACTTGATCCGAGATTAATCGAATTGCTGTACTGAAAATCAGTGACATTCTTTTCAACTTCATAACCCGCTAAAATATTGAAGTTATGCTGCTCAATACTTTTGGCATACGTTAATGTATTGGACGAAACATATTTCCGCATATTTGTATTCCATTTGCTCGATGAACCCTTATCGGTCAAACCAATGAAGTGCAAGGCTGAAAAATTCAAGGCATCTTTTACTTCTGTGTTATCAAATGAGAAAATTGTTTTTGCCGTTAGATTAGGAACAATTTCCCACGATAGAGATTGTACAGCACCCAATTTGAGAGTTTTTGTACTGTTACCCCATTGTTTATTATAATAGTCAGAATTATAAGCTAAGCTACCATATTGTGCTGTCCATGGATTGCCGGTTTTGTAGTCAGTAGGCCAGTAGAAAGGAAACAATAGATTTCTAGATTGAAAGAAAGGATTAGATCCGGTACTTCGGGTATCATTGAACCCAGTTTTATCCGTATTAGCAACATTTAAATTTACATTATATTCAATATTGCTTCTTACTTTTTGATTCAGGTTGATTCTTCCTGAGATTCTTTCATATTCATTGATCGTGGCGCGTCCTTTATCTTTTGTATAGTTTAGAGAAGAGAAGTACTTTGTTGTTTCAGAACCTCCGCTCAAAGAGATGTCGTTCGTATTAAAAACACCGGTTCTAAATAAGTAATCCTCCCAATCAAAGAATTTACCTTCCCGGTTTTCTACACCGTCAGTTATTCCAAGAATTTTAACATTATTCATACGGGCAGGACCATCTACTTCAAAGCGATATCCATGTTTATTAAATCGGTTGTTGATTTGTCCCAGAGCATAAGTACTTGCCTCCTGATCGGTGTAATTGACTCCAGTAGCACTGTTTTTATTTGACGTTCTATAGTCATGGAAAATCTGATATTCCATATTGATCTGTGCCTGCGGATCCGCTACTTCATAATTATCTGTCGCCCACGATGGGGTAAAACCAAGAGAAGACCGAAAGTTTATGCGTGCCTTTCCCTCTTTACCACGTTTCGTTGTAATCACGATAACGCCATTGGCAGCTCTAGATCCATATAATGAAGATGCGGCAGCATCTTTTAATATGGTGATCGATTCTATATCCGATGGATTAAGCGTACTCATGACATTGGAAGAAGAATTGATCTGGCCACTCATTTGTCCCAAATTGCCCGAAACAACAGGAACACCATCGATCACATATAAAGGATCATTAGAAGCGTTCATAGAACCGATACCACGTATCCTGATGCTAGATGTTGCGCCTGCCTGGCCGGAGCTGGAACTGATCTGAACACCAGCTACACGTCCGTTCAATGCATTTTCAAACGACGTCGTAGGGACATCTTTAATATCACTTTCCTTTACCACCGCAGCAGAACCCGTGTAGGTGCTCTTTTTAGCCGTACCATAAGCGACTACCATAACCTCATCCAGTGCATTCTCTTCTTTTTGTAAGGTTATTGTTAATGTTTTTCGGCCATTTAGTTTGATTTCTTGTTTCTGATAACCGACAGCACTGATGATGACTGTTGCATCCTGATTCGCATTTATCGTAAACAATCCACTGGAATTTGTGGATGTTGCGGTATTTGTTCCTTTGACCGAGATCGTCACATCTGGAATGGCAGCGCCATTTCCATCTGAAACTTTCCCCACAACCTGGATTTGTTGCGCATGTACGACCTGCAGAGTCCCGCAAGCCATCGTACATAACGAGGTAAGTAAAATTTTATTCATAAGAGTATTGGTTAGTTGTTGCTTTTAATAGATGATCTATTTATACCCGTAAGGTACAAGATAAGAATAAGATCATGATATTTTTTCTGAAAATTCATGATCTTATGAAAATTTAATGAGTTTTATTCTGCTAGGATACCTATCCCTGGACGATCTGGTAAGATACATTGTCCGTCAATGACTTTCATGCCATCGTAAATATCATTTCCGATAAGAAGTGCACCATCCAGATCTGCCCAATCTACCAAAGGAGCCAACTGAGCAGCGGCAGATATGGCACAAGAAGTTTCAGTCATACATCCGATCATTACTTTCATTTTTAATGACTGCGCTAACTCTGCCATCCTTTTTGCTTCACGCATTCCAGTGCATTTCATCAGTTTGATATTAATGCCCGAATAAACACCCTGCAATGCAGGAACATCACTCAATCTCTGGCATGCTTCATCGGCAATAGTCGGTATGGGGCTATGGGCTGTTAACCAGGCGTTATCATCGATCTGTTCTTTTGGCATCGGCTGTTCCAAAAAAACTACGCCTCTTTCAGCGAGCCAATGTGACATTTCAAGTGCTTGCTCCTTTGTTTTCCATCCTTGATTCACATCCGCGCACAAAGGACGATCCGTACATTGGCGAATAGTGTCGATAATCATTTTATCCGTTTCAAGGCCCAACTTTACTTTGAGGATTTTAAACTGATCTGCCTCCATGACCTTTTTACGGATCACCTCCTCCGTATCGATACCAATGGTATAGGAAGTAGCGGGAATTAATGCGGGATTTAATCCCCATATTTTATAAAATGGCTGTCCCAGTATTTTTCCTATTAAATCATGAAGAGCAATATCAACTGATGCTTTTGCAGCCGTGTTTTTAGCACTTATTTGATCCACATAAGCCAATAACTCCTCCGTTTGAAAAGGAGAGTTGAATCCGGATAGGTCGATTTTGTTTAGAAAATTGATAACGCTTTCCTGCGATTCTCCTAGATATGGAGGCATACTTGCCTCGCCGTAACCAATAATGCCGTCATATTCCAATTGTGTCAATACAACCGGAGTAGTCGTTCTGCTGAAAGATGCAACAGTAAAGACATAACGCATTTCTAAAGTGTAAGGTTTATATCTCAGTTTGAAAGCCCCAAAATCTTTAGTAATCCAGTCTGAATGTGTACTCATGATCGTTGTTATCTTTTATTTGATGCTATAATAAGGGTTATTTTGTACTTTCTGTATTTGTGGATCGTTTGATCCCAAATATCTTTTTGCAGCAACGACAGTGCGTGTCTGAAAATCATCGTAATTTGCAGCATCTTTCAACATACTATTGATCCGTACAGATCCCGCTGCATGAATAAACGTTCCGTTACCGATGTAAAGTGCTACATGCGTAACACGGACATTGGGATTCGTATTTTTACCTGCAGCAAAAAACAAAAGATCAGCAGGTTTTAAATTTTTAAGCGCCTTTTCTGGATCAAAGTGACCTTCAGCATCCAGGATATCCACCGATTCACCTGCTAATACCTGTTGAGAAGCATCACGCGGTATAACATAACCGTTCATGAAGTAAGCTGTCTTTGTAAAGCCGCTGCAATCTACTCCCTTTACAGAAGTACCACCCCAAAGGTAAGGAAGTCCGAGCATAGATTTGGCACTCGAGATCAAGTTGTCAGCTGTAGGATTGCGTGAATCAACCCATTTTTTTAGCGATAAAGCTTCTTCTTTTTTGATGTATGCTTTCCTTTTATCTGGATAGGAAACTTCGAAATAGTTATTTTTCTCACCCGTCAGCACCAGAATATCACCATATACAAGATCCGATACACGTTGGCTTTGCGCATGCGGTTCGGAAAGTGATTTTCCAAATTCAGCGGTATAGATTATTTTAGGCTGACTGTTCCATTGTGCTGCCTCTTCCTTTGTCATCGCTGTAACTGAAGAAGTCGGTAACCAGGCAATGTAGCCTTCCGGAGTACGGATGCGGTATTCACCATGATCCTTTTGTAAGAGGTCAACCTGTGTTCCCATTAATACCTGACTCGCCATTTCAGCCGCATTATCAGGCTTAGTTCTCATATTTCCGACAGATAAATGTACGATACCGATCAGTTTATTTCCTAAGTTTTGTTCGGGCAATAAGTTAATGGCTACCGTTGCCGGAATATTTTTAAATTGCTGTTCGAAAGCTGTTTTAGCGGCGGGTTCTGTCGTTTCTATCAGATAGTCATTTTTGGCAATATCTGTTTTTGTGAAGGCAAATAGCTTTGTACGCTTATCAGGAGCATATGCTTTTCTTACGGTTTCTTGCAGTTCTTTAACCTGAAGATAAACAGTGGAATCTAGTGCTTGTGAAAAGGCATGGTTAATCGTAAAAAAGCCTGCACAGGTAAGAATAGCATATTTTAGTTTATTTGTCATGCTGATTAGTTTGGTTTTTAAAGATAGTCTAAATTGTATGTTTTTACAAGAAATGTTGACGATTTGTGAATTAATGATCGATTCTTTTGCATAAATACGAATGCGGGGCCTTGGCAGAATTAAAAAATTCTTAAAAAGAAAAATGCAATTGTGTATACTTGTATTGCTAAATCGATTAAAATATGAGTTCAAGACGCCAATTTATTAGACAAGGTATTATTGGAGCAACAGCTATAGGTACTGTAGAGACGTTATCAAGTTTTTCAATTCCGCAGAAGCGGTCGGGAATGAAACCGATCGTTATTTCAACTTGGGACTTTGGTATCGCGGCAAATCAGGCGGCATGGGAAGTGCTAAAAAAAGGCGGAAAAGCAATTGATGCCGTAGAGCAGGGAGTGCGTGTACCGGAAGCTGATTTAAAAAATATGACAGTAGGAAAAGGTGGATATCCAGATCGCGATGGTATCGTTACCTTAGATGCCTGTATCATGGATTCAGAAGGAAACTGTGGTTCCGTAGCGGCCTTAGAGCATATCGCACATCCAATTTCTGTAGCTCGTCTGGTAATGGATAAAACACCACATGTGATGCTTGCAGGAGATGGTGCATTGCAGTTTGCGCTGGAGAATGGTTTTGAAAAAGAAGACCTGCTTACCCCAGAAGGAGAAAAAGCATGGAAAGAATGGTTAAAAGAAAAGAAATATAAACCGGTTATGAATATTGAGAACAAGTCTTTCGCGGTCGAGCGTTTGCCAGGTAATCAGTATAATCATGATACAATAGGTATGCTTGCATTGGATGCTCAAGGAAATCTATCTGGTGCATGTACAACAAGCGGTATGGCTTTTAAGATGCATGGCCGGGTAGGAGATAGCCCGATTATCGGAGCTGGACTTTATGTAGACAATGAAGTAGGCGGGGCCACTTCTACAGGAGTAGGAGAGGAAGTCATTCGTACATTAGGTAGTTTTTTAGTGGTCGAATTGATGCGTCAGGGATATTCACCGGAAGATGCCTGCAAAGAAGCTGTAAAACGTATTGTTAAGAAGAAACCTAATATTGCAAAAGATATTCAGGTAGGATTTTTAGCATTGAATAAAAAAGGTGAATATGGATCTTATGCTTTGCAAAAAGGATTCTCATACGCTGTATGTCATAACGAAAAGCAGGATCTGCTGATTCCAGGTTCCTATTACTACAAATCATAATTTTTCAAAATCAGTAAACTATTATGACGCTTTTTCTGTCATTTAATTTCTAAGTTTCCTCAATTATTTATTTTTTGATGGTGGAGGAGAGATCGATAAATTTGAAAGTTTTTTTTTACTAAACAAATTTATCTAAGTTTGAATATAAAATATATTAAGATATGAAAGCAACATTTGGAGGCGGCTGTTTTTGGTGTACGGAAGTTATTTTTCAAAATACTGAAGGTGTAAAATCCGTTTTACCAGGATATATGGGCGGGCTAAATGATAATCCTACCTATGAGCAGGTATGTACAGGTACCACAGAACATGTTGAAGTGGTACAGATTGAATACGATGAAGATCTTGTTAATTACGAAGAATTATTGAAGATCTTCTTTAAAACGCATAACCCAACGACGTTAAACCGTCAAGGTAATGATGTCGGTACGCAATATAGATCGGTCGTATTTTTCCACGATGAGGAACAGGAAATACTCGCTAAGAATTTTATTGATGAGTTAGATAGTGAGGATGTTTTTGAAGATCCTATTGTGACTACTGTAGAGCCAGCGGTTACTTTTTGGGTAGCAGAAAACTATCATCACAATTATTTCAATACGCATCCTGAAAATCCTTTCTGTTCTGTTGTTATTGCACCAAAACTTCAAAAATTCATCAAAGAGTTTAAAGATTAAAAGATACTAGAACATAAAAAAACCGCTATTAAGCGGTTTTTTTATGTTCTAAAATAGCTGTAAAGCTATTTGCATATATGTTTTAGAATAACTCAATCTGACCGCCATTATCCGTTTGGATATCGTCAGGATTTGTTATTTCCAGTTTAATATCACTTTGGCTATTCGTTGCTTCAGCTGTCTTTTCCGTTTCCTCACCAGATTCAGAAGTTTCAGTAGGAGCTGTCACCTCTTCCTTAGCATTCACGGCCAGATCAATTTCATCAGTAGTCAGTTTAACACTCTTCACCGTATGAAAGGATAGGCGGTTACCTTGCGCTTTCAAACCTTTGACATCAATGATCTCATTCAAAGGTTGATCTAAACTCTCCTCTGTCTGCGATTTTCCTTTCAGAACTTCCAGGTGTACCACAGGCTCTGTACTGTTTGTCAGCACGATAAGTTTTGAACCCGGTTCATCATTAATAAATGATACACTTTTACCGACAGGAATATCATCAAATTTAAATCGCTTCACATAGTAGGTACCCGATTTACCATCTTGATGGATTGCAGTATAGACATGATCAGGGAAGTATTTCTCGATGCGAATCATCTTATCATCGAAATAATTGCTCAGATCAAAATTAGACAGCTCGTAAGTACCGTCCGACATGACGATCAAAATTTTGTCGTCACCATCAAACTCCCCTAAATACTGACCTCTTTCATCAGCATTTAGACGTTTCGTTATTTTATCAAACCAGATCTTACGGCCAGCTAAGGTAGAAACCCCGGCGCTTTTGAATGTGATCTTTTTAACCGGATATTTCGAAACAATATTTCCTTGAGATGCACGGCCTTTAATAGCAATCTCAGCAAAATTCATATCAAAATTAAGCTTTCTCAATTTCGTATGCGGTTTCAGCTGAATATTGACAATCTCCGCCTCTCCATTCGGATTTGCAGTGAAGTAAGTTACTTTAGACCCCTTTGATCCTTTGCTGATGTCATATTCTTTATCACGTGTCACACCGACAACAGCAAAACGTTTGATGAAACTTGTACCCGTGTCTCCTTCTTTATAGATGGCATTGTAAATTGTTCGCTCATCACCTTTTTTAAAGACAGCGACATGGATGATATCTTTTCCGACAAATACTTTGTCCTGAATTTTGGTAACGACATACTTACCATCCGCACGGAAAACAATGATGTCATCGATGTCCGAACAGTCGCACACAAACTCGTCTTTCTTCATGCCTGAACCGATGAAACCCTCTTCGCGGTTGACATATAGTTTTGCATTGGCCAAAGCTACCTGTGTAGCTTCAACGCGATCAAAAGCTCTTAATTCAGTCTTGCGGCCACGACCTTTACCATATTTATCACGCAATCTTTCATACCATGCAATTGCATAGTCAGTCAAGTGTTTAAGATGGCGTTTAACATTCTTGATTTCATCCTCTAGAGAAGCCATCTGATCATCAGCCTTTTTCACATCAAAGCGCGTGATGCTACTCATCGGTTTATCGATCAATCGCTTATAATCTTCAGGGACGATAGGACGGTAGAACTGGGAGAAGAACGGTTCGAAAAGACCATTTAGCACTTCAACAACCGTATCGAAATCTCCAGCATTTTCGTATTGAGGATGCTTATACATACCTTCTTGAATGAAGATTTTCAGTAAACTGCTGAAGAATATCTTCTCTAAGAGATCATGTAATTTGATTTCAAGTTCTTGTTTTAATAAGTTCTTTGTATTGATGGTGTTTTCAATCAAGATATCATTAACACTCAAAAAGTGCGGTTTATCTTCTTTGATCACACAGGTATTTGGTGAAATGGACACCTCACAGGCTGTGAAAGCAAATAAAGCATCAATCGTAACATCAGGAGATATTCCCGGAGCTAGATGCACTATAATCTCCACAAACTCTGCCGTATTATCTTCGATTTTCTTGATTTTGATTTTTCCCTTATCATTAGCAGCAACTACGCTGTCTATCAATCCACCGGTAGTTGTTCCAAAAGGAATTTCAGTAATCGCTAAAGTTTTCTTATCACGCTCTTCAATTTTTGCACGTACACGTATCTTGCCACCGCGTTGACCCTCATTATAAGCTGAGCAATCTGCCATTCCCCCCGTTGGAAAATCAGGAAGGATATGTGGTCTTTCGCCATTCAAAACCTGAATAGAACCATCAATTAACTCCAGAAAATTATGAGGCATAATTTTGGTAGCCAAACCTACAGCAATACCCTCAGCACCTTGAGCTAGCAATAGCGGGAATTTTACAGGTAATGTAACCGGTTCTTTATTACGGCCGTCATAACTCAATTGCCAGTTTGTAGTTTCTGGATTGAAGACAACATCCAGAGCAAACTTCGATAGACGTCCTTCGATATAACGAGGAGCAGCAGAAGCATCTCCGGTAATAGGATCACCCCAGTTCCCCTGACAGTCAATCAGTAGATTTTTTTGACCGATCTGAACCATAGCATCGCCGATTGAAGCATCACCATGAGGATGATATTTCATCGTGTTACCAATTACATTGGCGGCTTTGTTATATCTTCCGTCATCCATCTCTTTCAATGAATGGAGGATACGTCGTTGTACAGGTTTAAAACCATCATTGATATGAGGTACAGCGCGATCTAAAATAACATAAGATGCATAGTCCAAAAACCAGTTTTCATACAAACCCGAAAGTGGAATTGTTTTACTGTTATTTGTCTGTCCGTTATTTAATTCTTCTTGATTATCGTCTGCAGGATAGTTTGTTTCTTCACTCATGTAATCAATAATATGGTGTTTTTATTCTAATTTGCTGCAAGAAAGCATCGTTTTTTGCAAGCGTAAAAATACGAAAAGCATTTCGTTTTATCCAAAGGATATACAAATAGATTTACATTGAAAATTTCAACATTCAAAAGTGGCATTCTAAATTCAGAAAAGATGCATTCAGGTCTTATTTAGCATCTTCAACCCGATCATACCAATAACAGTCCATGTCCCAGATGGTAAACTTAAAAGTATCCGTAATCTTAAATCCAGCCTTCTCCAATACATTTCGCGAACCTTGATTATCGACGTGCGTAATGGCATGGAGAGGTATATGCGTCATGTTTTCATAGTAAAAGGCAATACAGGCCAATGCCGCTTCTGTGGCATAACCTTTACCCCAGGACTCTTTACGATAGCGATAGCCAAAGTCTAGAAAATTGACCCGATCATTCATCGGTTCGTCGATAAATTTAAATCCGGTCCAGCCTATAAATTGATTTGTTGCTTTTTCAATAACAGCAACACGTCCTGTACCATATGCGTCATATTGCTGCAGCAAACTAAGAATATAATCTTTTGCCTCTTCACTCGATTTTAAAGGAGATCTGTTTAAATAAAGATGAACTTCCGGTTGCGAATCCATCGCATAGAATGCTTCAATATCATCTAAAGTTATCGGACGAATAAGTAGTCTCTCCGTTTCGAGTGTAGGTACGTATTTCATAAAAATATTATTTAAAGTAAAGTTAATAGAAATTAATTATCTTCAACTATTTAAAGCTTAGTGAAGAAAATGGATACAATGGGGGGAGAAATTGTTGATTACTTACATCAGGCAGATTTTTCGGTAGTCGTACAAATAGCATTTCTAGGGAATTTTCTGCTATTTTTCTTATCCATCATATTTTATGCTGTGGCGCACTATCTGTATAACAGCAAGCAGGAGTTGGTTGAGCGTCATCCCATATTGAAAGCAGATATAGGAAATGCAATTTTAAATATCTCCCTTAATGCGGTTGTTGCCATTGCGGGCATTTATATGTTAAGAATTGGATGGATTAAAATAGTTGATCTTGATTGGAAGGTATTTCCAATCAAATTTTTAGGCGTTTTGTTTCTTGTGGATTTTTTGATGTTTATACTGCACTGGCTTGTTCACAAATCTATTTTATACCGTTATTTTCATTATAGGCACCATACTTTCGAACGTACAAATGCATTGAGTCTCTTTGTGATGCATCCACTAGAAAATGTGATGTTCGGAGCCATTCTGATCATCACCTTTATGTTAATTTCCTGCGATATTTTTACAGTTGGTTTTTATCTAGGATTCAATCTCTTGTGGGCAATATTAGGACATATTGGGTTTAATCTGTTTGAGTTTAAAAATCGATGGATCACCAATGGTCTTTTTCATATGAATCATCATCATGATATTCATGTCAATTTTGGTTTTTATACCTCAATCTGGGATAGACTATTCAAAACTCATCGGGAATCCTGAAACCAGGAATACACTTAATTCAGCAATGTCAACCATTAAAAATCCGGTTGCAATAAATGATCATATAAAATAATTCGTCCAAGAATCATCTTTCAGATCCTTGGACGAATTGTTTTATCACTTAGTAAAAGAGTGTTTACAGTTTTTTATCAGTACTGTTTGTATCATCCGGCGAAGCCGATTCAACAACAGTTGGTGGAAGAAACTTTTTAGGTTTCCGTACGATTCCCCATTTTTGAAGCAATTCCTGTGTTGCATTTCGTTTGAGATGCTCTTTTTCAGGCTCACCGATTAAATATCCGATAGGCTCCATGCTGGGGATCGCATCAAAAATCACCTTTAAAGTTGCGAACATGGGTAGCGCTAGAATTAATCCTGCTAAACCAAAAATCATTCCGCCCAGTAGAATAGCAATAATAGCCATCAGGGGATTGATACTTACTTTACTGCCGACGATATTAGGAGTAATGATATTACCTTCTAAAAATTGAACCACTTGGAACCAAGCAATCACACCGACCGCATATAAAGCGCTATCTTTTGTTGCCAAAGCAAACAAAGCCGGTAAGATTGAGCCAATAGCGATACCGATATAAGGCAATAACATGAGTAAAGAAGCCATAGAACCGAAAAACCAGGCGTATTGAATACCCATCAACATGAGACCAACAGTATTCAGTACAGCGACAATTCCCATCACTGTTACAAGCCCCAAACAATAACTTTGTACCACCTCATAGATTTTGCTCAGTACAGCATGAATTTTCTTGTTATCCGTGTTTTTGAACGATTTAAAGAAAAACTCTTTGAAAAAATCACGGTAGTAAAGGAGAAAGAAAATAAAGATAGGAACTAATATAACACCTGCTAATGTACTTCCGATTGAACCAAAAGCGGTAGACATATAACCACCCACATTTTCCAAAGCATTATTTCCTTGCTCTTTCATCTTTTGAATCACCTCACTTCGCTCTAATCCAAATTGAGATTGAATCCAGTTCTGTATTGATTCTACAGCAGCCAATACTTTTTCCTGAATCGCCACAGCATCTTTTCCAATAATAATACTTTGATGTACAATAAACCATATCAAAGTGCTGATAATTAAGATGGCAATAATAACAGCCATGATCGAAGCGGCCGCCTTTCCAAATCTCAATTTATTTTCAAAAAATGATGCAATCGGGTAGAGCGTCATTGAAAGAATGATCGCAAAAAGTAACGGTACGATAACACTTTGAGTGACATATAAAAATCCGATGATTAATGCCAGGGCAAACAAACTTGAGGCAAGCTCAACTGAATACGGTTTTTTTCCTGATTTACTTTCCATATATGACTGCTAACAAATAAAGGGTTAATCTTAATTGAGAATACAATTAAGCTTTTTTCTTTCTATAGCTAAATCCTTGCCAAAAAAACATATACAGTAAAGCGATACCTAAAAACAAAGCATTAAAATACATCACTTGCGGTATCCTGGTGATAATATCCTGATAGTACATCCCTGCAAATAAGGCTCCTAAACCAATACCTGCCTCCATCGATATGTACATCGTCGCTACCGCACGTCCACGTTGATTATGCTTACCAAGGTCTATGGTCCAGGCATTGATCGCAGGAGATAAGATTCCTGTACCGATACCGTATATACTTGCACCTAACATCAGTTTGTTAAAGGAATCTCCCTGTCCAATGAGGTATAAAGAAATACCAACAATAAATAACCCGATCATAATTACTTTGGTACGTCCATATCTGTCCGATGCTTTTCCTGATATGAAGCGGATCAAAATTGATGCAATCGTATATGCGGCAAAGAATATCCCCTTATTGCTCAGATTGAGGTGATCACTCCAATCGGGGATTAATGTCAATATGGCTCCAAATGCGGAGTAAGATAGAAACGTTACAATTCCCGCTGGTAATACACCGATATCAATGATGTCGGTACGCGAGATTTTGAACATGGATAAATTTAGCTTTTCTTTTTTTGCAAGTGTTTCCTTCATATTCATGACAATAACAATAGAAAGAAGCGCAAAAAGCGATGAGCTATAGAACATGATATTGATACCAAAATACTGGAAAATAGCACTACCGATAGCGGGACCTACTGCACCGCCAATTGCAAAACAGAGACCATGCATCCCCAAAGCTTCACCCCAGCGTTCGCGTGGTATGATATCAGCAACGTAAGCTGAAGTAGCAGTAGGTTTGAAACCTGTTGAAAAACCATGAATCAATCTCAAAAGAAGAAAACCGGAGACTGTCGTGAGCACAGGATATAGAAAACCGCATAAGAAACAAACAATAGACCCGATGGCCATGACCGGCACGCGACCCCATCGATCGGTCAATTTACCACTGAAAGGACGCGAGATACCAGCTGTTAAAGTAAATAAGGCTATGATTAGACCCTTATGTTCGGCTCCCCCCATTTGGCTCAAGTAGTTCGGAAGCTCTGGAATAATCATATTGAAACTCGCTGAGAACAGTAGCGAACTCAGGCAGAGAAGGGCAAATTGTAATGTATATATGGATTTATTTTCAGTCATGGTAAACGGACTCTTGTTTGTGTAAAAAATGAATCGCCTTCTTTTTGAGAGAAGGCGATGTCTTATAATTTTTTTGTTCGCGCTATTTCCGAACAAAAGATGGTGGTTGCTACAGCGACATTTAAAGATTCTGCCTCACCGATCCTCGGAATCGTGACCGGTTTGTCGACCAATTCAATTAGTTCATCCGAAATGCCATTTCCCTCATTTCCCAGAATAAGGAGACCTTCATCTCTCCAGTCGGTTTCGTAAATACTATCGCCGTTGAGTAAAGCACCAAAAACAGGTATTTGAGCCTCTTGAATAAAAGCTTTTAAATCGAGATAATGGATCTCGATACGTGAAAGAGAACCCATTGTAGCCTGAACAACTTTAGGATTATAAGCATCGACAGTACCAATTGAACAAAGGATCTGTTGAAAACCAAACCATTCGGCTGTGCGGATAATGGTGCCGAGATTTCCAGGATCCTGAATGTCGTCCAAGAGTAAGGTATGCTGTCCTTTGAAATCTTTTATGGCTAATGCCTTCTGTTTCGGTATATGTACCAGAGCCAGTATACCCTGTGGAGATTTTAAGCTGCTGATTTTTTGAAATTCGTTTTCAGTCAGCACATAAGATTTTATTTTTCCCGATATTTTACCCACTTTTGCGAGTACATCTTCTGTATAAAATAAGCTGTCAACTTGATAGGAGGAAGATAGAAATTCGATAACAGATTTTATTCCTTCGACAATAAAAAGACCATGTTGTTTGCGAAACTTTTTATTTTGAAGTGATGATATTAGAGTAATTTGTGCTTTTGACAACATTTTTTAATGATAAATAATCAACGCCTTTTAGCTTTTACAAGTATAACGCTTTTGTTGCTAATTTTCACATCTTGCCGTACAGCACGTTTCTTAAATGAGGACCAAGCTTTGGTAGATCATGTGGATATCCATGGTGTGAAACCTGAGCTCAAAGAAACAACCTCACTCTACATCTCGAATGAGATTAAGGTCAATTCGCGGGTTAACTTATTTATCTATAATCTTTTTAATACAAAAGATGGAAAATATAAGAAACGTAATATCAGAAATGTCGGTGAAGCCCCCCATTTATTAGATTCTGGTTTAGTTGATTTATCTGCGACACAGATAAAAAGATTTTTATTTACAAAAGGTTATTTTGGTGCTAGCGTAACACCTGAAATAGCAGTTAAGAAGAAAAGAGCGACCATTCATTTTAATGTTACTCAGGGCGATCCCTACTACATGAGCAAAATTACGTACAACTTTGCAGACCCTATAGTTGCCGACCTTTATAAAAAAGAAGTAAAACCAGCTACAGTTATCAAAGAAGGAGATCAATATGATGCGGTAAACCTGATCACAGAAAGAGAAAAATTGTATATGGCTATGCGTGATCATGGCTATTTTGATTATATCCGTCAATACATGCGTGTTGCTGTAGATTCGATATCAAAGAAAAATCAGCTAAATTTAGAAGTGCAGGTTGAAAATCCAAGCGATTCAACAAAACATCAGGCATATACCATTGATAATATCTTTGTTACTATTCGAAATTTTGGAACAGCAAAGAAAGAAATTAAACAGACATTTGACAGCATCAATAAGATCCATTTCACAGACGAAACAAATAATTTTCGTCTGAAACCATTGACCAGATATATGTATATCAAATCTGGGAATCCTTACAATCTGACGAAAGAAAATCTTTCTTACGATCGTTTGTACGAAATGAATGGATTTCGGAGTGTTAAAATTCATTATCAAAAGACAGATTCAAATAAATTGGATGCTTTCTATGAGATGGTACCTCGTCCGTTGATGGGAAATCAGATTGAAGGTGAATTTACACTGAGTTCAGGTATGAGCGGTTTTAATATCGGAAATACATTTTCACATCGTAATATCTTTGGCGGAGCCGAACTATTGGAAGTAAAATTACGTTATGGTATTTTGTTTGACCCTAGACTTAGTGGTAGCATTTCTAACAAAATCTTTAATAATGATATTCAGATCGGTGTAAATCTGATTGTCCCACGTATGATGACACCTTTTCCTGTCAGCAATACCGCACAGTATGGTTTAGCCAAAACGACTTTTTCGACGAGCTTACAAATCTTCAATCAGGATGCCACCTATTCAAACCGTTATTTTATCAATACATTAAATTACTCCTGGCACGAATCTGCAAACAAATTCCACAGCTTTACGCCTATTGTATTAGAATATAGACAAGGACGTTTAAACGATAATTTTGCTCAGAACCTGATAGATCAAGGGTATTTATTGTATGTACGAAGTAATAACCGCGAGTATTTTGGTCTGGGATCCCAGTACGCATTCACTTATAACGCCAAGAAGCTGACCAAGAAGGAAAATTTTAATTATTTCAAAGGCTCAGTAGATTTAAGTGGTAATATTTTAGATCTTGTAAGCCGGGTAGTTAAGTTTGACCGGACGGCGGATGGCGAAAAAAGGGTTCTTGGAGTACCTTATTTGCAGTATGCCAAAACGGAATTAGACTATCGTCTTTATCGTAATCTAGGGGGCAATAGACAATTTGTTTTTAGGATCAATCCAGGTATTGCTATTCCTTATGGAAACAATTCGACGCTCATGATTTTCGAAAAAAGCTTTTACGGAGGCGGAATGAATGGCATGCGTGCTTGGCAAGCGAGGACATTGGGTCCCGGAAATTATAATCGCGAAAGTGTCAGTGAAGACTTACGGTTGAACCTTCGGAACTTAGATCAATTAGGGGAAATCAAAATTGAAGGAAATGCTGAATATCGTTTCCGTATATTAAATAGCGTATTAGGAGCTAAGATGAATGGTGCTACCTTCGTTGACTTTGGAAATGTTTGGCGATTAAAAGAGAACGAATTAAATCCAGGCGGAGAGTTTAAGTTTAATAAATTTTTAAGTCAGATTGCAATAGGAACGGGTTTTGGACTTCGTTTTGATTCCGACTATTTTATTATCCGATTGGATGCAGGACTTAAAGTTAAAGATCCGCAATTCTCAGGAAGCGATCAATGGGTGTTAAAGCATTTTTTCGATTCCAAAGAATTTAAGGATCAGTATTACCAGACACATAGGCCTGACCGTTATAATTTTATTCAGTATAACTTTGGTATTGGATTACCTTTTTAGAAAATTAAGTTTTTTAAACTTGCAAAAATAGACTCTATAATAGACGAGATATTTAGGCCCTGCGAGTGATTGAAGAAAAAGAAACATACAGCCAGTACAATTGCCGTTAATAATAGTTTCTTAAATGCATAAGCAATAAGTAAGATCACTGCCGGGATAATGAGAAACATAAGTCCGCTGATCGCAAATGCTGACAATCCTTTGTCAGATTTATAGATATAAAATAGTCGACCTTTTGATCTGTCTTGATTCTTATGTTTGAAGAATACAAATGTTGAGGATTCAATTTTATCATTTGGAACCCCAATTCCATCGTGGAACTGTAAGTCCTGGGTAAACCCATTAATGCTAAACTTATACGTACCGTTGATACGTTCATTTGTCTTCTCTGCCGAATCTACAGCTATAATGGCAAGTTTCCCATTGCCTGATAAATTTTCTTTTACTATAAAATTCTCTATTTTTTGCATTTGTGCATGCCCTAAAAATGGAATTAACAGCAGGAGAAACAATAGTTTTTTCATTATATAATTTGTTTTTTAACGGATATCAAGCGATCATGATCTGCACTTAGCTATCTGTAAGATCATGATGGTTTCATTATTAAATTTGTTTTTTATCAATAATGAAGCAATCATAAATCCAGTAATCTTCAAGATTTGAACTGATTTAGTTCATGATGTTTCATTAAAAATTGTTTGCGTTGCAATTTTAGACATTTTCTATCTCTTTATAAAATAGATAGCCTTAATAATTCAATAAATGTTTTTGTTATTTTATTTCCGAAACAATGAATAATTTGTACCTTTGTCTTGTAAAAAAATTAAATCGAAATGGCAGAAACAGTACAACATAGAGAACCAAAAAAGACTGATAATAACGCAAATCAAACTCATTATTACAAGACTTTAACAATAGCTATCGTTTTGGGTCTTATAGGAGTATTCATTAGATTTGTACCAGATGTTTGCACAAACTTTGATCAACATGTATCGATGTTTTCAGCAATAGCTAACATTAGCCTTGTAGTAGCATCTCTTATCGCTTTTAGAACAGTTTTTGGAATTTTAGGATTCGGAAAAAATAAATAAGTCTTTATAAAAATATAGTAATCGTCAATTCGAAAGAATTGACGTTTTTTTTACGCTGTTTTTCTTCGAATTGCCTTGGTACGGTTCTATCTAGATGACAGTTAACCCCCTTTTGGAGGTTAAGATATAACAAAGCATAGGGTTAAAAGTTTTAAATATTTACTTACCCGCGCCAAGATAAAATGTCGAAAAAAAATACGCTGTTTCCCGTAAGAGAAACAGCGTATTTTTTTATAGTACGAATAGCAATTAATTATGCAAATAATGACCAAGTTCCCCAAGGAATACGTGCTAAGATTAAGATTAATCCAAGAATGTAAAAAATCAAAACAGTTTTGTTAGCTTGTTTGGCATCAGTCAATTTTTTAGCTTTTATATAACCAATAGAAATTAACACAATCGCGATAATCATCGTAAGCGGATGCTCGATAATTTTAAAACGCATCGTAGGGTCTTTCATAATAGAACCTGAGATCATGGATGGGTATTTTAATACGAAGAATAAAATCAATCCAATTAATAATTGCAAGTGAGAGGCGATAAAACCTAACAGCGCAATTTTTCTATTATACGGTTTGTTACCTGAGAAGTTTACAAAGGTAATGATGATTGAAACAATCAGAGCTAACAATAAGATAATTGCTAATGTCGAGTGTAAGTGTAACATAATTTCTTCTTTAATTAATTCTTTGAATACAAAAGTATAAAATAACTAACGCTTTTCGCCTATTTCTTTAAATTCAGATTTTTCTTTCCATTTCGGGAAAGTCGCTTCTTGACTTAAGGTATAACCAATATCAAAAAATAGTAGAATATCGGCTAACATACCTTCAAAATTCCACTCCGGAATCACTTCATCGTTGACAGCATGATAACGGCCCTCTAATGCTTTTTTTCGTTTTTCAATAATGAACCGATCTTTTTCCAGATAATCGTTTCCACTACCAGCATAAAATGCAGGAACACCAACCTTCGCAAAATTGAAATGATCAGAACGATAGAAGCCTCCGGATCCAGGATTGCCCTCTGATTTCGTATAGCGGTCAAATTTGAGAGCAGAACGTTCGGCATAGTCATCCATATCCGATTGCCCTTTTCCAACAATAGATACATCTTTGGTAGCACCCGCAGCACTGAAGGCATCCATATTGATATTAGCAACTGTTTTATTTAAAGGGTAAATCGGATTTCGAACATAATAATCCGATCCCAGTAACCCGTCTTCTTCCGAAGTCACGGCAAGAAATACAATGGAACGTTCGGGAGCTTTTTTAGCTGCTTTAAAAGCTTTTGCAATCTCAAATAGTGCCGCTACCCCAGCAGCATTATCAATGGCACCATTATAGATTGAGTCTCCATTGACTGCTTCGCCAATGCCGAGATGATCCCAATGTGCGGTGTAGATAATATTTTCATCTTTACGGCTTTTACCTTCAAGTCTGGCGATGACATTATTTGACTTTGATCTTTTTATTTTATTGCTGACCTCAAAATTTGTTGTTATTCCCAAAGGAACTGCTTTGAAGCCTTTTTTCTTCGCTTTTTCCATTAGTGAGTCATCATAACCTGCTAGTTTAAAAAGCTTGGATGTACTTTCTGTCGATAACCAGCCTTCCACTTGTGCATATTTATGAGGGTCGCTCACATTATCTAAGTCCATCTGTGGCGCATTTCCCCAGCCTGTACGGATCACATTCCAACCGTAACTAGCTGCTTTTGTCTGATGGATTATCATAACGCCTGCGGCACCTTGACGTGCTGCTTCTTCGTACTTGTATGTCCATCTTCCATAATAGGTCATTGTATCGCCTTTAAAAAGAGACTTATCATAATGTCCGGGATCATTGACCATGACAACGACAGTCTTTCCCTTTACATCAAGATCTTGATAATCATTCCACTGATATTCCGGAGCAACGATACCAAATCCTACAAAAACGAGCTCTGTATTTTTCAATTCCACATGATCCTGCAGACGACGGCTTGTTACCACATAATCTGTAAGATTATTTAGTGAGAGTTCGTCTTGCGAAGATTTTAAAGATAGGCTTACATTGGGAGTGGAGGTAATCTCTACCATCGGAACTTCCTGAAAGTAACTGTTGCCATTACCTGGTTTTAGTCCTAGTGCTTTAAATTGAGCCGCGATATAGTTGGTCGCCAAAGTATCCCCCTTTGTAAAGGGTTTTCTACCCATAAATTCATCCGATGAAAGTTTGAGGATGGTGCTCTTATAGCTTTTTTCGGTAATGCTGCTGAGAGCTTTTTGATCGAGGGTATTTTGCTTCGTTTGCGCTGATACAAGATGCGGCATACCCATGCATGCTATACCTAACGCTATGTATTTAAATTGTTTTTTCATGTTGATGTGTTGTTTCAATAGGATAAATCTCCGCAATAGGATGGAAAAGATAAATTTTGTTACTGCTCAATTCTACGCATTTGTAGCGCTTTCTCACTTTTTCCTGCTTTTGAAATACCCGGCCATTCTGTAATTTGAAATGACTTTTTTCAGGTAACATTTCAACAGTTAATACCTGATCGGCATGTTTGTCAAATTTTTTAAGGGTACGAAAAAGATGAAGATCAGTACAACTGGATGCTGCCGGATTTGCTAAATATTGCGCTACAGCCGTGGCAATTTCAGCAGGAAAAATCTGAAGCCCTAAAAATGGATTCATTAAATTTTGAAAATTAGACTTCCATTCACTCCCATGCGGCTTCACAGCATGTTTATGCTGTTGCCAAGTCTGCAGATGTGCAAACTCATGAATGGTGGTGATCAAGAAGGAATAGGGGTTGAGATCATGATTCACCGAAATGCGATGGCCAGCCGTACGAAAAGGTGCACGATAATCACCAAGTTTTGTACTTCGGGTTTTAGATATTTTGAATAAACAGCCCGTATCATTGATCCATCTGGAGATAATGGGAGCAGCCTCTTCGGGCATAAATCTTTTCAATGTAGCACTATAATCCTGCATAACACAAACATAACTTTTTTTATTATTATAGCACTTATGCAAAAAGAAATTAAAAAATAAAAGCCGCACTATAACTAGTGCGGCTTAAAAAAAAGAATACTTTAATAAATGTTTACCTGTTTATCTTTTGGATATTTTAAACTATAGCCAAATCGGATCTTTTTAGTAGCGCCAGCAGGAACTGTGACATTCCATTTCAGGATACCGGTCTCTTTTGTTAATTCGGCGCCGTCTTGATCATCGACTGTGATTTCCATCGATTTGTCTGTCGAAATTGGTATCTGGTCCTGCAGGTTGATGGTTACACTGCTCTTCTTATTATTTTTTATGGTGATCTCATACACCAAGCTTTGTTTTTTGCTTCCGCCCAATATCTTGGTTTGAGATAGATCATTCACCTTGTCACGCTTTATGCTGATCATCTTGTCTCTCCCCATGCTCATTTTGAGCGTATCGGTAGACATATTTGGATCAATAAAGGTCTTGCCAACCAGCATATTTTCGAACATGACATTTGCAATTCCGGGCATCAGATTTAGTTTTTCGTAATCTGTTAATTCCGCCATGAGATAAACGCTAGGATCTAAGCGAGGTATCGCTACATAATTGTAATTTGCCGGATGCTTGTATTCTTTTAACGATACACTATGTGGCTTGCCGTTGGATGCAATATCGTATGGGATAGTAATATCAAATGTCGTATTCAGCTGATTTTCGTTTTGCTGCGTATAAGCATTGATACCATTTGTTCCCCGAATGCGGATATTTTTTTTGTCACTTATGGTAACGACCTCATCAAGCACAAGGCCTGAAGCCTTATTTTGCAAAGCTTGAGGAAACGTGGGTTGATTATAATACAGTTGCCAAGGAACTAGCGTTGGCGCTATTCCGTATTGAGACGGAGCACCTGTTGACAAGGTCAGATGAACCTGTTTCCAGTCGATTCCGGTTTCTTGCGTGACATTCGCTTTGTAAATGATTTCCAACGGTGCAGTAGTACTAGCGGATCGTAGATCATATGATGCATTCCAGGATGCCTGTGAAGATGTATACGTAATGTCGAAAGGTTGATTTCCAGCTTGGTTATTGATAACCTGAACAATCAGTTGTCCCCCTGAACCTGTTGTTTGTCCCTGTACCTCTTCTAGCTGGACTTTTGCTCTGTTAACGACATCTTGCTGGCTAACGATTTTATCTTCTAATATGGTAATATTACTTTTTACCTCCAGGTATTTAGTCTTATAATAATCGGCCATTTTAGCAAGTTCAGCAACAGTGGTACTACCATTTGTTCCAGCTATTTTTTGATTGTTTTCCAGTAGTTTTAAGATACTTTCTTCCGTTGCCTTTTGATTTTCAAAAGCTTTTAAAGCGTTAGCCTCCTTTTTGTATAAATTCTCTGCTTGTACAAATGCGTCACTTTTGACATCAGCTCCAATATAATTGACAGCTGACCGTACGGACATCACCGTTACGTTAGGAGAGCTTCCGATCTGAATACTGTTTTCATCGATGCCATTTGCAACATGTGTAAATACAAGTTCACTAGTTCCTGTGGGCAGGTTTACGGTTGCATGATGATTCAGTTCAGCCGCATTGGTATACAGCATAACCTCTTTTAAATCCGTCTTAATAATTTGGGGGCTCTGTGCAAATAAACTGCCACTGATGATGATGCTACCAATTGTTAATGAAATCTTTGTTATCTCCATCTTGTTCATTTAGTAATTTATATAAAGATGCGGTAATTAGTTTTATTTCATAAAAATAATTTCGCACAGGAATAATGTTGCCCCATGTACCTGGAATAATAGATTGGGATCTGATATTATTGGTACAATATGCTAGAGATGAATTTTGTTTTAAAAGAATGAGTAGGTATTTAATAAAAGGCTGCTTATCAGTAGGTAAACGGCGGTTGAAGAAATTTCAATTTTAGTTTTAATAAACAAAGTTTATGTTTGCTAAACAAAAGATATTTTCTAACTTTAGTTTTACCAATGTAATGGGACCGAATTGTTCTGGTGATGCAGTGAGTGAAATTCTGTTAAAAAATATAATATATAATACCATGAAAATAAGAGTATTAATAGTAGCATTGTTTATACTGGTTTACGTTAATGTAAACGCACAAAGGGTAGTTATAATTGGCCTTGATGGTTTTAGTACTGAAGGGTTCAACGGTTCTAAACACCCTAATATTGATCGGCTATTTGAAAAAGGACTGATTACGTTGACAAATAGGCCCGTAATGCCATCGATCACATTGCCCAATTGGACAAGTCATTTAACGGGACAGGGACCGGAAGAACACGGTATAACAGCCAACAACTGGACAATGGAAAACCATATATTAAAAGCCATAGAAACAGATGAGCAGGGATATAGTCCGTCTATCTTTAAGGTATTCAAAGATAAAAAAAACAATGCAAAAACAGCATTTTACTACAACTGGGCCGAATTAATCAATCCAATTAACAAAAAATATTTGGATGAAGTCTCCTTTGAGGAAGGCGACAGGTATAAAGATAATTATGCAAAGGCATTGAAATTTATAGAGAAAAATAAAAATGATCCTACTTTAGTCTTTTTGTATAGTGTGCATACAGACCATGCAGGACATGAATATGGATGGATGTCGCCGCAGTATATTACAGCAATTGAAGAGGTGGATGTAGAAATCGGTAATTTCATTGATAAGCTTAAAGAACAAAAGCTTTACGATGATACCTACTTTTTGTTTATTACAGATCATGGCGGTATAAAAAAAGGTCATGGTGGCGTGACTATGAATGAAATGCAGATTCCATGGGCGATTACCGGTCCAAAAATTAAAAATCTAGGGCTTACTGATCAGTTTTTTAATAGTAATAAAAATACCTCTTTGGTACTCGCTAAGCTATTTGGCTTGAAGAATATTCCAAAATCCTGGACGGGAATTGCGCCAATTGTGATTTTTAAATAACGATATGTTTCTGCTCTCGCTAGGCAGAGATCTGAAAGATAGGTATACGAAAATTTATCGCGCCTGTCTTTTTTTATTGAAATGCTTTTACTGATGATACTTGCAGAAGTGTTCTTATTCCTTTTGTGCTAATACAAATTAACGTGCGCACTTCGTATACATTCGCTTATTTACCTTGTCCCCCTTAAATATATTTTTGTACAGCTAGATGGTTATATAGGTTTGTTTTTCTTCCACATACCGCTTGTTTATACTAATAAAAATAGATTTTTAGCTATTTATATTAGTAAATTATCATTTATTGTTTTATCTTAGTGCTGGAAATTTTTATAGTTAGCTCGTTTTCAGTTAGCTTATAAAAAGATAATATTTATTATCTTTCCGATATTAAATAATTCTTGATGGTAACGGAGAGAGCGATATATTCGTTTAAATTTGATAGCGTTCAAGATTAATCTCATATAAATTAAGTCAAAAAATAGACACATAAAAAAATATGCTAGCGAGATTAGATATTAAAAATTACGCATTGATTGACGAATTATCAATTCAATTTGATAAAGGATTGAATATCATCACAGGTGAAACTGGTGCGGGTAAGTCAATTATCATGGGTGCGCTATCCCTTATTTTAGGAAGTAGGGTAGAAGGAAAATATTTTTTTAATCAAAATAAGAAATGCAGCATTGAAGGTTTTTTTCAAATTGAAGCATACGATCTGAAAGGTTTTTTTCAGGAACATGATCTGGATTATGAAAATGAAACCATTATTCGTCGTGAAATTAGTGTAGATGGTAAGTCGCGTGCTTTTGTGAACGATTCACCAGTTACCTTAGCTATCCTTAAAAGTTTAGGTGAAAAGTTGATTGATATTCATTCACAGCATGCCACCTTGCAGATCAATACAGAGGAATTTCAGTTTTTGGTCGTGGATAATGTAGCAAAGTCCACTGCTTTAAAAGCGGGTTACCTAACCTCATTTTTAAGGTATAAAAAAGTTAAAAACGAATTAAGAAAGATAAAGGAACAAGCCAAGCAAGCTCATATTGAAGCAGATTTTAATCAATTTCAGTTTGATGAGCTTCATCAAGCATCGCTAACAGCGGATGAGCAGGTGAATTTGGAGGCCGAGCAGCAACAACTTGAGAATGCAGAAGAGATAAAAAGAGGCTTACTTGGTGCCGTACATATCTTAGAGGAGCAGGAGCAGAACGTAATCTTACAGGTGAAAGAATCTTTAGGTCAGTTAGAGTCTGTAGCTCCTTATCTTACAGCTTTGCCCGATCTGGTCAATCGACTTCGGAGTGTCTGGATAGAGGCCAAGGATATTGCGACAGAAATTGGTTATCTGGAGCAGGGAACAAATTTGGATCAGGATAAATTATTGTTGATCAATGAACGTCTAAGTTTGATTTATAACCTTCAAAAGAAACATCATGTCGATACAGTAGAGGATTTATTGGCTATTAAAGATGCTTTAGAACAAAAACTACTGGATGTTAATAGTCAGGATGAACGGATCATCGCATTAGAGAAAGAGCTGACCGAGACTTATCAGCAGGCTTTAGAAAAAGGAAAAGCATTAACAGAGCTTCGGCAAAAAGCTTTACCTCAAATTGAAAAGCATGTCGTTTCAATCTTAGCGGAAGTAGGAATGCCAAATGCCAAACTGGAAGTCAGGCTGGAGGATTTAGCGGAAAATGAACTGAAAGAAAATGGAATGAACAGTATCCAATTTCTATTTTCGGCAAATAAAGGACAGGAATTACAGACAATTCATAAGGTTGCTTCAGGTGGAGAGTTATCGCGTGTTATGCTTGCGATTAAATCTTTGATTGCAAAGAGCTCAGCATTACCGACGATTATTTTTGATGAAATTGACACCGGTATTTCTGGTGAAGTAGCATTGAAAGTTGGGGAAATCATGGAACGCTTGGCTGGGGATATGCAGGTTATTGCGATTTCTCATTTACCTCAGATCGCATCAAAAGGAAGATCTCATTTTAAAGTCTACAAAATTGATGAAGGTGATAAAACAAAATCTAATATTGTGCTTTTAAATCAAGAAGAGCGTATCAAAGAAATCGCTCAGATGTTGAGCGGAATAAAACCGACCTCTGCAGCACTAGCGCATGCTAAGGCCTTGTTAAATATTGTTGATTAGTACGTGTAAGTACTAAAAATGATCTGATTAATCATAGTGGTCTAGTATGTTCAAGATAGATAAAGAGTTAACAACATGATCCTTGATAGATTGCTTGAATTTTGTACTTCTATAAGTTTTCGGCGTCTCAGCTTATTCAAAGGTCTTGCATAAGCTGAGATTGCTCATAAAATATATGATGAGATGTTGAATATTTGATCAATTAACTATTTCTATCCTCTTTCAATTTTTTCACTTCACTGGCCAGATCTAAAACCGCTTTACTTAATGCTGCAATAGATTGTGTTTTGATGCGGTCTTCCTCAATGAATTTTTCCAGTAGTGCCAATAATTTGTCGGAACCATCAGAATTGAATGTTGGTTGGGTATGCTGACTATGACTTTGATCTATTGCATGATCATTAAATGTATTCGTGTTATTCTGGATATTATATATTACATTTTCGTCTTTAAACGATTTGACGAAATCTGGTGTTACCCCAAGTGCATCTGCCAATTCTTTTAAAAGAGGTTCGTCAAAAGCAACCATATTTTCAAAATCAGAAATACGTTGTTGAGAGTATTTGCTTCTGCATAATTGCCCAAGGGCCTCTTGTTTAATTCCTTGAATTTCTCTTATCCGTTTTATATTGTGACCGATGTGCATGGTTTCTTTTTTTTCTTCAAAAATAGTGTTCATATGCTATGATTTTGTGGATCGGTACTATACCGGTAAATCGGTAGGATACCATGGAATGATTATGGTTGACAAAGTATAAATTTGATTTAAAATTACGAAAGTTTGTTGGTAAAGACAAAATGTAATGTATTCCTCTGCAAGAGGAATTATAAACCAAGATTAAACTTCTTAGTTCTTTGACGTATTGGTATTGATTGGAATAGTTAGTGGGGTAGGACTCACTACGTGATGCATTAGTTAGATAGTTAGAAGGTTAGTAAGTTAAGGGGGGCGAAGGTTACTTTGGCTCTTATTATAAAATAATTGAGGCTTCTTGTAACGCCGTAGGGTGAGGGTTATTGCCACTCACTGAATATCGAAAATGTATGAGTTGTAATTGACCATAATTTGAAAGGTATATACAACTTCTTTAATCCAAATATAGTACTTTTCGGGTTTTTAATGACCAGAATTTGGAAGGTGTATACAACCAGAACTTCAAGAGAGAATAGATTTGCTAGGTTGTTCCTGACTACAATTTGGAAGAGCGTTTGAAAATAGTTAGAAAGTTAAAGGGTGAGAAGGTTAGTTTCTAGTTTACCATATAAAATAATTGAGGCTTCTTGTGACGCCGTAGGGTGAGGGTTATTGCCACTCACTGAATATTTATCAATAATCTGAAATTTATACAGTGTTCTTGGCAGTAACACCTCATTGTTTAGGTTTAAGTTATATACACAATGCGTCCGCTTATTCGTTAATGAAATTAGAAAATAAGCTGTCAATTTTTTCTGGTCGTATTCTTTAATCTAAAAATATTCATATATAAAAGGTAGCTCTATATTGGAAATACTAAAATTAGACAAAATTGAGGTTCTCTTGATGCGGTCATTTCAAACTATTGCCAGTTAGGAACTTATAATATTTATTACTAAATTTGGTTATGACTACATTTAAAGTATCTGTTCCGGAAGACAAGACTTCTTTTTTCCTCGAAGTACTCGAACTTATCGGGGCTACATATGAGTCGAAAGAGACTAATTTCAAACTAACTGATGAACAAGAGCAGTTCCTTTTGTCTCAGAATGATGTGCCGCTTGATGATTGCCAGCCTGCTAGTCTAGTTTTCGAAGAGTTGAAGGTCAAATATGGCCTATAGCATACTTATCACTCCTGCAGCAAGAGAGCAAATTGAAGAAGCTACCGCGTATTATTTGGAACACGTCTCTAAAAAAGTTGCCTTAAAATTTCTTCAGGACTATAACAAAGCTGTTGCTGATATTTTGAAAGTCCGATACTTCCAGGTATTCTATCTTAACTTTCGTGGCAGGATGCTAACGAAATTTCCTTATATCGTTTTTTATACGTTAGATGAGGAGAAGGAGATGATCATCATCAAAGCGGTTTTTCATACCGCACAAACTCCGCAAAAATACCCTCACACATAAATAATTCTTGAGGCTGCTTGTGAAGCCGTAGGGTGAGGACTATAGGTCTCTCACTAAATACTTATTTATTACAACTATCCATAGTTGAATACTTCTGTATATACAATCTATGGGATAGCTATGCTACTAATTACTACACAACGGCCTACTGTTAGTCCATATTCTAAAAACTCCATATACCTCTAGGCATGCTCAGGTCACTTTGATGACGATGAAAAAGTAAGCCTATATATTATCTAGGTACTCACTCTTTGAGTTTAAGTCGTTAGATATATAACCGATTGGTATTCTCTTGATAAAGCTACTTATTTCCGATCAATTCCAATATGATATTAATGTTCTAAGTAGTCCTAGTATACCTCAAACATGATCTCAGTTTCCAATAAAATCCGCCAGGCCGGCTGAGATCTGTTGAGGTGAATAACCGATGAATTGGTATGCTCATATGCCTTGACTAAAACGATGATTATGAATAAAACTTTACAAATACTGAAAGCCGAAAAGTATATTTCCCTGCTTCAAGATGGAGATGAGCGTGGCTTAAATTATTGCTACAATCGCTTTTACGGATATCTTTTCGTTAGATCATTTCGGGCGACAAAGGATGATTGTGTAGCTGAGAGTATAGCTCAAGAAGCTTTATTGCGACTATGGCTATATAGAAAACAGGTGAAGGATATTGACGATACCTTAAATTTTTTAAAGGCACAGGTTAAATCGGCTATACATGCATTCTTTAATACAACGTGCAATAGATTTCACAAAAGCCTATTACGGCTAGATGGTATTGAGGATTATCAAAAGTTTTTACTCGGCTATGAAATTGAAGAAGAGGACGAAGTAGATCTGATCTATTTGGAGAAACTGGAGGAAGAAAAACAAGAACGATTGGATCAACTTAACAAACTATTGCCAAGCCTTAGTAATCAACAGCAGCTATTCATTAAACTTTGTTTAAAATACAGTTTTAACTATGAGCGTATTGCTCATTATTTGGGCGGTATATCTGACTATGAAGTCAGCTTGCAGGTTGAAAAAACCATTGAGACACTACGTTCTGTATTCAATAATTCGCAACACATGGAACTGTTAAATAGATCATCTAAAATTGTCCTTGAAGGTGAATTCAATGACCATCAGACAGAAATTTTTCATATGCGCTATGCGCTTCAATTGTCATTTGAGCAAATCTCTGAATCACTGAAATTGAATCCTACTATGGTCAAAAAGCTTTTTGTCCAGGCACATGCTAAGATTAAAACCGCCAAGAAAACCGCTTAATTATATATACCGTTATGGAAAAAGATACGCTAGTTTTAACACGAAAAGTTCAGCTTTATTTAGATTGTAATGATAAAGAACAACGATCTGAGTATTATAAGAAATTGTTCGAATGGCAGGACGTTGTGTACCGCGGATCGAATATGGTGATGACGCACCAATTTATTCAAGAGCAGATGAAGGATCTCATTTATCTGCGTGATGATATTAAAGTTAAATTGGGAGATTTTAAAAAGGATCCGGAAGGTATCTTCACATCATCAAAGATGAATACCACCTATCGCATATTGTCTTTATATTTTAAAGGAAAACTACCATCCGATATTCTTTCATCAATGAATATGACGTTGAACAGAGCTTTTAGTACTGATCGGGTGGCTTATTGGAAAGGTGAAAAATCTTTAAGGAATTATAAAAAGGACATGCCAATTCCCTTCGGTGGAAATCAAGTAAAATTGAGCAATGATGAGAAAGGCTGGGATTTTAAATTGAAGCTTTTTAAAATTCCTTTCCGCACGTATCTAGGTAAAGACCGATCAGACAAAAGGGTTTTACTACAACGAGCACTGGTGGGACATATCAAAATATGTACAAGTTCAATCCAGATTGTGAAAGGGAAAATATTTCTGTTGCTTGCTTTGGAATTACCGAAAAAGCAACACGAACTAAAAGATCATATCATTGCTGAAGCATCATTGTCTGTCGAGCATCCGATCACAGTTTCTATTGATAAGAATAGTTATCAAATCGGAAACAAAGAAGAATTCCTATACCGTCGGATGGCTATTCAGGCTGCTAAGCAACGATTGCAAAAGGCTGCAACATTCAATAGGGGTGGTCATGGTCGTAAGAAAAAAATGAAAAGTTTGGAGCAGTATAACGAAAAGGAGAAGCAGTATGTAGATAGTCGTCTCCATCTATATAGTCGAAGGCTGATTGATATATGTGTGAAATCTGAAGCAGGAACATTATTATTAGTCAATCAGACGACCAAAGAAGAGTTTGCTAAAGAGGATGAATTTCTATTACGAAACTGGAGCTATTATGGTTTGATTGAAAAGATTAAATACAAAGCCAATATGGCTGGTATAAATGTTATTGTAGAATAATTTTTTTGGATAGCAGATCGAAGTAAATTAAATTTGGTGTAGATATCTAATCGGGAAAAGGTTTAAATCATAGAAACGTAACAAATACTTGTTAATAAAAGTAAAGCATGGATAAATTATTTTTTGTAATCTTCAACAGTTATTATAAAGACAATCAATTTAAAAATGATAACCCGCCGCTGACAGTTGGAGGGTTATTCTTTGGTCTTTATGTAACTTTTTACTATTGTTATATTCTATATTTAGACATAGAGACGCGACAAGGGCCTACAGATTCAGCAGCAATTTTATTAGGTTTTTTGAGCGTATTAACGACGTATTTTGTTTTTTTTGGGAATAGACGCTACATGACCATCTATGAAAAGTATAAGGATGACATTGCGTTAAGAAGCAAAACAACAAAATTTTTCTGTTTCTTTTTAGTGTTCTTTCTTATACTTTCCAGTCTATTTTTAATTGCTATTCGGAATAAGCTTGTATTTGGAAATTGGATATAAGTAGACAGGAATAAGTGTGGGAGATAGGAGAGTGATTAGAGGCTAACATGCAAGTTTTTGTTATTTCTCATCTATTGCCAGATTGCATCAAAAGGTAGATCTCATTTTAAAGTCTACAAAAATGATGAGGGAGCAAAGATTAAGTACTATTGGTCTTTGAATCAAGAAGAACAAATCAAGGAAATTTCTCAGATGTTTAGCGGTATAGAACTAAAGTCGGTACCATTTTTATAGGTGAAGAATCTATCAAATGTTGTTGAACAGCCTATTTAAGTTAAGCCTTAATAACAAAAAACAAGTAAATTTAATCATTCAAATTTACTTGTTTTTTTAAGAAAAATTAATTGCCAACTGCTGCATCTGTCAAAACAATTTTGATATCCATATCGTTGGGTGCTTTTGGAGTTAAACCACTTACATCCCTCGCGAAAATACGTACTTTACCAATTGAATAGTTCGAAGAGTAGTCATGACCAAATATTATAGAAGGAATTAGTTCGTATGTTTTAGAATCTACAAAGTTTACAGCTACACTTACATGCCCATTTTCGTAATATTCTGCATCTAAGTTGTTAACAGCAATCTCGATACTATACATATTGCCATTTTTTGTCCATTGATTGGAGTTAACTGGGTATACATAACTGAATCCATCTAATACATTAACTTCTTGAGTAATATACTCTTTCGTGCAAGAACTAAATGAAGTTAAGGTTGCACCACCTATTAATAAGGCTAATAAAATTCTTTTCATATCTGTAGTTTTTTTGTTCCTTAATTTGTAAGACTGTTTGTAACTAAAATAGTTTAACAATCTTTTAACACTTCTAACAAAAAATGCACCATTTCTGGTGCATTTTCTTAAATAAATCAAATTCTATTAATCTTCTTTTTTATCTGCTGGCTCAATCGGTCTTTCAGAACGATCAGCAGTGACTTCAATTTCTTTAGTTTCAGCGTTTAAATCAACTTTTAAACGATCGCCAGATTTGATATCACCTTTTAAGATTTCTTCAGCGATTGGATCTTCTAAATATTTCTGAATTGCTCGTTTTAATGGACGGGCTCCAAAATTAGTGTCGTATCCTTTTTCTGCAATAAACTCTTTTGCTGTTTCAGTCAAATCTATTGTGTAACCTAAATCTGTGATTCTACCGAATAGAGATCTCAACTCAATATCAATGATTTTGAAGATATTCTCTTTCGATAACGAATTGAAAACAATTACATCGTCGATACGGTTCAAGAATTCAGGAGCAAAAGCACGTTTCAACGCTGTTTCGATAACAGTTCTTGAATGTGAATCTGCTTGTGTTGTTTTTGCCGCAGTGGTAAAACCAACACCTTGACCAAATTCTTTCAATTGACGTGCTCCGATATTAGAAGTCATGATGATGATGGTATTTCTAAAATCAACTTTACGACCTAAACTATCTGTCAATTGCCCTTCGTCCAACACTTGTAATAATAAGTTGAAAACATCCGGATGTGCTTTTTCAATCTCATCCAATAAGACTACAGCATATGGTTTGCGACGAACTTTTTCTGTTAACTGTCCACCTTCTTCATAGCCAACATATCCTGGAGGCGCTCCCACTAAACGTGATATCGCAAATTTCTCCATATACTCACTCATGTCAATCTGAATCAATGCATCTTCAGAATCAAACATAAAGCGTGCTAACTCTTTTGCCAACTCAGTTTTACCAACACCGGTAGGGCCTAAGAAGATGAATGAACCAATTGGTTTCTTCGGATCTTTAAGACCGGCACGTGTCCGTTGAATAGCTTTCACTAATTTCTGAACAGCATCATCTTGTCCGATGATTCTATTTTTCATCAGGTCACCCATGTTCAACAGTTTTTGACTGTCTGTCTGGCTAACGCGTTGTACAGGAATCCCTGTCATCATCGAAACAACTTCTGCAACATTATCTTCAGTTACGACATAACGTTTTGCTTTCGTTTCCTCTTCCCATGCTAATTTTTCACGGTCAAGTTCCTCTAACAGTTTTTTCTCAGTATCACGTAGTTTTGCAGCTTCTTCATATTTTTGACTGCGCACAACACGATTTTTCTCCAATTTGATCTCTTCGATTTTCTCTTCGATATCAATGATGGATTGTGGAACATGTATGTTTGTTAAATGCACACGTGAACCAGCTTCATCCAGCGCATCGATAGCTTTATCCGGTAAGAAACGATCGGTAATATAACGAGTCGTTAAACTTACACAAGCTTCGATAGCTTCAGGAGTGTAGTTGACATTATGGTGTTCTTCGTATTTTTCTTTAATACGATTTAAAATCTCAATAGTCTCATCACGAGTTGCAGGTTCAATGGTGACGCGTTGAAAACGACGATCCAAAGCTCCATCTTTCTCGATGTACTGACGGTACTCATCTAATGTAGTAGCACCGATACATTGAATCTCGCCTCTTGCTAAAGCAGGTTTGAACATGTTGGATGCATCTAATGAACCCGAAGCTCCACCAGCACCTACAATGGTATGAATCTCATCAATGAATAAAATCACATCTGGAGATTTTTCCAATTCGTTCATCACAGCTTTCATACGCTCTTCAAATTGGCCACGGTATTTTGTACCTGCCACTAAAGATGCGAGATCAAGCGTAACGACGCGTTTGTTAAACAGTACACGTGATACTTTACGTTGTACAATACGTAATGCTAATCCTTCTGCAATGGCAGATTTACCAACACCCGGCTCTCCGATTAACAACGGATTGTTTTTCTTACGACGTGATAAAATCTGAGAAACACGCTCAATTTCTTTTTCACGACCTACAATAGGATCAAGACGTCCTTCTTCCGCAGCTTTTGTTAAATCGCGGCCAAAGTTATCCAAAACCGGAGTTTTAGATTTAATGTCAGATACCTTTTTAGGTTGGATGAATTGCTCTTCTTCAGGATAATCGTCATCACCAGTGGACGAACCTGGAGCTTCATCTCGGATAGTTGTTTTATTTTGTTCTACTTCCGCTTTGAAGATATCATAACTCACTTGATATTGTTGTAGTATTTGAGAAGCGATATTATCCTCATCTCTCAAAATAGCTAATAACAAATGCTCTGTTCCTATGATTTCACTTTTAAAAATTTTAGCTTCTAAATATGTGATTTTAAGTACTTTTTCTGCTTGTTTAGTAAGTGGCATATTGCCAATTGGAGCGCGAGATACAGCTGAGCTTTTCACGGCCTCCTCTACAGACTGACGTAAAGCCGCAGTGTCAATTCCGATATTTTTCAAAATCTTAATTGCCATGCCATCACCTTCACGAATCAAACCTAACAACAAGTGTTCTGTGCCAATATAATCGTGACGCAACCTCAAAGCCTCTTCTCTACTGTACGATATGACATCTTTTACGCGCGGTGAAAATTTTGCTTCCATGTAATTTACCTTTCTTTTAATGACCAAGAATGATATAAATGTAATAAATTTACTTTATCAATCCTTAATATTTTAGTAATATTTATCAACAATTAAGCCATGCTATTAAATCGATCAAAATGTCAGTATAAAAGTTTACATTTGTGTGTATTTATTGTCCAAACAAAGAATAATTGATTAGTATGTCAGACGAAAAAATAATCTTTTCAATGGCGGGTGTCAACAAAATCTACCCTCCTCAAAAACAAGTTTTAAAAAATATTTACCTTTCTTTTTTCTACGGTGCAAAGATTGGTGTAATCGGTCTTAACGGTTCCGGAAAATCTTCACTGTTAAAGATAATTGCTGGTTTAGATAAATCTTTTCAAGGTGAAGTTGTTTTCTCACCAGGTTATTCTGTGGGTTATTTAGCGCAGGAACCTATTTTAGATCCGGAAAAAACAGTACTTGAAATTGTTCAAGAAGGTGTTGCCGAGATCACGGGTATTCTGAAAGAGTACGAAGAAATTAATGAAAAATTTGGCTTACCTGAAGTGTATGAAAATGCAGATGAAATGGATAAGCTTTTGGCTAGACAAGGTGAACTTCAGGATATTATTGATGCAACCAATGCTTGGGAAATTGACTCAAAATTAGAACGTGCCATGGATGCTTTACGTTGTCCAGAGCCTGATGCTAAGATTGCCAATTTGTCAGGAGGGGAGCGCCGTCGCGTGGCAATGTGTCGTCTTTTGCTACAAGAACCGGATGTTTTATTATTAGATGAGCCAACCAACCACTTGGATGCTGAGTCTATCGATTGGTTAGAACAACATTTAAAACAATATAAAGGTACAGTTATCGCTGTAACCCACGATCGTTACTTCTTGGATAATGTCGCTGGATGGATTCTGGAATTGGATCGCGGTGAAGGTCTTCCTTGGAAAGGAAACTATTCTTCTTGGTTAGATCAAAAATCTAAACGCTTAGCGCAAGAGGAAAAAACAGAGTCAAAACGTCAAAAAACATTAGAACGTGAATTGGAATGGGTACGTATGGCTCCTAAAGCTAGACATGCCAAATCTAAAGCACGTCTTCATAATTATGAGAAATTAGCTTCAGAGGAAACGAAAGACCGTGAAGAGAAATTAGAATTATTCATTCCACCGGGACCACGCTTAGGTAATGTCGTGATCGAAGCAGATAATATTTCAAAATCTTACGGTGACCGTATCTTATTTGAAAACTTAAGTTTCTCACTTCCTCCTGCAGGTATTGTGGGTATTATTGGTCCCAATGGTGCCGGTAAGACAACTTTGTTCCGCTTGATTACAGGACAGGAACAGCCTGATACGGGTACATTTAAAGTGGGCGAAACGGTAGCTCTTGGTTATGTGGATCAAAACCATGATGACTTGGATCCGGAGAAATCAGTATGGGAAAATATTACCGATGGAAACGAGAATATCATGTTGGGCAACCGCTCATCAAATTCGAGAGCGTATGTTTCAAAATTTAACTTTAATGGAGCAGATCAGCAGAAAAAAGTTGGTGTGTTATCTGGAGGTGAGCGTAACCGTGTACACTTGGCCATTACATTGAAGAAAAGTTCGAACGTACTTCTTCTGGATGAGCCTACCAATGATATTGACGTGAATACTTTACGTGCTTTGGAAGAAGGTTTGGAGAATTTCGGTGGTTGTGCAGTTGTCATTTCCCACGATAGATGGTTCTTAGATCGTATCTGTACGCATATTTTAGCATTTGAAGGTGATTCTCAGGTATATTTCTTCGAAGGGAACTATTCAGAATATGAAGAAAATAGAAAGAAAAGAATTGGCGATGTCACTCCACACCGTCTTAAGTATAAAAAACTAGTGAAATAGTAAATGGATAGTGCGAAGCTTTTAGAAGCAATTATTGATCATGCTATTGATGGAATTATTACGATCGACAATCGGGGATTGATCGAATCTATTAATCCGGCAGCGTCAAGTTTATTTGGTTATTCAGATCATGAAGTTATCGGTAATAATGTTTCGATGTTAATGCCCGAACCGGATCATAGTCGCCATGATAGCTATATCGATAATTATAAAAGAACAGGGCACAAAAAGATAATTGGAATAGGAAGGGAGGTTCTTGGAAGAAAGAAAGATGGAACCACCTTTCCTTTTCGTTTGGCAGTGAGTGAGGTGTGGTATAAAAATAGAAATATTTTTACAGGCTTTATCCATGATCTTACAAGAGAAAAAGCCGCGGAAAACCGATTGAAAAAACATGCTGTCGAGCTTGAACAGAAAGTGAGCGAAAGAACGAAAGATTTGATTATGCTTGTTTCGGAGTTGGAGAAAACAAAGGCTGAAGTTTCGAAATCGCTTGAGAAGGAGAAAGAACTTGGTCAGCTAAAATCGCGATTTGTTTCCATGGCTTCGCATGAATTTAGAACTCCCTTGAGCTCTGTACAGTTATCAGCTTCATTGATCGATAAGTATATTGAAAAACCAGATTTTGCAAGTGTATTGAAACACACCGGTAAAATTAAGAGCTCTGTTCAATTGCTAACAAGCATCTTAAATGATTTTCTATCACTGGAAAAATTGGAAGCAGGTGTTGTTACGGTCAATAAGCAAATGATCAATGTGGTTGGATTAGCAGAAGAAATTACCGAAGAGATGCAATTGATCTGTAAAAAGAATCAACATATTGTTTATCAGCACACAGGTGAGGTTGGACTGTTTATGATGGATTCTAATTTACTTAAAAATACGGTGGTTAATTTGATTTCAAACGCCATAAAATATTCTGGTGAAGATACCTTCATTGAGTTTAATACTATAATCGAGGATAATATTTGCATCATCACAGTCCGTGATAATGGAATAGGAATTCCGGAGGAAGATCAGATCAATCTATTTGAACCGTTTTTTAGAGCTCATAATACAGGTAATATACCAGGTACAGGTCTAGGGTTGAACATTGTAAAACGCTATGTTCATCTTATGGACGGATTATTGGAATACAAATCTGCTATCAACGAAGGAGCTTTTTTTAAGATGATATTTACCCAAAATAAATAATTGTAGGTGGAAAAGAAGACAATATTAATTATAGAGGATAATACAGATATACGGGAAGGAACGACAGAGATTTTGGAGTTAACAGGACGTTATCATGTACTTGCAGCGGAAAATGGCCGTGATGGTGTTGATTTAGCAACAACTCATTTGCCCGATTTGATTCTCTGTGATATTATGATGCCTGAGTTAGATGGCTATGGCGTTTTATATATTCTAAGTAAGAACGAAGAAACGGCACACATACCTTTTATTTTCCTTACGGCTAAAGTTGAACGGTCTGATATGCGAAAAGCAATGGAGCTAGGAGCAGATGATTATTTAACAAAACCTTTTGATGATGTTGAGTTGTTAAATGCCATTGATGTGCGCTTTAAAAAGCGGGGACAGATAGGCGAGGCCATAACAGTTAAAAACTCCTTGTATTTAAGTCCTGAAGAACAAGATTTTTTGTTGAAAGAACTCATTGAAAAATCTCGTGTTAAAGTATTCAAAAAGAAACAAAGTATTTACGAAGAGGGTGATGTACCCGTATTCGTCTATTTTGTGTTGAGTGGACAGGTCCGCAGTTTTCTATGTTATAATGATGGACGGGAGCTTTCGACAGATATTCAGATTGCAGGTACATATATCGGCTATGAAGCGATGCTGTTGAACGAAAATTATTCTGATAATGTTGAAGCTATTGAAAAATCGGAAATAGCACTGATCAGTAAAGAAGACTTTTTTGAATTAATTTATCGCAAACCATTGATTGCAGGTAAATTTATTCAATTGCTATCGGGAAATATTAGAGAGAAAGAAGAGCAATTGTTGGGATTTGCTTATGATACAGTACGTAAACGTATTGCCAATGCATTAATTAGTGTCGCTGAGAAAACGGTGAATACAGCAATTGAAGATGAATGTGTTATTCAAATATCAAGAGAGGGAATCGCAACAATTGCAGGTACTGCAAATGAAACGATCTCACGTGTTTTAGCCGATTTTAGAGAAGAAAATTTAATTGCAAAAGAGAAAAGTGCCATTCGTATTTTCTCAGTTAAAAAACTTCGTAAGGTTAAGCAGTAAGGTCTTTTATTACCACGATATTTTGATCAGAAGGGTCGCATCCAGCAAGGATGCGACCCTTTTTCGTTTTCAGAGCATTTTTAAGCTTAAAAATGTGACGTAGATCACTTTTTAAGCTGATGAACTTCATGTGTAAGTATTTGAAGACTATTTACTTTTGTTCTAGTTCGGATTTAGAATATCAAAAAAGATAGCATGAAAGTAGTTGTTTACAGTATTCAGACCTATGAAAAGGAGTTATTAGCATTAGCTAATGGTAAAATGCATGATTTGACATTAATTTCTAATGGGCTAAATGAAGAAACAAAAGTTTATGCTACAGGGAAAGATGTTGTTGTCATTTCGGCACAGGATATTCTAGAAGCTTCCATGCTCCGGGTGTTAAAAGATATGGGTGTAGGCCGTATTCTGACACGTACTTTAGGGACAGAACACATCGACTTAGTTGAAGCCGGAAAGTTGGATATACAAGTTGCTAATACACCTTATGAGGACCAAAGCCCAAAAGGTATTGCCGAACAGACAATTCGCAATTTGAATTTGTGGGGTGCTGGCAAATGTGTGGGCACTGCTTGTTGTTGTTTAAAAGTATGTCCTGTAAAATTATAATCTCATGAATTCGAACAATGGAATAGATTTGCAGTCTTTAGTACGGAAGTACAATGTTGCAGCCCCTAGATATACGAGTTACCCAACTGTTCCATTTTGGAATAGCGACCAATTCTCTGAGAAGGAATGGTCTAGTCGCGTATATCATACCTATCAAAAATCAAAAAAAGCAGGGATAAGTCTCTATATTCATTTGCCATTCTGTGAAAGTCTGTGCACATATTGTGGTTGCAATACCCGAATTACGAAAAATCATAAAGTTGAAATACCTTATATCGACAGTTTGCTAAAAGAGTGGGGGATGTACACAGCAATATTAAAGGAAGGTGCGCCTTTGATTTCTGAAATTCACCTTGGTGGTGGAACCCCTACCTTTTTTGCTCCAGAGAATTTAGCAAAATTACTGGCGGGTATTTTATCGAAAGCTCAGGTCGCAGACGATGCATCATTTTCTTTCGAAGCACATCCTGGCAATACGACTTATGAACACTTAGCCGATTTGTATCAGTTGGGATTTCGAAGATTAAGCTTGGGAATTCAAGATTTCGATCCGCTTGTGCAGTTTACTATAAATAGAAAGCAGGATGTGGAAGATGTACGTCGCGTTATGCAAGAAGCTCGTGCTATCGGATATACTTCTATTAATTTTGATCTGATTTACGGACTGCCCAAACAAAGTTTGAAAACAATAACAGAAACGATCAAAGAATCGCTGTTGCTTGATCCGGATCGTATTTCTTTTTATAGCTATGCGCACGTGCCATGGTTAAAGCCTGGACAGCGTCATTACACTGAATTAGACTTACCTCAAGGTGAAGAAAAGCTTGCGCTTTATACACTGGGAAAGCAATTTATTCAAGATGCCGGATATAGAGATGTTGGAATGGATCACTTTGCTAAACCTGGCGATGAATTGTTTATTGCATTTCAACAGCAAAGGCTTCATCGCAATTTTATGGGATATGCAGATCGTTATCGTCCCTTATTGATTGGTCTCGGAGTATCTTCTATCAGTGATTCGTGGGATGCTTTTGCACAAAATGTTAAAAGTGTGGAGGAATATCAAAAGATGATTGAAAACAATCAGTTGCCGGTTGTGAAAGGGCATTTACTTGATGACGAAGATCTGATTATAAGACGCAACATTTTAGATCTGATGTGTAAAGGAGAAACAAACTTAGCGGTTGGTTTGTTTGAAAATGAGTCTATTATAAAGCGTTTAGAAAAAATGGTAGAAGAGGGGTTGGTTCTTATTCATGAGGATCGTGTTCTTATAACCCAATTAGGAAGATCTTTTCTACGCAATATCTGTATGGCTTTTGATCTGAAATTACAAAACTCCAAAAACGAAAAAGAATTATTTAGTCAAGCTATTTAAATAATCTGTAATGGTGGATATCAAACAAACTCAAATAGACCAGCATTGTTTTCATTGTGGTGATGCAGTTATCTCCAGTGGCTATCAATTTGATAACCATGATTTCTGCTGTTTAGGCTGCCAAACAGTATACCAGATTTTACATGATAATAATATGCAAAGTTATTATCGCTATAACCAGCATCCAGGAAAATCAAACCTTGATAAAACTGCTGATTTGTCTTATTTGGATGAAGCTATTATTACCGATAAACTGATTGACTATAAAGATGAGCAGATCACGATCATAACATTTTACATTCCTGTAATTCACTGTAGCTCTTGTATCTGGTTATTGGAGAACCTGTATAGAATAAACCCAAATGTACTTGTTTCGAAAGTTGATTTCATGAAAAGACAAGCAAGTATCACATTTAAGCATACGGAATTATCACTCCGTGATCTTGTACAGTTACTGCGAAGTATCGGTTATGAACCAAAGATTACCTTGCAGGATGTGGTTAAGGCGGGCAAAAAAATTAATGCTAATCCATTGATAGCAAAAATAGCGGTAGCAGGTTTTTGTTTTGGAAATTCGATGATGTTGAGCTTCCCTGAATACTTTGGACTGGCAGGTTTTGAAAAAAACTATTCGGTGTTTTTTGGGTATGCAAATCTTTTATTTACACTGCCTGTTTTACTGTATAGTGCTTCAGATTATTTTAAATCGGCATTTTTAAGTATCCGTCAAAAAAGACTGAACTTAGATGTACCATTGGCATTGGGAATATTTATCTTATTTGTACGTACCGCATATGAAGTGATCTCGCAGACCGGGGCTGGCTTTGGGGATACACTTTGTAGTTTGGTCTTTTTTATATTGATTGGGAAATGGGTTCAGGAAAGAACATATTATCACATTTCTTTTGAACGTGATTATAGAAGTTATTTTCCTGTAGCTGTAACAACGATACACGATGAAAAGGAAAAACCGATTCAGCTGGCCGATTTAAAAGTTGGGGATCGGATTTTAGTCCGAAATAATGAAATCATACCAGCAGATGCGGTGTTGCTCCGCGGGGATGCCTGTATAGATTTTAGCTTTGTGACTGGAGAGTCAAAACCTGTGACTAAAACACTAGGCGAAGTGATTTATGCTGGAGGACGTCAAATGGCTGAAGCGATTGAGCTTGAAGTGGTCAAATCGGTTTCGCAGTCTTATTTAACCAAGCTTTGGAATAATGAAAATTTTAAACAATATGATAAACATTTTCAGACATTTATAAGTTATATCAGTAAATATTTTACGGTTGCTTTATTGATTATTGCCCTATCTGCAACAGTTTTTTGGATGATGGACGCAGATACCGATAAAGCTTGGGGTGCATTTACAGCAGTATTGATCATTGCCTGCCCTTGTGCTTTAGCATTGAGTTCTCCATTTACAT